>CAZHHD010000022.1:0-127876 GCA_964531795.1 uncultured Polyangiaceae bacterium | reverse complement strand
GCACGAGCTCGCCGAAGGCGACGCGGGGGAGGCTCATCGCGAAGCGATGAGGGGGTCGCAGAACCCCACCAGGGTGGGCTAGGGGCCCGAGTCGAACGTTCGTCGGCACGCCGACGAACTTCAGACTCGGGACACTAGGCGTCGATGCGCGCGTGCACGAGCGGACGAGGCGCGGGCGCTTCGTCCGAAACGCGGTACGCCGCGCGCACGCGCTCGGCGATGGCCTCGGCTTCGTCGCGCACGTAAAGACGCGCGAGCACGTCGCCCGCAGCGACCTTGCTCCCGACGGTGTGCACGAGCTCGATCCCGACGGCGTGATCCACCGCCTGATCGGCGCGCGTGCGCCCGGCCCCCATCGCCACACCGGCGAGACCGATCCCGAGGGCGTCGATCGCGGCGACGAAGCCGGCGCGATCGGCGGTGACCTCGACGACCTTGGGCGCGAGGGTGAGCCTCGAGGGATCGCCCACGACCTTCGGATCGCCGTGCTGCGCCTCGATCATCTTCTCCATGGTGCGCGCGGCGTCGCCCGAGGCGATCGCCTTCTCGGCGAGGGCGCGCCCCTCGCTCACGTCCTTCGCCTTCTTTCCGAGAACGAGCATCTCGGCGGCGAGGATCAAGGTGCAATCGACGAGATCCGCGGGCCCCTTTCCTGCGAGCACTTCGAGCGCTTCGCGCGTCTCGATGGCGTTCCCCACGGTGAGCCCGAGCGGCGCGCTCATGTCGGTGAGGACGGCGACGACGCGTTTTCCCGCGCGCGTCCCCACGCGCACGAGCGCTTCGGCGAGCGCCTTCGCGCTCTCTTCGGTCTTCATGAAGGCGCCGCGCCCGACCTTCACGTCGAGCACGAGGCCGTCGATCCCCTCGGCGAGCTTCTTCGAGAGGATGGAGGCGACGATGAGCGGGATGCACTCCACCGTCGCCGTGACGTCGCGCATCGCGTAGATGCGCTTGTCGGCCGGCGCGATGTCTTTCGTCTGACCGATCATGCACGCGCCCACGCTTCCGACGATGCGCGCGAAGTCCGGGACCGAGAGATCGGTGCGAAACCCGGGGATGGCCTCGAGCTTGTCGAGCGTGCCGCCGGTGTGGCCGAGACCGCGCCCGCTCACCATCGGCACCGGCACCCCGCAGGCCGCGACGATGGGCGCGAGACAAATGGAGACCTTGTCCCCCACGCCGCCGGTCGAGTGCTTGTCGACCTTCACGCCGGGCACGCTCGCGAGATCGATGACCGAGCCGGAGTGAAGCATCGCCTCGGTGAGGGCCACCGTCTCCTCGTCGTCGAGCCCGCGGAAGAAGGTGGCCATCAAGAAGGCGGCCATTTGGTAGTCGGCGAGCGAGCCGTCGAGGAAGGCCGCGAGAAAGCGACGCACCTCCTGGGCCGTGAGCTTTTGGCCGTCGCGCTTCGCCGAGATGAGCTCGACCAGGGTCCGCTCCATCCGCGCACGCTACCACGAAGGCCGAGCCCCTCGCGCGTCGCCGGGGCCTCGATCTATGCTGCCGCCATGCGTTCGGTGCTCTCTCTCGCTCTTGCCCTGACTCTTCTGACCGCGTGCAACAAGTCGGATCCGCCGAAGGAAGATCCCGCGCCGCCGCCTTCGGCCACCGCGAGCGCGACGCCGTCCGCCTCGGCCGCGACCTCGGCCGCCCCTTCCGCGAGCGCCTCGGCCGAGCCCGCGCCGAGCGCCACGCCCGCAGCGGCGAGCGCGAGCGCGGCGGCGACCACCAAGCCCGCGGTGAGCGCCGGCGCGAAGCCGGCGGCGAGCGTCGCTGGCCCGGCCGACGGCGCAGGGGTCTGCGGCCCGACGCCGCTCCCGCCGTGCCCGCTCCAAGGATGGATGAAGACGAACACCGCACCGGCGATGGCGGCGAAGGACTTCGGTGCGCTCGCCACGGCGTTCCAGAAGATCCAGACCTTCGCCCCCGCGGGCTACACCAACTGGGCCTCGATCTCGAAGGACGGCGCCGCCGCCGCGCAAGCGCAGAACCTCGACGCCGTCAAAGCGGCCTGCCGCGGCTGCCACGAGCAGTACAAGACCAAGTACAAGACGGAGATGCGGATCCGTCCGCTCCCCTGACGTGCCGCCGCGCGCGCAGGATCTCGCCCCACGCCCGCCCCCGCGGCGCCCCGATCTGCCGAAGAGCCACGCGCGGGCCAAGGGGCCGAAGCGCGGGCGCCCGACCGGCACGTTCACCCAACATCGCCGACTCGATCGCTTGCGCGAGCTCCTCGAAGCGCACGCGAACGGCCTCGTGCTCGAAGACATCGCCACCATGCTGCGCGTCACGCGTCGCTCGGTGCGTCGCTACCTCGAAGAGCTCGGGCGGCTCACCGAGCTCGAGTCGGTCCCCACGACGCCCGGCGGCGCGCACGTCTGGCGCATCAAGCCGAGCGAGCGCGGACGCGCGCTACTTCTCCGCCGCACGCAAGCCTACGGGCTCCTCTCCACGCGGCGCGTGTTCGACGTGCTCCGCGGATCGGCGCTCTACGACGAGCTCGACAACGTGCACCGCCAGCTGCTCGTGCTCGCGCATCGCCCCACGCGCGCCGCCACCCGCGGCGAGATCCCCAGCGATCTGCGCCTCGAAGAGCGCCTCCTCTACTTCCCCACGCCGCCGCGCAACTACGGCTCCCGCGGCGAAGAGCTCGACGTCCTCTTCCTCGCGGTCGCCAACCTCCACGCGGTGAGCTTCCGCCCGAAGGAGGCGCCTCGCGGCGCGCGCGTCATGCTTCGACCGTACGCGCTCGTCCTCCACGACGGCGGCATCGCCGTGCTCGGCGAGGTCGAAGGGGGCAGCGGCGAGGTCGAGGCCTTCCTCTTCGAGCGCATCGCCGACATCGCCGCCCACCCCGAGGCGCACTGCGTGCTCCCCGACGGCTTCGACCCCAAGGACTACGTGCACGGCGAGCTCGGCCTCGGCGCGCCGGGCAAGAAGCGCGTGCGCGTGGTCGTCGAGTTCGATCCCAGCGCCGCCGATCTCGTCCGCTTCCGCCGCGTGCATCCGAGCCAGCGCCTCGCCGCCGCGCCCGACGGACGCGTGCGCCTGCACCTCCAAGTGAGCGATCTCGCCGCCGTCGCCGCGTGGGTCCTTCGCTTCGGCGCCGGCGCCCGCGTGATCGAGCCGGAGGAGCTCGCGCTCGAGGTGCGCGCCTCGCTCGAGCGCGCGCTCGCACGCTACCCCGCGTAATTTGCGCGGCGATGGCGCGCCCCGGAGCGCACGACGCGACGCGCTGCAGCGGAGATTCCTCCGCCAGATTGCGCGCGCGAGCGCCTCGTGGGACAAGGCACAGAGAGGCGAAACGACATGTCCACGGCGCTCCACGTCATCCCCCCCGGCGGCCCGACCGGCGCACACGCACCCGGCCCGAAGAAGCCGCCCGTCGATCCGTCGACCCTCACCTACAAGGCGCTCCTCCGCGGCGAGTTCTGGCACAAGATCCCCGCCTACAAGGACGTCGACGAGAAGACCTTCCTCGACCACCACTGGCAGGCGAAGCACTCGATCACGAACGTCCCCAAGCTCCTGAAGGCGCTCGAAGGGCTCGTCTCGCCGGCGTTCATCGCCGACGCCGAGGAGGGCTTCAAGCACGCCCCCATGAGCGTGCGCGTGAGCCCGTACCTGCTCTCGCTCATCGACTGGAACGATCCGTACATGGATCCGCTGCGCACGCAGTTCATCCCCGTCGGCTCGCGCCTGCTCCCCGATCACCCGAAGCTCGATCTCGACTCGCTCCACGAGCAAGAAGACGCGCCGGTCCCCGGGCTCACGCACCGCTACCGCGACAAGGCGCTCTTCCTTCCGCTCAACACCTGCCCCGTCTACTGCCGCTTCTGCACGCGCAGCTACGCCATCGGCCTCGACACCGAAGAGGTCGAGAAGGTGCAGCTCAAGGTGAACGCCGAGCGCTGGAAGGCCGCGTTCGACTACATCGCCTCGCGCCCCGAGCTCGAGGACATCGTCATCTCCGGCGGCGACGCGTACCAGCTCCGCGCCGAGCAGATCACCGAGATCGGCGAAGCGCTCCTCGCCATGCCCAACGTGCGGCGCCTTCGCTACGCGACCAAGGGGCCGGCGGTCATGCCGATGAAGCTCCTCACCGACGACGCCTGGACCGACGCCCTCACCCGCGTCGTCGACCACGGCAAGAAGCTCCACAAGGAGGTCGTCCTCCACACGCACTTCAACCACCCGCGCGAGATCACCGGCATCACCGAAGACGCGATGAACAAGCTGATGGAGCGCGGCATCACCGTGCGAAACCAGTGCGTGCTCCAGCGCCGGGTGAACGACACGCCGGAGACGATGACCGAGCTCGTGAAGCGCCTCGGTCACGTGAACGTGCACCCGTACTACGTCTACGTGCACGACCTCGTGAAGGGGGTCGAAGACCTCCGCACCACCGTCGAGACCGCGCTCCACATCGAGAAGCACGTGCGCGGCTCCACGGCCGGCTTCAACACGCCGACCTTCGTCGTCGACGCGCCGGGCGGCGGCGGCAAGCGCGACGCGCACTCCTACGAGTATTACGATCGCGACTCCGGCATCAGCGTCTACATGGCGCCGTCGGTGAAGCCGGGCGAGCATTTCCTCTACTTCGATCCGCTCGACACCTTGAGCGAGACGATGCGCCGCCGCTGGGCCGATCCGCGCGAGCAAGACGTCATGATCAACCTCGCCCTCCAGCGCGCCCGCGAGCACGCGCGCTGAGGGGAGCGCGCCGAGCAAGAAGAAGAGCGAAGAGAGAAAGCAGAGAGGGGTGCCCCCCCTCGCCTCGCTTCGCTCGGCGGTCCCCCCCAAATCGCGTGCTCGGCGCTCCGCGCCTGCGCGCGCTCAGGGGGGGACGGCGCGGCGCCCTAGAACGCGTACGAAAGCCCGATGCGCCCCACGGCCCGCGGCGTCGCGTAGGAGAGCCCCACGCCGGGGCTCGCGACCAGGGTGAGGCGCGTGTCGAGGAGCTCGAGCGCCGCGGTCGGGCCGACGAAGTGGCGCACGCCCCCCTCGGCCTCCTCGCGATCGACGAAGCCCTCGAGATCTTGCGCGACGTACTCCACGCCGGCGCGGAGCGGGCCGGCGATCTTGTAGAGTGCACCCATCACGACGAGCACGTCGACGGCGTCGCGCCCGCGCGCGAGGACGCGCTCGCCGTGCACCGTCGTCGCCATGCGTAGGCGACCCACGTCGTACGTCGCCGCCACGCGACCGAAGAAGCCGTTCGCGCCGGCCATCTCGCGCAAGAACCCGGCGGCGACCACGGCGTGAATGGGCAGCCGCGTGCCGGCGAGCGGGGCCAGGCGTAGACCGGCGGTCATCCCCGCCCCCATTCCCTCGCCGCCGACCGCGCCGCCGGTGACCCCCGTCGCGCTGAGCGCGAGCGTCGGGAGCACGCCGACCTCGCCGCCGACCTCGAAGAGCCCGCCGGGGCTCGCCAGGTTCGAAGCGAAGGGGCGCGTGGTGCTCGTCGCGCGCGCGCTCGAGTAGGTGGTGTGCGTCGAGAGCACCGCGTGGAGCGGCGCGGGGGTCGTCGCGTCGTCGGCGTAGGCCCACGGCCGCGGCGGCGCGGGGGCCGCGGGCGCTTCGGCCGGGCGCACCGCATCGGGAGCGACGGGCGCGTCGTCGGCGCGCGCCGAGCTCGCGACGCACGCGAGCGAAGCGACGAGGGCGAGCGCGAGGCCGCGCGCCTTGCCCGAGGAGCGCGCCGTCACGGCGCCCCCACGAGCAGCGGCGTGAAGTGCGAAGCCCCGCCGGGGATCGACGAGACGAGCGTCACGAGCTCCGCGCCGATCGAGCCGCGCGATCGCACCGTCACCGTCAGGTGCGCGATCTGCCCATTTTCTCCGGTCGCGCGATCGATCGCGAGGATCAGATGCGGATCCGTGGGTGTCCCGAAGGACGGGTTCCCTTCGGCGGCGCGGAGGCTCCACCCCTCCGTCCTAGCATCGCTCGTGAGCCCGAGCGCGAAGGTTTTGGTCTCGCCCACGGCGACGCGTAGCCCGCGCGTGACGACATGCGGCGCGCCGCCCACCGAGCTCAAGTTCACCGCGATCTCGTCCTGCGTCAGGGGCACGGCGGTGAAGTACGCGGCGCCTCCGTCGGAGGGGGCGCACGGATCGTGGCCGGCGCGCGCCGCGCGGTTCGACCACGCGCGCGCGACGACGTAGGGGAAGTCCGCTCCGCCTTGGAGAAACGCGTGCGGCTCGAAGTCGCACGCGTGCGCGCTCTCCACCTGGCTTCGCAAGTACAAGGTCCACGCAAAGTGCGGCGCGTCGAAGCCAGCGAGCGCCGGCGCCTCCGGATCGGGGTTCGTCGCCGCCTCCACGATCGCGTGGCTCGCCCACGCCGTCGCCAGATCCACCGCGCTCCCCGTTTGCGGACATCGCGCCGCGACCACGAACGGAATGCGGCGCGCCCCCGCGTCGCTCGCAGCGTCGGTGACCACGTCGTGCCACGCGCCGAGCGTCGAGGCGCACGCGTCGCCGCCGGCGCGCGCGACCTTCGTCGACGACGGCGGATAGAGGACGTAGAGCGCATCGCTCGGGGTGGGCCACGCGGCGTGCGCGGCGACGAGCGCGCGCGCGCCGGCGTCGTCGAGCGTGTCGGGAGCCGTGGCGAGGTGCACGTGATCGCCGCCCGGCGCGATTGTCACTCCGTACTCGCCGAGCGTCGCCGCCGCGTACGAGCTCCCCCCGAGCGCGTCGTCGAAGCCCTCGAGCGCGGCGGCGTCGGCGTCACCGCTCCACGTCACGGTCACGAGCCGCGGCGCGGCGAGAGGCGCTCCCGAGCCGCGTTGGAGCTCGGGAAGATCCAAGGGATACGCAGGAAAATCGGCCGAAGGGCGGCCAGCCAGGGCGACCTTCGGCACCGTGGGCCCCCACGCCGGGGCGCGGTTCGCTGCCGCGTCGGGCGATGCGCCGACGGGGGTGCGCGTCGTGTCCGTGGAGCACGCGGCGACGGCGACGATCGTGCATACTGAAGCGCAGAGATCGTTTCGCCACGCCACGCGTAGGAGTGAACCATGCCCGCCTGCGCCTCGTCGCCCTCGCTCGATCGCCAAGGCCTGCACCAAGCGTCGGTTCGTTCGACCGCCGGAGCGCGCGCGCTCGCCCTCGTGATGCTCGCCGTGCCGCTCTTCGGCTGCGACAAGCTCCTCAAAGAGGCGCCGCCCGTCCCGTTCGATGTCGTCGTGCATGTGGAGAGCGACCCAGGGAAAGATCTCCCCGGTGCCTCCATTCTGCGCAACGGCAAAGAGCTGACCGCCACCGGGAACGACGGGCGCGCCAAGCTGGCGATCCCTGGCAACGAGGGGGAAGCGCTCGATTTCCTGGTGAAGTGCCCGCCGGACTTCATGTCGCCGCAGAAGCCCATCAGCCTCACGTTGCATCGGAACAGCGGCGGTCGACCGCCCGAATACACCGCGTCGTGCCCGCCCATGGTGCGCCGCGTGGTCGTCGCCGTGCGCGCGGAGAACGGCGCCAACTTGCCGGTCATGTACCTGGGGCGCGAGGTGGGGAAGACCGACGCGTCCGGCGCGGCGCACGTCCTCTTGGCGCTTCACCCGGGCGATCAATTCGAGCTCGCGCTCAACACCGATCAATACAAGCGGCTCCACCCGCAGAACCCGACGAGCGTCTTCGTCGTGAAGCCGCGCGACGACATCCAGCCCTTCGACGTGAAGTTCACCGTCGAGAAGCTCAAGGCGCCGCCGCCGGTGAAGCACAACATCCCGATCCGCGTGGGCGGAACGCGCTGACGGCGCACACGAGCCCACCCCCGAGACGCCCGATGCTTTGACATCGCGCACTGCGTTTGCAACGATCGCAGCCATGATGCGACGCGCGTTCGTGGAGTGCACGGTCCTCGCCGCCTTCGCCGCGCTCGGCTCGGGGTGCGACCGCCTCAAAGAGCCGCCGCCTGCGCCCTTCGAGGTCATGGTCCGCGTCGAGAGCGACCCGGGCGTGCCGCTCCCCGGTGCGGCGATCGAACGCAACGGCAAGAGCATCACCGCGACCGGCGCCGACGGCCGCGCGAAGCTCACGCTCAACGGGAACGAAGGCGAGTCGTACGACTTCCTCGTCCGCTGCCCGCCGGACTTTCAGTCGCCGACGAAGCCGATCTCCATCATTTTGCGGCACGTCAGCGACAACCGGCTGCCCGAATATCCGGCGGCGTGTCCGCCCACTGTGCGCAAAGTCGTAGTCGCGGTCCGCGCGGAGAACGGCCCCTTTCTCCCGGTGATCTTCCTGGGGAAGCAGGTCGGCCAGACCGACGCTTCGGGCGCGGCGCACGTGCTCCTCGCCATGCGCCCCGGCGACTCGTTCGAGCTCGCCCTCGACACCAGCCGCTTCGAGCGCCTTCGTCCGCAGCGCCCTTCGGCGACCTTCGTCGTGAAGCCGCGCGACGACATCCAACCCTTCGACGTGAAGTTCAACGTGGAGAAGGCGAAGGTCGTCTACCACGCAGGTCCGCCGCGCCCGAAGCGCCTCTGAGGCGCGCGTGAGGCGCTCGCCCGCCCTGGCAAGAACAGCTGCCAGCGCACGGGTTGGTCGGGTCCGTCGCGCGCGCACATCCGCGCACGATCCCACCTAAGCGCTCAGAACCACTCCTGGATCGGTCAAGCGCCAGTCCTGGACCAACCAGGATCCAGGCGCGCATCTCTTCTTGTGAGAGTAAAAAAATATTGTAAGAAAGAATACGGCGTTTTGCCGAGGCGGCGAGGCACCCTGCGTCGGGGCAAGCTGGAAAAAACCGCTGGCACACGAGATGGATAGGAGACGCTGGAGGTCGGCGCTTTTGGACCGACCGGGTGGATGGAAGGGAATCGAAATGGGCAGTCCGAAGAGTGAGCTCAAACGCCGCCGCAACGCTCGAGGGGCGGTGCTCGTGGAGTACGCGCTGCTCCTGGTCGGGGTCGCGATTCCTACGGCCGTGGGCATCACCAGCGCCGGCTACATCATGTTGCAGAACTACCAGCAGGGCCGCGACGCGGTCCTCAGCGCCTGGCCCTGACAGGAGATCGAACGCGAGATGAGCCCCATGCTCCCCTTTCTCATCGCCGCCATCCTCGTCGCCGGCATCGCTGCCTGGACCGACTGGAAGACGGGTGAGATCCCTGGCTGGCTGACCTACGGCGTGCTCGGCGTGGCCCCCATCGGGCACACGGTCCGCGCGCTCGCCTCGGGTCACACGGGGAAAGAGGCGCTCATGGAAGGGGCCTACTCGATCCTCGGCGCCATCCTCTGCGGGCTCGTCCCGCTGATGCTCTATCGCAAGGACGCCATCGGCGGCGGCGACGTGAAGCTCTTCGCCGCGCTCGGCGCGCTCTGCCGCCCGCTCATCGGGGTGGAGGCGGAGATGTACGGCTTCTTCGCCGCGGCGCTCATCGCGCCGGCCCGCCTCGCCTACGAGGGGAAGCTCTTTCGCACGCTGAAGAACGCCATGTTCCTCGTCGTGAATCCGTTTTTGCCGAAGGACAAGAAGCAGACGATCGAGCAGGAGATGATGACCTGGTTCCGGATGGGTCCCGCCATCCTCGTCGGCGTCGTCATCACCGCGCTGCTCCACTGGAGGACGCCATGATCCGACGTTCGAATCGCGGCGCGGTGCTCGCCGAGTTCGCGGTGGCGCTCATGCCGCTGCTCCTCTGCTACTTCGTCTTCACGCAGATCGCGCAGCTCTACATCGGCAACCTGCTCTTCAAGCACGCGGCGAACGTCGCGGCGCGCGCCGCAGTCGTCATCAACCAGCCCGAGCTGAACCCGGGCGACAACGGCACGGCGGCGGACGTCACCGACGCGGCGAAGGCGGCGCTCGCCCCCTACGCGCAGATGTTCTCCAACGTGCACACGAGCTCGACCGAGGCCGGCGAGCAGTACGGGCTCGTCACCACCACGACCACCGCCGACTTCAACTGCGGCGTCCCGCTCGGCCGCACCATCGTCTGCCCGAACGGCAAGATCAGCATGACCCAAGACGTCGCCCTGCCGCTGCAGGGGGCCCGCTACAAGCTCGAGTAGAGCGCGCGCACCCGTCGGCCCCTTTCGACCCCTCGTCTCTTTCGGAGAGCCCCATGATTGCCCAACGAAAACCCTTCAGTCACGACGACCGCGGAGCCGTGATGATCATGGGGCTCTTCATGGGTCTCTCTCTGATCGGGTCGCTCTGGTACATCATCGGCATCGGCGACGCGGTCGTCTTCCGCGACCGCATGCAAGAGGCGGCGGACGCCGTCGCGTACTCGTCGGCCACGGTGCACGCGCGCGGCATGAACATGATCGCCGCGATCAACCTGATCATCTTCGCGCTGACGGCGCTCTACATGATCATGGCGGTCATCGACACGCTGCTCGTGTTCCTCTGCCACGCGCTCGAGATCTGCGCGGCCACCACGCTCACGATCGTCGCCGACTTCACCGGCATCCCCGAGATCTGCGACGGGCTTCTGCCCGAGGTCGAGGAGTTCCACGACACCTACCACGAGATTTGGGCCGGTTATTGCGCCTTCTACGGCACGACGGTGGAGGGGGCGAGCATCCTCTCTTCTGCCGTCGCGATGGGCGCGCCCTACGGCGGTCTCGCCGCGGGGCTCATGGTCGGCAGCGACTACGATCAGACCGGCGTCGCCTTCAGCACGTCGATGGCCCCGGGCTTCGCCCTCACCGGCGGCAACCCCTTCAGCGACTCGGGCGGCGGCAAGTCGGCGACCAGCGGCGCCGACAAGGGGAAGTTCAACGGGACGGGCATCGACGTCCGCCTCGGCCTCCCGGTGACGAACGAGTCGCTCAAGCAGGAGTGCTTGCACACGGCGCAGTACGTCGGCGAAGCGCTGCGCGACACCGTGAAGAAGATCCCGGTGCTCGGCAGCATCCTCGGCATCGGTCCGGTGTGGGGCATCGTCGAAGACCAGCTCGGCAAAGCGCTGCAGTCGGCTCTGTGCCCGCGCACCGACATCGACCTCGACCTGCTCGGCAACCCCTCGGAGGAGATCCCCTGGGAGGGCATGGGCGCGAAGAAGATGTGGGACCCGGGGAAGAACGGCACCGACTGGATGCAGGTCTGGGGCTTCGTCTTGAACCCCGACTTCGTGACCGCCGCGGGCAACTCCGGCGACACCTCGGAGAACAAGGTCTCGCTCGCTTCGAACAAGGGTCAAGGCGGCCTCGGCGTCACGGCGCCGGCGGTGCCGGACATGTACGTCGCGCAGGCGGAGTTCTACTTGGACTGCCGCGAGAAGTGGGAGGACTTCGACTGCAACGGCGCGTCGGAGAGCATCCAGAACCTCACCATCGCCGCCTACTCGGTGAAGTGGCGCGCGCGCCTCCGCCGCGTCCGCACGCCGGACATCGGCGGCATGGTCGAGGACTACCTCGGGCAGATCCTCTCGAGCTCCAACGTGACGAGCTGGCTCCGCGGCCAGATCAAGGGGAGCAAGGCCTTCAAGGGGCTCTACTCCAACGCGCAGAAGCTCGCGCAGAAGTACGGCGGCGGCCTCGGCGGCTCGGGCCAACAGTGGACGCGCAAGGCCTTCGCCTTCCTCATCAAGGAAGAGGGCGGCATCGACACCGCGGTGAACGCGGGGAAGAACGCGGCCGGCAAGCACTTCACCGACGATCCCAACCCGCCGAAGATGGGGGCGTACCACTGATGAGCACCAACACTTCACGCAAGGCGCTCCGAAAGAGGCTCGGCTCTCGAGGCGCAGCGATGGTCGAAGCGGCCGTCGTCCTCCCGATGCTCTGCGTCTTCTTCGGGCTGATGATGTTCGTCCGCGCGCAATACTCGGCCAAGCTCTACACGATGGCCGACGCGCGCCAGAAGACCTGGGACAACGCCTCGCACGGCTGCGTGTCCGGCGGCGAGGAGGGCACCTCGCTCGACGTCCCCGACCCGCCCGCGGACACGAAGAGCAAGGTCATCGACCCGGGCCCGTCGCAAGGCGCGAAGCAGCAGGGCATGTCGAAGCTCGTGCGCAAGACGAGCACCGGCGCCACCGCCACGACCACCATCTCGAGCTACACCGGCTCGGCGGCCAGCACCTCGTATGTATTCTGCAACGAAGAGAACTACGGCGAAGGCATCGTGGGGATGCTCACCGGCTTCGTGAGCTTCGTGTCCTCCTTCTGGCGGACCGGGGTTCTCTAAGGAGACGCGCGTCATGATGCCCATCGGCCTCCTTCTGTGGATGAAGAGGAAGCGTTCGAGCTTCAAGCCCCAAAAGGGCGTGCGCGGGATCCGTCTCGCCGGCGCGGTGCGCGTCATCGCCTACGCCGCGGTCGCCGGCACCTTCGTCGGCGCGCTCTCTCTGCACTCGGCGCGCGCCGACATGGCGGAGTCGTCGTTCGCCGTCGGGCACCAGCTCCTCCCGATGTCCGACCTTTTGCGCGAAAACCACCAGTTCGTCATGAACGGGCAGCCGGTGTTCGTCTCCTCGGGGACGACGACCTCGAGCATGAAGGCGGTGCTCGATCGCTTCGAAGCGAACTGCCGCGCGAACAACCCGGCGTTCTCCGACGTGTGGAAAGAGATCCCGAAGCTCGACAAAGCGGCGACGGTCGATCACCACACGCTCCCCGACCTCGGCGTGGTTCGCCAAGAGCGCGCGCACGAAGGTGTGGTCGTGTGCCTCACGCGTGACGAGTCGCAGAAGGGCTTCATGGGCTCGATGCGCGAGTTCACGAAGACCAAGGATCTCTCGAAGCTCGGTCAGCTCCGCTACGCGTACGTCACCGAGCAGAAGCAGGGTGCGTTCGTCCTCACGGCGTGGACCGACGGGCCGTTCGATCTCGGCAAGCTGGTTCCGCAAAAGGGGGCCGACGCGGCCGGCGCCGACTCGCCCGACTACCCGCGCCCGCCGAGCTCGCAGCGCTTCCTCAGCGCAAATATGTCGCGCACGCCTTACGGCGTGCACATCTACCGCTCCGCCGCCGAGCCGAAGGCCGTGGTCGACTTCTACGATCAGCAGATGGACCAGCGCGGCTGGACCATCGTCGCGCCGCCCACCATGAACGACTTCGGGCGCGTCTTCATGAAGGAGAACGTTCAGATCACCCTGGCGACCGGCAAGGACAAAGAGGGACAGACCATCGTGTCCTTCGCCGAGATGGGGGTCGCGCCCGAGCGCGGCGTGTTGCCGCAAACGGTGGAGTAAGACGCGTCGCGGGGACGCCCGCCTCGCGACGGGGGTCGGAAGGGGCGCTCCCACGGGAGGCACGGCCAAGAGCGCAAGCGGGAAAAACAGAGCACTTACCGTTTTTTTCCGCAGGGAACGTCGGCTTCCATGCCGCTGGAAAGGCAGCTAGTCTTACGGCTGCATGAACCGACGCGCGCTCCTCATCGCCCTGGTCATCACGGGGCTTGGGGTTTTCCTCCTATTTCTCTACCAAAAGCGCTTCGAAACGGAGGCGTCGGGCGGTGAGCGAATCAAGCTCCTCATCGCGGTGAAGCCGATCGAGCGCGGCAAGGTCATCACCGAAGAGATGGTGGCGACGCGCGACGTGCCCCAGGCCTACGTCGAGGACCGCGCCATCAAAGAGGTAGAGAAAGCGAAGATCCTCGGGCTCCGTGTGGGGAACGCGGTGCAGGCGCAACAGACGCTCATGTGGACCGACCTCGTCACCTCGAGTGAGGAGCGCCGCGACCTCTCGTCCTTGGTGCAGCCGGGCAACCGCGCCGTCTCGGTGCGCACGTCGCGCGAGGACACGAGCATCGCGCTCATCCGCCCCGGCGACTACGTCGACGTCATCAGCGTCATGGGCAACGGCGGCGGCATCACGCCGGGGGCCGAGGCCAAGGCGGCCGTCGTCCTCCTCCAGCGCGTGCTCGTGCTCGCCACCGGGCTCGAGACGTCGCCCGACGCCGTCGACAGCAAGGACCGCCCGAACGCGGAGCGCGAATCGCTGCTCACGCTCAGCCTGACCATCCCGGAGGCGCAGCTGCTCTCGCTCGCCGCGGAGAAGGGGCGCATCGCCGTCGCCCTCCGCAACCCGGAAGATCAGCGCACCGCCGAGCGCATCCCCGACATCTCGTCCAACTCCCTGCTCAACAGCACCGACCGCGACAGCATCAAGGGCATTCGCCGCGGTGTGCAGGGTCCCATTCGTATCGACGACTCCGCCAGGTGAGTAAGAGGAAGGCCATCGGAATGAAGCTCGCTCGCGCAGCAGCAGCGGTAGCAATCTCTCTCGCCGCCATGTCGGCGGTCTCCTTCACCACCACGCCCGCGTTCGCGGCAGGTGGAAAGGGCGACGCCACGATGGAGGAGCTCACGCTCGCCATCGGCCAGACGAAGACCCTCTCGGCGAAGGACGTGAAGAACTTCTCCGAAGGCTCGCCCGGCATCATCGACGTGCGCCTCACGACCGACGGCTCGCAGTTCATCATCGCCGGCAAGAAGCAGGGGCAGACCACGCTGCTCCTCATCAAGAACGACGGCAGCCAGGTCACCTGGTCCATCTCGGTCTTCCAGCGCGATCCGGCGCAGGTCGAGAAGGAAGTGAATCAGCTCATCGACGGTCTCACCGGCGTCCGCTTGAAGCGGGTCGGTGCGCGCTTCGTCCTCGAAGGCGCGGTGACCAACGAGAGCGAGATGAAGAAGATCAATCAGATCGTCTCGCTCTACCAAGGTCAGGTCGAGTCGCTCGTCACGCAGGGGCCCGGCGGCGGCGGCAGCGACCGCAAGCTGCTCGTGCGCTTGGACTTCTTCTTCGTCCAATACGACAAGACGTCGAGCTACGCGGTGGGCCTCGGTTGGCCGGCCTCCATCGGCGGCACCGTGAACAACTCGCAGGTGCTCCAGTCGCAGTTCTCCTACGACTTCATCCAAGGGACGACGACGACGGCGCAGGCCTCGATCGTCAACCAGCCGCTCCCCGAGCTCGACATCGCGATGCGCCACGGCTGGGCGAAGGTGCTCAAGCAGTCGACGGTCATCTCGTCGAACGGCTCGGAAGCGACCTTCAACAGCGGCGGCGAGCAGAACTTCATCTCCTCGACCGGCCTCCAGGCCACGCTCGTCAAGATTCAGTTCGGCACGAACGTCACGGTGCTCCCGCGCTACGACTCCACCACGCGCGAGGTCGAGATCAAGCTCGACGCCGACGTGTCGGATCTCACGCCGCCGGCGGTCACCGGCACCACGCTCCCCGGCCGCAACACGACGAAGCTCAACACCTTCGTCAACTTGAAGCTCGGTCAAGCGCTCATCCTCTCGGGCATCCGCACGCGCAACGAGCGTCACGACGTGAACGGCCTCCCGGGCCTGAGCCAGATCCCGGTCCTCGGCCTCCTCTTCGGGAGCCACGCGGATCAAGCCGAAGAGATCGAAGGCGCGGTGTTCATCATCCCGAGCATCATCGAGACCGTTCCCAAGTCCTCGATCGAGGTCATCAAGAACGCGCTCGCCGCCTACGAGGACTACTCGGGCAACATCGAGGCCGTGGACTCGTTCAACAAGACCCCGCCCTCGGCGACGAAGTAGCCGAAGGCCGAAGGAGCGAAGGTGAGCGCACGGCCCGTCGACCAAGCACGCCCCATGGGGAATCACGTCCAGGTGCTCGTGCACGCGGACGACGGGAGCGAGCGTAACGAGGTACTGCCGACCGGCGCGCCCATCACCATCGGCCGCCACGCGCAGTGCGTGCTGCGCATCGACAGCGATCTCATCTCGCGCCAGCACGCGGTGGTCGAGGTCGGGCCGGCGACGATCCGCGTCGAGGACGTCTCCACCAACGGCACCCTCGCCGGCGACGTCCTCTTGCGCCGTCAGGCGGTGGACGTCCCCTTCGGTACGCCGATCGTCCTCGGCAACTGCACGGTCTACTTCTATCAGCCGGGCTCGCCGGTCCCGAAGCACTCGAAGCCGCCGGCGGCACGAGCGAGCGCCCCCGCGCCACGCGGTCCGAACGCCATGGGCATGACCGGAGGCCACCCGCTCGGTACGACGGGCGGGCATCCGCTCGGCGCGACAGGGGCCAATCCGCTCCACGGCGGGACCGGCCAGCAGTACATGGTGACGGGCGGTCACCCGATGGGCGCCCTCGGCGTCAGCGGCGGCCACCCGATGGCCTCGGGCTCGGTGGAGATCAACCACGCGCCCACCGGCGCCGCCAGCGCCGCGCAGGCGATGATCCTCTCGCAGGGGCCGGTCACGAGCCCGGCGATGCTGGAGAAGCGCCGCCGCGACTCGCAGCTCCGACGCGAGATCCACAAGCTGCTCCTCGAGCACTTGGACCTCGCGACCGTCGACGCCTCGAAGCTCGACGATCCTTCGATGCGCCCGAAGGTGCTTAACGCCCTTCGCCGCATCATCGCGCAGATCGACGCCCGCATCCCGCAGGACATGGATCGCGACGCGCTGATCGGTGAGCTCGCCGACGAAGCTCTCGGCCTGGGACCGCTCGAGCGCTTCCTCTCCGATCCAGCCATCAGCGAAATCATGGTCGTCGATCCCGACACCATCTACATCGAGCGTGGCGGCAAGCTGACGCTCTCCGACACGCGCTTCACCGACGACGATCGCTGCCGCGCCGTCATCGAGCGCATCGTCACGCCGCTCGGCCGTCGTATCGACGAGTCGTCGCCGCTCGTCGACGCGCGCTTGAAGGACGGCTCCCGCGTGAACGCCATCATCAAGCCGCTCGCGCTCCGCGGGTCGTGCATCACGATCCGTAAATTCGCCAAGGTCCCGCTCACGCTCGACAAGCTGATCGGCTTCGGCGCGCTCACCGAGCAGATGGCGACCTTCCTCGTGCGAAGCGTCATCGCCAAGAGGAACATCGTCATCTCCGGCGGTACCGGCTCGGGAAAAACGACGCTGCTCAACGTCCTCTCCGGCGCCATCCCCGCCGAGGAGCGCATCGTCACCATCGAAGACGCGGCCGAGCTCCAGCTCAAGCAGCCGCACGTCGTCTCCTTGGAAACGCGCCCCGCGAACCTCGAAGGGCGCGGCGAGTACACGATCCGCGATCTCGTGAAGAACGCCCTGCGTATGCGCCCCGACCGCATCGTCGTCGGTGAGTGTCGTGGTGGCGAAGCGCTCGACATGCTCCAGGCGATGAACACCGGCCACGACGGTTCGCTCACCACGACCCACGCCAACTCGCCGGACGAAGCCATCTCGCGCCTCGAGACCCTCGTCCTCATGGCCGGCGTCGATCTCCCGGTGCGCGCCATCCGCGATCAGATCGCCGGATCGGTCCACGTCATCGTGCAGCAGTCGCGCTTCTCCGACGGCTCGCGCCGCGTGAGCGCCATCAGCGAAGTCATCGGCGTGAACGACGAGGGGAGCATCGAGATGCGCCCCATCTTCGAGTTCATTCGCACCGGGACCGGCGCCAAAGGGAAGGTCGTCGGCGAGTACCGCGCGACCGGGTACCTGCCTTCCTACTTGAACGACTTCATCGTCATGGGGCTCGTGAAGCGCGGGGAGAAGTACCTATGAGCGTGGCCAACCTGGCGGCGGTCCCTTCCTTCGGCGGTCTCAACGGCACGGTCACCCTCGAGCTCCTGCGCACGGGGAGCATCGCCCTCAGCGCGCTCGGGATCTTCATCGCCGTGTGGGCGATGGTCTCGGACACCGCCGGTATCGGCTACCGCTACTTCAGCCGCTACACCTCGTCGCTCGAGCGCAAGCTCCGCCCGCAGTTCATTTGGACGAAGGGGAGCACCATCGCCCTCGGCCAGGTCGCGGGGATCTTCCTCATCGCGCTCGCGCAGGTGCTCGTCGGCGTCCCCTTCTACGGCGCGATCATCATCGGCATCATCATCGGCCCCACGGCGTGGGTCGAGAAGATGCGCCGCGAGCGCGTCGAGCTCATCGAGAATCAGCTCGACGGCTTCATCACCGCCCTCGCCAACGCGCTCAAGTCCACGCCTTCGATCGGCGCGGCGTTCCAGTCCGTCGTGCAGATCCTGCAAGACCCGATGAAGCAGGAGATCGAGCTCTGCGTGAAGGAGATCAAGGTCGGCAGCACGCTCGACCAGGCCCTCCTCCACATGGCGGCGCGCGTCGGTAGCCGCCCGCTCGACACCGCGCTCTCGGCGATCCTCATCGGCCGTCAGGTCGGAGGCAACTTGCCGAAGGTCCTCGAGACCACCGCCGCTTCGCTCCGCGAGATGGCCCGCCTCGAGGGCGTGCTCCGCACGAAGACCGCCGAGGGGAAGATGCAGCTCTGGGTGCTCGGCGCCCTGCCGGCGGCGCTCTTCTTCGCCCTCAATTACACGTGGCCCGGCTACTTCATCCCGATGACGAAGACCATCACCGGGTACCTCGTCCTCTTCTTCTGCGGCGGCATGTGGGTGAGCGCCCTCGTCCTCGCCCGCAAGGTCCTCTCGGTCGATATCTGACGCTCCGCGCCTCACGAGTCACGACGCCATGCCGCACCTCTCTCTTCAACTCATCATCATGAGGTACCTGACCCTGGGGGTGGTCGGGGTCGGCATCTTCATGGCGGTGTTCGTCGTCAGCAGCTCCCCGACGAAGGTCGCGAGCCGCCTCGGTCTCCGCGGGTTGAAGCGCCAGCGCGTCGTCGCCAACAACGAGTCGTGGGCCGGCATCGAGCCGTTCGTCCGCTGGCTCGGCGTGCGTCTCTCCGGCATCGTGCCCGACGAAGCGCGCGAGAAGATCGACGAGCAAATCGCTCTCGCCGGCGACTACCTCGGCCTCACCGCCGACGAGTTCGCCGCGCTCAGCGTGCTCTCGTTCATCGGGGGCCTCTTGGCCGGTTGGGTCCTCGGCCTCGTTGCCGGGTCGGGCGCCGTGCTCATGCTCCCCTTCGGCCTGGTCGGCGCGATCATGCCGTACATGCAGGTCACGGGCGCGGCCGAGGAGCGGCTCAAGAACATCGGGCGCGGCCTCCCTTATGTGATCGACCTCATGTCGCTGGCGATGGGCGCGGGGTTGGATTTTCCCGGCGCGGTGCGCCAGGTCATCGAGAAGTCGTCGAACCCCGACGACCCGCTCGTCGAGGAGCTCACGCTCATCCTCCAGACCTTGAACCTCGGCCGCACGCGCAAAGAGGCGCTGCTCGAGCTCGCGCGCCGCGCGCCCATCGACACGGTGAAAGAGTTCGTCGGCTCGGTCGTGCAGGCCGAAGAGCGCGGCAACCCGGTGTCCGAGGTCCTTCAGATCCAAGCGACCGTCTCGCGCCAGCGCCGCAGCGTGCGCGCCGAGGAGCTCGCGGCCAAGGCCGGCGTGAAGATCGTCGGCCCCCTGATGCTCATCTTCGGTTGCATCATGGGAATGATCCTCGGCCCGGCGCTCATGACCATCAGCGGCGGACTGAATTGAGGAGGCACGTTCTGTGAGCGTTCTAAGATTTCAGATCCGTCAGCCGACGGGCCAGATCGATCAGCTCTTCATCGAGTCGGAGCGCGTGCTCATCGGCAGCGGCGCGCACTGCGAAATCCGCCTCCCCCTCGATCAAGCCGCGGTCGAGCACGTGCTCATCCAGCTCGGTGCGGCGGGCATCTTCGTGCAGGCGCTGTCGTTCCAGCCGCCGCCCACGGTGAACAACGTCCCCTTCACGCAGGGGCCGCTCCCCGCGGACGCGGTGCTCGGCATCGGCCAGTACCAGATCACCGTCGCGCTCGCCGAGGGTGTCCAAGGCCAAGGCCAGGTCGTCAAGAAGAAGCAGGGCGGCTTGAGCCCCATGAGCCTCGTCGCGCTCGTCGTCGTCGGCGGCGGCGCGTATTTTCTCATGTTCACCGAGCCGCCGGCCGCGGACTCGGTCATCCCCCGCGAGGCGCCCGAGCTCTGGGGCGCACCGGTGGATCAGTGCCCGCAGCAGAACCCCGATCAGGCGATGGCCCTCGCGCGCGAGCGCAACACTGTGGCCGACGCCAAGCGCGAGCGTCGTCCGTTCCACGTGCAGGACGGCATCGCCGCCGTGCCGCTCTACGAGCTCGCCTCGTCTTGTTACAAGGTCGCGCGCGATCAAGCGGCCGCCACCGACGCCGCCGGCGCCGCCGCGGCGCTCCGCAAAGAGATCAACGACGACTACCGCACCCACCGCGTGCGTCTCGAGCACGCGCTCTCGATCGACGACTTGCAGAACGCCAGGACCGAGGTCCGCATCCTCCTGCAGTTCACCGAGGGGAAGCAGGGGGACTACGTGACATGGCTTTCGAACCTCGATCGCAAGCTGAAACTCAAGCTCGGTCGGCCGACGACGTGATCGCGCGGGCTCTTCCCCGCCCGCGTGCTCGTCCGCTCGCCCTCGTGCTGACGGGGGCGTTCGCCGTCTTCGCCGCGCCGGGGTGCGCGTCGTCGCGCGGCGATCAAATGAAGAAGAACCTGGCGACCTTCCAGAAGGAGCAGGACCCCGATCGTCTCATCGCCATGGCCAAGGGCTTCGCCTCGGTGGGCGATCTCTCCCGCGCCGAGCAATACTTGGCGGCAGCGCTCGAGCGCGGCGCCGACGAGCAGAAGGTCATGCCGCTCCTCATGCGCGTGTGCGTCGAGGAGAAGCACTACCAGTCGGCGATCCAATACGCCGAGAATTACCTGCGAAAGCACCCCAACGACACGGCCACGCGCTTCGTCTTGGCGACCTTGTACTCCGCAGTAGGCCAAACCGAGGACGCGCGGGCCCAGTTCCAGAAGGTCCTCGAGGTCGAGCCCGAGGAAGCCGATGCGCACTTTGCGCTCGCGGTCCTGATGCGCGAAAATCACGAAGACCCCGTGTCGGCCGACCGGCACTTCCGAGAGTATCTGCGCTTGAAGCCGCGAGGCCCTCACGCAGAAGAAGCACAGTCGTCCTTGCTCGAGAGCGTGCCCCAATGAGCGTTGGTGAGATCCCGAAAGAAGTCTTCGAAGAGACCTTGCTCCAATTCTTCGCGCCGATCCGTCCGTTCCTGGACGACCCGGCCGTGAGCGAGGTGATGATCAACGGCCCGAGCCAGATCTACGTCGAGAAGAAAGGACAGCTGACGCTGACGAACGCAAAGTTCGAGAGCGTCGAGCACCTGACCTCGGCGCTCCGAAACCTGGCGCAGTACCTCGGTAAGTTCGCCGACGCGCAGAGGCCCATCCTCGAAGGGCGCCTCCCCGACGGATCGCGCGTCGAGGCCATCTTGCCGCCGGCTGCGCCCGACGGCCCGGCCATCGCCATTCGTCGCTTCTTCAAGGAGACACTCACCGTCGAGCGTCTCATCAACTTCGGCGCGCTGACCGAAGACGTCGCGAGCGCGCTCCACGCCCTCGTGGCGAGCAAGCTCAACATCCTCGTCGCCGGCGGCACCGGCTCGGGGAAGACCTCCATGCTCAACGCCCTCTCGTCCTTCATCCCCGGGGGAGAGCGCGTGGTCGTCATCGAGGACTCGCGCGAGCTCCAGCTCCAGCGCGAGCACGTCGTTCAGCTCGAAGCGCGGCCGGCGGATCCCAAAGGACGCGGCCTCGTCAGCATTCGCGACCTCTTCAAGGCCACGCTCCGCATGCGCCCTGACCGAATCGTCGTGGGAGAGATCCGAAGCGGCGAGGCGCTCGACCTGATCCAGGCCATGACCTCCGGTCACGGCGGCTGCCTCTCCACGCTCCACGCCACCTACCCCCGCGACACGCTGAGCCGCCTGGAAACCATGGCAATGATGAGCGACATCGATATGCCGCTCGTGGCGCTACGCATTCAGCTCGCGTCCGCTGTAAACTTGATTGTGCAGGTCTCGAGGCTCCAAGATGGGTCGCGCAAAATCACGCACGTGACCGAGGTCTTGGGCTTCGACGTCAACACGAGCCAGTATCAAGTGCAGGACATCTTCGTTCGCCAGTACGACGGCATGGACCAAAAGGGGCAGATCATCAGCAAGATCGTCCCGAGCGGGGTCGTGCCGCGCTGTATCGAGCAGGTGCACGAGCATGGGCTCGAGCTCCCCGCGTGCATTTACGACGCTGCGCGAAGCAGCGGCGGCGGAGGAGCCCACTCGCGCAGCCATGGCTGACGGCCCTCGAATTCTCGAGCTTCGGTCCGGCCGAGGAGAACCCTCCTCGATCAGCCTGAAGCAGGGCACTGTGCTCGACCCGACGAGCATCGGTACCGCCGGCATGTGGCGGATCGAGGGCGGCGGTGTGCTCGAGGTGCACGGGTACGTCTACTTCGACGGCAAGGCGCTGTACGTCCAGAGCGCCGACGAGAAGTCCCCGCTCTCGGTGAACAAGCACCGCGTGGCGGCGGCGTGGACCGAGGTCCGCGCGCCGAGCGCGATCGCCTTCGGCGAGGTCGAGCTCATTTATCGCGACGAGACCCCGGCGGTGTACGACGACGGCGACGACACGGTGGCGGCGCCGCTCGCACCGGTGCCGATGGCGAAGCCGCAGTTCGTCCCCGGTGGCGGAGCGTTCGTGAACCGCGCCGACGACGAGTCGACGCGCTTCGCACCCATCGAAGGGATGCCCGGCGATCCTCCGCGCCCTGCGGCGGGGACCCCCGCGGCGCCGTTCCCCGTGCAGCCGATGCCTCCGGCGATGGAGTTTCCGCAGGGGATGATGGGCATGCAACCGGGAATGCCCGGCATGCCGATGCAGATGCAGGGGATGCCCCCGGGCATGCAGGGGATGCCGATGCAGCCCGGCATGCAGATGCCGCCGGGGATGCAGATGCAGCCCGGGATGCAGATGCCTCCGGGCATGCAAGGGATGCCGGGGATGATGCAGCCCGGAATGCCCATGCAGCCGGGGATGCCTGGCATGCCAGGGATGATGCCCGGTATGCAGGGCGGTACCTCGCCCGGCGGCACCACCCCGACCGATCCCGGCGCCGGCAAAAAGGGCTGGGAGAAATTCAAAGCGGAGTGGGAAGCGCTCCCGCCGATCCGCCGCGCGCTCTACATCATGGCGCCGTTCACCTTCGCGGCGGCTTGCTTCATTCTCTTCGACGATCCGCCGCCGCCGCAGCCGGTGAAGACCGCGCCTTCGGTCTCTGCTTCTCCGAGCGGCAGCGCCCCGATCCCTTCCCCGAGCGGCTCCACGCCGAACGTCATGGTCGGCCCGGTCGACGCGGGCGCGACGCCGATGGCGGCGATGGACGCAGGCGCGGAGAGCGTGCCGGCGACCGCCGACACCTCGAGCAAGACGCCCGACAAACCGGAGAAGCCGGAGAAGGACGCCGGCAGCACGGGGGCACCGCCCGCGGCGCCGACGAAGCGTACGACCGAGCGCATGGCCGCCGACGCGTGGGCCGAAGGGAACTTCGCCAAGGCGGCGGAGCTCTACGATCAACTCGCGACCGAGAACCCGCAGAACCCTGCATACCGCGAGGCGGCGCGCATCCTTCGGGAGAAGCTGGACGCGGGTGCACGCTGACGTAGGTCACGCGCGCTCGCCTTCGTCTGTCGACAATCGTCCACCTCCGCCCGGCGCGACCTGCCGAAAGGAACGCGCCCCTGCGACAGGTCTCCGCACGACGAAGGTCGGGAGGATCGAAACGATCCTGTGCTCTTGCCGGCGAATTCGGCGGCAAAAGGGAGCGCCCGGATCATTCGGATCACGGACATGGACAGAACCACATGGTGTCGCGCCGATCCAGGTGCCCCAGGCGGGTGATGTCGGACAGCAGATTGTTCGAAGTTCCGGGGGGTTCCATCTGGCGCTGCAGTTGCATGAAGAGGAGCGAGCCTAGGAATGAGCACGCTGCAACACCTGAAGAACAAGAAGGAATGGGGCATCGGCGCGCTCCTCCTCCTCGTGGGCGCAGCGGCGGCCTGTTCGAACGGCGACCAGGGGATGCTCGGCGATGATCTCGGCGGCGGCGGCGGCGGCACGGGCGACGGCGGGGCCACCGGACAAGGCACCGTCGCGCAGCAGGCCGCGCGCGCCGAGCAGCTCTTTCACGACACGGTCGAGGCTCCGCTCAAGGACAAGTGCGGCGGCTGTCACATCACCGGCACCACCGGCAACGCGCCCACGTGGTTGAAGGATCCCGCGTACCAGTCGATCAAGGCGTACCCGGGGATCGTGGGCGCCGACGTCTACGCGAGCAAGCTGCTCACGAAGCCGGTGCACCTCGGCGGATCGCTGCAAGAAGAAGCCAACGCCGATCTCCGCGGCAAGGTCACCGACTGGCTGAACGCCGAGGCGCTCGTCCTCGAGAACACGCAGCTCCCCGCGACCGACCCGCAGGATCTTCAAGACGGCGTCAACACGGTCGACATCACCAAGGCCGGCACCGGCGTCGACGGCGCGAAGCTCACCTTCAACGCCACGATCACCAAGCTCTCGAGCGGCACCGTCGTCGAGCTCACGAGCCTGATGCTCGTCAGCCCGGCGGCGACCGGCGTCCACATCGTGCATCCCATCTTCACGATGGTGCCGACGCAAGGCGCGGACGTCCCCGACGTGAGCGACCATTTTTCGAACCTCGATCAGACCGTGGGCGCGGGAAAGACCGCGCAGCTCGGCGACGGCACGCTCTACCTCTTCAACTGGCAAGACGGCGCGAAGCTCAAGATCGAAATGACGAAGCTCGTCGCCGGCACGACCGGCGGCGACGGCGGCACGACCGGCGGCGGCTGCAAGTCGCCGAACGACTTCACGGCCAGCGCCGTCCCCGCGCTGCAAGGCAACGGTTGCCTCGGTTGTCACCAAGGGCAGAACGGCGGCGCGACCGGCGCCGTCGACATGTCCAACGTCGGCAAGGACAACAACGCGGCGTGCGCGCAGGTGCTCACCAAGGTGAACCTCGCCGACAAGCCGAACAGCGCCATCATCCTCGCCCCGACCACTGGGAACAACCTCCAGCACGGCGGCGGAAAGAACCTCGCTCCCAACTCGCAGTTCGTCACCAGCATGCTCGCGTGGATCAACAAAGAGTGACCGCGCGCGCCCCCAAAGCACGAAAACCGAACGCCCCGAAGACAGAAGAGACGCCCATGAAGAACCGGCAGGCACACGAAAGGAAGGTCACGATGCGATCGAGCACGTTGCAGAGGAGCGCTCTCACGCTCACCGCAATCGGACTCGCCGTACTCGCGTCGGCGTGCTCGAGCTCGGGGAGCTCGGACCCCGGTTCTCTCGGGAACCCGGATCCGGGGAACACGAGCAACAACAACAACAACGCGCCCGGTGGCGGCACGCAGGGGGCCGCGGCCGACAACGGCACGAGCCAGGCGACGCTCGATCAGCGCAAGGTGGACTACGGGGAAGCGCTTCGCACCGCGAGCATGAAGCTCGTCGGCTCGCTCCCTCCCCTCGCCGACATCCAGGCCGTCGCCGGTGGCGGCAAGGCGGTGTACGAGGCGAAGATCGACGCGCTGCTCGCCGATCCGCGCTTCGCCGCGCAGCAGATTCAATGGTGGCGTGACACCTTGAAGACCGGTCAGCAGGGGGCGCCGGCGCAAGGGATGCCGAGCTTCGACACTGCGGCCATCTTCGCCGCCTCGGTCGTCGTCGGTGACCGCCCGTACACGGACCTCTTCACCGCGGCGAACGGCACCTGCCCCACCTTCGCCAACAACACCTTCACGCCGGCCGACTGCACGAACGGCGCGCCCACCGCTGGTCTCCTCACCGACCCCGGCATCATGGCGCAGTACTACGCGAACATGGCCTTCCGCCGCGTTCGCTTCGTTCAAGAGACCTTCGTCTGCTCGAAGTTCCCCACCGAGTTCGGCTCCACCCCCACGCCCATGGGCGCGGGCGCGTACACGAGCCCGTGGGACTTCAACAGCATCGCCGGCGGCCAGACGGCGCGCATCAACTTCCAAGACACGTCGGCCGTCATCTGCGCCAACTGCCACACGACGATGAACCACCAGGCGCCGCTCTTCGCGCACTTCGACGACAAGGGGGCCTACAACGCCACGGCGTTCAAGGTCATGACCCCGTCGACGGGCAACCCGACCTCGCAGCTCCAAGACTGGCTCCCCGCGGGGCAGCAGTTCTACTGGCGCAACGGCGGAACGCCGGTCGCCGATCTCCCGGCCTACGGCAAGGAGATCGCCAAGGACCCGGCGGTGGCGCGCTGCGCCGTCAACCGCGTGTGGAACTGGGCGATGTCGCGCGGCGACATCGTCAACGACCTCGCGCCGGTGCCCGATGTCGTCACCGACCCCTACGTCGCTGCGTTCAACGAGGGGGGCATGAAGCTCAAGGCAGTCATTCGGCAGGTGTTCACCTCCGACGACTACGTGAAGTTCTAGGAGAAGGAGGAGACAGCCATGAACAGCGTCGCATTCAAGTACGCCGGAGCGGCCCTCGCCCTCTCTCTCGCGGCCTTCACATCCCTCGGATGTTCGAACGGTGCGCAAGACTCGCTCAGCGGAGACGATCAGTCGGTCGACCCGAACTCGCTCGCCGCCGGTGACAACACGCAGAACCACCAGAACGACCCCAACACGGGCGACAACGGTCTCACCGATCCCGGCACCAAGCGGGACGACGACACCAAGGTCGGCACCCCCGAGGTCGTCGCGCGGCTCCACTCGTGCGCGAAGGTCCCCTACGCTTCTTTGGGGAACATCCTCGCGAGCCGCGGCGTGAACATCAAGAACACGACCGCGAACTCGGCCGGCCAGCTCTACTCGACGGGCCGCTCGGCGCTCGGCGTGGCGAACTACGGCGGTCGCGTGCCGGAGGCCATCGTCGCGTCGACCGCGGCGGTGTCCAAGGAGTTCGACATCTTCGTCGCCGCGGCGGGGGAGATTCAGGCGAACATCGCCAACAGCACCGCGTGTCCGCAGGTTCAACTGCTCGACGCGAACGGCAACTTCACGTCCGACGGCATTTCCTGTCTCATGGGAAAGCCGGCCACCGACGCGCACGTCTTCCTCGCCAACCAGGCGGTGAAGGAAGCGGTGTCGAACGGGCTCACCCCCGCCAACGGGCAACAGATCGCCATCGCGTCGATCCTGCAAGCGGCCCATACCTGCGAGTGACGAGGAGAGGACCATGGCTGACCATCGTTTGAAGGATCTTCGTGGGCCGGGCCGTCGCGAGTTTTTGCGCTGGGCGGCGACCGTAGGCGCCGTGCTCGGCCTCGAGCGCGCGCGCTTCCTCGACGCGCTGTCGGGATCGGCGGGCGTCGCGCTCGCCGACTCGGCTGCGTGCTCGTCGACCAATCGCTCCGTGCACCTGATCGGCGGGAACGGCGGCTTCGCCTGGTTCCAGCTGATTTGGCCGCACACGGAGATCGCGAAGGCGGGGAACGCCAACTTCGCCTACCACGCGACGAAGGCGACCGACGCGGCGACCGACAAGCCGCTCGCCTACGCGCCGGAGTCGCCGTTCCAGACGCTCGGCAAGAACAAGCAGATCTCCGCCTTCATGGCGGGGACGAACGAGACGCACACGAACCAGCCGGCGAGCTCGGCGACGATCGGCACCGGCGTCGGCATGATCGCGGCCATCGCCGCCATCCAGCAGGCGAACCCGACGCTCCTCCCCGTCATCGGCATCAACCCGACGGTGTACGGCGCGGCCCCGGGCGCGCCCGGCATCGCCACCGTCGCCAACTCAGCGGGGCTCGTCGATCTCTTCAACAGCGCCGCCTCGCGCACGCTCTTGAACACCCCCAAGGCGGCCTCGCTGAACGAGGCGTATTACAAGGCGTTCCTCGGGCTGAACGCCGCCGCCGGCCGCAAGACGATGGAGCGCTCGATGGACACCGGCAAGGTGGCCGCGAACCTCCTAGGGAAGAACCTCTCCGATCAGCTGAAGCCCACGGCGGCGGACGACGCGGCTTACGGCATCACCGGAGGCACCGCGACGGCCGTGGTCGAGATCGCCCACGCGCTCATCACCGCGGTGAAGGCGTTCAAGCTCGGTCTCACGTCGTCGCTCATCATCCCGGCGTTCCGTGACGACCCGCACGGCGCGTTCAACAGCATGCAAGCGACCGTGCAGCGCGTCGCGCAGCTGGGGAAGATCTTCGACGCGTTCATGGCCGACTGCGGCAACGTCCCGGACCCCTCGGGGTGCTCGAAGACGCTCGCCGACGGTGTGGTCATGACGGTGCACGGCGACACGCCGAAGAACCCGCTCAACAAGAGCGGCTGGCCGGACAACACGCCGGGCAACTCCAACTGGCTCTACGTCTTCGGCAACGGCTACTTGAAGACGGGCTGGTTCGGCGGCATCACCGCCGGCGGCGGCGTGAACGGCTTCGATCCGGCGACGGGCAACA
This sequence comes from uncultured Polyangiaceae bacterium, assembly GCA_964531795.1. Lineage (GTDB taxonomy): Bacteria > Myxococcota_A > Polyangia > Polyangiales > Polyangiaceae > CAZHHD01. Next base: position 99,767 of record CAZHHD010000022.1, on the reverse strand, counting down.
TCGTCGCGGGCCAAGCCAGCGCCAACACCGCGCAAGCGGCGGCAGCGGCGGCGGCCTACGCGGTGGCGAAGGGCGACATGCGTCGCGTGCAGGACTTCTACCGCGGCGGCGCGATCAACGGGCTCGTGAACGTCCAGATCTCCTGAGGCCGAATCTCGTGGCTTCGCCCCGAGATTGACCTCAGGGATCTGCCAACCCTAGTGGGGGACGTGCCGTCCCCCCTCGCAGCAAGCTGCGAGCCTCCCCCCGCTCGCCTATCGGCGGCGCGCGCTCGCGGGCGCTCGCGCGCGATTTACTGGCACCGCCTGGCGGGGGAGACGGGGCGGGGGCGGCGCGAATCGCGGGCGCGCTGCACTCTCGACGCTACTCGGGATCGGTGGCGCGGCCGATGTCGGGACATCGCGAATCGGGGAGAAGCGGGCCCCCGAGGTGGCACGTGGAGGTCCAGGAAGTGGCGAGCTTCGGGTCGCACGCGTTGAGGTATGCGCGAACGGCGCGTCGCATTTCGTGACGGAGCGCGGGGACGCATTCGGGCCGAAGCCGGAGGTTCGGGTTCCACTGCGAGCCAACCTCGAGGAACGCGGTGCCTCCGCTCACGCCGAAGCCGTAGGTGAGGTGCGTGGCTCGATCCTGGGCGGAAGTGAGGCAGGCAGCGTGCTCGATCGTGAGTCCCAGAGACTCGGTGGCCCGCACGTGAGACGCACCGAAGGCGTCGCGCTCGGCGGCGACGAGACACTCCCGCTTCACTTCGGATGAAACGGGGACGACGACGTCGAAGGACGGGTAATTGTCGGCGTAGAGAACGAGGCGGCCGCAAAAGAGAACTGCCCCCGCAACGAGGAGGACGGGAGTGCCGGTCACGAGCCACGTGCCGAGCTTCGGAGGCTGGTTCGCGAGGTCCGGCGCCATCGGGCGGCGTCCATCTTGACGGGGCGGCGCGGGGCTGTCACCTTCACCGGGTCTCGGAGAGCCATCATGGCTCGAAGGGGCCGCGCGGCCTTTCGCCCACCTTGGGTGACGCGCGTTAGAAATATCACCCTAAGCCGTTGGGACGTTCGACGAGGCGCGCGACGCGTGCACCGTCGATCTGGCCAAAGGTGATCGGTGGGCGAGAAAGGTCTCGCCCATGACGACGCACACTCGAGAGTCCGCTCCCCCGAAGAAGACGACACCGGGGCTCGCCACACGCGCGGTACGCGCGGGGCAGCCGCGCAAGGACGCCTTCGACGCCGTGACCACGCCCATCGCGTGCACGGCCACCTACGCCTTCGCTTCGAGCGCCGAGCTCAAAGACCACTTCGAAGGGCGCACCACCCGCGACGAGTACGGCCGCTACGGAAACCCCACCGTGCGCGCCGCCGAAGCCAAGCTCGCGTCGCTCGACAGCGGCGACGATGCCGTGCTCTTCGGCAGCGGAATGGCCGCCATCACGAGCGCGCTCTTCGCCCTCGTCTCGCAGGGAGATCACGTGGTCTTGGGCGGCGATTGCTACCGGCGCACGCGCGCCTTCGTGACCAAGACACTGGCGCGCTTCGGGGTGACCAGCACCGTGGCCGAGACAGGGAGCGCCGAAGCCATCGCCCGCGCGATAAAGCCGAACACGCGCGTGGTGCTCCTCGAGTCGCCGACCAATCCGTACCTTCGCGTCGTCGACCTCCCGGCCCTCGCGCGCGCGCGCGACGCCACCGAGAACAAGCGCGCGAAGATCCTCGTCGACGCGACCTTCGCCACGCCGGTGAATCAACGCCCGCTCGAACAAGGCGCGGACCTCGTCCTCCACTCGTGCACGAAGTACCTCGGCGGCCACAACGATCTGCTCGCAGGCGTCGTCACCGGCGGGGCGGGCCTCGTCTCGCTCGTACGCGAGGCGCGCGACGTGCTCGGCGGCGTGCTCGATCCGCACGCGGCGTACCTGCTCCTCCGCGGTCTGAAGACGCTCCCCTTGCGTGTCGCGCGACAGAACGAGACGGCCTTCGCCCTCGCGCTCTGGCTCGAAGAGCAACCGGAGGTGCAACGCGTGTTCTACCCGGCGCTCGCGAGCCACCCCGACTTCACCGTCGCGCGCCGCGTGCTGTCGGGTTTCGGCGGCGTCGTCACGTTCGAGCTGCGCGCCGACTTCGAAGGGACGGCCCGCGCGCTCGACGCGTGCGAGCTCCTCACCATCGCCCCCTCGCTCGGCGGCGTGGAGAGCCTCATCGAGCAGCCGGCGCTCATGTCCTTCTACGGCCTCACCACCGAAGAGCGACTCGCCGTGGGCATCACGGACGGCCTCGTGCGCCTCTCGGTCGGCCTCGAGGACGCCGACGACATCAAGGCCGATCTGCGGCGCATCCTCGACGTAGTGGCCTCGCGCGGTGGGACCGTGACCCGATCAGTTGAGGGTGACGGCCAAGCGGAGCGCCGTGCTGGGCTCGAAGGGGGACACGGCGAAGACCGGCTCCGTCCCCACGAAGTAGCTCTGGTAGCGAAAGAAGTACGAGAGCCCGAGGGTGAGCCCGAGATCCACGCGACCACTCAAGGGGACGACGAAGGTCGCGGTGGAGTCGATCGACGGATCGACCTGGCTCGCGCTCGCGTGCATGTTCGGCGCGCGAATGTCCCCCTGAATCCCCGTGAAGTGAGCGGCGGCGCCGAGCCCGAGCTCGAACTCCACGGGAGGCAGCGGAACACGAAGGCGTCCGCCACCGCCTAGCGTCAGGTCGGAGTAGCTCCCTGCAAATCGACTGGTCTGCAGGGAGACCCCCGGCCCACCCGAAGCACTCACGGCGAGTCCGAGGCGCGCTCGGAGCACGCTCGGCCAGAAGCTGAGCGCCACCCCGGGGCGCGGCTCGACGCGCAGCGTGTCGCGCGCCAGCGCTCGAAGCCCCACCGACGCCTCCAGGCGCAGTCGCGTCACGGCCGGAGGTGCTGGACGCTCCTGCGGCGCCGTCCTGAGGTCCGGCGAGCGTTCTACCGGAGGAGCCGGCGGCGAAGACGTCGCCGCGGTCGACGCCGCCGGAGCAGCCTCCCGCGCGACTTGCTCCTTCTCGGGGGCAACCGTCGTGGCACGCAGCAGCGTCTTGACCGAGAGCGCGATCGCGGCGGCCGTCGGTTCGTCCAGCGGGCCCGGCGTCGTGAGCGGACGAACCACGATCTGCTCGGTCGCAGCGTCGTACAGCCAAAGCGAGTCGCTCGCTCCGCCGCCTTGCACCGACGTGATCCAAACGACCGCCGCTGCAGGCGAGGTGGCGGCGATCTCGTGCGCGCGCCCCAAAGCCCCCGCCATGTCGACGGGGTAGTGCTCGGCGGTCACGAGGACCACACGCAAGCTCCACGGGGAGAGCGCGCGCGACATCGCTTCGACGAGCACGGGCTCCCCGTTCACCACGGCGACCTGACGTTCTTGGGCACGCACCTCCCCCGCCGTCAGAACCCAAAGAAGGGCTACGGCAACGGCAACGACGCGGCGGAAGCTCGCTCGTTCAGGCAGGTTCGCGGCGAGATCGATGGCGATGGCTCACGGTCAAAGCAGGCGCTTGAGCAGTTGGCGAGCGTCTTCGGCGTTCGTCCCCCGCGGGAAGCGTAGCAAGTAGTCGTTCAAGAGCGCGCGCGCCTCGGCGCGATGACCGCGATCGGCCTCCAGCCTCCCCGCGGCGTAGAGGCCATTCGCCGCCCACGGCCCCTCGCCACGCGCGAGATCGCGGTAGATGGCCATCGCCTGATCGGGACGACGCACCTCCATCTCCATCGCCGACTCGTAGAGCTCTTGGGACGTTTGGGGCTTCGCTCGCGCGGGAGACGGTCGCGCCGACGCGCTCGCGGTCGGGCCGTCGGCGCTGGCGGCGGCGGGCGCTGGCTCCGCTGGACCAGAAGGGTCCGGCGCGGGCGCGCGCGGCGCCACCGCGTGCGCGCTCGGCCAGCTCTCGCCTTGTGTCACCAGGGCGATCTCGCCGTGCGCCGAGACTTCGACCGTTCCGCGTTCGACCTCCACGCTCGCGGAATCGCCTTCACGCCGCACGGTGAAGTGCGTCCCCACGACGCGTACGCGCACCTCGCCGGCCTGAACCACGAACGGAGCTCGCCCGTGCCGTGGCGCCACGTCACACGTCACGCTGCCTCGGTCGAGCACGAGCAGCATCCCGCGCTCGTCGTCACCGCTCACGACGACCACCGACTCAGGGCTCACGTCGAGTGAAGCGCCGTTCAAGTCGACATGCGACGTATCGCCGTGGGTCGCGAATCGGGAGGGGCCGAGATCGGTAGCGGGGGCCGGAACCGTCGCGTGCCAGACGAGCGCCGCCGCCGCCGCCGCCGCGGCACCCGCAAGCACGAGAGGCCACGCAGCACGCACGCGCGGACGGACGGACGCACGCGGCGCCTTTTGCGCCGGCGCGTCGAGCTTGTCGAAGAGCTCTTCTTCGATGCGCTCCCAGCGGTCCGCGCTGAGCGGCTCGATCTCGGGCTTCTTTCGGAGGTGCGCCATCACTTCTTCCCTCTCGAGGACTCGTTCCCCATCCGAAGCAAGCTCGCGAGCAGAGGATCCTTGCTGGCGCGCGTCTGCACTTCCCGCGTCGCCCGCCACACCCGGGTCTTCGTGGCGACGAGCGAGGCCTCCATGACCTCGGCGACCTCGCGAAGCGATCGCCCGTCGACCACGTGCAGTGTAAACGCGATGCGCTGGCGAGGCTCGATCCGGTCGAGCACGGCATAGAGCCTTCGCGCCGCCTCGCGGGTCATGGCGCGCTCCTCGGCCGAGGGATCGCCGGAAGCGATCTCGGGCACGAGCTCGAGACGTGCGCTGTCCGGCCGCCGCTTCGAGAGGAAGCGGTACGCCACGCGCGCGGCGATGCAGTCGAGCCACGTGCCGAGCGAGCTCTCGCCACGAAAGCTCGGGAGCGCACGAAAGATCTCGAGGAAGGCCTCCTGCACGAGATCGTCCATCTCGCTGTTCGAGCCGAGGATGCGATAGAGGGTCGCGTGCACGTGTCGGCGATGGAGCTCGAAGAGCTCTCGCTGCGCAAGGCGGTCCCCGGCCACACAGCGCGCTGCCAGCGCACCGTCGTGGACAGGTCGAGCCTCGGTCGTGCGTGTCACCCCTATGTAGTGGCCCCGCCGCCATGGAGAAGTTGCATCTTTCTTTTGAAACCTTCGTGAAGCTCCTCGGCACTAACGAGTTCGAGCACGACGCCGTGGTGCTCCCGCGCAAGGAGCCCAACGTGGGCGCGTGTGGGTCGGTTCTGGATGCGCCCTCGGCGGGGCCCTTTCTTGGGAGATCTCGATGAAGCTTCGAATCGCTGGACCTCTGTGCGTGACGCTCGTGATGGCCGCGGTCGGATGTGGAGGGAGCAACTCCGTCGACCTCCTGGGCGACGCCTCGGATCAAGACGCGACGACCGGCGACGACGGGAGCGCGGGAGACGCGGGCGACCTCGACGCCTCGAACGGGGGCGACGCGACCCTCCAGAACGACGGCAGCTCCGGCTTCGACGCCGCCTACGACGGACCGGCGACCATCGCCGCCGACGGAGGAGCGCCGCTCGACTCGGGTCCGGGCGGATCGACCAGCAGCATCACCTGCGGCGCGACGACCTGTTCGATCCCCGCCGAGACGTGCTGTGTGTACCCCGTCGCCAATCCGCCTCCTTCGGTGAGCTACGCGTGCGCCGTCGGCTCCGGCTGCCCCGCCCCGACGACCGGCGGCGATCCGGCGACCGCCCTCAAGTGCAGCTCGGCGGTGAACTGCCCGGCGAACACGGTGTGCTGCGTGAGCCAAGTCGGCAACACCGTCTCTTCTGCCTGCCAATCCTCGTGCACCAACCAGCAGGCGCAGCTCTGCGATCCGAACGTCGCCCAAGGCGCGTCGGGGTGCGCGGCCGACGCCGGCGCGTGCTCGAACTCGCAGATCGGCGATTGGGGCCTGCCGAAGACCTTCGGCACCTGCGGCGGAAAGGGGAACTGAGATGATGATCCTTCGAGCGAAGCGCGCTGCGGCAGCACTCTTCACGTTCGCCGTCGGGACGATCGTCGCTTGCGGAGGGAGCAGCGCCACGGTCGCAGGCGGCGGGCCGAGCGGCGGCCCCGGCGGAGGCAGCGCCGTGTGCGGCGCCAACGGGACGAACCAATGTCGCGCCGGGCAGCAGTGCGACGCGAACCTCGGGTGCGTGGAGTGCGTCACCGGGAGCGACTGCCCCGCCTCGGCGAAGTTCTGCATCCAAGGGCAGTGCGGCGCGTGCCAAGCGACCAGCGACTGCGGCCCAGGCCAAGCTTGCTTCCCCGGCGAGCACACCTGCCAAACCGCGTGCACCTCCAACGCCAACTGCCACGGTGACGCGCCGCTCTGCGACACGTCGACCGGCGCGTGCGTCGGGTGCAAGACCGCCGCGGACTGCCCGACCGACGCGAAGATCTGCGACCCCACCTCGCAGAAGTGCGTCCAGTGCGGGGCGAACACCGACTGCCCGACGGGGGAGCCGAGGTGCTTCTTGGGCGATCATAAATGCGTGCAGTGTCTCAGCAACTCGGACTGCGGGTCGGCGCAGCCGATTTGCGACGGCCGCGAGTTCCAGTGTCGGGCGGGCTGCACGACCGACGCGCAGTGCGGCGGTACGTCCACGCCGAAGTGCAACACCACGACGTCGAGCTGCGTACAGTGCGTGACGAACGCCGACTGCACCGGCGCGGCGAAGATCTGCGGCGCCGAAGGGCGCTGCGGCGAATGCGCGACCAACGCGGATTGTCCGACGACCGCCCCCATCTGCGACAAGGACGGGCCGCGGTGCGTTCAGTGCGTGAACGACAACGACTGCCCCGCGGCGACGCCCAAATGCGAAAACCGCGCGTGCATCCTCAAGAACTAGGGCGACGAACTTCAGACTCAGGACGCTACGGCGCCGTGAAGCGCGCGACGAAGTAGTCCTCGCCCCCGGCGAAGGTCCAGGTGCGGCCTCCGACGACGATTTTGCCGTCGCTCTGCACCGCCACGCCGTGGCCGACGTCCGTCCCAGGACCGAGGGTGACGAGGCTCTTCGCGTCGAGGAGCCCCGACGTCGAGAAGCGCAGGAGAAGCAGGTGCTCGTCGACCGCGTCGCTCGAGGTGGCGGCGGCGACGACGACGCGACCGTCGGCGGTCAGCGCGAACCCGACCGGAGCCGGCTCGTTGTCCGGGTGCTCGACGCGGAAGAGAGGATAGCCACCGACGCCCGCAGCGACGCCGTAGCTCGTGTCGAGCACACCGCTCGAAGTGACGTGGAGCAGGATCACGTCGGCGGTCAGGTCGGCGTTGAAGCGCTCGGCGCCGACCAGAATCGAGCCGTCGGCCAAGAGGAACACCGCGTAGGGGAGAGTCTGGGCGCCGAGCTCGACGTGCATGACGCCCGCCGTGCCGAAGGTGGCGTCGAGCACCCCCGCGGTCGTGTAGCGAACCACCGCCAAGCTCGTCAGGGCGCGCCCCGCCACCACCACCTTGCCGTCCGACTGGATCGCCGCCGCGTCGGCGCTCGAGCTCGTGACCGTAGCGCCGAAGACGCTCGACGGCGTGACGACCCCCACGCCGCCGCCGAAGGTCGCGTCCGCTTGCCCGTCGGCGGTGAGCTTCTCCACCGCGAAGCCGCCCTGCCCGCCGTTGGAGCGTCCGAGCACGACGATGGCGTTGGACGGCCCCACCGCCATGGAGGTCCCCGTCACCGCTTGCCCGGCGATCGTCGAGAGGTTCACCTGCCCGCTCGAGCCGAAGGTGCCGTCGAGAGAGCCAGCCGTGTCGTACCGCGTGAGATGGACGCCGGCCTGCGACGTCGCGCAGGCAACCGCCTTGCTCGTCGACTGCATGAGGACGCTCCCCGGGTGTGTCAGCGAGCTCGCCGGCTCCTTGCCCGCGCCTCCGAAGGTCGTGTCGAGCACGCCGGCCGTGGTCGCGCGGATCATTTGCGCGGTCGTCGTGATGCCGCTCTGGACGTCGCCGAGGAGCAGCGCCTTGCCGTCGCCCGGCGAGAGCGCCAGCGCGAGACCGTCGTCGAACGAGCCGCTGATCCCGCTCGTGGTGGTGAGGCCGTTCGTGCCGAACGTCGTGTCGGTGGTCCCCGCCGAGGTCATGCGGGTGATCTGCGCGTTGTAGGCGAGCTGCGATCCGCTTTGGCCACCGAAGACGAGCGTGCCGTCGGGGTTCAGGGCGAGGCCGTGGACCGCGTTGTCACCCACGATCGCCGTGGCGAAGCCGTTCGTGCCGAAGCCGTTGTCGACGCCGCCTTCGTTGGTGAAGCGAACCGCGCCCGCGGAGCTCGACTGCGCGCCGCCGATGACGACCTTGCCGTCGTCTTGGAGCGCCATCGCGTTGACGTAGCCGCCCGAGCCGCGCGTCGCCCACCCCGGGATCGAGCCCGGACCGAAGCTCGGATCGCGACCGCCGTCGACGAAGTACCGCCCGACGCCGAGAGTTCCCTGAGCGAGCCCACCCGCGTAGATGCGCCCGCCGTCGGGCTCCTGCAGGAGCGCCGCCACTTCGCTGATCGCGGACGAGCTCTGGAACTCGAGGAGCGCGCCGGTGCCGTTGAACGTCGTGTCGAGCGCGCCGGCGCTGGTGAAGCGAACGAAGAACAGCGTGAAGCCGCCCGTGTTGCCGCCGACCAGGATCTTTCCGTCGGCGAGCGCCATCACGGCGAAGGGGTCGATGCCGGTACCGGCGATGGTGGTGAAGGCCGCGCCGCCCGTGCCGAACGCCGGGTCGAGCGTTCCGTTCGCGAGGAAGCGGTACACGGTGAGCCCGGTCGGGTTGATCGTGTTGACCGCAGCGAGGATGGAACCGTCCGGCTGGAGCGCGCCCGACCAGGCGAAGCCGTTGGTCACGGCGCGGCCACCTTGGCCGAAGCCGGTGTCGACGGCACCGGTGGTGTCGAAGCGGGCGACGACTGTCTTGGCAGCGCCGTCGATCGACGAGAACTCGCCGACGGCGACGATCTTCTGGTCCGCCTGGACCATCACGCTCTCCGCCATGGCGAATTTGCCGACGGGGTAGAGGACGACGCCGCCGGTGCCGAACGTCGCGTCGAGCGCGCCGGTCGTGGTGTAGCGCGCGAGAAAGAGCGCGTCTCCCGCCCCGCCGCCGAGGATCACCTTGCCGTCCGCCTGCCGAACCGCCGTCCACATTTCGTAGAGGCTCGGCTTGTTGAAGTTGACGGTCAGAACGCCGTTCGTGCCGTACCCCGTGTCGACGACGAAGGGAGCCGCGTCGGGCGTGGGGAAATTCGCGGCGTCGCCGTCGCGCGCGGCGTCGGTGATCCCACCGTCCCCCGTCGCATCTCCGCCACCGGTCGCGTCGCCCACGGACTGATCGAGCGAAGCGTCGCCGGGTCCGCCGTCGCCTCCCGAGGCGCTCGACGTGTCGTCGCCGCCGCAGCCGGCGGCGAGGGTGAAGACGTCCGCGAGGGCGAGGCAGCACGTGAGACCGAGGACGAGGGTTCGACGGCGCATGACCGGAGTGCACCACGAACCGCCGAGCCCCGAAAGGGGCGTCCGTCGGCGGCCTGCTAGCGCCCCGAGTCGAACGTTCGTCGGCACGCCGATGAGCTTCGGACTCGGGACACTAGGGCCTCGTCAGTAAGCGTTCGCCGCGTCTTTGCACTTGTTGCCGTCGGCCGCGCCAGAGAGCCACGACGTCAGACAAATGTACGCGGGGTCGCCCTGGCCGATGACGGTGCCGCCGCGGTGACGCTCGCCGTGCGGTGACTCGCAGGGGGGCGTCGTGCAGCCGAGGGGCTTGCGCAAGAGGAGGAGGCGCGTGGGATCTCCGCCGCCGGAGGCGACGACGCGGCTCATCTCCTCGGGCTCGAGGCCGACGACGGAGCGGAAGTTCGCCACCTGCTCTTCGATGCTCGTGTCGCCGGTGGTCGGCGTGCGACCGGCGTCGTTCTGGAGGCGAAGGCCGTGCGAGCCGTAGATGCGAAGCGGGCGCCCCGGCTGGCCGTGGCAATCGAGCGTGCCGCAGCGGCGCTCGAGGAAGAGGCTCACGTTCTGCGTCTGGAACTGCCCCTGGTCGGGGGCGAGGATCACGGTGAAGCGATCCGAGTCGGGCTTCGACGCACACGCCACGGCGAAGAGGCCCACGAGGACGGACGCGGCGAGCGCGTAGCCGACGCTGCGGCGGCTCGTTCGAGCTCCGCGTTCGCTCCGCTCGTTCTCGGTTCGCATCTCCATCACTCCCTCACTCCTCGATCCCTTCGTCTCTGTCCGTTCTTCGGCGCTTCGTTCTTCCGCGGTCCTCGCTCACTGGGAGGTCATGTACACGTGCCCCACCGCCGAGAGCGCCTTGATGGGGTTCACGCGCGCGCCGCCGTCGGGGCCGTAGCGCGTGGCGTCGTAGTGACAGCCGGCGCACGAGGGCTCGCGACCGATGTGGCTCTGCATCTGCTTTCGCTGACCAGGGAAGCCGCACTGCACCGGCACGCCGTCGGGGCCTTTGACCTGCGCGCCGCTGCAGAAGATGGCGACGCGCACCGGGAACGCGGGGTTCCAGATCGACGTGGGGACGTAGAAGTTCCCCGCGAGGTTCGTGATGATCGGGATGCGGAAGCCCGAGTTGGCGTCGATGGGGGAGACGCCGTTCGCGTCCACGAGGAGCACCTCGACCCCCGGCACCCCTTTGATGCTCGTCGGCGACTCGAAGACGGTGCCTGCCATGGCGAACTGGTCGTCGCTCGCCGGCCCGGTGCTGGAGTGGCAGAGCACGCAGGGCTGACCGGGGCGGTGGTTCGGCCCCGGATCGACCCCCGGCGCTTCGTCGCCGAGATCTTGAATCTGCTGGTCGTAGACCGGATCGGTGCACGACGAAGCGAGCACGCCGAGGCCGAGCGCCGGCGCGAGCAGGGCGACCCGCCCGAGGGAGAAGAAGCGTGCACGAGCGCCGAGCGCGCGTGTGCGCGTCACCTGGGTGGTGCTCATTGGAACTCCGCGTCGAACCCGACCACGCCGTAGAAGGCGGTGCGGGTCGTGACGAAGAGAGAGTTCAAAAACCGCGTGTACATGAGATCGCCGCTGATCGTGAGACCGAACTGCGTGGTCCCCTCGGGTGCGCCGAGGGCGATGCGCGAGCCGCCGCCCGCCGTGACGGTGACGAGCGGAGCGAGCTCGCGGTCACCGGATCGGTAGGTCGGCACGGTGATTTTACCATCGGCGGCGACGATGGCGCTGTAGGCGAGCTGATAAAAGCTCGCCGCACTTTGTGCGTGCAGGCGGACGTGCGGCCACACGCGTAGGTAGCGCCCGAGGTCCTGGATGTACCGGCCGTCGGTGCTCGTCGCCTTGGTGCCCCACGTATCGTAGTAGATGCGCTCCTCCACCCGGATGGTCGAGGTGGTGAAGCGGTGCATGAAGCGCGCAGCGATTGCGTACCTGTCGCGCTCGGTCGGCAGCTGCTCGATGGGGCGGAACGGCAGGCGGTAGAAGTTGACGAGGTCGACCGTCGCGCCCGTGGGAATGCGACCGGCGAGCGCCGGCGTGAACATCGGCGTGAAGCGATACAGCTTGGACTGGTCGCCGCGCTCGGTCGAGAACGTGATGCCGGTCACGAGCACCGACGTCGGTGACATGACGACGGTCACGCCGCCTTCGAACTCGTTCGTGAGGAGCGTGTTGTGGAACACGCTGAAGGGGGCGTTGTTCTTCCCGATGGTGTCGGCCGAGTGCGAGTAGGCGAGCCTGGGTGTGACGAGCTTGTCGTGGAAGTCGCCGGTGATGGCGCCGCCGGCAGTGAGCGAGAGGTAGTCCGGCTCGCTCGAGACGTTGGCGTGGGCCGAAACACCGTAGAGCCCCGGCTTGTAGCCGCCGCTGAGCGTAGCGGCGTGACGCTGCTCGGTGTAGCGACGCGAGGCCATCGAGACGATGTCCGGCGAGGCCGCGGTCACGAAGTCGATGAGGTAGCTGCCGCCGACGTTCCAGCCCGACGTGGGCGAAGTGACCGAGCCGTTGATCGACGGCGAGAGCACGTGGACGTGGTTCGTGTCGGTGTAGCCGGCCATCTCGAAGCCGGCGCGAATGACCAGGTTTTCCCCGTGCTGCGGGAGGCACTTCTGGACTTCGTCCTGGCTCTTCGCCGCCTGCATGCACTGGAACTGCCCCTGGGTGAGGAAGCTCGCCTGCGCGGCCTTCAGGGTGATGTGCACGACGAGCAGCTCGCCGTCTTTGACGTCGAAGTCCTCGTCGTAGGTCAGCGCGATGTTGTTCTGCCGACCTTCGGCGTGCACCGAGTGCTTGCCGGGATCGATCGAGAACTTTTTCCGGAGCGCCTCGGCGGGGACGGGGCGATCGTCGAACCGGACCTGGAGATCACTCACGCCCGAGGGCGGGTCGAAGGTCACGTGGGGGATCGCCGGGATGAGATCGCTGATCTTCTCCTTCGAGATCCGCATCACGCTGGTGTCGTTGCGCTTGATGCCGACGTTGAGCGCCTTTTCGAGATCCTTCAGCGCGTCGATGTACTTCTTCGACCGGCGCTCGCACGAGGCGAGGTGCAAGCGCGTGCGCGGCTGCTCCTCGAGCTTCAACGAGGCGGTGTCTTTCTCGATGCACTCGTCGAGCTTGCCGGCGAGATCGGCGGTGAGGCCGGCGCTGGCGAGCTGGAAGGCTTCGGCGTTGTTCCACCCCGGCGGCGCGCGCAGCGGCGTGGGCATGCCCGGGGTCGGCGCAGCAACGGCGGCCGTGTCCTCGGCGGCGGGCGCGGGGGCCGGCGGAGGGGCCATCGCCTTCTGTACGTCGGCGAATTGGCTGCGGATGTTCGGCGTCGTCCCCGTGGTCGGCAGCTTGGCGTCGGGGTCTTCTTTCAGCGCGTTCGTGAACGCAGCTCTGGCGTCGTCGTTCTGACCGATCTGCGACGCCGACATCCCGAGCAGGATGTAGAGCTGGGCCTTCGTCGAGGGCTGGCACTTCGCCCCCTTCTTGTTGCAGCGGTCGAGGGCGCTGTTGGCCTTCTTCTTCGCCTCGACGAAGTTCGCCGACGAGTACTCGTCGTTGAGGATTTGGGTCGCGGCGGTCTGGCCGGCTACGTCGTCATTGGCAGCCCAAGCGCCACGCGCCAAGAGCGTGGCCAGGAGCAGAGTGACGAGGAAGCTCGCACGGAGGCGGAGCCCAGATCGCGGACGCACGTGCGTAACCTACACGACTCGGGCACGAATCGCGCCAGTTTCCGGCGAGTTCAGTTGCACCCGCACCCGCCGCCGCCGCCGCCGAGGCCGCCGTTCGACCCCTCGGAGACAGCGCGCACGTGCTCGTCGAGACCGGTGGCGATCTCGTCCGTCGTCATCGTGGGATGCGCCAGCGTTCCGCGCTGATAAGGGGCCACCGGGGCGCAGCCGGAGAGGGCAGCGAGAGCGACCGATACGGCACCGAGCGCGAGCACGAGAGAGGGGGTGCGGGACGAGCTCATGGGGACAACTCCTTGCGCTGCACGTGGCGAGCCAGTCGCCGCGTGAAACCTCCCCCGGGGAAAGAGCTTAGCATGGGCTCTCTCGGCGGGAGGCCAGGGGGCTGCGTGGTCCGCGAGGGTGGATCCTAGTGGATCCGCTTGGCGGCGGGCGTCCCCCGGAAGTCCCTGGAGAGAAGCTCGCGATCGGCGGGTTGCGCGGGCACGGTCCGTGCCCCCAGAATGTCGCTATGTTCGGCGCGATGTTCCGGAGGTCCGCTTCTTCTGCACGTGGTTCCGCACGGGGCCCCGCCTCGGCGCGCCGCGCGAGCCCTCTCACCTTGGCGCTCGCGAGCCTGGGGGCCATCGTCGTCGTCCCCTCGCTCCTCCAAGCGTGCTCGGTCCCCGACACGCACTACTCGAGCTCGCCGACCGGCCTCGCCGCGCGCCCCGTGCCCGATCCCGTCTACGCCACCTCGGGCGCGGGCGACGGCGGATCGGTGAGCGTCGGAAACATCTGCGAGGGCGGACCGCCCGTCGGCGACCCCAACTGCGCGACGAAGTGGTCGGTCGACATCTATCCGCAGATCAAAGGCGGCGGGAACTGGAAGTGCGCCGACGCCTCGTGCCACGGCGAGCCGCCCACCGGCGGCAGCGGGCCGAACTCGCCCACCATCAACGGCGACGATCCTTCGCGCGCGTGGGGGCAGCTCGTGGCGTTCCTGGAGACGGGCAAGCGCTACATCGACGCCTGCTCGAAGACCGCGGAGAACTCGGGCTTCCTCTGCAACACGACGACGCCGGCGGGCTGCGGCAACCACATGCCCCAAGCCGGCAACGGCATCGGCGCGAAGGATCTGACCGCCGACGAGACAGCCAAGCTCACCGCGTGGCTCGTCTGCGGCGCGCCCAACAACTGAGCGCCTGCTCGCGCACGCGCCACCGAACTCCCCTCTTCGAAGCACGACCATGGATCGCATTCTCGCGCGGCTCGAGCGAAGGCTCGGTCGCTTCGCCATTCCCCACCTCACGATGCTCATCGTCGGCGGGATGGGCGTCGTGTACGTGCTGTCCCTGCTTCGGCCGAGCTTCCTCTCGCTGCTCGATCTCGATCTCGACCTCGTGAAGCGCGGCCAGGTGTGGCGGCTCGTCACGTACCTGTTCCTGCCCGAGTCGCGCTCGATGATCTTCGTGCTGCTCGCGCTCTACTTCTTCTGGATGGTGGGGACGCGCCTCGAGAGCGAGTGGGGCTCGTTCAAGCTGAACGTCTACTACTTCCTGGGGATGGTGGGGACGACCGTGGCCGCCGCCATCACCGGCGACGCGGTGGGGAACACGTTCCTCAACATGAGCCTCTACCTGGCCTTCGCCACCGTGTTCCCCGACTTTCAGATCTTCCTCCTCGTGTTTCCCATTCGCGTGAAGTGGCTCGGCATCTTCTTCGCGCTGATGCTCGGGTACGAAGTGGTGGTCGGCTCGTGGCCCACGCGCGCGGCGGTGTTCGCGGCGATGACCAACTATCTCATCTTCTTCGGCGGGCACCTCGTGGGGCTCCTCAAGTCGCGCAACGTGCAGATCCGCCAAGAGGCGCGCCGCACGGCGATGCGCTCGTCGATGCCGCCCGCGGGCCCGGCGAACGTACGCACGTGCGCGATCTGCGGCGCGAGCGAGGACGACGGCGCCGACATCCGCGTGTGCTCGTGCGAAAAGTGCGGGGGCAAGCCGCGCACCCTGTGCCTCGCGCACGCGCGCAATCACTGACCCGGCGGCGTACCGCGCGGCCTCTCAGACCTCGAGCACGACCTTGCCGAAGGTCGCGTTGTCCGCGGTGAGCGCGTGCGCCTCGGCGACGCGGTCGAGCGGGAGCACACGATCGATCACCGGCTTGAGCGCGCCGCGGGCGACGAGAGGCATCACGTGGCGTGCGAGCTCTTGGCCCACGGCGATCTTCTCCTCGAGCGGGCGCGCCCGGAGCACCGTGCCGCGCATCGTCACGCGTCGATGGAGGAGCGCGGCGAGATCGATCTCGACCCGCGGGCCGGCCATGAGACCGACGACGATGATGCGACCGCCCGTGCGCACGCACCCGAGGTCCTCGGCCACGTAACCTCCGCCCACGAGCTCGAGCACGAGGTCGACGAGCTCGCCGCGCGTCACCTCACGCACGCGGTCGGCGAACTTTCCGTCCTTCACGACGATCCCTTCGTCCATGCCGAGGGTGCGCGCGCGTGCGAGCTTGTCCTCGGTGCGCGCGGTGCCGACGGATCTTCCGCCGAGCGCGCGGACGATCTGCACGGCGGCCGTCCCTACGCCGCTCCCCACCGCGTGGACGAGCACGGTCTCACCCGCGCGGAGCCCGCCTTGCGACACCATCGCGTCCCACGCCGTGGCGAACGCTTCGGGGATGGCGGCAGCCTCGGTGAAGGACATTCCGTCGGGGATCTTCGCGAGCGTGCGCGCGTGGACGACGACGTGCTCGGCGTAAGCCCCTCCACCGACGAGCCCGAGCACGCGATCACCAAGGGCGAGCTCGGTGACGTCGTCGCCGAGGGCGTCGACCTCACCTGCGAGCTCGAGCCCAGGGATGTCCTTCGGCACCCCGCGCGGCGCCGGATAGAGCCCCATGCGCTGCAAGAGGTCGGCGCGGTTCACCGCCGTCGCACGGACGCGCACGCGTACCTCACCGCGTGAGGGGACAGGGGTCGGGACGTCTCTCAGGGCGAGGACTTCGGGCCCGCCCGGCTCGGTGATGACGACAGCGCGCATGGCGCGAGGGTAGCCGAGGAGCGACGCGCACAGAAGGAGCGAGGCTCAGAACACCGCGCCGAGCCCGACACGCGCGCCGAGGAGCCGATCCGTCCCCGGCACGAGCGGCGGCCCGATGCTGGTGATGAAGCCGAGCGAGGGCTCGAGGTGGTGGAAGAGGAGCCGCACCGCGGGCGTAAAGGAGAAGAAGGCGCGACGCTCGTCGGCCACGTCCGCTTCGAGGAAATAGAGCTCCGATCCCTCGATCCCCACGAGCAGCGGCTCGGCGAGGCGGTAGCCAAGGTACACGGTGGCGATGGCGAAGATACGGGTCCCCTTCATGCCGCGCAGATCGAAGGAGCCGTCGAAGGCCTGGCGTACTTGCAGCGTGAAGCCGGAGACGACGTAGCGCATGTCGACGAACGGCTCGAAGGCGAGCGCGCGATCTTCGAAGAGCGAGATGTCCCACGGCCTGAGCGCGACCGCCGCGGTGGCGAGGCTCTGGATGGGGCTCGCGCGATCGAACGCCGTGGTGGGAACCACCGCGCCGAGCCCCCCGCCGAACGTGAGCCCGGTCCGCGTGGCCCACACGGCGCGGCCGTAGAGGAGCGTGTTCCCACCGAGGGTGCGCATCGACGAGGCGGCCTCGGGGTTTCCGTAGGCGAAGTCGTAGGCGCCGCCGACGAAGATCTGACGACCGGCGATGGGAAACTCGGCGCCGAGGTGCACGACCGAGACCGGCACGTGGCCGCGCACGGCGCTCGTGCTTCGCGGAGAGAAGGTGCCCGAGGTGAGCTCGACCTCGGCCTCGGGCCTTGGGCGTGTCAGCTCGGGCAGGCTCGGCGGGCGCGGTGACTCCTCGAGCTCGCTGAGATCCTCGAGCGGACCGTCGGCGCGCGCAGAGGAGGCAAACGCAAGACAGGCGAGGAGCACCGCGAGAGCCGAGGCCCGCACCACGCGACGTTCTGGGCGGCGGAGAGGTCGCACCGTCTCCGCACCATACTACGGGCCGGGCTCGCTCACTCCGAGTCGACGGGGGTCCCGGGATCGGTCGCCGCGAGGCGCTTTTCCAGGGTGATCTCGAGCTGGCTCTCGATGAGACGCAAGATGCTCGCGTACTCGGAGTCGTCGACCCGAAGGCGCCCGCGCATCGCCGCCTTCACGTCGAGCACGAGGCGCTCGTGCGCCTTCACCACCCAGCGCGCAGCGGTGGCGCGATGAACGCCGTACAAGGTGCCGATCTCGTCCACGGTCATGCGCTCGCTGAAGGCGTAACGAAGGAGGTTGCGCTCGCGGCTCGGCAGCGCCCTGCACGCTTCGGTGAACGCCGCACGGAACTCCTCTTGGTACATGCGCTTGATGAACTGCAGCTCGGGGTCGGCGCCCCCGCCCGCGAGGTAGCCGAGCGCGTTGCTCTCGAAGGGGATCTCGCGCGCCGCCCGCTTCGTCAGGTTGAGGGCGAGGCGCACGGCGCTGATACGCACCCACGTGCGAAGATCACCTCGACCGGCGTACTCGGTGATCTTGGGGCGAGCGCCCGGCTCGGCTACGAAGAGACGGTGATGCAGGATCTGCCGCACCTCCTCGACCGGAGGGGCCGAGGGTCCCCCGAGACGTCGCGCGGCGTGCTCGCACTCCGCCTCGAAATGGGCCTCGAACGCCGCGACCGCCGCGGCGTCTCCGCGGGCGCACGCGCACGCGAGGTAAAGGTCGGTGTACGCGAGCTTCGGGAGATCGCCCGTCACGCTCGCGAGCTCGGGATGAAGCGCCGTGACGTAGGCGAAGAGCTCGTCGCGCGTGACGACGACGTCGGGCCACGCCTCACGGGCACCACGCCAGACATCGTCGAAGAGCTCGCTCGTGGTCATCGTCTCAGCGGAGCGCCGCGCGTGTCGCACGGATGCGCGTCAGCGTACGCGCTTCGAGGGGGGATTTGCCGAGCTTCTCGAAGTCGGACGCCGCCTCGTCGAGGAGGGTGCGGGCGCGCGCGGGGTCCTTGTGCTCCGCCAGGAGCAAGAGCGCGACGTCGAGCTTCCCCTTGGCGCGATCGGTCGCCCGCTCTCCCCCGGTCTCGAGCTCAAGCGCCTTCTCGAGGAGGTCGTGCGCGTGCTTCGTGTCGTGAAGCGCCAAGTAGGCTTCACCGACGCCACGCATCGACGTGACCACCCCCGGTTGGCCGGGGAGCTTGGCGAACACGGCGGCGGCGCGCTGGTACGTCGCGAGCCCACCCGCCGCGTCCCCGCTCTCGAGGAGCACCTCCCCGAGCTCGTCGAGGCAACCGCCCACTGCCGGATGCTCGGCGCCGAGCGACTCGGAGCCCACGAGGATGGCGCGCTCGAGCTCCTGTCGCGCGCCTGCGAGATCGAGCTTCATCATCAGCACGAAGCCGACGTTGCCGTGGTCGATGGCGACGGCCGGATGGCGCTCGCCGAGGGCGCGCTCGCCGATCACGAGAGACCTTCGCAAGAGCACGAGAGCCTCGTCGAGGCGCCCTTGGTAGGCGTAGGTGATGCCGAGGTTCGTGAGCGGTGAATCGAGCGCGCGGCTGTCCTTGCCGTCCGCCTTCTCGTAGAGCCCGATCGACTCCTCGAGCGCGCGCGCCGATTCGTCGAGGCGGCCGCCGGCGCCGAGCGCCACGGCGTAGGCGTTGAGGATCCGCGCGTGGAGCCCGTCGTCGCCCCCCATGCGTTCGAGGGCGGCCATCGCCTGCGAGTAGAGCAAGGGGGTGAGGTCGAGTCGGCCTTGGCGGTAGCCGCGAACGAAGAGGAGGTACTCCCACGCTTCGGCGCGCGTGCGATCGTCCGCGGCGAGATCGGCCAGCGCGGCGGCTTCGCTGAGCTCCTTTACCGCGCCGTCGAACTCCCCCAACTCCGTGCGAATCTGCCCGAGACGCGACCGACCGCGCGCCAGGAGCGCCGTGGACTTGGCCTCGTCGGCGAGCGCGACGGCGCGCTCCGCTTCCGCGCGTGCATCTTTGTATTTTCCCGCGGCCTGCAACACCTTGGCGCGCGCCAGATGCTCGCGCGCCCCGTCGGTGACTTCGCTGGCCGGGCCGCCGGCGCGGAGCGGCTCGTGCGACGCGAGCGCGGCGACGTCGTCGCACGTCGTCAGAGGGACGAGCGACTCGGACGCGCCGGCTGCGTGACCGACGACGGTCCCGTCGGCGTGCGCGAAGACGTCGACGAGCGTACGCACCTCCCCGAGACGATCGTCGAGACAGGCCATGCGAAGATCGAGCGTGGCCTCGGACTGCTCGTGCGTGAGCCGGGTCGCGCGGCACACCTCGCCGCGACGCGCGACCCACGCCGCCGTGTACACGTCGAGCGCGTGCTCGGCGCGCTTCCACGCGTCCGCGGCGTACGGCTTCCCCGTCGCCATGAACGCCACCGAGGCGGCATCACGGCGCGCGTCGTCCCACACCCCCACGAGCTTCGGCGCCGAGCCACTGCAGAGGAGCTCGGCGCGTGAGGCGCGCACGCGCACGAAGATCACGACCACGAAGGCGACGAGCACGAAGCCGCCGAGCGCCAGCCACCGAGGATCGAAGCGCCGTCGCGCGAGCGCACGCTCGGTGAGGAGCGAACGCATCGAGGGGAATCGGCGGGACGGGTTCTCCGCGGTGACGCGCGCCAACACCTTGCGCACGCGAGCCGCGAGCCAGGGAGGTGTCGCGCGCGGCGCGTCGGCGCCGAAGAACGCTTGCTCGAGCACGAGGCCGAAGCGACGTTGGTCCTCGAGCGCGTCCTTGGGCGTGGCCCCCTCCCCCGGTGCTTGACCCGAGACCTCGCGCACCCCTTTCACTTTGGCGCGACCGTCACGGCCCACGAGGACGCTCGTCGCTTGGAAGTCGCCGTGCACGAAGCCGGCGTCGTGCGCCGCGGCGAGGCCACGCGCCGCGTGCACGAGCACGCGAAGCACTTCGTAAGCGGTGCGCGGCTCGCGCGCGAGCCACGCGGGAAGAGTCTCGCCGTCGACGAACTCCATCGCGACGAAGACCCGCCCTTCGGCGGTGCCGGCGTCGTGCACCCCCACGAGATACGGGTCTTGAAGCCGCGCCATCGCGCGGGCTCGCTGCGCTTCTCCCTCGAGCGAGGCCTCGTCACGAAAGACCTTGGCAGCGACGCGCCGGTCGAGCTCCGGATCGTACGCAGCGTAGACCTCGGCGGAGCGCCCGCGACCGACGAGCTCGAGCACGACGTAGCGACCGAGCAGCGCGCCCGCCGCGAGGTCGGCTTGCCGCGTCCCGGGGGCGGGGCTATGGGAAGCTCCCTTCTCCGTCATGAGCGAACCGACGACGTCCTCTTGCCCCGACGACGACGCGCTCTCGGCGTTCGTCGAGGGGAAGCTCGAAGCGGCGGAGGCCGAAGCTGTAGAGCGCCACGTGGCCGCATGCCCGAGCTGTTACCACGTGCTCGTCGCCTACGCCCAGAGCTACGGGGGCGACGCCGCGAAGGTCACGGCACGCGGAGGCACCGTCCCCACCGACGGCATCTTCGCCGCTGCGCGCGAGCTCCGCGCGCAGGCTCCCGGGGCTCGTGTGGGGAGATACGTCATTCTCGACTGGCTCGGTGAAGGAGGAGGAGGCGTCGTCTACGGCGCGTACGATCCCGACCTCGACCGGCGCGTCGCGCTGAAGCTCCTCAAGGTGGCGGAAGGCTCGAGCGAGGAGGCGAGCGCGCTCCTCCGCGAAGCACGCGCACTGGCGAGGCTGTCGCACCCCAACGTGGTGCGTGTGCACGACGCCGGCACGTTCGACGATCAAGTCTTTCTGGCGATGGAGCTCGTCGTGGGGAAGAACCTCCGCGCCTGGCTCCGCGACGTGCGCCCCGCGACCAGCGACGTGATGCGGGCGATGGTCCGCGCGGGCAGAGGCCTCGCCGCCGCGCACGCCGCGGGGCTCGTGCACCGCGACTTCAAGCCGGAGAACGTGCTCTTGGGCGACGACGGCCGCGCGCGCGTCGCCGACTTCGGGCTCGCGCGGCTCGAGAGCGCCGCGCACGAAGGGGGGCGCGTGGTCGCAGGCACCCCGGCGTACATGGCGCCGGAGCAAAAGGCCGGGGGCGCCGTGGACGCGCGCACGGACCAATACGCGTTCTGTCTGACGTTGGAGGAGGCGCTCGCCGCGACGAGCCGTGGGGTTTCGCCGCGCGTCCGCGCGATCCTCACGCGCGGTCTCCGTGCCGCACCCGAAGATCGCTATCCGTCGATGGACGCGCTCCTCGCCGATCTCACGCGAGCTCCCGAGCGCCGCCTGCGACGACTCGCGATCGGCGCGGCGCTCGCCCTGTTGCTCCTGGGCGGCGCGGCGTGGGGGTGGTCGCGCCTCGTCACGTCTCCGGCGGCGATGTGCGCGGCGCGCGCCGATCGAGTGACGAGCGCGTGGAGCACGCGCGATCGCGAGGACCTCGCGCGGGCCTTTCGCGCGACGAACGCCGCGGACGCCGATTCGGTCGCGACCCGCGTGACGTCGGCACTGGACGCGTATGCGGCGGCGTGGAGAGGCGCGGCCAAAGACGCGTGCGAGGCGACCCACGTGCACGGCGAGCAGTCGACCGATCTGCTGGCGACGCGTGACGCCTGCCTCGACGCGCGGCTCGAGGAGCTCGCGGCCCTGACGCGCGAGCTCGCGCACGCCGACGCATCGCTCGTCGCTCACGCCAAAGACGCGCCACGCACCCTCGAATCGCTGGCGGCGTGCGCGGCGACGCGCGAGCTCGTGGCGCGAGGACGCGGCGCGCCCTCTCACGACGTGCTCGAAGCGAGGAAGGAGCTCGCCGAGATCGAAGCCCGCGCCGCCGTGGGCCGGGGCCCGCTGGTCGTGACGCGCGCCACCGAGCTCGCGGCGCGTGCGCGGAGCCTCGGCGACGCGTCGCTCCTCGCGCGTGCGCTCTATGTCGCGGGCTGGCTCGAAGCGGAGGCGGGGAACCTCGACGCGAGCGTCTCTCACCTCGAGGTCGCGGCGACGACCGCCGACGCCGCGGGAGACGATCGACGCCGCGTGCGCGCGTGGACCGCGCTCCTCTTCGATGCGGCCGCGCAGAAGAAGCCGACAGACGCCGTCGACTTCCTACGCGCGCAAGCGACCTCGGCCCTGAACCGCCTCGGCGACGACGACGCCGATCGCGCGCGCCTCCTCGAGGCGACGTCCGCGGTCGCGGCGACGCGGGGCGACGTCGCCGGCGCCCGCGAGGCCAAAGCCGAGGCCGTCGCGCTCTGGAGAAGGGCCGGTCTCGATGACGGCTCGCCCGCGGGGGAAGGCGCTGCGCCGGGGAATTTTCCGTAATTTCGAGGGGATGCGCCCGCCCCGGCGCGGGCCAAAAAAAAGCACGCGCGGTCGGTCGTTCGGGTGCGACGGCGCGGGTCGCCGTTTGTCTTGAAGGACGCCCCGCGGCCTCCTTCGGTCGTGGCGCGTGGAGTCGCCATGCAACCTTCCCTTCGCCCCGCCTTCGACCACATCGGCCTCGCCCCCGTCTGACCTCGCCTGCGCATCGATCGGCGCCGCCTCGCGTCCGGCGGCTTATGATGCCGGCGCGTGCTCTCCTCCCTCTTCGCGCGAGCTGGCGCGTGGTCCGACCGCGTCGTGCGGCGGTTCATGCCCGATCCGTTCGTGCTCGTGCTGCTCCTCACGGCGGTCGCGCTCGCCCTCGGTCTCTTCACGATGCCCGACGTCCCCGGCCCCGCCGGCGCGACGTGGCTCGGCAAGGGCTCCTCGCTCGTGAAGGTGTGGACCGAGGGGTTCGGCAACGCCGAGATCCTCAAGTTCGGTCTTCAGATCATTCTCATCGTGGTGACGGGCGAGGCCATCGCCGCGAGCCCGCCGGCGGAGCGCGCGCTCGCGCGGCTCGTCACGCTCCCCAAGACATCGGCGCAGGCGTACCTGCTCGTGACCGGCTTCGCTGTCGTCACGGGGTGGGTGCACTGGGGCTTCGGCCTCGTGGCGAGCGCGCTCCTCGCGCGTGAGGTCGGTCGCTCCGCCGCGGCGCGGGGGATTCGCGTGCACTACCCGCTCCTCGGCACCGGCGCGTACACCTCCATGCTCCTGTGGCACGCGGGGCTCACGGCGAGCGCCCCCTTGCTCATGAACACCGAGAAGAACTTCGTGAGCGACGTCCTCGGGCTCCACGGCGCGTCGGCCAAGGTGCCGCTCACCGAGACGGTACTTGCACCTTACAACCTTCTTGTCTGCGCGGTGCTCGCCCTCGGCGTCCCTCCGCTCGTCGCCGCGATGCACCCGAAGACGGGTCTCGTCGAGGCCGACGCCGCCGATCTCCCGAGCGCAGAGAAAGCTGGCGCCGAGGTCGCGCCCCCGACGACGCCGGCGGAGCGGCTCGATCGAAGCCGCGTGCTCCCTCTCGGGGTCGGGCTCTTGGGGCTCACCTTCCTCGTGCGCTACGTGCGCGAGCACGGCTTCGACCTGAATCACAACGTGGTGAACGTCACCTTCTTGATGATGGGGATGGCGCTCCACCCCAACGCGACGTCTTACGCGCGCGCCATCGCGCGGAGC
This sequence comes from uncultured Polyangiaceae bacterium, assembly GCA_964531795.1. Taxonomy (GTDB): domain Bacteria; phylum Myxococcota_A; class Polyangia; order Polyangiales; family Polyangiaceae; genus CAZHHD01. Next base: position 76,152 of record CAZHHD010000022.1, on the reverse strand, counting down.
GTGCGCGGGGTCTCGGGCATCGTCCTGCAATTCCCCTTCTACGGCGGCATCCTCGCCGTCATGACCTTCACCGGCCTCTCCGAGCACATCGCCCACGCCTTCGTGGCCGCCTCGAGCGCGAGGACCCTCCCCTTCTTCACCTACCTCGCCTCGATCGTGACGAAGAGCTTCGTTCCCTCGGGCGCCGGCGAGTGGGCGGTCGAAGGACCGGTCATGCTGAAGGCCGCGCAGGCGCTCGGCGTCTCGTACGGCAAGGTGACCATGGGCGTCGCCTACGGAAACATGCTCGGCAACATGTACCAGCCGTTCTGGAGCCTGCCGCTCTTGGGGCTCATGGGGCTCCGCGCCAAGGACATCATGGGCTACGGGCTCATCCTCTTCGCCGTGTGTCTGCCGATCCTGGGCGCTGCGCTCTACTTCGGCTGAAGGCGCCGTCGTTCGCGCGGCGAGGGTTCGTCGCTCCCGAAGCAACCGGCGACATCACGCGGCCGATGGGGACGCATGACCACCATCGACTCGACGCGCCGCCGCGAAATCGCCTCTCACGACGGCTCGACCGACGACAGAGCACCGACGCGCACGCCGGCGAGCCCGCCCGTACGCGCACACGAGGGCCCGACGCTCGCCTTCGGCGTCCCCGAGACGCTCCTCGCCGACTTCGCGCGGCTCGCGACCGCCAACATGCGTGAGCACGTGGAGGGGGCGAGCGCCTCGAGCGCGCGAGCGTCTGTCGAAGCGACGAGCCCCGCCGAGGCGCGGGAGCGGGCGACGCAGGCGCGCCTCGACGCGTTTCGCCAATCGACCCTCGGTCCGTACCGCGTGGGCGACACGTGGGTCGAGGCGGCGCCGCAATTTCGGATGAACGGCGGGTGGAGCGACCAGCTAGGGTTTGCCAAGCGGAAGCCGGAGGTACGCGCGATCTGCGCGCCGCTCGTGAAGCGCGGCGAGCTGTCCGCTTCGGGCGTGGAGCACGCGCTCCTCGGGCGCGGCTCGCCGAGCGACGTGTGCCGCGCGACGCAAGCGCTCCTCGACGCCGGAAAGCTCGTCAGCCTCGAGGAGATGCAGAAGATGTACGCCGAGGGGACGCTCGAAGGGCCGGTCCTCACCGCGTCGCTCTCCGATCGGATCCGCGCGACACAGTGGAAGTACGGCATCGGCTTCGATTGCGCCGGCTACTCGCAGCGCGCGCTCCTCGCGGCGCACGGGATCCACGACGACGTCGCGAACCGCGTGAAGCTCGGGCTCGCCAAGGATGCGGGGAACGAGAACTTCGAGCGCGCGCAGGCGAATCCCCGGCTCGTCGCGACCTCGCCGGAGAAGGCACGGAGCGGCGACGTCGTGAGCTTGCTCGGTCTCCGCGGTGACGTGGGGCACGTGGTCATCGTCTACGCACACGAACGTGGTGAGGCCGCCGTGGCACGCGCCATCGAGCGCCTCGGCGCCCTCGACGCAGCTTGCGGCCGCGCGGCGGAGGCGTTCGCCTCGGGCCGTGACGTCGACGTGTACGAGGTCGATTCCTCGTGGGGCGCCGACCGCGGGGCGACCTACGGAGGCGTGCGGCGTGACACGTGGCTCTACGACCGCGAGACGAAGACGTGGGCGTACGTGAACCCGCACGGGGGCGGGCACGTCCTCGTCGTGGGCGACGTCCCCGCCGGCGAAGGCGCGATCGCTGGGATCTATCGACCGAAGGCGCAGGGGGCGAACGAATGAAGACGTGGTGGTTGGGCCTCGTGTCGCTTTCGCTGGCCCTCTCGGGGACCGCGCACGCCGAGGTGATCGAGCTCGGGAGCTGGACGATGCATCTCGCCTATCTGCCGAAGCGAGCGTCGGTGCACGGCATCTCCTCGGTCACGGTGGGAGAGTCCCCTTCGCGGGCGCATCCGAGCGGCACGGTCTTCGTCGCGGTCGCCTCCTCGCCGGTCGTGGTGATCGAATGGGACCTGGTCCACGATCGCGAAGTCCGGCGCGTCCCGCTCCCGGTGAAGGGCGCTTCGATCGCGACCGCCGCGCTCCGCACCGACGACGGCCTCGTGGTGGCCACGGCGAACGACGCCGAGGGGCTCGTGCGTGTCACCCATCTCGGCGCGGATCTGCGCGTGGCCTCTGCCGAGGTGCTCGGTCACGGCGACGCCGTCGCGCTGGCGGACGATCCCGCGAAGCGCGCCTTCGTCGCCTGGCGCGACGGCGGAGCCGCGCACCTCGCGCCGGTCGCTTCACGAGGTGCGGCGTGGACCACGACCACGTTCACGGACCTCCCAACCTACGCACCCCCGCAGGATCCGACCTGGCCCCTGCACGCGCGGAGCGTCGAGCTCGCCTTCGCGAGCGACGTCGGCATGCTCATCGTGGACGCGCACACCGTCGTGATGCTCCGCGGGTCGACCGAGACGCAGCGATTCCCCTACGGAGGCGATGCTCACGTGGAGCGCGAAGGGGCGAGCCTCGTGCTCTACAACAGCTTCGGTCGCGTCCGCGTCGCGCCGCCCGCGCTTCTGCCGATGTTCTCGCCCTACGATCTCGGCGTCGGCTACCTGGCGCACGCGGTGCGGAGCGAGGACGGAGAGCTGATCTACACGTGCGGTGGCGGCATCGGCTCGACCGACGGCGGCTCCGGCGGCCCGCTGGTCATCCCGCGCGGCTTCACCCTCGAGGACCGAGGAGAGTGCATGGGGGCGACGTGGGCGTTCGGCGGTCCGCTCTCGATCGACGGCGCCTCGGGGAGCGGCGCCGAGCGGATCCTGTGGTTCAAGCCGAACTTTTGACGAGGATCCCTTCGGCGAGCGCGCGCTTCACCGCACGGTGCGTCGCCGCGTGGCCGGGACGCAGCGCACGCACTGCGCCGCGCGGCGGACCGCCGTGAAGAAAGAGATCCCCCGCGAGGTCGAGCAGCTTGTGACGCGCGGGTTCGTCGGGAAGACACGGCGCGCCGGCTGCACGCGGCCCGCTCGCGTCGAGGACGACGACGCTCTTCGGATCGGCGTGGGCGGCGAGGCCGCGATTGGCCAGCTCTTCGATCTCGCCGGCGGTGACGAAGGTGCGCGCAGGGGCGATGCGACGCGCGAAATCGTCGGCGTCGCCGCGCCAGGCGGCGGAGGGATTCATCCACGCGAGGCCGAAGTCGATCGTGACCTCGAGCTCCACGCCGGCGGCGCGACGAAAGGCGTAGCGGCTCTCTCCTTCGGCGAGCTCGGCGTCGCGCGCGACCTCGAGGCTCGGTCCGCTCCGCGGCGCGTCGAGGGTGACGAGCGCTTCGTAGAACGCGGCGGCACCTCCGTCGAGGAGCGGCAGCTCCGGCCCTTGGACCTCCACGCGCACCCCCGCGTGGACACCCCGGCCGGCGAGAGCCGCTGCGACGTGCTCGAAGAGCTCCACGGTCGTCGCGCCCGTGCCGAGGACGACACGCCGATCGGCGCTCCGCACCTCGAGGGCGGCGAGCGGGATCGCCGCACCGCCGAGCGTGACGGTCAACGGCCCGGGGGCTCGCACGAGGCGCACCGCGCACGAAGCGCCGGAAAAGAGCCCCACGCCGGTGAGCTCGACCGAAGAAGGGGGCGTGCGGGCCACGAGCCCCCTTCGACGCGGCGCAACACGGCGTCAAGGGGCCGCCGCTAACCCTGCTCCGACCGGCGCACCGGCGCCCGTGCGCCGCGCCCTCCTCTCCTTCGAAGTTGCGAGGCGGGCCCCTTGGAGGTACTCGAAGAAGGAGACCATGGCGAACAAGTGCGTACAGATGTTCATCAAAGGGCGGGTGACGGGGGTCTTTTTTCGCGCCTCCGCGCAGCGTGAGGCCCGTCGCCTGGGGATCACCGGCTGGGTGAAGAACCGCGCCGACGCTTCGGTGGAGATCCTCGCCGAAGGGGACGAAGACGCGATCAAAGAGATCATCTCGTGGGCGCATCACGGCCCCTCGGCCGCGCGCGTGGACCACGTGGACGTCCGCTGGCGAAGCTACACCGGCGATCACGCTGATTTTCGCATCACCGGATGAAGCGCGGCGTGCGGGGCGTACTACGACGATGCCCCACCCGCGCGACCTGATCCGACGAGCGCGCTTCGCTTCGCTGCTCGCCGCGTGCGCTCTCCTGGGCCACGCGGGCCCGGCGCAAGGCGACGACGCCGGCGCGCGAGGGTCGCTCCTCACCGCACCGGCGGTGGCTCCGCCGCTCGATCCCAAAGAGCTCGAAGCGAAGCTCGCGCGGCTCGCCGATCCACGCGTCGAGGTGCGCCGCGCAGCTGCACGCGAGATCGGCGCGCTCGGTGACGAAGCCACGCCCGCGGTGATCGCGGCGCTCGACCGCAGGAAGGACGTGGCCGACGATCCGCTGGCCGAGGCGCTCGAGAAGGCGCGGCACGGCGGGGACGGCGGCGTCGCGCTGCTCGAAGGCTGCGTCGCGCTCGCTCCCTCGGCGCCGGGGGTGCGCGACGCGACGGCCTACGCCGCGCTCTTCGCCGCGCTCGTGCACGCTTCGAGCGTGACGGCGGGGCGCGAGCTCCTCGCCATGACCCGCGTGCACGGAGGCGCGCTCGCGCGCGACGCGTCGCACGCCCTCGCCGAGCTCGGCGATCCCGCGCTCCCGGCGCTGGTGGAGGCGGCGCACGATCCGGCGAAGAGCGTGTCCAAGTGGGCGACCGATTTGCTCGAAGGGATGGGCAAGCGCACGGCCGCCGACGCGGTGCAGACGCGACGCATCGACGTGCTCGAGGCGGTGCTCGCGACTTATGCCAAGGTGCACGACGAAGGGGCCGTCCCCGCGGTGCTCTCCTTCGTCACGTCCGACAAGCCCAAGGTGCGCGACGCCGCCCGCGCGGCCATCCTCGCCTACGGAAGGACGGCGGTGCCGCGTCTCCGCGAGGAGTTCTTGAACCTCACCGGACGCGCGGTTCCGCCGGAGTGGGACGACGCCCGCCTCGCGAGGGAGCTCTTTCTCGCCTATGACCGCGCGAGCCTCACCGAGGTGTACGCGCTCCTCGACGGCGCGCTCGCGAAGGCGAAGAGCGCGGGGAGCGACGAGGCGGCGCTGGCCGACGCGACGTCGACCTTCGACAAGGTCCTCGCCCGCGAGCCCGATCTCGATCGACGCGCCGACATGGTCCCGGGATACGTGCAGTACGCACAGATCCTCGAGAGCAAAGATCCGGCCCGCGCGCGGGGGATCTTCGAGCGCGCGCTCCGGCTCGATCCCCAAGGCCACCGGGCGGCGCAGATCGAGAGCGAGCTTTCGTACCTCGACGCCAAGGAGCTCGCTTCGCGCGGGCTCTCGGCGCGCTCCGGGTTCGCCCGCGCCGCCGAGCTCGATCCGGGCAACACCAAGGCGCGCGACGAGCTCTCCCGCATCGACGCGGCCAAGGACGCGGCGAGCGAGCGCTCGCGCACGTGGGGCTTGTCGGCGGCGGCCCTCGGCGTGGCGCTGGCTCTGGCGATCCTCTTCGTTGGTCGCAGACGCGCCTGAACGGCGCGCGTCGCCTCGTCCGCGAAGGTGGGCCCACAAAACGCGTCGGGCGGCGAGGTGTGACCCTCACCGCCCGCGCGAGACTCCGAAGGAGTCGGGTTACTCGGCCTTCGCGCCGCCGGCAGCCGCCGTGGCGGTCGCCTTCTTGCTCTTGGCCTTGCCGGTCTTGCCGGCGGCCTTGGGCGCGTCGTCCGACTTCGCCGGCGCGTCGCCGACGAACTCGATGAGCGAGATCGGCGCGTTGTCGCCGCGGCGCGGACCGAACTTCACGATGCGGGTGTACCCGCCGCCGCGATCGGAGAAGCGCTTGGCGAGGTCGACGAAGATCTTCTCGACGAGATCGACCTTCTTGAGCTCGCCGCCCTTTTCCACGCGCGTGCCGAAGCGCGGCACGTAGGAGGCGACGAGACGCTGGGCCGCGAGCCTCCGCGCCTTGTCGGCGTCGGAGAGCTTGTCTTGCGGCGTGTAGGCGATCTCACCGAGGCGCTTGGCCTTGGTGATGAGCTTCTCCGCCACGCGACGGACTTCCTTCGCCTTCGCGTCGGTCGTCTCGATGCGCTCGTGGAGCACGAGGTTGGCCGTCAGGTTGCGGAACATCGCCCGACGGTGGCTGGTGTTGCGGTCGAATTTCCGACCGGCGTTCTTGTGACGCATGGCTTCTTCTCTCTTCTTTTCCTAAAGGAGCGCGGGGCGCGCTCCGTCGGCGTGCAAGTTCGCACGCCGACATTCGTGTTTTACACTCAGGCCTGCGCCTGCTGCGCCTTCCAGCGCTCGAGCATCTGCGGCCAGTTGTCGATCTTCATGCCGAGGGAGAGCCCCATGTTCTGGAGGATCTCTTTGATCTCCTTCAGGCTCTTACGCCCGAAGTTCTTGGTCTTGAGCATGTCCTGCTCCGTGCGCTGAACGAGCTCGCCGATGAGCTGGATGTTCGCGTTCTGGAGGCAGTTCGCCGAGCGCACGCTGAGCTCGAGCTCGTCGACGCTGCGGAACAGGTTCTCGTTGAGCGGCTCGTCTTCGCCGCCGCCGGAAGCGTAGCTCGTCTCCTCGGTCTCCTCGAAGTTGATGAAGATCGTGAGCTGCTCCTTCATGATCTTCGCGGCGTAGGCCACGGCGTCTTGCGGCTTGACGCTGCCGTTGGTCCACACTTCGAGCGTGAGCTTGTCGAAGTCCGTCTGCTGACCGACGCGCGCGTTGGTCACGGTGTAGTTGACCTTGCGGATCGGGCTGAAGAGGCTGTCGATGGGGATCGTGCCGATCGCCATGGTGGCCGTCTTGTTCTTCTCCGCCGGCACGTAGCCGCGGCCCACGTTGACCGTGAGCTCCATGGAGAGCGGGCCCTTCTTGTCGAGGGTCGCGATGAGGTGATCCGGGTTCAGGACCTGGAGGCCGTCGACGAGCTGGATGTCCTTCGCGAACACCGGGCCGGGGCCCTCCTTGTCGATGCGAACCGTGTAGGTCTTCGCGGTGGCGCCCTTGAGGACGACTTCCTTCAGGTTGAGGATGATGTCGGTGACGTCCTCGACCACGTCGCCCACGGTGGTGAACTCGTGGAGCGCGCCGTCCAAGCGGATCGCGGTGATGGCCGCGCCCTGGAGCGACGAGAGGAGGATGCGGCGGAGCGAGTTGCCGATCGTGATCCCGTAGCCGCGCTCGAGCGGCTCGCAGGAGAACTTGCCGTAGAACTCGGTGAGGGTCTCGGTCTCGATCTGAATGCCGCGGGGACGAATGAGATCCCGCCAGTTGCGCGTGACGATGTTCATGCTGCTGTTCTCCTACTTTTCTTGGTTCACGCGGCGATCCCGGTCTTGCTTCGAACCCGCTCTAGGCGAAGACCCGTCGCCTGCCCGTGTGATGGGACGACGATGTGAAAATAAGCGGGCCGCGTTTTGCGCGCGGCCCGCCAAAACCTGACGACTCAGCGCGAGTAGTACTCGACGACGAGCTGCTCGCGGATGGCCGGCTCGTTGAGCTCCTCGCGGACGGGGGCGCCCTTGAAGGTGCCGGCGAAGTTCGCCTTGTCGAGCTCGACCCAGCTGAGCATGGGGCGCTTCTCGACCTGCGCGAGCGAGGCGTTCACCGAGCCGATCTTGCGGCTCTCCTCGCGGATCTCGATCTTGTCGCCCGCCTTGAGGTGGACGCTCGGGATGTTGAGGCGCTTGCCGTTCACGTGGACGTGATTGTGCTTCACGAGCTGGCGCGCTTCCGCACGGGTCGTGGCGAAGCCGAGACGGTGCACGACGTTGTCGAGGCGGCTCTCGAGGAGCGCGAGCATCTCTTCGCCGGTGCGGCCCTTCATGCGGGTTGCGTCCGAGTAGTAGCCGCGGAACTGACGCTCGAGCACGCCGTAGATGCGGCGCATCTTCTGCTTCTCACGGAGACGGATCGCGTACTCGGAGAGCTTGATGCGCCCCTGCCCGTGCTGCCCCGGCGGATACGGCCGGCGGGTGTACGAGCACTTGTCCGTGTAGCAGCGCTCTCCCTTGAGAAAGAGCTTCATCCCCTCGCGGCGGCAAAGCTTGCACACCGGGCCAATGTAACGAGCCATTCTTCGCGTTCCTTCGTGTTCAACGGGCCCCGCGCGGCGCGCCCCTTTGCGGAGGCGAAGCGAGCGGAGCGAGTGACCGGTTTACACGCGCGGGTCGTTCGAAGAACGAGGACCGCGGCTTCATCCCGGAATCCCGGCAAAAACGCCGGGGGAGCGGGTTTTACGCCAATCCAGAGAATTTGCAAGCCCGCGGGGCGCCAGGGTGAGGGGGCCGAAAGCCGCACACGGCACCCCATCGCCACGCCCTCACGGACCGACGTCTTCGCCTTTCGTGCCGGGCACGAAAGGCGTCGCGTAAGCGATGCGTGGGGAGGCTCGTTCGCGAAGCGAACGAGGGGCCGGCACGGCCCACAAGGGTGAGGTCGAAGGCTCGAGGCCGAGCTCGTTGCATCGCAACGAGCGCAGGGCTCAGGCCTTAGACGCGGCGACGCTTGGGCGGACGGCAGCCGTTGTGCGGCACCGGCGTCACGTCGCGGATCAAGGTGACCTTGAAGCCCGCGGTCTGCAGCGCGCGGAGCGCCGACTCACGACCGGCGCCAGGGCCCTTCACGAAGACGGCGATCGAGCGCATCCCGTGCTCCATCGCGCGGCGCGCGGCCTCTTCGGCGGCGAGCTGGGCGGCGAACGGCGTCGACTTGCGCGAACCCTTGAAGCCACGCGAGCCAGCGCTCGACCACGCCACGGCGTTGCCGTTGATGTCGGTGATCGTGACGACGGTGTTGTTGAACGTCGACTGGATGTGGGCAATGCCCGTCGCGACGTTCTTCTTGACCTTCTTCTTGGGCGCCTTCCCTTTGCCGGGGGGGGCGATGCTCGGGCTCTTCGCAGTGGCCATGGCGTTCTCGTGCTTCTTCTTCTGGTTCTAACGGTGAAGTCGTGTGGGGATCGCGCGGCGGGCGCGATCAGGTCGTCGGCTTGCGACGCGAGAGGACGCCCTTGCGCGGACCCTTGCGCGTACGCGCGTTCGTGTGGGTGCGCTGCCCGTGAACGGGGAGCCCGCGGCGGTGACGGAGGCCGCGGTAGCAGCCGATGTCCATCAGACGCTTGATGTTGGTCTGCACCTCACGGCGCATGTCGCCTTCGACCTTGTACTCGGTCTCGAGCAGCTCGCGGATCCGCTTGATCTCACCCTCGGTGAGCTCTTCGGTCTTCTTGTTCGGCGGGATGTTCGCCCGCTTGCAGATCTCGAAGGCGAGCGCCTTACCCACGCCGTAGAGGTACGGCAGCGAGTAGGCGATGTGCTTGTGACGGGGGAGGTCGACGCCGGCGATACGAGCCATGTTCTTCTACCTTGTTCTTCGCTGGTCTGGTTCGGTTCGCGGAGGTCAGCCCTGGCGCTGCTTGTGGCGCGGGTTCTCGCAGATGATGCGGACGACACCCTTGCGGCGAACCACTTTGCACTTGTCGCAAATCTTTTTGACGGAGGGGCGGACCTTCATGACGGACTCTCTTCGGTTGCTGTCGTGTGTCGGTGCTGGCGGCTACTTGTGGCGATACGTGATGCGGCCGCGGCTGGGATCGTAGGGGCTGACTTCGACGGTGACCCGGTCGCCCGGGAGGATGCGGATGTAAAACTGACGCATGCGACCGCTGATGGTGGCGAGCACCACGAGGCCGTTGTCGCATTTGACCCGGAACATCGCGTTCGGCAGCGCTTCTTGAACGGCGCCGTCGAACTCGAGCTTGTCCCCTTTGGGCTCTTTTCGCTCCCGTCGTTCACTCATGCGTTCGAAACTTTTTCTTTCTCGGTGCCGAGTGCAGAGAGCAATCGCGCCGTAACTTCTTCGACCGTACCTACCCCTTGAATCCGCTTCAGGCTGCCGCGCTTCTCGTAGAACGGGAGAAGCTCGGCGGTCATGCTCTCGTACGTGTCGAGCCGCTTGCGCACGACCTCTTCGTGGTCGTCCGCTCGATGCTCGAGCTCTGCGTCGGGAGGGGGGGGGTTGTACTTCAAATGGTAAATCTGTCCAGTGCGTTTGTCCGTGCGGCGCAGGGTGGCGCGCTCGACCAGGAGGTCTTTCGGCACGTCGATCGCGACCACGGCGTCGAGCTTTTCGCCGCGCTTTTCCAGCATGGCGTCGAGGGCGGTCGCCTGGGGGACCGTGCGGGGGAAGCCGTCGAGGAGGAAGCCCTTCTGGCAGTCGGGGCTCTTCGTGCGCTCGTCGATGAGCGAGACGACCACTTCGTCGGGGACGAGGCCGCCCGCGGCCATCTTCTCCACGAGGTCCTTGGGGAGGCGCCCCTCGGCCTTGGCCGCGCGGAGCATGTCCCCGGTCGAGATCTGAGGCACCCCGAAGCGCTCGACGAGCACCTTGGCCTGGGTCCCCTTCCCCGCCCCCGGCGGGCCCACGAGCACGAGCCTCATGCGACGTCTCGCCGGCCGCGGATGCGGGTGGTCTTACCGCCCGTCCCCGAGAGCCCTTCGTAGTTGCGGGTGATGAGGTGCGCTTCGATCTGGTTGACGGTGTCGATGGCGACGCCGACGACGATCATGATCGAGGTGCCGCCCCAGCGGAACGGGACGTGGAACGCCTCGCTCACGATGGTCGGGACGATGCAGACCGCGGCGACGTACAGCGAGCCACCGAAGGTGATGCGCGTCAGGACGTGGTCGATGTAGTCGGCCGTCTGCTTCCCCTGGCGAATGCTGGGGATGAACGCCTGCTGCTTCTTCAGGTTGTCGGCAACGTCCACCGCTTGGAAGGTGACGGCCGTGTAGAAGTAGCAAAAGAAGATGATGAGCAGGACGTAGAAGACGTTGAACAGCCAGTCGCCGCGCTGGAGCGCCGACTGGAGCTGGCTCATGCCGGGAACCTTGAAGTTCGCCAAGGTGGCCGGGAACATGAGGAGCGACGAGGCGAAGATCGGCGGGATGGTGCCGGCCGTGTTCACGCGGAGCGGCAAGTGCGCCGTCTGCCCGCCGTACACGCGCCTGCCTACCGTTCTACGTGCGTAGAAGATGGGGATCTGCCGCTGGCCGCGCTCGAAGAAGACGATCACCGCGACGGTCGCGAGCACGATGGCCACGACGGCGGCGAGGTTCAGGGGCTGGATGTTCCCCTTGTTCGTCTGGAAATACTGGAAGACGCCGCCGGGGATGCCGTCGACGATGCCGGCGAAGATGAGGAGCGAGATGCCGTTGCCGATGCCGCGCTCGGTGATCTGCTCGCCGACCCACATCATGAAGCAGGTGCCGGTGGTGAGCGTGATGACGCTCATCATGCGGAAGCCCCAGCCGGCGTGGATGACCACGTCGCCGACGTGCGAGTCGGAGAGATCGCCGTTGTTCAGCGCCTCGAGGCTCATCGCGATGCCGAAGCTCTGCATGAGCGACAGCGCGATGGTGCCGTAGCGCGTGTACTGGTTGATCTTGCGCTGGCCCTGCTCGCCTTCTTTGCGGAGCTCGTCGAGCGGCTTCCACACCATGGTGAGGAGCTGAAGGACGATGCTCGCGCTGACGTACGGCATGATGCCGAGCGCGAAGATCGACAGGTTCCCCAGCGCACCGCCGGAGAACATGTTGAACAAGCCGAGGAGGCCGCCGCCGCCCTGCTTGTTCAGGACGGCCTGCATCACGTTCCGGTCGACACCGGGGATCGTGACGAAGACCCCGACCCGGTACACCGCGAGCAAGAACAAGGTGAAGAGGAGCCGACGACGCAGCTCCGGCACCTTGCCGATGTTCTGGAAACCGGAGAAGAGGGCCATTCGTCTTTCGGGGTCGTCGGGTTACCGACTCACGCCGCCGAGGTGGCCGTCGCGAGGATGGTCTTGCCGCCGGCCTTCTCGATCTTGGCCGCAGCGCCCTTCGAGAAGAAATGCGCCGTCACGATGACCGACTTCGTGAGCTCGCCATTCCCGAGAATCTTGATGCGGTCGCAGCGGCCCTTGATGATGCCGCGGTCGCGGAGCGAGGTCTCGTCGACCTTCGCGCCAGCGGCGAAGACCTCGAGCGAGCCCACGTTGACCTCGGCCGTCTTCACCGGGTGCGGGTTGTTGAAGCCGCGCTTGGGGAGGCGACGCGCGAGCGGGGTCTGACCGCCCTCGAAGCCGCGCTTCACGCCGTTGCGGGCGTACTGGCCCTTTTGACCGCGGCCGGCGGTCTTGCCGAGACCGGAGCCGACACCGCGACCCTTCCGGGTCTCTTTCATCGTAGCGCCCGCGGGCTTCGCGAGCTTGGAGAGCGTATCCGCCATGTTCTTCAGGGTCGCGCGGCGATCAGCCGTCGACTTCCTCCACGGTGATGAGGTGCATGACCTTCTTGATGGCGCCACGGAAGGACGGCGTGTTCTTCACCGTCACCGAGCGCCCGGGGCGACCGAGGCCGAGCCCCTTCAGCGTGATGCGGAAGGTGTCGTTCTCGCCGATCGTGCTCTTGGTCTGCGTGACCTTCAGCGCCTTCTTCACGACACGCCTCCGACCGCGGTGGTGCTCGGACGATCGAGCGCCGCGAGGTTGTGCGTGGAGCGGCGATCGGCCTGGAGGACGTCGCTCGCTTCCTTGCCGCGCTTGTGCGCCACTTGCTCGACCGAGCGAAGCGACTTGAGCGCCTTGATGGTCGCGCGAACGACGTTGTGCGGGTTCGCGCTGCCGATGCACTTGGTGAGGATGTCGTGGATGCCGGCGCTCTCGACCACGGCGCGGACGCCGGGTCCGGCGATGACGCCCGTTCCCGCCGAGGCCGGGCGGAGGAAGACCTCGCCGGCGCCGAAGTGACCGAGCACCTCGTGCGGAATCGTGGTCTGCGCGAGCGGCACCTTGAAGAGGTTCTTGCGCGCCTGGTCGTTCCCCTTGCGGATCGCTTCCGGCACTTCGTTCGCCTTGCCGAGACCGACACCGACGTGTCCGGCCTCGTCGCCCACCACCACCAGCGCTGCGAAGGAGAAGCGCCGACCGCCCTTGACCACCTTGGCCACGCGGTTGATGTGGATGATGCGCTCCTTGAGCTTGTCCTCGTCGATTTGATCGAGAGCCATTGGTCTGTCTCCTAGAACTTCAGACCGGCTTCACGAGCCGCGTCGGCGAGCGCCTTGATGCGCCCGTGGTAGAGGTAGCCGTTGCGGTCGAAGACGACCTTGTCGATGCCCTTGGCGATGAGCGCCTTGGCGACGGCTTGGCCGACCGCCTTGGCTTCGTCGCTCTTGGTGCCGTCGGCCTTGACGGCCTTCGAGAGCGTGGAGACGTGGGCCACCGTACGGCCGGAGGCGTCGTCCACCACCTGCGCGTAGATGTGCTTGGCCGAACGGAACACCGTGAGGCGCGGACGCTCGGCGGTGCCGTTGATCCTCTTGCGGATGCGAAGCTTGCGGCGCTCGCGGCCGACGATCTGCATAGCCATGACGGTCTACTTTCCGCCCTTTCCGGCCTTGCCCGCCTTCTCGCGGACCTTCTCACCTTGGTAGCGAACGCCCTTTCCACCGTAGGGCTCCGGCGGGCGGAACCCGCGAAGCTTGGCGGCGGTCTGGCCCATCTTCTCTTTGTCCGCGCCGGTCAGGATGATGATGGTCCCCTTCGAATCGCCGGGGATCTCCACCTTGATGCCTTGCGGGATCGGGAAGTTGATCGGGTGGGAAAACCCGAGCGCCATGTTCAAGATCGGCCCCTTCACTTCGGCGCGGTAACCGGTGCCGACGAGCTGGAGCGTCTTCGTGTAGCCGGCGCTGACGCCGACCACCATGCCGTTGATGAGGGAGCGCGCGAGCCCTTGGAAGCGCGCGCCGTCGCGTCCGCCGATCGTCGGCTTGACGGTGACCGCCGAGCCCTCGACCTTGACGTCGACGTTGCCGGGGAGAACACGCGAGAGCGTGCCCTTGGCCCCCTTGACCTCGATCTTGCCGTTGGCGACCGTCGCGGTGACACCCTTGGGGAGGTCGACCGGACGCTTGCCGGTGCGCGAGAGGCGCACGTCGCTCTTCGGCTGAGTAGCCGCGGTGTTCATCACCACACCTCGCAGAGCAGCTCACCACCGACGCGCTGCTTACGCGCTTCTTTGTCGGTCATGACGCCACGGCTGGTGGAGAGGATGGACACGCCGAGGCCCGAGCGGACGCGCGGGATACGGTCGTGACGGACGTAGACGCGGCGGCCCGGCGTCGAGACGCGGCGAACGCCGTCGATGGCGCTCGACTTGTCGCGGCCGTAGCGCAGCACGATGGTCAGCGTGCGCGGGCCTTCGCCCTCGCTCACGCGGACGTCGTCCACGAAGCCTTCGCTCTTCAGGACCACACCCAAGTGCTCCTTGAGCGACGAGTGCGGCATCTCCACCCGGTCATGCCGCGCGAGCGCGGAGTTCCGGATGCGGGTCAGCATGTCGGCGATCGGATCGGTCATCATGGGTTCACCAGCTCGCCTTGATGACGCCCGGGATTTCTCCGCGGAGCGCGAAAAGACGGAGACAGACACGGCACAGCTCGAACTTGCGGTAGTAGCCACGCGCTCGGCCGCAAACCTTGCAGCGATTGCGGTGACGAACGGCGAACTTCGGGCCGCGACTCAGCTTCGCGAATTGACACGCACGAGCCATCTCTGAATTCCTCTCAGGCAGCCCGGAAGGGCATCCCCAGCTGCTGGAGGAGGGCGCGACCCTCCTCGTCCGTCTGTGCCGTCGTCACGAAGGAGATGTTGAGCCCCTTGATGACGTCGATGCGGTCGTAGTTGATCTCGGGGAAGATGATCTGCTCCTTGAGACCGAGCGTGTAGTTCCCCTTGCCGTCGAAGGCCTTGCGCGACACGCCGCGGAAGTCACGCGTGCGCGGGAGCGCGAGCGTGATGAGGCGGTCGAGGAACTCCCACATGTTCGAGCGGCGCAGCGTGACCATGGCGCCGATGGGGATCCCCTCGCGGAGCTTGAAGCTCGCGATGGCCTTCTTGGCGCGGGTCACGACCGGCTTCTGACCGGTGATGGCGCGGAGCTCTTCGACGCCGGCGTCCACGATCTTCGGGTTCGTCACCGCGGCCCCGAGGCCCATGTTGATGACGATCTTCTCGAGACGCGGAACCTCGTTCGGGTTCTTGTACGAGAACTGCTTCGTGAGCGCGGGGACGATGTCCTTCGCGTACTTCTCGGCGAAGCGCGGCGCGACGGCCTCGGTGTTGGACGTGGTGGCTTCGAAGATCGCAGCCGAGGTTCCCTCGCCGCCCTTCTTCTCGCCCTTCTTTTCCTTCTTCGCTGCCATGACTCAGTCCTTCGCCTTCTTCTCGGCGTTGGGGATCGTCTCGCCGCTCTTCGCGATGCGGACGGTCTTTCCCTTGTCGTCGGTCTTGATGCGAACGCGCGTGCCCTTGCCCGTCTTCGGGTCGATGGGCATCACCTTGCTCGCGTGGATCGGCGCTTCGCGCTCGATGATCCCGCCCTGCGGGTTCTTCGGCGTCGGGCGCTGGTGGCGCTTGATGAGGTTGACCCCTTCGACGACGACCTTGTTGTCCTCGACGAGGAGGCGGGCGATCTTGCCCTTCTTCCCCTTGTCCTTGCCGCTGATGACGACCACCTGGTCGCCGGTGCGAAGACGCGCAGCCATCACAACACCTCCGGCGCGAGCGAGATGATCTTCATGAACTTCTTGCCGCGGAGCTCGCGAGCGACCGGGCCAAAGATGCGCGTGCCGATCGGCTCGAGCTGGGCGTTGATGAGGACGGCGCTGTTCTCGTCGAACTTGATGTAGCTGCCGTCCGAGCGCGAGGTCTCGCGCTTGGTGCGGACGACGACGGCCTTGGCGGTGTCGCCCTTCTTCACCTTGGTGCCCGGGAGGGCTTCCTTGATGGAGACGACGATGACGTCGCCGACGGTGGCGTAACGACGGCGCGAGCCGCCGAGCACCTTGATGCACTGGACACGCTTCGCGCCGCTGTTGTCGGCGCAGTCCAGGACGGTTTGCATCTGGATCATGGCGTCATTCCTCCACGAACTTCTTCACGAGGCGGACGACGATGAAGCGCTTGTCCTTCGAGATCGGACGGTGCTCCTGGATCTCGACTTCGTCGCCGGCGCGGTACTGGTTCGTCTCGTCGTGCGCCTTGTAGCGGGCGCGCGAGCGGACGTACTTGCCGTAGAGCGCGTCGCGGGTGTGGCTCACGACCTCGACCACGACGGTCTTCTTCATCTTCGCTTTGATGACCTTGCCGGTCATCTTGCGACGGAAGCCGTGCGCGGCCTCGTGCTTTCCCGCTTCGGGGGTCTGGGCAGCCGTGGTCATGACTACTTCGCCTCGCTCTTCTTGGTGGTCTTCTTCGCCGCGGGCTTCTCAGCCTTCGGCGCGGCAGCCTTCGCCGCCTTCGGAGCCGCAACCTTCACGGCCTTCGGCGCCTTGGGGGCCTTCGCCGCCGGAGCCTCGCCGCGGGTCTTTTCGGCGATGAGGGTCGTGACGCGGGCGATCTCGCGGCGCGTCTTCTTCATCGTGCTCGTGTCGTCGAGACGGTTCGTGAAGTTCTTCAGACGGTTCTGGAACACGTCGTTGCGGAGGCTCTTCTCGAGCTCCTTGAGATCTTCGAGCGAACGCTCGCGCAGGTCTTTGGCCTTCATCACGTCACTCCACGAGCAAGGAACTTGAAACCGACGGGGAGCTTGTGGCCGGCGAGACGGAACGCTTCGCGCGCCATCTTCTCGTCGACGCCGGAGATCTCGTACATGACGCGACCCGGCTGGATGTCCGCCGCCCACTCCTCGACGCCGCCCTTGCCGCCACCCATGCGGACTTCGAGGGGCTTCTTGGTGACCGGACGATCGGGGAAGACGCGGATCCAGAGCTTGCCGGCGCGCTTCACGTGGCGGGTGATCGCCATACGCGCGGCTTCGATCTGGCGCGCCGTCAGGCGGCCCGGCTCGACGGCCTGCATGCCGAAGTCACCGAAGGACACGTCGCTGCCGCGCATCGCGAGGCCGCGGTTGTGACCCTTCTGCATCTTCCGGAACTTGGTTCGCTTGGGGGAAAGCATGGCTCTATTCCAACTCGTTGAGAGAGATCAGGGGGTCTGCGGACGGCGCACGCGGCGCTGCAGAACCTCGCCCTTGAAGATCCAGCACTTGATGCCGATGATGCCGTACTTGGTCTTCGCTTCCGCGAGACCGAACTCGATGTCGGCGCGGAGCGTGTGGAGCGGAACGCGCCCCTCGCGGTAGGTCTCGACGCGGCTCATCTCGCTGCCGCCGAGGCGACCCGAGCAGCGGATGCGGATCCCCTTGGCGCCGAACTTCATCGCCGTGGAGACCGCCTTCTTCATCGCGCGGCGGAAAGCGACGCGGCGCTCGAGCTGCGTGCCGACGTTCTCGGCGACGAGCTGCGCGGAGGTCTCCGCCTTGCGGATCTCCTGCACGTCGATGAAGACCTCGTTCTCGGTGAAGCTCTGGACGCCCGGGAAGAGCGTCTCGCCCTTGGCCGCGGTCTTGAGGTTGCCGATCTTGAGGGTCTCGATCCCCTTGCCGCCCTTGCCGATGACCATGCCCGGTCGCGCGGTGTAGACGATGACCTTCGCCTTGTTCGCGGCGCGCTCCACCTCGATGGACGCGATGTTCGCGTTCATCAGGTAGTCCTTCACCGCGCGCTTGATGCGAATGTCCTCGTGCAGCCACTTGGCATACGACTTGTCCTCGAACCACTTCGAGTTCCAGGTCTTGATGATGCCGAGGCGGAAGCCGACGGGATGGACTTTCTGTCCCATGTTTCTCTCTTGTTCCTGTTCGTTCGGAGCGTGAGAGGGAGGCCTTAGGCCTTCTCCCCGAGGATGACGGTGATGTGGCTCATGCCCTTTTGAATGCGCGTGGCACGACCCATCGCGCGGGGGCGCCAGCGGCGCATGAACTTGTTGGGCGCCTTGTCGACGAACGCGGTCTCCACGAAGAGCGCGTCGAGGTCGACCCCGGGGGCCTGCGTGCGGGCGTTCGCCACCGCGCTCTCGATCACCTTCTTGAGGACGGGGGCGCCCGCCTTCTTGGTGAACTCGAGAAGCTGGAGGGCCTCACCCGCCTGACGGCCGCGGACGAGGTTGACGACGACACGGGCCTTGCGCGGGGAGAGCCGCGCGAAGCGAGCGATCGCTTTGCTGACCATTGGACAGACCTTTCCGAAACGCGAGTGAGCCTGGGTGCTCCGTGTGGATTGCCGTGGTGCTCGCCGCCCCATTTTTTTGGGGCGAAGCGTCGTCGTACCTGCTGGTTTCCCAGGTTCCCTCGCGCGGTCTTTCGACGTTGCGAGGCAGGCCGTAACGACCGCCGAGAGCGAGACCCTGGTTTTCCCAGGCTTTCCCCAACCCTCGCGGGTCAGGGGAGGCGCACTGTACGCGTCGCCGGCCCGTTGGCAAGGGATTTTCACTCGCGAGGCCGCGGGCGGGCGCTCGACAGCCCGCTCATCGCCCCGCTAATGAGGAGGTGATGCCCGATCCCCGCGCCCCGATGCCAGACAATACCGCCGTCCGCGTCGCTTTGTGGCGGGCGCTCCACGTAGAGGTCGACGCCGCGCCCCACGTCCTCGAGGACGAGGTGGGGCTTCGCCTGGCGGCTCCCGAGGAGGGGTGGCGCCTTCGGGGGGACATGCACCCCCAGGGGACGCGCCTTTTTCGCGCGTCGATCGTGGCCCGGGCCCGGTTCCTCGAGGATTTGGTCGAGGAGCGGGCCGGCGCCGGCGTCGGCCAGTACGTGATCCTCGGGGCCGGGCTCGACACCTTCGCCCAACGAAGGCCCGAGATCGCCTCTCGCCTTCGGATCTTCGAGGTCGACCAGCCCGGGCCCCAGGCGTGGAAGCGGCAGCGCCTCCTCGACCTCGGCCTCGGCATCCCCGAGTGGCTGCGGCTCGTGCCGGTGGACTTCGAGGCCGGCGAGGCCTGGACCGAGAAGCTCGTGGCCGCGGGCTTCGACGCGACCCAGCCGGCGGTCGTGGCCGCCACCGGCCTCAGCATGTACCTGACGAAGGAGGCGGTCGCGGCGACGCTGCGTCAGGTGGCGACGCTCGGCCCCGGCTCGACACTGGCCATGACGTACCTCCTCCCGTTCGAGCTCGCCTCGCCCGAGGTGCGGCCGGGGCTCGAGATGTCGGCGAAGGGGGCGCGCGCCAGCGGAACCCCGTTCTTGAGCTTCTTCACCCCCGAGGAGATCGAAGGACTCGCGCGCGAAGCAGGCTTTCGCGAGATCCGCCATGTCTCGGGGGGCGCGCTCGGCGAGCGCTACTTCGCGGGGCGCTCCGACGGCCTGCGCCCGCCGACCCACGGCGAAGAGATGTTGGTGGCGGTCAGCTAGAAGGCGCTTCGCGCGGCGCCGCGAGGGGCATAAGCCGTAGCTAATATTAGCTCAGACCAATACCTGCCGGTCGGGCAACGGACAGGTCTTCGACGAAGCGAAGTCGTACATGCAGGTCGGGAACGCAAAGTCCGAGGGCCCAGCGAGGCACTGGATCGAGCCGAGCGCAGCGCGTGCCTTCACCGCAGCACGCAGCTCGTCGCGTCGACGCGGGCGATGCTCGCCCCCTGGATGTCACCGATGATCCATTCGGGCCCGGTGCCGCGCGCGCGATTCGTCGCGCCGAGGATCCAGACGTTGAAGACGGGCTTCGCCGGGAGCTTCCCGGCCTTGTCGACCGCGGCGAAGGCCTTGGCGAGGGTGCACGCAGGGCTCGGGAGCTCGGGCGGATTCGACGCGTCGCCGTCCACCGCGTCGGCGATGACCTCGGGAGCAGCCGAGCCTTCCTGCCTCATGACCAGGATGTTGAGCCCGCACCGCACCTTGGAGACGACGACCGCGGTCGACGCCGCTTTGTCGCTCGCGCACTTGGGCGACACGAAGCGGTACATCGCCTGCGCGTTGGGGATGTTCTTCACGTCGATGAGCCCGTCCCTCGCGACGCGATCGATGTCGAGCCGATAGAACACGGCGTCGGCGCGCCACGCGCGACCGATCGAGCGAACCCACTCGAGGTTCACGATCGGATCGAAGCGGTCGAACGAGCCGATCATCCCCGGTGCGTCGATCGGGTCGTACGAGAACGGCGTGGTCGCGATGTTGGCAATGGTGAGCTTCGGCTTGGCGGGTGTCGTCGCCGTCGCGGTGGCCGTGGCGCTCGAATTCGAGGAGACCGACGCGTGGTTGCCTGGCGCGAAGATGGCGAAGATCACGAGCCCGAGCACGATCACGCCGATCACCGCGCCGGCGACCGCTCCGCCGCTGGTCTTGGGATCTTCGATCGAACGTGGCGCGCGCGGGGCGAGCTCGGGTGCGAGCTCGACGTGAGCCGCGGGCGGCGGAGCGGCGGGCGCTGCGGGTTCACGTCGTTCGGCCCCGCAGTACTGACACCTCGTGACGGCGCCGGCCGGGGCAAGATGGAGCTGCGCTCCACAGTTCGTGCACTGTTCCAAGGCGACGAGTCTATCAGTGCCTCGTCACGCTCCAGAGGCCGGAGTTGTGGTCGACAACGTAGACGTGGCCGGAGTCGAGCGCGAGGCCGCGCGGGTCCCCAGCGCTGAGAAGCGTTGTCCCCTTGTCGCCGAGGATCCCGCCGCTGCCGAGGTCCAGCACGACGCCGGTCGTCTCACTCACGACGAGCGCCCCCCCATCGGCCGCCACCGCCATGAAGGCGATGTCCTCGGGGATCGCCTGCACCCTCTTGTACGAGTCGTAAGAGTCGGTGGGCTGTGAGAGGTGATCGATCTGGGTGCCGGCGTTGGCCGAGCCGTTGGACGTCGACTCGTGGCCCACGTAGAGCCCCGTTCCGTCGGCCCCGAGGAAAACGGGGGCGCTGAAGCCCGACACGATCTCCGTCGCCCCCGACATCGCGCCGTCCGCCGAAGTCGGCGCCTTCCACAGGGCACCGTCTCGGCCCGGGGTCACGCTGCCGGAAGATGCAAAGTACACGATTCCATTCGTCGCGTAGACAGCCGCGCCGCGACGGATGCTGCTGGCCACGCTCTTCGTCGTCTTCGTCGTGAGGTCGTAGCGCATCAAGGTGCCGTCGTCCTGGCTCGCGTCGTAGGTGCCGAACGTGATCCAGAAGAGCGCGCCGTCGGCCACGACGATGCTGTACGGCGTGAGCTGGTGCTCTGCGATCAAGGTCGGCGGACCGCCGGCCTTGGGGACGGAGAAGACCTTGCTGTTCACGTGGTCGGCGTCGACGGTGTAGTAGACCGTGGTGTCGTCGATGGCGATCTGGTTCGCCGAGATCCCAGTGACGAGCTGCAAGATTTTCCCGTCGGCGAGATCAACGCGCGTCACACCGGCGTCGTGGGTGAAGTAGGCCGACGCCGCGTCGACAGCGACGCGCCACCCTCCGGTCGCCGGCGCCAGCCAGGTGCACGTCAGACCGGTGCCGCAGGTGGGCCCTCCTCCACCGATGCCCGCCCCGCCGCTCGACGACGAGCTCGAACACCCGAGGCCCACGTTGAGGACGACCGCGATCGCGACGAGAGATCCGATTTTACGCACTGTCCTGACTCCTCATTCGGGATGCGTCACGCGACCGGCGAAGAGGAGCGTGTTGGTCGGGCTGTCCCGAATCAGCACGAAAAACGGGCGATCCACCGTGAGGCTGGCCTCGCGGACAGGCGCCGAGACCCCTTCCTCGATGACTCCCGCCGCCGCCGCTGCTTCGGTCCCGCGCTCGTCGACCGAGAGCGTCGCTTGCTGCACGACATCGCCGATCGACACCGGCTCCTTCGACGTGCCGCTGAAGTCGGCGCGCCCTTGGTCGAACGCATCCGACATGCCGAGCTGGGTGAGCGCGCTCTTCAAGCGGAGCGTCGAGCCGACGATCCGGAACTTGGGTAGCGTCAGCGTTACCTGTGCTTCCGTCGTGGGCGTCTTCGATGCATCCGCGAGCTTCGCTTCGACGGCAGGTAGCGCCCCCTCGCGCGGCACGATGACCATCATCGACGTCACGTCTGCCGCGTAGGGGAGCACCACGATCTCGTAGTCGTTCGTCGATGCGTACTGTAGCGGCCCCGTCAGACCCATCATGTCGACGGGCGCCGTCCCGCCGCCGACGAGGTGGAAGGGCTGCTTCGTCGCCCCGGTGGCGAAGGGGTGGTTCCACGTGGCTTTGAAGTAGACGGCGTCGACCAACACGGCGCGGGTCATTGCGTCGATCGATCCCGCGGGAAGGAGCTCGGGGATCTTTCTCTCGGTCTCGTCGCTCACCCATTCGTCGATGCGCGTGCGCGCGTCGTCGGGCGCGTGAACGAAGTCGGCGAGACGAACTCCGGCGCCGTAATCGACGGCGAGCGTGTCGAGGAACGGCTGCGCGAAGTGAAAGCTCGTGTCCCCCCAGAGCGAATCGACGACGTGCAGCTCGAGGCCGACGTCGTTCGCGTGGTACGGCGAGATCGCGCGGCTCTTGAGCGCGAGATCGAGCCCGTCGAAGGCCGCGGCGAGTCGATCGGGCGGAAGAGAAAAATGCGCGGCGCTCGCCATCTGTGCCGCCGTTTGGTTTCGCGCCCCTTGGTAGGCCATGCTCAGCGCCGCCGAGATGCTGTAGGGCGAGAAGAAGAAGTTGTCGTTCGGAGCTGCGCTGCTCGCCGCCGCGTAGAGGTCGAACGCGAAACGAAGATTGTCGTCCGACAGGGTCGCGGCGTCGCTCGCGGGGACGTTGGGCGACGTGTTGCGCGCGAGCGACGACTTGGCGACCGCGCTGCCGCCGTCGCTGCTCGACGAGCAGGCGGCGGCAAACAGGCCGAGAAGAGTGACGCCCGATGCCAAGGCGCCCCGTTGCGCTCGTCGGTTCATGGGCGTCTGCGGGCTGCGAGAACCGTGCCTAAGCGCCACACCGCGTGATTCAGACTGAATTCGACAAGCTCCCGTGCGCGACCCGTGACAATGAAGTCAGGCACGGCTTACCTCACCGCAGGTGACGCAGTCCGTGCCGCACGGAGGGGGCGCGGGCAGGGAAGATCGCCCGGTGGTAGTTCGGGGGAGCCGCGGCCCGAGGCGCGCGGCAGCGTCCACGTCGATGTTCGGTCGGCGCAGGTGAGTGACGGCGCTGCTCGCGGTCCTCGGCCTGCTCACAGCGGGTCCGGCGCTCGCAGAGCCCGCGACGATCGTTCCGCTGGAGATCGAAGGGAGCACCGAGCACCAGGCGCCGAACGTCAGGCGCCGGGCTATGCCCCGCGGCCTCCTTGGCGCGGCGCCGCGAGGGACATAAGCCGTAGCTAATCTTAGCTCAGACCAATACCTGCCGGTCGGGCTACGGACAGGTCTTCGACGAAGCGAAGTCGTACATGCAGGTCGGGAACGCAAAGTCCGAGGGCCCAGCGAGGCACTGGATCGAGCCGCTGTAGTCGCCGACGACCGCCACCAGCGAACCACTCGCGCCATCGTAGAAGTAGCGCTCGGTCGAGTCGGATGAAGAGGCGAGGACCATGTCGTACGAGCTGCCGCAGACGGAGGAGCCGACGTCGACCTCCCGGTATCCGCGACCGAAGGTGCACCACCGGCCGGCGTCCATCGCGCTCCCCCAGTCGCGAAGGCAAGGAGCCTTCGCACAGTATTCGTCGATGCTCGCTTTGCACGGTCCGGCATCGGCGCCGCTGGCGGCGTCCGCGCCACCGTCGTTGCGCGCGGCTGGCGCTGCGGCGGTGGAGCACGCGACGAGCCAACTCACGGCCGCGGCGAGTACGACCCGCGTCACCACGACGAAACCGCGCCGCCCGACCACGTGCCGCCCTGCCAAAGGACGGGCTGCCAGCCGGTCCAACCGTAGTCGTACATGTTCATCCATACCGAACCGTCGGAGCCCGTCATGCGGACGCGGAGCCGGTAGTCCCCCATCCCAACGACGGCCGGATTGGAGGGCGTTCGCATAACGACGCTTGGCGGACTCCCTAGTGCGTCCCAACCATGAGGCGTAAACTGCCCACTTGGGTATTGCCAAGCGTGCCAGATCTGCCCGCCAACGTCGCCGATGAATGCGTCCAGGTAGCCGCGCTGATGGGACCCGATGTCCGGATCGCCAACAAGTGTCGTTGCGACCGAAGGCCAAGCTTGCTGGCTGTAGTTCGTACCGTCGGTCGACGTCAACTGATGGAGGAGGCCATCCTGACCAAGTTGAACAACGTCGATTCTCGAGGGTCCCCATGAGGTCGCAGCGGGGCTGCTTGCCGGCACGTAGTTAGTAGTCACGGCCGTCCACGAACTTGCCGCGCCATTGTCCCACGAGCGATGGAAAAGCGTCCGATGCCCGGCGGCGTCTTGTCCCCCCGTATAGATATCCAGCCGACTTGCGCCCCACGAAGCGACCGTAGGCTTGCCGTAGAACGTGTACGGCGCAGGGGCGGCGCCCCAATCGGCCCAGCCTCCGTGAGTCATGCCACCGTTTTGCGTATAAGCTTGATAAACGTGTCCGTTCGACGCGCGCACGAACACATCGATATACTGTGGATCATGTGACACTGCGGCGGGCGCGCTGGCAATGGGAGAGGCCGGCGCACCCCAGGATTCGAAGCTGCTATTGGGGACGAGTTCCCGGTACAGATTCCCGTCGGTCCCGATGACAAACGCGTCCGAGCGCGTGGCACGAGCCAAGACACAGCCGCCGCTTCCTTGCTGTGCAAGGTTGCTCCATAGAGGCTGAATACTCACACGATAATTTGGATCGCTGCTCGGCCTAACCTGGACCACGGCCCGAGGCAGGTCCTCGCACGCGTCCCCGATCTCGCCGTGAGTGATCGTCCCGTCCCCGGACCAGCCCCCAAGCATCGACTCGGCTATCTCGTGCTGGGCAGCCCCCGTAAGCGCATCGTACGCACCGCTGCCACAGTTGCTGCGAAAGTCCGGCCGATCACCGAAGGTTTCGAAGTAGGGCTGCTCAGTGAAAATGTGGTGCCCGCTGGTGCCGATGGGATCGTCAGTGCCGCCATGGTAGGCGCACAGCTTCCCATTTGGATCTCCGTCGCTCCCTACCTGCATGTCCGGCGGCACGATGCCTCTCGGGAACGCAACCACGTAAATCGTATTTGCCGGATCGGGATTCCCAAGGACAGCCGCGACCCCGTTTACCTCGGCCTTAAGATCCGAAAGCGTCACATTTGGACCGGGCTTGGAGGGCTCACGAAAGATCCAAAAGATTGGCATCGGGCCATTCTGGACGTTTACCGCCGCTCCGCAACCAGGCACTTGTTGGTAGTATTGGGCGAGAATGTTCCAGTATCGGGTACCCCCAATACCGTTGATAAAGGATTCGAGAACGGGCGCCTCACCAAGAGGGTCTGTCCAATTCCCATTTGTATCGTACCAGCCCCAATAAATGATCACAACCTGGGCGTGAATCACGTCTGGCAAACCAACATTGCAATCGTAGAGCAAATTGGCGCTAACGCGGCCAGGAAAAAGACCGAAGAAGGCCAATACCGCAACTGCGACCAAAGAGCGGAAGGACACCATACAAATCCTCGCTTCACTTGCAGCAATAGAAGATTCGAGACCTGCTCGAGCCGTGAGCTGCCCGACACGTGCCCACCGGGGTGCGCGCAAACGGGCACGCGACCAAGTGCTCGGATCCGTCACAATACGGGGCGGCAGCTCCGACTTCGCAAAGCGGCACGGGCTCTGTACTTGGTCCCGCATCCGACAGGGGTCTCGGATAGGGCGTACTTGCGTCGCCTCGAAGCTGCGCGAGGAGCGCTGGGGCGAGCACAGGAACTGGGGAAGGCGAATTTGTACCCGCCGGTGAGAGCACGCTCGCATCCACCCAGGGATCGGAAGCCGCGTCTGCGACGGATTGAACTGGTAGGAGCGCCGGCGCCGCGGCCGCCCCGTCCGACGCATCCCCAGCGCTGAGCGCACTTCTGGTCGTCGCTGAGTCTTCCGCCGCTTGATTAGCGCAGGCCGAGGCGGCCACCAGGAGCGCGACGAGCGAGAGGGTGGATTTCGGACAGTGCATCGCAAACTCTCCAGTGTGAATCCGCCAGAGTGCGGCAGCACCGCAACGGCCAGCGCGAAACGTCAGGTGACATAGACCATCTTAAAACCCCGCGGCGCGCAAGCTTGGCGTTGCCTTGATCCGCGCCGCCGTTCGTGCGGCACGGAGGGGGCGCGGGCGGGGAAGATCGACCGATGGTCCTTTCCGCCGGCCGCGGACGCGCGCACGGAGTAGCGTCCAGGCCGATGCTCCGTCGGCGTTGGCGAGTGACGGCGCTCCTCGTGCTGCTCGGCGCGTTCACCGCGAGTCAGGCGCTCGCGCAGCCGGCGCCCATCGTCCCGCCCGAGCTTCTCTCGGCGCCCGACGTCCTCTATCCCGACGCGAGCGCGACGCCGAAGCCCGCGGGCGACGCGACCGTCGTCCTGGTGCTCACGATCGGCGTCGACGGGTCGGTCCAGGACGCGACCGTCGCCGAAGGGGCCGAGCCCTTCGCTTCGCGCGCGGTCGAAGCAGCGCGCACCTGGAAGTTCCGCCCGGCCACGCGCGCCGGCGCGCCGGTCGCGGCGAAGGTGCGCTGGGAGATCGTCTTCCACGAGCCGATCCCAGCGGCGCCGGCGGGAGAAGCGGCCGCGCCGGCGACGAACGCCCCCCAAGAGACGAAGCCCGCAGCGCGCGCCACCGCGGCGCAGGTCGGCGAGGTACGCGTGCATGGTGCACGCGTCGAGCCTTCGCGCACGATGACCCTCTCGCGCGCCGAGGTGCGGCAGATCCCCGGCACGTTCGGCGATCCGTTCCGCGCCATCGAGGTGATGCCCGGCGTCACGCCCATCGTCTCGGGGCTCCCCTTCTTCTTCATCCGCGGCGCGCCCCCCGGCGACGTCGGCTACTTCCTCGACGGCGTGCGCGTGCCGTACCTCTTTCACGTGGGCGCCGGCCCCTCGGTGCTCCACCCCGCGCTCATCGACCGCGTCGACCTCTACCCCGGCGGCTACCCGGCGCGCTTCGGTCGCTACAGCGGCGGGATCGTCTCGGGCGAGACCACCGACCCAGCGAAAGAAGCGCACGGCGAGTTCAACGTGCGCGCCTTCGACGCCGGCGCGCTGGTGGAGACGCCCTTCGCCGACGGCAAAGGCTCGGTGCTCCTCGGCGGGCGCTACTCGTACACCGCGGCGGTGCTGTCGCTCTTCTCCACCGGGACCACGCTCGACTACTGGGACTACCAAGGGCGCGCGACCTACGATCTCACGCCGAAGGATCGCATCGGCGTGCTCACCTTCGGCGCCTCCGACTACCTCGGGCAGAAGACCGCGACCGGCGAGAACCAGACCCTCTTCGGCACAGAGTTCTACCGCGCCGACGTCCGCTACGATCACGCGCTCGACCACGGCGGCACGATGCGCACCGCCGCCACCTTCGGGCTCGATCGCACGCGCCTCGACAACGGGCGCTTCCTTCGCGATCGGCTGCTCGGCCTGCGCAACGAGATCACCTACCCGCTCGGTCAAGCGGCGCTCCTCCGCTTCGGCACCGACGCGCAGGTCGACTCGTACGACATCGAGCTCTCGCAGGCCGATCAGAGCTCCTCGCAAGCGCGCATCGCCAGCGAGTTCCCCTCGCGCGCCGATCTCTCCTTGGGGACGCGCGGCGACGTCGTGCTCGAGCCCATCCCCGGCTTCGAGATGACGCCGGGGGTGCGCTTCGATCTCTACGGCTCGGAGGGGAACACCGCGCTCGGCGTGGACCCGCGCTTCTCCACGCGCACGCGCGTCGTCGAGAGGGCGCACGTGCTCACGGCGATCGGCATCGCCCATCAAGCGCCGAGCTTCGTCATCCCCGTCCCCGGCTTTCAACCGGGCGGCTTGAAGGGGGGGCTCCAGCGCGCGGTGCAAGAGAGCATGGGGGTCGAATTCGAGCTCGGCGGCGCCACCACGGCGACGGCCACCGTCTTTCACAACGCGTTCTTCAACCTGAGCGACGCGCTCAGCGTGACGCAGCCGACCGTCAGCGGGTGCGCGCCCGGCACCTTCCCCGACGACACGCTCGGGGGCGATCGCGGATCGCAACCGACGGGGAACGGCGGCGGGTGCGGCGTCCCGCGCTTCCCACCGGGGACGGTAGGACCGGATCGCACCGCGGGCGGCGGACAAGCGGTGAACTCCACCAACGGGCAGAACCGAGCCAACGCCTTCGAGGCGCGGAGCACCGGCACCGCCTACGGGCTCGAGCTCCTCTTGAAGCGCAGGCTCACGAGCAAGCTCGGCGGCTTCTTCTCCTACACGCTCTCGCGATCGACGCGCACGGCGAACGGACAGAATTTCATCGCCTCGTTCGACCGCACGCACGTCCTCAACGCGGCGGTGGCCTACGACCTCGGGCGCAACTGGCGCGCGGGGACGCGCGTCACCTTCTACACCGGCCTCCCCAAGGCGCTCGATCCGACCGATCCCGGCGCGACGCGGCTCGATCCGTTCTACCGCGTGGACTTGAGGCTCGAGAAGCGATGGCAGCTCGGCAAGAAGTGGTGGCTCTCCTTCGTGGCGGAGTGGATGAACGTGACCTTGAACAAAGAGTCGGTGGGGACGAGCTGCACCTTGAACGGCTGCCAAGAGACGAAGGTCGGCCCGGTGACGATCCCCAGCATCGGGCTCGAGGGAGGATTCTAATGCAGATTGCATACATTCGGCTGACCGCGCGGGCGATGGCCGTCGCCTTCGTCGCCTCGCTCCTCGCGCTCGGATGTGGAGGCACGGCGGGCAAGAGCCCTCCCCCGCCTCCGCCGTGCGACCAAGCGTGCCAAGACACCACGGCGCTCCGCGCCTTCCGCGAGACGGTGAAGCTCGTCTTCAACCTGACGTTGCAAGGGAAGCCCGTCGGCAACCAAGACGCGACGACCCCCTGCCCGATGGGCGGCACGGCGCACATCACCGGGACCGCGAGCTCGAACGCCCTCCAGGGGACGACCGAGGTGAGGCTCACCTACGTGCTCGACCACTGCGGCTACACGCGGAAGGACACCGATCCGAAGCAGACCTACGCGATGACCTTCACCGGCACGGTGAGCGAGCAAGGGACCTTGGCGGTGCAGCCGAACTCCACGACGGCGATCGAGCTCTCGAGCGACTCGGTGACCTTCTCGGGGACCGTGTACGATGCACCTATCGACTACGAGGAGATGAGCTGCGCCGTCCAGCTCGGACAGAGCGGCGGCGCGCTCTCGGGGAAGATGTGCGGGCGCGACGTAGGGGTCTCGCTGTAGAGAGCCGCGCGCGGAGCGAGCCGCGCGCGGATCACCTCGCGCGCTTCACCTCACTTCGGGTCGGTCACGCGGCCGGCGAAGAGGACGCTCTTCGTGGTGACGTCGCGGATGACGACGAGGAAGGGGCGGTTGACCACGAACTCCTTGGGCGTCTGGGGAGCGGCGCCGCCCACCATCTCCACGGCGGTGGCCGCGGCCGCTTCGGTGCCGACCTCGTCGACGGTGACGAACGCTTGGTGGAGGACGTCGCCGATCCACACGTGCTCCTGCGAGACGCCGCTGAAGTCGGCCTTCGAGCCGTCGAAAGCGTCGGTCATGCCGAGCGACTTCATCGAGTCTTTGAGGCTGATCGTGCCGCCGGCGATGGAGAACTTGGGGAGGGCGACGTGCGCTTCGGTCGGCTTCAGGTTGTCCAGGGCGGTCGAGAGCATGTCGGCGCTGAGCGCGCCCGAGACCTTGTCGAAGGCCCCTTCGCTCGGGAGGATGATGTCCATGGCCGTCTGCTCGCCGGCGTACGGGAGCTCGAGGGTCTCGAAGTCTTCGCTCGCGCCGTAGGAGTAGTAGCTGACCTGCGACATCGTCGGGACCTGGGCCGACGAACCGTCGAGCTTCTTGAACGCCTGCGGCTTCGTGAACGTCGCGTCGAACGGCGAGCTCCACGACGCCTTGAAGTAGACGGCGTTGACCAGGACGAAGCGGGTGTCGGTGGTGATCGATCCGCCGGGGAGAAGGTCGACGATCTTCTGCGAGGTCTCGTCGCTCACCCAACCGTTGATGCGCGAGCGTGCGTCCTCCGGTGCGTGCGCGAAGTCGGTGAGGCGCACGCCGGCGCCGTAGTTGACGGCGAGCGTGTCGAGGTACGGCTGCGCGAAGTGGAAGGACTCTTCCCCCCACACCGAGTTGACGACGTGGAGCTCGAGCCCTTGGCGGCCGTCTGCCGTCTTCACCGCGCGGCTGTTCAAGTCGAGGTCGAGCTTGTCGAAGGCGGGGAAGAGCTTGTCTTGGGCGAGGTCGAAGTGGGCCGCGCTGGCCATCTGCTTGGCGGTGTCGTTCGCCGCGCCGGCGTACGTCATGCTGAGCGCCGCCGAGACGCTGTAGGGGGAGAAGAAGAAGTTGTCGTGCGCGTGGTCCTTGCCGGCTTCGCGGTAGAGATCGGCGGCGAAGTGCGTGTTGCCGGCGACGAGCGTCGCGGCGTCCGCGGGGGCGACGTTGGGCGCCGTGTTGCGGGCGAGCCCCGACTGCGCGACGGAGCCGCCGGGCTCCTGGCCCGAAGAGGACGAGCCGCTGCACGCGACCGCGCCGAGGCCGAGAAGGAGCGCGAAGGCGCCGTGGGAGAGCGTGGAAGAGGCGAGGCGACGGACGGTGCGCATGACGAATTTTCCTCGGTAAGGGCCCGCTCGAAGTGGCGCGAGGAGCGCGCCGTTCGGCGTGGACGAGGAGCCCTTCAGCGAGGGACGTGCCAGCGCCCGGCCCGGCCCGGGAGCGCGCGAATTTGGCTATTTTTGCCGAGGATCACGCGTCGACCCTGACCCTCGGCGAGGGCCGTGGCCCAAGGCGGCACACGGGTCACTCGCCGGTGGGCTCGGACGCGACCTCGTCCCGGGCGGCGGCGGACGCCCGCCCTTTGCCGAGCACGAGCATGACCGCGGGGAGCGCGACGACGGCGGTCGTGAGGCAACAGAACTCACCGAGGACGGCGAGCAGGCCGAAGAGGAAGAGCGCGCGGTTCTGCGCGAGGAGGAGCGACGAGTAGCCGATGACGGTCGTCGCCGAGCACAAGACGACCGCGCCGCCGGTGGTGCGGACCGCGGCGAGGATGTCCTTGCGGCCGTCGCGCACGTAGCGCGCCATGATGTTCACCGCGTAGTCGACCCCGATGCCGAAGGTGATGGGGTAGGCGATGAAGTTCGCGAAGTTGATGCGGACGCCGAGGAGCATGCTCGACCCGGCGAGCCACAAGACGCCCACGGCGAGCGAGCCCGTCACCCACCACGCGGTGGAGCGCCCGCGGAAGAGGAGCAGCACCACGAGGATGACGCCGCCGAACGCCGACGCGCTGGCGAGCACGCCGTCGCGACGGATCGATCCGAGGATGTCGGCCGAGAGCGGGAGCGAGCCGGCGAGTCGACCGGGGCGCGCGCCGGTCTTCTCCGCGAGGACGCGAAGACGCTCGGCGAAGACCTGAATCGAAGGCCCTTCCCACAAGGCGTGCACAGGCCGCGGGAAGACGAGCACCGCCTTCCCCAGGCTCCCGTCGCGCTCGCGCATGCCGGCGGTGAAGGTCTCGGGGAGATCCTTGGCGGTGATGGGGTGAAGGTCCTTGTTGGCGATGAGCCGATCCATGAGCTCGCGCTTGTCCGGGGGGACGAGCGATTGCATCTTCGGCGTCATGTCCTCGCGAATGGCGGCAGCGAGGACGATCTTCTCTTCCTGGCGCGTCGGGAGGACGTCGTCCACCGTGCGCACGGTGGAGATCATCTCGCTGAGCGGGGCGTTCTTCACGTCCTCCTTCACCGCGGCTCCCACCGCGCGCGCTTCGTCGACGCTGTCGGTCAAGATGACCGTGGGGGTGAGGTACGAGCCGAGGAGATCATCCATGCGCCCGCCCCAGTAGCCCTCGCCGCTGGTCCAGGTGTCGGCGCGGCGGAGCTTGGAGAAGTCGTACTCGAGCTCGGAGGCGTCGAAGCGGCGCACGCGGAGGGCGAACACGACGGTGGCCAGCGCGGCGAGCACCGCGAAGACGAGCGGCGCGCGCCCGAGCAGACGCGCGATGGGCGCCATCCACGAGGTGGGCTTCTCCTTCTCTTCGTGCACCGCCCCCTTTCCGCGGTCGAGCCAGCTCGTGAGCGGCGGGACGAGGACGAAGGCGACGATCCACGAGAGCGCCATCCCGATGCCGCCGAGGATCCCGAACTGGCGGAAGCCGCGAAAATCGGTGATGGAGAGCGAGACATAGGAGACGCCGGCGGCGAGCGCGGCCGAGAGCGTGGCCGGGCGCGACATCCACACCGAGGTGAGGAGCGAGGCCTTCACCCCGTTCCCCTTGCGGCGCTCCTCCATGTAGCGAGCGAGCTCGATGATGCCGAAGTTGATGCCGTTGCCGACGATGATCGAGCCGAGGAAGGCGGTGTTGGAGTTGAGCTCGGTGATGTTGAACGGCGGGAGCGAAGCGAGCGCGAACGAGTAGACCGTGGCCAAGAGGAGCGGCACGACGAGGATCACCACCGCGCGCACCCAGCGGTAGTAGAGGACCATCACCGCGAAGACGGCGCACAGGACGACGATCGACGAGATCGAAAGGTCCTCCATGAGCGCCGAGGTCTCCTCGACGGCGATGGCGACGTCGCCCGTGTACCCTACACGCATCCCCGGCGCGTAGTGATCGGGGCCGCCGAGCGCGAGGATGTCCGACTTCACGCGCTGGAGCAGCGCGCCGTTCGAGCCCTGGGCCGTGGTGAAGCCGCCCACCTCGATGAGCATCAAGGTGAGGTGCTTCTCTTTGCTGGTGAAGCGCCCGCCGGGGAAGCGGTTCTTGCTGCCGCCGCCGGCACGCTCGTCGTACTTCTTCTCGATGTCGGTGAAGTCGAGCGCGGGGGCCGGCTCGTCTTCGTCGAGATCGGCTCCGGTGCCGCGGCTCACCTCCCAGTCGCGCCGCGCTTCGACGCGCGCGCGGATGGTCTCGAGGTCTTGGACGTCGAGGTAGAGCGGCGCGTTCTTCTCGAGGAAGCTCTTCTCCTCGAGGTTGCCGATGCGGACGCGGCGCGCGAGCGTCGGCGGGTAGGCGCGCACGTGCTCGGCGAGGTCGTCGATGAAGCGCTCGGCGGCCTCGGCGTTCTCCGGCTTGCCGAAGTCCACCACCACGCCGAGGTGCTGGATGCCGGGCATGCGATCGCGGAGCTCGTCGATGGCGAGCACGCTCGGGGCCTTGCGGGGGAGGAGCTCCTCGAGCTCGCTCCTCAGGTGCAGGTAGAGCGAAGCGGTGCGGAGCGTGGCCGGCACGGCGAGGAGGAGCGCCACGATCCAGAGCGCGCGGCCGTGGCGGAGGGTGAACTCCACGAAGCGGCGGAGGCCCGGCGGCGCCTCGTGCGTCTGCGACTCCAAGAGCGACGGTTTCATCTAGAGCAAGCCTCGCGCACGCAAGAGAAGGAGACAGCCGGCGCCCCACACCCCGGCGAAGACGTCGTCCAGGACGATGCCCCACCCGCTCGGGAGGTTTCGCTCCGCCCAGCGCGCGGGGAAGGGCTTCAACTGATCGAAGAGCCGGAAGAGCACGAAACCGTAGACCACGCCGCGCCATCCTACGAGAGGCGCGGCGAGCCACGTGACGTGGACGCCGGCCACCTCGTCGATGACGACGATCTGCGGATCTTTCAGCCCCGTGGTACGCGCGACGTGGGAAGCGGCCCACACGCCGACGAGGGTGAGCACCACCGCGGCGACGGCGACGGCGGGGAGACCGAGCGGACGAAGAAGCAGGTAGAGCGGCACGGCGCCCAAGGTCCCCGCTGTCCCCGGCGCGAGGGGGACGAGACCACACCCGAACCAGACCGCGAGCCAGCGCGCGATCGACGCGCGCGTCATCCTTGCTCCACGGTCGCGGGCGCGCCGGCGGGGGCCGCCTCGCTCCCCGAGGCTGCGGACGGCTCCCCGACGGGGCGGAGGCCTGGGACCCTTCGCATCACGAAGAAGAGGATGAGGCAGTAGCTGATGCCGACCACCACGTCGACGACCCAGTGGTGGTCGAGGTAAACGGCGGCGCAGCACATGGAGACGAAGAAGGCGACGGCAGCGGCGCGGAGCACGCGACCGAAGTGACGCCATCCTTCGAGGACGATGAGCAGGGGGTAGGCGACGTGGAGCGAGGGGACGGCGCCGAAGACGTCGCTCGCGCGACCGTAGAAGCTCTTGAAGTACGAGATGCCGAGCATCGCGTCGACGCGGGCGAGGTTCGGTCCTTCGCTCGCCTTGGCCGCCATGTCGATGACGCAGCCGTGCGCGTGGTAGTACCAGGGCGGCGCCGCCGGGTAGACGTGGTAGGTCGCGAAGCCGGCGATGTTGAGGAGGAGGAAGCTCCACCCGAAGCGCTGCACGGCGCGAAAGTCCTTCCACCACAGGAAGACCGCGAAGCCGATGGCGGCGTAGATGAACGTCCCGTAGGGGATGGCGAAGTAGAGGTCGAGCGCGGGGCTCGCGTGGGCTTGGAGCCAGTCGTGCAGCGTGGTGCGCTGGCCGTTCCAGGTGATGCCGAAGAAGCGCACGTCGAGCGCGCGAAGGTCGCAGTCGTGGACGGTCTCCGGGCTGACGCCGAGGTTCTGAATGAGCTTCATCGCGTCGTAAAAGAGCGCGACGAGGCCGAGCGGGTAGAGCGCGATGAGCAGGCGCTTCGTCGTCGGTGTGGCGTAGGCGAGCACCGTGGGGAGGATCAAGAAGCCGACGTAGTCCCAGCGGATGATCCCCGAGGCCAGGCGATACGCCGGCCAGGCGACGAAGGGGAGCACGGGGAAGAGCGTGTACGCCGGCCACAGCGCGCGCATGTGCGCCCACGCACGCGCGAGCGGGCTCGTGGGCGCGAGGCGCGCGTCGGAGGTGCGTGGCGAGGAGGGGGCGCGCTCTTCGCTCATGGAGCGACGTCCCACAGGTGCTCGCGCTTCACGAGATCGAACACCTCACGAAGAATGGCGACGCCGTTCTTCGCCGTCGCTTCGTCGATGGGGAGCGAGGGCTGGAGGCGGAAGCTCGGCGCGTAGGCCATGGTGAGGAGCCCACGCTTCACGCACTCGTCGAAGATGCGACGCGTGACCGAGCGGGCGAGCGGCTCTTTCGTCTTCTTGTCGCGCACGAGCTCGACGCCGAGGAAGAGCCCGCGCCCGCGCACGTGGCCGACGAAGGGGTAGTCGTCGACGAAGGGGACGAGCGCGTCGAGCAAGACCTTGCCGACGTCGCGCGCGTTGTCGACGAGGTTCTCCTCTTCGATGGCGCGGAGGGCGGCGGCACCGGCGGCGGCGCCGAGCGGGTTCCCCCCGTAGCTCGACGACGAGCCGGAGGGATTCGACCAGGGTTTTGCCCGGGCGATATCGTCCGTGGTGACGAGGCCGCTCAAGGGGAAGCCGCCGCCAAAGGCCTTCCCCATGGTGACGATGTCCGGGCGCACGCCGGAGTGATCGATCCCCCACCACTTCCCGGTGCGGCCGAAGCCGGTGATCATCTCGTCGGTGATGAGGAGCGCGCCGAGCTCGTCGGCGATGGAGCGCACCGCCGGCAGAAAGTCGTCGGGGGGGATGATGTTCCCCGCCGTCCCTTGCATGGGCTCGACGATGACCGCGGCGACCTTGCCCGCCGCGCTCTGCTTCGCTTGCTTTCGCGCGACCTCGGCGCAGGCGAGCCCGCACCCGGGGTAGGTCGTGCTCAAGGGGCAGCGGTAGCAGTCGGCGTAAGGGACGAGGTGCGATCCCGAGACCATGGGGCCGAGGCCGTCCTTGAAGCTCGACCCCATGAGCGAGAGCACGCCCATCGTCTTGCCGTGGAAGGCGCCCCAGAAGCTCACGAACTCGTTCTTGCCGGTGGCGCTCTTGGCGAGGCGAAGCGCGCTCTCCACCGCTTCGGCGCCGCTCGAGTAGAGCTGGAGGCGATGCACCCCTTTGGCCGGCGCGTGCTTGGCGACGCGCTCGGTGAGCTCGACGCGCGCTTCGGAGGTGAAGGAGCCGACCGAGGCCTTGGCCGCTTGCTCTTGAATCGCCTTCACCACCGTGGGGTGCGAGTGGCCGAGCGCGTTCACGCCGATGCCGCCGATGAAGTCGAGGTGCGTGTTGCCGTCGACGTCGGTGACGGCGCTCCCCTCGGCGTGGTCGACGACGATGCCGGCCATGAGCGCGTAGTTCTGGAGGCCGGGGGCGATGTGCTCGTCTTCGCGGGCGCGGAGCGCTTGGCTCTTCGGGCCGGGGATGGCCGTGACGAGCTTCGGCTTCTGATTCTTGGGATGCGAAGGTGCGCTCATGCGGAGGGGCTCGTGCTTCGAAAGACGAATGCGCGTTGTAGCGGGAAATTCCAGACGAGGCTGACGACGACGGCGACGAGGGCGCGGGCCAGGAGAAACTGCATCCCCAAGCGGTCGTGGGAGATGTGCTCGCCGAAGGCGTTCAGCCCGGCGCTCGCGCCGGAGACGAGCGCGTAGCGGAGCGCTTGGGGTGCTGCGGCGCCAGACTGCGCGGCGAAGATCCACGTGCGACCGAGGGTGAAGTTGGTCACGGCGCCGAGGCTCGCGCCGAACGCCGTGGCCGGGGTTGCCCCGCACACGCCGAGGACGACGAGCAAGGTCATGAGACCGAAGTCGACGAAGGTCGCGACGATCGACCCGACTTGATGTCGGCCGAGGGTCTTCCAGGTGGAGCTCTGGATCACTTCGCGCCTCGATCCACCGCGCGGGCGACAGCGGCGAGGCGCCGCGCCGCCGAGACGTTCCCCACGAGCGCCACGAGGGTGAGCGCGGCGAGCATCGTGACCTCGTGCGTCCACGCTGGGGCGGACGCGCGGGCGAGGAAGGGGGCGACTACCGGGACGAGCAGCGCGCCCACGCCGAGGTACACCGCGCGCTCGACGCGACGCATGGCGCCGCGGGGCGGGTCGACGTGGAGCGCCTCCGCCTTGGCGGTGGAGTAGCTCACCATGAAGGAGCCGAGGAGCGCGAAGAGGACGATGACGAGCGCCCAGGTGTCCTCGCGGTAATGAACGGCGAGCCCGGCGAGGAAGAAGAACTCGGCGTAGCGATCCACCGCGGCGTCGAGCACTTCGCCCGCGTCGGACGCCGTGCCGGCCTCGCGCGCCACGAGCCCGTCGAGCGCGTCGCCCAAGGAGGCGAACGCGGTAGCGAGCGCGGCCACGCCGAAGTGACCGAAGGCGAGCGCGACGCCTGTGACGGCGGAGAAGAAGAGCGACGCGAGGCTGACGGCGTTCGCGCTCACGCCGATCTTCACGCACGCGCGGCCGATCGGCTGAAGCCCCCAGTACGTGGCGTTCTTCGCCCCCTTGCCGAGGAGCGCCGAGCTACCGTCCTTGTCGACGCGCGAGAACTCGGCGGCGCCGCTCCGCAGGCGATGCACCGCATAGGCCGCCCCGAGGAGCGCCGTGAGCGCAAAGACGACGGCAGCGCACGCGAGGTCCATCACTCCGCCGAACAGGCCCCCGCCTCGAGCACGTGGCGCGAGCGCGAGCTCTCGACCGGCGGAGCCTGCCCGCCGAGCCGTAGCTCGCGCGATCCTTCTTGTGCCGACCGATACGCGGTGGTGATGAGCTCGACGCAACGGAGCGCGTCCTCCGCCTCTTTGCCGGCGAAGTCAGAGGTGGCGATCGCGTGGGCGAACTGATCTTGGAGCGAGCGGAACCAGCCCACGTGGGAGGCGTCCATCCAGTCCGAAGAGATGGTCTCGCGCTCGCGTTGCCAGGTGGTCTTCGGCGCGTCCTTCGTGCCCGACTCTACCTTCTGCACGACCTCGACCTCGTCGTCCTCGACGCGGATGGCGCCGTGCTCGCCGTGCAAGGTGTAGAGCACGCGGCGCATGCCGCTCGTCCACGAGAGGTGACAGCTGGCGATGCCGGTGGGAAACGTCACCGTGGTGGAGAAGTTGTCCTCGGTGTCCTCGTGGCCGAGCGTGCTCATCTTCGCCGTGATGCTCGTCGGGTAGGCGCCGAGCCAGTCGAAGGCGAGGTAGAAGGTGTGGCTCCCGTGGTCCATCGCGATGCCGCCACCGGAGTAGCGGTGCTCGCGGCGCCAGTCGGGGCGCCACTCGGCCACACCCTTGGCGTGGGTGTGACGGAAGGTCTGCAGCGTGACGAGGCTGACCTTGCCGATCTTCCCCGCGTCGAGCGCGCGGCGCACCGCCTTCACCACCGGCGCGTGCTTGTAGTTGTGCCCGGGGAAGAGCACGCGCCTCTCGCGGCGGGCGTGAGCGAGGAGCGCGAGCGCGTCCTCGTAGGTCGTGGTCAGCGGCTTCTCGCACAAGACGTGGAGACCGGCGTCGAGCGCGGCGTGAGCGATCTTGGCGTGGTCGCAGGGGGGGGTGGCGATGTCGACGAAGTCGAGGTTCTTCTTCTCCGAGGCGAGGAGCGCGCGGTGGTCTTCGTAGACCTTCACCCCGGGGATGAGCCGCGCGGCGAGCGCGCGACGCGCGGGGCAGCCGTCCGCCACCGCCCCGATGCTCCACGTGCCCGCTTGGGCCATGGACTCGAGGTAAGCGGGAAGGTGCCCCTTCTCCGAGATGAAGCCGAAACCAATGAGCGCGCCTCGCATCGAATGTCCTTTCGTCGGCGCGCTCTCGGGCGCGCCGCCTCGTCGTTCCCCCCCGCGCGGATCGCGGGCGATCCTCAGTCGTAATACTCGTGGCCGAGGTGGGTGATGGATTCTTCACCCATCGACCAACGCAGCGTGTTTTTCAGCTTCATGAGCTGGGTGAAGAGGTCGTGCTCGGGCTGGAGCCCGGGCGCCGCCATCGGGCTCTTGAAGTAGAAGGAGAGCCACTCCTGCGTGCCGTGGAAGCCCGCGCGCTGCGCGAAGTCCATGAGCAGCGCGAGGTCGAGGACGATCGGCGCGGCGAGGATCGAGTCGCGGCAGAGGAAGTTGATCTTCATCTGCATCGGGTAACCGAGCCAACCGAACAGATCGATGTTGTCCCAGCCTTCTTTGGCGTCGCCGCGCGGCGGGTAGTAGTCGATGCGGACCTTGTGAACGAGGTCCTTGTAGAGCTCGGGCAAGAGGTCGGGCTGGAGGATGGCGTCGAGCACGCCGAGCTTCGACACTTCCTTCGTCTTGAACGACTCCGGATCGTCGAGCACCTCGCCGTCGCGGTTGCCCAAGATGTTCGTCGAGTACCAACCGCGGAGGCCGAGCACGCGCGCGCGGAGGCCCGGCGCGATGATCGTCTTCATGAGCGTTTGGCCGGTCTTGAAGTCCTTTCCGGCGACGGGGACGCGCATCTCCCGAGCGAGCTCCCACGCCGCGGGGAAGTCGACGCACAGGTTGGGCGCGCCGTTCGCGAAGGGGACCCCCTCCTTGATGCACGCCCAGGCGTAGATCTGCGAGCTCGAGATCCCGTGCTCGTCGTTCTTCAGCCCCTCTTCGAAGGACTTCACCGACTGGTGCACGTCGCTCGGGGGAAGGTACGTCTCGGTCGAGCCGCACCACACCGCGACGGCGCGCGAGCAGCCGTTCTGCTTCTTGAAGTTGCGGATGTCCTCCCGCACCTGCTCTACCATCTCGGCCTTGTTCTTGGCCTTCTTCACGTGCGTGCCGTTGAGACGCTTCACGTACTCGGGGTAGAAGGCGCCGGGCATCGGACGAATCGCCTCGAGCTCCTCTTTGATGGGATCGAGGTGCTTCGACTCGAGCACCGCGGCGTGCTGCGCCGAGGCGAACGCGTCTTCGGGGAAGATGTCCCACGCGCCGAAGACGACGTCGTCGAGCTTGGCGAGGGGGACGAAGTCCTTGAGCTTGGGGTTGCGGTTCTGCGTCCGCTTCCCGAGGCGGATGGTGCCCATCTGCGTGAGCGAGCCCACCGGCATGGCGAGCCCGCGACGCGCGAGGAGGACTCCAGCGATGGTGGTCGTCGCGACGGCACCAAGTCCGGGGAGGAGAATGCCGAGCTTCCCCTCGGCAGGTCGAATCGAGCTCGGTTTCCTCACGTTCAACTCCATCGCGCGGTCGCCTCGCGGCGGTTCCGCTCATTTGAGGCGCGATCCCTGGTCGAGGTCGCGCACGTTTCGAGGCTCTGGTCGGAATTCGGGTTGGATCGAATCGGGTTGAGCCCTCTCGAGCTCCGACGGGGGACTACGTTCAAGAGCGGATGAGCGCTCCATGCAGGAAGAGATCGATGACCGCTTCGCTCGCGTCGGCGAGCGGGCGATCGCGTTCCAGTTGAGCAACGAGCGTGCCTCGGAGAATTCCACCGAGAACACCGGGGTAGATGTCTGTCCAAGCGGCGCGTAGCGCCCCTTCGCGCACGCCGGCGCGGACGATCTTCAACGTATGTGCGCGGATCTGCTGGAGCGGCGAATCTTGAACGCACCCGTGGCGCGCGAGCTCGCTCTCGAGAGCGACGCGAGCAAACGCGCGGTGCGCATCGAAGTGCGCAAACACAGCGCGTACGAAGGCCGTCAGTTGGAGCCGAAAAGGATCGCGCGCGTGGCGCCGCAAGGTGGCGGTGAGGTTCTGCGCGAGCTCGTGACGACGCGCGGCGAAGAGCGCGCGGAAGAGCTCGTCGCGATCGCGAAAGTGGTTGTAGACCGTCCCCACCGAGACGCCGGCGCGCGCGGCGATGGCTTGCATGGTGGCGCCGGCGAGACCGTGCTCGGCGAGCGCGGCCTCGGTGGCGGTGAGGATCGCCTCGGTGGTGGCTTCGCGCAGGCGCACACGCAGCGTCGAGGCCCTGCGGGCCGCGGCGCGCGAGGGGGGCGCTCCCGTCGCTCGGACGGTCGCCCCGGTCACAGTGCGCAATGAATCCTTGTTCACTATTTGATGGTCCGTCGTTTAGCAACGGCCGGATCCGAGGTCAACTGCACCGAATGGTTACTTCGCAGTACTTCACACAACGCGCGCCACGAGGGACCGGAACATGCGGACGACCGTGGCCGAGCGCTACCTTCGCGCGGTCGAATTTGCCCATGCGGTCGGAGAGCCATGCACGCTCAATGCCGCGGAGTCCCAAGGTTCGTCTCTAGGAGCGGGGCGTCCGCAAGGCAACTCGCGAGCTGCCTCGTGCGTAGAGCCAGAGGAGATGCCAGAGGAGATGAAGGAAGCGCGGGGGCGCGCGCCTCTTGCGTGCCGCCCCGCCGTCCACGTCCTCACCGAGAGCACCGAACGCGGCATCGAAGAGGTGAACCCCGGCTCCCGGCGCGGGGGTTGCAAGGTACAAAGATCGTTCTTAAAGATGAGGGTTTGATCATGCTTCCTCCTTTCTTCGCAGCACCCCGGAGACGCGCTTGCGTGGCCTTGGCCGCGCTGGCTCTCCCCTTGGCCATCTCGGCGCGCTCGTCCGCCGACACCCCTGTTGCCGACGCGGCCGCGAGCCCCGCGGCCTCGAGTGCGGCACCTGCGGCAACGCCTCCGCCCCCGACGTACGCCATCGCGTGGCAAGAGCACTTCGACAAGTCGCTCGACTGGCTCGATCCTTTCGACCACGGCGCCGCCACCCTCGCCCGCGTCTACTCGGTGAAGAAGGAGGGGGACCTCTCCTTTCTCCACGCTCGCCACGACTGCACGCAGCGTTCGCACCCGCCGGCGATGCACTACGGCCACGCCTTCCAAGTGGGCGCGCCTCCTCTCGAGAAGGTGCGCGCCCTCAAGTGGAAGTGGCGCGCGCTCCGGCAGCCCAACGTCGACGACGACGGGTGGGAAGACATGGCGGCCGGCGTCTACGTGGTGATGAAGACGCCGAGCCTCCTCGTGGGGGGCAAGGGCTTCAAGTTCGGTTGGCTGGCCAAGCCGGGCGAGCGCGGGTCGCACCAACACGGGCTCCTTCAAGTGCAGCTCCGCACCGACCCGGTGGGGACGGCGTGGAAGAGCGAGAGCGTCGACTTGTGCGCGATGTTCCGGCGCGAGTACGGAAAGTGCGAGGGGGAGCACGTCCTCTACGTCGGCGTCGTGAGCGACTCCGACGGCACCAAGTCGGTGGCCGAGGCCGACTACGCCGACTTCGAGATCGACGTCGCCAGGTAAGCCCGCGCGAAGGGAAAGAGACGCGGTAGTCTCCCGTCTCATGCGCGCCGCTCGTCCTCCGTTGCGAGCACGTGCGCGCGCGACCTTGGCGATCACGGGGCTCGCGCTCGTGGCTTTGGCGTGGCGCGGAGCGAGCGCCGAGCCGGAGACAGCGCGGGCCGCGGGCATCGCGGGCGAAGCGAAGAAGGGGCCGCGCTCGTCGTCGCTCAGTTGGGTACGGCTCCCCGGCGCCGAAGGGTGCGTAGCGACGCAGGCGCTCGCGCGCGCGGTCGAAGATCGGCTCGGGCGCAGCGTCTTCGTCTCGGCGGCGCAGGCCGACGTCTCGGTCGAGGGGAGGGTCGAGCCGGTTCGCAGCGGCGGGTACCGCGCGGTGCTCACGCTCCGCGACGCGAGCGGTGCCCTGCTCGGCACGCGAGAGATCGCGCGCGCCGAGCCTTCGTGCGAAGCGATGAGCGAGCCGCTCGCGCTCGTCATCGCGGTGATGATCGATCCCGACGCGGCGCTCGGACCGAAGCCGGCGAGCGAAGCGGTCGACGCCGGCGCACCCCAAGACGCCGCGCCTCCCGTGGACGACGCCGCGCCGCCGCCGCCGCCGCCGCCGCCCGCGCCTCCGCCCGCGCCGCGCCCTCCGCCGACGACGCCATGGACCTTCGAAGGGAGCGCGGCGATCGTCGGCTCGGTCGGCATGCTCCCCAGGCCGGGGATCGGTGTCGGGGGGAACGCGTTGCTCACGCCCCCCAAGTTCCCGACGCTCGAAGGCTTCGGCGCGATCTTCTTCGACAACACCGCTTCGGCAGAGAACGGCGCGTACACGACGTTCAACCTCGGCTACGTGGGGAGCGGGCTGTGCCCCTTCGCGCTTCTCGGGCAGGTCGCGCGCTTCTTCGGCTGCGTCGAGTCGCATCTCGGCGTCGTGCGCAATCGGCAGACGGGCTTCGTGAGCGGACCCAGCGACGACTTCCGCGTGCTCGTCGACTCGGCGCTCGAAGCGCGCGTCACCCTGCGCCTCTTCGGCCCCTTCGCGTTCCGCGCCGGGGTCGCGGGCGCGGTGCCGTGGCTTCGCTACGAGTACCGCTACGCGCGCGCCGACGGCTCGAGCGCGCGCACCTTCCGTATGGCGCCGGTGGTCGGCATCGCCGATGTGGGGCTCGGCCTGGTCGTCCCCTGACGAGCACGCGAAGGCGGGCGGCCTGCCCCCTCGCCCGCGCTCCCCGGGGCGCATCGGAGGGAGCCGTGATAATCCGGCGGTCGAGCCTCCACACACTCCTCGAAGGCCGCTCATCCCCTCGTGCAACCTCGACTCGCCACGCCCCCAAAAGCCCCCTCCGCCCCGCTCGGTGACAAGCCGAGCGTGGCCGAGGTCTTTCGCGACTACGGCGCCTTCGTGTGGCGCGCGCTTCGTCGCCTGGGTGTGCGCGAGAGCGACGTCGACGACGCGTGCCAGGAGGTCTTCGTGGTCATCCACCGGAAGTTGCCGGAGTTCGAGGGGAGGTCGCAGCTCCGCACGTGGGTGTACGGCATCTGCGTGCGCACCGCCTCCGATCATCGGAAGCGGGCCCACGTGCGGCGGGAGCTCGTGACCGACGACCCGCCGGAGCAGGTCAGCCACGAGACCGCCGACGCGGCGCTCGCCGACAAAGAGGCGCGCCGCGCGCTCGACGCCATCCTCGACACGCTCGACGAGGACAAGCGCGCCGTCTTCGTGCTCTACGAGATCGAGCAGCTCGGCATGGCGGAGGTGGCCGAGGCGGTGGGCTGCCCGCTCCAGACGGCGTACTCGCGCCTCCACGCGGCGCGGAAGCTCGTGCAGGCGGGGATCGCCACCGCGCGAGGAGGTGAAGCATGAGCGACAAGGACGACATGAAGCTCGCCCCGCCGCCGCGTCTGATCGAGTCTTCGGACGCGGGCGACGATCTTCGCGCCATGCTGCGCGCGGGGGCGAAGGACGTCCCCGACGAAGCGCGTCTGGCGGCGATCGCGGCGAAGCTCGGGCCGATCGTCGGTGGACCGGGCGGAGGCGGTCCGAGCGGAGGCCCGAGCGGCGGCGGGGGCGCCGCGGGCCACGGTGCGGCGAAGGCCGTGGCCGCGAAGGGGCTCGCCGCCGGTGCGAAGTTGAAGCTCGCGGCGCTCGCGCTCGTGGCAGGAGGTGTCGTCGCCGGCGCAGGGACGTTGGCGCATCGAGTGTCGAAGAACGAAGCGGCGGTCGTCGCTCCGCCGTCGAGCGTCGCCCTCGTGGAGAGCGCGCCGCTCCCTCCGGCCCTCACGCCGCTCCCTTCGAGCGAAGCGGTCTCGGCGCCGGCCAC
The DNA here is from genome assembly GCA_964531795.1 of uncultured Polyangiaceae bacterium. GTDB lineage: Bacteria > Myxococcota_A > Polyangia > Polyangiales > Polyangiaceae > CAZHHD01. Next base: position 32,067 of record CAZHHD010000022.1, on the reverse strand, counting down.
CGTGGTGCGCCCGCGCCCCGCGCCGAGCGCGACCGAGGACGACCCCGCCGAAGAGGTGAGGCTGCTCGAGCGCGCCCAAGACGCACTTCGAAGAAGCCCGAGCGACGCGCTCGCCCTGTGCGCCGAGCACCAGCGTCGCTTCGCCCACCCGACCTTGGCCCAGGAGCGCGAGGTGATCGCCATCGAGGCGCTCGAGCGCGCAGGACGACACGACGAAGCGCGCGCCCGCGCCGATCGCTTCGCCGCGAGCTATCCGCAGTCGACGCACTTGCGGCGCGTGCGCGAGATCGTCGCCGCGCCCTGAGCGCCCGGCCGGCGCGTCCGGCTGATGCATGCATAATGCATGTTGTCGTCGCGGCGGAACGGCGTGGGTTCGTTCGCACCTCCCGTGCGCACGCGGGTGCACGCCCTCGGGAAGCCGTTCGCGCGGTCGGCTCGGACCGGCCAGAAGCCGGCGCGCGGCCTAGGGGTTTCCCTGACTTCTCAAGCACCTACCAAGGCAGAGCTGCGGGCCGTGAACGCTGGATCCGTTGTTATTTCGCCACACAAGATAGGATCGCTCCTTGCTGGATTCCCTGATGGACGGGGCGCGGGGCGCGGGACGCGACCCCCGCGAGGAGGAGTCACGATGCGGACGCGATGGGGCTACGTCGTCGGATCGAGTGCGGCAGCGGCCTTGGGGATCGCCGGGTGCGTCTTCGACGGGACGAGCACGGGCGGTCACGTCGTACCGACCGACGCCGGCGCGACGAGCGACGGCGGCTTCGGCGGGGGAGACGACGACGCGGGCGTAGGCCGCGAGCCGCCGACGGTGACCAACGTCGGTCCGCTCGCCGGCGACTACGGCACGCTCGTCACCATCGACGGCGACAACCTCGGCACGTCCGACGTGCGCGTCGAGCTCGAGACGACGGAGGGGGCCATCGTCCTCACCAAGAGCCAGGTGCAGGCGCCGGTGAGCGGCGAGATCGTGGTGAAGTGGGACAAGACGCAGATCCAGTTCAAGTACCCCTTCCCCGCCGAAGGACAGATTCGCGTGACCAACGGCGAGGTGGAGATCGACGGCGGGAAGTTCGCACCGTCGTGGCGCCCGGGCGCTTCGGTCTCGGGGACGTTCTTGAAGACCGACGTGCTCGGCGTCGTCGCGCCCGCCCCGGGCAAGCTCGTGACGGTGTTCGACGGACCGAGCACCGGCGCTTACTTCGTCGTCGCAGACGGGACGAGCATCACCCCCGTCGCCTACGACCGCGGCGCCACCGCCCTCCGCCACGCGAGCGTGTACACCGCAAACAACGGCGACGTGGAGGGCTTTTACGCCTCCCCCGACGCGCACCTCTGGCAGATGAAGCTCGCGGGGACGACCGCGACGACGACCGATACCGGCGTGCAGATCACGGCCGTCGAGCCCTTCGTCGCCGGCGGCACCGACGCGAACGGCGCGTACGCTTGGATCCGCACCGCCAACGTGCAGATCAGCCGCGTGCACGCCCCGAGCTGGGCGGTGGACAAGGGGCCCATCGCCGAGCCGCCCAACGGAACGAGCATCGTCGAGGGGGCTGTCGCGCCCGACGGGAGCCTCGTCATGGCGTGGGAGCACGACGAGGAGTCGTTCCTCGGCGACAAGTACGTGCTGCCGTACGCGGCGACGCTCGCGCCCGGCGGCACAGGCTTCGGATCGTCGGTCGTCGTGGGGCCGCAAGCCGACGACTACAGCTTGTGGCTCCGCGTGCGCGGCGCCGGACCGAGCCATCAGCTGGCGACGTTCTACTGCGCCAAGGACACCGACACGCTGGGCAACACCATCGGCACCGACTGCAAAGAGGGGTACGTCGGCCCGCTGGGGACGGTGGAGCCGCTGCCGGCGACGATGAGCGATCGCACGGTCGGCTGGAACGCGGCGGTGAGCGTTGCGATGGTCTGCGACAAGGCGACGAACACGCTGAAGGTGGGCCCCGCCGACGACGCCGCCAAGCAAGTCACCGCGCTCTACCCGTGCCCTCCCGAGGTGTCGATCGCCGCCGACCCGACCGGCGCCGCGGTGATGCTGGTCTCGACCGGCTCGCACATCTACTCGCCGCGCAAGCGTTAGAGGCGCTCACTTCGTACAGGTGCTCTCGCCGCCGCAGGACTTCGCGGCGCAGGTGCACTTCCCCGGGTCCGTGTAGCTTACACACGACGCGCCGTCAGTGCAGTCGAGCCTCATCTCGACGCATTGGGATGCGGCAAAGCACGAGATTTGGATCGTCTTCACCGCCGCCGGCTCGCCGGGATCGGGCACCGCGGGGTGCGCGCTGTCGAAGAAGGTCGAGGTCGGATCGTTCGTGCCGTTCCGATCGATCATCGCGATGAGGTTGAAGTCGCAGTTGTCCTCGCTCCACATCTGGGCGCCGAACTCACAAAGATCGATGGAGAAGGACGCCTCGCCCTTGATGTAGTCGACCTTGGGGATGGTCTTGTAAGCGTGCGGATGGCCGCCCAACGCCCACTCCGAAGGCTCGGCGAATTGGCGGTGCATCAGATAGATGACCAGCGTTCTCTCGCCGATGGGCCCGCCCCCGAGGAGCGCGGGATCGAAGTGCACGAGGCCGCGCACCACCGAGCCGGGGTTCTTCGGCTTGCACTTGCTCGCCACCTGCGCGCCGCAGGCGTCGAGCGCGGGCGGCGTCGCGTCGGGGGGATCGACGAGCGTCCCCGCGTCGGCGTCGTCACCTGGTCCCGCGGCAGCGGGCGGCGGAGAGGTCGAAGCGCTCGAGCACGCGAGGGCGAGCGAAGCGAACGAGGCGAGAGCCCCCGCGCGGTAAAGGCTGCGGGACAAAAAGAACATGCGCGCCATCCCTCCTGAGAGTGCAGCGCGCATGCCATGGGACTTTTGCGTGGATTACCCCGAGGAAACCGCGCCGGGCGCCCAAGCCCGTCACGTCGCTAACAGCGCGCCGAGGGTCGAGGCACTCGTGCAAGTTTGCACGAGTGCACGGAGCTTTTGAGATGCGCTCTAGCCCCGCGGCGCGCCCGTGAGCTTCGTTACTTCTTGGCGGGGGCCGGGGGCGGCATGCTCTTGCCGCCAACCTTGGCCTTCTTGTCGCCCGAGTGACCGTGGAAGGTCCGGGTCGGCGCGAACTCGCCGAGCTTGTGACCGACCATGTACTCGGTGACGAACACGGGGACGAACTTGCGACCGTTGTGCACGGCGAAGGTCAGACCCACGGTGTCCGGCGTGATGGTGCTGCGACGCGACCAGGTCTTGATGACCTTCTTGCTCTGCGTGGCGCCGGCAGCGGCGACCTTCTCGGCAAGGTGGCCGTCGACGAAAGCGCCCTTCTTTACGGAACGCGGCATGACTTAACCCTTCTGTCCACGGCGCTTGACGATCATTCCGTCGGTGCGCTTGTTGTTGCGAGTCTTGAGCCCCTTGGCGAGCTGGCCCCACGGCGAGCACGGGTGACGGCCGCCGGAGGAGCGCCCTTCGCCACCGCCCATCGGGTGGTCGACGGGGTTCATGGTGACGCCGCGGTTGTGCGGACGACGCCCGAGCCAGCGCGAGCGACCGGCCTTGCCGAGCTTCACGTTGGCGTGATCGATGAAGGAGACCTGGCCGATGGTGGCGTGGCAGTCGAGGTGGATCTGCCGCACTTCACCGGACGGGAGGCGAATCTGGGCGTAGTCGCCGTCCTTCGCCATGAGCGCGGCGCCGGAGCCGGCGGAGCGCACCATCTGGCCGCCCTTGCCCTTCTTCATCTCGATGTTGTGGATGAGCGTGCCGAGCGGGATGTGGCGGAGCATCATCGCGTTGCCGGGTTTGATGTCGGCGTTCTTGCTGGTGATGATGGTGTCGCCGACGTTGAGCCCCTCGGGAGCGAGGATGTAGCGCTTCTCGCCGTCCGTGTAGTTGAGGAGCGCGATGCGCGCCGTGCGGTTCGGATCGTACTCGATGGTCGCGACCTTGGCCGGCACGCCGACCTTGTCGCGCTTCCAGTCGATGATCCGGTAGCGCTGCTTGTGACCACCGCCACGGAAGCGGCTGGTGATGCGGCCGTGGGCGTTACGCCCGCCGGTACGCGTCTGGTGCTCGAGGAGCGACTTCTCCGGCTCGACCTTCTTGGTCAGCTCTTTGAAGTCCGCGCCCGTGTAGTAGCGACGCGCGGGGGAGGTCGGCTTGTACGATTTGATTCCCATGGTCAGCTCTTCTCGGGCTCGGCGAAGAAGTCGATGTTGTCACCTTCCTTGAGGGTGACCATCGCCTTCTTCCAGTTCTGCATCTTGGCGTAGCCGCGACCCATGCGGCGGTCCTTGCCACGCATCAGGAGGGTGTTCACGCAGGTGACCTTGACGTTGAACAACTTCTCGACGGCCTGGCGAATCTGGATCTTGTTCGCGGTGCGCGCGACCTCGAAGATCACCGTGTTCGCATCGCGGAGGCGGTGCGACTTCTCGGTGAGGACGATCGGCCGGCGGATGATCTGCTCGGGGGTCATTTGTCACCTGCCTTCGACTTCTTGGCGGGGGTGGCTGCCTTGGCGGGAGCCGCGGCTTCGGTCTTGGCGACGAGACGCTGCTCGAGCGCCTTGGCCGCGTCCTTGGAGAGGACGAGCGTGTCGTGGCGGAGGAGGTCGTAGACGTTGACACCTTCCGGCGGAAGGAACTGGTGCTCCTTCACGTTGCGGATCGAGAGGCGGAGGTTCTCGTTCGAGGTCGCGTCGACGACGAGGGCCTTCTTCTGCGCCTTGAGCGTCGAGAGCGCCTTCACGAGCCCCTTGGTCTTCACCTCGGAGAGCTCGAAGCGGTCGACCACCACGAGGCGGCCTTCCTTGGCGTACTTGGAGAGCGCCGAGCGGAGGGCCGACACGCGGACCTTCTGCGGCGGACGGTAGCTCCAGTCACGCGGACGCGGCGGGTGCGCCTGACCGCCGCCGACGTACGTCGGAGCGCGGAGCGAGCCGTGGCGCGCGCGGCCGGTGCCCTTCTGCTTGTAGAGCTTCTTCGAGGAGCCGCTGACCGCAGAGCGCTCCTTCGCCGAGGCAGTGCCCTGGCGACGGGAGGCGAGCTGCGCCTTCACGACCTCGTAGAAGAGGTGCTCTTTGACTTCGGTCGCGAAGACCTCGTCGGCCAGCTCGATCGAGCCGACCTTCTCTCGCTTCATGTTGAAGACGTCGATGGTTGCCATGGCGAATCCTTTACGACTTGATTTCGACGTCCACGCCAGCGGACAGATCGAGCTTCATGAGCGCGTCGAGCGTCTGCTGCGTCGGCTCGAGGATGTCGAGGAGCCGCTTGTGCGTGCGGATCTCGAACTGCTCACGCGATTTTTTGTCGACGTGAGGACCACGGAGAACGGTGTAGCGCGAGATGTGCGTGGGGAGCGGGATGGGACCCGCCACGCGCGCACCGGTGCGCTTGGCCGTCTCGACGATGTCGCTGGCCGACTTGTCGAGGAGCTGGTGATCGAACGCCTTGAGGCGGATGCGAATCTTGGTTGCAGAAGCCATCTGGTACTCCGGGCCTTTACTCGAGGACCTTGGTGACGATGCCGGCGCCGACGGTCTTGCCGCCCTCGCGGATCGCGAAGCGCATCTGCTCCTCGAGACCGACGGGGGTGATGAGCGAGATCGTCATCGTGATGTTGTCCCCCGGCATGACCATCTTGGTCCCTTCGGGGAGCTCGCACGTGCCGGTCACGTCCGTCGTCCGCATGTAGAACTGCGGGCGGTAGTTCGTGAAGAACGGCGTGTGACGGCCGCCCTCTTCCTTCTTCAGGACGTACACCTCGCCCTGGAACTTCTTGTGCGGCGTCACCGAGCCCGGCTTGCAGAGGATCTGCCCGCGCTCGACGTCGTTCTTCTCGATACCGCGGAGGAGGACGCCGATGTTGTCGCCCGCGCGCCCCTCGTCGAGGAGCTTGCGGAACATCTCCACGCCGGTGACGACCGTCTTACGCGTGTCGCGGAAGCCGATGATCTCCACCTCTTCGCCCGTCTTCACGATCCCGCGCTCGACGCGACCCGTAACCACGGTCCCGCGGCCCTTGATCGAGAACACGTCCTCGATCGCCATCAGGAACGGCTTGTCGATGTCGCGCTTCGGCTCGGGGATCTCCGAGTCGAGGGCGGCGATCAGCTCGCCGATCGACTTCTCCCACTTCTCTTCGCCGTTCAGCGCCGGGAACGCCGCCACGCGGATGATCTTCGCCGTGTCGCCGTTGAACTTGTACTTGTTCAGAAGCTCGCGGACTTCCATCTCGACGAGCTCGAGCATCTCCGCGTCTTCCACCGCGTCGCACTTGTTGAGCGCGACCACGATGTGGTTCAAGCCGACCTGGCGCGCGAGAAGAACGTGCTCGCGCGTCTGCGGCATGACCGAGTCGAGCGCAGAGACGACGAGGATCGCCCCGTCCATCTGCGCCGCGCCCGTGATCATGTTCTTGATGTAGTCCGCGTGGCCCGGGCAATCGACGTGCGCGTAGTGGCGCGTCTCGCTCTCGTACTCCACGTGCGAAGCGGCGATCGTCACCGTCTTCGTGGCGTCACGCACCGTACCGCCCTTGGCGATGTCCGAGTACGAGATGACCTTCGCGAGACCCTTCTTCGACTGCACCTTCACGAGGGCAGCGGTCAGCGTCGTCTTCCCGTGGTCGATGTGACCAATCGTGCCGACGTTCACGTGGGGCTTCGTGCGGTTGAATTTCTCTTTCGCCATGGCTGGTCTCTCTTCTTCGGATTCTGGTGGTTGGGAAGTTCTACGAGACGGCGGTTACTTCGCCGTCCCCTTGACCTTGGCGACGACCTCTTCTTGGACGGCCGCCGGCACGGGTGCGTAGTGCGAGAAGTGGAGCGACGACGTGGCGCGGCCCTGCGTCATCGAGCGCAGGTCGGTCACGTAGCCGAACATGGTGGCGAGGGGCACCTCGGAGTCGATGACCTGCGCGTTGCCGCGCTGGCTCATTCCGAGGATGCGGCCGCGGCGCGAGTTCACGTCGCCGATGACGTCGCCCATGTACTGCTCGGGGACGACGACTTCGTTCTTCATGATCGGCTCGAGCAGGTGGAGACCCGCGCGCTTCGCGCCGTCCTGGAAGCAGAGCGAGGCGGCGATTTCGAACGCCTGCGCGCTCGAGTCGACGTCGTGGTACGTGCCGTCGATGAGGCGGCACTTCATGTCGGTCAGCGGGTAGCCGGCGAGTACGCCGCGCTCCATGGCCTCGCGGACGCCCTTTTCGACCGCCGGAATGAACTCCTTCGGGATCGCGCCGCCGACGACGTCGTTCTCGAACACGAAGCCCGCGCCGCGCTCGCCCGGCTCGATCTCCATGATGACGTGGCCGTACTGGCCGCGACCGCCGGACTGCTTGGCGTACTTGTACTCGCAGGGGGTCTTCTTCGAGATGGCCTCGCGGTACGCGACCTCGGGCTTGCCGACGTTCGACTCGACCTTGAACTCACGGCGGAGGCGGTCGCAGATGATGTCGAGGTGGAGCTCGCCCATGCCGCTGATGATCGTCTGCCCCGACTCTTCGTCGGTGTGCATGCGGAAGGACGGGTCCTCGGCGGCGAGCTTCTGCAAGCCCACGCCGAGCTTCTCGACGTCGCTCTTGGTCTTCGGCTCGATGGCGATCGAGATGACCGGCTCGGGGAAGACCATCTTCTCGAGGATGATGGGGAGCTTCTCGTCGCAGAGCGTGTCGCCGGTGCGCGTGTCCTTGAGACCGACCGCGGCGTAGATGTTCCCCGAGTCGGCCTCGGTGAGCTCCTCGCGCTTGTTGGCGTGCATGCGGAGGATGCGGCCGATGCGCTCGCGCTTTCCGCGCGTCGAGTTCACGACCATCGTGCCGCTCGAGATCGTCCCCGAGTACACGCGGAAGAACGTGAGGTTCCCGTGCGGGTCGTTGATGATCTTGAACGCGTAGCCGGCGAACGGCGCTTTGTCGTCGGCCGCGCGCTCCTCTTCCTTGTCGTTGTCCGGGTTGATGCCCTTGACCGGCGGGATGTCGAGCGGCGACGGAAGGTAGTTGACGACCGCGTCGAGAAGGAGCTGGACGCCCTTGTTCTTGAACGCCGAGCCGCAGAGCACGGGGAAGAACTTGAACGACGTGCAGCCCTTACGGAGCGCGGCGACGATCTCGGCCTCGGTGACCTCGTCGGCCTTGCCGTCGAGGAACTTCGCCATGATCGCGTCGTCGACGTCGGCGCAGGCCTCGATCATCTTCTCGCGGTAGGCGACGCACTTGTCCTTCAGGTTCGCCGGGATCTCTTCCCAGCTGTACTTCTGCCCCTTCGACTCCTCGTCGAAGATGCACGCCTTCATCTTGATGAGGTCGACCACGCCCTTGTGCTGGTCTTCCTCGCCGACCGGCCACTGGATGGGGACCGGGTTGACGCCGAGGCGCTCCTTGATGGAGTTGACGTTCATCTCGAAGTCGGCGCCCGTCTTGTCCATCTTGTTGACGAACACGATGCGGGGGACGCGGAACTTGTCGGCCTGGCGCCACACGGTCTCGGTCTGCGGCTCGACGCCGTTGCCGCCGTCGAGGACCGCCACCGCGCCGTCGAGCACGCGGAGCGAACGCTCGACTTCGATCGTGAAGTCGACGTGGCCCGGGGTGTCGATGATGTTGATGCGGTGGCGAACGCCGGCGTGCGGTCCTTCGACCGGCGCCCAGAAGCAGTTCGTCGCGGCCGAGGTGATGGTGATCCCGCGCTCTTGCTCCTGGACCATGTAGTCCATGGTCGCGGCGCCCTCGTGGACCTCGCCGATCTTGTAGTTGACCCCCGTGTAATAGAGAACGCGCTCGGTCGTGGTCGTCTTGCCCGCGTCGATGTGGGCCATGATTCCGATGTTGCGCGTCTTTTCGAGTGAGTATTCGCGAGCCACGGTGGTCTCTCCTGTCGGTCCTGTTCGCTTCGCTGCGGGGTCTTAGATGTAGGTCTTGGTGCAGAATGCACGAAACCCTCTCTGGCCCGTTGCTCTTCGCTTTGTGAAGAGCCGCCCGAAATTCGGGGGAGTCCAGAGAGGGTGCCGAGGTGCTTCGCGGTGCCGCGCGTGGCGGCGATGTCGAGCAACCCGGTCCTTATGTCGTGTTCAGCATCTCGTAATCGTCGGTCCTTCTACACGTCTCGTCGCTCGTTCGAGGAACATCCTCGTGAGGAGCGTTGGAATCGCCGCGGGCGGCGATTCGCAGGACGTCTTACCAGCGGTAGTGGGCGAAGGCCTTGTTGGCTTCGGCCATCTTGTGGGTGTCGTCCTTCTTCTTCACCGCGTTGCCGCGGCCGTTGGCGGCGTCGATGAACTCGCCGGCGAGGCGCTCGCGCATCGTCTTCTCGCCGCGGTCGCGGGCGTAGGTGACGATCCAGCGCATGGCGAGGGCGACGCGGCGCTCGGGGCGCACTTCGACGGGGACCTGGTAGGTCGCACCGCCGACGCGGCGGCTCTTCACTTCGAGCTTCGGCTTCACGTTGTCGAGCGCCTTGCGGAAGACCTCGATGGGCTCCTCCTTGAAGCGCTCCGCGACGATCTCGAACGCGCCGTAGACGATGCCTTCTGCGGTCGCCTTCTTGCCGTCCACCATCACGGTGTTCATGAACTTGGAGACGAGCTTGTCCTTGAACTTCGGGTCCGGGATGATTCGGCGCTTCGGGACTTCGCGGCGGCGGGGCATTGGCTTCTTCCTCTAAGTACTTTGCTCAGGCCTTCGGGCGCTTGACGCCGTACTTGGAGCGCTTGCGGTTGCGGTTGACCTTGTTGGTGGACGACGGGCCGATGGCGCCCGAGGCGTCGAGCGTGCCACGCACCACGTGGTAGCGAACGCCGGGGAGGTCCTTCACACGACCGCCTCGAATGAGGACGACCGAGTGCTCCTGGAGGTTGTGCCCTTCGCCGGGGATGTACGACGTGACTTCCATGCCGTTGGTGAGGCGAACACGGCAGACCTTGCGAAGCGCCGAGTTCGGCTTCTTCGGGGTGGTCGTGTACACGCGGACGCAGACGCCACGCTTCTGCGGGCAGCTCTTGAGCGCCGGCGAGGCAGTCTTCACGCGGGCCGCGATACGGCCGTGGTTGATCAGCTGATTGATGGTCGGCATGTGTCTCGAAGAACCCGTGCAGATTTAGGGGAATTTACGCCGTGCCGGACGGATCTGGGGCGGCGGGGAGGCGCACTCTACTCGTGGGCGGTGCCGTGTCAAGCCACGGCGGGGGGCCAAGGTTCGGGATTTTGGCGGTCCGGGGAGCGCAGGCTTCACTAGGATCGGGCGATGGCGCTCGTCCCGCCGCTCGACGCGACCCCCGAGGAGGTCCGGGCGCTCTTAGCACCGCTCCGCCACGACGTCTCGGTGGCCCTTCACGCGCCGGGGAATCCGTTCGCCGTGGGGGCCATCGTTCGCGTCGCGCATAGCTTTCTCGTGCGGGAAATCGTGCTGATTGGCGATGCCCCCCACTACGAGAAGGCCTCCATGGGGATGGAGAGATTCGAGACGGTGACCCGGGTCGCCGACGACGAGGCCTTCTTTTCCCACGTGGCGGGCCGACCGGTGTGGGCGGTGGAGAAGGATTTCGCCAAAAAGAGCCTCTACGACGTGGGGAGCTTCCCGCCGGGGGTGGTCCTCGTGCTCGGGAGCGAGCGGGCGGGGCTGACGCGCGCCTTCGCCGACCGCGCCGACGAGGTCGTGGGGATCCCCATGTACGGGGTCAACCACTCGTTTCCTTTGGCAGTTGCGGCGGGGATGGTGCTCGGGGAGTGGGCGCGCCAAAGGTACGCGAAGGGGCGAACGGTCTGAAATGCCCGTCGCTTGATCCACCTTCCCCCGTCCTCTACGATCCCCCGAAGGAGATCGTGAACGCCAGCGCCCCTTCCATCCCCGATTCGACGCTCCCCAAACAAGGGGACCTGATCGCCGGGAAATACCGCATCGAGCGTCTCCTCGGGCGCGGGGGAATGGGGGTCGTGTACGCGGCGAACCACGAGCTCCTCGGCGTGCGTGTGGCGGTGAAGGTCTTGCTGACCGACATCGCCTCGAGCCCCGAGGCGGTCAGCCGCTTCTTGAACGAGGCGCGCAACGCGGCGCGCATCCAGAGCGACAACGTCGCGCGCGTGATGGACGTGGGGACGCTCGACGGCGGTCGCCCGTTCATGGTCATCGAGTACCTCGACGGCGACGATCTCGCGCGAGTGCTCGAGACGCGCGGCCCGCTCCCCTTGCAGGAGGCGGTGGACTACGCGCTCCAGGCGCTCGAGGCGCTCGCCCAAGCGCACGTCATGGGGATCGTCCATCGCGACTTGAAGCCGGCGAACCTCTTCTTGGTGCGCCGCCAAGACCGCACGACTCAAGTGAAGGTGCTCGACTTCGGCATCTCCAAGAGCACGAACATCCTCGGCCAGACGAGCGGGCAGATGACCTCCACGAAGGAGCTCCTCGGTTCGCCTTACTACATGTCGCCCGAGCAGCTCCGGAGCTCGAAGCGGGTCGACGCGCGCGCCGACATCTGGTCGATGGGGATCATCCTCTACGAGCTCGTGTGCGGCCTGACGCCGTTCCAAGCCGACACGTTCGGCGAGCTCTTCGCCGCGATCCTCGAGCAAGATCCGCCGCCGGTCCGCGCGAAGCGGCCAGATCTCCCGGCCGCGTTCGAGCAGGTGATCGCGCGGTGCCTTCGTCGCAAGGTGGAGGAGCGCTTCAACAACGTCGGCGAGCTCGCGAGCGCTCTCTCCCCCTTCGCTTCGCAGCGCGGACAGCGCACCGCGCAACGCATCCTCGACGTCGTCCCGCCGGGCGCCGTCGCTCCGTGGCACGAGAGCGGCGAGCAACGGTCGCTCCCGCCCGAGCTCGCGATGCAGCCGCCGCCGGTCGTGAGCGGCGCGCGCGCCATCACTCCTTCTCCGGGAGGTCAGACGAACGGATCGTGGGGGACGCCTGTCGCCGCCGCCCCCCCCGCACGAAGCTCGAGCTCGGTCGCGATCATCAGCGGCGCCGCCACGATGGTGATCGGCCTCGTCGCCGTCGGCGGCTTCGTGGCATGGCACCACTGGCGCACGCCGGCGGTGGGGCCCGACACGGTGAGCAGCGTCGCTCCTTCGGCGAGCGCGGCCCCGCCCGGCACAGCCCCTTCGGCCGCGGCGAGCGCAGCGACGACCCCGAGCGCGAGCGCGTCCTCGGCCATCGCCACGGCCGCGCCCACCACGCCGGTCGCATCAGCGAGCGCAGCGACGGCGGCGACGACGGTGAAGGCACACAGCGCGAGCACGGCGACGACGACCCACGTCACGACCTCGACCCCGACGACGCGTCCGACGGGCGGCGGCACGACGTACGATCCGACGCGAGACTCGCGCCGCTAGTGTCCTGAGTCCGAAGTTGGTCGCCTTCGGCGCCGAGCCTTCGGACTCAGGAACTAGGTCACTCTGGTGGGGAGCTTGCGCTCCCCCTCGCTCGGTCGCTGTCGCTCCCTTCGCGATCCTCCCCCGCCTCGCCTCCGGCGACTCGTGCTTCGCACGAGCGCGAGCCCGACGCGCCCAGCGTTCGGGAGCCGCATGGTCTCACTCCACCTGCCCAGCGAGGCGGTGCCAGTGAACGGCTCGTGCAGCGCACGAGCTCGCCGAAGGCGACGCGGGGGAGTCTCATCGCGAAGCGATGAGGGGGTCGCAAGACCCCACAAGGGTGGGCTAGGGGCCCGAGTCGAACGTTCGTCGGCACGCCGACGAACTTCAGACTCGGGACACTAGCCTCCCGCGCTCCGGACGCCGCTGCGATCTGCACAAGACGGCGGCCTTCGGGTAGTGTCCGAGGCGATGCGAGCCCTCCTCTCGACCCCCGCCCTTCGCAGCGCCGTCGCCTGCGGAACGTCGCTGGCGCTCGTCCTCGCTCAGGCGCCGATCGCGTACGCGCAGACGAACGTCGCCGACGCGCTCTTCCGCGAAGGGCAGCGCCTCATGACCGCGGGGCAGACCCACGAGGCGTGCCTCAAGTTTGCCGAGAGCCAGCGCGCCGATCCGGCCATCGGCACCCTCATCAACCTGGCCGCGTGCCACGAGAAAGAGGGGAAGATCGCCAGCGCGGCGACGGAGTTCTCCGACGCCGCCGCAGAAGCCCAGCGCGCCGGGCAGCCCGATCGCGAACAATACGCGCGCAGCCACGCGCAGGCGCTCGACAAGAAGGTCCACCACCTCGTCATCGATTTCAAATCACCGCCGGACAACGCCGAGGTGAAGCTCGACGGCACCGCCTTCGGGCTCGCGCTGCTCCACACGCCGGTTCCGGTCGATCCCGGAGAGCACACCGTCGAGGCCGCTGCCCCGGGGAAAAAGAGCTGGTCGCAGAAGATCACCGCCGCTGCGGACGCCGCCACCGATCACATCGACATCCCCGAGCTGGAGAACGCTCCCGCCCCGCCACCGCAGGAGACGAAGCCGACGCCGGCGACTGGCGCGCTCGTCGCACCGCCGCCCGAGGAGCCGCACAGCAACAAGACCAAGCTCGCCGTCGGCTACATCGCGCTCGGCGTGGGGGTCGTGGCCGCGGGGCTCACCGGGTACTTCGCCTACCGATTCGTCACCTACAACAACCGGTACAACGATCAGAAGCACTGCATCACCGATCGCGCGTCGAACCCCGGCGCGTGCCCCGATCAACCGGACAACACGACGATCAGCGACAACCGTTCGCAGGCGATCACCAATCAAGACATCATGCTGGTGAGCGGCGGCGTCGCGGTGGTCGGGCTCGGGCTCGGTGCCTTCTTCCTCATCACCGCGGGTGGCGACACCAAGGCGTCGGCGCTCCGCGTGACGCCGACGTTCGGCCCGCACGAGGCCGGTCTCGGCGCTACGGGGCGCTTCTGACCGCAGGTCCGCCGAGGTAGTAGCGGACGAGCTCGTCCTCGCAGCCGAACGCACCGCCGGTGTATTCGGCGAGCGCGGCCCAGTGGCACGTCGACTGGGCAAGCGTGTGCGCGCCGGTGATGATCGCGCGGCTCCGCGTGCCGAGCTCGGTGCGCTCGGTCGCAGTGAGCGGACGCGGCAACGACGTACCGGCCTCGCTCGCCCCCTCGGCGCCGAGAGGGCGGCCGGCCGGCGACACGTAGCCTCCGTAGCGCGAGAGCGCGTCGAGCGTCGTTCTCCCGAGATCCCCGAGCGCGTCGACGCGGTTCGCGAGGGACGTCGCGTCGTCGGCGATGACGGCGCGGACGTAATAGTCGCGCTCGGACAGCGCGTGCTCGCGGCACGCGGCGCGCGCGCCGGGCGTCGGGGGCGCGACGCGCGTGCGCGACTCGGCGTCGGTCCCCGAGGCGAGCTCGGCCAGAGCGCACGCGTCGTCGACCCACGCGACGAACGTCGCTTCTTCGCGGGTGAGGAGCGCGAAGCGGGTGACGTCGCTCGCGCGGAGCGGCGCGACGGCCTTGTCGAAGTCGGCAGCGAGGACGCCGTCGAGGCAGGTCGGCGCGGCGCCACCGTCGCGACGGGCTCCCGCGTCGAAGGGGACGCGGGCCTTGCCAGCGTCCCGACCGCACGCCGACGTGAGCTCGCTCCGCACCTGATCGAACGGCGGGATCTTCGCCGGCGGCCTCAGCTTCAAAGGCGGCACCGTCGGCGCCGGCGCAACGGTGGGCGCTTCGCTCGAGGCCGGCGCGTCGCTCGGCGCGCTCCGCGTGCACGACGTGGCGAGGAGCGCGAGAGCGAGCGCAAAGAGCGGGCGGGCCGCGGCAGTCATGCGCGCGACTCTATCGTGTTCGGTCGACCGACGCTCGGGCGAGCGCCGCCAGGCCTTCACGGGCCGGGCCCGCCGGGACCTCCGCCAGCGCGGCGAGCGCCGAGGCTTCGAGCTCACGCGCGACCTTGCGGCTCTCCGCCAGGGCCGAGGTGCGCTCGAGCCCACGCGCAATCCGCTCGATCGCCGATGGCGTCACGACGCCGGTCGCGCACGCCTCGGCGAGCACTTCGCCGAGCCCCGGATCGCCGGCGAGCGCCACGAGCATCGGGTAGGTGACCATCCCCTCGCGCACGTCGGCGAAGGCCACCTTGCCGAGCTCCTTCGTGTCGCCGTCGAGGTCGAGCACGTCGTCGACGATCTGGAAGGCAGTCCCCATGGCGCGGCCGAAGGCTTCCAGCGAGGCGCACGCCGCCGGATCGACCTCGCCGGCGCGAGCCCCGGCGTAGAGCGCCCATCCGAAGAGCGAGGCGGTCTTGCCGCGGACGATGCGGTGGTAGTCGTCGTGGGCGCGCGCGCCGACGACCGCGGTGACGCGCGCGGTCCGTCCTTCGCTCGCGGGAGTGAGCCGCGAGCGCCCTTGGAGCTGCAGCGACTCGGCGTCGAGCATCTCCTTCAACGTGTCGAGCATGCGATCGAGGAGCCCCTCGACCCCCGCGCGGTGAATGCGCTGAAGCGCGTCGGTGAGGAGCCAATCGCCGGCAAAAATCGACGCTGCGTTGCCGAAGACGGAGCGCGAGGTGGGCGCGCCCCGGCGGAGGTCGCCCAGGTCGACGACGTCGTCGTGGAGGAGCGTGGCCTCGTGCACGAGCTCGGCGGCGACGGCGAGGTCGCGCCGCGGCCCGGAGAGCCCCTTCCCCACCCGCGCCGCCAGAGCGACGCACATCGGCCGGAGGCGCTTGCCGCGCGTGTCGAGCATTTGGCGGGCCGCGCCGCCAGTGGGGGTGTCGGCGGTGCGAATGGACTGGAGGCGCGCCTCGACGTCGTCGAGATCTTCGGCGAGCAGCGCCTGCACCGCGGCGAGCCGCTCGGCGATCGACGTGGCACCGTGATCGGTGACGACCTCGGTCAGGCGAGTCACGACCTCTTCTTGCGGACGCAAGCTCATGACGCGCTCCTCTTCGCCCGCGAGCGGGGCGCAGCGCGACCCACGAGGCCGACCACGGCGCCGAAGCCGCTGAAGTCGGCGCGACGCGAGGCGACGAAGGAATCGATCACGGTCTCCCCCACGGTGGCAAAGGCGAGCAGGCGCTTCACGCTGGCGTGGGCGCGGCGATTGCGCTCGGTGGGCCGCACGGTGGCGAGCAGATCGGCGGCCTTGGCCAGGCGCTCGCGCGCCGAGGCGACGAGCGACCTCTCCCGTTGCGCCACGACCCGCGAGATCATCTTCCACATGTCGGTCTCCGCCTCGAAGAACTCGCGCCGCTCGCCGGGCTTCCACACGCGGCGCACGACCCCCCAGTCGCGGAGCTCGGCCAAGGTCATGCTCATCGCCCCCGCGGACATTTGCAGGCGCTCGGCCAGCGCGGCCGCCGAGAGCGGCTCGCCCTCGAGGTAGAGGACCGACCAGACCCTTCCCAAAGCCTTGCGGAACCCCCAGTGTTCGATGACGTCGCCGACGGCGTCGGCGGCGAGGAGCTCGGCTTCTGCGTACGCACCGGATACGGCCATTTTTCTTCTTTCAATTCTTCCTGAAACATCAAGAATGTAAAGCCGTCAATCGCACCCGCGCTCACGCGCGCGTGCCGGAGGAGATGCCGTGCAGCTTTCGATGTGGGGTAAGGCGCTCGTGAAGATGCCTCGGCTCTCGCCCGAGGAGTGGCGAGGCCTCGACTTCGTAGCCAAGTGGCTCGTCATCACGCGGGCGGCGGTGCTCACGATGACGCTCCTCCCGTGCCTGCTCGTGGCCGAGCTGGCGGCGGAGAGGCACGTCTTCGACGCAAAGCTCTGGGCGGTCGTGACCGTAGGGCTCCTCGCGGCGCACGCCACGAACAACCTCCTGAACGATCTCACCGATCACATCAAAGGCACCGACGCCGGGGACTACTTCCGCACCCAGTACGGCCTCCACCCGCTCGAGCAGGGGATCCTCACCGTCAAGCAGTTCGCCGGCTACGCCGCGGTGGTCGGCGCCATCGCCCTCGGCTCGGGCGCGTACCTGCTCTACACCCGCGCGGGGCTCGTGCTCCCGCTCTTCGGCGCGGGGATCTTCTTCGTCCTCTTCTACACCTACCCGCTCAAGTACTTCGGCTTCGGCGAGCTCGCGGTCGTCGTGGTGTGGGGCCCGCTCATGGTCGGCGGTGGGTACTACGTGGTCACCGGGCAGTGGAGCTGGCCGGTGGCGCTCGTCGGTGTCGTGTACGCGCTCGGCCCCACGCAGGTCATCTTCGGCAAGCACATCGACAAGATGGAAGCCGATCAGAAGAAGAACATCCGAACGCTCCCGGCCATGCTCGGCGACAGGGTCGCGCGCGGCTCGGTCGTGGGGATGATGGTCGTGCAGTACGCGCTGCTCATCACCCTCGTGGCGACGCGGGCCATCGCCTGGCCGACGCTCATCTGCCTCCTCTCGCTCGGCACCTTCCGCAAGGCGGCGAAGATCTACGGAAAGCCGCGCCCGAGCGAGAAGCCGACGCGCTGGCGCGGGGATCTTTGGCCGCTCTGGTTCAGCGCGTGGTCGTTCTTGCACAGTGCACGCTTCGGCGCGCTCTTGGTGCTCGGCCTGGGCATCGGCCTCATGATGTCGCGTTGAGCGCGGTGCGGACGAGAGGCTCGGCGATGCAGCGCGAGGCGACGCCCCGTCGCGCCGCGTTGGCGATGGGCGTGGCCGCGGTGACGGCGCTCGCGCTCGCCGCGTGCGGGGGCGGCTCGCAGTCGGCGCGCCCGGCGGCTTTCTGCGGCGGCGCGATCGACCCGGCGAAGCTCGAGGCCGACGCGGGGCCCAAGGGACCGGCGGTCGAGCTCGTCGAGTCGTGGCCTCTCGAGACGACGCTCGATCACGCGGACATCCCCGACGCGCCCGACGTCTGGCCGAAGATGATCGACGGCGCGACGAAGACCCTCGACATCGCCCAGTTCTACGTGAGCGACGCGCCGCCGGGATCCAAGGGGCGCCTCTCCCCCGTGCTCGACGCCATCGAGCGCGCGGCCAAGCGCGGGGTCAGCGTGCGCATCTTGGTCGAGCGCGAGTTCGTGTCGAAGTACCCCGAGTCGCTCGACCGTCTGTCGAAGGTGAAGGGGATCTTCGTGGTGCCCTACGCCGTCGGTCCGCTCATGGGGGGGATCCTCCACGCGAAGTACTTCGTCGTCGACCGGCGCGAGGCGTACCTCGGGAGCCAGAACTTCGACTGGCGATCGCTCGATCACATCCAAGAAATGGGCGTTCGCGTGCGCGTCCCCGAGGTCGCGCTCGCGCTCGAGGACGTCTTCGAGACCGACTACGATCTCGCCGGCGTCGCACCGAAGGAGACGCGGCACGCCGACCACACGCGGGCGTGGCCGATGGAGGTGCCCGACGGCGCGGGCGGCACGATGAAGCTCACGCCGGTGGCCACGCCGAAAGGGTGGCTCCCCGACGAAGCCTCGTGGACCTTGCCGCACCTCGTCGGGCTCATGGACGGCGCGAAGAAGAGCGTGCACGTGCAGGTGCTCACCTATTCGACGACCTCACGTGACGGCTCGTCGTTCACCACGCTCGACGACGCCCTACGCCGCGCCGCCGCCCGCGGAGTGGAGGTGAAGCTCCTCGTCTCCGACTGGGCGACGAAGGGGCACGCGAAGGAGTCGCTCGACGCGCTGGCCAAGGTGCCGGGGATTTCGGTGCATGTGATCCGCATCCCCCAGGCTTCGGGCGGGCCCATCCCCTTCGCTCGCGTGGCCCACGCCAAGTACATGGTCGTCGACGGCGAGCACGCCTGGGTCGGGTCGAGCAACTGGGAGGGGGACTACTTCCTGAAGACGCGCAACGTCGGCCTCGTCATCGACAGCACGAAGGTGGCGGCGCGCCTCGACCGCGTCTTCTCCGACGGGTACGCCGGGACCTACGCCACGGCGTGGTGAGGAAGGGCGTACGGCGCGGCGCTCGGCGCGGCCGAGCCTCGCGCGCGCGACGTCAGCGCCGCGAGGTCGGCGGGCGCGTGAACGAGAGCCACTGCGCGCCTTCGATCTCGGGCTCGTCGGTGAAGAAGGCGTCGGTCACGATCTGGTACGGGTCGGCGTCGGGCAAGAAGTAGGCGGCGATCTCCTGCGGATCGCAGCCTTCGTCGACGAGCTCGCTGAGGGTCGCGGGGACCTTCAAGAGGTGGAGCCGCGGCACGAAGTGGTAGCGGCGCTTGATGGTCTCGTCGTGGAAGGTGCGGCTCCCGCTGGAAGCCTCGCCGCCGGAGACGAGGATGCGCCCCTTGGCGCTCGCCTCGAGCACCGTGACGCTGTCGCCGTCGTAGAGGCTTACGCTGAAGGCCGCGCGCCCGAGCATCTTCGCCAGCTCGGCGAGACGCGGCACGTTGGCGCGCTCGCGGCGGGTGCAGAGGATCTCGAACTCGCTGGTCTTCACCACCGTCCACGGGCCGGCGGGGATGACCGCGACCTCGAGGGCGGCGCCACTCGGGCCGGGGCCCGCGTAGACATAATCGGGCGAGAGGACCTCGGCGAGCGCGCGCGCGACCGACTTGCGTCGGCTCGAGTGCACGTAAATCGTGTGCCCCCACTCACCCATGCCCCGCGGAGTATCACGGCGCGGAGCGGTGCGCGCGAGTTTCGACCAAGTCGGAGGTCACGACGTCGAGCGAGGGGGCTCCGGCCAGGGCCATGGCGCGCGCGAGCTCTTCGTTCAAAATCTCGAGGACGCGGGCCACGCCGGCCTCGCCGCCCACTGCCAGCCCCCACAGGACCGGCCGCCCCACGAGCACCGCGCGCGCGCCGAGGGCCAAGGCCTTGAGCACGTCGGTGCCCCACCGCACGCCGCCGTCGAGCATCACTTCGCAGGAGGCCTCCCCTCGCGCGCGCTCCACGGCATCGCGGACGCGAGGGAGCGCGTCGAGCGTCGCCGGCACCGAGTCGAGCTGCCGGCCGCCGTGGTTCGAGACGACGACGCCGTCGACCCCCTCTTTTGCGGCGCGAGCTGCGTCGTCGGCGCGCAAGATCCCTTTGAGGGCGATGGGCAGCTTGGTCGTCTTCCTGAGCCAGGCGATGTCCTTCCACGTGAGCGAAGGATCGTGGCGCGAGGCGACGTACGCCTGGAGGCTCGACTCGCCGTAGGACTTCGGGACCTTCTCACCGGGCGCGAGCAAGTTCGGCATGCCGAGCTCTTTGGGGAGACTGAACCCCGCGCGCGCGTCGGCGAGGCGCCGCCCGAGGAGCGGCGTGTCCACCGTGAGCACGATGGCCCGGTAGCCGTGCGCCTCGGCGCGCTCGACGAGGCCGCGCGTGAGGCCGCGATCCTTGTGGACATAGAGCTGAAACCAGCGCGGCCCCTTCGCCGACGCGCGCGCCACCTCTTCGAGCGACGTGGTGGCCAAGGTGGAGACGACGTAAATGGTCCCCGAGGCGGCGGCGGCGCGCGCGGTGCCGTTCTCTCCGTCTTCGTGCGCCATGCGGTGGTACGCGGTCGGCGCGATGAGGATCGGCGAGCGCGTCTTCGTGCCGAGCACCGTCGTCTCGAGGCGCACGTGGGTCACGTCGACGAGCACGCGCGGGAGCAGCGACCAGCGACGAAACGCACGCCGGTTGTCGGCGAGCGTTCGTTGCGCGTCGGCGCCGGAGCGAAAGTAGCCGAGGGGCCCGGGGGGGAGGCGCGCGTGCGCTTCGCGCGCGAAATCGGAGACGGTGAAGAGAGCGCGGAGCCGAGCGTTCACGCGGCGAGCATAGCGCTCTTCGGCGCGCTCGACCCGGGCGCCGAGGTCAGGTGCCGTCGGCGATCTTCCCGTCGACGAAGCCGGTGGGGTCGAGCGTCTTCTCTTGGCTCGAGTCGACGGAAAGAACGTGCACCTTCCCCGCTTCGATCCACACGAGCCGGGAGCCGTCGCCGGTGAAGCGGTACGCGGGTGGCAGGGCGACGGTCGTCGTGTCGGTCTCGTCGGCGGTGTAGAGGCGGTGCGGGGTCTTCTGTCCGACGACCCACAGCTCGGTGTCGAGCTCGAGCGACTGCATCGCGTCGCCGTCGACGGCGTAGCGTTGCACCGTCCACACGAAGGCGTGCGGATCGTGCGTCCCGGACGCGAGCGTGAGCGAGATGTCGGCCTGGGGCGTGCCGTAGGAAGGCGGAGCGACGCTCCCCGGCGTCGGCGTGTAGGTCGCGAGCGTGGCGCCGCCGCTCCGCGCGACGAGCTTAGCGCTCCTCGAGGCGGTGTCGATTTGAAGGTACGCGTTGTCGGTGAGCATCAAGAGCGCGTCGCCCGAGTAGTCGAAGAGAGGCTCCACCTTGCGATCGAGCAGGGAGCTGAGCGTGTGATGACCGTTGGTCTCCTGGTCTTGGAACACGCAAGGCGATCCCCAATCGGCGACCGGCACCGCTTGCGAGCTCCCGAGAAAGCCGGGGACGTCGATCGGCGCGAGGGTCGTGTCGACCCACGTCGCCGCGGGGAAATCCCCCTCGAGGATGAGCGACGTGGGGAGGCCGCAGCGCACGCTCGGCGAGATCTCTCCGTCGGCTTCCGGTCGCGCGAGCGTGTGCACCGCACCGACGACACCTTGCTCGCTCACCTCGTGGAGCTCGATCTCCTGCTTGTTCATGCGCACGACCGCCCAGCGCCCCGCCGGGGAGAGCGCCTCGATGCGGGGGAACTCGACTCCGCCGCTCCCCGTGGGGGCACGCGTCCCGTCGACGACCGTGGTGCCGGCGTAGGTGACCACGCGCATCGTGCCCGGGCCTTGACCGGCGCCCGCGTAGAAGCCGAGGAGGCGAAGATCCTGCGACGCTCGCATGACGAGCGACTTGGCGCGGGCGATCTCGCGCCACGTGCCGAGACCACCCGGCTGCGCGTCGAAGGCGAACGCCGAGCTCTCCGTCGTGCCCGCGACGACGGCGAGGAGGCGATCGCCCGAGCGCGAGATCTCGACCTTGTCGGAGGCGGTCGTCCCGGGGATGGGCGTGCTGAACGGCGTGACGCTCGCCGCGTCGAGGTCGACGTCCACGAGCCGCTCGACACCACCCGTGCCTTGCGGATCCACCTGCAAGAAGAGCAGGTGATTGGGCGACGCCTTCGGACCGAGAGGGCCGGGGTCGCCGAGCGAGTCGACGTGACCGCCGCACGCGGCGGTAGCGAAGAGAGCGACGTGCGAGGCCAAGAAGGCGAGCGAGCGGAGACGCATGGCGCCCGCAAGAGCACGACGCGTACCACCCCTTAAACGCGTCGCGGCGCCGGTGCGCCGCGACGAACTACGCTAATTTTGCCTGGGATCCGGCACGCGGCGCGAAGGCCGCCGCGTGCCAGCGTGTGCCAGGTACGGCGGTCAGTTCACCGGGTAACCGCAGCGCCCGTTGAGGCACTGGTAGTTGCCGCAGCACGTACCGATGGTGCAGGTCTGACCGTACTGCCCGCAGTTGGTGCCGCCGCCCGTGGTCGTGCCGGCGTCGCCGCCGCTGCTCGTGCCGCCGTCGCTTCCGCCGCCGCCGCCGGCAGGCGGACCGCACGTCCCCTTGGTGGAGCCGGTCGGGACGTTGCACGGCTCACCGGTGCAGCAGTCGGCGGTCGTGGTGCAGCCGCCGCCCGTCGGCACGCACGCCGTCGAGCCGCACACGAAGGGAGGCGAAGAGCCCCCCGGGTTCGGCACGCACGGGTACGCGTTGCAGCAGTCGGCGCTCGAAGCGCACGCGGTCCCCGGAGGGGGCGGCGTGGTGCAGTCGAGATCGGTCGCCGCCGTGCAGCGCGGGATGCCGAGGTCGTCCTGCTTGCAGTTGAGCGGGTGCGTCTGCACCGTGCCCGAGCAGCACTCGTCGGTCGCGTTGCACGAGTTCGTCGCGAGACGACAGATGGCGCCGGCGGGGCTACACACCTTGCCGTTGTCGCAGCGGCCGATGGTCGCGCCCGGCGCCTTCGCGCAGGTCACGTCGGTCGACTTGCCGCTGTTCGAGCTGGTGGAGCCCGGCGTGCCGTTCGCGCCGCAGCAGTCGGTGTCCACCTGGCAAACTTCGCCGGTGGGGCGACAACCGCTCGGCGGCTCGCAGATGAGGATGCCGGTCGCCGCGTACGGGCGGCAGGAGCGGCTGCAGCAGTCGCCGCCGCAGACAGGGAGGCTGGAAGCACCGCCGTCGCCGGTCGTTCCGTTGCTGCACACCTGGCCCGCCGGCGAACAGCTCGGCGTGCCGCTCGCCGCAGCGAGACCGCACGTGCCGAGGGTGGCGCCCGCCGCCTTGGTGCAGAGGCCACCGCAGCAGTTGGCGTCGCTGGAGCACGCGTCGCCGTTCTGCGCGCAGAACGAGGGGCTCGCGTTGCAGATGCCGCCGTTGCAGAACTTGGAGCAGCAGTCGCCGTTGGCAGCGCAGGTGTTGCCGCTCGTCTTGCAGGTCGCGTTCAGCGGGACGCAGGTCTTCGAGCCGCCGTCACCGCCGCCGCACACGCCACCGCAGCACTGCGCGTTGTCGCTGCAGGCTTGGTTGTCGCTCGTGCACGCGGTGTCGCTGCACTTTCCGCCGATGCAGGCGAAGGTGCAGCAATCGTTGCCGGCGGTGCACGCGTCGCCCGGCGCCTTGCAGGAGCCGATGGGCGCGCCGCAGGTGTGCGAGGTGGCGTCGCAGTTCGACGAGCAGCATTGCGCGCTCGTGGTGCAGGACGCGCCGCTCGCTTGGCAGAGGCCTACGCCGCCTTCGCCGTTGCCCCCTTCGCCGTTGCCGCCTTCGTCGACGCCACCTTCACCGTTTCCGGCGTCGGCTGTGTCGGACGAGTCGCTTCCGCAGCCGATGCTCGTCGTCGCGAGGGCGACTCCGAGTGAACCGATGCAGGTGATGAGAAGTGCACTCCAAGTGAGTGTGCGCATGCGAGGCCTCCGAAGAAGAGCTTACTCGCAGGCTCCGCGAGAACACCACGAAGTGGCTCATTTTCCTGAGATTCGTGAGAGGGTGTGCCGACACTCCTCCGGTCGAGGCGCTGACCAGATCGCAAGATCACGCGAGGGAAGCGCGGCACGCGCGCTGACCACCGCCTGGCTGAGGCGCTCGGACCCGGCGGTGCGCCGGGCTCGCCGTCACTCGTCGAGGAAGGAGCGGAGCTCTTTCGCCTGACCGCGCTGGCGGAGACGCGAGAGCGCCTTCGCTTCGATCTGACGAATGCGTTCGCGCGTGACGAGGAAGCGCTGGCCGACCTCTTCGAGCGTCTGCTCGGCCTTCTCGCCGATGCCGAAACGCATGCGGAGGATCGTCGCTTCGCGCTGCGAGAGCGAAGCGAGGAGGATCTCGGTCTGCTTGGCGAGGCGGCGATGCGTCGCTTCTTCGAGCGGCGAGACGGCGTGCTTGTCCTCGAGCAAATCGCCGAGCACCGCGCCGGGGTCGTCGCCGACGGGCGTCTCCAGGCTGATGGGCTGGCGCATCGAGCGGAGCGCCGTCTGCACTTGCACGACGCCGATGTCGAGCTCGTGGGCGATCTCCTCGGGCGTCGGCTCACGGCCGTGCTCTTGGACGAGCGCCTGGCTCGCGCGGCGCGTCTTCGAGACGAGCTCGAACATGTGCACCGGGAGGCGAATCGTGTGCGCTTGATCGGCGATGGCGCGCGAGATCGACTGGCGGATCCACCACGTGGCGTACGTGGAGAACTTGTAGCCGCGTCGGTACTCGAACTTCTCGACCGCGCGCATCAGCCCGATGTTCCCCTCTTGAATGAGGTCGACGAGCTGAAGGCCGCGGTTGGCGTAGCGCTTGGCGATGGAGACGACGAGGCGGAGGTTCGCTTCGACGAACTCGGCGCGGGCGGCGGTGACGAGGCGCGAGGCTTCGGCGATGGCCGCGCGCGAAGCGGCGATGCGCGCTGCTTCGGCGGGCGAAGGCTTCACCGAGGCGGGGCTCGAAGGGCCGCCCTCTTTGCCGCGCGACGCCTTGGCGAGGGCGCGCACGAGCGCTTCGATGGTCTTCGTGTTGAGGCGCATCGCCGAGAGCGCTTCGACGATCTCGGTGTGGCCCTTGCGCGGCGGCGGCAGCTTGGCGCGGGTGCGCGGCGGCGGGCTCTTGGCCTCGGCGCGGGCGCGAGCGCGGGCGCTCTTCTCGATGACGGCCATGAGGCCGAGGAGGCGCGTCTGCTCCGAGGCCTCCCAATCGTCGTCGTCGTCGAGCGGCGCGCGAACGAGGTCTCGCGCGCGGAGCGAGCCGCTGCGCAGGCGCTCGCCGAGGAGACGCACTTCGTGGACGCCGACGTCGCACGCGACGACCGCGCCGAGGATGGCGTGCTCGCCGAGCTCGATGCGACGAGCGACTTCGATCTCTCCTTCGCGGGAGAGGAGACCGACGCGCCCGAGCTGCGCGAGATACGTATGCACTGCGCCGGGGGCACCGGCGGGCGGAAGACTTGCGCGCGAACCCATGATGAAAAACCTCGCCAGGCGACAGGCCACTCAAAGGATCGAGTCCTTTGACGCGAGGCGGACACCTGTGGGCCGACCCGAGGTCGCGGCTGACGGATCAGCCCGACCGCGCCGGAAGCTAGCACGCAGTGCGAGTGACGGGGGGTGCGTTTGCGCCAAAGGGCGCGATGCGCTACCTTTCGGCCACTCACGTTACGAATCCGTCGGCATCTGTCCGTTGGAGCGTGATGACGCGGCTCGAAAGAGCCCCGTCGCGCCCTTCTGGACCACGCGGCATCGAGGACGGCACATCGAAAAGGCGCTCGCACAGCGAGCGCGCCGCGAGAGAGATCCGTTTTCCCAAGTGAGTTTTGCTCGTCCCAGGCGCCGCCGATCGTTCGGCCCGGCCGCCCCCCGTCAGGCTTCTTCGAACCCCGCGGCGCAGCATGCGACGCACGGCGCGCCCGTCGCGCCCGTGGTTCGCCCCCCCACCCCCATGACCGCGGAGATCGCGCAAGCGATCGCCGATTCGCCCTTCACCGCCCTCGGCCTCGAGGCGAACCTCGTGCGCGCGGTCCTCGAAGAGGGGTACACGATCCCCTCCCCCGTCCAGACCGAGGTCATCCCCAGCGCGCTGAAAGGGCGCGACGTCCTCGCCGGCGCGCAGACCGGCACCGGCAAGACGGCAGCCTTCGTGCTGCCGATGCTCGCGCACCTCTCGAAGGGCGACGCGGGGCAAAAGCGCGGCGGCGTGCGCGCCCTCGTCCTGACCCCCACCCGCGAGCTCGCGGCGCAAATCGCCGAGCGCGTGAGCGTGTACGGCCGCTACGTGGGCGTGAAGCACGCGGTGATTTACGGCGGGGTGAGCCAGCACCGCCAGGAGGTCGCCCTCCGCACCTCGCCCGAGCTGCTCGTCGCCACGCCGGGTCGCCTGCTCGATCTCATCGATCAGCGCTTCGTCGATCTTCGCGGCATCACGCACTTCGTGCTCGACGAGGCCGATCGCATGCTCGACATGGGCTTCGTGCGCGACGTCCGCCGCGTGGTGGCGATGCTCCCGAAGGAGCGGCAAACGCTGTTCTTCTCCGCGACCATCGCTCCGGCGATCGAGACCCTCGCCCGCACGATGCTCATCGATCCCGCGCGCGTGTCCATCACCCCCAAGGTGACGACCGCCGAGGGGGTCGAGCAGTCGGTGATGTTCGTCTCCAAGCCGGAGAAGCGCGCGGCCCTCGAGTACGTGCTGCGCGACCCGACGGTCGAGCGCGCGCTCGTCTTCACTCGCACGAAGCACGGGGCGAATCGCTTGAGCGAGCAGCTCGAGCGCTCCGGCATCGGCTCGGCGGCCATTCACGGCAACAAGTCGCAAGGCGCGCGTGAGCGGGCGCTCGAGGCGTTCCGCCGAGGAACGACGCGCGTGCTCGTCGCCACCGACGTCGCTGCGCGCGGCATCGACATCGACGGTGTCTCCCTGGTCGTGAACTACGACCTGCCCAACGTGGCCGAAAGCTACGTCCACCGCATCGGCCGCACTGGGCGCGCCGGAGCGACCGGACGCGCGATCTCCTTCTGCGACGGCGAGGAGCGCGGGCTCCTCACCGATATCGAGCGGCTCATTCGTAAGCGACTCCCGGTCGCGTCCAAAGAACGTGAGGCACGCCATGGCGCATGAGAAGGTGAACCCCGATGCGATGAAGATCACGAACCAGTTCCGTTCGCGGACCGGGTTCGTGTACGAGCTCAAGGCCGACGGCGTGAGGCTCACCGTGAGCATCGCGCAGCGCCAAGGGCCGACCGACGAGGCCGAGTGGTGCGTGGAGGCCAAGAGCAACGCGGCCCCCGACAGCGCGCCGATCTTGGCGTGGCGCGACACGCGCGCCGAGGCTCTCCGCGAGGTCGGCCGTGCCTGGTCGACGAGCGCGGCGAACCTCGGGCTCCCGCCGTTCGACTGGGACGCGGCGACCGTGGCCCTCACCAACGTGCGTGCCGTTTGACGGCGACGCGCGAAGGGCTCGAGCGACGTAGCTACGTGACGAGGAGCGAGTGATGGCGACCAAGAAGCTCCTGCGAGCCAAGATCGAGATCTCGCGGCGCGAAGTCGCCGAAGCGGAAGAGCACCTGAGCAAGGTGCTCGGCGCGACGCGCAAAGGCGCGCCGCGCGCGGAGAAGACCACCGTGACCGAAGCGGTGCGCGAGGCGCTGGCGAAGCTCCGCGCCGCGCGCGCCGAGCTCGACGAAGTGGCGAAGATCGTCGGCGTCGGGGATTGAGAGGCAGGGGCGTGCTACAGCACGCCTGCTTCTCCGGTCGCGGGTGGTTTCACTTTAAACGAAAAACCCATGCGACGCGGCGCGCCCTCGAACGGCGGGACGCGCGCGGTGGACGCGACGTCAGCATCGCGGTTCCCGTGCCAAACGGCTCGCCGGCCCTTCCGCACCAGGCGATGGCGCGCCGAAGCTCCCCTATCGCTCGCCACAGGCTCTCCTCCGGCGTCAGCGCGGCGTCGGCGCCGCGACACCCGATGAGGGTTTCGCTCCATGTCTTTCCGTCGGGATTGCACGTGCGAGTGTTGCAGCCGTCGGCTGCCGGCGCCTTCGTGCCGGGAACGCATCGCGATGCGTCCGTCGAGCCGAGGCTCGCGTCGAGGCCAGCGTTCTCTTGCGCGCCGCGGCACGCAGACAACGCGGGAGCCGTGACGAAGAGCAGCGCGAGGACGACGCGCGCGCGAGATCGCCGACGTAACTGGCGGGGGCACCTTGCTCGCTTCATCGTAGGAGCGACAACGGGAAGACGGGCGAGGTTCCTCAGAGATCTCTGCCCGCGATCGAGCGTGCGTGCCGCAGGGTCGAGGCGTCATCGTCTTCCATGCGCTCGCGCAATTCTCGCCCGTCGAAGTGTGCGGCGGCACGATCGTCGACTGGCGCGTCGAGATCGAGGTGCACTCCGATGCGGAAGGGACCGCCCGCGAAGGGGGCAATCGAATCGAAGCGAGCCAAGGCTTCGAGGCAGGGCCCGAGACCGACGCGGACAAGTCGGCGGTCGACTTCGACCGAGGACACACTGCCCGAGCCCGGCTCGTACGTGACGACGAGCGTCCCCGCGCCGGCGTGGCCGGCATCGCGGCGGCACGTGGGTGCCGCGCCACGCAGGCGGCGCATGGCCAAGTAGGCTTCGGTCATGCTCACGCAATGATCGATCAGCGGGCTCTGGTTCAACTTGCAGATG
Organism: uncultured Polyangiaceae bacterium; assembly: GCA_964531795.1. Classification (GTDB taxonomy): domain Bacteria; phylum Myxococcota_A; class Polyangia; order Polyangiales; family Polyangiaceae; genus CAZHHD01. Next base: position 3,672 of record CAZHHD010000022.1, on the reverse strand, counting down.
GAAGGGGGGGGTGTGGCGGGCACAGGAGGCGGAGCGAAGGCCGGGCCCGGGGCCACGGGCTCGCACCCTACGGCCGTCCATGTCCACACGGTGCCGTAGCAGACACGAGCATTGCACCCGTCGCCAGCGGGCACCTCGGTCCCTGCGTCGCAGATAACCCCCTCGATTGGAGTTGCGACGTGCGGCCGCGATGCCGCCGCCGCGTCGACCTCGAGAGCGACGGAAGGAGACGCGGCAGCCGCCGAAGCGTCCATGCCGTCGCGAAAGGCGCTCCATCGGGTGGCCGCGTGACGCGCCGAGCACGCGGTAGTCAGGAGGATGACCGCGCCGAGTAGCGTGCGCGCCACGTCGATCCGTCGCGGCCTGCGAGCGTCCACTCCCCAAGCGTACGCTCGCGAGCGCTCCCCTCGCATCCCTCAAAGAGAAACGCCGCGACCCTCTCGGATCGCGGCGTTCTTCTTTTCTCGTCACCTCCCCCTGAGCGCGGCCAGAGCCGCGCGATTTGGGGGAGGTCGGCGCGGCGAAGCCGCGACGGGTGGGGGCAACCCCTCCTCTACTACTCCTCGTTGACCACCGAGCTGAGCGGCGACTCGGGGATGCGCGCGGGGGGAGTGGAGCGCTCTTCGTCGCCACCTTCCACCACCACGCGGAGCTCCTTGTACGCCGAGAGTCCGGTGCCGGCGGGGATGAGGCGGCCCATGATGACGTTCTCTTTGAGACCGCGCAGGAAGTCGGTCTTGCCGGAGATCGCCGCTTCGGTGAGGACCTTCGTCGTCTCCTGGAAGCTGGAGGCGCTGATGAAGGACTCGGTCGAGAGCGACGCCTTCGTGATGCCGAGGAGGAGCGGCTCGGCGATGCCCGGCTTGCCGCCGCGCTCGATGACCCGCTGATTCTCCTTCTCGAAGATGTGCTTCTCGACCTGCTCGTCGAGGAGGAAGTTCGTGTCCCCGACGTCCTTGAGGCGGACGCGGCGGAGCATCTGACGAACGATGACCTCGATGTGCTTGTCGTTGATGGCGACGCCCTGGAGCCGGTAGACCTGCTGGATCTCGTTGACGAGATACGCAGCGAGCTCCTTCTCGCCCTTCACGCGCAAGATGTCGTGCGGGTTGGCCGGGCCGTCCATGAGCGGCTCGCCGGCGCGCACGCGATCGCCCGGCTGCACCTGGATGTGCTTGCCCTTGGCGATCAGGTACTCGCGCGACTGATCCGGCTGGATGGCTCCGTCCGGGCCGAACGGGGTGATGAGGACCTTGCGCTTGCCCTTGGTGTCCTTGCCGAAGGAAACCTCGCCGTCGATCTCGGCGATGATGGCGTGGTCCTTGGGCTTACGGGCCTCGAAGAGCTCGGCGACACGCGGAAGACCACCGGTGATGTCCTGGGTCTTCGTGGTCTCGCGCGGGATCTTGCAGAGGACCTCGCCGGCGTCGACGACGTCGCCGTCCTGCACGACGATGTTCGCGCCCACCGGGAGGAGGTAGCGAGCTTCGAGCGTGGAGTTCGGGAGCTTCAAGGTCTCGCCGGTCTTGACGTCCTTGAGGGTGATACGCGGGCGGAGATCCGCCGCGCGCGACTCGATGATGACCTTGCGCGAGAGGCCGGTGACCTCGTCGAGCTTCTCCACCATCGTGACGCCTTCGACGATGTCGCCGAACTTCACGATGCCGCTGACCTCGGTGAGGATCGGCATGGCGAACGCGTCCCACTCCGCGAGGAGCTGACCCGGCTTCACCTTCTCGCCCTCCGCGACCTTGAGCACCGCGCCGTAGACCAGGCGGTGGTGCTCGCGCTCGCGGCCGGTGTCGTCGACGACGACGAGCTCGCCGTGACGGTTCATGACGCTGACCGTGCCGTCTTGCTTACGGGCGAGGTTCGCGCTGCGGATACGGACGAAGCCCTCGTTGCGCGCTTCGAGCGAGCTCTGCTCGATCTTGCCGCGCGCGGCCGCTCCACCGATGTGGAACGTACGCATCGTGAGCTGGGTGCCCGGCTCGCCGATCGACTGGCTGGCGATGATGCCGACCGCCTCGCCGATGTTCACCTTGTAGCCGCGGGCGAGATCGCGCCCGTAGCACTTGGCGCACACGCCGCGGCGGGTCTGGCAGGTGAGCACCGAGCGGATGAGCACCTCTTCGATGCCCGCGTCCTCGATGGCCATGACGGTGGCCTCTTCGAGCTCGGTGTTGTGGGGGACGAGCACTTCGCCGGTGAGCGGGTCGACGACGTCTTCGAGCACGACGCGACCGAGGATGCGGTCGGCGAGCGGCTGGATGACTTCGCCGGCGTCCTCGAGCTTGGTGACGCGGATGCCGTCGAGCGTCTCGCAGTCGAACTCGCTGATGACCGCGTCCTGCGCGACGTCGACGAGACGACGCGTGAGGTAACCCGAGTTCGCCGTCTTGAGCGCGGTGTCGGCGAGACCCTTACGGGCGCCGTGCGTCGAGATGAAGTACTCGAGAACCGAGAGACCCTCGCGGAAGTTCGCGGTGATCGGCTGCTCGATGATTTCGCCGGAGGGCTTGGCCATGAGGCCACGCATCGCGGCGAGCTGGCGGATCTGCTGGGTGGAGCCACGGGCTCCGGAGTCCGCCATGATGTAGATCGGGTTGAAGCTCGGCTCGATCTGCTCCTTCCCCGTCTCGGGGTCGGTGATCTTCTCTTTGCCGATGCCGAGCATCATCTCCTGCGTCACCTTGTCGGCGATGCCGGCCCAGATATCGACGATCTTGTTGTAGCGCTCACCGTCGGTGATGAGCCCTTCTTGGTACTGATCGACGACGCGCTGCACTTCTTCTTGCGCCTCGCCGAGGAGGACCTGCTTCGCGTCCGGGATCACCATGTGATCCATGCAGATCGACGAGCCCGAACGGGTCGCGTACTCGAAGCCGAGCGAGCGGAGTCGGTCGGCGAGGAGGACGGTGGCCTTGTTGCGGTGCTTTCGGTAGCAAGCGTCGATGAGGGCCGAGAGGGCCTTCTTGTCGAGCGTCTTGTTGACGAGGTCGAAGGAGAGCCCCTCGGGGAGGATCTCGGCGATGAGGCAACGACCGACGGTGGTGTTCACCACGCGGCGGACGCCGTTCTCCGGATCGATGACGCGGACGCGGATGCCCGTGTGGAGCGTGACCTCGTCGTTGTCGTAGGCCATGCGGACTTCTTCCGGCGACGAGTAAACGCCGCGGAGGTAGCCGTCGAGCTGACCCTTCTTGTCCGCCGTGAGGCCGCCCTCACGGTACGAGCCCTTGGCGAACTTGCGCTCGCGGGTCGCGTAGTAGAGCCCGAGGACGATGTCCTGCGTCGGGTTGATGATCGGCTTGCCGTTGGCAGGCGAGAGGATGTTGTTCGTGCTCATCATGAGCACGCGCGCTTCCATCTGCGCTTCGACCGAGAGCGGCACGTGGACGGCCATCTGGTCGCCGTCGAAGTCGGCGTTGAAGGCGGCGCAGACGAGCGGGTGAAGCTGAATGGCCTTCCCCTCGATGAGCACCGGCTCGAACGCTTGGATGCCGAGGCGGTGGAGCGTCGGCGCGCGGTTCAGGAGCACCGGGTGCTCGCTGATGACCTCTTCGAGGATGTCCCAAACCTCGGGACGCTCCTTCTCCACCATCTTCTTCGCAGATTTGATGGTGTTGACGTACCCGCGCTCTTCGAGCTTGTTGTAGATGAACGGCTTGA
>CAZHHD010000021.1:0-129886 GCA_964531795.1 uncultured Polyangiaceae bacterium | reverse complement strand
GAGTCAGAAGGCTCGGCGCCGAAGGCGACGAACCTCGGACTCAGGACACTAGAGCGGCCTTCGGGCCGTCACGGTCCAGCATGCCGACGCGAGCCGGACCCCCTCGGGCGTGAGGTGCGCGGCCAAGGCAGCGCGCATCGCTTCGACGGCGCGCGCATGAAGTGCAGGATCCGAAATCTCGCGGAGCGCCCGTGACGAAGGACCGAGCTTGACGGCGAAGTCGACGGCCGCCTCGAGCGTCGGCTTCACCCCCACCGTCTGCATCGCGCCGGTGGGCGCGGTGACGATGTCGACGAGCCCAGCCGCTCCGAGAACCCGCTTCACGCGCGCGGGGTCGCGAAGGGCGAACGGCCCAGGCGCGTCGGGAGGGGTCGGCGCGGAGGGGCCGGCGACCGACACCACCGCGTCGAAGGGGACCTTGGACCAGGGGTTCTCTTCGAGCGGACGCCAGCACACGAAGGCGACGCGCCCGCCTGGGCGGAGCGCGCGCACGAGGTTTTGGAACGCCGCCTCGGGCTCGGGGAAGAACATCACCCCGAAGCGCGAGAAGAGCAGATCGAAGCTCGAAGGCGCGAGCGGATGAACGGCGGCGTCACCGAACACGAACGAGAGGTTCGCGCGCCCCTTCCCGCGCTCCTTGGCGCGCGCGAGCATCGGCGCGGAGAAGTCCAAGCCGACGACGCGCCCGCTCGGGCCCACGAGGTCGGCGAGGATGAGCGACGAATCGCCGCATCCACAGCCGACGTCGAGCACCGCCTCACCGGGCCGAACGTCGGCGGCGGTGAGCGCTGGAACGGCGAGCTCGCGGATGCCGAGGTCGAAGAGCTCTTGCTCCTCGGCCCAGCGCTGCCCGGCGGGACCGTTCCAGAACGCGGATTGATCTTGCGGGAGGCTCGTCACATCACATGTGCGCGATGATGTTGTCGCCGAACTCGCTGCACTTGATCTTGGTCGAGCCTTCCATCAAGCGCGCAAAGTCGTAGGTGACCTTCTTCGAAGCGATGGCGCCGTCCATCCCCTTGAGGACGAGGTCGGCCGCTTCGATCCAGCCCATGTGACGGAGCATCATCTCACCCGAGAGGATGACGCTGCCCGGGTTCACCTGATCGAGGTCGGCGTACTTCGGCGCGGTGCCGTGCGTGGCCTCGAAGATGGCGTGCCCTGTGACGTAGTTGATGTTGCCGCCGGGCGCGATGCCGATGCCGCCGACCTGCGCGGCGAGCGCGTCGGAGAGGTAGTCGCCGTTCAAGTTGAGCGTCGCGATGACGTCGAACTCGTTCGGGCGCGTGAGCACCTGTTGGAGCGTGATGTCGGCGATGGCGTCCTTCACGAGGAGCTTGCCGGCGGCGAGCGCCGCCTTCTGCTCGGCGTTCGCGGCCTCTTCGCCTTTGGCTTCCTTGGTCTTCTCCCAAGTCGCCCAGGTGTAGACCTTCCCCTCGAACTCGCGGTCGGCGAGGGCGTAGCCCCACTTCATGAAGGCACCTTCGGTGAACTTCATGATGTTCCCCTTGTGGACGAAGGTGACGCTCTTCCTCTTGTTGGTGAGGGCGTAGTCGATCGCCGCGCGGACGAGGCGCTCCGAGCCCTCGCGGCTCACCGGCTTGATGCCGATGCCGCTCGTGGCCGGGAAGCGGATCTTCTTCGCGTCCTTGGGGAACTCCTTCTGGAGGAATTCGATCATCTTCTTGGCATCGGCGCTCTCGGCCTCGAACTCGATGCCGGCGTAGATGTCTTCCGTGTTCTCGCGGAAGATCACCATGTCGACCTTGTCCGGGTTCTTCACCGGGCTCGGCACACCCTTGAACCAACGCACCGGGCGAAGGCAGGTGTAGAGGTCGAGCATCTGGCGGAGCGCCACGTTCAGCGAGCGGATGCCGCCGCCGATGGGCGTGGTGAGCGGCCCCTTGATGCCGACGAGGTACTCCTTGAACGCCGCGACCGTCTCGTCGGGGAGCCAGTTGTTGAAGTTCGTGAAGGCCTTCTCACCGGCGTAGACCTCGTACCAGGCGATCTTCTTCTTGCCGCCGTAGGCCTTCTCCACCGCCGCGTCGAGCACGCGCACCGACGCGCGCCAGATGTCGCGGCCCGTGCCGTCGCCTTCGATGAAGGGGACGATGGGCTGGTCGGGGACGTTGAGCTTGTTACCGGCGCCCATGGTGATGGGCTGACCGTGCTTCGGCGGCGTGAAGGCGGACATGTTCGCTTCTCCTCTAGAAATCGCGGGGGATCGCACGTACCACGCGCGCGCGGACAGCTCAAGGCGAGGCCGCTCGGTGACCGCAGATGGCGACGGGAGCGGGTCACGACGCGCCGCGTCGCCCGGAGCACGGACGACCCGGGAGCCTACGCGCGGGGGAGCGTGACGAGGACGCGTCCGCCGTGGGGCGACTGATTGGCGATGGCGATGTGACCTCCGTGCGACCGCACGATGCCGTACGCGCGCGAGAGCCCGAGCCCGGGGCGCTCGCCGTTCTTGCCCGACTCTTTCGTGGAGAAATACGGCTCGAACACGCGGTCGCGGATCGCCTCGGCGATCCCCGGGCCGTCGTCGGTGACCTGGAGGACGAGCGTGTCGTCGGGCCCGTCCGAGGTCGCGAGCCCGAGCGCCCCCCCTTGGGGCGTGGCCTCGCGCGCGTTGTCGAGGAGCGCCACGACGACCTGCTCGAGGAGTGTGGCGTCACCGAGCACCGCGGCGCGCGTCGCCCCGAGGTCGAGAGCGAGCGTGTGCGAAGGGCGGAGGTGCTCGTCCTCTCGCACGGCGATGGCGCGAAGCAGCTCGTGCAGGTCGATCCGCTGCGTGAGGTGACGACCGCGACGCGAGAAGTCGAGGAGCCCACGCGTGAGATCGATGCCGCCGTCGGTGGCCTGCTCGATGGCCATCAAGCTGCCGCGCTGCTGCGGATCGATCACGCGCTTCCTGAGATCGGAGACGAGGAGCTTCACCACCGCCAAGAGGTTGTTGAAGTCGTGGGCCAAGAGCCCGAAGAGCGCGCCCAGGGCGTCGAGGTGCTCGTCGCGCGTGGAAGCGCTCGAAGCGCCGGGCTCGGCGATCTCGAGGACGTAGTCGCCCTCGGCGAGGCGCCGGTCACGCCACGACAGCGCGCTCGCGGCGCGCCCGATCTCGCGCGCGACGCGATTCTCGAGAAGGAGCTCCGCGTCGGCCGTCCGCCGCACGCGCGTGGCCACGGGGAGATCCTCGAGCGCCTCCGCGAGCAGGCGTAGCTCGGGTGGCGCGCTCTCGTTCGTGCTCTGCATGTCCCCCTCCGTCCCCAGTCTACGCTCCGTCCCCTGGTGAGGCGGGCGAAACGCCGCCCCCGGCGGAGCCGACAGCGTATAACGACGCCCTGAAATGAGGAGGGGCCCGAGCCCGACCCAAGGCTCGAGCACCTCTTCTGTTCGGAACAAGGATCCCATGCGCTCTCCTCTTCTTGTTCTCGCGGTCGGACTCTTCGCGCCGAGCCTCTTCGTGGCCGGCGGCACCGCCAGCGCCGCGCCGGCCGGACACACGACACCGCACGCCGCCACGCCGGCGGCGAGCACCCCTCCTCCGGTGGGGGGAGCTCCAACGGCCGGCGTCCGTCGATGGACCGCCGAGACCCCCGACGCGATGGTCGCCTTCGCCAAGGCGCGCGCGCTCACGGCGCACGCCCCCGAGGCCGACGTCGTGGCTTCGATCGCCACGCTGCTCGAGCTCGGCGACCGGGCGAAGTTCGGCGCGGTGGGCGACGCGCTCTCGCAAATCGCCGCCTCCGACGCGGTGAGCAAGGAGCTCCGCGGAGAGGCGGCGCTCGCCGCAGCGAGCCTCGCTCCGGACGATCTCGACAAGCGCGCGGCGGGCGCGCGCTCTCTCGGCGTGCTCTCCAACCTGGCGATCCTCGGCCCCTTCCGCGACACCGGCGGCGGGCTGACGGCGAAAGACGGCCCCGAAGCCAAAGGGGCGAGCTTCGCCGACACGCAGGCGCGCTACTCGTGGGGCGCCTTCGAGGTCGCGTGGCGCAAGGTCCCCGCGTCGTACGCCGGCGCCGACGGCGTGCCGCTCGATCTCTTCATCCACCCGCGAAAAGAGAGCTGTTCGATCGTCGCGACGCGCGTCACCTTCGACGGCAAGCCGGTGGTCGTGCGCGCAGCCTCGACCGGATCGGTGCGCCTCATGATCGACGGCGTCGAGCTCGGCAAGAGCGACGACGTGCACGCGGCGATGGTCTTCGACCGCGTGGCCGCGCGCGTCGAAGCGCCCGCCGGGCCGCACCTCGTCTGGGCGAAGGTCTGCACCGGCGCGCTCGACGACGACGGTCGCGTTCGTCTTCGCCTGACCGACGAGGCCGGCGCGCCCGTCGAGCTCGCGTCGAGCGCGGATCTCGTGGACGCCAAGGGCCCCGCGCCTCGCGCCGCGCGTCGCGAGACCCCGCTGGCCCGCGCCCTCGCCGCCCGCGGCGATCTCGATCGCCAGCTCGACGCCATCGTCGTTCGCACCCTCGGCGGCGCCGACGATCTGAAGAGCCCGCGCGCCCCCGGCCTCCTCGACACGCTCACCCACGCCGCAGGGATCGACGCCGATCGCCTGGCGATGGCGGGCTGGGTCGCGCCTTCGGGGGCAAACCGCAGCGGCTGGTTGAGCCAAGCACGCGCCCGCGCCGAGAGCACGGGCGACAGCGCCACGAAGAGCTTCTGCGATCGCCGCCTCATCGCCGCGCACCTGGGCGCGCGCATGGCCGACTGGGCCATCGCTGCGCTTCGCGGCACGAAGGGCCTCGCCCCCAGCGACAACGCGAAAGACGACGACAGCGAAGCGGTCCTCCTCCGCGCGATGACTCTGGACGCGCTCGGCACCGACGCGCTCCGTGCGGCGGCAGCGCACGATCTTTGGACGGCGTTCGAGGCCTCGCCGAAGACGGCGCCGACCTCACTCCTCCAGGAGCTCGATCACCTCGTCGCCTCGGACGCGGCGCGCCTCTATCCCGTGCGCACCGAGCTCGCGCGAAGGCGCGTGGACATCGCCGGCCTCCCCGACGGGGTGGCTCCGCGCGGCGCCAAGGCGGTGACCGCGGCCGCTCGCGCCGCCTTCGCCGGCGGCCTCGGCGACGTGGACGAAGGGCTCAGCGCCGCGCGCGCGGTGACGCGCGCCGGCGATCACGAAGCCGCCCGCGGGCTCTACACCGAGCTCATCACCTTCGCCCCGAACCGCGCCGAGGTGTGGGCCGGCCTGGCCGACGCCGTCGCCGCGACCAGCAGCGTGCGCGCGAAGCCCGAGCAAGCGAAGCAAGAACAAGCGGCCATCGCCATGGCGCTCCGCCGCGCGCGCGAGCTCGCGCCGGGCGAAGCTCGCTACCGCGCCGAGCTCGCCTTGCGCACGCCCCACGCCACCCCCGAAGGTCGCGAAGACGAGAAGTACCTCGCCCCTTCGGAGAAGCTCCTCGCCCACCGCCAAGGGGTCCCCGCGCCGGGCACGCCTCCGGAGGCCGCCGACCGCGAGCTCTACTGGCTCCGCGCGGTGGTGATGCACCCCGACCGTCGCGTCTCCCAGCTCTTGCACTATGCACGCGAAATCGTCATCGCTCCCCGCACCGAGGACGAGCTCGTCGAAGATCTCCCGGCCGAGGGGGACCTCACCGAGATCCTCCGCGCGCGCGTGCACCGCAAAGACGGCGGCACGGCGTTCCCGGTGGAAGAGCACAACGAAGGGACCCGCCCGCGCATCCGCTGGCCCGAGCTCCTCCCCGGCGACACCGTCGAGGTCGCGGTCCGCACCTGGACGGCGAACCCTGTAGGCGGCCGCGGCGATCCGCCGTTTTACTTCATGGACTACGCCGGCGCGCCGTCGACGCACCCGCTCCTCTACAACGAGGTCATCGTCGACACCCCGAAGTCGTTCCCGCTCTACCTCGACGTGCTCCACGCCGACGGCCCGACCGACTCCAAGATCCAAGGCGACAAGAAGGCTTGGGCCGGCGTGCGCACCGACAAGGACGAAGGCGAACGCCACATCGCGCGTTACGTCTGGGAGCACCCGGTCACCGTGCCCGAGGAGCCGCTCTCCCCTTCCCTCACCGAGATCGTCCCGGTCATCGTCGGCTCCACCTTCCACACGTGGACGGACTTCCGCGCTTGGTACCAGGAGGCCGTGCGCGGCTTCACTTCGCCCGACGATCAAGTGAAGCGCCTCGCCGCCGAGCTCACCAAAGGCAAGACGACGCGCGACCAGAAGCTCAAGGCGCTCTTCGACTTCGTCGCCGACGACATCCGCTACGTGAACTACGTGAGCGGCGAGTGGTGGCTGCCGAACCGCCCGCAGCAGCTCCTCGCGCGGCGCGAAGGCGACTGCGACGACAAGGCCATCCTCCTCATCACGTTGCTTCGCGCCGTGGGCATCGAAGCGCAGGAGGTCATGGTGCAGACGCGCGAGACGGGGCAGCCCTCGGTGCTCCTGGCGAAGAACGCTGCGGTGCCGCTCTTCGATCACGGCATCGCCTTTCTCCCCGGCCCGAACGGCGGCACGTACCTCGACGCGACGAGCCCGCAATCGCGGCTCGGCCCGCTCCCCTCCATGGACGCGCGCGCCCGTGCGCTCCGCATGGACGCGGGCACGGCCGAGATCGTCGAGCTCCCCAAGAGCTCACCGGAAGATCACGGCTCGAGCGTGAGCTGGACGATCGCGCTCCACCCCGACGGCTCGGGCGACCTCACGGGCGAAGAGACGCACGTCGGCGACGGCGCGTTCTGGCTTCGCACCTACCTCACCCAGCCGGACGCGCGCGCGCAGTACGTCGAGGAGAACCTCGTCGGCGGCTGGTTCCCCACCGTGGAGGTCGACAAGAAGATCGACTTCGTCCCCGAGCAGAAGAACGGCGCGGCGACGGTGAAGTACAAGGCGCACTCCGACGGCCTCGCGCGCCACGAGCAAAAGGACCTCGTGGTGCCGCTCTCGCCGAGCGCGACGCTCGCCTCGCAGCTCGCTCCGCTCGTCAACCGCACGCTCCCCACGAGCCTCCCCTCGTACCTGGCGCCGAGCCACCAAGAGCGGACGATTCGCATCGTCGCTCCGCCCGGCTTCGCGTGGGGCGATCTCCCCCCCGGCGGCGACGTGAGCCAGGGCGAGCTCGGTCGCGCCCACCTCGAGGTCGGCCGCGATCCGAAAGACCCGCGCGCGGTCCTCATCAAGCGGAGCGTCGTGCTCGACCAGCACGTCATCCCCGTCGAGAAGTACGCCGCCTGGCGCACCTTCTTGCTCCAAGTCGACGCGCTCATGCACAAGGGCGTGCGCCTCGTCCCCGCCGGAGGTGACAAGTGAAGTCCGTGGTTTCTCCTGCGAAGCTCGCGCTCCTCGGGCTCGCGCTCGCCGCTACGTTCGGCGCGGGCTGCGGCGGGGCGACGCCCCCTGTCGCGAACCCCGAGGCCAACGCCACCGAGGCGCGCGAGAAGCTCCTCGCCGCCATGCGCGAGGAAGCGACGGGCGATCCGGCGAAGGCGCGCGACCACTACCTCGAGCTGATGGATGACATGTGGGGGAGCTCGCCGTGGGAGCTCGTCGCCACCGCCGCCTCGGTCGACGCCCTCGTCACGCGCTCGGTCGGCGGGCTCTCCGAGGTGACGCTCGACTCGGCGCTCGCCTACCGCACCAAGGACTCGGCCTTCTACAAGGGCGACGCCAAGGAGCCCATCCTCACCCAGCTGTCGGAGATCCAGAAGCACTCCCACGGCAACTTCACCCGCGGGATCATCACCCGCGCGCTCGAGGAGCTTGCGATCCACCACGGCGATTGGGCCGGCGCGGCCCGCTGGCGGGCGATGCGCGGCTGCGTTCACACCGCGGCCATCTTCGGCCCCACGGCGTGGGCGCCGGCGACGGGCGTGCACGAGCCGGGTCCCCTCGACGCGTGGGACGCGCCGATGATTGCAGAGTACACGCGCGTGGGCGCCTTCTCGACGAAAGAGAAGCCGGTGCGCTGGGAAGACGCCGGCTGCACGATCGATCTCGACGCCCCCGGCGTCGGAGCCGGCGTGCGCGAGATCGTCGTCGACGCCGAGGTCACGCGTCACCAATGGATCGGCGTGGCGCTCCGCGCCCACGGCGCCGCGGTCGTGCGCGTCGGCGGCATGGAGGTGGTGAACCGCCCCTACGAGCTCGGCTCGGACGAAGCGGTCCGCTTCGCCAAGGTCGAGGTCGATCGCGGCACCTTCCGCGTCGTCGTGCGCGCCGGCGCCGACGAAGATCTCGAGAGCATCGAGGTGGGTCTCTTCTCCGACGAGGGGGACCCGCTCCGCATGCACGCGCCGGCGCCCGGCGAGCGTGCCACGTCGCGCGCGCGTTCGTTCGAGACCGTGACCTACCCGCACGGGAGGACGCCCGAAGAGCGCACCGCCATCGCCCTCGCCGCGCTCGCCCTGGGGGACGGGCGCACGGCCGAGCACCTCCTCGAGGACGACGCCAAGTCGCCGAAGGCTTCGCCCGAGCTGCTGCTCGCTTATGCGCGCGCGGTGGAGACGGCGCGGGATCTGTCGGCGATTCATCGCGCCGAACGCGCACGGACGGCGTACGAGCGCGTGCTCGACGCGTGGCCGGGCTCGTGGGAGGCGGCGCTCGCGCACGCCGTGCTCGCCGGGGTGAGGAAGAGCCCCGCCGAGGCGCGCATGGAGGCCTTGAAGGACCTCGACGATCACCGCGCCAAGATCGGTCGATGGGGCTCGCCGCTCCTCGACGTGTTCGAGGCTGCGATGGCCGGCCACGAGCACCTCGTCGATCGCGCGCGCGCCGCTTACGACCGCGCGGCCGGGCCCCTCGCGGGGACGAGCGTGCTCTACGACGCGCAAGCGACATCGTTCGAACGCGCGCCGCCCGACGCCGTGCGCCTTTCGTGCAACGCACCCGCGCCCGGCGATCGCGGGTCGCTCGCGTGCTACGTCGCCCTCCGCCAAGCAGGAGAGACCGCGCGCGCCGAGGCGGAGCTCGCTCGCCTCCGGACGTTGCTCGGGGGGCAGAAGCTCTTTCTCAGCGTCGCGTTCCGCGACGCGCTCGCGAGCGGAGATCTCCGCGCCGCGCGCGCAGCCTACGATCTCATGTACCCGGGCGACCGCACGCTGGCAGCGACGTACGCCGTCTCGGCCTCCACGCGGGGGTCTTTGACGCGCGAAGGGAAGGACGCCCAAAGCGCGCGCGCCGACGTGCTCGGCGAGCTCTACGGACGGGCCTTGACCGCACGCGACGCGCCGCAGAGCTTCGGTCCGCTGCTCCGCGCCGCCGGCGACGATCCCACCGCCCCGTTCGCCGGCCAGGCGGAGAAGCTCGCCGCCGCGGATCGGGCGCACCCGCTCATGCAGAACGCCGCCACCGCAGTGCTCGCGCACGAGGAGCGCTACGACGTCGATCCGCGCGGCTTCGTACGCTTCGTGATGTTCGACGTGCGCCGCGTGAGCGGGACGACCGACGTCGAGCAGAACGCGCAGGCCGAGCCGCCGAACCTCACGGGGCGCTCGAGCTTCCGCGTGCTGCGCCGCCGCATCTTCAAGAAGGACGGCCGCATCCTCGAGCCGGAGCGCACTCCGAACGCCGCGCAGAGCCACGCCGATCTCTCCCAGCTCGAGCAGGGCGACACGGTCGAAGCGCTCTACGAGGGCTGGTCGGTCCCCGGCGAGACGGGGAACGTCGGCATCGAGACGCCCGATCTGCTCCCCGAGCGCACCGGTGTGGTGAGCGCCCAAATCGAGATCCGTCTCCCCAAGGCGATGCACTCCTCGATGTTCGCCCACCCGCTCCTCGGAAAGACCGAGGAGTCGAGCGACGGCGATCGTCGCGTGCTCCGCTGGTCGGTGAAAGACCGCGGCGTGCGTCGCCTCGAAGACGCCACGCCGAAGATGGATCGCTCGGTGGGGGTGACCCTCTCGACGATGACCTGGGGCGAGGTCGCGCGCGGACTCCGCGAGACGCTCGTCACCCTCGAGGACCACGATCCCGAGATCGGCGGATGGGCGCGCGAAGCAGTGAAGAAGCTCGGCAAGGATCCCAAGCCGACCCCCGAGCTCGTCTCCACCGTCGTCCTCGCCGCGGGCGAAGCAGTGCGCGAGGCGTCCCCCGCGGCGCTCAGCGACATCGGCATCGGCGCGGCCCACGGCGAGCAATCGACGACGGCGCGGACCATCCTCACCGAGCACGAGGGGAGCCGGAGCTGGCTCATCGTGCGCGCGCTGCGCGAGCTCGGCGTGAAGGCCGACGTGGCGATCGCCGAGAACGATCCGTACTCGGCCGACCCGGCGTTCCCCCCGATGTTCGGGCGCTTCTCGCACCCGCTCGTGGCCGCGCATCTCCCCGATCCGAAGGCGACCGACAAGAAGAACGCAAAGACCATCGACGTGTGGATCGACGCCGACGTGGCCGGGCCGCCGCTCCCGGCGGGGCGCATTTCTCCCGAGCTCCGCGGGAGGAGCATGCTCCTCGCCGACGGACGCATCGTGCAGGTGCCCGCCGCTACCGGCGACAAGGAGAGCGAGCGCGACGAGATCGACGTCCGCCTCGCGCTCGACGAGAAGGGCGACGCCAAAGGGAGCTTCACCATCTTGCTCCGCGGGCGCGAAGCGCAGTCTTTGGCCGAGGCGCTCACGCGCATCGTCGGCACCGAGCGTCAGCGCGCCTTGCAGGGCGTGGTGCTCGGGTGGGTCCCCTTCGCCAACGTGGACAGCGTCGCGCTCTCCTCGAGCGAAGGCTCGTGGCAGGTGGCGCTCCGCGCGGAGATCAGCGTGAGCGGCTACGCGCAGGTCGAAGGGGGCGCGAAGGGGCCGAACGGCAAGATCGCGCCGCGCACGTGGGTCCTCCCCGGGCTCGATCCGATTCACGTCGTGTTCCCCCGCTCGGGGGTCTCGACGCTCGGCTCCACCTACGCGAGCCAAGGGGCCCGCGAGAGCGCGCTGGCGATCAACCGCGCGGTGCAATACCACGCGCACCGCCGCGTGGACCTCCCCGCGGGCGCGGCGATCGCGCGCATGCCCGGGCCGTTCCGCGTGAGCGCGAGCTCACTCTCCGCCGAGCGCACGCTGGCCGTCGGTCACGGCACACCGGCGAGCGCCGGGGCGGCGGTGCCCAACGTGCTCGAGGACGACTTCGTCCTCGACGTGAGCACCGGCACCGTGGCGCCCGACCGCTACGCCGCCTTCGTCGACAGCGCGCACAAGACCGACGACGCGTTCCTCGCCAGCATCCGCGTCACGCCCCCGAAGTGACCGCGGGTGGTCAGCCCATCCCCGGCATCAGCTTCCTGTAGATGGGGCGCGACGTGCACGAGGTCGTCCACGCGGCGAGCTTGGGGTACGGCGAAAGATCGACGCCGCAGAACGTCGCGTAGTGCATGGACGACGCGAGGTGAAAGTCGGCGACGCCGATCGAATCGCCGAGCAAAAACGGGCGATCGGCGATCGCGTCCTCGGCGATGCCGAGGAGCCGCGCGAGGTCGGCCTTCGCCCCCTCCGCCTGCTTGGCGTTGTGTTGGTCTTTGGGAAAGCGCTCCGAGGAGTTCCGGAGCAGGCGAGCGAGCGCTTCGCCGAGCGTCACGTTGCACCACACGATCCACTTCATCGCTTCGCCCCGCTTGGGGCCGGGCGCGGGGTAGAGCCCCTTCTCCACGCCGAACGTCTCGCCGAGGTACATCTGGATGGCCGCCGACTCGAAGATCGCGACGCCGTCGTGCACGAGGACCGGCACCTTGAGGTTCGGGTTCACCTTGCCGAGCTTCTCGACCTTCTCCTTCGGATCCTGGAGATTCACCTTCACCGCTTCGTACGGGACGCCGAGCTCTTCGATCGTCCAGTGGACGGTCGAGGCTGTGGACATGGGCGAGTAGTAGAAAATCAGGCTCATCGTGGACCCCTTTCTTGGCTGCCCGTCCGGCGATCGGCCCGCGCGGCCCACGCTCGCTGGGACGGGGCGGGGAGCATACGCCGAGGCCGGTGCGTCGCGCGGGTGACGGTCGCCGTTTTCTGAAGTAGGTTGTCCCCTCATTTTCGGGGAACGGCTCGGTCGCACGCGATCGCTACGCGCCTCCTCTTCTCGAGAGTCATGAAGGAGCATCCATGAGCGGCCACTCGAAATGGGCCACCATCAAGCACAAGAAGGGCGCACTCGACGCAAAGCGCGGGAAGCTCTTCACCAAGCTCATCAAGGAGCTCACGGTCGCGGCGCGCATGGGCGGCGGCGATCCGTCGGGGAACCCGCGCCTGCGCAAGGCCATCGCCGACGCCAAAGGGCAAAGTATGCCCAACGACACCATCACCCGCGCGGTCAAGCGCGGCACCGGTGAGATCGAAGGCGCGGCCTACGAAGAGGTGCTCTACGAGGGGACGGGCCCCGGCGGCACGCTCTTCCTCGTCGAGGGGATGACCGACAACCGAAACCGCACCGTGGCCGAGATCCGAAAGATCTTCGAGAAGCACAACGGCGTGCTCGGCGGCGGCGGAACGGCGGGTTGGGCCTTCGATCGCAAGGGGCTCGTGATGCTCGCCAAAGAGACGGCGAACGAAGACCAGCTCATGGAAGTCGCCGTGGGCGCGGGCGCCGAGGACTACACCGACGCCGGCGAAGAGTGGCAGCTCACGACGCCGCCCGACGCGCTCCAGCCGGTGCTCGAGGCGCTCGAAGGGGCGAAGCTTCAGACCAAGGCCTCGCAGATCGCCTACCTCCCCAAGTCGAAGAAGGCCGTCACCGGTCGCGACGCCGAGCTCGCCCTGAAGCTCGCCGACGCCCTCGACGATCACGACGACGTGCAAAACGTGTACGCCGACTTCGACGTCTCCGACGAAGAGATGGCGCGCATCGCCGAGAGTGGCTGACGTGACCGCGAGCGTCCGTGTGCAGAGCGGCACACGGACGGAGCCGCTCGTCCTCGGGGTCGATCCGGGGACGCGGCGGCTCGGTTGGGGCCTGGTGAAACGCGTGGGGACGCGCCTCGTGCACGTCGATCACGGTGTCATCGCCACCAAAGAGGGCTCTCCCCTCGCCTCGCGCCTCGTGATCATCGAGCGCGAGCTCGAGGAGGTGCTCTCGCAGCACGCCGTCACGTGCGTGAGCGTGGAGTCGATCTTCTTCGCCAAAGACGCGCAGGCCGCGGCCAAGCTCGGTCACGCGCGCGGCGTGGTCCTGCTCGTGTGCGCCCGCGCGGGGCTCGAGGTGCACGAGTACCCGCCGGCGCGCGCCAAGCGCACGGTGACCGGCAGCGGGCGCGCCGACAAGGCGCAGGTCGCGCGTATGGTCCGCGCGCTCCTCGCGCTTCGCGAAGAACCGGCGAGCGACGCCGCAGACGCGCTGGCGCTCGCCGTCACGCACTTGCAGCGCACGCCCATGACCATGGCCCTCCGAAGATGAGGAACACGGGGCCATAGCCAAGGATTCCCTTGCGTTCGGGGTTGAATCGCCTAGAAATCCACGATGAATCGGGCGGCGGTCTCCGTCGTCCAACAGTGCGGAGAATCACGGACATGCGCATCCACCGCGCCCTCTCGGCGTTCCTGTTCCTTGCGGCTCTCGCCGCCCCCGCGATCGTGACGCCCGCCACGGCGAGCGCCGATCCGCCCGCTGCCGCCCCGGCCATGCCGCCGGTCGCCGACGTCGTCGCCAAGGTGCAAGCCGTCTACGACAAGACCAGCACCTTCAAGGCCGAGTTCAACCAGGAGTTCGTCGCCAAGGCCTACAACAAGACGACGAACCAAAAGGGCCACGTCGTCTTCGCCAAGCCGGGGAAGATGGAGTGGATCTACGACGGCTCGCAAGACCGCGTCGTCTCCGACGGCTCCAACATCAGCGTCTACAAGTCGGCCGACAACCAAGTCATCCAGACCTCGCTCGCCAAGTCGCAGTACCCCGCGGCGCTCTCGTTCCTCACCGGCCAGGGCAAGCTCGCCGAGCACTTCGACTTCGACATCAAGGCCGGCGAGCAAATGGGCTTCCCCGGAGGCTATGTCCTCATCGGCAAGCCCAAGGTCGCGAACCCCTCGGCGCAGACGGTGCTCTTCTACGTCGACGCGCAGAGCTCGCAGATCCGCCGCGTCATGATCATCGACTCGCAGCAGAATCGGAATCGCTTCACCTTCGTGGACGCGAAGCAGAACGAGCCGGTGAGCGACGCCCAGTTCCACTTCGTCGTCCCCAAAGGGGCGACGGTCGTGAAGCCGTAGGCACTCGAGCCCGCGCATGACCGACGTGGCCGCCGTGGCCTCCGCGGAGATCGCGGGAGAGGCGAACCTGTGCCCGCATTGCCGCGGGCAAACTCGCCTCGAGCCGAGCGCGGAGCTCCGCTGGGTGTGCGGCGTGTGCGGAGGACCGCGCGTTCGCGTGGAAGACGCGCGAGCGCGCACCAAAAAGAGCACCGAGCTGCTCCTGGCCTCCGAGCGGGAGCGCAAGGCATCCATCGTCCGACGCTTCGGCGCCATCGGGCTCGGGCTCACCGGCGCGCTCCTCGGCGGGCTCGCGGCGACGCTCGGCACGGTGAGCGTCGTGGTGGGCGTCGTGCTCGCGCTGGTCTCGCTGCCGATGCTCTTCGCGGCGTTCGCGCTGGTCCTCGCCGCGCGGAAGCGTCGTCGCGAAGCGCGGCGCTTCTCCTTCGAAGCGTGGGAAGAGGTCGCCGAGGCGCTGCTTCGCCTTCACGGAAAAGACGCGACGGCCGAGGACATGGCGGCGCTCCTCGGGGTCGAAGTCGCCGAGGCCGAGCGCGTGATGACCGTCCTCGCGGCCGAAGATCGCGCGCGCGTGGACATCGGCGCGGGGGCCGAGCTGCGCTACCGCGTCAGCGAAGCCGAGGGCGAAGGCGCCGTGGCGATCACCGAGGCCGAGCGGGTGGCGATCGAAGAGGCGGCGCTGGCCGAAGAGGACGCACGGTCACGAGGTGATGCATGAGCGAGCACGAGAAGCCGCACGTTCGTCGCTCGCTCACCCACGTCGGGGGCGAGGTGAAGCGAGGGGGCGACAAGGAGGCTTCGCCGAAGCTCGCGCGCGCGCTCGACGTCGCGTCGTCGACCGCGTCACAGGAGTCGGAAGACGCGGCGCGCGCGCACGTGCACGGCTTCCACGCCTACCCCGCGCGCATGCACCCCGGCACCGCCGCCAGCCTGGTGCGCGATTTCGCCGCGCCACGAGCGCGCGTGCTCGATCCGTTCTGCGGCTCGGGGACGGTGCTCGTCGAAGCGTGCATCGCCGGGCGCGAAGCGCTGGGGAGCGACGTGAATCCCATCGCCGTGCACCTCGCGCGGCTGAAGACCCGGCTCCCCGAGCGGGGCGAGCTCGAGCACATGCACGAGGTGGCGCTCGACGTCGCGGCCGGCGCCAACGCGCGACGAAAAGCGCGCGCCGGCGCCACGCGGCGTTACCCCGACGAGGACATGCGCCTCTTCGCGCCGCACGTGCTGCTCGAGCTCGACGGCGTGCGCGCCGGCATCGAGGCGATCGAAGACTCACGCACGCGCGCCGCTTTGTTCCTCGTCCTGAGCTCGCTCCTCGTGAAGCTCAGTAAGAAGACGAGCGACACGAGCCCGCGGGGCGGTCCCCGCGAAGGGGCGCCCGCGCAACGCATCGCCGCGGGCTACCCGACGAAGCTCTTCGTGAAGAAGACCGAGGAGCTCGCGCGGAGGCGGGAGGCCTTCGCCGCGCTCGTGCCGAGGCCCGCGCCGCGTGTTCGCATCGTCGAAGAGGACGCGACGCGCCTCGAGAGCATCGCCCCCGGCTCGATCGATCTCGTCATCACCTCGCCTCCTTACGCGGCGACCTACGACTACCTCGAGCACCACGAGATGCGCCTTCGCTGGCTCGGTCTCGGGAGCGGGCGGCTCGAGAAGGACGAGCTCGGCGCGCGGCGTCGCTACCGCGGGCTCGACGAGCGCGAAGCCCGCCACACCTGGATCGAAGAGCTCCGTCGCATGCTCCTCGCGATGGGGCGCGTGCTCCGCCCCGGCGGCTCGGCGATCCTCCTCGTGGGCGACTCGGCTCTCCGCGGTCCGCGCGGGGCGGCGAGCTACGCGCTGCGCGCCGACGAGCTCGTGGCCGAGGCCGCCGAAGACACCCCGCTCGTGCCCCATGCCCGCGCCACCCAAGCGCGTCCGCACTTCCACGAACCGAGCCAAGATGCCTTTCGGGAGCGGCCCCGCGCCGAGCACCTGCTCCTCTTGGTCCGCTCGTAGTATCCTTGAGCTGAAATGCCCACGGTCATCTTCGAAAGCGACGGACAGAAACCCCTGACCCGCGAGGCCCCCGACGGTGGCTCGCTCGCGGATCTTTGCGACGCGGCGAACGCGCCGGTCCCCTTCTCGTGCCGAAGCGCGAACTGTGGGACGTGCCGCATTCACGTGCTGGAAGGGGCCGAGCTGCTCCTCGCCGCCGAAGACGAGGAGCTGGACGTGCTCGATGTCTTCGCCGCCGCGCCGCCGGCACAGCGCCTCGCCTGCCAGGCCAAGATGCGCCCCGGGCCCGGCGTCCTCCGGCTGAAGCCCGTCGGCGAAGACGAGTAGCCGGCCGAGCGCGACGCGCGTCCCTGCCCGAGGCCACGGTCGGGTTTGAAGCCGAGACGCACAGGAGACCGCCGAAGGCGGCCTCGAGCCGACATTTCGAGTCGCCACACAGGCAACTCGCCGGTCGACGTCTCGATCCGTCAGATTTCGCCCGATTCACGTGCGTCGTGGGTCCGGGCAGGTCACATTGACGAACCTCCTCGACTGGGGCGGTGAGAGCTTGGGAGGCGTTTCTCGGGGCGATTTACCTGGGGATCTGCCTCGGAATTGATTAGAAAGGGCGCGCGATGAAGACGATGCACATGGCTTTGGGGTTGATCGGTGGGGCGCTCATCGCGCTCGGCAGCATGGACCTCGCGGGTTGCAGCAGCGACAGCGGGACGGGGACCCCGACGGGCGGCAAGGACGCGACGGCCGGCGACGACAGCGCGGCCGGCGACGACGGCGCGACCGGCGACGACGGCAGCACCGGCGACGGTGGCGGCTCGAAGGACGCGGCGAGCGAGTGCGGCAAGCCGCCGACGCTCCACCCGAGCCCCGACGCGGGCGTCTACTGCCCCTTCCAAGACGCGGGCGCTGGGGCCGACGCGAACGCGAACTTCGCCCCCTGCGCGCCGTCGCAGGATTGCTGCATGTACCCGCAGAAGCTCAACATGGCCTCGGTCTGCATCAACGGCGCCGGCGGCGATCCCTCGGCGTGCCCCGGCTACGTGGCCGACGCCGGCGTGGCGAACTTCGAGTGCGACGAGCCCTCCGACTGCCCCGGCAGCGGGAAGATTTGCTGCCTCAAGGGGACCCCGACCAAGGACGCCGTCTGCGGCACCTACTTCGGAAGCCGCGTCCTCGGCTCGCACTGCACCGCGGCCGCTGCGTGCCCCGCGGGCGAGTTCCAGCTCTGCTCGGCGGCGAGCGGCGAGTGCCCCTCGGGCCAGACCTGCACGGCGTTCTCGACGAAGTCGAAGAACCTCGGGGCCTGCCTCCAGTAAGTCGCTCGACCTGCGAACGATCCGCGCGTCGCGCCCTCGGGGTGCGGCGCGCGTTTCGTTTTGTGACCCGTCGTCGGTTCGCCGCGCCGTCGTGACGACGCGGCCCGCGGCGCGGTCAGGCGCGCTCGAGGATCCAGCTCGCCATCTTGTCGGCGATGTCGCGCCACGAGGTCTCCATGAGCACCTCGTGAAAGAGCCCTTCGCGCCCGTCCCAGGTCTTGTCGCTCGATCCGACGGCGTCGTAGAAGGCGCGCCCCGCTTCGCATTTCGCGACGGGATCCTTCGTACCGAAGACCTCGTAGAACGGAAGCCGAAGGCTCGGCGCCATCGCGAACGCGCGCTCCTGCGCCTTTTGCGTCTCCCGGAACCACCTCGCCCGAGCGTTGGGGAAGACGAGCGGATCGTCGTCGTACTTCTTCGCCTCGACCGGATCGTGGGTGAGATCCTTCCCCTTGAGGCCGCTCGCGAGACCGAGCTTCGGCGCGACGCGCGAAGCGACGCGCCCGGCGAGGAGCTTGGCCGACGAGACCTGGAGCGCCAGACCGAAGTAGGGCGCGCTGAGCAAGAGGCCGCGCCACGGCGGCGGCGGCCGGCTCCCCCGCCCCTCGGGCACGGTGAGGATCGACATGCTGGTGACGAGTCCGCCAAAGCTGTGTCCGCACAAGAACGTGGGGGCCCCGCTCGCGCGGTCTTGCACGAGCGAGGAGAGCTCGGCGACGTCGTCCAAGTACTCGTCGAAGCGGCTGCAGTAGCCGCGCGGACCGTCGGCCCGACCGTGGCCCCGCAAATCGATGGCGACGGTGCCAATGCCGCGCTCGGCCCAGGCGTTCATCACGTGGGCGTAGCGGGCCCCGTGGTCGGCGTACCCGTGGACGAAGCCGACCATCGCCTTGGGCGTTCCGGCAGGGAGCGTCGCGTGGAAATAGAGAGCCGGCCCGGGCACCGTACGCGCCGTGAGCGCGCCTTCCTCGTGGGTCGTCATGCGCTGAATCTAGGGCATCCGCGCGGCAGCGTGGTTTAATTCCGGGAGCGAAATGAGCGGCGAACGGACCCAGCTAGGGACGCGTGGGCGGCGCGCGGCGACGGCGATCGCCTTCGCGCTCGCTGCCGCTTCGGGCGCGCTCTTCGTGGGCCGCCCGCTCGCCGCCGACGAGCACGTGAACCACGGTCGCGGTCTCGCCGCGCGGAAGGCGACCACCCGTGCGACGGCCGAAGAGACGCCCGCGCTCCTTGCGACGCTCGTGCAAACGCACACGGAAGAGCGCGTCCCCCTCGACGGCGTGCTCCCCGACGAAGCGCGCTTCGACGCGCTCCTCGCCGATCGCATCACCGGCAAGTCGCTCGGCCTCGATCCGCGCCTCGTCGATCTCTTGCGCCGGCTCGCGCCGAAGTACGCGCACGCCGGCAACGCACCGCGCATCGAGCTGGTCAGCGGCTTCCGCAGCCCGAAACTGAACGAGATGCTCCGCAAGAAGGGGCACCACGTGGCGTCGCACAGCCAGCACTCGCTGGGACACGCCGTCGACTTTCGCATCGTGCCGGTCGACGACGCGACCGACGAGGCGCGCCCCGTCGAAGAGCGCGCCGTCGATCCTCGCGTGCTCGAGCGCGACATCCGCGCGCTCGGCTGGCAAGGGGGCGTCGGCGTCTACACGTCGAAGGGCGATTGGTTCGTGCACGCCGACGTCGGTCCGAACCGACGCTGGCGGGGGACCTGACGGCGCGCTGGCCCGCGTTGCGCTCGCGACCGTCGCGACGTGCGTCCTACTCTTCGGCGCTCGCCGTCATCTCCATCGCCGTGTCGAACGTCGACGCGCGCACGAGCACGTGATCGACGATCGGTCGCGGGAGCTTCAGCTCGGGGAGGTGCAGAAGCATGTATCGTGCAAGAAGGCCATGGCTCACGCCGATTGGCCAAAGCATCACCACGACCAGCGCGTCGGGGCTCTCCGAGCTCGTCCCCACGAAGGTGGTCAGTGGCCTGACCTCCGGGTGTTCCGCGGCAAATCGGCGTAACCCTTCGGCGTACCTCGGAGCGAGCACCTCGGGGTCCCCCGGGAATCGCACGATGACTGCGTCTTGCGCCATGACTCCGGCTCTCTTGCCTCGCTAAAATGGAGGTGCCGGATGAAGAGGTACAGAAACTTGACCGACGGGGCAAGCACCCAGCGCCCCATCGGGGCTCTCCTCCGCCGCCCCTCCCAGGAGGCGCGGCGAAGGGTCCATGAAGACCTCCTCGCCAACGGCTTCGAAGACATCCACCCCGCGCACCTCAACGTGCTCGAGCATCCCGATCCGCGGGCCATCCGCCCAACCGATCTGGCCCGCGCCGCAGGCATGACGAAGCAGGCGATGAACCACCTGCTCCGCCAGCTGGAGGCGCTCGGCTACATCGAGCGAAGATCGCTCCCCGAGGAGCGCGGCACCGCCCTCTGGCTCACGGCGCGCGGCGAGGCCGCGGTGCAGCTCATCCGAAAGTCCGCCCAAGCTCTCGAAGAAGAGTGGCGCGAGCAGGTCGGCGGGAGCCGCTACAAGGAGCTGCGCGAGCTCCTCGTGCATCTCAACGCGTCCCTCGCCCCCTGCACGACGATCGTCCCACCGGCGGACGGGTCGCACCGTCTCCCGTCGTACGCACCGGGCACGCTCTCGCCTCCCGAGTCGACGGCGACGCCCGCCCGACCGACTGCCCCACCGCGCTCGACGACGAAGCCACGCGCCCCCACGCGCTCGAGCCCGCCGCCCCGCGCTTCTTCGCGCCCGCCGCGAGCGACGCGGAGCTCGGCGCCGCCGCCGCGCGCCCCGCGCATCGCCGCGCCGCCGCGCACGACGCGACGCCCGCCGACCAAAGGACGCCCGCGCTCCGGTCCCTGAGCACCTCGACGCGGCGACGGCGCTCGACCCCACGCGGACCCGCGGGCCGATTCCCACGCGGCTTCGGAGATTCCCCGATCAGGGGATCCGGAGCGTCGCCTGCAGGTAGCTCAGATGCGAGAGACGCGGCGGCGCGTACGTGCCGTTCCCCACGGCGAAGCCCCGCTGCGACGCCGCCGCGGTGGTGCGCGCGCCGTCGCCGAGCAAGAGCGCCGAGTAGCCGGCGCGAAGATCGAGCGGCGCCCACGGCTGCCACGAAGCCACGACGTCGAGCTCGTGCCCGAGCTCCGACTCGCCGTTGGTGATCGGCTGACCGACCGGCGTGAGGTAGGCGTTGAGCCATTCGCCGCTCGCTTCGACGAGCCGCGCGTAGCGGTACTCGAACGCGAGGGTCGTGTCGGTGAAGGGGACGACGCCGAGGCGCGCATTCACGTCGGCGGTGTTCGACCACGAGAAGAGATCCATCGCGCCGTAGTGCGTGTGCACTGTGGGGAGGATGGGATCGAACTGCGTGTACTTGCCACCCCCTTCGTCACCCGTCGCGTACGAACCGCCGACGTCGAGCGAAGGGGTGAGCACGAGCTCGGGGAAGGTGCGTCCGACGTGCGCCGCCGCAGCCCACGCGCTGCGCGTCGGCCCACCGGCGAGCGCCGAGGCTTCGCCGAACTCGTACGCGCCTTCGACGCCGTAGCGAAGCGGACGCGCGTCGCCCCACGCGCGGAGCGAGGCCACGTATGTCTCGCCGAGCCCTTGGGCGACACCGAAGCGCGTCGTGCCGCCGCCGCTTCGTGCCACGCGCGCGAGGCCTGTCCCTTCGACCTTGAAGAGCGGCGCGATCGGCCACGCGACGTGGAGCCCGTAGAGCTGTGTCCCTGTCGACGGCGGACCGAAGCGCTGACCGACGGTGGGGCTCGAGGGGGAAGGCGCCTGCACGAGCGCGGCGAGCGCTTCCACGTCCAGCGGGCCGAGCGCGAGGCCTCCCCGCGCGGCGTCGAGCGCGGCGGGGATCGCCGCCCAGTCGCCGCTCCCCACGAGCCGCCCCTCACCCCAGGAGACGACCTGACGACCGAGCCTCAAGAACGCCGGGCGCGCGGCGGCGTTTCGCGCCTCGCCGTAGGCCTCGTGGATCCCGAGCACGCCGAAGGGGGTCGTCCCCCAGGCGCGTGCATCCTGCAACGTGATCTGCGCGCGGAGCGCCCCGCGGTCGCTCGCGCGTTCGGCGCCGAGGCCGAGGCGCGCGCGCTCGAGGACGAGCCACGCGTCGCGCACCCGCGGCGAAGGGACACCGGAGATGTCGAGCCCGCCCAGCTCCGGCGAATCGCGGCGGTACTCCGCGCGCGTGCGGAGCTCGGCCGAGGGGGCGAGCTGCCAGTCACCGACGGCGATGGTGTCGGGCGCCGCCGGCGGAGACTGCGCCGCCGCCACCTCCGGAAGGAGGATCAACGCCGCCACGAGGAGGGGCTTCGCGCGCACGGCGCGACGCTATCACACTCCCTTGACGAACGCGCGCGCCCGGCGGAGCAGCTCTTCCCGCTCGTTCACCGCCGGATCGGAGAGCACGTCCTCGAGGAGCTGGGTGAGGATCTCGCCGAGGATCGGCCCCGGCGCGAGGCCGAGCTCCTTCATGAGGTCTTTGCCGTTGATGCGAAGGTCGCGGGTCGTGAGCGCCGCTCCTTCGGCGATGACCTTCTCCACGTGGGCCTTCAGCGCGGTGAGGGCGGCGATGTCCGCCTCGCAGTCGCGCCCTTTGCTCCGCACGTCGGCCTCGTTCAAGCGGTAGAGGTCCTCGAGCCGCTCGCTCGTGACCCGCTTGATCCAACGGCGCACCGCCGCGTCGTTCCACTTCCCGTCGTAGTGAAAGAGGTGATGTCGCACGAGGGCGACGATGCGCGCGCGCTCGTCGTTGGAGAAGCGCAGGCGCTGGCAAATGGGCTCGGCCATTTCTGCGCCGATGCGCTCGTGCTCGTAGAACGTAAAGTCCTGCGTCTTGTCGCTGAAGGCGCGTGATTTGGGCTTCCCCACGTCGTGGAGCAGCGCGGCGATGCGCAAGATCGGATCGCCGGTGCACGCGTCCATGCACTCCATCCCGTGGCGCCACACGTCGTAGGCGTGCCACTTGTTCTGCTCCATGCCGACCCCCTCGAGGAGCTCGGGGCAGGTGACGCCGAGGATGCCCGTCGTGCGCATGACCTCGAAGGCGCGCGAGGGGCGCTTGGCCTTCATCGTCTTCACCCACTCGTCGCGCACGCGCTCGGCGGAGACTTTTCGGAACGTGTCGAGCGAAGGGCCTATCGCCTGCTCTGTCGCCGGGTCGAGGTCCATCTCCAGCGTGGCGACGAAGCGCGCCGCGCGGAGGACGCGGAGGCCGTCCTCGCCGAAGCGCTCGCTCGGGACGCCCACCGCGCGGAGCACGCGCGCGGCGAGATCTTTTTGTCCCTCGAACGGGTCGATGACGTTGCCGGTGGTCGGCTCGAGGGCGATCGCGTTCACCGTGAAATCGCGCCGCGCGAGATCGCGCACGATGTCGTCGACGAAGTGCACCGCGTCGGGGCGACGACCGTCGGAGTAGGTGGTCTCGCCGCGGAGGGTCGTGACCTCGTAGCCGTGGCCGCCGAGCATCACCATCACCGTGCCGTGCTGAATCCCTGTGGGGATGGTGCGAGGGAAGATGCGCTGCACCTCTTCGGGGCGGGCGTCGGTGGCGACGTCCCAATCGGAGATCGCGCGGCCGAGGAGGAGGTCGCGCACGCAACCGCCGACGATCCAGCCGCGCTTGCCTCGCTCGGCGAGGCGGGCGCATAGATCCAGCACTTGCGCCGGGATTTTGCCGAGGGGCACCGCTTCCATCGGCCTAATGTATCCTACGCGCGCGATGCTCGACTTCACCGACGAACAGAAGATGGCGCAGCAGGCGATGCGCGCCTTCGCCATGCAGTACATCGAGCCCAAGGTGCTGGCGATGGAGGCGGGAGAAATCTCGGTCTACCCGCTCATGCGCGAGATGGCCGCGACGTTCGGGATCCCCGACATGGCGCGCGCGCGCTTCGCCAAGATGCGGGCGAAGGCGGAGAAGGAGCGCGCCGCCAAGGCCTCGGGGGACGAGCCGGAGGAGTTCTCCGAGGTACGCTCGGTCGGGGCGCACGGCTCGGGCTTCCCGCCGCCGGCCGACGGCGGGGGTCGCGCCGCCGAGAGCGCGATGATGAGCATCTTGATGATGGAGCTCTCGCGCGTGTGCCCGGGCTTCGCCCTCGCCTTCGGTGCGTCGCTCGGACTCTTCGGCGGCGGCGTCATGGGGCGCGGCACCCTCGAGCAAAAGGAGCGCTGGGCCCTCCCCGTCCTCACGCTCGAGAAGATCGGCGCGTGGGGGCTCACCGAGCCCGGCGCCGGGAGCGACGCCTTCGGCTCGATGAAGACCACGGCCCGCGAGACCGACGGCGGCTACCGCCTCCACGGATCGAAGACCTTCATCACCAACGCCCCCTTTGCCGACTACTTCCTCGTCTACGCGAAGATGGCGGACAACCCCTCCGACGTGCGCTCCTTCGTCGTCGAGCGCACCGACAAGGGGGTGAGCTCGGGCCCGCCGATGAAGAAGATGGGGATGCACGCCTCCCCCACCGGCGAGATCTTCCTCGACGACGTCTTCGTCCCCGAGGATCGCCTGCTCGGCGGAAAGCGGCAGGAGAACGCGCGCGCGGCGGCGAAGAGCTCGCTCAACCAAGAGCGCTTCGGCATGACCCCGATGTGCCTCGGCATCGTCGATCGCTGCCTGGAAGAGTCGGTGAAGTACGCGAAGGAGCGCACGCAGTGGGGGCGCCCCATCGCCGAGTTCCAGCTCGTGCAGGCGAAGCTCGCCAAGATCGATCAAGCGCGGTCGATCATGCACACGCTGTTGATGCGCCAGATCGAAGCCGAATCGCGCGGCTACCCGCTCACCGGGCGCGAAGCGAGCGGCACCAAGCTGTTCTGTGCGCAAACGGCGACCGAGTGCGCGCTCGAGGCGGTGCAGCTCATGGGCGGCGCCGGCTACATGACGGGGAGCGTCGTCGAGATGCTCGCGCGCGACGCGAAGCTCTTTCAAATCGGCGGCGGCACCGACGAGATCCAGATGCTCCGGATCGCGCGGGAGCTCTTGGAGGCGTGAGCGGAGCTGGCCCGAGCGACGCGCGCGTCGGCGGGGGCGCGCGGATTCGAGGGACGACGAGCTTCGGAGCTATGCGTCGCCCCCCTCAGTCCTTCGACGCGTCGCCCCCGGCGTCGGTGACGGCGGCGCACGTCCCTGCAGGGAACGGCACGTAGCCCGCGGGGTAGAAGCAGTCGACGCTCGCCGACTTCGTGCCCGCGCAGTCGCAATACGTCGTCGCCGGCTCTCCGCACTTCCAGCTCCCGGTCGTCATCTCGACGCACTTCCCCTTCGCCCCGCAGCCGTCGGCCAAGGGGAACGCGCAGGTGAACATCATCCCGGGGCTCGGGGTGCGCGCCGAGCAGTCGTCGTCCTTCGTACAGGACGAGTCGGTCGAGCTCGAGGTCGAGCTCGACGCGCATGCGGTGACGAGCACGGCGGCAGCGACGGCGCCGAGCCAGTGCGGATTGCGTGGAAGAAGACGCATGCCGCCATGCAACCACGGGCTCCGACCTCGCGGCAATCCGCGCTCACTCGCCAACGCCGGGATCACCTCCCGGTGAAGAGCACGCGCGGCACGGGAAGTCCCGCCACCGCGACGAACGCGTTCGCGACGTCACTCCGAGGCGAAGGCGCGTTCGCTCCGTGCGTGCTCGGCTCGGCGAAGGTGCGCGGCACGAGGCGATCGACCCCCGAAGGAACGACAGGGAGCCCCGCGAGCTCGGGGAGCGCGTCTTCCTTCTCCCCCGGGGCGAGCGCGCGCCTCTTCCACGTGCCTCCGTCGAGAAAGATGACCTCACGACCCTGCTCGTCGCGCGGGGTCATCACGAAGCCTGCGCGCGCCCCTTCGGCACGGAGCGGCCCGGGCGCCGTCCCCTCGAAGAGCACCTTGCGCGCGCGGGCCGAGAGGAACCACGCGAGCGTCGTGCGCGTGGGTCCGCTCGGCCCCGAGCCCTCGACGACGTACTCGCCGAGCACACCGTCGCTCGTGCCGAGGGGATGAAGCGCGAGCGTCGCGCTGTACGAGCTGTCGAGCCCCGGGATGGTGATCTGCGACTCGGCCACGCGACGCAGCGGATGCGTGGCGAAGAAGGTGACGGCGTAGCCGTGGCTCACGACGAGCGTCGACGCGGCGTCGACGAAGAGCGTGTCGCGCCCGGGGACGTCGGCGGTCCCTTCGCGCGTGCGTGTGCGCTCGGTGCGTCCGCTCGCCACGTCGACGGCGAG
Source organism: uncultured Polyangiaceae bacterium (assembly GCA_964531795.1). Taxonomy (GTDB): domain Bacteria; phylum Myxococcota_A; class Polyangia; order Polyangiales; family Polyangiaceae; genus CAZHHD01. Next base: position 104,206 of record CAZHHD010000021.1, on the reverse strand, counting down.
ATGATCGAAGAGTGCGCTCGTCGGCATTTGCCCCGTGGGGTCCGCCGGAGGGGGCACGGCTTCAATCCCCGAGACGAACAGCGTGCGCCCTGTCGCGTCGAGCGCCGTCGTCTCTTCGCCGACCGCCGCCCAGTGCCCCACGACGCGCGCCATGTCGGCCGAGCACAGGGTGACATGCGTGTAGACCGAGCCTGCGCGCACGAGGAGCTCGTCGCCCAAGAGACGGAAGAAGGTCGGATCGTCGCCGTGGGTCACGACGCGGCACGCCGCCGACACGCGATGCGACTCGGGGGCCACGCGGCGCACCTCGAACGCCGCGTCTTCGCCTCGGCGCGGGGTGACGCGCGCCACCGCGACGAGCTCTTTGCCGTCGCCCACGGCGCTGACGACGTCCCCCGGCGCTTCGAGGAGCACGTCGAGCGTGTCGGCGCGGCGCACGGCCGAAGTCCCCGCGCGCGCCGACGTCACGAGGTAGGGCCCCACCGCGCGCGTCCCTCCTCCCGGATAGAACGCCACGACCTTCGACGCCGCCGGATCGACGAGGAGCGTCCCGCACCGCGTCGTCAGCTTCCCGCCGTCGCACGAGCCGCCGGCGTGAGTGAGGATCGAGAGGCACGCGTTCGCCCCGACGTCGCCGAAGTCGCACGACGCCGAAGTCGGTAGGAGCACGCGCCCACCGAGCGGCACGACGTCCCCCGCAGCGTCGAGCGGGCCGGGCTTGCCCAGCGCGGCGAAGAGCGCGCGCGCTTCGTCCACCTTCCCCGCGGCGAGCGCGGCATACGCGCGCGACACCGCCTCGGCGGGCAGCGGTGGCGCGTCGTTCGCGGGCCGCGTGCTCTCCGGCAACTCGGCATCGCCGACCACGAAGCTTCCCCCCTCGAGCGCCCCGGAAAATGACGAACGGCGCGAGCAGCTCACGAGGAGCATGCCCGCGCCGAGCGCGAGGAACGAGAGACGCGTCACTGCACCGTGATGGCGACCTTGCTCGGGAAGTACTTGTTGTCGAGCTCGCCGTCGACCACGCGGAGAGCGTCCATGCCCCACGAGTAGCCGAAGTCCTGGAACTGCGCCGCCTTGAGGATGTCGGTGTAGCTCGACTGCTTGCCGTTGATGATCGAGCCCACGAGGCGGCCCATCGCCGGTCCGCTCTCGTTCACCCAGCTCTCGAGGCCGTTGGTGATGAGCTCGAGGTTCTGCGTCCCGCCCGGCTTGAGCGGGATGTAGTCCTTCTCGTAGTAGTTGTACGAGACGCATCCGTTGACGACCATGATCTGGTAGCTCGACGGGAAGTCCGCCGCGCTGAAGTGGCTCGGATCGAGCGGCCCGTACCCGATGTACGAGTGGCCATTGTAGACGAAGATGTCGCTGTTCTTGATGCCGCGCTTGTGGGGCGTCGAGTCGGTCTCGGCGCCGAAGTACGAGTTCAGCTGGATCGTGACCTCTTTCGCCGGCGCTCCGCCGATGCTGACCTCGACCGGCACCTCGAAGGTGAGCCAGTGCTTCACGATCATCGCGCCGGCCGCGACGCGGAGATCGTGCTGCGTCGTGTAGTCGGTCCCCGCGGGGAAGCCGGTGTGATCGAGCTCCCACTTCATGATGTCGTCGAAGCCGCCGGGGACGTTGAACGTCTTGCCGCTGGCGGTCTTGATGTGCGTGAAGTCGACCGCCGGCTCGCTCTTCACGAGCTTGAAGCCCGGGCGCGCCGTGAAGACCTCGCGCAGCCCCTGGAAGAACATCGGGTAGCCGTAGTCGTCGATGGTGTCGTGGTGCTCGCCCGCGGCCCAGTCGGCCATGAGGCCCGAGACCATGCTGATGGTCAGCTTGCCCGGCTGCACCCCTTCGGAATAGAGGCGGTCGTACTCGGGGTACGACGAGCGCCCGTTGGTGCGGCCGCGCGTGAGGCTCATCGTGACCGGCGCGTAGAGGCGGTTCACTTCGGAGAGCGGGACCACGCTCTTGTCGGTCGAGCCGAGCGCCTTGCGGTCCGCGTCGATCTTCTGTTGCTCGGCGGTCATCGCCGCGGTGCACGAAGAGAGCGTCGGCTCGAAGACGTACCAAATCGAGCTGATGAACTCGTTGGCCTCTTTGTCGTTCGCCGTGCACTCCTTGAGGATCTTCTGCGACTGCGACTGGTAGTTGCCGGAGAGGACGGCGAGCGGGAGCGCCGAGCGCGTGGCCATCGGGATGGGGACCACCGCGTTGTCGGTGTAGCGGTAGCGCACCTGGAGCATCGGGGTGCCCGGGTCGCTCGGGTTCGTCGGATCCTTCACCGTGACCTTGGTCTTCACGAAGGTGCTCGGGTCGATGTCTTTCAGCTCGCGGCTGTTCACGCCGACGCTCGAGGTGCGGAGCGCACCGAACGCCGACTGGTTCTGACGGCGAACCGCGGAGAGGATCTCGTAGTCTTGCGCGTTGGCGCTCACGTACACGACCGCGTCGAACTTCAGCGTGCGCTGGCGAGCGGTGAGGCTCGTGAGCGCGTCCTGCGAGGTGTCGTCGTCGTCGGCGCCCTGGTCCGAGGCGGAGCAGGCGGCGGTGTTGACGGCGAGAGCGGCGAGGAGCGGGAAAGCGAGGTAGCGGGTTCGCGTCATGGTGCCCCGCCTAGAGCAGGAAGGATGCCATCCCACATGTGGGATACGCACCCCTGCCCCGCGGAGAAATGCCCCATGATTCTGGGGCGCCGAGGTCTAGAGCCTGGATCGATTCGTGTCCATACCTGGTGCGCGAATGCTCCACCTTCACCCACACTGTGGTCGGCGGTCGAGCGGACGACGGAGGGCGGCGAGCGCGGCGCCCCGAGGCTAGGCTGCAGGTCCGCGACGAGATCGCGGGCGAGGTGCGCCCATGTCCAAGTACGTCGTCGAGATCGGAAGCGAGTTTCGGAAGCCGCGCGCCGAGGTCTTCACGTTGCTCGCCGATCACGACGAGCTCGGTCGGCTCTTTCGCGCGCCGATGCGCCGCGTGAAGGACGGCGAAGGGAGCGCGAACGGCCCGGGCTCGGTGCGACGCATCGGCGCCGGGCCGCTCGCCGTGGAAGAGACGGTGACCGAGGTCGTGCCGAACGAGCGCATCGAATACCGCATCACGCGGGGCGGTGGGCCTGTGCGAAAGCATCGCGGAGAGCTCGTCTTCTCCGACGCGGGGAGCGGCGGCTCGCGCGTGGCTTGGCGGATCGAGTTCGAGTCGTTGCCTGTCGTGGGGCGCCTGGTGGCGCTGGGGCTCAAAGCGGTGATCGGCCGCGGGCTGTCGCGCGTCAGGTGAGTCGCTCCATGCGTCGAAGCCTCCTTTGGGGCGCGCTCCTCGTGACGGGCTGTCGTGGGACCGGTGAAGCCGCGCGCACCGAGCCGGCGCCGCCAGCGCCGAGTGTGTCGGCCTCGACTGTCGCTTCATCTGCACCTTCTGCTCCTTCTGCGCCGCCCATCCTCGCGCCGCCCCTGGACGCAACGCCTGCCGCGTCCGCGATCGAGGCGCTCGACGCAGGGGCTCTCGATCTCATCGCTGCGCCGTTCGCCGAAGACATCCAGAAGTGCGCCGACGAGATCAACGGGCCGCGTCTCGGCTACTTCAGCAACTTCCTCATCCACGTCGACATCGACGCCACCGACGCCGGCTCGCCGGCCGTCACGATCTCGGGCCCGGGGCTCCTCACGCACAAGGCCAAGCCGGGGACCTGCTTCGACCGGCTCGGGCAGCGCATCGTTCAAGATCCGCGCGGTCGCGGGCGCCACTTCCGGATCGACGTGACGGGTCCTTCTCCCAAGTACGTGATCACGCAGCGCTGACCGCTTCGGTCCGCGAGTCACGCTCGCGGATCGGGGCGCGTCAGAACGAGACCGGCACAAAGGCCGCGGGGCACGCGACCGACTGAAACGTCCCCGACAGCGGCGTGGGCGCGCCCCCGTCGGAGAGCGAGACCGTCGTGGAGAAGGAGCCGCTCAGACCGCCGTCGCCGACGACGAGCTCGAGCTGTCCCGTCGGGGGCTCCGCCACGTACTCGTCGCGCGCGATCCCGCCATCGGCAAGATAGGTGAGGAGCTCCAGGAAGGCGTGCGGCTCGGGGGCTCCGAGCCCCATCGCGTAGGTCCCGGAGAAGTCGTCCCCGGCGTCGTTCGATCGGCTCATGTCCAGAATGAGGGCGTGCGCGGCGCGGGGGCACTGCACCGCCGTGGCCTGGGGGCACGTACACGGGGCGTCGCTCCACTGCACGACGATGTCCTTCGAGTCCGCCGAGGGCTGCGCTACCACGCCCGAGCTCAGCACCGACTGGACAGCGAAGCCCCTCGGACCGACGAGCTCACCGCATCCCGTGAGCGAGTCGCTGCACGCCGCTCCGCCGCCGTCCGCCGCTCCGCCCGAGGAGCTCGCCTTGCACGCCGTCAGTGTGGCGATCGTCACGAGCACGCGGACCGAGCTGCCCAACTTCATCGTCGTGTCCTCGTCTCTATCCCCGCGCGTCGCTCCCCACAAAAGAAAACGGCGAGGCCCCCTTCCTGGAAGACCAGGGACGGAGACCTCGCCGACTCTCTCCGATCGATACGAGCGTTACGCCGTCGCTTGGACTTCCGTACGCGAGGATTGCTTCTTCTTCTGGCTAGCCGCGCGGCGCTCCTCGCGGAAGGCGGTGAGGTCCTCCTTCACGCGGGCGGCCACCTCCGGCGCGTTCTTCTTGGCGCTCGCCACCAGCTTGATGACCATGTGCGGCGAGCTGACCGCGAAGTCACGGCTCTTCTTCGCCGTGCCGGTGATGCGCGCCATCATGCGCTGGGCGCGCGTCATCGTGATGTAGGGCGCGACCTCGGCGACGAGATCGGCCGCAGTGCCGGCGTAAGCGTGCGGCGCCTTGTGCGTCGCGATGCCGAAGCGCGGGGTCGCCTCGAGGAACGCTTTGACCTGCTCCTTGGTGACGCCGTGCTCGTCGAGCGCACGCTCGTACTCGGCCACGGCGGCCTGCTTCGCCTTGAAGAGGTACATCTGCACGCGCGAGTAGAAGTTCACGCGGCCGTCGCCGCTCGTCTCCACCGGGCAGAAGATGGTGCCGGGGAACTTCTCGCTGATGGCCGACTGCACGCCGTCGGACACGCCCGCGCTCGGCATGCAGCCGAAAGGCTTCACGCTCAGCGTCATGTGCGCCTTCGAGTGAAGGACGTTCATGATGAGCTTGCCGACTTCCATGTGGCCTTCGCCGCCGCGAAGGTCGTTGTTGTAATACTGGTGGCTGATATCGGCGATCTCGTTCATGTCCGGCAGCTTGTAGCCGTAGAGCCCGCCGGCGTAGGCGAAGGCGTGGAACATGACGCGGACGACCTTGTCCGCCGCGGTGACGGCGAGCACCTTCTGCATCGCGCCGAAGGTCCCCTTGCCGCCCAAGCCGTAGTTGGCGTGGTCTTGCGCCTTGAGGTCCTTGCGCTCGAGCGTGTCACGGCGCGCTTCCCAGATCGTGTAGAGGATCCACGCGGTGACGAGCTGGATGTCGGCCTCGGCCCCTTCGCCCTCGAGGAAGCGCTGGAGCTGGTAGTTGCCGTCGCCTTCCGTCGTCATCGCCCAGAACTCGCCGATGATGCTGACCTTGGGCTTGGCCTGGGTGCGATCGAGCTTCACCGCTTCGAAGAGCGGCTTGCACTTCCACACCGCGGTCATGATGTTGGTGCGCTTCTCGAGCGCTTCGTAGCAGATGGCCTTGGCCGCTTCGATCGCCTTGTCAGTGTCGCCGGTGTTCACCTCGTAGGGGCGGAGGCGGTAACCGATGGCGTTGAGCACGTCGCCGACGACGATGCCCTTGATCATGGCCCAGAAGAAGGTCGGGTTCATCTCGAGCCCGCTCTCTTCGCCGGTCGCTTGCTTGAGCCCGCCGGTCTGCTGGAAGAGGACGACACGGAAGCCGTCGAAGCCGGCGTCGCGGAGCGCCTTTCGGTACTCGGTGACGTACATGCCGAAGCGGCACGGGCCGCACGCGCCCGCCGTCAGGAAGACGTACTTCTTCACGATCTCTTCCGGCGTCATGCCGAACTTGTCGCGAAGGATGGTGAGGTACTGGATCAGGTTACCGACGGTGAAGTACGTCGGGTTGCACTGGCCGCGGTTGCCGAACTCTTTGCCGAACTGGAGCGCCGCGTTGTTCGGCGCGTCCATCCGCTGCACGTTGTAGCCGATGCCCTTGAACGCCCCCTCGACGAGGTGGTCGTGGGCGAGCGTGAGCCCGCCGATGAGCATCGTGATGTTCGGCTTCTCGCTCTTCGTGAAGGTGAGGCCGGCCATCTGCTCGAGCCACTGCGACGTGTTGGCGTCGAGGCCGAGCCGCTTCTTCTCTTCGGCTTCGAACTTCGCCAGCTCGGCGTCGATGTCGATGGGCGCGCCCTTGGCGCTCCCCATCTTGTCGTCGATGAGGGGGAGCTTCGTCTTGCCCTTCTTCATGTCGATCATGGTTCCCATGGCTCTCACTCCTCCCCTTCTTGGGCCAGCATCATTTCTTCGTGGTGTACCGGGCGCGGGTGCGACGGAGCGTGCTCTCCGCCAGTGGCGCCGCTCTCGCGCGATGCGATGCGAACGATGCCGTCCGCCGTCTTCTTCCCGAGCTGAACGATCCCCTTCGGCATTTCCACCGGATCGGGGTGCTTCAGAAGCGAAGCGTTGCGCTCCGCTTCGTACGCCGTGAGCTTCGCCCGGAGCTCGGCCATCTGCGCGAGGATCTCCGGATCGTGCTGCTTTCGCGCTTCGAGCTGCGCGCTCCTCAGCTCCAAGAGCTCGAGCCGCTTCGTGTCGAGCGCGTTCACGAGCTCGGCCTTCCGCTTCGCCGCGTCTTGGAGGCGCTCCTCGTGCAGGCGCAGCGCGTGGGCGTACGTCTTCACGCGGATCTTGATGCTGCCGCCCGGCTTGTTGGCGTCGATGTCGTGGAGCGCGGCGTAGGGGGTCTTGCTCGTCTCGATGATCGAGTCGATGAGCCCGTAGGTGGGCGCGTCGTGACCGCACTTGAAGGAGCTGAGGTCGAGGACGACCACGTTCGGGTGGTGGGCGGCGAAGACCGCGGCCCACACCTTCTGCGCGCTGTTGACCGAGTAGTTCTCCGGCCACACGTGATTGAGCTCGAGCGGCGTCTTGATGGTGCCGGCGTCGAGCTCGGCCTTGAAGTACTTATCCAAGTACTCGCGGCTCTTCGGGATCGAACGGATCGAGAGCACCGGGTAGCCGAGGACTTGGAACTCCTCGGGGATGCCGTGGTTCAAGCCCGGATCGGAGTGGTACGGCCGGCCGATCATCAAGATGGCGACGCGGTCTTCGTGCTCGACCGTCTCGAGGATGGCGCGCCCCTTCTCTTCGACGTCTTGATCGAAGATGGTGAGCGCCTTCCACGCCTCGCGGCAGGCGTGGTCGTTCTCGTCCTCGGTGATGCCGAGGCGCGGGCCCCAGGTCTCGAACATGCGCCGCGCCATGAGCGTCGGCTCCACGAAGGAGAGCGCCGGGTCCAAGAACTCGATCCCGCGCTGCGCGAAGAAGTCGACCTCCTTGGTGAAGGCCGCCTTCATGACGTCGGGCGCGCCGGCGACGATGGGGCAAGAAGCGTTGTCCATCGTGTCGGCGACGAAGTTGTTCACGTGCGTGAGGATGGGGAAGAAGATGTACTTGAGCGGCTTCTTCTCGGTGTGGTGGTGGAAGAGCAGGTTGTGGATGTGCGCCTGCGCCACCTTCGACGGGTAGCAAGGATCGATCGATCCGTACTTGCCGCCCTCGACCCAGAGCTCTTCGGTCGTCTCGTCGGAGAAGACGACGTTCTGCCTTTGGATGCCCAGCGCCTCGAAGTACGTGCGTAGCCACGGCGCGGTCGAATAGATGTTGAGCACGCGCGGGATGCCGATGCGCGTCGAGCGACGCTTCTCCCACACCTCGGCGCTGGCGCGCTGGAACGGGCGAATCACTTCCACGCGGCGCGTGCCGAGGAAGCCCTTCTTCACTTCGACGTCCCGAATCGGGCTCTTGTCCTCCGGCATCGGCACCGGCTTGTAGAAGTGCATGAAGGCGCGCTTCGCCTCGTAGTCCACCATGTTGGGGAACTGCTTGGCGATCTTCTTCCGCTCTTCGACGAGGGAGAGCATCGCCTCTTTCGACTCCACGGTCCCCTTCTCGCAAGAGAACCCGGCGATGTAGCGGCTCGTCGAACCGTCGGGGCGCTTCGTGTCGATGAACGTGCGCTTGCAGTTGTTCTCGCAGAAGTGACAGACGGTCTCTTCGTCGTTCTTGGTCGTGTACTCGAGGTCGAGCGTGGCCTGGACACCGATGAAGGTGGAGAAGCCCTTCCGCTTCACGACTCGGAGCGTTTCCATCGCCGCGCCGATGGCGCCGGCCTCGCCGGTGTGCGGGTGGACGAACACCTCGCCGCCCGGCACGCGCTCCTTGATGTAGTCGACCTGCGCCTTGACCGCGGCGAGGTTGTACTGCGTGCCGCCTTGGAGGACGAAGCGCTTGCCGAGCGAAGCGAGCCGCGGGATCTGCACGACGTACTGCCACACGTTCTTCGGGAGAACCTGGGCGAGGCCGGCGAGCATCTCTTCTTTGGAGAAGCCTTCCTTTTGGAAGTTCACGCGGTCGGTGTCGAGGAACACCGCGCAGCCGTAGGAGAACTTCGGCGCGAGCTCGGCCTTGAAGGCCACGTCGGCGAACTCGGTCACCGGCACGCCGAACGAATCGCTCGTCGCTTGGAGCAGCATGCCGTTGCCGGCGCTGCACGAGTTCGAGAGGCGGAAGTTGGCGATGTCGCCGTTCTTCATGAACAGGACCTTGATGTCCTGCCCGCCGATGTCGCAGATGACGTCGACGTCGCCGAAGAAGTGCACCGCGCTCATCATGTGAGCCACGGTCTCGACCACGTTCACGTCGCTGTTCACGCACTCTTGGAGCACGTCGGCCGCGTAGCCGGTGGCGCCGAAGCCCATGACCTCGAGCTTCGCGCCTTGGTCCTCTTCGACGTACTTCCGGAGCTGCGCGAGCAGATCCTTCGTGTCGACGATCGGGTTCCCCTTCGAGAGCTGGTAGCCCTTGCAGATGATCTTGCCGCTCTCGTAGTCGACGAGCACCGCCTTGCTCGAGGTGCTGCCGCCGTCGAGGCCGATGACCGCCTTCACCGTGGAGCCGCGCTCGAGCTTCATCGGCTCGAACTTCGGGATCTTGTAGGTGCGCTTGAACTCTTCGAGCTCGAGCTCGGTCTTGGAGAGCGGAGGACCGGCGCTCTCGCCGAGGCGCGCCTTCCTGCCGTTCGTCATGTACTCCTCGAGCCCCGAGAGCCCCGAGATGACGCCGATCCCTTCGTCTTCGTGGAGGCCGTACATCACCGCGCCGAACGCGGCGTAGTACTGCGAGTTCTCGGGAACGAAGATGAGCTCTTCGATCGGGATGTCCTTCGGATAGTCGAAGCCGCGCTCCTTCCACGTCTGCGGGATGCGCAGGCGCCAGCAGTCCTGGAGGAACGGGAGGTACGTGTTCGGGCCGCCGAGGAGGCAGACCTTCGGCTTCAGCGTTCCGCCGCGCGTGAGCACGCTGAGGTTCTGGAGGACGATCGCGTCGGCGAGCGAGCAGAGCACCTCGTTGGCCGGGATGCCGCTCTTGATGAGATTGACGATGTCGGTCTCGGCGAAGACGCCGCACTTGGCCGCCACGTGGTGCAGCTTCGTGTCGTCGAAGCGGAGCGTGGTGACGAGCTCCGGCGGCGCGTTTACCTTGAGGAAGCACTTGTCGATGGTGGCGCCGGTACCGGACGCGCACTTGTCGTTCATCGACGCGTTGGCGGTCTTCTCGACCTTGCCGTCCTCGCCCTTCTTCTCCCCCTCCTTGAACATGATGATCTTGGCGTCTTGTCCGCCGAGCTCGACCACCGATCCACAGTCAGGGTGCAGGTGCTCGACGGCGAGCGACACCGCGTTCACTTCCTGGACGAACTTGCCGCCCGTCGGCGCGCAGAGGGGCCCGGCGCCGGAGCCGGTCATGAACATCTTCCAGCCGCCGCCGCCCTTGTCCGCGCTCTGCTCGGGGAACGCGGCGAAGATCGCCTGCATCATCGAGAGGACGTACTCGGGCTGCTTCGTGTGGTGGCGCTGGTAGTCGCTCCACAGAATCTCTTTGTTGGCCGGGTTGATGACGACCGCCTTCACGGTCGTCGAACCGACGTCCATCCCAATGCAGAGATGCCTGCCCGCGCTCGTACCCATGCGGTCTCGCCTCCCTCAGCGCCGGCCGCCAGGAGCCCCGACCGCGGCGCGGAGGGAAGCTGAGGCGACTAGACGCGCGTGTCAGTCGTGGGTTCTAACTGAGTTGTTCGGCGGCTGAAAGGCTTTTCCGCGTCGCAACTGGTGCGCACTGACACACGTGTCACTTCCGACGTGTCGTGCTAGCCTTGCGAAAGTGCGACAGCTTTTTCCCCTCCTCTTGATCGCCCCACTCGCCGCCGCAGCGTGTGCGCACGATCCCGCCTCTTCCGGTGCGCCCCCCACGACCGTGCTCGTCATCGCCAAAGAGGCGCCGAGCGCCGCGCCGGCGAGGCCGAGCCCGCCCACGCCGACGAGCGACGCACCGGTCGCGCAAGGGGGCGCGGGATCGAACGGCCGCGGTCCCGACGTCGGGATCGCCAGCGACGGAGCGGGCGGCGGCCCGCTCGCGCGCCCCGTCGCGCCGTCGTGCGGGGCCACGCCTCCGCCGCGTCGCACCGGGAACAACCTCGTGGTCGACTCGCCCGCGCACCCGCAAGAGCAGGCTTCGTACCTGCGCCTCCGCACCCACGTCGCCGGGACGCTCTCGAGCGGAGCCGAGCGCAAGTGGATCGGCGGCGAGGTGCCGAGCTTCGTGCCGCTCGTGGCCGGCGTGCCCAGTCACCGCGCGACCGAGGAGCTCTTTCTCCTCGACGCGGGCAGCGAGGGGTTCTTCGCCTTCTACCGCGACCCGTACGGCTCGGGGGGGAGCTGCACGCTCGGCGCTCCGGCGAACTGCGCCTTCAGCGCCGCGCTCTACGCCTGCGACGGCCACGAGGTGTTTCGCTTCGCGCTCGATCCGGTGCTCTCGCGGAAGGACCACCTCGAGATCCAAGACATCCGCTACGACCGCGGCGTCGTCTACTTCAACGAGGCGTGCCAGAGCTACGCCAAGGAGGCGGGCGGCAAGTGCTCGTCGCTCGTCGCCTTCGATCCGCGCGCGCAGCGTGTCCTCTGGCGCACGGGGCCGCTCGTGTCGAACGGCCGCTTCGCGCTCACCGAGGGGTACGTCGTCAGCGGCTACGGCTTCACCGCCGAGTCGGACTTCGTGCGGCTCGTGCGAAGGAGCGACGGCGCCGTCGTCGACACCAAGGCCGTCGCCACGGCGCCGAGCGGCATCGTCGTCGACGGCGACCGCGTGGCGGTCACGGTCTACCCCGGCACCGCACAGGTCCACTTCCGTCTCGTCGGTGGGGACGGACCCGCGGCGCACCTCGTGCGAGAGAAGTGATGGCCAGGCGCCCCCGCACCTCGTCGACCGCGACGCGCCGCGAGCCGCGCGACGACACGCGCCCGCCTCCGAGCACGCGCGAGCGCGCCGCGCCGATGGAGAAGGCGGAGCGCCGCCACCAGATCTTGAGCCACGCGCGCGACGTCTTCGCGCGACGCGGCTACCACGCGGCCAAAGTCGAAGACATCGTCGACGCCGCCGGTGTGGCCCGCGGCACGTTCTATCTCTACTTCGAGGACAAGCGCGGCGTGTTCGAGGAGATCGTCGACCGCGTCATCGCCAAGCTGGCGATGAGCATCGTGCGCGTCGATCCCTTCGATCCTTCGCGGAGCGTGGCCGAGCAGGTCAAAGAGAACATCCGTCGCATCGTGGCCATGCTGCTCGAAGACCCGGCCACGACGAAGATCCTGCTCTCCGACGCGCAGGGCGTCGACGCAGGGTTCGACCGCAAGCTCCTCTCGTTCTACGACGAGGTGCAGAAGCTCCTCGAGGAGAGCCTCAAGGACGGCCAAGCGCTGGGCATCGTCGAGGCCGGCGACGTGCGCATGTACTCGTGCATGACGCTCGGCGCGCTCAAGGAGCTCCTCTACCAGGTGGTGCTCCGCGACTGGGATCACTCGGCCGAGGTCATCGTGGAGGAGATGTACAAGTTCCTCCGCGGCGGCTACCTGCGGATCGAGGCAACCGAGAAGAAGAAGTGATTCGCGTCCCCGTCGGCTTCTCGAGCTGACCCGAGGGACAAAAGAGAAACGGCGCGCTCTTGGAGGGCGCGCCGCAGGAGTTGAATGCGAGGTTCGGGCTCGGCCGTAGGAGGCGGCTGAGGAGCGCGGCTCGTCCGCGAGACCCGCTCGCGAAGTCGACGCTGTCGAGAGAGAGGGCCCCGCGCCTCCTTCCGGAGCACGCTGGGCGTCCTCGTTCACGCCACGCGAATGGTGATGCTCTCGTGCCGCAAGATGTCTTCGAGCGCATCCGCCATGGAGGCGGTGATCTCGGCCTCGCTCTGCGGGCCCTGCTTCGGGCTGCCAGCGGAGACCTTGCGATGACGCTTGGAGCTCTTCTCGTGGGTGTTCTTGACGTTGCTCATTTCCCGATTCCCCAAGGCACGTCCTACCGCAATTCAGATGCCGTGAACCACTTTTCGGAGCACGTCGGCGTCGAAAGGTACGACACCGAAAATCCTGCGCGAAGTCGCGCGTTGTCGCGTCGCGTCATGTGCCGCGACGATGGCGTTCGTGACGCGTGAAGGTGGCCGGGACGGCGCGCGGGTGTCCCTGGAGGTAGTGGGTCAGTCTGAGTTTGCGTGAGCGCTCAAGCATAGTCAGGCTCGGGGCATGCCGATCCTCACCGAGCGCGTCACGTGGCGCCGACCACGAAAGCGTCGTGCACCGGACCTGACGCCCGAGGAGCAAGCCAACGTCCGCGCCGCGCTCCGCTTCCTGAGAGTCAGGTTCGGCGGCTATCCCCATCTCGCGACGGCGATGGGCATGAAGACCAAGAGCCTCCAGCAAGCCACCATGCGCGTGCGACGCTCGCTCACCGCCGCGATGGCCCTGCGCACGGCGAAGATCGCCGGGGTGGCCATCGCAGACGTGTTGACCGGAGCGTTCCCAGAGCCCGGTGCCTGCGTGCGGTGTGGCGGCCCGTGTCCGCTTTGTGGACGGGTGACGTGATGCGCCGCTCGTGCAAGGATGCGGACATGCCTAAGCGGTCAAGCAAGCCCAAGAAGAAGGCGACCAAGAAGGCCGCCTCCGATCTCAACCTGCTCGCCGCGTCGATCGTCGGTCAGGCGACCGCCGAGGAGACGCCGGAGGATGAGGAGACGGAAGAAGGCGAGCCCGAGAAGAACCCCGCCGCCGTGGCACTCGGTCGCCTCGGTGGCCTCAAAGGCGGCGCGGCGAGGGCAAAGAAGCTCTCCAAGAAGAAGCGCTCGGACATCGCGAAGAAGGCAGCAAAGGCGCGGTGGGGCGCCCCCTAACCGAGCCGTTTTGGGGTCGGCGGATCTGGGGGAAGAAGCTTGAGCGTCTCGCCATACCGGGGCAGAGCCCGATCCATCATGTCCATGAAGCTCTCCCACGCATTTGAGATGCGCATGATGGCGACGACGGCCGCCAGGTGCTCCTTCAGTTTTGGATGACCGACGTCCTCTGTCAGCGACTGAAAGAGCTTTGCCTTTGGCCTACCGGACTCATGTCTTGGAGTGACCCGCTTCAGTTCCTCTAGAACACCGGGGGCGAGCCGCGCATAGACGAGATCCTTCGTATAGCCGGCCGCAGCCTGCGTTCGGTTGACCTGCATGCCTTTCCACTCCCAGCCTCGCAGCCGATACATCTGTTCGTAGAACTCGGCCGGAAACGTTCGAACCCACGGGCGCAACTCCTTGGCGATGAATCTCTCAAGGATCTTCGTGAGAGCATCTCGCGCTCGGTCCGCCTGGAAGCCGGTCGCCTCATCTACGAGGCTGATGATGCCGACACGAGCCAGCCCGCGGAGGAAGACCTCCGCGGCGTCTGCGAGGTGCTCTTGGCGCTTGGTGAGTTTCCCAGCGCGCTTCGCATCCAGAATCGCCTCGCAGATCGAAGGAAGGACCTCGGCCTCATAGCCGAAGGCAACGGGGTTGCCTGAGAAGAGCGGCTTATAGGACAAGGGGGCGCTCACTTTCGCCTGTAATTCTGGTGAGATGAATGCACGAATGCCCTCCGCTGCGAGGAACGAGGGGGGCTGGGGTTGTCCTGCCGGTGCAGGGCTATTTGCGGTCTTTTTCCGCGAACCGAAGGCGCGCGTGATCGCCATCGTCTTCAGGACGCGCTTGCCGTTGTCCAGAACGGCGCACGGCAATTCGATCGTCCCGATGATCAGATTTCCTGCGTGGGTTTCCCGCGGCAAGTTGGTGCCCCACCGCGCCATCGCGGCGCGTCTCGCCACGTCACTGCGCTCCTTCGGGCTCATCGCTTCCGCCCGCGCGATCCCTCCCTTTGATGCCCCGAGGACCGCCAGGGCTGCCGCGTGCTCATTCTTCGTCTCTTCCTGCATGACACCCTCCTAACACGAGCAAGCATATCTGGTATGCATGCATGTGCAAGCATGACGTTCATGCTTGCCAATGCCTGACCGCTCAAGCATACTGGGGGTATGAACTTGCTCGACACCGCCACCCGCGTCCGCGTCGTCGCTGCCCTCGTCGAAGGCAACAGCGTCCGCGCCACGTGCCGCATGACGGGCGTCGCGAAGGGGACCGTGCTCAAGCTCCTCGCCGACCTTGGTCGCGCATGCCGTGACTTCCACGATGCGAACGTGCGTGGGCTCACGTCGAAGCGCGTGCAGTGCGATGAGATCTGGGCCTTCTGCGGAGCGAAGGACAAGAACGTCCCCGCGGCGAAGAAGGGCCAGCCGGGCATCGGCTCGATCTGGACGTGGACGGCGATCGACGCCGACTCGAAGTTGATCGCGGGCTACCACGTGGGCACGCGCGACGCGGGCTGCGCCTACGAGTTCATGACCGACTTGGCCTCGCGCCTCTCGAACCGCGTGCAGCTCACGACGGACGGCCACAAGGCGTATCTCTCCGCGGTGGCGGGCGCGTTCGGCTCAGAGATCGACTACGCCATGCTCGTAAAGCTCTACGGCGACGTGCCGCCCGAGGCTGCGCGCTACAGCCCGGCGAAGTGCGTGGGCGCCGAGCTGACGCCGATCACCGGCAAGCCCGAGATGAAGCACGTCTCCACGTCGTTCGTGGAGCGCCAGAACCTCACGATGCGCATGAGCATGCGCCGCTTTACGCGGTTGACCAACGGCTTCTCGAAGAAGGCGGAGAACCTGGAGCACGCCATCGCGCTCCACTTCATGCACTACAACTTCTGCCGCGTGCATCAGACGCTCCGCGTGACCCCCGCGATGGCGGCGGGGATCTCGGATCATGTCTGGACGTTGGAGGAGCTGATCGCGCTCCTCCCGAAGCCCGCGGTTGCCGCGTGGGGATCGAAAAAGCGCGCGGCCGTCGCCTGATCTCAAAGTGACCCACTACCTCCCTGGACAGCGGGGACGCGCGCCCGTCACTCGACGACGAGGTCGAACGACGCGAAGTCGGTCCCGCCGCGCGAATCGCGCAGCACGACCCAGGCGTGCACGACGCCTGCGTGATCGGGTGCGGTCCAGACGTTGTCGGTCGTGGCTGCCACGTCGTCCTCCGTTCGGCCCGTTCGGTCTTCGTCGTAGACGCCGTCGGTCGCGAACCACGACACCCGCATCGCTTCGCGCCGCGCGACTACGGTCTGTGAACCGACGTCGAGGACGACGTAGGCCTCGGCCCCTTCGGTCCCCTCCCCCCAACCGGCAACGAGATGAACTCGCGCGCCGCGCGGCACGTGCGCGAGGTCGACGCGCGCTCCGTTCACGTCGCCGGTCGGCGGCAGGAGGCGCGGGTTGGAATTGACCACATAGCGCTTCGCGAGCTCGGCGGTGACGTCGGCGCTGGCGTTCGTGACGGCGCAGGTGAGACGCGTGAAGCCAAAGGCGGCCCCGCTCGCGAGCCCCGCGCGCACCGGTTGGTAATACCCGCCCGTGGCGTCGGGATCGTGCGGACGGAGCCCGCTCCCCGGCGGCACCTCTGGTCCGTACACGCTGCACGCGTTGGCGGGGAGGCTCGCGTGCGCGCTCTCGCCGTTCGCGTCGATGACGGCGCGCGCATCGCCCGAGGCGCAGCTCGCGGGGATGCTCGTGTTCTCGGTGAGGAGCACCGGTTCGGTGCAGTAGCTCCACGCGGCGGCGGGAGCGCTGTCCGTCCCTTCGGGCCGCGCGACGAGGAGCGTGTAGGTGACCGAGTCGCCGGCACGCGCCTCGGCAGGCTCCGACTTCATCGCGAGGACGCGCTCGCTCGTGACCCGCGATTCGCGCGCGCCGAAATCCGGTCGACACGCACTGAGCGCGAGGACCGTGGTGAGCGCGACGATCGTCGAGCGCAACATCAGAAGTCCAACCTCGCCCCCACGACGGCGAGCGTCGGGAGGCCGTTGATGTACCCGCGCGTCTTGAAGTCCTCGCTGTAGACGATCTCCTCGCGGTTCTGATGAAACGTCACGTTCAGCGCGTCGACGTAGACCGAGAGCGCGGTCTTCCGACCCAAGGGGAAGCTCCGCTCGACGCGCAGATCGAGCTGGTAGAAATCGGGGAGGCGGATCGAGTTCGCCGCGCCGAAGGTCGGTTGGTAGGTGTCGAGACGCGCGTCGTAGGAGGCCCCGGTCACCGGGGTGCGCGGCGAGCCCGACGCATAACGGAAGCGCGCGCCGAAGACCCATCGTCCGAGCTCTTTGCTCAGGACGACGGCAAGCACGTGCGGTTGGTCGTAGTCGAAGAGACGCCACGTGGCGTCACCGACGTAGCGCCTTTGGCTGCGGCTCTCGGTGTACGAGATCCACCCAAAGAACCCCGACGCGAGCTCTTGGCGGAGCAGGAGCTGCACGCCGTAGCTTCTCCCCTCGCCGTCTTGCACGAGCGCGCGCGCGAGGACCGGCGCGCCGAGACGGCTACGCGCTTCGAGGTCTTGGAGAGACTTGTAGAATGCAGTCGTCTCGAGCGTCAGCGTATCGGTGATGCGAAGGGCCTCGCCCAGGCTCGCGTGCGTGGCGCGCGAGACGCCGAGCGCCGGCGTGCCGAAGACCGCGCTCATGTCCGCCGGATCGGGCGGCTGGTGGTAGATGCCGCCGGCGGCGAACGCAGCGAGGCGCGGCGCGACCTGCCACCTCACGGCGAGACGTGGATCGATGCCGGCGTTCATGTCGGTGCGACCGACCGGCGGCGTGAGGCCCACCTTGGGCGTCTTCCGACTCGCTTCGAGGAGCATGGCGTCGAGACGCACGCCGGGGGTGACGGTAACCGGGCCGAGGCGCACGTCGGCGGTGACGAACGGCGCGACGTCGACGTAGCCGGCGTTCCAATCGTCGGCGGCAAAGTCGGTGGCCGGCGCCTGGCCGAAGACGGCGATGTCCCCTTCGCGCGCCGGGAGCGTCAAGGTCCCGCGGCGCGTGAGGTCGGTGCTGGTCGCCGCGGCGTCGACGCCGATCGTCACGTCGAGGGGGCGCGCCACCCGGCTCTTGTGCGACGCGCGCACGCCGTAGCGAAGGCTGTCGGCCTCGAGGCTCGTGGGCGTACCGCCGAACGCCGAGGTGGTGCGGGCGTGGTCGTGACCGACGAACGGCGTGACGTCGGTCGCCTCGCCCTCGTGACGGCGCGTGTAGTGGAGGTACGCGCGCTGAAAGGCGCTCACCTGATCTTGCGAGCGCACGCGGGCGGGATCGGCGGATCCCACGGTGCGCGTGAGCGCGTCGTCGGAGAGGAGGAACACGGCGTCGACCGACTCGCCGCGGTCGAGATCGTACGTCGCCTTGATTTGGCCGTCCTTGTACCGCGGGATGGGAAAGACGTCGGCCACGTCGGGGGCGCTCGTCGCGGCGACGAGTCGGTCGAGGTAGCTTTGACGAGCCGTGACAGCGACACGCGTGCGTTCGGTGAGGCGCGCCGACATCATCGCCGAAGCGTCGAGCGTGTCGGCGGCGACGTAGCCGCGCACCGGGTCTTGCGGGAGCGGGCGCGTCTCCACCCGCACGAGCCCACCGAGGCCGCGACCGTACTCGGCGCCGTACGCGCCGGGGACGAGCTCGATGCTGGCGACGAGGTCCGAGTTCACCGTCGAGCGAAGCGCCGAGCCGTGGTAGAGCGCGGGGATCTCGACGCCGTCGACGAAGACCCGCGTGTCTTCCGGCGCCGAGCCCCACACCACGATTTGTCCCGACGCGAGCGGCGGACGCGCCACGCCGGGGAGGTTCTGCACCACCTTGAGCACGTCACCTTGCGTGCCGGCGACGTGGCGCCCTTCGCGCGCCGAGATGCGCGTCGAGACCGCGTCCTTCGTGCGTCGGGCGGCGCGCACGGTGACCTCGGACGTCGGGCCTTGGGGCACGGGAGGAGGCGGAACGACCGGCGCGGTGGGGGCCGGCGTGGCACCTCCCGGCGGCGCCTCGTTCGCGTCCGTCGCGCCTCGCGTACGGTTCGCGTCGCTCGCGCCCCTCGCCTCGCCCGCCTCCGGCGACGGCTGGTCTCCACCGCTCGCGGGGAGCGGCTCTTCCTTCAGCACGAAGGCGTAGCGGTAGGTGATGCGCGACGGGGCCGGCTTTCCGTCGACCTCCGCCGGCTCGAACTCGAGCTTTCGCGCCGCCTCGAGCGCCGCGGCGTCGAAATCCTCGCCCGCGCTCGTGGCGACGACGGCGCGCGTGACGTCGCCGCGCGCCGAGAGATCGAGCGTGAGGATGACCGACGCGCTGATCCCCGCCGCCTTCTTCTCCGGCGGATACGTCGCCTCCACGAACTTGAGGAGGCGCGGCATCTTGGTGACGCGGTGTGCGGCGCGCGCCGGTGTGTCCCCCGCCGCCTGTGCGTGCACTGTGCACGGAATGAACGCGAGGGCGAAGAGCCAGGCCAAGGCGACGACGCGCGCGCGCGCGGAGCCGCCTCGCATCACGGCAGATCGAGCTCGACGGCGAGGACGCCGGCCCCGCGTCCGTGGTCGAACTGCGTGTCACTCGGGAGGGCGACGCCGCTCGCCGAGGCGACCTCCTCCCCTTCGAGCAGCGCGGCGACCTTCCACCGCGCCGCCTGCTCCTTGCACAAGGAGAAGGTGTCGACGCGGACGACGTAGTGCCCCTTCGGCGCGGGCGTCGCCCCGTAGATGACGTTCTCCAGGCGCCTTCCGTCGATGACGCATGCGGCGTTGGAGTCGACGTCGAGCATCGCCCCCTTGGCGTACGCCGACGGATCGGGCGGCGTGCCTGGCGCGGGGGGCTCGTAGGAGTTCGGGTTCCCCTTCCAGATCTCGATGCCGTCGGGCTGGACGACGTGAAGATCGAGATCCGCTTCGGTGTCCCACGAGAGCGACACGACGAAGTGACCCGCAGGCACGCGCGACGCAGCGACGAGCGGCGTGACCGACGGCGCACCGACGTTCCCCGCGGCGTCGGCGGCGCGGACGACGAGATCGTGGCCGCCCGGCGCCAGCGCGAACGAGAAGTCGAGCGCCGCGCGAAAGGAAGGGAGCCCCGGGGTCGCGACGTCGGGCACGCCGGCGGGGACGATCCAATAGCCGACGTCGCCGTCCAGCGAGACGAGCGCCGCGGTGCTACCGGCGGCGAGCGCGCCGGTGCAGCTCTTCCCCACGCTCCCGGGGAGGAACGTGTTGGTGACGAGGCGCACCTGGGCGACGGACGGCCCGCTCCCCGCGGCCGGCGGCGCGCCGCGGACGAACTCCGCCCCTTCGACGCGAAGGAGCGCGTCGGCCCCTGGATCCGCGGAGGCCCCGCTGCACGCGACCACGAAGAGCGGGGCGAGCGCGACCCGAGCGAAGACGCCGAGGGAGGAGCGGCCGGTCACCACGAGACCTCGGCGCGCAGGGTCGCGGAGTCGTCCTTCAACGTCGTCGTCGCGCCGGAGGGGTCGCGTCCGAGCGGGTTCGTGCGGTGGTCGTACTCGAAGAGGAGGCGCGCGGTCTCGTAGCGGAAGGCGCCGACGAGAGACCATGTACTGTACACACGAGGAACGAGCACCTGGCCCACGCCGAGCTGCTCGGCGGCGTCGGCGTCGGCGTCGTAGCGGTCGTAGCGCACGCCCACGTAGCCCCAGTGCGTGAGCTCCTGCACGAGGCCGAGGCTGTAGCCGAGCTCACGAAGGTCGCGCCCCGAAGCGACCGGATCGGCCGGCTCGACGCCTCGATCGAGGTTCGCGCCGCGCACGACCTCGCCGCGGAGGACGAGCTCGCCGACCACGGGGAGCTTCGCCGAGGCGCGCACGTCGCCGCCCAAGGCAAAGCGACGAAAGCGCTGCGAGGGGGTCGCCGTCGAGCCGGGGACGACCTGGATCTCGGTCGACTCCACGACGCCGTCCTCGTTGGCGTCGTGCCACACGAGCGTGTCCTTCGTCGCGGCCGTGCCCGGGTGAAAACCGGCGCCGGTGATCTGCGAGAAGCCCGCCTCGATGCGGATGCCCTTGCGAGGCTCGGCGTGCACTCCCAGGCGGTAAGCGAAGTCTTTGGCGCGGTTCGGATCGAGGCCGGGGAAGCTCTTCTCGCCCACCGGCTCGCCGTTCATCACCCCCACGACGTAGTCGAAGAAGCGGTAGCCCCCCTTGATGCGAAGGCCGGCGTCGTAACCGCCACCGGGGAAGAGCGCGTTGATGCCGGTCGCGCGCTCGAGGAAGGGGCGTACGTTGTCGAGCTCGAGCAGCTCGTAACCGAACGGGGTCTTGAAGAGCCCCATCGTGGCGACGGCGTAGGCTTCCTCGCCGCGGCGTGCGCGACCGGGCCAGCGCGCCGAGACGTTGGCGACGACGGGGCGGAGCGCGGGGCCGGCGACGGTGTTGGCGTCGATCTCGACGGCGCTCGTCACGTAGCCGCGCTCGGCGTCGACGCGGATGTGGCCGCGACGAAGGAGGAAGCGATCTTGATTGAGCGGCTGGCGCGTGGCCGGATCGAGCTCGTCGCTCGACGACTGGCGCGCGAGGACCCAGTCGGCCTGCACGTAGCCCGACAGGCGAAGGTCGACGAGCTTCGAGGTGACGGCGATGCCGCGGCCTTTCGTCTCCGGCGCGCCTGCCGAAGACGGCGCGGGCTCGGGATCCGGCGCGCGCACGGGCTCGTCGGCATGGGCGAGCGCCCCCCCGAGCGAGAGCGCGAGAAGAAAGGCGGCGAAGGTCACCGGGCGGCGCACGCGGCGACCGTACCTCAACAGGAGGCCCGAGAGGACGCGTCGCGTGGAGGCATCCGAGGGACAGACGCCCGACACGTCGCTCACTTCAACGGGGGGAGGCCGCCGTCGGGGAGGAGGTTCGGGAGCACCGGGTGCTTGTCGATCTTCGCCGCGTCCGTGCACGCGTTGAGGATGTCTTCGTAGGTCGTGGGGTTCTTGACGCAGTCGTCCGAAGGCGCGCCGTCGTTGCCAGCGGCGCCGTCGGTCGCGGAGCCCCCCGCGTCGTGACCGCCGCCAGAGTCGACGATCTCGTGGACGCCACTCGAGTCGTCGCAGCCGACGTTCGCGATCGCGAGGGCGGCCGCCGCCCCGAAGGCGACGCCAAGGAGGAGGAGCGACGAGCGGAAGGCCGAGCGGTTCATCGTCTTCACTTGGCCTCGCAGTAGCCGTGGCGGCACTTGCCGGCGCCGCACGGGCCGTCGTTGGTGCAGGAAGCGCAGCTCGTCGAGCCGTTCGGAACTTTGCTCTCGTAGTAGCAACCGCACGCGTCGGCGGGTGTGTAGAGCGAGAGTGGGCCGCCGTCGTAATCGCGCTTCACCCGCATCGCGCAGTCGGGGACGAGCCCCTTGGCGACGACCGCCGCGAGCCCGTCCACGTCGGCGAGCGTCGTGTTGCCCATGACGAGGTCGTAGAAGAGCTTCGTGTTCGCGTCCGTGAGCACGCCGCCGCCGTCGACCTGGCCGATGTACACGGTGGGGGCCCACGGCACGTAGTGACCGTCGCGGAGGTTCTGCTTGTCGAAGAGCGCGGGCTGCGAGTCGGGGTAGTACGCGTAGCGTTGCTTGAACGCGCGGAAGGCCAGCACGTTCACCTTGTCGCGATTGGCGTCGTAGACCTCGACCCCCATGAGGCCGAGCGTCTTCTGCGGATCGGGCGAGGTGGCGACGTCGTTCAAGACCTCGGTCGACTTGTCGAGCTTGAGCCCCTTCAAGAGCCCGGCGGGCAAGCCGACCGCCGCGGCCAGCGTGAGCGCCGTGCTCTTCGTGGCGGGGCGACCGAAGAGGAAGTTCTCGTCGGTCCACGGCGCGGCGCCGCCGGTGTTGCCGAAGCCCCACACGAAGTAGCCCTCCTCGGCGGTGATCGCGACCTCGGTGCTCGCCTTGGGGGCGATGAACGAATAGCCCTGAATGGGCCCGTTGAAGGTGGCGAGGCCGCCGGGGGGCGGGCTCTGGGTGCAGCTCGACGTGAACGTCGCGGCGATGGCGAGCTGGATGGGGAGCCCGCCCGCTTCGTCGACGGTGCAGCTGAGAGGCGCCTTCGACGGATCCCAGGTGGGGTCGTCGGTCATGGTCGGCATGTAGAGGAGCGTCGAGCCCTGGGCGATCGGCGTCGCCTTGTACATGTCGTCGATGAGGGTGCAGGTGCCGGTCGTGCGGTAGAGCACCGTGACCGGATGCGCGGAGGAGTCGCGAAGCTTCTTCCCCAGCGTCTTGAGGAGCGGCTCTTGGGTGTCGCCCGACTCGATGACCAGCGAGCTCGCCCCCACGAGGGAGCTGCAATTCACCGCCGCGCTCGCTTCACGCGAAACGAAGCCGATGGCGGCGATGGCCACGCAGCCTGCGGCTCGGGTTCCCCAGCGTCCTTCTCGCGCTCTCATCAAGCGACCTCCGAACAGGCTCACGACCCGTGCAACGTGCACGCTCCCAGGAGTCTCCCATGCACGCGAACCGTGGGCTGTTACAGGGGCGTGACACTTTCGCGAACACGCATGTTGGGGATTCTCGGGCGCGCGCAGTCTCGTCACGATGGCGAGCGACATGCAGAAGCTCCGTCCGCTCTCGGCCGCGGTTCTCCTCCTCGCAACGTTCGGGGCGCACGCCCTCGCGGCGTGCTCCGACGACGACACGGTCGCGGCGCTAGCCAGCGACGGCGGCGGCGTGGACGCAACCTCAGAGAGCGACGCGAGCCAAGCCGACACCGGCACGGCGGGCGACGGCTCGCCCGGGACGGACAGCGCGAGCGACGCGGGGAGCGTCGACCGCGGCCCGACGGCGATCGCCTTCGACGGAACGCCGAACGGCATCTACTGGGACTACGGCAAAGACCAGGCGCTCTACGTCGCCGACGAGGCGCACGACACGATCGTGAAGTGGACCGACACGGGCGGGTTCTCGACCTACGCGCACATGCCGACGTGGGACGCGGCTGCGTACGACGCAGCGAGCGGCCCCCCGGGGCTCGGGCAGGTCGTGCGCACGCTCGACGGGACGACGATCGTCACGCGCTTCGGCTTCGGCTCGGTCGGCGGCGTGATCGTCGTCGACCCTTTGGGTGACGCTTCGGTCGTACCGAACCTCAGCGTGAGCAAGCGACGCGTTGGCCTCGCGATCCTCGCCGACGGAACCCTGGTCGACAGCTACTTCTCCAAAGCTCCCGACGGCGGCGGCGGACCTGCGGACAGCGGCCGCGCGGGCGCCGTGGCGCGTCTCTCGGTCACCGCAGGGACCGAGAAGGACATGGTCACGGGGCTCGCGAAGCCGGTGGGCGTCGTGCACAACGAAGGGAAGCTCGTGGTGTCGGACCAAGACTTCGGGCTCCTGATCAAGACGCCCGACGGCGGCTTCTTCACGACCGACGACGCGGGCCCTCCCGACGCCAGCGCCGACGCGGCGCCTCCGCCGGCGTCGTTCACCCAGCTCGCCGCGCTCGCCTCTCCCGACGCGATCGCGAAGGGGCCGGACGGCTCGGTGTTCGTCGCCGGACCGGGTGTCGTCTACCAAGTGAGTCGAGCGGGCGCGGTGACGACCGTGGCGACGGGCCTCGGCACCGTGCACGGCGTGTCGTTCGACGGCGCGCACACGCGGCTCTTCGTCTCCGAGGTCACCGCCTCGGGCGGCAACCTGCGCATCTACCCGGTCAACTGACTCCGCGCACTTCGCGCGAGCACGAGCGGCGAAAGGTCTCGACCTGATCGCTCGTGTGACCAGCTCTCTCCTCGAACAAGGAGTGGTATGCGTGGAGTGTGCACGCGCCCTCGCTCCCGCCAAGTCGCTCGGTTCGCCGTCCCCTCGCCTTCCTCGCCGCGCTCGCGGTCACGTCGCTCGCCTTCGCGCGCGAAGCCCGCGCCGAAGAGGGTCTCATCAAGAACCCCGGCGAGCACCCGGAGTACATCGTCGACCTCGAGCCCCACGGGCTCCTCGGGTGGGGACCGTTCTCCCAAGGCGCCTCGCTCGGCGTCGGCGCGCGCGCCACGTTCATCATCGTCCAGAACGGGTTCGTGAAGACGATCAACAACTCGGTCGGCGTCGGTGTCGGCGCCGACCTCTTCTTCAACGCCAACCGTCACCGTGACGGCGTGGCGCTCGTGGTCCCCGTCGTGATGCAGTGGAACTTCTGGCTCTCCACGCACTGGGCGGTGTTCGGTGAGCCGGGCGTCGGCGTCGGCCTCGGGTCTTCGAACTTCCTCTACCCGGTGTTCGCCGCCGGCGGGCGCTACCACTTGGCGGAGAAGATCGCGCTCACGCTGCGCATCGGTTACCCGGCGATCAGCGTCGGCGCTTCCTTCTACTTCTGAGGCGCGCGAGCTCGGCGCCCGAACGCGCGGGCCGCTACTTCCCGCGCGCGCCGCGGCGGCGCACGACGTGCTCCACGAAGTTCCGCAGCACCTGCCCGTTGGCCTCGCTCGGACGAATCGCCGCCGCGATGGCCTTCGGATCGAGCCCGTCGGCGAGGATCTTGTCGGCGCGCGCGCGCACGTAGCCGTGCATCGCGTCGTCGTCGAGCTCGGGGTGGAACTGCACGCCGCGCACGTGATCGCCGATGGCGAACGCGGCGGTCGGCTCGAGCTCGCTCGAAGCCAAGACGCGCGCGCCTTGCGGGAGCTTGCCGACGGTGTCGACGTGCGTCGCGCTGACGAGGAAGCGATCGTCGAGCCCCTCGAAGAGCGGGTCGTGCGCGTGGCGCGTGACCAGGACGGTGCCCATCTCGCGGCCGCGTGGGTTCTTCACCACCTCGCCGCCGAGGGCCTGGGCGATCATCTGATGGCCGAAGCAGATGCCGAGCAGCGGCACCCCCGCCTCGGCGACGTCACGCAAGTGCGCTTCGGCGCGGAGCATCCACGGCGTGCGCTCGGTCACGCTGTGCGACGAGCCGGTCATGATGAACGCGTCGGCCGAGCGCGGCTCGGGGAGCTTCGCGTCGGTGCGCACGTCGACCGTGTCCCACGTGCCTTCGTGGCGCGGGCCGAGGGTCTCGCGAATGAGCTCGGCGAACTCGCCGCGTTTCTGGGCCACTTCAGGGACGGCGTCCCCCGCGCGAAGGATGATGATCTTCATCTTCGGAGAGAGCGTAGCATCCGCGCCGCCGCGCGACCGTCTCGAGGAGACCGACGAGGCGCGGATCAATCCGTGAAAGGCAGCTCCGGCCGCGAGGCGTACTCTTCCTCCCGCGCCCGCTCGCGCGCCTTTGCGACGTGATGCTCGAGCCACGCGAGCCCTTCCTCACGGGCCCACGTCGCGCGCGTGACCACGAGCACGGGCTGGTCGCGCACCACCGACGGCCCCCACAGCGCCGCTCCGGGATGCGTGACGACCACCAGCGCGGGCCCGGCGCGCCAGGCGTCCAGCGCCTCCAAGCAGGCGTGGAGCTCCCGCGTGGGATAGCCCTCGGTGAACAACAGGACGACGTCGCAGCGCGCTCGCGTCGTGGCCACGTCGGACAACCGAGAGAGGGGCGTGACCTCGGCGCCTTCGACGAGTAGCTGCTTGACCGTGAGGCCGAGGAGGTCCTCCTCCGCGCACACGACGGCGACGCGGAACAGGGAGGCGTTGGGACGGGAGCTTGTTTCGTGCGACACGAGCCCCTGCCAAAGCAACGGTCGTGCCTGCCACACGGAACGATCGCCGACGCTCCTCGGGGCTCCTTCAGGAGGCGGAACGACGGGTGGCGCGCGGACGAGGGGCCGGCACAGGAGCAGGGGACGACCGCGCTGCGAAGCGCTGCATCGTCCGCAGACTGACCGAGAGTCGCTGCGCCGCACGCGAACGATTGCCGCCCTCGAGAGCCAAGGCTGCGCGCAAGATCTCGTCGAGCGTCTCGTCGAGAGGGCGGTCGAGGCGGACCTCGAGGACCTCGGCCGTCCCGTCCGCGCGCCTGCGCCGCGGATTCGCCTTCGGAGAAGTCGGAGCGCGCAAGCGCTCCGGCAGATCTCGGACGCGCACCTGCCTGCCCTCGCGCATGAGGCTCACGAGCTGGATGGCGTTGCGGAGCTCACGGACGTTGCCTGGCCATTCGTACGCGCGGAGACTCGCCATCGTCGCCCGCGCGAGGCGAACGGGGCGGGTACCGTGTTGGGCAGATACCTCCGCGAGGAACTGATGCACCAGCGGGGCGATGTCCGAGGGGCGCTCCCGAAGCGGCGGGACGCGCAG
The DNA here is from genome assembly GCA_964531795.1 of uncultured Polyangiaceae bacterium. Taxonomy (GTDB): domain Bacteria; phylum Myxococcota_A; class Polyangia; order Polyangiales; family Polyangiaceae; genus CAZHHD01. The sequence goes on along the minus strand of CAZHHD010000021.1, from coordinate 77,592 downwards.
CGTGATTCCCTCGATGCGGTAGAACAGATCCGCACGAAAGCGCCCCGCCTTCACCTCCGCCTCCAGGGGACGCAACGTCGCCGTGACGAGCCGGATGTCTGCCGTGATCTTCGTCGAGCCTCCGACGCGCATGAACCGGCGATTTTCGAGGAAGCGGAGCAGCTTCGCTTGGGCCGCGACGGGCATCTCCCCGATCTCGTCGAGGAAGAGCGTCCCGCCGGTGGCCGCGTCGATCTTGCCTCGGGCGCGCTCGGTCGCGCCGGTGAAGGCTCCCCTCTCGTGCCCGAAGAGCTCGCTCTCGAAGAGAGACTCGGGGATCGCAGCGCAGTTGATGGGGACGAACGGACCTCGACGCCTCTCGGAGAGGTCATGAAGCCGACGGGCGAAGACCTCTTTGCCGGTGCCGCTCTCGCCGAGGAACGTGATGACCACGTCCTTCGTGGCCATCATTCGCACGGCCCGGCCGAGCTCGCGCATCGCCTTTGACCGCAGGACGGGCTCGACAACTACGTCAATTTGTCGCTTTGGCATCTCTCCGCGACGAAACGTTACCCTTCGTTGGCCGATTGACCAAGAGCCACGCGCTGGCGCACGTCCGATCCCAGCTGGTACGCGCCGTGCACTCGCTCGCGCGCAGCAACCACGCGAGGACGAAGCGACACGAATGATGAACCACGAGTTGACCGAGTGGGTCGGCGAAATCGCCAGCTACACCAAGCCCGAAGCGATTCGCTGGTGTGACGGCAGTCGGGTCGAGGCGCTCGCGCTCGAAGACCGAATGGTGGAGGACGGCGTGCTCGTCCGTCTGGCGGAGAGCGCATTCCCCCACTGCTTCATTCATCGCTCCGATCCGACCGACGTGGCGCGCACGGAGCATCTCACCTTCGTTTGCAGTGAGGCTCAGGACGACGCTGGGCCCACGAACAACTGGATGAGCCCAGAGGACGCCCAGAAGACGGTCTGGCCTCTCTTCGCCGGCGCCATGAAGGGGCGAACGATGTACGTCGTCCCCTACTTGATGGGTCCGCACGGTTCGCGGTTCGGCCGCGTCGGCGTCCAGCTCACCGACAGTGCGTACGTCGCGGCGAGCCTCCGGATCATGACGCGCATGGGTGCGGCGGCGCTGCGCGAGCTCGGATCGAAGACGAGCATCGTCAAGGGGATCCACAGCCTGGGCGACCTATCGCCCTCGAGACGCTTCGTGTGTCACTTCCCTCGAGCGCGCACGATTTGGAGCGTCGGCTCGGGCTACGGCGGTAACGCGCTCCTCAGCAAGAAGTGCCACGCCCTGCGGATCGCGAGCGTACAGGCGCGTGAAGAGGGCTGGCTGGCCGAGCACATGATGATCATCGGCGTCACGAATCCGGAAGGGATCCGACACTACGTCGCCGCCGCGTTTCCCAGCGCCTGCGGCAAGACGAACCTCGCGATGCTCGTCGCCAGTCTCCCCGGATGGAAGGTCGAAACGGTCGGTGACGACATCTGCTGGATGCACGTGGGTGACGACGGGCGCCTTTGGGCGATCAACCCCGAGGCGGGCTTCTTCGGCGTGGCGCACGGGACGAGCAAGAAGACCAACCCCAACGCCATCGCCGCGCTCTCCCGCGACACCATCTTCACCAACGTCGCCCTCCGCGCAGGTGGCACTCCTTGGTGGGAGGGGCTCTCCCCCCTGGGGGACGGTGAGGTGCTCGAGGATTGGCGTGGACGGCCGTGGACCAAGGGGGCTGCCGAGCCCGCCGCGCACCCGAACGCGCGCTTCACCGTGTCGGCGCGACAGTGCCCGAGCGTCGGTCCGAGCTTCGACGACCCCAACGGTGTCCCCATCTCCGCGATCCTGTTCGGCGGTCGTCGCGCGCGCGTCGCGCCGCTGGTCTACGAGGCGCGCGACTGGGCCCACGGCGTCTATGTCGGCGCGACGCTGGTCTCGGAGACGACGGCCGCGGCGACCGGAGCGACGGGTGTTCCGCGAAATGATCCCATGGCCATGCTCCCGTTCTGCGGCCTCAACATGGGCGACTATTTCTCGCACTGGCTCTCGATCGGGAAACGCCTCACCCACGCGCCGAGGATCTTCCACGTCAACTGGTTCCGAACCTCGCCAGAGGGCAAGCTCTTGTGGCCCGGATTCGGGGAGAACATTCGCGTGTTGAAGTGGATCCTCGAGCGGGTGGAGCGGCGGCAAGGAGCACGCGCCACCCCCATCGGGAACGTCCCGACGCGCGACGCCTTCGACCTCCACGGTCTCGATCTCGGTGATCAGCACTTCGACGAGCTCGTTCGCGTCGACCGCGGCGAGTGGTTGGCCGAGACCGAGCGCAACGGGTCGTTCCTCGAGAGGTTCGGCGCGCGTCTGCCGTCGGCGCTCCGCCACGAGCATGAGCTCCTCCGCAATCGCCTCTACGCCGCGGCGTCGTGACCTCGTCGCGGGCGCTCGCCCCGGGTGCGCGATGAAGCTCGAGCGCCTCCGGCGCGCGCTCGTCGAGGGCGCGCCCGTGCGCGACGAAGACTTCGACGCGATCTATCCGCTCGCGTATCAGCGGCTGTCTCATCGCTACTGGACCTCCGTGGAAACGGCGCGCCGCGCGGCGGACCTTCTGGTCGGCGGTGGGGCCCGGCGGGTCCTCGACGTCGGGGCGGGGGCGGGAAAGTTGTGCCTGGTCGGAGCCGCGAGCACCGGGGTGACGTTCACGGGCATCGAGCATCGAGCGCACCTCGTGGCAGCAGGGCGGGAGGCGGCGCGCTTGCTTCGACAGGAGCGGGTCGAGCTGATCTCCGGGCGACTCGACGAAATTGCCACGGACCTCTACGACGCCTTCTACTTCTACAACCCCTTCGCCGAGAACCTCGTGGAACGCGAGCTCCGCTTCGACCACGGGGTGCACCTCTCGCGCGAGCGCCACGACGCGGACCTCCGGCACGCCACGTCGCTGCTCCTCGGCGCACGCGCGGGGACACACGTCGTCACGTTCCACGGGTGCGGCGTCACGATGCCGCCGTGCTACGCCCGCGCGCACTTCGAGCGAAGGCAGGGCGGACCGCTGGAGCTATGGATTCGCGACACAAGCGGGCGAGCCCGCTCGCGCGCGCCGTCGGCGTGCAAGCTCGCACGCTGACATTCGTGGTCGGCACGTCACAGCGCGCAGAGCGGCGTGTACGTGATCGCCTTGCCGTCCGGCCCGGTGTACGTCGCGTTGGTGGCGTTCCACGTCACGTCGTAGACCTTGCTCGTCGTGACGTCCGTCACCTTGATCTCGCTCCCCGCCTCGGGGCACTCGCCCTTGCAGATCTTGAACGAGGTGACGTCGGTCTTGAGCTCGTGTCCTGTCACGGTGCCGTCCGAGCTGCCGTCGACGCCGAGGCACGTCCCGCCGATCGCCCACTTGTAGTCTTTGTGGTTTTTGCGGGTGAAGTCGCGCCCGTTCCGCGTGGTGCCGTCGAGCTGGCCGTCCCAGATCATCTCGCGGTCGGCGCCGTTGGCGGTGACGTCGGCGCTGGCCGTCCAGTCGATGGTGGCCTTGTTGATCTTGAGGCCGGTGGCCGCGTACGAGAGCTTCAGCTCGGTCGCGCTCACGACCTGGTAGCCGACGGTCACGGTGCCGGTCACGTGCACGAGGCCGCGCGGACCGGTGCAGTCGTTGAACACGTAGGTCGCTTGCGACTTCGCCGAGTCGTCGGTCACCGCGAGGCAGCCCGAAGGGATGAAGTACGCCTTGGCGGCGTCGCCGATCCCTTGCGTCGTGACGTCGCCGGTGGTCGTGAGCTCCCCCTCCGAGGCGAGGGCCAGCGTTCCGCCGCCGCCGCCGATGAGGGTCGTGGAGAGCCCCTCGGCGTCGCTCTCGGCGCCGTTGGCGTCGGTCCCTTCCTGGACGGCGTCGTTGCTCCCGCCGCTCGACGAGGACGACTTGCTCGCACATCCGACGAGCGTGAGAAGGGACACGGCGAACACCCACGAGGCACGGCGCGACATCATCTGTTCGAAGACCTCCGTCACGTCAGGGTAGAGCAACCGGCGTACCCAGTCGCGCGGTGCGAGAGAGCGGCGCTTTCCCGGGAATCGGGGGTGAACGCGGCGCGAGCCATGAACCGGCTCGCGTGTTCTCCTTGCGTCAGCGGCGAGCTGCGTCGCGCGCGCAGGGCCGCGCACATTGCAGGATGCACGCGTCGTCGCGCTCAGCGCTTCGTCGCGTCCTCGTGGATCGACACCCACGTGCCGGGGTGCTGGTCGCTGGCGAAGACGCCGTGCCACCCGACGGGGAGCGAAGGCTCGGCCCAACGGAAGACCGAGCGCGCGTCGTCGGGGGAGAGGTTCACGCAGCCGTGGCTCCTTTGATGACCGAACACGTCGTGCCAGAAGGCGCCGTGCAGCGCGTAGCTGCCTTGGAAGTACATGACCCACGGCACGTCTTCGATCGAGTACGGCACGTCGGAGGCGACGTTGCCGTCCATCGTGGCCGAGACGTGCTTCTCGCGAATGCGAAAGAGCCCGGTGGGCGTCGGGTAGTCGTGCTCGGGATCCGCTTCGTTGCGTCGCCCGGAAGAGAGGAGCGTGGCGAAGACGGGGCGGTCGCCTTCGAACGCGATCAAGATCTGCCGCGTGAGGTCGACGTCGATCCACTTCCCTCCCGGGAGCAGATCGGGCGGGGGCTTCCCTGGCGCAGCCATCTTCAAGTCGGCGAGGCGCACCCACGATCCGTCGGGGGTCGCGCCGTACTCCACACCCGCGAGGGTGATCGGGTCGCCCACGATCTCGACGGCGCTGCGCTTCGGGATCGGCCCGCCCCACGCGACCTTCTTCGCCTCGGTGCCCGGCGCGTCGGGGAGGTAGCGCACCGCCGCGCCGGAGGTGACGAAGCCGATGGCCCCTTGATGAAGCGCCACGTGCTTCTCGTCGACCTTGGCGAGGAAGGCGCCGGCGTCCACGGCGATGGCCGCGCTCGCGTCCATTTCGTTCGCCGACATGCCGTCGGCTTCGCCGCGCGCGCGCCCCGCCGAGAGCCACAGCCCGTGGAAGGTGGAGAACGTGCGCTGCGGAGCGACGTGCTCGAAGGGGACGGCGAACCCGTAGGTCGTGCGCCACCAGTGCGCGTGCGCCGCTTTGAAGTCCTTGTCGAGACCAAGCACGAAGCCGTGCACCATCTTGCGCACGAGCACGCCGCGACCGTGGAGCTCGTCGAGTGAGACCTTGGGCTTCTTGGGATCGACCGGCGGCTCCGCGGGATCGGGCGCGCTCTTGTCGGTCTTGTCCGACGCGGCCCCCTCGTCGCTCGACGCCGTTCCTTCGGCAGGGGCGCCCGCATCGTGCGCCTCCCCGGGCTCTTCTTCCGGCGGCGGCGCGAGCCACGGCTCGTACTTCCTTCGATCTTCGAGCGAGAGCACGCGGCGGTAGAGCGGCGTGCCGTCGGTGAGGTTGTAGCCGTAGCGATAGGGGAGCCCCGCGTCGAGGTTCGGCGGCGAAGGGGCGAGACGCACGCGCGGGCTCTTCAAGTCGGTGGTCGCGTACTTTCCGCAGATGAAGCCGCCCCCTTCGAGGAGCTCGTACCAGCCCTCGGGGCACTCGGCGTTGACGATGGGCTCGGCGACGACGGTGACGCGCGCGCCGTGGCGGAGGTAGCCGAGACGCGCGCCCGGGGTGCCGGCGTCGGAGTCGGGCCACGCGGGGAGGCTCATCACCGACGTGGCCATCGTCATGGCGCCGAGCACCGCGACCGAAGGATCTTCGCGCCCGGCGGCGTAGGCGGCGCGGGCCTCGGCGACGATCTCGGCGCGCGGGCGACCCTTGGGCGCCGCGTCGGCGGGCGAAGCCGCGGCGAGCGCGGCGTCGTCGCCCACGTCCCCCGGAGGCTTTCCCCGCGTGCACGCGGCCGCGAGGAGAACCCCGGCGCAGCCGATCGCCGAGGCGCCGGCTGCGCTGCGAAGAGCGCCAGGGAAAACGGCGCGAAATGCGACAGCGCGCGTGGGGGTGGTAGACTTCTTCATCGGTCCGCGTGCCTCACCTGTACCTCATCTCGCCGTCGCATCATCTGGCCGACGGACGCCTCGTCAAGACGACGCGCTACTGGACGTCGGGGTTGACGATGCCGGCCTTGAAGGCCCTCGCCCCCGAGGGGTGGAAGGTCGACCTCGTCGACGAGCTGATAGCCGACGTCGACCTCGATCATCCGGCGGACGTCGTGGCCATCGGCGCGATGGGCCCGCAGATCGCCCGCGCCTACGATCTCGCCGACGCCTTCCGCGCGCGCGGCAAGAAGGTGGTCCTCGGCGGGCCGTGGGTCTCGCTCGCGCCGCACGAGGCGTCTTTGGCCCACGCCGACGCCATCGTCGTCGGTGAAGCCGAGACGCTCTTCGCGCGCTGCCTTCAGGATCTCGCGGCGGGGCGCGGCGGCGGCGTGTACCGCGCAGGGAGCTTCGTGAACCTCGGCAGCACGCTGGCGAAGCCCAAGAGCGACGACCGCGGCGTCGAGACCGGCGCGTGCGACGACGTCTTCTCGCGCATCGACTACCGCGACCTTCAGCTCATTCGCTGGGACGCGTGGCAGAAGAGCTCTCTTTACCGCCTCTACTTCCACTTCCCCCTCATGTTCAGCCGCGGCTGCCCGCACCCGTGCTCCTACTGCGCGGTGCAGAGCTTCTACAAGAGGAGCTACCGCACGAGGAAGATCGACGCGGTGATCGAGGACGTGCGGCGCATCAAGGCGCTCGGCGGGCGGAACCTGCTCTTCCTCGACGACAACCCCATCGCCGACGTGGACGCGGCGAAGGAGCTCTTTCGTCGGCTCATCCCCGAGAAGATCAAGTGGACGAGCCAATGCACGATCGAAATCGCGCGCGACGCCGAGCTGCTCGATCTCGCCGCGCGCTCGGGCTGCGTCGCGCTCTCCATCGGGCTCGAGTCGACCGACGACGACGTGCTCGACTCCATCGGCAAGCGCTTCAACCGCGCGTCGCGCTACGACGCCGATCTCGCGGCGCTCCGCGCCCACGGCATCCAGGTCATCGCCCTGATGATGCTCGGCATGGACGGCCAGAGCCCGGACGTCTTCGAGCGCACGGTGGAGTTCTTGTCGTCGCACGGCGTGAGCCTGGTGAAGTTCTTCACCCCCGCTCCGTACCCCGGTACGGCCTACCATGACGAGATGAGGGCCGAAGGGCGCATCCTCTCCGAAGACTGGGGGCGCTACGATTACGGATCCTTGCTCGTGCGCGCCGACGGGCTGAGCCCCGAGGCGCTCCGCGACGGCTTCGACACGAGCTACAAACGCTTCTACGGGCTCTCCTCGATCGCCAAGCGCATGCTCAAAGTCCCGCGAAGGAACCCCAAGGAGCACGCCGCCTACTTGGTCGCGAACTTGAAGACCTGGAGCTTCCTTCGCAAAAACCCGTCCGCTTGGGGGACCATCTCGTGAGCGAGATTTCATGAGCGACACCGAAGGCCAGCTCATCCTGCCGTTCGACGACCTCCTCGTGCGTCCGCCGGGGAGCGGTATCCCCCGCGCGCGGCGCGTGTTCTGCAACCGCGACCTCCGCATGGCGCAAGTGACGTGGGTCGGCTTCGACATGGACTACACGCTGGCGATCTACGACCAGCCGGAGATGGACCGCCTCTCCATCGACGCCACGATCGAGAAGCTGATTCGCCGCGGGTACCCCTCGGTCATCCCCGAGCTGCCGCAGTCGCTCGACTTCGCCGTGCGCGGGATCCTCATCGACAAGCGCTACGGACACATCCTCAAGATGGACCGCTACAAGCAGGTCTGTAAGGGGTTCCACGGCTTCCGCGAGCTCTCGAAGGACGAGCTCCGCTCGCTCTACCAGTCGAAGAAGATCCGCCCCGCGACCCCGCGCTACCACTGGATCGACACCCTCTACGCCCTCAGCGAGGCCTCGCTCTACGCCGCGCTGGTCGACGGCCTGGAGAAGCGCGGCATCGCCGTCGACTACGGGCGCGTCTTCACCGACATCCGCGAGAGCATCGACGAAGCCCACCGCGACGGCACCATCCTCGACGCCGTGGCCAACGATCTGCCGCGCTTCGTCCACAAGGATCCCGATCTGGCGCTCACGCTCCACAAGCTGCGGAGCGCGGGGAAGAAGCTCTTTCTCCTCACGAACTCGCGCTGGACGTACACCGAGAAGATGATGACGTACCTGCTCGGCGGCGCGCTGAGCGAGTACCCCTCGTGGCGCCACTACTTCGACGTGGTGGTGGTGGCGGCGACGAAGCCGGCGTTCTTCCAAGAGCGGCGCCCGCTCCTCGAGCGCGCCATCGCCGGCGACGGATCGGTGACCGATCACGTGCGCCCGGCGACGTTCCCCCTCGAGCGCGGCAAGGTCTACGAAGGAGGGAACCTGCACGATTTCGAGCGGGCCCTCGGCGTCGCCGGCGACCAAGTGCTCTACGTCGGCGATCACATCTACGGCGACATCTTGCGCTCCAAGAAGGAGAGCGCGTGGCGCACGGCGATGATCATCCAGGAGCTCGAGCAAGAGGTGATGGCCTACGAGTCCTGCAAGGAGGACTTCGACCGCGGCCTCTCCTTGGAAGACGGACGCGAGCACTTGGAGGACGACCTCCGCTTTTACCAAACGCGCTTCAAAGAGCTCTCGCGGCAGATCGATCAAATCGCCGCGGGGAAGAAGAACGGCGTCCCCGTCGCCGAGCTCGAGGCCGAGCGCGGTCGCGTGAAGCGCGGGCTCGATCGCGTGCGCGGGCGGCTTCGCCAGGTGGAGGCGGAGGTGGCGTCGATCGAGCGGCGCGTGGACCTCCGCTTTCACCCCTACTGGGGCTCGCTCCTCAAAGAGGCCAACGAGGAGTCGAGCTTCGGCGCCCAGGTCGAGGAGTACGCGTGCCTCTACACCTCGCGCGTCTCGAACTTCCTCGCCTACTCACCGCAGCAGCACTTCCGTAGCCCGCGCGACATCATGGCGCACGAGATCGGCGTCGGCGGGTAGAGCCTCTTCGTCGTGCCCGTGAGCACTACGGGCAGGAGCACGCGCTGCTCGCCGCGTCCGAGCAGGAGCAGCCGACGGCGCAGGTGATGGAGCCGCAGCCGAAGATGGCGCACTCCACGGTGCCGTCTTTCGTCGCCGGAAGGCCCCGGGAGGTGTCGCACGTCGCGCCGGCACCATCGTCGCGGCACTCGCCCCCCACGGCGCAAGGCGCGCCGGCGCACGTCCCTTTGCCGAACTCGGAGAACGAGCTCGAGGTGCAGAGGAGGCCGTCGGTCCCCTTCACGACCCGCGAGCCCGCGTTCCCCGGCACGCAGCACACGGCGACCGCGCCGGTGCAAAGACTGTCGCCGCCGTCGCGAACGAGGTGGAGGCCGCCGGAGCAGGCGGTCTGCGAGCAGGTCCCTCCCCAGTCCGCACACGTGGTGGGGTTGCTCGTGCTGTTCGAAGACGCGCCGTCGGAGCCACCGTCCCCGCCGCCACCGACCTTGCTCCCCGACGATGTGCTGGAGCTCGAGCAGCCCGCGAGGACGAGAGACACGACGACGGCAGTCCACTTCTTGCGATGCATGATCCGATGCTCCTCTTGCCCGACACGACGCCCGCCCCGATTCACCGGGCCGCCGACGCGACGGGCCGAACAGCAATGCGCGTGCCCATCCTCGGGTCCCGGTTCGAGAAGGAGGACGAGGGCGGTCGTGAACGGAAGCGTACACCGAGGTCGTGAACCCCTGGTTGCTCTTGGCGAGCGGAGCGCGCTCGAGTCGGAGCTCGGGGACCCTGGCGCGTCGTGTGCAGAGCGCCGCCAGCATGCATGGCAGCTGCGCGAGCGCCCGCCTCCGCGTTCGTCCCCCGGTCCTTTCTCTTCTCTTTCTCTTTGCCCAACTTTCCGTGCTCTCGCTCCTCGCCCTCTGCGGTTGCTGGAGCCCCCCGGAGCCTTGCTCTCACGGCAAGAAGGCGGAGGGGCTCTGGGCCTCGGAGGGCTTCCCGGTCGGCGGGAAGGCCGGCGTCTGCGACGACTCCAACGAGCGGATCTTCCGGGCCGCCCAAAAAGGCCAGCCCGCTGCGGCGGCGAAGCACTACGAGGCCGCGCTACAGGCGCGAGGCTGGAAGAGCGTCGGCGTCGGCCTCGCGGGCGGTGACTTCCGGGAGGCGTGGCGCAAGGACGGAGTCGTGATCACGGGCGGCTTCTCGGAGAGCGGGGGGACGTCCGTCGAGTTCGTCAAGAAGGCTGACTGCCAAGCCGCCGCGCCGACTGGCGAGCGCTGGAAGGATCTCGCGAGCGTATTCGGGCCTGAGACCGGCTACGCGTGCGGCGAGAGCTCCCGTTCTCTGGTTCTCTTGCTCCCCGGAGGCTCGCTCGAAGAAGCCTGCGCCGCGTTCGAGAAGCGCGTCCTCCCAGGGGGCTACCGCAAGAACGCGCAGATGTCGTCGACGCGAGCGTGCGCGTTCACGAAGGACGCCTCCAACGCGTACTCGCTTCGGGCGCATGAGTCGCTCGCAAGCTACCCGACGACGTGGACGCGCGTGGCAGTCGACAAGGTGTGGAGCGCCAAGTGACCCAAGACGGAAGCCCGATCCGCGTCGGGACGATCCCGTAGACTCCCCGCGTGCCCGCGCGCATCAAATCGGTCCCTGAAGATTTCCTCGTCGAAGAGCTCCCCGCCTACGAGCCGAGCGGCGAAGGGGCGCACCTCTTCGTGACGTTCGAGAAGCGTGGGCTCACCACCGACGAGGCCACAGGGGCCATCGCGCGCGCGCTCGGCGTGCCCCGCTCCGAGATCGGCGTCGCAGGGATGAAGGACAAGATCGCCGTCACCACGCAGACGGTGTCCCTCCCTTTTCGTCCGGGGCTCGACGAAGACGTCATGCGCCTCGAGCTCCCCGGCATCTTGATGAAGCGCGCCAAGCGCCACGGCAACAAGCTGAAGACCGGGCACCTCCTCGGCAACCGCTTCGTCCTCCGCGTGCTCGGGCTCGACGCCACAGAGCGCGCGAGCTTCGTCGCCGCGCTCGATCGCATCGGGCGCGAAGGGGTACCGAACGCGTTCGGGGAGCAGCGCTTCGGACGCGCCGGGGACAACGCCGCGCGCGCTCGCGCGTGGCTCTCGGGTGAGGCGCCGGGCCCGCGCGACAAGCGCATGGCCCGCCTCCTCTTCTCTTCGCTCCAGTCGGAGGTCTTCAACCAGGTGCTCGCCCGTCGCGTGGCCGACGGCACGTGGGCCTCGTGCCTCCTCGGCGACGTCTTGAAGAAGCACGACTCGGGCGGGCTCTTCACCTGCGAGGACGTCGCGACCGATCAAGCGCGCGCGGCTCGGGGGGAGATTTCGGCGACTGGTCCGATTTTCGGGGTGAAGATGCGCAAGGCCGAGGGGGCCGTCGGCGCGCTCGAAGAAGAGGTCATCGCATCCGTGGTCGGCCCGAAGATCGACCTCTCCAAGACTTCACGACTTGGTGAAGGGACACGCAGACCGCTTCGTTTGTGGGTCGAAGCGCTCGAGCGTGAGGAACAAGGGGACAGCGTCCGCGTTGCGTTTGTGCTACCGAAGGGGGCGTACGCCACGACGGTGATCTCCGCAGCAGCGGGGGGAAAGGTCGCGTCGGGTCCCGAAGAAGAGACCGCAGCACACACCACGGAAGCCAACGAATGATCGAGCGAGTCAAGAACGCGATGGTGGGCGCCGGGGCCACGTGGGTCCTCTGGCTGATGCTGGTCCTGAGCGTCGTGTCGCTCGCGATCATGCTCGAGCGCGCCTGGCTCTATTGGTCGCTGCGCGACGACGTCACCGCCCTCATGAAGGACCTCGGTCGCTTGCTCCGCGCGGGGGATCTCGAAGGCGCGCGCAAGCGCCTCGAGCAGTCGCAGAGCGCCGAAGCCGCGGTCGTCGTGGCCGGCCTCGTCGAGGCGGAGATGGGCGCGCAAGCCGCCGAAGAGGCGATGGCCGGCGCGAGCGCTCTCCAGAAGAACAAGCTCGAGAAGCGGCTCGCCTTCCTCGGAACGCTCGGCAACAACGCGCCCTTCATCGGCCTCCTCGGGACCGTCATCGGCATCGTCGGTGCGTTCGAAGAGCTCGGCAAGGCGCACCCGGTGGCCGCCGCCGCGGGCGCCGGCGCGCAAGCCGCCGCCTCGCAGGTCGCGCCGCAAGCCGTCATGACCAACATCGCCGAGGCGCTCGTCGCCACGGCGGTCGGGCTCCTCGTCGCCATCCCGGCGGTCGCGGCGTTCAACATGTTCCAGCGCATCGTCAAGACGACGCTGTCCAACACCGACGCGCTCTCGCACGTCTTGCTCGCGCACCTGAAGGCGAGCCACGCCGGCCGCGTGCCCGCCGCCGTCGCGCCGCAGAACCGCCGCGTGAGCGACGCGCCCCCCGCGCGTCGCGCCAAGGGCGAAGACGCCGAGGCCGCGAACGAAGAGGGGGCCTGAGCCATGGCCGGCGGCTCGCAAGAGACCGACGAGGCCATCACAGGCATCAACGTCACCCCCCTCGTCGACATCACGCTCGTTCTCCTCATCATCTTCATGGTGACGGCGAAGCTCATCGTCTCGCAGTCCGTCCCCTTGGATCTCCCCAAGGCCGCGACGGGGACCGAGGTGCAGACGGTCTTCAGCCTCATCCTCGCCGCCGACGGATCGACCCTCGTCGACTCGAAGCCGGTGCCGAACGACGATGCCATCCTCCCGCTCGCCAAAGAAGCGCACCAAAAGAACGCCGAGCTCCGCGCGGTCATCAAGGCCGACGCCGCCGTGCCGCACGGGCGCGTCATCCACGTGCTCGATTTGTTGAAGCAGGCGGGGGTGGCGAAGATCGCCTTCGGGGTCAGCCCCGTAGAACCGCAGAGCCCAGGAACGCCCGCCCCGCAGCATTGATCGTATGACCCCGCGAGCCTCGAGCACCTCCACGCGTTTGGCGCTGCGCGCCAGGGCGGCGGACCAAGAGCCGCTCGCCAAGGTCTTCGAGATCGGCGGGGGCCACCACTCGGTGGCCGTCGCCATCGCCGTGGTGGTGGCGCTCATCGTCCACGGCACCGCCGCAGCGCGCACGGCGCTCGTCTCGCTCGAGCTCCTCGAGTGGACGCGAACCGTCCAAGCGACGATCGCCGATCACCTCGCGCAAGAGTACGACCTCGACGTGCAGAAGCAGCCCGAGCCTCCTCCTCCTCCGCCGCCGCCGGAGGAGAAGAAGGACGAAGCGCCGAAGCCCGAGCCGCCGCCCACGCCCGATACCCCGCCGCCTCCGCCCCCCGCCGCGGCCCAAGCGGGGAAGGTGCTCACCGCCGATCCTGATCCGAACGAGCCGGTGGACCTCACCGGCGGCTTCGTCTCGGGCAACGGGACGAACTTCGCCGGCGGCGTCACGCAAGCCGCGGGGACGAGCACCGCCCCCGTCTACAACCCCAACGCGCGCGCCACCGGCACCCCCGGCGGCACCGGCGCGCCGCAAGCAGCCCCCGCCCCGGTCGGCCCCGATCGTTCGCGCGCCGCGCGCTTCGGCGGCAACGCCGAGTGGGACTGCCCCTTCCCCCCCGAAGCCGACGCCGATCAAGTCGACGACGCCTACGTCGTCATCCAGGTGGTGGTCGACGCCAGCGGCCGCGCCCAGAAGGTCGACGTGCTGAAGGATCCGGGCCACGGCTTCGGCCGCCAAGCGCGCACCTGCGCGATGCAGAAGGCCTACGATCCGACGCTGGACCACGACGGCCGGGCCATCGTCGGCACCGCCAAGCTGCGCGTGCACTTCGAGCGCTGACGAGCTGGGCGCCGGTCTCGAGACCTGGCCGAGCTCGGAGCCCTCGCGCGCGGGGGCACGGAAGAGCTGTTGATAAGCTCGCACTTATCACCTAGCGTGGGGGGCGATGGGAGAGGTGCTGCACAGCCCCTTGATGCTGTTCATCGTGCAGGCGGTGCTGGTCATCGTCAGCTCGCGCACGATCGGAATCGGAGCGCGACGCCTCCGGCAGCCGATGGTCATCGCCGAGGTGATCGCCGGCATCTGCCTTGGCCCGTCGCTGCTCGGGTGGCTCGCCCCCAAGGCCGAGGCGATGCTCTTCCCGCAGACGTCGATGCCCCTGCTCTCCCTGATGAGCCAGGTCGGCCTCGTCCTCTTCATGTTCCTCATCGGCCTCGAGCTCGATCCCAAGCTGCTCCGCGGCCGCGCGCGCGCCTCCGTCGTCATCAGCCACACGAGCATCGCCGTCCCCTTCGCCCTCGGCGCGCTCCTCGCCTTCCCGCTCTATCCGCGGCTCTCGCCGAGCTCGGTGCGCTTTACGTCGTTCGTCCTCTTCATGGGCGTGGCGATGAGCATCACCGCCTTCCCCGTCCTCGCGCGCATCTTGGTGGAGCGGCGGCTGCTCCGCACCAAAGTCGGCACCGTCACCATCGCCTGCGCGGCGGTCGACGACGTGACCGCGTGGTGCATCTTGGCGTTCGTCGTCGCCACGGCGCGCTCGACCGGGCTCTTCGACGCCGTGAAGACCACGGTGCTCGCGCTCGCGTACATGGCCTTCATGCTGCTCGTGGTGCGCCCGTTCGCGGCGCGCTTCGCCGGCACGACGCGCGCCGGGCTCTCGCAGAACATCGTCGCGCTGCTGCTCGTGCTCTTGCTCGGCTCGAGCTTCCTCACCGAGCTCATCGGCATCCACGCGCTCTTCGGAGCGTTCCTCTTCGGCACCGTCATCCCGCGCGAGGGGGCCTTCGCTCGCCACTTGGCGGAGAAGATGGAAGACCTCGTCGTCGTCCTCATGCTGCCGCTGTTCTTCGCGTACAGCGGGCTAAGGACGCAGATCGGCCTCCTCGACCACAGCGAGTCGTGGCTCTACTGCGGCGGCATCATCGTCGCTGCGTGCGTCGGCAAGTTCGGCGGGAGCACGGTCGCCGCGCGCTTCACTGGCCTCAACTGGCGCGAGTCGAGCGCCATCGGGATCTTGATGAACACGCGCGGCCTCGTGGAGCTCATCGCGCTGAACATCGGCTACGACCTCGGCGTCATCTCGCAGACACTGTTCACGATGCTCGTCATCATGGCGCTGGTGACGACCTTCATGACGACGCCGATCCTCAGCTGGGTTTACCCGATCGAGCGCCTCGCCAAGGAGCTCGCCGAGCCGGAAGAGACCGCGCCTCTCCTCGAGCGCGCGTACACCGCGCTCTTGTGCGTCTCCTTCGAGAGCGCCGGCCCCGCGCTCCTCACGGTGGGCGCGGCGCTGGCGGGCAAAGACACGAAGCGGGGGCGCATCTACGCGCTCAGCCTTGCGCCGCCGGTCGAGCGCGCGTCTTCCGTCATCGAGCAGAGCGAGCCGACGGTGAGCGACGCGACCCTCGCACCGCTGCTCGCGCGCGCGAAGGAGTCCTCACTCCACGTGCGGCCGATGTCGTTCGTGTCGAGCCAACCGGCGAAGGACATCTGCGACGTCGCCGAAGTGAAGCGCGCCGACGTCATCGTCCTCGGCTGGCATCGCCCCATCCTGGGCAACGCGATGCTCGGCGGCACCGTGCACGACGTGATGGCCGGTGCCGACACCGACGTCGCGGTGCTCTTCGACCGCGGCCTCGCGAAGCTCGAGCGCCTCCTCGTCCCCTACCTCGGCTCGGAGCACGATCGCGCGGCCTTGGGCCTCGCCCGACGCATGGCCGAGGCCACCGGCGCCCGCGTGACGGTGCTCCACGTCGCCCCCAAAGAGGAGCGGAGCACGGTGTACGAAGAGATCCGCGAGGGCTTCGCCACGCCCGTGGGCGGCGCCCGTGCCGTCGAGCTCGAGATCAAAGTGGTCCGCGGGAAGGCCCCGCACACCGCCGCGCTCGAAGAAGCGGCGGGCGGTTACGATCTCTCCATCGTCGGCGTCGGCAACGACTGGGGGCTTCCGCAGCGAGCCTTCGGCTTGTGGTCGGAGGCGATCCTGAGCCGCTCGCCGACCTCGGTCCTCGTCGTGCGCGCGGAGAACGCCAAAGATAGTGCCCCGCGCGCCGAGCGTGTGAGCGAGGAGGTGCGCGCCCGCTTCGGCACCCTGCCGCCACCGGCCACGACAGAGGAGTAGTGCGATGAACTTCGGCGCGACGCTCCGCATCTTGCGCACCGACGCTGGTCAGAGCCTCCGCGAGCTCGGCGAGGCCGTCGGCGTCTCGAGCGCGTACTTGAGCCGCGTGGAGAACGGGCACGACGCCGTCCCCACGCCCGATCGTCTCCGCGCCATCGCGCGTGCGCTCGGGCTCGCCCCGACGGCGCTCTTCGAGGTCACCGACGACGTTCGTCCCCTCGCCTCCGACTACATGGAGCGTGTCCCCGCGGCGCGCGAGCTCGTCGCCGAAATCGTGCGGCGTGATCTCGGCGAAGCCCAGCTCGCCCGCGTGCGCGATTTCTTGGATCGCGAGTTCCCCTTGCGCGCCGGCCGCGGCGAGACGCGAAGCTCGATCCTCTCGCGCCTCACCCCCGATCGCGTGGTCCTCGGCCTCGTGTGCCACGACTTCGACGACGCGCTCGACGTGGCCGCCACGCGCCTCGCCAGCGAGAAGCGCGAGGTCCTCGAGATCCGAGAGGCGATGCGCGCACGCGAAAATGAGTCGTCGACCTTCGCCGGCCACGGCTTCGCCCTTCCGCAAGCGGTCGTCCCGGGGAGTGAGGCTGCGGCGCTCGTCACGCTACGAAAGCCGCTCCGCACCGACACGCCCGACGGCCTCCCGCTCCGCGTCGTCCTCGCCGAGGTCCACCCGCGTCGCGGTCGTTCGCGGCTCGAGGCGCTCGTCTCCTTGGCCAAGGTGGCCAACGGCGCGCTCGCCGACGCGCTTTGCGAGGCCACGACGCCACAGAAGGCGCTTCGCGTGCTCGAGCGCGCGCTCGCTCACGGGTGACCGCCAGCAAACTCGCGCTTCGCCGCGGTTTCTGCTGAGATTCCCACTTCGCCTTCGCGCGCGCGTGCGCCAACTGTGCCGCACGCGTCGACGATGCGTCCTCCCCATGACCCAGAAGCTCCTCTTCGCGACCGAGTCGTATGCGTACATGGAGCCGAGGCTCCTCGCCGCGGGCCCCTTCGAGCGGGGGAACATCGAGCGCAAGCGCTTCCCCGACGGCGAGCGCTACCTCCGCATCTTGGACGACACGCGCAACCGCGACGTCGTGCTCCTCGGCGGCACGCCGACCGACGCCGACACGCTCGAGGTCTACGATCTCGGCTACGCCATCTCGCGCGCGGGGGCTCGCTCGCTCACGCTCGTCGTCCCCTACTTCGGCTACTCGACGATGGAGCGCGCCGTCCTCCCGGGCGAAGTGGTGACGGCGAAGACGCGCGCGCGCCTGCTCTCGGCCATCCCCTCGTGCGAAGGAGGGACGCGCATCGTCCTCTTCGATCTGCACACCGACGGCATTCCGTTCTACTTCAGCGACGCGCACGTCACGCACCACGTGTACGGCGCGCCGCTCATCACCGAGGCGGTACGCGCGCTCACCGGCGATCGGCCCTACGTGCTCGGCGCGACCGACGCCGGGCGCGCCAAGTGGGTCGAGAGCCTCGCGCGCGATCTCGGGGTCGAGCCGGCCTTCGTCTACAAGCGGCGCGACGCCACCTCGGGGAAGACGACGGTCACCGGCGTCAACGCCGACGTGCGCGGTCGCGAGGTCGTCCTCTACGACGACATGATCCGCACCGGCTCGTCGCTCGTGCAGGCGGGTCGCGTGTACCTCTCCGCGGGCGCTACGAAGGTGCACGCCATCGCCAGCCACCTCGTCCTGCCCGCGGGGGCCCTCGATCGCATTTTGGCGTCGGGGGTCTTCGCCTCGATCACGGGAACCGACTCCCACCCGGCGAGCCAGCAGGTGGCGGCGGTGGGCGACCGCGGGCGCATCGTCCCCATCGCCGAGCTCCTCGCCCGCGCCCTCGAGCAGATTTCGTAGGCGGGCGCGCGGCGGCGCGATCGGAACGAGCGCGCATTTCCCCGTGCGGCGAGGATTGCCGCGGCGCGGCAGACGTCGTACGTCCTGACGCATGAGTGACGTTCGGGACGACGTGCGAAAGGAGCTCGCCGGGGTGGCGGCCTCGCTCCGCGCGTACCTCGAGTGGCAGGTCGACACCGGCGCCGTGGGGATCCCGCGCGCCCCGCGCGGCGCGCGCCCGGCCCCGCGCGAAGAGGCGTCGCCCGCTCCGCGCGAGGCGACGCCCCTGCCACACGAGCCCCCGCGTGACGTCGCTCCGGCGACCCACGAGGCACCTCGCGAGGCCTCCCCTCCGCCGCGCGAGCCGCGGAGCGCCCCCGCCGAAGCGGACGCCCGCGAGACGCAGTACGACGCGCCGAGCTTCGACGCGCCCCCCGCCACGCCCGCGCCCCGCACGGCGCAACAGGCGGCGCCGCGCCCACCGCCGGCGACTGTCCTCTCGACCGGCGACATGAAGGTGCGCCTCGCGCAGATCCACGACGAAGTGCGCGGCTGCGTGAAGTGCACGCTCGCTCCCACGCGCACCAACACCGTCTTCGCGCGCGGCAACCCCGAGGCGAAGCTCTGCTTCGTGGGCGAAGCGCCGGGGGCCGACGAGGACGCGCAAGGGATCCCCTTCGTGGGGCGCGCCGGGCAGCTCCTCGACCGCATGATCGCGGCGATGGGGCTCGACGCCGAGAAGGACGTCTACGTCTGCAACATCATCAAGTGCCGCCCGCCGGGGAATCGACGCCCGACCCCGGAAGAGACAGCAGCCTGCATTCCGTACCTGGAAGAGCAGCTCGCGCTCATCGCTCCGAAGGTGATCGTCGCGCTCGGCAACACCGCCGTCGGCACGCTGCTCGACACCAAGATCGGCATCACCAAGCTCCGCGGGCAGTGGAAGCTCTACAAGGGGCGCACGCTCCTCATGCCCACGTACCACCCTTCCTATCTGATTCGCCCGAGCGCGCAGCAGGCCGAAGCGAAGCGTCAAGCGTGGGAAGACTTGCAGGCGGTGATGAAGGAGCTCGGGCTCTCCTTGCCGCCGAAGAAGACCGACCCAAAACCCTGATTTTTCCGCCGCGCGGCCGAAGCGCGCGATTCGTTCGAACGTCCACGCAAGGAGCCCTCGCATGTCCCTCCAAGGCAAGACCCTCTTCATTACCGGCGCGAGCCGCGGCATCGGTTTGGCCATCGGCCTCCGCGCGGCGAAGGACGGCGCCAACGTCGTCATCGCGGCGAAGACCACCGAGCCGCACCCGAAGCTCGCCGGGACCATCTACACCGCCGCCAAAGAGATCGAAGCGGCGGGCGGCAAGGCCCTCGCGTGCGTCGTCGACGTGCGCGACGAAGCGCAGGTGCGCGCCGCGGTGGAGAAGACGGTCGCGACCTTCGGCGGCCTCGACATCCTCGTGAACAACGCCAGCGCGATTCACTTGAGCGGCACGGTGGCGACGCCGATGAAGCGCTACGACTTGATGCACCAGATCAACACGCGCGGCACGTTCCTCTGCTCGCAGGTGTGCATCCCCTTCCTCGAGAAGGCGTCGAACCCGCACATCTTGAACCTCTCGCCGCCGCTGAACATGGAGGCGCGCTGGTTCGCGCCTCACGTGGCCTACACGATGGCGAAGTTCGGCATGAGCATGTGCGTGCTCGGCATGGCCGAGGAGCTCAAGTCGCAGAAGATCGCGGTGAACGCGCTCTGGCCGCGCACCGTCATCGCCACCGCCGCGGTCGAGAACCTCCTCGGCGGCGACGAGACCATGAAGCGGAGCAGGAAGCCCGAGATCATGGCCGACGCCGCGTACGCCATCTTCACGAAGAAGAGCACCGAGTGCACCGGGAACTTCTTCATCGACGACGACGTCCTCCGCGCGAACGGCGTGACCGATCTGTCGAAGTACTCGTCGATCCCCGGCGCCGACCTCATGCCGGATTTCTTCGTGTAGCGTCCGACGCGGTACGGCTGAGCCTGAGAAGGAGCTGGTGACCCGCTGCGGCGGCCCCTCGGGCTGGTACGCTCGCGAACTGTGCTCCTTCATAAGGTCGCGGCGTTCTCCACGGCGCTCGTACTTGCAGCGTCGCTGGGATGCGGTGGTGTCGTCGAGGATGCGCCGAGTGAGGCAAGCGCTGCGACCGACGGCGGTCACCCGGTCGGTGTGACGCCTTCGAAGTACCCGCCACCGACGGACCTCCTTGCTACGAAGGACATCCCGGACCACGTCGGGTTGAAGTGGAGCCCCCCTTCCAGCTCCGAGGGATTGACCGGATATCTCGTAATCCGGAACGGCACCGAGATCGCACGCCTCGGCGTCAAAGAGACGTACGACGATCTTACGGCACCCGAGCCTCGGCTCGATGCCCCTGCGAACCTCGCCGCGACGATGGGGACGCGATCGACGGGCGTCCTCGTGACCTGGGAGCCTGCAAGGCAGGCGTCGACGCGCGCGATCTACCAGGTCGAGGCACTTTATGGCGGTAAGACCAGCACTCCGTCCAACGAGGCAGTAGGGAGTCGCTTCGCGGCTTTCGCCATTTCGGGGTACGAGCTCTCGCGTGACGACGGTGCGACGTGGAGCGCCGTGGGGCTCTTGACCGTGTTCGAGGACACCGCGGCACCACGAGTGCCGGTCATGATTCCGGGCCCGAGCGCCCAGTGGGATGTTCGCGCGTACATCCGTCTCACGATCCCTTCGCCACCCGTGATCGGCGACGCCCCGACGGTGACCTATCGAGTTCGTGCCGTTGCTGGAGGCGTGAAGGGGGTGACGTCGGCGTCTGTCCGAGGCAAGCGCGGAGCAGACGCGCTCTCGTCGGCCGATCTCCAATGGCAGCGTTCGAACGACGCCGCCGGCACCTCGTTCAATGATCTTCCCGACGTGACTGGTGGAGTCTGGTTCGACGATTCCGCGCCAGTGGGGCAATCCTTCCAGTATCGGCTCCACACGACCGCCTCATGGGCTGAGGGCACGTCCTCGTCGGCTGCAGCGACGCGATACGGCTTCAGCAGCGTGTCGTCGAGTTGGGATCACTCTTGTGGCCTTCGTTCAGATGCCAAGATCGTCTGCTGGGGAGAGAACGACTTCGGGGAGGCGTCCCCGACACCCACGGCCGATTCCTTCAAGAGTGTGTCGGTCAACGTCGGCGTTACCTGCGGGCTCCGGGCCGACGACAAGGTCCTCTGTTGGGGAGACAACTCTCTTGGCGAAGCGCCCGCAGTGGCGACGACCGACTCTTTCAAGACTGTTTCGGCGGGCGACCAGCACGCTTGCGGGGTACGCCTGGATGACAAGGTCGTCTGCTGGGGAAGCAACTCTTCGGGACAGGCCCCCACGACGCCAACGACCGACTCCTTCAAGAGCGTCTCTGCTGGCTCCAGCTTTACGTGCGGCGTCCGCGCGGACGACAAGATCGTGTGCTGGGGAGAGAATGGCTACGGACAAGCGCCCCCAGGACCGAGCGTGGACGCGTTCCGGAGTGTCTCTGCCGGCGTCACCCACGCTTGCGGCGTGCGAACCGATGGGAAGGTCACTTGCTGGGGCAAGAACGACGACGGAGAAGCGCCTCCGACCCCGACCACGGATAGCTACAAGAGTGTTTCGGCGGGGGCTCGGCACACTTGCGGTGTCCGCGCCGACGACCAAGTCGCCTGCTGGGGCGACGGGAGCGCCGGACAGAGCAGCGTCCCCGCGGCGGGCGGCCCGTTCCTGAGCGTCACGGCGAGCGACCGCTCCACCTGCGCCGTGGGCTCGAACGGAAGGCTAATTTGCTGGGGACTCAACGAACGCGGCGAGGCTCCCGCCCGACCACCCGCGGACACATTCAAGGTCCTTGCAGCCGGCGAGTATCACACTTGTGGCGTCCGCAGCGATGACAGGGCGGTGTGCTGGGGAAATGACTTCTACGGACAGGCCCCCCCAACGCCAACGAGCGATTCGTATCGGACGCTCGCCGCAGGACGCGAGCACACGTGCGGAATTCGAACCGACGGCACTCTCTCGTGTTGGGGCGGCGATACCTATGGCCAGGTCTCCGGGGCCCCGACCGGCTTCTTCAAGGGTATCTCGGCCGGACTGCTCCACACGTGCGCGATTCGCGCTGACGACAAGCTGGTGTGCTGGGGTGCAGGCGACCACGGTCAGACGCCCTTCCCGCCGTACGCACCGTCAGCAGACACCTTCAAGACCGTGAGCGCCGGCCGGGAACACACCTGCGCCGTCCGCGCCGATGATCGCGTGCTGTGTTGGGGTGCGAACTTCTCCGGACAAGCCCCACCGGGTCCCTCGAGCGATCTCTTCACGACCTTAGCGGCGGGCAACAGTCACACATGCGGCATTCGGACCGACGGGCGAATCGTCTGTTGGGGCGACAACGGCGAGGGGCAGGCCCCACCCGCGGCGACGACCGATGCGTTCGTCAGCATCGCCAGCGGCGCAGAATCATCCTGCGGGATTCGTTCGGACCACACGCTCTTCTGCTGGGGCTACAAGCTCTATCTGTCCGCGCCGTGGCCCTACGTCGACACGTTCGACGGAGTCACCGCCGGCGGCGAGCACCGCTGCGCTCTTCGTTCGGACCACAGAGCACTCTGCTGGGGGTCCGACACGGACAACGAAGCGCCCAGCCCGTAAGGAGGAGCCACTCGCGGACGCCTTCCCGCGCAGACTACTTCTGCGCGACGTTCTCCGCCGCGGCGCGCTGGGCCGAGGCGAAGGCGATGTCGGCGAGGCGCGCGTAGGCATCGACGCGCGTATAGACATGGTTTCCGCGGCCGGAGCAGCTCCCGCCGCGCGAGACCACGCCGACAATCTCGCCGGTGCGGACGTCGAGCGCGGGTCCACCCGAGTCGCCGCGGCACGTGGCGGCGTCGACCTCGAACTCGCGCGGGCCGAGCACCGCGCCGGTGTCGGCGTTGGCCGCCGGGCCCACGGCGAGCACCGCGCTCGCCGGACGCGAGCTCTTCTCGCCGATGACGTTGGCCGCGCCGCCGCCGAAGCCCACCGGGAGCACTTCGTCGCCCGACTGCACAGAGTCGTGGAGGCGGATCGGCAAGACGGGCACGTCGGTGAGCGGCTTGTCGAGGATCAAGTAGGCGACGTCGGCGTCGCAGAGCACGTGACCCGTCGGGTGGAGCGTGCGCTCGGCGTGCGCGCGCGGCGTGTCGCGATCGACCTGCACGTGATCGCCGACGTAGATCGCGATCTGCGAAGGGTCGGCGTCGTCGCCCAAGTGCGCGCCGTTGTGCGAGCGCCCGTCGGAGTCGCACGAAGGCATCGTGGTGATCGCGCGCGACACGCAGTGCCGCGCAGTGAGCACGAGGTTCGGTGCGACGAGCGCGCCGCTGCACAGCGTGATCGTCGGAGGCGAGCCTTCGTGCAGAGTGGCGACGGCGACGACGCCGCTCTTCTCCCCCTCGACGAGCCGCACGTTCGTCTCTGCTTGTCGCACGCACCCCGATCCGAGGAGCGGGAGAACGGCGACCACGATCGCGGCGGCCTGGCGGAAGAGGCTCATTGTGTTGTGTTCTTGAATTCTACCGTGCGCACCTCGCGCCGCACGGAGCCGCCACGCGATTGGTCGCGCTCTACACCACACCTCCGTGGCACTGCGACATGTCCCCTCACGCCGGCGCGGCAGGCCGGACTCGCCGCGCCGCGATCAGGCGACGGGGGGGTGCGCGCTCCGCGGCGAGCCGCGCGGCGCGGTCTCGCGCTCGAGGACGGCGTTGAGCTCGGCCCCCATGAGGAGCGTCAGACTGGTCAAAAAGAGCCAGACCATGATGATCGCGACCGCCGCCACGCTTCCGTAGAAGGCGGCGTAGCTCCCCAGGGTTTGCGCGTAGATCTCGAAGAGCCAGGAGACGAGAAACCAGCTGACGACGGCGAGGACGGCCCCCGGCCAGGCGCGGCGCCCCCCCTTCTCGACGTGCTCGATCCCATAGCGGTAGAGGCCGGCGAGCCCGGCCAAGACCACGGCCAAGACGAGAATGACCGCCACGACTTGCTCCCACGCCGAGCGATGCACGCCGCCGCGCGCGTGCCTGGGGGCTTCGACGGGCATCTCCGGCGGAGCCGCCGCGGGGCGCGCGGCCGGCGGAGGATGCGGCGACTTCCCGCCGCGCGCCGCACCGGCGTGGGGCGCGACAGGCGGCTCCTCGATGGGCGGCTGCGCGCTCGGAGTCGTCGAGTGTGCGGGAGCAGCGGCGACACGCGGGTGGACTTGCGCGTCGAAAGCGACCAGCGCCGCGACGACGAGCGAGAGCGCGGTCACCATCGCCGCCAGCCACGCCACCGAGAGGGCGCGCTGCTTCCACCACGCGCGCCGCTGCGCGCCGACCACGACCTCGAAGACGTCCATCATGTGGTGCGTCCCGCCGGAGGCGACGAAGAGAAATCCGATCACCCCGAGCGGCGCGAGCGGCGTCGACACCGAGCCGCCGAGCCCCTCGAGCTCGCGGCGCACCACGATCGCCGCCTCCTTGGGAATGGCGTCGAGGAACGGCGCCATGAGCGGATCGACGCCCCGCTTGCGCACGAGGAGGCCGAGCACCGATCCCGCCAGCACGAGCAGAGGGATGAGGCTCAGAAAGAAGTAGAACGCCATCGCCGCGGCGGCGCTCAGGGCGTTGTGATCGCGGAGCGATCGCGCCACCGCCAGCCCGCGCGCCAGCGTGCGCGCGAGCAGCGTCGTGTCCTTGGACGGCGCGCTCACCCCGAGCATGTCGCGCGCGTCGGCCACGTCACTTGAACATCTCGCCCACGGGGACGACGCGCACGTCTTCCGCACGGAGACCGAGCGGGAGCTTCTGGATCGCCTGATCGGCGTCGGTGACCTCCTTCGGCTTCGGCGCGTCGTAGACCGGCGGCGACGGATCGCCCTTCACCAGCGCGCGCGCCAAGGCTTGCCCGTCCTTGGCGACGATGGCCACGGTGAGATCGTCGGCGGTGAGCCACCTTCGCGTCGCCGCGGCGAGCTTCGCCGAGTCGAGGTGCGCCCAGCCGCCACGCATCGTGTCGAGGTACGAGGCGCCGAGCCCGTAGGCGAGATCGTCGAGCGCGTAGCCGAGCCTGCGCGAAGCGGTCTGCTGCTCGAGCCCCACGTAGCGCCCGAGAAAGCCGCGGAAGCGCTCGATCTCGGCGTCGTCGATGCCGCGCGTGAGAAGATCGCGATAGATGTCGAGCGCGCCGCGGAGCGCGAAGATGCCGTTCTTCGGCTTCACCGGTCGAAGCCACAAAGAGACCATCTGCGACCGACGCACCACGTTGGGGCGCGGGTTTCTCCCCCACCCCGCTTGCTCGAAGTGCTCGGCGTAGGCGTAGTCGCCGTAGTTCAAGCCGCGGAGCTCGCGGAGCTCGTGGTAGAGGCGCCCCGCCGATTGCCGGTGGAGCCCGAGGTAGTCGGTGAAGAACACGATCGCCGGGAAATCCGGGCTCGCGCGCGTGAGGTCGGTGGGGAAGCCGAGCGAGATGGCGGTCGAGTCGGCCGAGGGCTTGTCGACGATGAGCACGCGCATCCCTTGATGGCGCGTCATCTTGGGGAGCTCGGCGCGCGCCGCGTCGCAAGCGGGGAGCGCGGCCAAGAGCTCACGCACCGCCGCGCGATCGAAGCCGTCGGGGTAGCCGCCGGCGATCCCCAGCGTCATGCGCTCGCGACAAAAGGTCCGGGCGCGATGCGCGCGCACGTCGGCTTCGCTGATCGCCGCGAGACCGCGCTCGGTGCCTTCCACCGGATGACCGTAAGGGTGCCCTTCGTAGAGCGCGGCGTGGAGCGCCTCTTTGCCGAGCTCCTCGTCGTTGCCGCCGCGAAGGTCGTCGACGATGGTCGACGTCTGCTTGGCCTTCACGCGCGAGAACGCCTCGCCGTCGAGGCGCGGCGCGGCGATCACGTCGCGCACGAGCGGCCATACTTCGGGGAGCGCGGCGCGCGGCACGTCGACGGAGAACGCGGTCTCGTCGCGATCGACCGAGAGCTCGATTGTGCTCGCCGAGGGGAAGAGCCGCTCGAGGAGCGTCGCGTACGGAAGATCCTTGGTGCCCCCCTCGGCCATCTCGGTCGCGGTGAGCGCGGTGATCCCTTCTTTGCCCGTCGGATCGTCGGCCGATCCGGCGGCGAAGACGATGCGCAGCGAGACGACGTTGGCGTCGGGGGCGCGGAGGCCGATGAGCTTCTTGTCGGCGGGGGCGATCTCCGCCGGACGCGCGACCGGCTCG
Source organism: uncultured Polyangiaceae bacterium (assembly GCA_964531795.1). Classification (GTDB taxonomy): domain Bacteria; phylum Myxococcota_A; class Polyangia; order Polyangiales; family Polyangiaceae; genus CAZHHD01. The sequence goes on along the minus strand of CAZHHD010000021.1, from coordinate 51,524 downwards.
GGGCGCGCGACCGTCGGGCCGGGGACGTTCGGCGGCGTGGGCTCGTGATCGCACGCGCCGAGCGCGAGGACGAGCGAGGCGAACGCCAGGCAAAGGCGGCGGCTCACGGCTTCACCGCCTTCGCCGCGGGCTTGGCGGCCGGTGCGGTGGGGGGAGCGGCTGGCTTCGGAGGTGGTGAGAGCGTCACGACGTTGCGATGCGGCGCGGTGAGCCCCTTGGCCACGCGCGCGAGGTCCTCCGCGCTCAGCGTGGCGAGCTCGCGCCCGAAGGTCTCGAACGCGTGCACGTCGCCGGTGACGGCGGTCCAGAAGGCGAGCCGCTCGGCCACGCTGCTCGGCGTTTGCAGACCGAGCACGGTGGCGTTGAGCACGTGGCTCCGCACGGCGTCGACGCGCGCGACCGGGATCCCGCCGCTCGCGACCTTCGCGAGCGCCTCGTCCACGGCGGCGACGACCTCGTCGAACGACGTGCCCGGCCGGAGCTTCGCGTCCACGCGGAAGAGCCCCGGGTCCTTGTGGAGCACGTCGTCGGGATCGCACGAGAGGTCGATGAGCTTCTGCTCGCGGACGACGAGCCGCTGGTAGAGCTCGCTCGACTCGCCGAAGACGAGCGTCGAGAGGACGACCAGCGCCGCGGCATCGCGCACCGAGGCCGAAGTCGCCGGGATTTTGTACCCGATGGCCACGCGCGGCACCGTGGCGCTCTTCCACGTGAGGGCCTTCTTGCGCGCCTCGGTCTGCTCCGGCTCGGCCTTCACCTGGCTGGTCGCGCGGGCGCCGGTCCAGTCCTTGTAGTTTGCACGGACCAGATCGAGCACCTTGCCGCGATCGAAGTCGCCCACGACGAAGATGGTGGCGTCGTCGGGGGTGTAGAAGCGCTTGAAGAAGGCGCGCGAGTAGTCGTAGGCGCCGGGCATCGCCTCGACGTCGCGCTTGTAGCCGATCGTCGTGTGCCCGTAGGTGTGCTGCTTGAAGGAGAGCTCGCGGAGCGCCTCGTCCATCACCCACGCCGGGCTGGCGAAGTCCTTGTTGAACTCCCCCTGCACGGCGCCGGTCTCGTCCTTGTACGCGGGGCGCGCGACGTTCAGGTGCTCGAAGCGGTCGGCCTCGATGGGAATGAGCTCCGAGAGCGAGTCCTTGGGGACGGTGGGGATGTAGAGGGTGAAGTCGTCGGTGGTGAAGGCGTTGTTGTCGGCGCCGAGCGCTTGGAGCCGCTTCTCGTAGTCGGCCGCGGGGATCTTGTCGGTCCCGCGGAACATGAGGTGCTCGAAGAGGTGCGCGTAGCCACTCCGCCCCGGCTCGACCTCGTCGCGCGAGCCCGCGCGAACGAGCGTGTAGAAGGTGGCGACCCCCGGCGAGGGGAACGGAACCGTGACGACGGTGAGGCCGTTGTCGAGCTTGTCGACGTTGGGCGGCTGGGGGAGCAAATCACTCCGCGTGGGGCTCGTTGCCACGGGCGCACCCGACTTGTCGGCTCGCGCTCGCCCCTCCGTGAGGCAGAAGGGAACGGCGAGCACGCCGAAGGAGAACAGGACCGTCTTGGCGAGCGCGAGGTGCGTGCGGCGGTATCGCATCGCGCGAGAGGCTAGCGCCTGTTCCAGTGGGGGTCACGCCTCGCGACCGCGCATTGCGTCACGCGTTGAAATGCCCAAGAGGCCTTGCTTGAGCGGCGAAATCTCGTACAACGCCCTCTCCCTCATGCGCTTCGTCTTTGCTTTCGCGGCGCTCGTCGCCGCATCTCTACCCTTCGCCTGCGGCGGGTCGTCCGCCAACCGAGAGTTCGGCAACGGAGACGGCGGAGCCGGCGGCGACGCCGACCCCGACGCGGCCATCTCCGGCGACGACAGCAGCGTCGATCCCGGTGACGGCGGGGGCCCGGTCGGCAAGACCGTGGTCTACGCTCACACCGACACGACGCTCTACTCCTTCGACCCCGCGAACCTGAACGCCGCCATCACCAAGGTGGGCGACTTCGACTGCGTGGGCAAAGGCGGCTCGACCGACAAGGCCATGACCGATCTCGCGGTGGGCAAGGACGGCTCGATCTTCGGCGTCAGCCAGAGCGGCGCCTACCCGCTCGTCATCCAAGGGACCACGGTGCACTGCAGCGCCACCTGGCCGCTCCCTTCGAACTCGAATTTCTACGGCATGACGATGGCGCCGGAGGGGACGGTCGCCGCGACCGAGGTCCTCATCACCGCGAACGCCGGCGGCCAGCTCTATCGCGTCGACGCCAACACCGGCGCCACCACGCAAGTCGGCACGATGAAGGATCCGGCGAGCAACAAGCCGCTCCCCCTCTCCGGTGACATCGTCTTCTTGGCCAACAAGGGGAGCCCCATCGGATTCGCCACCGTGTGCCCCACGAGCGGATGCAGCGGCACCGACGATCTCGTCGAGATCGACGTGACCAAGGTGAAGCCCGGCACGCAGAACGTCGTGAAGTCGATCCGCGGCCCAGTGAAGCGCGGCGCAAACTGCGCGAACACCTCGGGTCCGGCCACCTTCGGCGGCATGTTCGGCATCGCCGCCTACGAGGACAAGGTCTTCGGCTTCTCGCGCCAAGGGGACATCGTCGAGATCAACAACAACGACGGCTCGGGCTGCCTCGTCAAAGAGGACTCGACCCTGCAATTTGCCGGCGCCGGCGTGACCACGCTCGCTCCGGTCCAACCGCCGCCGCCCAAGTGATGAAGCGAAGCCACCTCCTCGCCGCGCTCCTCTTCGCCTTCGCCTCGGTCGCCGGCTCCGCCGTCGGCTGCAGCGATCAGACGATCAACTCCTCGAGCGGAGGCGGCGGTGGCGGCGGCGGGGACGACGACGGGGGCGCCTCGAGCGACGGCGCCAAGGGCGACGACGGAGGCACCGCGAGCGGCGACGGCGGCGGCAAAGGACCCGCGGGCCCTTCGACCAACGTGAAGATCATCGTCGAGCCGAGCGACAACGGCTCGGCGCTCATCTCCGCCATCCAGAACGCGAAGAAGAGCGTTCACGTGGCGATGTACATCCTCACCGACACCGGCGTCATCAACGCCCTCGTCGCCCAGAAGAAGGCCGGCCACGACGTCCAGGTGCTTCTGAACAAGACCTTCCCCTCGGGCGGCAACGCGAACTACAGCGCCTACGGGACCTTGCACAATGCAGGTATCGACGTGCGCTACGCGCCGGCGGTCTACACCTACTCGCACGAGAAGGTGGTCCTCATCGACGGCACCGACGCCTGGATCATGACGATGAACACGGCGGACTCGGCCCCCTCGACGAACCGCGAGTACCTCGCGATCGACAAGGACACCGACGACTACGCCGAGGCCGAGGCGGTCTTCCAGGCCGACTACGGCAACACCGCCATCCAGCCGCAAGGAAAGCTCCTCGTCGCCCCCGCCACCGCACGCGATCGCATCGCCGCGCTCATCGACGGCGCGCAGAAGTCGCTCGACATCGAAGGCGAAGAGCTGAGCGACGACGATCTGACCGCGCGCATCGCCAAGCGCGCCGACGCCAAGGTGCCGGTGCGCATCGTGCTGAACGGCGACCAAGCGCCGACGGCGGCGCAGGCTCAGTCCATCGCCACGCTCAAGCAACACGGCGTGCAGCTGAAGACGCTCAAGACCCCCGACATGCACGCCAAGGCCATCATCGCCGACGGCGCCTCGCTCTACGTCGGTTCGGCGAACTTCACCTACTACTCGCTCAATCAGAACCGCGAGGTCGCGCTCATCACCAACGCCGCGAGCGAGGTCGCCAAGGTCGCGACGGTGATCGGGCAGGACTTCGGCGCGGGGACCGCGCTGTAGAGCGCCCTCCGCGCGTGCCCGTCGTCGACCAAGCCCCCCGCGACGCCACGGCGCCGCCGTTCTCGAGCATCGTACGCGCCGAGGCGCTCGCCTGGCTCGAGGCCAACACCGCCGATCCGAAAGCCAGCGTCGTCACGTCGCTCCCGGACGCGTCGGAGCTCGCGATTCCCACCGCGGCGTGGCGCACGTGGTTCATCGAGGCCGCGCGGCGCGTGCTCCTCTGGACACCGCTCGAGACCATCTTCTTTCAGAGCGACGTGCGCGACGGCGGGGCGTGGATCGACAAGAGCTACCTCGTCCAGCGCGCCGCCGAGGAGGCAGGGGCCCAGCTCGTCTGGCACAAGATCGTGTGCCGCCGGCCGCCGGGCACCATCGCCCAAGGGCGCGCGAGCTACTCGCACATGCTCTGCTTCGCGCGGGCGCCGCGCGAGACGCCAAAGAGGCCCGGGCCCGACGTGCTCGCCGACGCGGGCTTCATGCCGTGGAGCCGCGCGATGGGCGAAGCCGCGTGCGAGGTCGCATGCCGCTACCTCCGCGAGGAGACCGAGACGAAGGTGGTCGTCGATCCATTCTGCGGGCACGGGACGGTGCTGGCGGTGGCGGCGCGCCACGGGTTCGAGACGCTGGGCGTCGACACGAGCGCGCGCCAGGTACGCGCGGCGCGACGGCTCGTGCGCGAAGCCGTGGGATGAGGCCGCGGCAGCCCACCCCACGCCTGCTTCCGCGTGCACCGCGCACGCTCTCCGAGTAACGTCCCCGGCGTGACGAAGCGCCTTCATTTCCTGCTCGCCGTGCTCCTCACTGTCGTGGCGTGCTCGTCCGACGACGCTACCAAGCCGCTGGCGATCCCCGACGGGTGCAGCCCGCTCGAGCCCGAGACGGCGTGCTACCTCCCCTACCCTTCGGACTTCTTCCGCACGCCCGACAGCACGACGGCCACCGGCTTTCGTGTCGAGCTCCTCGGCGCCGCCAAGCTTCGCACGCAAGACGGCCACGATCGCGACGCGGACGCGCTCTCGCGCTGGCGCGCCGACGGCTTCTCCGTCCTGTCGACGATCGTCGCCTCCCTCCCCGCGGAGGTCGTCGGCGACGGCCTCCCCAACTTGATGGACGATCCGGCGGCGAGCGTGAGCCCGAGCTCGCCGACGCTCCTCCTCGACACGAGCACCGGCAAGCTGGTCGAGCACTACGTCGATCTCGATCTCAAGCCCGACGATCCGACGCGCACCGCCATCAGCCTCCGGGCCTTCGCCCCGCTCAAGGAGAAGACGCGCTACGTCGTCGCCCTCCGCGGCGTGAAGACGACCACCGGCGGCCTCGCGCCGGCGCCGGAGGGCTTTCGCCGCCTCCGCGACAAGGCCACGGGGATCGATCCCAAGCTCACCGCCGTCGCCGGGCGCTTCGACAGCGACGTGTTCGCACCGCTCGAGCAGGTCGGGGCCCACCGCGAATCTTTGCAGCTTGCATGGGATTTCACGACCGGCACCTACGCGGCGCCCACCGCCGACATGTTCAAGGTCCGCGAGCTCACGCTGGCGTGGCTCGCGACGCACACGCCGCAAGTCACCGTCACCGACGTCTCCTCCGACGGCGATCGCGTGTGGCGCTGGGTGAAGGGGACGGTCACCGGGCCGCTCTTCCTCGACGCGCCCGGCCCCAAGTCCCACCTCTTTCGCGGCGCCGACGGCAAGGTCACGCAGAACGGCGAGACGACCTTCCCCTTCCTCGCCATGGTACCGACGGTCGTAGAGGACAGCTTCGAGCCGGGGCGCGCGTTCGCCATGGGGCACGGCTTCTTCAGCGCCAAGGAGAACGAGCTCCCCGGCGACGTGACCCGCACGATCGCCACCAAGATCCACGGCGTCCTCTTCGGCCTCGACTGGTGGGGCATGAGCAAAGACGACGTCGGGGTCGTGCTCGCCGATCTCGGCGCCACCCCCGCCGACACCGGCGAGTTCACCGAGCGCGTGCACCAAGGGATGGCCAATTGGATCGTGATGACCGCCGCCATCCGCGGCCCGCTGGCCCAGGAGGACGCCTTCAAGCGCCCCGCCTCGGGCGAAGGGACGAGCACCGACGGCAACGGCATGAGCAACGCCGGCCAAACGGTCTACGACACCTCGCGCGTCGACTACTACGGCGCCAGCGAAGCCGGGATGCTCGGCACCGTGCTGGGATCGCTCGATCCCGATCTCACGCGCCTCCTCTTGAACGTGGCCGGCGGCGGCTTCTCTCACATGATGCCGCGGTCGCAGCCGTTCGCCGCCTTCAACCTCTTCTTGCAGACGAGCCTGAAGGACGCGCTCATGACGCAGGCCTACGTCGCCATGCTGCAGACGGCGCTCGATCGCATCGATCCTGCGATCTATGCACATTACATGTTCGACACCACCATCCCCGGCGCGCCGCAGGATCGTCGTGTGCTCGTCCAGCGCGGGCTCGGGGACGACGCGGTCCCCGACGTGGGGGGCTTTCTCCTCGCGCGGGCGCTCGGCCTCTCCATGCTCAAGCCCGGGCCGCTCGACGTCTTCGGCATTCCCCAGGCCGATCCGGCGACGCTCACCTCGGGCTTCGCGCTCTACGACTACCAGGTCGACACGCAAGTCTCGCGAAACCCCGTCCCCACGCACCCCAGCGACGTCCACACCACCATGCGCGTGAACCCGCACGCCTTGGATCAAGACGACGCCTTCTTGCGCCAGGACTCCAAGATCATCCAGACGTGCGACGGCCCTTGCGATCCGAACTGAGCGCGTAGCGCTTCGTGCGACGTTCATGACCAACCCCGAGCCGCGAGCTTCCACCGCCGATCAGGCGCTGCTCCGCATCCTCGAGCGCTCGTTCGCGCGCCACGCCGGGGCCGACGCGGTCATCGATCTTCCGGAGCTCAAGGCAGCTCTGGGGATCAAGAGCGACTACCTCGCGAAGCGCATGTTCCAGCTCTTCGACGCCAACGGCGACGGGAGGATCCAGAAAGAGGAGTTCCTCCGCGCCGTGGAGACGCTCCTCGTCGGCACCGATCGCGAGAAGCTCCTCTTCGCCTTCCGCTTGCACGATCACGACGGCGACGGGTCGCTCAGCCGCGAAGAGGTCCTTCGCATGATCGCCATCAGCTTGGCGGAGAGCGAGATCGTCGAGCGACCGACGCAGACCGCCGAGCAGCTGGTCCGCGCGCTCTTCGCCGCCGCCGACAAAAACAAGGACGGGAGCCTCTCCTTCGACGAGCTCGAGGCGCTCCTCACGAAGCGCCCCGTGCTGCTCCGTCGCATGACGCAGAACGAAGCGATCTGGATCGCCCCCAACGAGGAGCTCCTCGCCTGGCTCGACACCAAGGAGCACGGCCGGCGCCTCACGCGCCTCTCGCCCGAGGGGGGTTACGCGCCGTGGGTGTTCCTCGGGCTGTGGGCCCTCGCGCACGTGGGGATCTTCGTCGTCACGTGGGTGCTCGGCGTGGGCGCGGCGACCTCGGAGCCGGGCTCGGTCGCCATGCTCGTGGGGCGCGCGCTCGCCAAGTGCGCCGACTTCGACGGCGCGCTCCTCCTCGTGCCGATGATGCGGCGGCTCCTCACCCGCGTGCGAGCTTCGTGGCTCGGGCGCGCGCTCCCCATCGATCACGCGATTGCCTTCCACAAGATCGTGGGGCACACGCTCTTCGCGCTGGCCATCGCCCACGCCGCGTCGTTCGTGATGGCGTTCGCCTTCGGGCACGCGCGAAGCTCGCCGCTCGACGTGTTTCTCCGCCTCCCCGGGGCGACGGGGGCCGCGCTCCTCTTCGTCTTCGCGGTGATGTGGTTCTTCTCGCTCGGCTTCATCCGCCGCTCGAGTCGCTTCGAGCTCTTCTACTTCACGCACCTTCTTTACGTCGTGTGGCTGGTCCTCGCGATCGCCCACGCGCCGGTCTTCTTGCTCTGGGCCGGCGTGCCCATCCTCGGCTTCGTCGTCGAGCAGGTGCTGCGGCGCCTCCGCCGCGCGCCGGCGAGCCGCGTCGTCGGGAGCCACGCGCTCCGCTCGGGGGTGACGCACCTCGAGGTCGCGCGCCCGCCGGGGTTCCGGTTCTCCCCCGGGGACTACGCCTTCTTGCGTATCCCCAGCGTGGCGAAGCGCGAGTGGCACCCCTTCACCATCAGCAGCGCGCCCGAGCGCGACTTGCTCTCCTTCCACGTGCGGTCGCTCGGCAACTGGACGACGGCGCTCCGGAGGCACGTCGAGGCGCGCCCCAACGATCCCGACCTCGTGGCCTACGTGGACGGCCCCTACGGCTCGCCGAGCGCGCACATCTTCGAGTCGCGCTACGCGGTGCTCATCGGCGCCGGCATCGGCGTGACGCCCTTCGCCAGCGTGCTCGAGAGCCTCGTCCTCCGCGGGAACGCCGACGAGCCGCCGAAGCTCGAAAAGGCCCATTTTTTCTGGCTGAATCGCGATCAGTACTCGTTCGAGTGGTTTCGCGCCCTGCTCATGGATCTGCAGCGGCTCGATCAGAACCAGCTCCTCGACGTGCACCTCTTCATGACCGGCGCGCGCGCGGGGGCCACCTCCATGGGGCTCGAGCTCGCGCGCGAGGCGATGCGCGCCGCCGGGCGAAGCGATCTCATCACCGGGCTTCGCTTCCACACGCACACCGGGACGCCCGACTGGGAAGGGCTCCTTCGCTTCATCGCGGCTTCGCACAAGCCGACCCAGGTCGACGTCTACTTCTGCGGGCCGCCGGGGCTCGCGAAGAAGCTCCGCCCCATCTGCGAACGCGTGGGGATGACGTTCCGCGAGGAGAAGTTCTGATGCGCGGGCACCGCGTCGCTCCGCTCTTCGTGCTCTTCGCGCTCGTCGTGGGGGCGAGCCTCGCCGCGTGCGCCGCGCCCGAGTCGGACGGCGCGCGCCCCGATCCGACGCAGTGCGCTTCGTGCCACACGCCCGAGTACCAGGGCGCGCGCGACCACGCCGGCGTCAAGCCGACGACGTGCGGGATCTGCCACGCGCAGAGCGGGTGGCACCCTTCGCGGATCGATCACCCGTGGCCGCTCGAGGGGGCGCACGCGAAGGTGAAGTGCGAAGGCTGCCACGGCGGCGAGCCTACGGTCTTCCGCGGGACCCCCAAGGCGTGCATCGGCTGCCATCAGAAGGACTTCGACCACGGGGTGAGGAAGCTGGCCAAGCACGCGAGCTTCTCCGCGACGTGCACCGAGTGCCACACCCTCGAGAAGTGGGTGCCGACGCTCCCCGAGCCGCCGGTCGAAGACGCAGGGGCGCGCGAGCCGGAGATCGAAGCGGGCGCGCCGCCGGTCGTCGTCGACGCCGGACACGCCGCGCCGCCGAAGAAGAAGACGCCGCCGCACGTGCCGACCTCGAGCCCGACGTGGACCGCGGCACCGACGAGCACCTGGACCAGCGCGCCGACCACACAGCCGACGAACAAGCCCCCCGACGTGCACACCGGTGCGAGCCGGAGGTAGGGCGGGGACGCTACGACGCGCCGTCGGGCGGCGGCGTGATGATCGGCGGCTTCTCTTCCTTCTTCGCCTCGGCATCCGCCGGCTTGGCGTCGCTCGCCTTGGCCTCGGCGGGGGCCGTCGCGCTCGCTTGGGTGGCGTGGACCGCGTCCGGCGGGGGCTTGGGCGCGTCGCTCGGCTGCGCGGGGGCGGCGGCGGCCGGAGGCGGCTGCGACGCAGGGCGCTCCGCCGATTTGGCGTGACCGGGGAAGAGCTCCTTCTCGATGGTGCTCGTCACCGTCTCGATGACGCGGGTGACCTCGCGCGCGCCGGTCTTCACCGCGCCCTCGATCTTGTCGGTCGGGATCTCGTCCACCGCGTTCCTCGCGGCGCGAAAGAGGAGGCCCAGGCCTTTGCGGACGTCCTCGATGGGGTCCGGCTTTTTGTGCTCGTCCGACATGGCCCCGATCATGCGCACGAAAAGGGGCGCTGTCGAGGCGCGTCGGCGCTCAGCCCGCCTGCTTTTTTCCGCGGGGCGTGGCGTCGACGACGATGCGCGCGCGCGGCCCGGCCGAGGGGGCGTCGCTGGCCGGGCTGCCGCGCGGGACCGTCTCCGAGGAGCGCGGCGTCCAGGCCGTCGACCGGTTCCGCCCGCCGCGCTTCGAGACGTAGAGCGCCTCGTCCGAGGCCTTGAAGAGCGCGTCCCACTCCTTGAGCGGATCCGACGAAGCGCCGGAGAAGGTCGCGACGCCCACCGAGCAGGTCACGTTCACGGTGCCTTGATCGGTGTGGAAGACGGTCTTGCCGAGCTCTTCGCGGATCCGCTCGGCGAGGAGCATGGCCCCCTTCTCGTCGGTCTGCTCGCAGAGGACGACGAACTCTTCGCCGCCGAAGCGAGCCACCACGTCGGTCGCGCGCTTCTGGCGCTTCAAGATCTCGCCGAGCCCCTTGATGACGACGTCGCCCACGTCGTGACCGTAGGTGTCGTTCACCTTTTTGAAGAAGTCGATGTCGGTGACGAGCACCGAGAGCTTGCTCCCGAAGCGCGCCGCCGAAGCGAGCTTCTGCGCCGCGGCGTCGAACATCGCTCGCTTGTTCAAGAGACCGGTCAGGCCGTCGGTCGTCGCCATGGTCTCGAGCTTGTGCACCATGCGCGCGTTCGAGAGGCTCACCGCGAGGTGGCTCGCGAGCACTTCGAGCGTGGGGCGCACCGAGTCGCCGAAGGCGTGACGGCGACGCGCGCCCAAGATGAGCGTGCCGAGCGGGCGATCGTGGAGCATGAGCGGGAGCACGAGCAGGCTCGGGAGCTTGGGCCACGGGTGGCGCCGCGTGAGCACGACCTGGTGCGCGGCGTCGTACTCCCCGCGGTAGGGGAGCGGGAAGCGGTTCGCCACCACCATCGAGACGAGCCCCGAGTTCTGCGAGAAGCGCGCGCCGACGAGGGAGTCGAGCGAGGTCCCGAGATCGTTCGCGCTCTTCGCCGCCACCACTTCGTGGGTGCGCTTCGCTTCGTCGTACACGGTGACCGCGGCGAGATCGAAGCTGGCGATCTCGCGCGCCGCGCGGACGGCGGCCTCGAGGACGTCCTTCTCGCTGAGCGCCGCGCCGAGCGCCTGCGCCGCGCGATAGAGCTTCCCCTGCTCCACCTTGGCGCGCTCGAGCTGCACGAAGACGCGCTCGTTCTGGATCGCGCGGAGGCAGTAGCGCGCCGCTTGGGCGGCGAGCTCCTCTTCGTGCGGCGTGAACGGGCGCGCGTCGGCGCGATCGATGGCGAGGATCCCGCGGACGACCGGCGGAGCGCCCGGACGCGGCGATTCTTCCATCACCGGGATGGCGAGGAGCACGCGCACCGGGCAACCCGTGGCGTAGTACGGCACCTTGTACGACGGCTTGAGTCCGGTGAGGGTGACGCGCTCGCGCCGCACCGTCACCGCCGCGAGCACGCCGTCGCCCACGGCGATGGGGGCGTCGTGGATGTCGTCCGACTCGGTGGAGAGCTCGCTGATCTTGAGGTGCGTGCCGGCGTCGTTCATCCAGAGGAGGACGGCGGTGTGGAGGCCGAGCGTGCGACGGAGCAGCTCGAGTGCATAGTGCACGGATTGGTGGATCTCCTCCACGCTCGACCGCGCCAGGCGGTCCTCGTTGGCCGCCGGGCTCGCTTGCGCGCTGGTCGCCTCGCCGGCGCCGAGGAGACGGTAGCTCCGCGCGTCGTCCTTCAGGCGCTTGAGCTCGCCCTCGACGCGGGCACGGGCCGTCGCGCGGATGCGGGCCACCTCGGCGCGGAGGAACGCCAGGTTCAGGAGCGCAAAGGCGGTGACGAAGCCGGCGTGCGGCAAGAGATCGACGAGGCGCTCTTCACGAAGGGTGAAGCGTCGAATGAGCGCTTCGAGCCCCACGACCCAGGCGACGACGAGGACCCCCGCGGCCGGGCGCGCGAACGAGGCCACCAGCGCGACGAGCACGTAGATGGCCGGCGAGAGCGGCCCGGAGAGCCCCCCTTCGACGCGGAGGAGCGCCCCTTCGAGCCCCACCGCCAAGAGCACACCGAGCTCCACGTCCACGAGGAGCGGGGCGTCGACCGCGCCCGTCAGCTTGATGCGCACGCGCGAAGCGAGGCGCGTGATCCACAGGCCGAGCACCACCAGTGGGAGCGGGCCGGTCGCCGTGGCGATGCCGCCGAACACCACGTAGGTGGCGAGCAGCGCGGCAAACGCGAGACCGAGCCCCTGCCTGGTCGCGCGTCGCACGAAGAGGGTGGCGCGCACGAGCGGCTCCGCCCCGGGTGAGGCGGCTTTCGCGGGGGTCGTGGCGCGGGGGGTGCCCATCGGTGGGTCCCTTCGCGCGTATCAGCCGCGCGGGTCGGGGGCCAAATTCCAAGCCGATTTCCTGCGCCAATCCTCGAGTCGCTCGACCACGTGCGGGAGGTCCTTTTTGCCGAACGGCAAGCGCACCCGCGCCCCTTGGGTGAGCTCGATCACGAGGTCGCCGTCCTCGCCGCGAATCGCCGAAAGCGCCTCCCACGGGTGGAACGTCTCTTCTCGACCGATGTGCACGACGAGGCCGTCGTCGCGGACCCCGACGTAGCGATCGTCGCCGAGGAGCAGGCCGGTCCCCACGAAGCCCGTGAGGAGGCCGAGCAGCGTGAGGAGCGCGCCGAGAAAGCCGAGGACCTCGTGCCCGCGGACTTGCTTCATCGTGGCCGAGAAGAGAATGAGCGGCGGCCCCACCGTGAGAAGGAGCACCGCGGGGAGGAGCACCCGGCGGAACGAAGCGACCTGGTCGACGCGGAAGAACTCGCGGAGCACGGGCGGCGCGTCGTTCGGCGCGGTGGGCACCTTGAACTCATAGCGTGGCCGACGCCTCGCGGCAGGGTATTGTGGTCGGCCGTGGAGCACGGCTACCCCTCGTCGTCACGCGTCCCCGCGCCGCCCCCTTCGGGCGGAATGCCGGTCCCCGCGCCGCCTTCGTCGACGCCGAGGCTCGCCCCCGCCCCCATGCCCGCGCCGCAAGGGGTGTTCGCTCACGCGCCGGTGTCGCTCGCGCTCGTGATCGTGAACCTCGTCATCTACCTGGGCGAGGTGCTCGTCTCGCATTCGGTCGAGGCCCTCTTCCCTGCCGTCCCCTCGCAGGTGCTCATGGCCTTCGGCGGGAACTACGCGATGGCGAGCCTCTACGAGGGGCGCATCGAGACCCTCCTCACGTCGTGCTTCATCCACGGCTCGCTCCTTCATGTTGCCTTCAACGTGCTCGCGCTCCGGCAGGTCGGTCCGCTGCTCGAGCGCTACGTCGGGAGCGGGCGCTTCACCGGCGTCTACTTCGTGAGCGGCATCGTCGGCAGCATGGTGAGCACCCTCTACGGGTGGGCCGTCACCGGCGAGCGCCTCGGCGTGGGCGCCTCGGGGGCGATCTGCGGCCTCATCGGCGCCGCGCTCGTCGTCGGCTACCGCGCGCAAGGCAAGGAGAGCCCGCTCGCCAACGTGATGGGGCGCTGGCTCATCTTCACCGCGCTCTTCGGCTTGCTCCCCGGGGTCGACAACGCCGCGCACCTCGGCGGGGCCATCGCCGGAGCCATCGTCGCCTTCGTGTGGCACCGCGGCCCCGAGTCGCCGCAGCTCCGCGTGGTCACGATCCTCACGGCGGTGGCGGTGAGCATCTCGGCGAGCGCGCTGGTTTTGGTGCATGATGCACGCGATCCGTTCGCCACGCTGCGGGTGGACGAGCGCCTCGCGGTCGCCGAGGCGGCGCTCCGCTCGGGTCGCTGCAAGGACGCGCGGGCGGCGCTGCAAGCGGCGGCGCGCGTCGCTCCGCGGTCGCCCCAAGTCGGCGACGCCGCGAACACCATCGCCAAGTACTGCGGGCGATGAAGCCGCGCGCCCTCTCGGTGGCGCTGGTCGTCGCCGCGCTCGCGGCACTCACCGCCGCGCCTCCCTCGCTCGTCGCCTGCCGCCCCGCCCCCGGCGTCCCGTGCCGTGTGGACGAGTCGCGCGCGCTGGCGGTCGCGCCCGCCGGCGCGACGCTCGTCCCTGGCCCGGGCGACACGTTGATCCTCGGCGCGCTCCACACCGGACTGGCGAGCGACGGTGGCGCAGACGACGCGAGCGCGGGGACCGACGACGGAGGCTCGGGCGATGGAGGACTTGGCGACGGAGGCGACGCGGGACCGACGCCGCCTCGCCAAAGACTCCCCGATCGATTCGACGTCGCGGTGCTCGACGCTGGAGGGAACGTCACCGCCCGCGCCGAAGTGCCGGCCCCTTCTTCCCTTCGTGCGCGCGCAGGGAGCACGAGCGACGTCGCCGCGGTGTGGACCGGCGAAGGGGCGCTCTTTCGCTGGAGCGAGTCGCGCATCGAGACGGCGGACGACGGCACGCGGACCTCGTCGCTGCGCCTCGTGGCGGCGTTCGTCGGCGCCGACGGCACCGAGCTCCCCCCCTTCGAGGTGGCGAGCTGCACGTCGTGCACGCTCGGGGCGAGCGCCGCGGCGACGCGCGACGCGGTCGTCCTCGTCTGGCTCCGCGCGGCGAGCGCGAACGACACCGGGCTCGGCGCGGAGAAGGACAACGCGCTCGGCTTCGCCAGCTTCACGTCGCGCGGCGTGCTCACGCGCACGGGCGGTGCGCCACAGTGGCTGGCGACGAACGCGGCGAGCGACGCGGGCGACGACGCCGGGCCGTCGCTCCTCCCGGTCTCGCCGTTGGCGACACGCATCGAGAGCCTCGGCGACGATCTGCTCCTTCGCACGGCGCGCCAGGGATGGCTCGTCGACGCGACCTTCACCCCCGTGGCCGGCCCCGTCCCCCTGACGAACGGCGCCGCCCTCGCGTGGAACCGCGCGCAGGGCGACGTAGCCGTCGCCTCCACCGGGGGAGCGGTGAGCGCCCCGAGCGCCGCAGTGGACCCGGTGGGCGACGCGCCCGACGTGCTCTTTCGCCGCTACGACGATCATGGCAGCGCGCGCACTTCGCTCACGCGCATGAGCACGGGAGACCTCGTGACCGCGGTGGCCGGCGACGCGACCAGCGGCTACGGCGTGCTCCTCCTCGGCGGCGGGCGGCCGTACTTCGCCTACGGCGACGGCCTCGGACGGAAGATCGGCGGCGATCTCGATCTCGGCGGCCCCGGCCGCGGGATCACGGGCGACGGCGCCGACGCCAGCGCCCCCACCCTGGGCCTCGGCGCCGCGAGCCCGCTCGTGCATCGACTTGCGTTCCGTGACGGACGCTTCGTCGACACGTCGATCGCCGCGGGCAGCGTCGTTCGCGAGGAGATCGTCTGTGCGCCGTGATCTCGTCACCGCGCTGGCGCTCGCCGCGCTGCTCGTCTCTTCGTCTTCGCGCGCCGAAGACGCGCAGCGTGATGCGACGAGCGAGGCGGGAGATGGGGCAGAAGAGGCAGCGACGAGCGAGGTGCCCCCTCCGCCGCCAACCGTGGCTCGCCCCGAGCGACCGGATCTCGTCTTCGTCGTCGATCCCAAGATGGGCATGGAGACCGGCGTCCTCGGCACCGAGAGCCTCGGGAGGCTCCTCTTCCGCTACGAAGAAGCGCTCCCGCGGGGCATCTTCCGCGACGAGGCCACGGTGCCGAAGAAGCTCGCGGGAATGCTCACCCGCGGGCTCAAGCTCCTCTTCCTCGACGCGCCGCTCGCCGACGTCGAGACGACGATGATCCACGAGGTCTTCGGCCACGGCTCACGCGCGCGCGACGTCGGACAGAGCGCGAGCTACAAGCTCAGTATCCCCGAGCCGTACTGCGCGATCCTCTCGCCGCGGAGCGACTGTCGATCCTTCACCGAGGACGTCACGACCGAGAGCGGGCAGCGCGACAAGGACCTCGCCGTCACCTTCGGCGGCATCGAAGCGAACTACATGACGGCCTACGTCATCGACCAGCACACGGTGGCGATGCACGGCTGGATGCATCACGCCGACTTGCTCGTCTACCTCGCGTCGAAGCTCACCTACTACGGTAGCTTCACCGGGAGCGCGCTCGAGCGCTCGGGGGCGACGGGGCTCGCGGGAGACGACGTCGACCACTACGTGCGACTGCTGCAAGATCGCTTCAACCAGTTTCGTCCGGAAGATCGCGTGGCGATGGTGCACCGGCTGCAGACGGCCTACCTCTGGAACTACGCCGACCCGCTCTTCTACTTCGCCATCTACGGGACGATGCGCACGCTGGCGACGGGCGAGCGGATGGTGCAAGCGCCGCTCCCCGAGAGCCACGGCGTGCGCTTTCTCCCCATGCCGCGCTTCTCGCTCACCCCCTTCGGCGCCGAGCACTACCTCGATCTGTTCGTGGCCCGCGGGGACGTCGTGGCCGATCTCTACGGACGCGTGGGCACGAGCGGGCTCGCTTCGTACTCCGGCGGCGGTCTTCACGTGCACGGGCTCGCGCCGCACCCGCAAGTCGAGCTGGGCGGGGATGTCGACGTGTGGAGCCAGCCCGACATGCCGCTCGAAGCGAGGAACGACTACGTGAGGCCGACGTCGTTCGGCGCGAGCCTCGCGGCCTACGCGACAGCGCGCGTCTTCGGCTCGCTCGGCCTCACGGGAAAGCTCGCCTACAAGAGCTCGGGCTTTCTCATGGGGCAACCGCTCGGTGACGGCCCTTACGGCTACCTCGGCGTCGTCGTCGGTGCGCCGCACGCGCAAGAGACCGCCGCCCCCTGAGGCGGCGACGTTCGATGCATCTTGCACGTACCCGGGATCAGGGGCGCGTGGCGATGCCGACGTCCGTCGCGCCCGAAGCGCTCGGCAAGGCCGTTGGAGCGCCCCACGTCGTGCCGCGGAGGCGCGTGACCTTCGCCCCCGCGCCGGCTTCAGGGTAGACGGCGACGGCGTCGTCCCCGCAGATGCCGCGGGCGAGCTCGGGCTTGGCGTTCAAGGTCGGTTGGCCGCCGGCGAAGAACGGCGCGGGGGCCGACCACGCCGTACCGCTCCAGATCGAGAAGTACGGCTTGGCGTCGTCGACGCCGCGCCACGCGAGGAGCACGCGCCCCGAAGAGAGCGCGAGCGCCGAGAGCCCGTCGGTGGTGTAGGCGGTGTCGTTCACCGGCGTGGGCGATCCCCACGTGCCGCCGGTGCTACGGACCACGCTAGTGATCTTGAAGTCTTGCCCGCCGCTGACCACGCGACGCACGTAGACGATCATCGCGTCGCTCGACGCGGCCCCCTCGAGGGCGACGACGTGAGGGATGACGTCTTTGTCGGCGGGCGCGCCCACCGGCACGACGGTCCCCCAGCTCCCCGACCACGAGTGTGCGTAGAGGTTGCCGTCGTCGCCGGCCTCGGCGACGAGGAGCTCGGATCCGATGCCGGCAGCGCTGGGCGCGCGCGGAGCGAAGTCTTGCGTGGCGCCGCTCACGACCGGATCGTCGGCCGAGTCCCACGACGTGGTGAACGTCCCGTGAAAGAGCTTGTGATCGACGCCGGCGTCGCTCGAGCTCGCGAGGTAGACGAGGTGGAGCTTCGTGCCGACGACGGCGAGCGCCGGCTGATCCCCGGTGCCGATGCCGACGCTCGCGAAGCTGCTCCACGTCGTCGCCATGTCGGTGGCTCCGGCCAGAGGCGCTCCGCGGCCGACGGCGACGTATCCGGTGCCGAAAGCCGCGACCGCCACCGCGCTGCCGAACGTCGATCCGGCGAGGGTCTGGGTGGTGAAAGCACCGCTCCCCGTGGCGATGGACGCGAAGCGGGAAGCGCCCGTCGCCCCGACGACGGCGATGGATCCTTGCGTGCAGCCAGGCGCGTCGGGGCCGGCGTCGCCACCGGTGGACCCGTCGTCGCCGCTCGCGCCGTCGCCCGTGCTCGCGCCGTCGTCTCCCGGCGCGCCGTCGGCGACGGTCGAGCTGTCGTCGCCGCCGTCACCGAAGGTCGGCCCGTGCACCCCGCCGGCGTCGTCCGACGAGCACGCGGCGAAGAATCCAGCGGCCCCGGCGAGGCACGCCACGGCATATGCGAGGGGGGGAGAAAAGACGCGTCGCATCGGCGCGCAGCATAGCTCGCGCACTATCTGACGCCCGGAAAACCAGCTATCCCGAGGAGAGATGCGCGCGCTGGTCTACGACCTTGCCCTGTGGAAGTACCTCGCCGCGAAGGCGATCGGGCCGAAGGTCCGTCGAGCCTTCTACGGTCCGGGGACCTGCTTCGAGCTCCGCGACGTCGCGCCTCCTCGCCGCCCCGGCGACGACTGGGTCACGTTGCGCCCCAAGCTCGCAGGCTTCTGCGGGAGCGACCTCGGCGCAATCTTCTTCAAGATGAGCCCGGCGATGAGCGCGGTGACGCTCGGCCCCGGCGACCGCGCGGTGTTCGGCCACGAGACGCTCGCCGAGGTGGTCGAGGTCGGCCCCGGGGCAAAGGGGCGCGTGAAGGAGGGGGACCGCGTCGTCGTCGACCCGGTCCTCGCGTGCAGCGCGCGCGGGGAGGCGCCGTGCCGTCGTTGCGCCGTCGGCGAATACGCGACGTGCGAGCGCGTCGGCACCGCGCGTCCCAAAGGGGTGATGCTCGGCGCGTGCACCGACTACCCCGGCGGCTTCTCGGAGCGCATGGTCGCTCACACGTCGCAGATCTTCCGCGTCCCCGACGCGATCCCCGACGACATCGCCGTGCTCGCCGAGCCGCTCAGCGTCTCGCTCCACGCCGTGATGCGCCACCCGCCGAAGGACGGTGAGCACGTGCTCGTCCTCGGCGGCGGGATGATCGCCTTCGGCGTGGCGTGGGCGATTCGCGAGATCTGCCCCACCGCGCGGGTGACGCTCTTCACGGTGGAGGACTACCAGCTCTCCTTGGCGCACGGCCTCGGCGTGCACGAGACCTGGTCCCCCAAAGGGGGCGCGCTCCTCGATCAAGCGGCACGCGCCACGAGCTCCGACGTGCTCAAGCCGCTCCTCGGGCGGGGCTTCCTCTCCTCCGGCTTCGACCGGGTCTACGACTGCGTCGGCTCGCACGCCTCGCTCGACGACGCTCTTCGCATCACGCGAGGTGGCGGGAGCATCGTTCTCGTGGGGGCCGCCGGCGTGCTCCCTTCGATCGACTGGACCTTCGTGTGGCAGAAAGAGCTGGCGATCGAGGGGACGGTCTTCTACGGCAACGAGCCGTGGAAGGGGGGGCGCGCGCGCACCTTCGACGTGTGCCTCGAGCTCCTCTCCGGATCAGGCGCGGGGCGCTCGGGGCTCGAGCACCTCGTCACGCATCGCTTTCCGCTCGAGGAGTACGCGCGCGCCATCGAGGTGAACCTCGACCGCAGGCAGCACAAGAGCGTGAAGGCGGTCTTCGCCATTTGAGCTAGGCTGAGGCTCGGCGATCGCCTTCGGCGACGCGCCGCTTTTCCATGCGCCTTCGCCATCTCCTCGTCCTCGCTCCCCTCGCCCTCCCTTTCGCCTGCGCGAAGACCGATCCCGCGCCGGGCGAGCTGATGCTCGCGGTGCAGACCGACATGCACGCGCCGAAGGACGTCGACGCCGTCGGCATCTACGTCGCCGAGCGTGACCCGACCACGCAGCACGACACCATCATCTTCGGCTTCGCCGAGCGCGTAGCTCCTGACGGCACCGTCCACTTCCCCGCGACCCTCGCCGTCGTCGGACGAAAGAACCCCGGGGCCATCGTGCGCGTGCGCGCCGTCGCCTTCCGCGGCAACCAGGCGCGCATCGTGCGCGACGCCGTCACCACCATTCCCACCGATCGCGCGGCGCTGCTTCGTCTCCCGCTTCGTTGGATCGACGACAACGGCAAGAGCTCGGGGACGTTCAGCGCCGACGGAGCGCTCGGCGGAGCATCGATCGACCTCGGCGCGCATCCGCTCGCCGGCAGCGCAGCGACCATCGACGACGGCTTCTTGCAGATCACCTCCGGCTGCGCCGACGACGAGAGCGAGATCAACGGCGCGTGCGCGAAGTCGACCATCGACTCGACGACGCTCCCCGACTACTCCGACGCCCTGGTGTTCGGCGGCGGTACGCCCGACGGCGGAGGCACCTGCTTCAACGTCGCCAAGTGCTTCGGCGGCTTCCACAAGCTCGACCTCGATCTCGCGACCTGCTCGGCGCCGGCGCCCGCGGAGGCGATGTTCGACCTCGCCGTCGCCACGCCGGTCGGCGACAAAGGCGATTGCACCGCGGACGCCTGCTACGTGCCGCTCGACAAGGACACCCCCGAAGGGTGGACGCTGCAAAACGGACGCGTGGTGCTCCCCGCGGCCTACTGCGCGCGTATCCAATCGGGCGACGCGATCGGCGTCGTCGACGACGGCAACGTCCCTGGCTGCGCACCGAAGGCCAACGACGCGCCGCTCTGCGGGCCGGCTTCGACGATCGGACCGGGCTCGGGAGTCGAGAGCGACGCGGGGGTCGCCGACGGCAGCCACCTCGACGGCGCGATCGAAGGGGGCCAGGAGGGCGGCGCCGACGGCGGCACGTTCTCGGTCGACAACATCCCCACGCCGCTACAGATGGCCCACGACGCGGCGAACCTCTACGTCGTCACGCTAGGGGGCAAGGTGCTGCGGATCCCCAAGTCGGGCGGCGCGCCGGTGCAGCTCGCCGATCTCGGCGCCGACGGCGGCGGCTTCCCGCAGTCCACCACCGACGCGCAGATGGTGCTCGTGGGGAACTATCTGGTCATCGGCGAGCCGCTCTCCACCGTGCTCTACGTGGTTCCGACCGCCGGCGGCGCGGTGATCACCGACGGCACGTCGATGTTCGGCGGGTCGCTCAAGCTGCTCGGCCGGTCCGGATCACAGCTCGCGTACGTCGAGTCCACGACCTTGATCCGCAACTGCGTCCCCGGCACCGCGGGCGCGTGCTCGAGCACGCAGACGTACCTGGGGCAGATCCCGAGCGGCGTGAACCCGGTCCCCTCGCAAATGGCGACCGATCCGACGACCGGCAACGTCTACGTCGTCGGCGCGACGCAGAAGGCCACCGACATCGAAGTGTGGCGTCAGAACAGCCCGACGTTCGACACCGCGGTGCGCGGACCGATCCGTTCGAACCCGATGCTGACGAGCGGCGGGCTCGCCCTCGACAACGCCAACGCCTACTACATCCAGGCAGAGACGCAGGGGAACATCCTCTTCGCGGTGAAGACCAACGCGTCGACCCCAGGAACGCCGTACCTCACGGTGCCGGAGGACTTGAGCGCACCGGCCGGCGAGCCGGGGCAAGGGCTCGCGCTCGACGAGCCGGCGTACGGGCACATCTTCTGGACCAACGCCGCGGGCGACCTGCGGGGAAGCCGCTTGGCACCTGCGTCGCCGGTCACGCTCGTCACGGGCCAGCACGCGCGCCAGATCTACGCCGACGGAACGTACGTCTACTACACTGTCTTCACGAAGCCGCTTGGGGCAGTTCACCGCGTGGCCTGGGCTTCTTTCGTCGGTCCGTAGCGCGAGCGAGGGCCGTCGCACCCCTGGAGCACGCGGCGGCCGCCTGATACGCTGAGGAGGTCTCGAGGGGGGCCCCTTTACCATGCGTTCTCGTTTCGTCCTGGCGCTCGGATCCGCAGTCGCGACCCTGTCTCTCTACGCGGGTTGCGCGAAGACCGATCCCGCGCCCGGCGAGCTGATGCTCGCGGTGCAGACCGACATGCACGCGCCGAAGGACGTCGACGCCGTCGGCATCTACGTCGCCGAGCGTGACCCGGTGACCCACCACGACACGATCATCTTCGGCTTCGCCGAGCGCGTGGCCCCCGACGGCACCGTCCACTTCCCCGCGACCCTCGCGGTCGTCGGGCGCAAGAACCCCGGGGCCACCGTGCGTGTGCGCGCCGTCGCCTTCCGCGGCAATCAAGCCCGCATCGTGCGCGACGCCATCACCACCATCCCCACCGATCGCTCGGCGCTGCTTCGCCTCCCGCTCCGCTGGATCGACGACAACGGAAAGACCTCCGGGACCTTCAGCTCCGACGGATCGATCGGCGCGACGAGCCTGCACCCGCTCGCCGGCTCGACGATCGACGACGGCTTCTTGCAAATCACCTCCGGCTGCGCCGACGACGAGACTCCGCTCAACGGCGGCTGCGCGAGCGCGACGATCGACTCGAGCACGCTCCCCGACTACGACGAAGCGCTCGTCTTCGGCGGCGGCACCCCCGACGGCGGCGGCGTCTGCTTCGACGTCGCCAAGTGCTTCGGCGGCTTCCACAAGCTCGATCTCGATCTGGCGACCTGCTCGGCGCCCGCGCCTGCCCAGGCGGTCTTCGACCTCGCCATCGCCACGCCGCTCGGCGACAAGGGCGACTGCGTCGGCAACGCCTGCTACGTGGCGCTCGACAGGGACACCCCCGAAGGCTGGACGTTGCAAAACGGGCGCGTGGTGCTCCCCGCCGCCTACTGCGCGCGCATCCAATCGGGCGACGCGCTCGGCGTCGTCGAAGACGGCAACGTCCCCGGCTGCGCACCGAAGGCCAACGACGCGCCGCTCTGCGGGCCGGCCTCCGCCGTCGGCGCAGGGACGGGGACGAACGACGACGCCGGCCCCATCAGCGACGGCGGGCTCGACGGCACGGGCTTGGACGGCGACCTCGACGGTGGCGTCGACGCGGGACCTCCGCTCCCCGAAACGCTCGTCGATGCCGATACACCGACGCAGATCGCTCAGGACTCGAACTACGTCTACTTCGTCTCGCGCGGCGGCCGCGTGGACAAGATCGCCAAGGCGGGCGGGGCCGTCTCCAACGTGTTGCCAGGGGACGGTGGGGCCGGAACGGCGTTCCGACTCGTCGTGGTGAATGGTCGCCTGCTCCTCGCCGAGCACGGCGTCGCCGGCATCACGCAGGTCAGCGTCCCGTCGGGCGCCGCTCTCCCAGCGATCGGAACGTTCGGTGCCGTCACCGCGCTCGCGGGGACGCCCGACAACGATTACTGGACGGAGGCGGACGGTGGGGCGACGGCCTACCGACGCGAGTACGTCCTCACCGACGGCGGCGCAGGCCAGCTCTCGCTGGCGAACAGCGTGACCGACATCTACGTCGACTCCAATGCAGTCACCAAGGTCGACGGGAGGGCGCTCGCCACCACCGACGCCGGTGTCCTCGCCTACGCCGGGTACCAGTTCTCGGATCCGAGCTCGTACGGCATCGGAAGTCCGCCAACGGGGCCGGGAGAGGCGCCGGTCGGCGGGCCCATCACCGAGGACCAGACGAACGTCTACTGGCAGGTCATCAACCCGGGAACCAACGGTCACATTCTCGTGCTCCCACGCTCGACCGTGCAGTCTGCAGCTAGCACGACGCCGGGCATCGTCGTCGCCTCCGCGGATTTTCGTACGAAGGGGACCGAGCCGATCAACGTTCCCCATCAGATCGCGACCGACTACGGGTTCCCTGGAAACTCGAGCTACCTCGCGTGGACGACGGCAGCCGACGAGGTCTACGCGCTCTCGCTGACCAAGACGTCGGCGCCGGTGCTGGTCTCCTCCGGTGAGAGCGGCGCGCGCGGCGTCGTGCTCGACAAGGACAACGTCTACTGGACCGACATGACGTCAGGACACGTGCGTCGCATCCAGCGCGCAGGCGTTCTCCCATGACCCAGCCGGTTCAACCCGGCGAGATCCTCGCCGGCAAGTACCGCATCGAGCGCGTCCTCGGCGAGGGGGGCATGGGCGTCGTCGTGGCGGCGACCCACGTCTCGCTCGACCAGCGCGTGGCCATCAAGTTCCTGCTCCCCGCGGCCCTCTCGAACCCCGAGGTGGTGGCGCGGTTCGCCCGCGAAGCGCGCGCCGCGGCGAAGATCCGCGGCGAGCACGTCGCGCGCGTGAGCGACGTGGGCGAGCTCCCCGGCGGCGCGCCCTACATGGTGATGGAGTACCTCGAGGGGGAGGACCTCGCGGCGACGCTCGAGAAGCGTGGCCCCCTCGGCGTCGAGGAGACGGTCGACTACATCCTCCAGGCGAGCGAAGCGCTCGCCGAGGCGCACGCCGCGGGCATCGTCCACCGCGACATCAAGCCTGCGAACCTCTTCGCCGCGCGAACGCCCGATCACTCGGTGATCATCAAGGTCCTCGACTTCGGCATCTCCAAGTCGATGGACCGCACGAGCGCCTCGCTCACGCGCACGAGCGCGGTGTTGGGTTCGGCGTTCTACCTCTCGCCCGAGCAGCTCACCGCAGCGCGCGACGTCGACGCCCGCGCCGACATTTGGGCGCTCGGCGTGGTGCTCTACCAGCTCCTCACCGCGCACGTCCCGTTCGACGGCGAGTCGATGCCCGAGGTCGTCGCCGGCATCCTGCGCAACATGCCCACGCCGCCCGGGCAATACCGCGCGGATCTTCCGCCCGGTCTCGCCACGGTCATCAGCAAGTGTCTGAAGACCGAGCCCTCGCTCCGCTACGCGACGATGCTCGATCTCGTGGAGGCCCTCGCCCCCTTCGCCCCCAAGCGCGGCGCCGCAACCGTGGAGAAGGTGGCGCGCGTCCTCGGCGGCGCGAACGCGCGATCGAAATCGCCGCTCGCCTCTTCGCACAGCGTGCTCGGGAGCCCCAGCGGGCCGCCGCCTGCGCACTACCTCCCTTCGGGGACCCCGCTCCCCGCGGGGACTCCTCTCCCCGGAGGAACGCCCCTCCCCAGCGGGCCGGGCGGCGCGCCCACTTCGCTGGCGACGTCGTCGGCGGGGCACGCGGTGATGGCCTCGACCCCCGCGCCGGCGCGCTCGCCCAACGAGCGCACCAACATGCATTGGGCCGCGGGGACGCCGTCGATCGTACCGACCGCGAGCCGCACGCCGCTCTATGTCGTCGTGGGGCTCGGCGGAACGCTCTTCCTCGGCGGCGTCGTCGCGACCGTGCTCTTCGTCGTCGCTCCGCGTCTCCACGGCGCGGCGACTGCGGCGAGCGATACACCGAGCGCGGCGCTCAGTGCGACCGCTGCGCCCAGCGCCAGCGCGGCACCGAGCGCGTCGGTCGCCGGCGTCGAGCCCAGCGCGCCCGACGCGGGCGTCGCGGCCGCTAGCGCGGCGAGCGCCGCGCCCAGCGCCTCGCAAGTGGCGGCGAGCACGAGCCCGCCCCACACCACGTCGACTCCGCAACACACCTCGCACAAGCCCCCTCCGGCCGCTCCGTCGCACAACGCATTCACCAATATGGATGTGAAATGAAAAGGCTCGCTCTCGCCCCGGCGCTCGCTCTCGTCTTCGTCGGGACCCAAGCCCTCGCGCAGCCCGCACCGACCCCGGCGCCGGCCGCTGGTCCGGGCGCGCCGGCCAAACCGGCGACCGCCGGCGCGGCAAAGGGCACGGTTCCGCTCGCGCAAGCGCTCACCGGCGACGCCAAGTCGGACTACGACACCGGGCGCCTCCTCATCACCAACGGAGACTTCGCCGGCGCGCTGCTCAAGTTCCAGAGCGCCTACGACAAGTCGAAAGACCCGCGTCTCCTGTGGAACATGGCGTTCTGCGAGAAGAACCTCCGCCACTACTCCAAGGTCATCTCGCTCGTTCGTCGCTACAAAGACGAGGGGGCGCAGATCATCTCGGCGAAGGAAGCGCAAGACGCCGAGGATCTCCTCTGGACGCTGCAGTCGCTCACCTCGACGGTGAAGCTCGTGGTGAACGAGCCGGGTGCGACGGTGACCATCGACGACGAGCCGGTCGGCACGTCGCCCATCGAGAAGCCGGTGCTCGTCGACATCGGGTCGCGTCACATTCACGCGACGAAAGACGGCTTCGTCCCCTACGACGCGACGATCACCGTGGGGAACGCGCCCGAGACCGCCGTCGACGTGAAGCTGCAGAAGGAGCTCCACGAAGGGCGCCTCGTGGTGAACGCGCACTCCGGCGACCTCATCAGCGTCGACGGCAAAGAGATGGGGACCGGGCACTGGGAGGGGACGGTCCCGAGCGGCGGTCACACGCTCCACGTGACGGCCAAAGGGATGCGCCCGTACCAGCAGGAGGTGACGCTCGCCGACAAGGAGTCGCGCACCGTCACCGTCAGCCTCGACCCCGAAGCGAAGGAAGGGGTGAAGATCCCGACCTGGGCGTTCATCGCTGGGGGCGCGGTGCTCGTCTCCGGCGCCGCGGTGGGAGGTTACTTCCTCTTCAAGCCGGCGGACCAACAGGCAGACTTTCAACGCGGCAACGTGGACCCCGGGTTCGTCGAGGCTTCGCGTCGGTTTCGTTGAGGTGACCCATGGATGACATGAAGCTCCCGCGCGGCCTCGCCCCTGTGACCGAGCTCGACGAGGGGTGGCGGACACCACTCCACGGCAGGCGCCTCCGCGCGATCCGCGTCGGGGCGGAGAAGCTCCGCGCGCGCTTCGCCTCCGGACCGCGCGTCGTCTCGGCGCGCACGTTCGATCAAATCACCTCGCCCTACCCGACCAAGTACGCGTTCTGGGGAGCAGCCATTTCGCCGGCGCCGTTCGTGAACCTCACGCACCGCTGCGTGCTCGTGCAATTTCTCCAAGGGGGCGAGCTCAAGAACCTCCTCTTCAATCCGACCGACGTCGAGGGAGCGCGCACGGCCCCGTATTTCGCCAAGCTCATCGAGCGCTTCAAGGCCGTCGAGCCGTACCTCTCGAAGCGCTTCTTGCCGCTCGAGGCGCAGCTCGCCGACATCGGCGTCACCCCCGAGGACATCGACTACGTCGCGTTCGACCACTTCCACGTGCAGGATCTTCGAACCCTCCTCGGCACGACGGACGGCACGCACAGGCCTCGCTTCCCCCACGCCACGCTGCTGGCGCCGAAGAACGAGTGGGACGACTGGGACGACCTTCACCCGCTCCAGCAAGCGTTCTTCGTGCGCGACGGCAAGCGCGGCGTGCGCACCGAGAAGGTCCTCTTCCTCCACGGCGACGTGGCGCTCGGCGACGGCGTGATGCTCCTGCGCTCGCCCGGCCACACCTCGGGGAACCAGACCTTGTTCTTGAACTCGGACAACGGTGTGTGGGGGATCAGCGAGAACGGCACCTGCGCCGACAGCTGGTCGCCCGTCGAGAGCCGCATGCCCGGCCTCTCCGGCGTGGCGAAGCACCACGGCATCGACATCATGCTGAACTCCAACACCCCCGAGGGGCTCGCCGATCAGTACACGGCGATGGTCATGGAGCGGACGATCGTCGATCGCGTGAAGCACGCGCC
The DNA here is from genome assembly GCA_964531795.1 of uncultured Polyangiaceae bacterium. Lineage (GTDB taxonomy): Bacteria > Myxococcota_A > Polyangia > Polyangiales > Polyangiaceae > CAZHHD01. The sequence goes on along the minus strand of CAZHHD010000021.1, from coordinate 24,728 downwards.
CGCCTTCGTACAAATGTTCTCTTCGAGCGAAGTCACGCCGAGCGCGCTCGCCCCCGGCCTCTCGCCGACGATCCTGCACAAGGCGATCACCTCGGGCACCGTGGCGCGGCCGAGCGCGCGCCGCGGCTCGAGGGACGAGCTCCGCGCGAGCATGTAGGCGCCTGTCGGCGCGTCACGAGCGCCCGACCCACGACATTTCAGCCCCTGCCGCGGTCTGCTGCGCGATTTCCTGCGCGGCGGCGCGCCTCCTTAACGTTCCTCGGGCGTCGCCGTTGAACAGAGAGGAAGGGGGACGCCCATGAATCGCTTGGCTCTGATCGTCGATGACATGCCGTGCATTCGCCGACTGGTTTCGTTCGCGCTCTCGCGCGCGGGGTTCCAGGTCGTCGAGGCTTCGAACGGTCAGGAGGGGCTCGACGAGCTCGACCGTCAGTCGATCCAGCTCGTGATCGTCGACCTCAACATGCCGGTGATGGACGGCCTCGACTTCCTCCGCGCCATGCGGGAGCGCCCGTCGATGAAGACGACGCCCGCGGTGCTCCTCACGACCGACATCGACGCCTCGCTCCAGGAGCGCGCCCGCGCCGTGGGGGCCAACGGCTGCATTCAGAAGCCCTTCGACCATCGCGTGATCGCGAGCGTCGTGCAGCGCCTCCTTCCGTGAGGCCAACATGCTCGACGTCGAAAGCCTCCCCGACACGCTCTACGAGGATCTCGAGGAGCACCTCGCGACGCTCGAGTACGGGCTCCTCTCGCTCGAGCGCTCGCCCGCCGACGCCGAGCTCGTGGACACGCTCTTTCGCGCGGCCCACTCCATCAAGGGGGCGAGCGCCACCTTCGGGCTGACCGAGGTCTCCGCCTTGACTCACCTCGTGGAGAACGTCCTCGACGAGCTTCGCGCGGGCGCCTTGGCCTACGATCCCGGCGTCGCCGGCGTGCTGCTTCGAGCTCTCGACGCACTCCGCGAGCTCGTGGGCGTATCTCGGCTCGGTGGGGGCGCGCCCGCACACGAGGGGCTTCGCGACGAGCTCGCGCGGCTCGCGCCGCACCGTGCGGCCTCTTCGCCGAGGGCGAACGACGGCTTCGTGCTCTTCGACGACCCGCCCACCGCGGCCCCCGAGCCCGCCCCCGACACCCGCGCTCCTCCTTCGACGGCGGCGCAGCTCGCGACGATTCGCGTGGCCACCGAGAAGGTGGACGGCCTCCTCGACCTGGTCGGCGAGCTCATCATCAGCCACTCCTTCATTCGCGACACGCTGCGCGCCTCGCGCACCGCGGGCGACGCGCGCCTCGCCGACGCGATGGCGGCCATGGACCGCAACACGCGCGAGCTCCAGGAGCGGGTCATGGCGATCCGCATGGTGCCGCTCTCGGCTGTGTTCCGACGCTTGCCCCGGACGGCGCGCGACCTCGCCGCCGGGCTCGACAAGCGCGTGGCGCTGATCATCGAAGGCGAAGGGACCGAGATCGACAAGGGGATGGTCGAGCAGCTCGCCGACCCGCTCTTGCACCTCGTGCGCAACGCCATCGACCACGGCCTCGAGTCGCCCTCCGAGCGGCGCGCCGCAGGCAAGCCGGAGCAAGGCACGGTCACCGTCCGCGCTTTCCGAGAAGGCCAAGGCGTCGTCATCGAGGTGCACGACGACGGCCGCGGTCTCGACGTCGACGCCATCCGCACGAAGGCCTCCGAGCTCGGCCTCGTGAGCCGCGACGCAGCTCTCTCCGAAGCGACGACGTTCGATCTCATCTTTCTCCCCGGCTTCTCCACCGCGGGGAGCGTGACCTCTCTCAGCGGGCGCGGCGTAGGAATGGACGTCGTGAAGCGCAACGTCGAGGCGCTGAACGGTACCCTGACGCTCGCCAGCGAGCGCGGACGGGGGACGCGCTTCACGCTCAAGCTCCCCCTCACCCTCTCGATCCTCGACGGGCTCGAGGTTCGCGTGGGCGCGCAAACCTTCATCTTGCCGCTCCTCGCCACGGTCGAATCGTTTCGCCCCAAGGCGTTCCAGCTCAAGAACCTCCCTGGGCGATCGGTCGGCGGGTCGCCTCGCCAGGTCCTCGACGTGCGTGACGCGGCGATCCCCGTCGCGCGGCTTCACGAGATCTTCGCCGTGCCCGGCGCGGTGACCGATCCGTGCGCGGGGATCGTGTGCGTCCTCGCCTCCGACGACGCGCGTCTCGCAGTGCTCGTCGACGACATCGCCGGCCAAGTTCAAGTGGTGGTCAAGACCCTCGACGCGAGCTTTGGCGCCGTCGACGGCATCATGGGCGCCACCATCCTCGGCAACGGGCGCGTGTCGATGATCGTCGACGTGCAGGCACTCTTTCGCGCCGCCCGCGGCGATGCCCTGCGCGGGCGCCTGCCTTCGAACCCTCGTGAGGAGATCTCATGTCCGCCGCAGTGACCACCTCCCCGCACGACGCGGGCTCGCAGTATCTGAGCTTCTTCCTCGCCGGTGAGGAGTACGCGGTCGACATCCTCGCCGTGCGCGAGATCCGCGGGCTCTCCCCCATCACGCCCCTCCCCAACACGCCTCCACACGTCCGCGGGGTGATGAACCTGCGCGGCGCGGTGGTGCCGGTCGTCGATCTGCGCGTCGCGCTGAGGCTCCCTCCCTCGGAATACGGAAGGCTCGCGGTGATCGTCGTCCTCGCGGCGCACGGGCGAACGATGGGCTTCATCGCCGACAGCGTCTGCGACGTCGTCTCCCTCGATCCGAGCGACGTCGAGAGCGTCCCGGACTTCGGCGCGCGCGCCGACTCGTCGCTCGTCGCCGGCATCGGGCGCGTGGCCAAACGCTTCGTCCTGCTCCTCGACGCCGACAAGATCGCCGACGCCCCGCACCGGGTGTCTCCGTGAGCGAGACGTTCGACGCGCGGCCCGCGCCTCGCCTCTCCCTCGAGGCCTTCGAGCTCCTTCGCCGGGTGATCCGCGCGCGCGCGGGCATCTCGCTGAACGACTCGAAGCGCGCGCTCGTCGAAGCCCGCCTCGCCCGGCGCCTGCGCGCGACCGGCTGCGCGTCGTTCGACGAGTATGCGCACTGGGTCGAAGGGCTCGACGCCGAAGACGCGGAGGTGCTCGAGCTCCTCAATTGCATGACGACCAACAAGACGAGCTTCTTCCGCGAGCCCCACCACTTCGAGGCGCTCGAACGCTCGGTGATCCCCGAGCTGCGCGCCCGGGCCGAGCGGAGCGGCGACCGTCGTCTGCGCGTTTGGAGCGCGGGCTGCTCCACCGGCCAAGAGGCCTATTCGATCGCCATCACTCTGCGCCGCGCCCTCGCCGGCGCCACCGGCTGGGACGTCAAGGTCCTCGCGTCCGATCTCGACACCCGCGTCCTCGATGTCGCCCGTGAGGGGGTCTATGCGGCGTCCGAGCTTCACACGGTCCCCGTCGCCGATCGCGCCCGCTTCTTCGCCCCCGTCAGCCGCGGCCTCTACCGCGTGTCCGAAGAGGTGCGCGAGCTCGTGACCTTCCGTCGCATCAACCTCGCCGACGCTGCGTGGCCGATCCGCACCACCTTCGACGCCATCTTCTGCCGGAACGTCGTCATCTACTTCGAACGCGACACGCAACGCGCGGTCTACGAGCGCATCGCCGCTCTGCTCGAGCCCGAGGGGTACCTCTTCGCCGGGCACTCCGAGAACCTCTACTGGATGAGCGATCTCTTTCGCTCCGCCGGGCCCACCGCTTACAAGCCGGCGCACGCGCCGCGCGCGACGGGGCGTGGCGAGTCCCCCAAGGCACCGGCGCTCCGCCAGGTGTCGCTTCAAGCCGGTGGGGTCCACGTGACGGCCGAGCCCGCGTGCGTGCGCACCGTCCTCGGCTCGTGCGTGGCGGTGTGCCTTCACGATCCGGTGGCACGCGTGGGGGGCATGAACCACTTCGTCCTCCCCGACGGGGTCGACGACGTCACCCCCGCACGTTTCGGCAACCACGCGATGGAGGCTCTGCTCGAAGGCCTCGCGCGCCTGGGCGCACGCGAGGGCCGTCTCGAGGCGAAGATCTTCGGCGGCGCGAACCTCGTGACGTCGCTCGCCGGCGAGCGCAGCGTCGCCGATCGCAACGTCGCCTTCGTGGAGCGCTGGCTCGAGGAGCGCGGCATCGCCGTCGTCGCCAAGAAGATTGGCGGAGAGAGAGCCCTCGTCGTGGCCTACGACCCGACGACCGGTCGCGCCCGCGTTCGCGTCGTCGACGCGGACCGGCGCGCCATTTCGGTGACGCCGGCGCCTCTTCGCGAGAGCGGAGCGCCGCCGGCCCATGCTTCCCACGTTCGCTGATTCAAGGAGCCTCTTCATGCGCTGGTTTTACGATCTCAAGACGATGACGAAGCTTCTCCTCGGCTTCGGGGCGATGGGTGCGCTGCTCGTCGTCGTAGCCTTCCTCGGCATGTCGACCGGCGCCGCCGCCTTCGACACCACCTTCCGCCGCGACGTGCAGGGGCTCGACGCCGCGCACCGCGTCGAGCTCTCGGTCGTGCGCATCGCGCGGGCGTACCGCCAGGGGATGCTCGTGGAGGAAGAGCGCGAGGACGTGCTCCACCAGCTCGACACCTTCGAGCGCGACGCGCAGGCGAACCTCGACGAGGTCGAAGGGACGGTCTCGGTCCCGGCGGAGCGCGCCCGCATCGTGGAGCTTCGGGCGCTCATCGCCGAGTACACCTCGATGGCGCGCTCCTGCGTGCATCTCTCGGCGACCGACCCGAAGAAGTCGATCGACCTCATCCACGCTTCGTCGCCGCTCGGGCTCCGTATCCAAGATCGCTTGGACGGTCTTCTCGAGTCGCGCCGGGTCGTCGCCGAGCGTTCGCACGAGGAGAGCGCGGCTCAGTTTTCGCGAGCTCGGCTCTTGGCGCTCGCCGCCCTCGGCGCCGCGCTTCTCCTCGCGAGCCTCGCGGCGCTGGTCATCGGTCGGGCGATCTCGCGGCCGCTCGAGGAGACCGTCGGCGTCCTCGATCGTGTGGCCCACGGCGATCTCACAGCGCGTGTCACCGTGCACGCCAAGGACGAGGTCGGTCGCATGGCCTCTTCGCTCAACACGGCGCTCGACGCGATGCACGTCACGCTCACCACCGTGCAGACGGTGTCGTTCGAGGTGGCTTCGGCGGCCCAGCAGCTCGCTTCGGCAGCGGAAGGGATCTCGAGCGGCGCGCAACAGCAGGCGTCCAGCCTCGAGGAGGCGGCGGCGAGCCTCGAGCAGATCGGCACCACCGTGCGCCAGAACGCCGACAGCGCCGAGCGCGCGGCCGAGCTCGCCGGAAGTAGCCAGAAGACCGCGGCGCGCGGGAGCCACGTGGTCGGCTCGGCCGTGTCGGCGATGGGCGAGATCGCTCGCTCTTCGAAGAAGGTCGTCGAGATCGTCACCACCATCGACGAAATCGCCTTCCAAACGAACCTCCTGGCGCTCAACGCTGCGGTGGAAGCCGCGCGCGCCGGCGAGCAAGGGCGCGGCTTCGGCGTCGTCGCGACCGAGGTGCGGAGCCTCGCCGAGCGCGCTTCGAGCTCGGCGAAGGAGATCCGCGTGCTCATCGCCGAAGCGGCCTCGAAGGTGGAGAGCGGCACGGCGCAGGTGAATCAGTCGGGCGAGGCGCTCGAGGAGATCCTCCGCTCGGTCAACGCGATGTCGGAGGTCGTTTCGGAGATCGCCACCGCTTCGCGCGAGCAAGACGCGGCCGTCGAGCAGGTGAACGGCGGCGTCAGTCAGATCGACCAGGTCACCCAGGCCAACGCCGCGCAGACCGAGGAGCTCTCGGCGACAGCAGAGGGACTCGCCGAAAAGGCCGAGCACCTGCAAGCGCTGGTGGTGGCCTTCAAGCTGCGCGAAGGCAAAGAGCCCAAGGTTGCGCCGGTTCGTCCCGAGCCGGCGCGCGAAGCACGCCGCGCCGCGCGGCCCACCAGCGTGGTGCGTGCGCGCGCCGCGGGCGACCGCGGTCGGAGCTTGCGTGCGGCCCCGCTCCGCGCCGTCGCGGGTCGAAGCCCCCTCCGCGCCGAAGAGTTCGAGGAGTTCTGAGCGCCCGTGAGGCGAGGGTGAACAGCGCGCGCCGCTACTTCGGCGCGTCGGCGGGGGCGGCGCGCTTCGGCTCGGGGTGCGGGCCGTTCGATTCGACGGTCCAGTAGACCGTCAGCCCCAGGAGCAAGAGACCCGTGAGCCAAAGCAGGCGAACCGCCCATGGATCCGGGTCGATGCGGGCGCGAAGATCGCGCGCGGCGGCGCGAACGGCGTCGTCCTCGGTCGCGGCGGCGAGCTTCGGCGCCCCTTCGCGCACCGCGCGGTAGTCGCCGCGGTCGAACGCCTCGAGGAGCGCGTCGAGGACGTCGTCCTTGGGATAGTCAGCGGCAAAGCGGGGGCGCCCCATCGACGTGGAGGATGCTACACCTTCGGCCCATGGGCCGCGCCTCTTCTCGTTCGTCGCATTCACCGTCCACGGCTCGGTCGCGCCCCGCGCAGAGGGGACTCTTCGCTCCGCTCCTGCTGGCGCTGGGCACGGCGCTCTACGGCGGCACGACGGCGTGCTCGTCGTCCGGGGGCGCCGCTTCGGTCGACGCCATTTACGTCGTCCCCGCTTCGCTCGACGGACTGAACGACGCCGCCTTCTACGACCACCCGTGGCCGAGCGATCTTCGCCTCGACCCGGACGGCTCGATCCACATGACCGGGATGTACAACCCGAGGAACAACATCCTCGTCTCCACGTACATCGGCGCGATGAAGGGGCTCATCAAGGGCTTCTCGCCGGTGGGGGTCGCATACTTCCGCTTCACCGGACCCATCGATCCGTCTTCCCTCCCCGATCCCAAAGGCTCGCTCGACGCGGGCGCGGCGGTGCAAATCATCGACTGCGACGCCGCTTCCCCGGAGAAGGGGCAACGTCACCTCGCGCAAGTGAAGTGGCGAAAGGACGAGGGGGTCTACTACCTCGCTGACACGCTCGCCGTGTCCCCCGCCGTGGGCTACCCGCTTCGACCTCGCACGAAATACGCGGTCGTCGTGACCAAGCGCGTGAAGAGCGAAGGGGGCGGCGACGTGCACCCGAGCGCCGACTTGAAGGGGGTGCTCGGGCTCGGGCCTGCCACGGCGCCGGCGACGCAAGCCGCGGGGCTCTTCGGCGCGTGCTTGAAGGAGGTCGACGCCGCGGGCATCGCGCGCGCCGACATCGTGCACGCGACCTTCTTCACCACCGGTGATCCGACGTCCGAGCTCTTCGCCGTGGCCGACGACGTGCGCGCCAGCGTGCCGGCGCCGACGGTCGATCCGGCGACGTGGAAGGCGGCGGAGACGACGTCCACCTACGACGTCTACGAAGGGGTGTACGGCCCTTCGCCGAACTACCAGGCAGGGAAGATCCCCTACACGAAGCTCGGCGACGGCGGGAACTTCGTCTTCGACGCGAGCGGCAAGCCGGTGGTGCAAAACACCTTCACGCTCCGCTTCACGCTGGTCATCCCCAAGGCGAGCGCCTGCCCGATGCCCGGCACGGGCTATCCGCTCATCGTCTACGCGCACGGGACGGGCGGCGACTACCGCTCGGTGGTCAACGAGGGGAACAGCGTCGGTGGCGCCGGCGCTGCGAAGTGCATCGCGTCCATGGGGGTCGATCAAATCTTCCACGGCACGCGTCCTGGCGCGCCCCCGATCGGCGATCCGAACGCCGAGACCGAGATCGAGCTCAACTTCTTCAACGTGAACAACCCCATCGCCGCAGCGACGAACGGCCGACAATCGGCCATCGACGTCGTGCAGCAGGTGCGCCTCTTCACCGAGACGCACCTCACGATCCCGGCGAGCGTGGCCCGCGGCGGCACCGAGATCGCCTTCGACGCGTCGCGCCTCCTCTTCTTCGGGCACTCGCAAGGCGGCGTGAACGGCCCTCTCTTCATGGCGGCCGACGGCTCGGTCCGCGGCGGCGTGCTCTCCGGGACCTCGGCGATGATCTCGGTCGCGCTCCTCGAGAAGACGAAGCCGACGCCGAGCGTGGCCGGCGTCGTGCGCGCGCTCCTCGGTCTCTCCAACGCCGACGAAGCCCTCGAGCTCGACCTCTTTCACCCGGCCATCAGCCTGGCGCAGTCGATCGTCGATCCGACGGATCCGATCAACTACATGCCGTTCCTCATCAAGCACCCGCGGCCGGGGCTCGCGCCGAAGAGCATCTTCCAGACCGAGGGGGTGAACGCCGACGGCACCGGCGACAACTACGCGCCGCCGCACGGCATCGAGATCGCATCGGTGGCGATGGGGCTTCCGCGACAAGCGCCGGGCATTCATCCGGTGGCCGAAGCAGCGTTCGGCGATCTCGGCGACGTCACCGTGCCCGCAGGAGGCCTTTCCGGGAACCTCGCCGGCGGGCTCGCGAGCGGCGTCCTCGCGCAGTTCGTTCCGCCGCCCAACGTGGACGGACACTTCGTCGTCTTCGACGTGCCGGCGGCGCACGATGAAGCTGCGGGCTTTTGCCGAAACCTCGCCGACGATCCCCACGGCAGAGTTCCCGCGCCCTGACCCCTCCGCGTCGGGATTGTCAGCCGCCGTGGACCTGGTACGACCGGGCCCATGCGTCACATCCTTTCCCGTCGCTCCACGTGGCTCGGCCTCTCGGCACTCGCGCTCGCGATCGGCGCCCCCCTCGCCTGCTCGTCCTCCTCGTCGTCCAGCGGCGACACCACGACCGACGGCGGCGGTGGCGGCGGTGACGACGGCAGCATCTCGGGCGACGACGGTTCGAGTGGTGACGACGGCGGCGCCGGCGGTGAAGGCGGCGGAAAGGAAGGCGGGACGGACGCAGGTCCCGACGTCATCCCCGAGCCGCCGGTGGTCGTGCACGGCTACGGTCGCTTCACCTGCGGCTCGCACAACGGCACGCTCCAGTGCTGGGGCTTGAACGACTTCGGCAACCTCGGCCGCGGCACGTCGGGCGCGGGCGCGAACCCGGTCCCGGCGCCGGTCGTGGGGATGACCTCGGTCGGCTCCGTGTTCGGCCTCGGCTACAACCACGCCTGCGCCCTCAACGGCACGACGCTCTCGTGCTGGGGGGAGAACAACACCGACCAGCTCGGCCACGACAAGGCGCTCGATCTCGACGCTGGCGAGGCCGGTGCACCGAGCCTCTGCTTCGGTAACCCCTGCCGCACGTCGCCCGTCGCGGTGTCGGGTGTCACCGACGTCGCGCACATCGCGCTGAGCGACTCGCACACGTGCGTCCTCGGCAGCGGCGGAACGGTGACGTGCTGGGGCTCGAACCAGTACGGACAAATCGGCGCCGACGCCGGCCCGCTGGCGCCCGCGCCCACGCCGGTCGGCGGCCTGAGCAACGTGGTCGAGATCGATCTCGGCGGCGACTCGGCGTGCGCGCGCAAGCAGGACGGCACCGTGTGGTGCTGGGGCGCGAACTACCTCGGCACGCTCGGCTCGTCGATCGTCGACGCCGGCGCCGACGCCTCGGGCGCGGACCTCGGCTACCACGTCGCCCCCGTCCAAGTGCCGGGCATCACCGGCGCGAGCGAGGTCGCGGTCGGCGTCTACCACGCGTGCGCCATCGTCGGCGGCAACGTCAGCTGCTGGGGCTTCAACAACCGCGGGCAGCTCGGCCACGCCACCGCGCTCGACCCCGGGTGCCCGAACGTCGGCAACGAATGCCGCGCGATGCCGCAGCAGGTGGCCGGCATCTCGGACGCCAAGGAGCTCGCGCTCGGCTACGAGCACTCGTGCGCTCTCAAGAACGACGAGACGGTGTGGTGCTGGGGGAGCAACGCGAACGGCGAGCTCGGCCACGATCCCAAGGTCGACGGCGGCGCCGCCGTCACGAGCGATCCGGTCCCGCATCAGGTCACGGGGCTCACCGGAGTCGCCCACATCGCCACGGGCGACACCTTCAGCTGCGCGGTGCAGCACGACGGGACGGCCTACTGCTGGGGGATCAACGACCGCGGTCAGCTCGGCACGAACCCGGGCGACGGCGGCCCCGACGGCGGCGCGCTCAGCTCGACCTTCGTCCCTACCAAGGTCAACGGCCTCTGATCGCGCGAGCCCCCGCGCGCTCTTCGGCGGCGGGGGCTCCTCTCTGGCCGCGACTCACACCGGGTCGCGGCGGCGGAGCAAGACGAACAGGACGAGCAGCATGAGCAGCGTCATCCCGTAGAGGACGGCGAAGGGCATCCACGTCTGGTCCCACTCGGTGAAGCCCCACGCGCCGGCGATGGTGTCGCTGGCGATCTGCGCCGTCGCGCAGTGAAATTGGCCGTTGTAGACGAAGTCGGGGGCGGAGTTCGTCCCCGGCTTGTGCAGGTCGATGACCCACGCCGGCAGGTTGGCGATGGCCGCTCGCTCCTCGGCGATGGCCCCTTCGAAGCCCCAGCGCGCCGGCATCAAGTACATGAGCGGCTTGAGCATCGGGTTCGTGGTCATGGGGACCATGAGCCCGCCGAGCACGATTTGCGGGATGAGCGCGATGGGGGTCAAGGCCATCGCCGCCTCCGCCGACTCGACCGAGGTCGAGAGGAGCAGACCGAGCGCCGTCGCGTTCATGCTGACGGCGACCATGATGAAGAGCTCGAGCAAGAACGCCACCGGTCCCCCCTCGAAGCCGAGAGAGAAGAAGACGATGGCGAGGAGCATCGCGCACTGCACGATGCAGACGAGGCTCAAGATGATGTACTTCGACATCACGTAGTTGAAGAGCGACAGGTTCACCATGCGCTCGCGCAGGTAAATGGCCCGCTCGGTGACGATCTCGCGCGCGGCGTTGCTCGTGCCGAACCAGATGCAGCTCACGGCCACGAAGAACATCGCCACCGTGTGGTCGGGCGTGGTCTTCATGGTGTTCAGGAGATCGCTCGTCGCGCTCTGCGTGTCGGGGCTCTTCTTGGCGAGCTCTTGCAGCGCGCCCAAGCACCAGTAAGGGATGCTGTCCTTCTGCCCGGCGAACGTCGCCGCCAGCAAAATGCCGATGACCGGCGCTTGTAGGAACATGATCGCCGCGCCCGAGCGGTCGCGGATCTTCACCTTCCAGTAGCGCGACATGAGGAGCCCGAGCTGGCGGAAGAGCGCCACGTTCGCCCGGTGCGGAACCCCCTTGTTCGCTCCTTGCTGCCCGCCCACCGCGCGGGGGCCGGAGTACATGCGCTGGTAGACCGGGTTCTCGTTGCGGAAGAACTCCGCCCGCCAACCGCGCGCCGCCTCGAGCCGCGCCATCGCGCGCGGCGTGTTGGGGTCGCGCTGCTTCATTTGCTCGAGCATCGCGCGCTCGCGCACGTTCAACATGTCGAACATGTCGCGCGGGTTGTCGACGACGCGCTGCGTGTTGCCGGTGCGCTCTTGGATCGAGTTGAAGAACTGGTACGCGGGCGCGCCGGTGGGGCCGAAGTACGTCGGGATACCGCCGTAGCCCATGATGAAGCAGAGGTTGAACTTCTCGAACTCGTCCTTCGCCGGCTGGTGGATCGTCATGACGATCGTCTTGCCGGTCTTCTTGGTGAGGTCGTGGAGCAGCGTGATGAGCGCCGTCGTGTCGTCGGCGGCGAGGCCCGAGGTCGGCTCGTCCAAGAAGAGGATGACCGGATCGGTCACGAGCTCGAGCGCGATGTTCACGCGCTTTCGCTGACCGCCGGAGAGCACCTTCTTCTCCGGCTTGCCGATTTGCAGGTTCTTCACCGCCTCGAGCCCGAGGTCGCGCAGGGTCTCCTCGACCCGGCGATCGATCTCTTGCTCCGAGTAGTCCGGCGGGAGGCGGAAGCGCGCCGAGTACTTCACCGCTTCGAAGACGGTGAGCTCGGGGTGGACGATGTCGTCCTGCGGCACGTAGCCGATGGAGCCGCGGAGGGCGTCGTAGACGAGGTAGAGATCCTCGCCGTTGATGCGCACCTGCCCGCTCGTCGGAGGGTTGTATCCGTTGAGCGTCAAGAGCAGGGTCGTCTTCCCCGCTCCCGAGGGGCCCATGAGGGCGATCATGTCGCCGGGCAGCGCCTTGAACGACACGTGGTCGAGCAAGACCTTCATCTGCGCTTTGTTGTCGCGATCGGGGACCTGCAGCGTGAGGTCCCACGCTTCGATCTCGTAGAGCGGCTTGCCGGCCCAGGAGGCTTGCTGGTCTTCGACGACGACGTTGACCTGCTGCCCGGCGATGTGGATGAGCAGAGGCATCGGCCCGATGAGGACCTTCTCGCCGTTGGAGATCGGCACGCGCTGGCCGGGCGCGAGCCTTTGTCCGCGCACGAAGGTGCCGTTCGCCGAGCGCAGGTCTTCGAGAATGAGCTGGTCGCCCTGCTTCAGGATCTGCGCGTGACGCGACGAGACCTGCGGATGCGGGAGGACGATCTGGTTCTCCGGCGTGCGGCCGATGGTGATGACTTGCGAGGCGAGCTTGTCGAGCGACAGCTCACCGATGACGGTGCGGTGCTTGCGCGGACCTCCGCCCGGCTGCCCTTCGGCGCCGGGTGCGCCCGGCTGCGGAGGCCCGCCGGCGGCTCCCGCCATGCCCTGCGGCGGCGGACCGTAGTTCGCTTGCACCGCGGGAACGGGCGCCCCTTGGGGCGGCGCACCGGCGACGGCGTTGGCAAAATGCGCGAGCAGCGAGACCGCGACCGGCACGGGGCCGAAGGCGATGACGCCGTTGGGGTCGACGGGGACCGGCTGATTCGGGGGGATACGCTGCCCGGCGACGTAGGTGCCGCTGGTCGATCCGGTGTCGGCGACCATCATGCGATCGAGCATGACTGTGGCGTGGTTCGAGCTCACCGCCGCGTGGGCGATGACGAACGACGAGCGCGCGGGATCCCGCCCGACGAGCACCTGGCCGCGCGGCGCTTGCAGCGTGCCCGACGAGCAAAGCATGAGGACGATGGCAGGGTGCGCGAGCGGCACCGGCACTTGGCCGAGCGCGAACTGCGTGCGGAAGTCGAAGGGGACGGGCTGCTCCGGCGCGAGCGGCTGCCCGTTGGCGAAGCTCGGCGCCGCCCCTTGGTCGACGAAGTAAAGCTGCCCGTTTTGCCGTACGACGCGGGCGTGGTGCGGAGCGACTCCCGGTCCCTGAAGGACCACGTCGTTGTCGGGTGCACTGCCGAGAGCAACCGTCTCTTTGCCGAGTCCGGGAATCACGGAAGAGATCAACGAGGAATCCCCACACAAGGTCAATGCGAAACGTACGAAACGTGCGCTTCGGGCCCCACACGGCCTTCGCCGGCGATCGGCGTTTCTCGGGTATCTTGGGATCGTGACCGGGCGTGAAGAGGCCGCCGCGCCGCCGCTCGTCATCGGGCGCTACGCGCTCTACGGCGTGCTCTCGTCCGGCGGAATGGCGACGGTCCACGTCGGCAAGCTCATGGGGCAAGCGGGCTTCGTTCGCACGGTGGCGATCAAGCGCCTCCGCCCTGTCTACGCCCGCGATCCCGATTTCGTGGCCATGTTCGTCGACGAAGCGCGCCTCGTCGGTCGGATCCGCCACCCCAACGTCGTCCCCACGCTCGACGTCGTGGTCGAGGGGGGCGAGATCTTCCTCGTGCTCGAGTACGTGCACGGCGAGTCGCTCTCGTACCTTCTGCGGCGGACGGTGGTGGCCAAAGAGACCGTGCCGCCGGAGATCGCGGTGTCCATCTTCGCCGGCGTGCTCCACGGGCTCCACGCCGCGCACGAAGCATCGCACCCCACGCGAGGCCCGCTCGGCATCGTGCACCGCGACGTGTCCCCGCAGAACATCCTCGTCGGGGTGGACGGCACGGCGCGCGTCCTCGACTTCGGCGTGGCCAAGGCGCTGCATCGCCTGCACGTCACGCAGCAAGGGACGGTCAAAGGGAAGGTCCGGTACATGTCGCCGGAGCAGCTCCTCGGCGAAGAGGTGACGCGGCGGAGCGACGTCTACGCGGCGGCCGTGGTCTTGTGGGAGACCCTGGCCGCGCGCCCGCTCTTCCTCGGCGAGACCGAACAAGAGACGCGCGAGAAGGTGCTCCTCGACGTCGTGCGCCCGCCGAGCGATCTCGTGCCGGCCAGCGAAAAGACGCTCGATCACACGGCGTGGCGCATGCTGAAGGCGCTCGACGCCGTCGTGCTGCGCGGGCTCGCGCGCGACCCGGCGGATCGCTTCGCCACGGCGCGTGACTTCGCGCGTGCGCTCGAGGCGGCGGGGGAGGCGGCGGCGACGTCGGTGGTCGGAGGCTGGGTGGAGCGGCTCGCGGCCGAGGCGCTCGCCGGTCGCGCCGCGCGACTCGCCGAAGCGGGCGATCGCGTGCCGAGCTCCGATCCGCCGGCGGGAGACGTGCGGGACGAAGCCGCCAATTTGGCGTCGAGCGCGCCGCGAGCGTCGAGCACGCCCGAGCCCGACGCCTCCAAGAGTGCGCCACGCGCGTCCGAGCTCGCCCATGCGCGCGGACCGCTCTCGGCTGTGTGGATCGCCATCGCCGCAGGGACAGGCGCGGTGTTCTTGATGCTCGCCGTCGCGGCGGTGCTGCTCCTCCGTCGCTGAACGACGAGCGAGTCAGGGCGCGGGCGGCGGCGCCGTGGGGACCGGCGGCGGCCTTCTGTGAAGATGTGGCACCCCCGCGTCGGGCGCGACCAGCGGTGCGAGGGGCGCGGCGTCGGTCGCTTCCGAGCTCGAGGGGGCGGGGCTGGGCTCGGCGACCTCGACCTTCGCTCCCCCTTCGAGCGTCGCGCTCGGCAGCGCGGCGGGCGCGGCGTCCTCGGCGACGAACGCCGGCACCGGGCGCTTCTTGTGCTGGAGGCTGAAGTAGAAGGCGGCCCCGGCGATGGCGATGCCGACCGCGGCGAGGAGGAGCCCCACGGCCAACACGGGCGAGCTCCGCCCCGGCGGGGGGTCGGTGGTCGTCTTCACCGGGGCCGGCGGCGTCGCGCGGATCGCGCCCGGAACCTCGGTCGTGCGTGGGCTCTCGTCGACCACCGTCTTGCTGACGGCGTCGACCACCGTCGGGGCCACGCCGCTCCCCGGCAGCACGATCGCGCTCTCTTTCGCGCGAAGGAGCTGCACGGTGATGTTGTCGTGCCCGCCACGCGCGTTCGCCAAGTCGACGAGCTGACCTGCAGCTTGCGCCACCGGCGCCGAGCCGACGATGCGGAGCATGTCGTCTTTGCCGACGAGGTCGCACAGGCCGTCGGAGCACAGGATGAAGACGTCGCCGGTGACGTAAGGGACGGGCCCGCGACGCACCTCGACCTCGACGTCGGCCTGCATGCCGAGCGCGCGCGAGATTTGATTCGCGTTGGGGTGATGCGCGGCTTCTTCTTGCGTGATGAGCCCCGCGTCGACCATCTGCTGGACCATCGAGTGGTCGTGGGTGATTTGCTCGACCCCTTCGCCGTGGAGGAGGTACACGCGGCTGTCGCCCACGTGCGCGATCTCGGCGCCGCCAGCGTGGAGCAAGACGGCGACCACCGTCGATCCTGGGCGAGAAGCCTCGTGCCCCTTCGCCGCCAGGCCGAACACCTTCTGATTGGCGAGCTCGAGCGCGCGCCTCAGCGTCTCCGGCGGCGAGGCGTCGGGCGACGCGCCGAGCACGGTCTCGAAGATGGTGGCGACGGCGATCGTCGACGCCTCGCGCCCCCCTTCGTGTCCCCCCATGCCGTCGCACGTCACCGCCAAGTGGCCGAGCGGCGTCTCGCCGTAGCGGCAGGTGTCTTCGTTCACCTGCTTGGTCGGATCACGCCCAGGATCGGAGCGCTCGGCGAACTCGACGGCGGGGAGCTTGGTCACGCGGGCCCCCCTTCACGCGTCCAAGCGCACGTGGAACTCGACCGGGCCGAAGCGGAGCTCCGTTCCCGGCGGCACGGGGACCCACGCGCCCGGCGCGATGCGCGCGCCGCCGACATACGTCCCGTTGTTCGATGTCTCGTCGCGCACCCAGAGCTGCGCCCCCTCGAACTTCAAGGTCGAGTGCACGCCGCTCACGCGCGGCTCGCCGAGCGTGACCGCGCACTGCGAGGGATCGCGACCGACGCGGATCTCGGCCCCGGGTCGAATCGCGAACTCGCCCGCGCTACCCGAGATGATGGCTCCCGAGCTCGCGTAGGGATTGGGCGGAGGCGCGGCCGGCTGCACCGGCATTCCACCGGTGAGCGGGAAAGGTAGAGGCCTCGAGGGCCCCACCTCCTCCTGCGAAGCCCGCGGGGAGCGGCTGCCCGCAGGAGAAACACACGGCGGGCTGACCCGGCGTCGCCATCGTCAGCGCTTGGCACGCCGGGCACTGCACTTGAACGACCGCAGCCTGCGCGCCCACGGCCGCGCCAGGTGCCGAGGCGACGAACGCAGGGATCGCGACGGGGGGCGCGGGCGGAGCGGCGTACGCGTCCATCGGCGCGGCGTATCCGCCACCTTGCGGAGGATAACCGCCGCCCGGTCCGGGGGGCGTGTACGGCCCCTGCGGTTGACCGCCGTAGCCCGGGCCCGGCGGGACGTAGCCGCCACCGCCACCTTGCGGACCGACCGGGGCCGGGGGTGCGCCACGACCGCGCTTCCCCTTCCCGCCTCCGCCGCGGAGGAGCACCACCACGAGGAGCAGAATGACCACCACACCGCCGGTGATGCCGAGGATGAGAAGGAGGTTGAAGGGCTTCTTCGATCCCTTGAGCGTGAGGATGGTCTTCTCGTCGTGGCCGCTCGCGCGGTGGGCGACGTTGTCGTAGACGAGGACGCGCACGACGGCGTTGTCGCCGCTGCCGTCGAGCATCGTCTCTTCGTCGGGCACGCTGAAGGTCGCGAAGGAGTCGTTCGCCTCGGTCGCGCTGGCGTGGAGGTTTTGCGCGATGAGGTTCTGCTGCGCGCGCTTCACCGCCGCGAGGTCGGACGAAGACACGTTGGGATCGGGCTTGCTGCCCGCGGGAATGAAGTACGCCTCGGCGCGCTTCGAGTCGCCCGACCAGCAGAAGTTGCCGTAGATCTTCATCGTGCCGCCGGGATGCACCGGATCGGCCTCGGCCTGGGCCTTCGTCTTGGCGACGTCGATGTCGAGCGGCCACTGCGAAGGATCGACGCCGATGGGGACGTCGGCGAAGCTGGCGTCGCCTTTGAGCTGCGGCGACGTGCCGGGGAACTCGAGGTCGAAGGTCTGCGCGACCGAGGGGTTCAAGCAGGAGAGCCGCCACTTGGCGATGTACATCTCGTCGAAGCGCTTGTTCACCGCGCCGAGGATGGCTTTGCCCTTCGCCGCGCCTTGGCCGTCGCGGACGATGTCGAAGAAGCCGCCGATCTCCGGGTTGGCGAGCGACTGCATGAACTGCTGGTCGTTGTTCCGGTAGACGTCGTTCATCAGCCCGCCGCCCTGCGGCAGCCACACGCTGATCACCGGGAGCGGCGTCTTCGGCGCGCTGGTGTTGTCCTCGGGGAAGCGCCCCTTGGTGACGAACTGGTGAAAGAGCGCGGCGCTCGGCGCGGCGCTCGAGGCGTCGTTGCGACCCGCGCCGTTGGAGAGCACCACCATCGCTTGGTGGAGCGGGATGTTCTGCGGACCGCCGATGTTGCCGAGCTGGCTGAACGAATCGGAGGTGAGCCCCTTCAGGGTGTCGAACAGCGCGCGGTTCGGGCCGTGCGAGACGGCGGTCCCTGGCTGCGAGTTCAGCGTGCTCACCAGGGCGTCGCGGTCGGCCTTGGCCGCCGTCTTCCATCCCGAGTTCTGGATGACCATGCGGTCGTCGAAGATCTGGATGTTCATCAGATCGTTCGGCCCCATGGCCTCGACGAACTGACGGGCGATGACGCGCGCCTCCTGGTAGCGCGAGGCCATGCTCGCCGCAGCGTCGAGAGCGACGAGCCACGCGGTGCCGACGCCCGGCTGGTTCTTGGCGTCGCGCCACTTGACCGGCGCGCCTTCGAGCGAAGCGAGCGTGTCGGCGCCGGCGACCTTCACGAGGAGCCGCTCGCGCCCTTGCGGGAACTTGAGCGGCGTAAACAGGTTCGCCGGGTTTTCGAGCTGGCCGCTGATGCAGTCGCTCGTGGGCGCGAAGCCGGTCGAATTGGCGCAAGGTCGCATCGCGTCGGAGAGCGATTTGAACTCGACGAGCTCGACCACCGTCGTGAGGAGCGGCGCGCCGTTCGCCACGCCGGCGCGCGGATCGATACGGAGGATGTGCACTTCGGGCGCGGCCGAAGCGACGCCGCTCCGCGACAGAAGGACCGCTACGGCAGCCAAGAAGAGGAGGGCCGAGAGGAAGGGCCGACCGCGGCGGGCCGAGTTCGTTCGCTGCATCGTGTGCGTCGCTCCAGGAAGGTACGGGAAGAGAGAGAACGAGAGTGGGGGCGGGAGGCGAAGGACGCGCGTCAGCCGACGCGACCGATGACCTTCACGATGGTCGTGAAGCCGCCGAAGCGGAGACGGTCACCGTCCTTGAGCTCACGCCGACCGTTGAAGCCGAGGTGCTCGTCGTTGACGTAGGTGCCGTTGGTCGAGCCGGTGTCTTCGACGTGGATGGCGCCCGAGACGTTGTCCACGAGGAGTGCGGCGTGGCGCGAGGAGATCGTCGCGTCGCCCAGAGGGATGTCCACCGCTTCGCCGGCGTTGGCGCGGCCGACGGTGACGCGGCCGCCGTGAAGGGGCCAGAACTCGCCCGACGCGTTGGCCTGGAAGGAGACGAGGAAGCCGCGGAGCATGCGGTTGCCGAGCTGCGGCGCGGCGACCGGTGCGGGCGACGTCGGATCGGCCGCGGGGACCGGCTGCGGCGCGGCCCCGCCGAAGGGGGCCGCCGCGGGCTGTCCGTACGAGGCGGGCTGTTGCGGGGCACCGAACGGCGCGGGCTGCGGCGCCGGCTGACCGTACACGCCGGGGCTCGGCGCGTAGGCTTGGGCGGGCGGCGGCGGCGCGCCGAACGGCTGCTGCGCCGGTGGAGGCGGAGCGCCGTACTGCGGCGCGGCCTGCTGCGCGCTGTAGCCACCGGGCGCGGGCGGCGCGCCGAAGGGGGCCGGCGCAGCGGGAGCGCCGTAGGCATCATTTGCAAACTGCATGTTTTCCAGGGCGATGGGGTGACCCATCGCGCAGTAGCTCGCGCCGGCGGGGATCTCGTGTCCCTGCTGGCAACGCGAAGGCTGCGCGCCCCCTGCGGGGGCCGGCGCACCGAACGGCGGTGCGGGGGCGGCGGGCGGCGGACCGTACGCGCCGCCACCTTGTTGGGCGGGCGGCGGGTTGTAGCCCTGCGGCGCGCCGTAGCCTTGCTGCTGCTGCTGCTGCGGCGGCGGCTGGCCAAACGGGGGCGGGGGCGGCGCGCCGAACGGAGCCGGCGGCGGCGGTTGACCGAACGGGGCCTGCGCCGCTGCGGGAGGAGGCGCGGCCGGAGCCTGCGCGAGGGAGAACCCGCACGAGTTGCAGAAGCGGTCCGTCGGGTTGCTCGGCGTGTTGCACTGCGGGCAAACGCTCATGAAAAAACCGTTGCCTTCCGCGCGCCGGCTAGTGCCCCGGGGTGGACCGGGCGAGGGCGCGCGGGGGGAGCATATCGACTAGGCCGGCGGAAAGGGAGTCCGAACGCCGTAGGCGACGAGGGCCGCGGCGAGGACCACGCGCACCGGGACCCCGTGGGCGCGCGCGGCTTCGCGGCACGCGTCGAACTCGGGCTTCACCTGAGGCGGACCGAAGGGCCCTTCGGCCACTTTCACCGGCACGACGCCGTACGGAGTCGTCACCTCGACGACGCGCCGGGGGCGCTCGACGCGATCGACCGCGTGGCGACGCACGCCGAGGCTCGTCGTCTCGCGGAGGAGGAGCGCCGCGAGCGCTTCGGCGGAAGGAGCGGTGGCGAGCACGCTCACGGTCAGCGCGGGGCGTCCCTTCTTCATGGTGATGGGGGTGGCCCACGCGTCGAGCGCGCCGGCGGCGAGGAGCGTCTCGATGGCGTGGCCGACGATTTCGCCGGTCGCGTCGTCGACGTTCGCCTCGAGCACGACGTGCTCGCCGTGGGTGGCGCGCGTGTCCTCCTTGCCCGCAGGGGCCCCGAGGACGGCGCGCAGCATGTTCGGGCGATCGGGGAGCGTCGCGTGGCCGGCGCCCCAGCCGATGTGCTCGGGAGCGAGGTCGGGCCAGCGCGCCGAGGTCTTGGCGTGCGCGCCGACGATGGCTGCGCCGGTAGGGGTGACGAACTCGAAGGCGAGCCCGCCGTCGTAGGTCGGCAAGCCGCGAAGACACTCGACCGTCGCCGGCGCGGGGAGCGGCAGCGTGCCGTGGCGGGCAGCGACGAAGCCGCGCCCCATCGGGAGCGGCGACACGACGAGCTCGGCGCCGAGGTACTCGAGCGCGGCGGCAGCGCCGACGACGTCGACGATCGAATCGACCGCCCCGACCTCGTGAAAATGCACTTCGTCGAGCGGCGCGCGGTGCACCTTGGCCTCGGCTTCGGCGAGGCGCGCGAAGATCGCGTGAGCGATTTCGCGGACGCGCGGCGCGAGCTTGCCTTCGTCGAGGAGCGCGCGCACCGAAGCGTAGGTGCGCTCGGGCTGCGCGGCGTCGACGTGCACGTCGAAGAGACCGGCGACGATCCCGCTCTGCACCCGCGAGCCGAAGTGCACGTGGAACCCGGTGACGGCGAGCGCCGCCACCGCCTCGGCGACGACCGACTCGGGGACGCCGAGATCGATCAGCGCCGCGACGATCATGTCGCCGGCGAGCCCGCTCGGCGCGTCCAAGAAGAGGAGCTTCCCCTCCCCCGCCCCACGCGGCAGATCCGGGCGTCGCGTCGCGTGCGCGTGGTCGTGCGCGTGCGGGTGGGCGTGGTCATGGGCATGCGCGTGATCGTGGCCGTGATCGTGCGCGTGGCCATGGCCGTGCCCGTGCGAGGGGCCATGGTCGTGCTCGTGGCCGTGCCCGTGATCGTCGCCGTGACCGCCGTGCGCCATCACGCGCCCCGCGGGGCGAGCGCGCGCGCGGCGCGAAGGATGCGTGAAGCGGCGAACGCCGCACCGAAGCCGTTGTCGATGTTCACGACGGTGACGCCGGAGGCGCAGCTCGTGAGCATGCCGAGGAGCGCGGCCATGCCGCGGAATGAAGCTCCGTAGCCCACCGACGTGGGGACGGCGATGACCGGCGCCTCCACGAGGCCGCCGACGACGCTCGCGAGCGCCCCCTCCATTCCGGCGACGACGACGACCGCGCCCGTCCCTTCGAGGGCCTCACGCTTGTGCAGGAGGCGATGGATCCCGGCCACGCCCACGTCGTAGATGCGCTCGACCTTCACCCCGAGCATGCGCATCGTCTCGCCGCACTCTTCGGCGACGGGGAGATCGCTCGTCCCCGCGCTCACGAGCGCCACCGGCTTCTCCGAGAGGAGCTGGATGGGCGCCTGCTCGAGCGTCGCGACGCGCGCCATCGAGTGGTACGTGAGGCCTTCGACCTCGCGCACGACGTCCTCGGCGCGCGCGGCGTCGAGGCGCGTGATGAGCACGTTCTGTCCCGTGCGCGCGAGCTCGCGGGCGATGCCGACGATCTGGTCGACCGTCTTTCCTTCGCCGAGGATGACCTCGGGCACCCCTTGGCGGAGCGCGCGGTGATGATCGACGACGGCGTAGCCGAGATCGACGAAGGGGAGGTCTTTGAGGCGTGTGAGCGCGGTGTCGACGTCGGTGCCGCCCGTGCGCACCGCCTCGAGGAGCTCGCGAAGCTTGTCCGGGGCCATGGACGGCGGACTTTACCGCGCGTCGCGGCCGCGCGCTCGTGATAGCTAAGGGGGGCCGTGCCCATCCTGCTCGCACCGCTCTCGGGCTTCGCCCTCGGGGCCCTGCTCGCCTGGTACACGCGCAACGTGCGCGACAGGGACGACGGGCCGCTCGTCACCACGCGGTGCTTCTTGCTCGTGAGCCTCTTCGCCGGCTTCGTCTACGCGCCGATCGTCGGCTACTTCGCCGCGTTTCACCCCGATTGGGCGTACCTCTACCTGGCCCCGGCGCGCGCCATCCCCTCGGCCGTCGATCTTGCGCTCGTGCTGGTCGCGGCGAGCTCGGTGACCGCCGGATTCGCCGCCGCCACCCGGGCCGCGCGCGCCGGGCGGCTCACCACGGTCGCGACCCTCGGCGGGGCGCCCACCACCTTGGTCTTGGCCCTCTCGGTCATCCTCGAGCGCAGGCTCGCCACGAGCGCCACCTACGCGCAGTACCACGGCGACTTCGGAACCGAGTCGATCACCTCGGGCCCGCTCGGCCGCGCGGTCCTCTTCATGGGGCTCGTCTTGGCCCTCGGCGTCGCGTGGACGTCGTGGAACGCGAGGCGCGCGTAGCCATGTGGGCGCGTGGGTCGGCCATCCGCCCTGTGCCGCAGTACGCGGTGGTCGGGACGCGCGTCTTGACCGAGATCGAGCGCGAGCTCGCCGCCGACAACAACCCCGATCTCGAAGCGGCGTTCGAACGCTTCGAGCGCACGCAGCCCGAGGTGAGCGAAAAGGCCAGCTCCGTCCTCGGCCGCCCGCTCGACGAGACGGCGCTCGCGCTCGGCTATTTTCTCGTGGTCGCGGTGTGGATGGCCTTCGAGCGGAGCTTCGGCTCGCGCTTGCGTGAGGTGACACCGATCGAGCTCGCCGCCGCCAACGACGCGCTCAACCTCGAAGAAGAGCTCCGCGCGCGTCACGCCGAAGAGCCGCTCGAGCTCGACGACGTCATCGCCCAAGAGCAGCCGGCGCTCCTCACCTTCGTGCACGAGCATCTCGAGGCGGCGCTCGAGCGCACCGACGAGCGCGACATCGACGTCGACGACGTGCACGTCGTTTACCGCACCGTCCTCGTCGAGGTGCTCGCCCTCTCTTACGCCGTCACACCGCCCCCTGGAGAGCCCGAGGGCGAGGCCGGTCGCTCCGAGATCCTCGCCTGACCCCGTGGTAGCTTCGCGAGCGTGAAGACCGAAGCGATGGTGATCCGCCGCCACGGCGGCCCCGAGGTGATCGAACGCGAGACCATCGAGCTCCCCGAGCCCGGGCCGCGCGAGGTGCGCGTGCGCGTGCGGGCGGTGGCGCTGAACCACCTCGACTTGTGGACGCGCCGCGGCCTCCCCAACGTGAAGCACGAGTACCCGCATCGTCTCGGCGCCGACATCGCCGGCGAGATCGAAGCGCTCGGTCCCGGCGCGAGCGGGTGCGCCGTGGGCCAGAAGATCCTCGTGAACCCGGGGCTCTCGTGCGGCGTGTGCGAGCGCTGCCTCTCGGGGCAAGACAACCTGTGCGCGCGCTACCGCATCTTCGGCGAGAACACGCAGGGCGGTTACTCGCGCCACGTGAACATCCCCGACGCCAACGTCGCGCCGTACCCCGAGGGGCTCGACTTCACCGAAGCGGCGGCCATCCCGCTGGTGTTCCTCACCGCGTGGCAAATGGTGGTGCGGAAGGCCGAGGTCAGGCCGGGGCACACGGTGCTCGTGCAAGCGGCGGGGAGCGGCGTCTCTTCGGCGGCGATCCAGATCGCCAAGCTCCACGGCGCGCGCGTCTTCACCACCGCGGGGACCGACGCGAAGGTGGAGCGCGCCAAGGCGCTCGGCGCCGACGAGGCGTTCAACTACACGACCCAAGACTTTCTTGCAGAGTGCAAGCGTCTCACGGGCAAGCGCGGCGTCGACGCCACGATCGATCACGTAGGCGGCGACGTCCTCGTGAAGAGCATCGTCGCCACTCGCTGGGGCGGGCGCGTCGTCACCTGCGGGGCCACCGCCGGCTTCACCCCGGCGATCGATCTCCGTCAGATCTTCTTCCGTCAGGTGGAGCTTCTCGGCTCGACGATGGGGCCGAAGGGGGACTTGCATCGGCTCGTCCCGTTCTTCACCGCGAAGAAGCTCCGCCCGGTGGTCGATCGCGTGCTCCCCTTGTGGGAGGCGCGCGAGGCGCATCGCGTGCTCGAGGCGCGCGAAGCGTTCGGCAAGGTGGTCCTCGCGGTGGATTGACGGTTGACCTCGGGCCTCGCACGAGACGAGGATGCGGCGAACTGCCCCGGGAGGAACTGCGATGCGAGCGCGTTGGTTCGTGATGATGAGCGTGGCGTCGGCGTCGGCGTTTGCCGGTGCAATGGCGCTCCCGAGCTGCTCCTCCGACTCCACCGAAGCGGCGGCCGACGGCGGTGATGCCGGCGACGCGCACAAGCCCCTGCCCGCGCAGGACACCGGCCCCGGCGACCAGCCCGACGCCGGCCCGGGGACGTGCCCGACGACGACGACCATCACGACCAACGACATCAAGCCGACGTGGCAGCCGCCGCCGGCGATTCAAACGGTGTGCACGCAGAAGGACATCGACGCTTTGAAGGCGGCGTACGCGGCGTCGAGCACCGGCAGCGTCACCTACAACGAGATCCGTTCCACGCTCGGCGCGACGTGCGCGGCGTGCGTCTTCTCGCCGCTCACCCCCGACGGCGGTCCGGCGGCGACGTGGAGCGTCTTCGTCGACGCGAACCTCGACGCGGGGACGGCGATCGACAACTCGACCGCGTCGTGTTTCGCCGAGCACGCGGGCGACATCTGCGGCAAGGCGCGGCACGACTGGGAGAGCTGCCTGAGGCTCGCGTGCAAGACCACCGACTGCGGGAGCACGAGCGCGGTGACTCAGTGCAAGAAGGACGTCCAAAAGGGGGCGTGCAAGGACCTCACGACCGCGTACGTCGGCGCGTGTCCGAACGAGAGCGCGCTCCTCGCCGCGTGCAACGTCTACGGATCGATCGCCGCCGGATGCGCCGGCGGTCCCGACGCGGGGATCGACGCGTCGAAGTAAGCGGCGCTCGGCTAGTGTCCTGAGTCCGAAGTTCGTCGCCTTCGGCGCCGAGCCTTCTGACTCAGGAACTAGGTCACCCTGGTGG
>CAZHHD010000020.1:0-132197 GCA_964531795.1 uncultured Polyangiaceae bacterium | reverse complement strand
TGGACACCATCTTCTCCCCCGTAGGGTTGGTGTCCACCAAGACGGATCAAGCCCACATCATCTATCCGATGAAGTCCTTGAACTTGCCGCAAGGGCCGTAGCTGCCGGCTACGCGCATGAAGCGAAAGCCATCCTTCGTTCGAATGCGCAAGCCGCTCACTCTCTCCTTCGTCCCAGGGCTCTCGTACCCGACGAGGTCAGCGAGTGCGAGCCGCTCTGTGGTAGCCCCCTCCACCATCCAGATCGCGTGCGACGTGAAGACAAGAAGTGAGCCTCCCACGGGGCGGGGTTGCGATACCAACCGATTACGGACTCGCCCTCGGTGAGGGAGAGGTTCACCGGAGCATCGTTGGCTTCATCGCAGAGGGTGAAGCCGCTCGTCCCTTTCATATGACGCCGGACGACGGGGTACGTGAGCAGAGCCATCACCGGCCTCCGCTCATGGCTCACCAAAGCGCATCGTCGTCATCGTCTCTTGGATCGCTCGCCGTCGGCAACAGGCGGACGGACGGCGCCATGGGGTTCGCCAAGGGGGCGACGCTCAATGGGGCTGGGCCTACCAAGGTCCCAGATTGGGCCTGTCAAATCGTTCCACCGCGAACGTGCACGTCGGGTACTTCGCCGCGAGCCCCGCAAGTTGTTCGCGGAACTCCGCCGAACGCTCCTCCGGTTCGGCAAGCAGGCGTGGAAGGTACTCCGCTACGTCGAGCACCTCAGCTAGCTCGCCGTGAGCACGTCCCTCATGAGCCATTGCACGTGCTGCCACGAGCACGGCGTTCAGCGCCCGGAGAGCATTCTCGTACTTCTCGGGTCGGATCATTCGGCGACTCAGAATAGTATCAAGTGCGCCGACCGACGGCTCACGCTCCTTGCCGGTCAAGCTGTACGACTCGTGGAACCCGCGCCGTCGTGAGGGGCGGTGGTCGCTGTCGTCGGCTCGGTCAAGTTGGAGCATCCCGACGCCAGTCCCAATCCGGCTGACTCCGCAAAACCCCAACGAAGTCTGCGCCCGTGATCAACACGCCGTGATCGTTTTCGACCAGCAGGCGTGGATCGTCGGCAATGGCGACAAGCACTCTCCGGCACAGGTCGATGTCGCTGAAATCGACCGTATAGAACACCGGCTGCCGTATCGTCGCGGCGATCCGCGCGCGCGCCTCCGGATCCATATCCTCCGCCACTGCGTCGTTGCGCGAGACATAGACCCTCGAGCCACCGTCCTCGATGGCCGCACCGCCGCCTGCGGTATCCATCACGCGCCAGGTTCGCGAGAGCCGCACCATGAACTCGGCGTCGTAGGTATGGGGAACCACGATGACCACAGACTCCATCGGTAGGCTTCCTTAGGGTGCGACAGGGGTCGTCCTGCACGGCTCACTTCGACGTGAGCTTCCCCCGCCAACGACGATCGAGAGGCGAGATGCGGCAGGAGCAAGTTCGCCGAAGAGCTACGTCGGCACCCGCTCGTGGGCATCGCGCAGCACGTCGTCAGCAGCAGGGCTAGAGAGGCGTAAAGCGAAGGCGCCGACCTAGCCGCTGGCGGCGCCAGCCAACGCAGAGGCGGGACGCTACAAGCTAGGGCATCCCGAGCACCCGCTCGACTTCGTTCGTCATCTTCGTGATGGCCGCCATGTACGCGTTCACGTCGCCCTTGTTCTCCTGCACCCGCTCCACCTGCCACTGCATAAAAAGCGGGATGTACCAGAGCAAGGAGACGAGACGGCGGGGCACGTCGGCGTCCTCCGCCATCGTGATCGTCGCGAGCTTCTTCAACGCCCTCTCGAAGTCATTGGGGTTGAAGTGGCCCTGTCGGACGCGCCAAAAGAAGCCGTCCTCGGGTGACCACTCGGACTCCAGCGCGTCGATCTCCTTCTCGTAGCTCATATGGATCCTCTCCTCATGGTACCGGCGTGATGGCTTCGGCGGGGATACTCCCTTGGATGAGCACCTCTCGCGCATTGATCGCCCACCTCGACAGCATCGTGTTCCGACCGAGCCCAGGGATGCCTTTCGTGAGGTCCACTACCTGACTGCCGACCTTCCCCAAGTCGATAGCCACGACGCCGTTCGCCCCGAAGCGGGCCTTTGCCACGTCGAGCGATCGCGTCGTCGAGATCCACTGCGACGCACGGGCGCCGGCAACGTGCGATGCGACGCTGTTCCCTGCGTCCGGCGCTCGCGCGGCAAGACCGGCTGCTGCATCTTCACCAGCAGCAAGACCCCGGTAGACGATGTTCGGTGTAGCCCTTGCGCCAGCCACCCCCTCCTCCGCCAACGCGACAGCCTCCGCTGCACGCGCGCCTCCGCCAAGCTCGGGACACACCATTCCGACGGCCATGACGCCGGTGCTCGCCCCACCGCTCAGCGCCAGACCGACGTGTTTACGCGCCGCATCCCAATCGCCGTGTAGCGCAGCGTTGAACGCCTGCCCGCGTTGCAGTTCGGTGATGCCGGCGAAGTAGAACGGGTTCCTGCTGTTGACGTCGTTGATGTAGCCGGTCACCGCAGCTTGCACCCCTGGTCCCACGACCGGGCCTACCGGCTGTGCGCCCGGGTCGCCCATCGTGTCGAGTTGAGCTTGCGCGGTGCTCGTCGACGCCGTCGTCTGCGCGGGCGACGCGGACGAATCACTCAGATTCCCAACCTCGTAGTCGATTCCGGGAGTCGGGGAGACGTAAGAGTAGTTCCCGCCGGGATAGTACTCGACGCCCTTCGCGTCCGCGGGCGGCGCATCCAACCCCCACGCGTCCACCGCGCCCATCACGTTGCCCCGCACGTAGCCGTACGGATTCAGGTCGCCACCGAGGCCATGGACTGCAAGCGGATCGGGGCTCAACCACCTCCCGAGCTCCGCGCTGTAGTAGCGCGCGCCGAAGTAGGTCAGCCCGACGGACGGCTCACGCTCCTTTCCGGTGAAGCCGTACGACTCGTGGAACCCGCCCCAGCGTGAGGGGCGGTAGTCGCTGTCGTCGGCTCCGTAACCGAGGTAGCTCACGGCTTCGACGAGCTCGCTCGCGTCGCGATCGATGACCGCCGTCGTCGAGCCGAGCGTGTCGCCGACCTCGAGGAAGACGTGGAGTGAGCTGCTCACCCTTGGCAGACTGGCGTCCGAGACGAGCCGGCCCACCGACGCACCGCCGGACACGAGGTACGCCGCTTCGGTCGCCGGCGTGCGCTCGTAGTCGCTGCCTTGCCATGCGGCATTGTTCAGGCGAAGCGACGGAAAGATCTCGGCTGTGTACTTCGTCGACCCGCCGGAGGGCGTGTCCGCACGCAGAACGCGCTGATTCCCTGCGTCATACTTGTACGCGACATCGTCGATCGCAGGCGTGCCGGCCGGTGCGAAGCCAGAGCCCGCGAACTCGAAGCGCCGCGCGCGTGCGAGGCGGCCGACCTCGTCCCAGTCGTACTGGAAGGCGAGCGTGCACGCCAAGAGCGGAAGGCAATACGCCGAGCCGCTGTAGGGCGCCGCCACCCTGTGAATATTCCCCGTCGCGTCGTACTCGATCTGGAAGGGACGCGGACGTCACCTCCGACGCGACCCACGACACCGGCGCAGGCGACAAGAGCTAAGTGGCCCTCACCGCGCCCCGCGGATCCTGTCCAGCAAGATCGCGCACGCCGCGCGTACGCTGAGGTGGTTGTATCCTGCATGCTCCTCGGCGCGGAGGGGCTCGACGACGTAGTCGGCTTGCGCCACGACCTCGGGCGCGAGGCCCCAACCGGTGCCGAACAAGATGAGCACGGCGCGCGGGTCGTCGTTCGCGAGGCGCGCGCGCGCTTCGCTCGTGATGATGGGCGGCGCCACGTCGCGCGCGGCGGTCACCCACAGCTCGACGTTCTCGCGGCCGCCGAGCGCGGTGTACGCCTCTTCGAGCGTGGTCACGGTGCGCACGAGCTCGAGCGCGACCTTGCGGTCGGGGATGCGCTTGCCGCTCGATCCGGTGCGCCAGTGCTCGCAGATCTTCGCCACGAGCTCGCGCTGCGCGGCGATGGGATGCACGAGGAAGTAGTCCGTCGCCCCGTAGGTGCGGCTGCTCCGCGCGATGTCGTGGATGTCGAGGTTCGTGATCGCCGTGGTGACGATGTTCTTCTGCGCGTCGAGCACCGGGTGGTGCACGAGGGCGACGGCGAGGCGACGGCTCACGGCGCGCTCCCCTCGCCGCCCGCGGGTGCGCGCTTCTTCAGCTTCTTCTTCTTCGACGGGTTCGCCGCCTCGATCGCTTCGGCGTGGGCGCGAGCGCGCGCCATCAAGTCCGGCCTTCGAGCTTCGGTGCGTCGCATCGACTCTTCCCTTCGCCACGCGGCGATGTCGGCGTGGTTCCCCGAGCTCAAGACCTCGGGCACGCGCTCGCCGCGGAACTCGACCGGGCGCGTGTACTGCGGGTACTCGAGCAGTCCGCCGGACTCGGGGCTGTGCGACTCCTCGTGCGTCGAAGCTTCGTTGCCGAGCACACCGGGCAGGAGCCTCACGCACGCGTCGACGATGGCCATCGCCGCCACCTCGCCGCCGGTCATCACGAAGTCGCCGAGCGAGATCTCTTCGTGCACGTGCGCGCGCACGCGCTCGTCGAAGCCCTCGTAGCGACCGCACACGAGCGCGATGGCGGGGCGCGCGGCGAGGGCGCGCACGCGCGACTGATCGAGCGGCGCGCCTTGAGGGGTCAAGAGCACGCGATGCGCGAGCACACCGTCCGGCGCGTCTTGGTCGAGCGACTCGAGGCACGGCACGATGACGTCGACGCGCATCACCATGCCGCTGCCGCCGCCGTACGGCGTGTCGTCCACGCTCTTGTGCTTGCCGAGGCCGAAGTCGCGCGGGCTGCGAAAGCGCACCTCGAGCTGCCCGCCTTTGATGCCGCGCGCCACGAAGCTCGTCTTCAAGAAGCCTTCGAAGGCCTCGGGGAAGAGCGTGACGACGTCGACGCGCATCTAGCGCTCGAGCCCTTCGAGCGTCTTCAGCACCACGCGCCCGCCTTCGAGATCGACCTCGTCGACGAACTGCTCGAGCATCGGCACTTCCCACACGCGGCCGCCGTCCAAAGGCGTGACGACGAGGACGTCGACGCTGGGGTAGTCGAGGAGGTCTTTTACCTCGCCGAGCGGCTTCGCTTCGCCCGCTTCGAGCACGAAGACCGCGCTCCCCAGCAAATCGCACACGTAGAACTCGCCCTCTTCGAGCGCGGCGAAGTCGCTGCGGCGCACGCACACGAGCGCGCCACGAAGCTCGGCGGCTCGGTCGCGATCGTCCACCGAGTGGAGCTTCATCAAGATCGCGTCGTCGGCTCTTCGCGCGGCGTCGACCGAGACTTCGTGCTCTTCGCCGTCGGGCAAGCGCACGAGCACCTCGTCCTGGTCGAGGAGCACGTCGCTGTCGGCGTTGAACAGCTTGAGGCGCAGCTCACCGCGTACGCCGTGCGGGCGCGCGACGGCGGCCAAGGGGACCCAAGCGTCGCGAGAGATCATCGTGAAGCGGTACGGCGCTCGCGCGAGGAGAGCGCGCGTCCTCTCGCACGCGACGTCGCCTCGCGGCGGTCACGCGCGAAGGTCGCGCTAGTCGACAATGTCGAGGTGGGCTCTCCGACCCAACTTCGTGGAGACGGCGGCGAGGATGGTGCGCATCGACTGGGCGGTGCGCCCTTCTTTGCCGATGACCTTTCCCACGTCTTCCTTCGCCACGCGAAGCTCGATGAGACTGTTGTGCTCGCTGGCGATCTCGGTAACCACCACCTGATCGGGGTGATCGACGAGCTCCATGGCGATGGTGCGAATGAGCTCTTTGAGCGGCATGTTGGCGAAGCCCCGAAGGCGAGAGGGAAGGTTCGCTACTAAGCTTACTTCTTCGCCTTCGCCTTGGCAGGCTTCGCCTCGGCCGGGGCGTCACCACTCGCCTTGGTCGCCTTCTCGAGGCGCTTCAAAAGGCGGGCCACCGTCTCGGACGGGGTGGCGCCGTTCTTGGTCCAGTAGTCCAGGCGGTCCTGCTTGACCGAAAGGAGGCCGGGCTCCTTGTTCGGGTCGAAGGTCCCGATGTTCTCCAGGAACTTACCGCCGCGGGGGCTGCGATGATCGGTCACGACCAGGCGGTAAAAGGGACGCTTCTTGGCGCCCTGGCGGGCAAGACGAATGTGAACGGCCATCTCTAGGAACCTATCTGAACTCTTCGAAAGTCTTGGTCTTGCGGCGCCCGCTCGATTCGCCCAGGAGCGAAGGCCGAGAGGGAGAACCGGGCTTTCGCCAGGCTCGACGCCATCCACCCACCCCAAAAGGGGAGTGGGCCGCGCACGCTACGAGGCACAAGGGGCTCGGTCAAGGGGAG
Source organism: uncultured Polyangiaceae bacterium (assembly GCA_964531795.1). Classification (GTDB taxonomy): domain Bacteria; phylum Myxococcota_A; class Polyangia; order Polyangiales; family Polyangiaceae; genus CAZHHD01. The sequence goes on along the minus strand of CAZHHD010000020.1, from coordinate 125,881 downwards.
ATTGTGCCGATCTCGCGAGGGGCGCCCTACCCGTTCACCGACATGACCCGCGTGAGGCGCATGAGGAGGGGCATGTGAAAGAACATCCCGTAGATGTGAAAGCGCCCGCTTCGGAGCTCCTGCATCACCGATTTGACGTTCTTCACCGCCTCGCCGTCGCGCGGATCGGGGAACGGGAGGCCGAGCGGCCGGGTCAAAGGGAGGTTCGAGAGGGCCAAAATCGTGTCCGATCCGCCGCGGATGGTCACGTCGGGGATCCCTACGATCCCGTCGAAGATCGTGAGCTTTCCCCCGCGAAAGCGCAGGGTGAGGGCCACTTCGGCGTCGTCGGCGACGATGGCCACCGAGCCCCCGAGCTCGATGAGCGCGGTGAGATCGCCCCGCTTGTGCGGCTTGGCGTCGAGGTTTTGGCGTACGAGGTCGGCCAACATGACGGCCAACCCGTTCCCTTCGGCGCCGGGGGCCAGCTCGATGGTCTCCATTTGGTAGCGTGCGTTTTCTGCGCCTCGGGGCCCGGCGTCAAGAGCGAGCGCCCGAAGGGCTGTAAGGCGCGGGGCTCTCGCGGCGTTTTTCGAACGTGACCGCCGTCGCCCTCGCCTCCCCCTTCGCAGCTATGCTCCCCGCCGTGTCCGGTCGGGAGGAGGAGCTCGAGCTTGAACGTCAGCTCGTCCTCCGTGCGCAAGCCGGGGACCGGAAGGCCATGGGGAGCCTCCTCGAGAAGTACGGCCCGGGGCTCTACCGGAGCGTGCTCCTCCCGCGTCTCGGATCGGAAGCGGCGGCGAAGGACGCGCTCGCCGAGACCTACGCCAAGGTCGTCGAGCGGGTCGATCGCTTCACGTGGCAGAGCGTGGGCTTTTATCCGTGGCTTCGCACCGTGGCGCTTCGCATCGCGCTCGATCAGCTCCGCGCGCGAAAGCGCATGCTCGTGTGGGAAGCCGAGGACGTGGAGCGCGAGGTCGACGCCGCGGCGACGGTGACGCCCGTCGATCAGACGGTGAGCGATCGACGCGATCGCGAGGCGGCGCGCCTGCGCGTCGAGGCGGCGCTCGAGCGGATCAACCCGCGGTACGCGCGCGTGCTTCGCGCCCGCGTGCTCGAAGAGCGTCCGCGTGAAGAGGTAGCCGCCGAGCTCGAGGTGAGCCCGGCGACGTTCGACGTGCTCCTCCATCGCGCCGTGGCAGCGCTGAAGAAGGCGCTCGCCGAAGACGACAACGGCGATCCGACCGAGGGCCAAGGCCCGCGCGAGGACCGCGAAGGCAGCTCGCCTCGTCCGACGAGGTCGAGTAAATCCCGAGAGGCTCGATGACCCCGCTCTTTCCCGACGATCCCGACGCCCCCGCGACGCCCGAAGAGCTCGCCGCGGCCGAGGAGCTGCGCGCGGCGCTCGAGGATCCCTCGCGCGATCACGAAGCGGCGGCGCTGCTTCGCGCGGCCTCGCTTGCCCACGCACCGCGCCCCCTGGACGAAGCCGAGCATCGCGTGCTCGTCGAAGCCGCGGTGGCGAAGATGCCGGCCAAGCGCGAGAAGCGCGGCGGCATCGTGATTCGCGTCGCCTTCGGCGCGGCGGCGAGCGCGGTGGCCCTCGCCGCAGGCATCGCGCTCTTCTTCCAAGCGAGCGAAGAGAGCGCGCCCCCGCACGCGAAGGTCGAGCTCGTGCACGTCCGCTCCACGCAGGCGCTCTTCGACGAGCCGTTCGCCAAGCAGGGCGGCACGACGGCGCGGATCGATCGCATCGCGATGGCGCGCGAGGACGACCTCCGAGAGAATCGCTTCTCGCGGTGGGGGGTGCGCTGATGAACGCCAAGACGCTGGCGCGCTTCGCGCCGTGGATCCTCGGCGGCGCGCTGACCGTGGCAGCCGCGGGCGCGCTCGCCGGTTGCTCGCGGAAGACCGACGCAGGCGCGGCGACCGAAGACGCGGGGCAAGCGCTCGACACGCCGGTGATGGCGTTCCTCTCCGAGGCGCGCGCGCGGCATCACGAAGCGAGCGTGCTGGAGTCGAAGGGCGACGCCGCCGGCGCCGTCGCTGCGCTGCGGAAGCTCGCGTCGGCTCCCGTGCCTCACCCGGGGACGCGCGTGCCCGAGGTCGACGAGGTGCTCGCCGACACGCACGCACGCATCGCCGAGCTGCTCCTCGGCCAAGGAGGCGACGCGAACCTCGCCGCGGCGTCCGACGAGATCCGCGCCGGGCTCGAGCACGCGCCCGAGCCCACCTACTTCCGCGGGCACCTGCTCGAGGTCGACGGCATCGTCGAAGAGGCGCGCGCCGCCACGCTGGCCGACGCCGGAAAGAAGGACGACGCCGAGCGCGCGCGGGGTCGCGCTCTCGCGCGGCTGCACGAGGCGGTGGAGATCCAAGAGCGTGTCATCGCCGATTCGATCGGCGACGGAGGGAACCGATGAAGCGATGGTGCGTGTGGCTCCTCGTGCTCGCCCCGCTCGCGGCGTGCGGCGGCGGACAAGAGCGACCTCCTGCGTCGCCCGCGTCCGAGCCGGCTTCGGACAAGTCGGGCCAAGCTCCCGCGCAGGCCGCTCCAGGTGCACCCGAGCACGACGGAAGCCCCGAGAGCGTGACCGCCCCTGCGCCGACAGGCACCGGACAAGGCGGCGACAAGAAGGCCGAGCTCCGCGCCCAGCAGCGCGAAGCGCGACGCGACCTCGAGCGCGCCGAGCGCGACGCGCAGACCGGCGACTGCCCCGGCGCGTGCCGCGCCCTCGCTTCGATGGAGCGCGCCGCCGCGCACCTGTGCAGCTTGGCCACGGCAGCCGGCGACAGCGCGAGCGACTGCGACGACGCCGAGCGGCGCCTGAAGGCCGCGCGCGATCGCGTGCGCGCCGCGTGCGGCACATGCCCCGGCGGCCCGAGCCTCGACACCACGCGATGAACGAAGCGGCGCCCCTCGCCCTCGACGCGCCCGCGCGCTCCGCGGGCGACGTGCGCGAAGGGCGCGCGTGGACCTCGGGGCAGCGCGCGAAGAACGCGCTCCTCTACGCGGCGATCCGCGGCGCGCTGGCGATCACGACGCGCCTCCCTCCGCGCGTGCTTCGCTCGTTCGGGCGCGGGCTCGGCTTCTTGGCGCGTCACCTCGCACGAGGAGCACGCGCGACGGCAGAGGCCAACCTCGCGCGCGCGCTCCCTTCGCTCGAAGACGCCGCGCGCGAAGCGCTCCTCGCGCGATCGTACGCGCGCCTCGGTGAGCAGCTCGGCGACGCGGTGGCCGCGCTGGGCGGCGCGGACCTTCCGCTCCTCCCCTTCGACGACGCGTCGCGCGCGACGCTCCTTGGCGCGCTCGCCGAGGGGCGCGGCTGTCTCTTCGTCTCGGCGCACCTCGGGCCGTGGGAGGCGGTGGCGCGCACGCTCGTCGCGTCGGGCTTCCCGCTCACCACGCTCGCGCGCGAGAGCTACGATCCGCGCCTCACCTCGCTCTACGATCGCCTGCGCGGTGGCGGCGGCGTGACCACGATCTACCGAGGCGCTCCTGGCGCGGCGACGCGGATCGTTCGCACGTTGAAGTCAGGCGGGCTCCTCGGCGTGCCGATGGATCTCAAGTCGCGCGTCCCCTCGATCGACGTCGACTTCCTCGGCCACCCTGCGCCCACGCCGGTCGGGCCCGCACGCATCGCGCTTCGAACCGGCGCGGCGATCGTCGTCGGAACCCCCGAGCCCGCCGAGGACGGCACCCTTCGTCTCTCGATCACGAAGGTCGCGACACGTGATCTCTCGGTGAACGACGCTCCTGCCCTCACCGAGCGGCTCAACCGTGAGCTCTCGCGGCGGATTTTGGCCTTTCCCGAGGGGTGGGTGTGGATGCACCCGCGGTGGGACGATCGCGCGTTCGGCCCCCCAAAAGACGAGGAAACCCGGTAGACTGCAAGAGACGTGAAGGGGAGCGCCCACGACGATGCATCGCGCGTCCCGCGCCTCGCACGGGAGCTCGCGCCCGCAGCGATCCGAGAGCTGCCGCTCTCGCCGGTCGACGGCTTCGTGCTGTCGCGCATCGACGGGACCCTCTCGGTCGCCGATCTCGCCCAGGCGACGGGGGTCGACGCCGGGCTCGTCACAGCGTCGATCGAGAAGCTCGTGGGGCTCGGCGTGGTGCGCTTCGTCGGGGCGCCGGAGACGTCGACCTCGGGCACGTTCAGCCGAACTGCGCCGCCTGTCGCACCAGGAAGCGGCGTGCGCATCGACGCCCACGCGCCGCCGCCCGTGCCCCCGCCGAGGCCCGTTTCGTCGCCGGCCATTCCGGCCGTTCCGGCAACACCGAGCGCGCCGGGCGGTGGCGTCGAGGACGGCGCGGATCTCGAGCCGGCGCTCCGCGCGCGGGTGAACGAGCTTCACGCGCGCCTCACCGAGGTCGATCACTACACGCTGCTCGCCGTGGGCCGCGACGCCGACCGAAAGGCCGTGAAGCGGAGCTACTACGAGCTCGCGGCGATCTTCCACCCCGACCGCTTCTTCCGAAAAAACCTCGGCACCTACAAGGCGCGGATGGAAGCGATCTTCGCGCGCATCACCCTCGCGCACGACGTCCTCACGTCGAAGGAGGCGCGGGCCGAGTACGACGCGTACCTCGGCGACGTCGCCACCGCGCGGGCCGTCGAAGAGAGCTTCCACGGCACCGCGCCCTCGGTCGAAGCGAGCGCGCCTCCGCCCGCCGCCCCCTCCGTCGAGGTGCCGCGCGCGGCGCCCGTCCCCGCAATACCGCAGGTCTCCGCGCCGCTTGCTCCTGCGGCCCCTGCGGTGTCGAGCGCGCCTCCGCCGCGCGTGTCGCTCACGCCGCTCGGCACGCCGGCCATGGACGAGCAAGCGCGCCGCGACGCGCTCGCGCGACGCCTCCGCGGCGGGCGACCGAGCAAGCCCCCCGGCGCAGGACCGACCCCGCCGCCGTTCCGCGCCCCTGCACCCGCGGCCGCCGACGCCCTTCGCCGCCAATACGAAGAGCGCCAAGGGGCCACGCGCGCGGCCATCGCCCGCCGTCACACCGACGCCGGCGCCGCGGCCATGGCCCGCGGTGACATCGCGGGCGCCGTGCAGGCGTACAAGAAGGCCCTCGAGTTCGCCCCCGAGGACCCCGACCTGAAGCGCGCCCTCGAGAAGGCCAGCACGACCGCGCAGGCGGCGCTGGCCGAGACCTACGAGCGGCAGGCCCACTACGAGCAGAAGAACGGCCAGTGGACGGAGGCGGCGGCCTCGTGGGGTCGCCTCGCCGAGCTCGTTCCCGGCAATTCCCTGGCCCAAGAGCGCACCGCCCATGCCCTCGTCCAGGCCAAAGGGGACCTCCACCGGGCCGCGAACTTCGGGCGACGCGCCGTCGAGCTCGAGCCGCAGAACGCCGCCTTCCGCGTGACCCTCGCCAACGTCTACATGGCGGCCGGCCTCCAAAGGAACGCGCGACGCGAACTCGAGGCAGCACAACAGCTTTCCCCCGACGATGCTAGTATCGGCGCGCTGCTCAAGCGTGTCGGCCACTCATGACGCGGGGACTTCGCCCCGGCCCAAGGAGTGCGTGGCTCGGCACCGCATCGCGGAGACACGGCGCATGGAGAAAGTGATCGGAATCGACCTCGGGACCACGAACTCGTGCGTGGCCTTCGTGGAGAACGGCACGCCCATCGTCATCCCCAATCGCGGCGGCTACAAAACCACCCCGTCGATGATCGCCCTGACCGAGGCCGGCAAGCGGCTCGTCGGGCACATCGCGAAGCGCCAAGCGATCACCAACGCCGAGAACACGGTCTATGCGGCGAAGCGTCTCATCGGACGCAAGTGGACGTCGCCGCAGGTGAAGAACGCCGTCGCGACATCGAGCTACCGCATCGTGGAAGGCCCGCACCACGACGTGCGCATCGCCTTGCGCGACAAGGAGTACTCGGTCCCCGAGATCAGCGCGATGGTGCTCCAGGAGATGAAGGTCATCGCCGAGGACCACCTCGGCGGCACCGTCACGAAGGCGGTCGTCACCGTCCCCGCGTACTTCAACGACAACCAACGCCAGGCGACGAAAGACGCGGGCGAGATCGCCGGCCTCGACGTCATCCGCATCATCAACGAGCCGACGGCGGCCGCGCTCTCCTACGGCTACGGCCGCAGTGTCGAGAAGACCGTCGCGGTCTACGACTTCGGCGGCGGCACGTTCGACATTTCGATCCTCGAGATCGGCGCGCACGGCGTGTTCAAGGTCATCGCCACCGCCGGCGACACCTTCCTCGGCGGCGAAGACGTCGACGCGCGCATCATCGACTGGCTCGTCCAGGGCTTCCGTCAGGAGAACAACCTCGACCTCCGCCAAGACCGCATGGCGCTCCAGCGCCTGAAGGACGCGGCCGAGCGCGCCAAGTGCGAGCTCTCGAGCGTGAAGGAGACGGAGATCAACCTCCCCTTCATCATCTCGAGCGGGCGCAACGAAGCGCTGCACCTCCAGCGCACCTTGAGCCGCACGGTGCTCGAGGAGCTCTCGGGCGACCTCATCGAGCGTACCGTGGACATCTGCCGGCAGACGCTGGAAGACGCGCGCCTCGAGAAGGGCGACATCGAAGAGGTCATCCTCGTCGGCGGCATGACGCGCATGCCGAAGATTCAGGAGCAGGTCGCTTCCTTCTTCGGGCGCGAGCCGAGCAAGGGCGTGCACCCCGACGAGGTCGTCGCGCTCGGCGCGGCGATCCAGGGCGCGGCACTCGTCGACGACAAGCGCGAGATGATCCTCCTCGACGTGACGCCGCACGCGCTCGGCATCCTCACCTTCGGCAACGTGTTCGAGGAGCTCATCCCCCAGAACACCACCGTCCCCACGAGCCGCCAGAAGATCTTCACCACCAGCCGCGACAACCAGACCGCGGTGAAGATCATCGTCATGCAGGGCGAGCACGAGAAGGGCGAGGACAACGAGCTCCTCGGCGAGTTCATCCTCACCGGCCTCCGCCGCGCCCCCAAAGGCCAGGTCGAGATCGAGGTCACCTTCGAGATCAACGCCGACGGCATCGTGAGCGTGAAGGCGAAGGACCTCGAGACCGGGCTCGAGCAGTCGATTCAGGTGACCGCCACGAGCGGCCTCACGCGCGAAGAAGTGCAGAAGATGATCGAAGGGGCGAAGGATCACCTCGTCGATCGCCGCGCGTCCGAAGAGTTCGAAGGCGTGCGCCAAGAGGCCGACAAGCTCATTCAAGAGATCGAGCGGCTCTTCCCCCAGGTGGAGCGCATCGTCGCCGCCAGCGATTTCGGGCGCGACGCCATCGACAAGGCGCGCTCGGTGGTGAGCCGCGCTCGCCAAGCCATCGAGAAGAAGGACGTCGCTGCCGTGAAGGAGCACCTCGAGGGGCTCACCCGCACGCACCGGATGTTCAAGGGGGTCGTCGCCAAGACGCCGTAGTCGATGTCGGACACCCCTGGGAACAAGAAGGACCCCGCCGGCCCGACGAAGCGGCCGACGCCAGCTGCCGGTCCGCCTCCGCTTCCCGCGGAGCCTCCACGCGGCACACACGCGATCGAACCGCTTCGTTCGCGGGCCGCGACCATCACCAACGAAGAAGAGCTCGAGATCGCGCGCCTCCGCTCGATGTCCATGAGCGAGCGGCCCACGCCGAACAGCAGCGCGACGCTCCTCTCGCTGGCGAACGCCTACGCCGCGCTCACTGGCTCGGCCCCTCCCCCTTCGATTCCGGCGATGCCGGCGACGCGCCCCGAGGAAGAGGCGCGCGCCATCGAGCTCCCCGCCGACCTCGCGGGGGAGATGCGCGACCGCTTCTCGCTCGGCGACTACACCGGCGCGCTGGCGATGGCCGAAGAGCTCCTCGCCCGTGACCCGGCTCACGTCGAGGCCGAGCGCTGCGCCGAGAACTGCCGCGCCGTCTTGCAGAAGATGTACGCCGCGCGCCTCGGCCCGCTCGATCGTGTGCCCATCGTCGCCGTCCCGCGCGATCAGCTCCGCTGGCTCTCCATCGATCACCGCGCGGGCTTTCTGCTCTCGCACGTCGACGGTGTGTCGTCGCTCGAGATGATCCTCGACGTGTGCGGAATGCCGACGCTCGACGCGTTGCGGATCCTGCACGAGCTCTACGTGCAGAACGTGCTCACGTTCAAGTGAGCTGCGGCGCGCGTTAGAACGAGAATTCGACACTCGCAAGCTCAAATCGGATCGAGCCTCTCCGATTTGTCGAGCGACGTTGCGCGGTCCTCACGTCGAAGCTACACCCACTTGAACGCATGGACGCGCGCGAGAATCCGTCGAGTCGACTTCGTCGCGAGGTCGAGAGCGCCCTCGCCGGCGCGAGCGATCCGGGCGAGGTGTTGCCGCTGCTCCATCGGCTCGCGCGCACAGCGCCACCTGGCGGCGCCGACAGCCTCTACGCGAACCTCCACTTGGCGGAGCTGCTCGTCGAGAAGAACCCGTGGCGCGCCGCGCTCCATGCGCGCCGCGTGACCGCCACGCTCCCGAGCGAAGATCGCGCGTGGGCCGTGCTCGGCCTCTGCCAGACCCTCCTCGGCAACTACCGCTCCGCTGCCTCGGCGTACCTCCGCGCGCTCGACGCCGCGCCGTCGAACCCTTGGTACGCGCACAACCTGGGACATCTCGTCGACGTCGCCCTCGGGCGCCCCGAAGAAGCCATCGCCTGGCTCCGCGCCGCTTACGAGGGCGCGGAAGAGAATCCGGAGATCGCCGTTTCCTTCGCCCACGCGCTCGCGCGAGTCGGCTCGATCGAGGAGGCGAAGAAGGTGCTCGCCAAGGCGATGGACGGCGGCGCTTCGCGTGAGCAAGCGGCGCTCCTCCGCTGGCTCGAGCAAGGGGCACCGGCCGATCGCGACGGTCTCCCGCGCGCCTACTTGCCGGCGCGGCCCATGTCCGTCCCCGGGGAGACACGCGCACGTACCGAGGAGGGAGCGCGCCCGAAGCGACGCCGCGCCGAAGAGAGCGAGCCCGAGGCGCCGCCGGCGACGCGCCCGCGAAGCCGCGCGAAGAGCGTCCCCGAGCTCGAGGCGGTGCTCACCCGCGGGCTCGCGAGCCTCCCTCTCGACACGCGCCAGCGCGCCCGCGCGCGTGCCCTCGCGCGCGATCCGGTGGCCCGCGCCCTCGCCGAGGGGGCCGAAGCCTTCGAGAGCCTCGCCGCCGCCATCGCCTACGCCATCGTCTACGTCGACCACGTGCCGCTCACGCAGGCCGAGGTCGCGGCCACCTTCCGGGTGAGCGGAGTGGCGCTCCGCGGCCGTTTCGGCGCGCTGCGCTCGCGCCTGCACCTCGCGCCGGGCGACGAGCGCTTCGCCACCCGTCGTCGGTAAATTCGCCCCTCGCGGTCAGAAAGACTGCGAACGACCACGAGGTGCGTCGGGGTGTGGTAATCCCATGCCCGCATGCGCTCGTGGACCGCTCTCCCTCTCGCGCTCCTCCTCCTCACGGACGCTCACGCGCAGCCCTCCGCCGCGCGCCCCGGCGCACAGCCCGCAGGTGGCCGCGCCGCTGCGCCGACGCCGCTGCCGCCGCCGGCCGCGACGTCGACCGCCTCGGGTCCGAGCGAGGTCCCGAAGCCCCCGTCCATCGACGACCCGATGCTCACGCCGGTCCCCTCGCCGAAGCGCGTGGTCGCCACCTGGGAAGAGACGCTCGGCCTCGTCCGCTCGCGGTCGACCGATCTGAAGATCGCCTACGACGAAGTCGAGCGCGCCGAGGCGCAGTCGCGCATCGCCCTCGCCGGCACGCTCCCCTCGCTCAACGGCACCCTGAGCGCGACGCACCAGTTTCTCACGAACAGCGCGACCGACCCGTTCACGGGACGCACCGTCACGAGCCCGACGGCGAACGTGATGAACGGAAATCTCACGCTGGTGCAGCCGCTCTTCGTGCCGCGCATTTGGTACCAAATGGGCACGGCGCACCGCGCCGCCGACGCCGCGCGCCTCTCGGTCGAGGATCAGAAGCGCAACATCGCCCTCGGCGTCGCCAACGCGGTCTTGGGCGTCGTCACCGCCGAGCGCATCGCCGAGCTCAATCGCGTGGGGCTGCGCAACGCGCTCGAGCGCCTCGATCTCACCGTGCGGAAGAAGAACCTCGGCGCCGCCACCGGGCTCGACGTCCTTCGCGCGCAACAAGACGCCGAATCGGCGCGCGCCACGCTGGTGAACGGCGACGAGTCGCTCCGCCAAGCGCGCGAGTCGCTCGGCCTCGCGCTCGGCTTCACCGAGCAAGTCGGCGTGTCGCCCGACATCAAGCTGGACGGGCTCGAGCAGAGCACGACAGCCACCTGCCGCGCGGCGCAGTCGCTCGAAGAGCGTGCCGACATCGCGCGCGCGCGGAAGAACGTGGAGATCGCCGAGCGCGGCATCACCGACGCGAAGTACCAGTTCTCGCCGACCATCACCGCGCAGAGCTCGCTCGCCGCCACCACCGCCGACACCGGCCTCTCCCCCAACCCCACCTGGAACATCCAAGGGGTCTTGAGCGTGCCGTTCTGGGAGGGCGGCGCGCGCTACGGAGCGCTCCGCACGGCGCGCGTCCAGGCGGACGAAGCCGAGCAACAGCTCGTCGCCGCGCGGCGCGCCGCCGAGGTGCAGCTCGCGCAGGCGCAGCGTGGGGTCGACGTGGCCGCGCAAGCGCGCACGGTGGCGGCGACGGCGCGCGATCTCGCGGCGCAGAGCGACAAGCTCACGCGCACCGGGTACCTCGAAGGCCAAGGGACGAGCCTCGAGCTCGTGGTGGCGGCGAGCGCGCTCCGCGAAGCCGAGATCAACCTCGCGCTCCGCGACTTCGACCTCGTACGGGCGCGCATCCTCGCCATCTTGGCGATGGCCAACTGCTCCTGGTGAGGCGGGCGCCGCCCTAAAACCCGCCCGGCGCGGCCGAATCCCAGCCGCTCACGCGCGCGAGCTCGCTCAGGGACACGTTGAGGTCCATGAGCGAATAGATGTGATTCACCCGCGCGTTGACGTAGGCGCGGAGCGGCTCCATGAGCGCGCGCTCGTCCTTCTCGCCCAGGTCGATGCCGTCTTGGACCGTGGAGATCCACTTCTTGGCGCGGTGCTCGGCGCGGGCCCACGCCTCTTCGCGCCCCTTGGCCTCGAGCGCGGTGCCGTAGGCGTTCTCCACCTCGACGGCGATGCCTCCGAGCGCGTAGCGCTCCTGCGCACGGGTCTCTTCGAGCTGCGCCTCGGCCTGCTCGACGCGCGCTTGGTTCGGGAGAAGGTCGAGGTTCCAGCGGAGCCCGAGCGCCGCACCGTAGCCGAAGCGATTGAACGGATCGACGACCCACGCGTTGTTCTGCATCACCGCGCTCGGCGCGGTGGAGTACGTCGCCCCGAGGCCGAGGCCGATGTCAGGGAAGAAGCGGGCGCGGTTGTATTCGAGCCAGGCCTTGCGCGCCTGGATCCCGGCGCGCGCCATGTTCACCTCGGGGCGAAAGAGGCGCGCCGCGGTGAGGTAGCGCACCACCGGGCCGAGCGGCACGTCCGGGCGCTTCAAAGGCTCGTCGGGGATGTCGAAGTTCGTCTGGACGCCGGTCAAGAAGCGGAGCGCCGCGGTGGCGAAGGTCTCGCCGCGCTGGGCCTCGCCGGCGCGCGCGAGGATTTCGTCGCGATAGACCTCGAGGCGGAGCTTGTCGATCTCGTCGACCGAGGTGTCGCCCTTCTTGAGCTTCTTGTCGACGCCGCGAATCCCCTTGTCGATCTTCTCCACCACGTCGTCGACGACGTACTTCGCGTCGCGCGCGAGCATGAGCCCGAAGTAGGCGCGCCGCACATCCATCCGCGCCTGCTGGCGGATGCGCTCCATGTCCCACTCGTTCACGCGGACGTTCGCTTCGGCGGCGTGGCGCACGGAATCGATCTTTCCGAAGGTGTAGAGCGGCACCGCGCCGGAGATGTCGAAGCGGAAGAACGGCTGCCACCCGTCGCCGAAGCTCAGGTTGAGCGCCGAAGCGGGCGACGCCGTGTAGAAGGCCGTGCCGGTGATGGGCGGGAGGATGCCCATCTGCGCGCTCGTCGACCACTGCCACCACGGCGTCCACTTGGCCTCGTTGAGCTGGCCGTGCACGAAGGCGAGGCGGGCCCGCGCCGCCCAGAGGTTCGGGTTGTTCCTGTCGGCGAGCGACAGGCACTCTTGGAGCGTGTAGGCGTGCCCCCGCACCGTGATGACGGGGGTGCCGATGGTCGAGAGCGGCTTCGCCTCGGGCTTCGTGCCGGCGTCGGCGGTCTTGTCTGCGTCGTCGTCGTCGTCGAGGTCGAAATCGCCGGCGCGCGCGCGCGACGTCGCGAAGGCGGCGGCGAGGACGAGGGCTCCGAGGAGGATGCGACGCATCGGCGGGCGCGACGTTACCACAGCTCGCTCACCCCGGAGGCGGGCTGCCGACGTGCGGCGTATAGAGGAGGCCGTGCTGCTGAAAGACGCAGATGCGGTTCATGCCGTCGCGCTTCGCGCTCCCCAGGGCGAGGTCGGCGGCACGGAGGAGATCTTCCTTCCCGCGCACGTCGCGGCTGGGAAAGAGCGCGACCCCCACCGACACCGAGGTCGTGCACGGGCCGACGGGGGAAGCGAAGCTCCGCTCCGCCACCTCGCGCCAGATGCGCTCCATCACGTGCACGGCGCCCATGAAGTGCGTCGCCGGGAGCAGCAAGAGGAACTCGTCCGCGCCGTAGCGCACGACCTCGTCGCGTTCGCGCACGCTCGCGCGAACCGCCTGGGCGACGCCGCGAAGGACCGCGTCGCCGAGGGTGCGCCCGGCCCGATCGTTCAACACCCGCAAGCGATCGACGTCGAGGATGCAGCACGCGAGCGGCTCGTGCTGACGCTCGGCGCGCGCGAACGCCTCGCGGAGGCGCGGCAGGAGGTAGCGGTAGTTGTGGAGCCCGGTGAGCTCGTCGCGCACGCTCACCTTGTCGAGCAGCGCTTTGGCCGCGCGCATTTGGTCGTGTACGCGCTTGATGCGGAGCATCGTGGCGACCCGCGCGAGGACGTCGGCGCGCTCGAGCGGCTTGGCCACGTGATCGTCGGCCCCGGCGGCGAGCCCTTCGACGCGGCTCGTCGTGTCGGTCTTCGGCGCGAGGAGCACGACCGGGAGAAACGCTTCGCCGCGCGTCATCCCCTTCACCACGCGGCACGCTTCGATACCGCCCATGCGCGGCATCACCACGTCGAGGAGGAGCAGGTCCACGCCGCCGCGGCCGATGCGCTCGACCGCCTCTTGGCCGTCACGCACCGCCTCGACGACGTAGCCGGCCTCCACGAGGAGCTCCGACAAGAGCTCGCGCGTCGCTGCGTCGTCGTCGGCGACGACCACCCTCGGACCACGCCCTCGCTCGGAGGGGGGCCCGGAAGGCGAGCCCGGAGTGGTCGAGTGGGAGGACATGCTCTTCGGATGGTAATTCGGTTGTCCTGCCGCGGTCGACTTTCACCGCGCGCGGGCCACGACCTTCTGCGCCAAGGTGCTGATCCCTCGCTCGCCCTCGCTCGGCCAGGGGACGACCTCGACCGCATCGTACTCTTCCGAGGTGAGGAGGCGCACGGCGCCGCGCAGGCGCGCCGTAGCCACGGTGATCCGCATCTTGCGGTGCGACAGGACGTGCGTGACCGCGCCGGCGATCGCCGGGGTCGACCACGTGCCCCGGACCACCTCGTGGAGGCGCGCGACGTCGTCCTCGCCGCCGTCGACCATGGGCGGCTCCCACATCCCGCCGAAGAGCCCTTCGCGCTTGCGCCGCGCGAGGAGGATCCCCTCCCCCTTCTGCGCGACGAGGGCGACGCGCGACCACGCCTTCACCGCGCCGCGCGCCTCCTTCTTCGGGAGCTCCTCGACGCGCCCGGTGGCGAACGCCGCGCATTCGGTCCGCGCCGGACACAAGAGACACCGCGCCCCCTTCGGCGTGCACACCGTCGCGCCAAGCTCCATGAGCGCCTGGTTGAAATCCCCCGCGCGCTTCGCCGGCACGAGCGTGGCGGCGAGCTTCCAGAGGCGCGCCATTCCTTGCGACGTGCCGATGTCGTCGTCGAGCGCGAAGAGGCGCGCGAGCACGCGCGCGACGTTGCCGTCCACCACCGGCACCGCTTCGCCGAACGCGATGCTCGCGACCGCTCCCGCGGTGTACGGACCGATGCCGTGCACCGCACGCAGCTCCTCGGCGGTCTTGGGGAGCGCACCGGCGAAGTCATCGCGCACCTGCTGAGCGGCGGCGTGGAGCGCGCGCGCGCGGCGGTAGTAGCCAAGCCCGCTCCAGCGCGCGAGCACCTCTTCGAGCGGCGCCTCGGCGAGGCGGCTCACCGTGGGGTATGCGGCGAGGAAGCGCTCGTAATAGGGAATGACGGTCTCGACGCGCGTCTGCTGGAGCATCACCTCGCTCACCCAGATGGCGTATGGATCCCGCGTGTTGCGCCACGGCAAGTCGCGCCGGCACGCGTCGTACCAAGCGAGGAGCGCGGGAGCGAGCCGCGCTCCTTGCGCAGGCCTCCCGCCGTGCGCATTCTTCGCGCTACCCATGTCGCAAGGCCGTCCCAACCCGCATGTCTCGGCGATCCTCTCCTTCTTCATCCCCGGCGCCGGGCAGATCTACAACGGCGCTTGGCTGCGCGGAATCTTCTGGTTGATCGTCACGCCGGGGCTGTGGCTCGGCAGCGGCGGCACGCTCGGTTGGATCTGCCATCTCATCGCGGCGTACACGGCATACACCTACGCGCGGCGCACCTGAGCGCGCGTCGCTTCGCGCGCCCTTTCGACCGGCGCGCGTCACGAGCCGGGGTCCGCTCGACTCGCGTCACGGCGCAGCGCGCGCCTCGAGATTGAACGGCCCCGAGGCGTCGGCGCCGAGACCGTCCACCACGACGTAGTACGTCCCCGCGGCGAGATCGGCGTCGAGGGCCGGATGGCCTGCAGGTCCGCCACGCGCGCACGCGAGCTCGGTCGCCGAGGCGCCGCCGTCGAGGCACGTCGAGCGCACCGCGAGCACGGCGTTGTGGTGCGCCGTCGTGACCTCGAGGTGCACGCGCTGGCGTCGCGGAACGACGAGACGGTACAGACGGTCGGGGGAGCGCTGCGCGTCGGCGGGAAGAGCGCAGCTCACCCGGTACTTGTCGCTGCCGCCGGCAGTCGTCGCGCGCACCACCTCACCGAGGCGAAGCTCGGGCGTCGCACGGCACGCCGCTTCTTGTGCGACGGCGTCGCGGAGCGCGACGTGGAGCACGAAGCGACCCACGACCCCCGCCTTCTTGCCGTCGACCGCGAGCGTGTAGCTCCCCGGTGCGAGCACCTCGCGCACGCGCGGGCCGCACGCGATCTCGCTCGCGCGGTCACCGCACGTCCGCCCGAGCACGAGGACGTGCTCCCCCTCTTCGGCCGCGAGGTCGACCTCGAGGCGCGCGCGTCGCGGGACGTCGATGCGGTACACGACGTCGGCCGCCCCGGCGCCGCCGCAGCTCCCGGCCACGTCGTCGCGCGCAGCAAACGTGTCGCCCGAGATCTCGGCGTCGTGCGGCCCGAGCGGGAGCGCGTCGGCGCACGCGTCGCCGGCGACGCCCGTCCCTTGCGCGGAGGTGATTTCGGCCGCCACCGTGTAGTGCCCGTGCGCGTCGGCCGGGACGGCGTCGGCGAAGACGCCGTAGTCGCCGGGGTCGAGCGTCGCCGAGAGGACTGCCGCGCCGTCGGCGATGGCGTCGTCGGCGCACCCGACCTCGCTCGCGGCGTCGGCGCACGTCTTTCGCATGTGGAGCACCGGGGGGAAGTCGTCGGAGCGCATCGTGATGCGCGCGCGCGAGGGCTGCGTCACGTGGAGGCGATAGGCCGTGTCGGGACCGTGCGCGCCTTGGCCGCATGTACTTTGCACATGATCGAACTCGTCCTGCAGCGAGGCGGCGGTGGGCGCCGCCGCGGGGACGAGCGAACGCGCGCGCTGGCAGAGCTCGGCGGGGGTCGGCGCCTCCGAGATCGTCGTGGTCATTCGATACATCCCGCTCGCGCTCTGGTAGCCGTCCACGAACGCGAAGTAGGTCCCGGGCTCGAGCACCTCGTCGATGCGCGACGAGTGCTCGTGCGGCGCGTCGTCGTTGCACGCGACCTCGGTGTCGGCATCGGCGCACTCGCCGCGCCGCAGGTAGAGCACCGAGTCGAAGCGCGGATCGACCTCGATGCGCACGCGTTGGCGAGCGGTGACGTCGAGGCGGTAGACCATCTCGGGGGCGGTGGAGGCCGAGCACGACCCTTCGTTCTCCGCCTCGGCGCGCGCCGTCGAGCCGCGCACGGTCCCCGCGGTCAAAGGGAGCGGCGCGTCGCACGTCCCCTGCCCCTCGGCGACTTGCGCGGCGCTCGCCGCCGGCGCCGGCGAGGCGACGCCGCCCACCCACGTCGTCGCCAGAAAATCCCCGGCCCCCTTCCCTGCGCGCACGACGAGCACGTAGCGCCCCGCGCGGTCGACGCACGCGCGCACCACCGCTTGCGGCTCCTCGGTCGTGTCGTGCGCCACCGGCTTCCCTTCGGGGTCGAGGAGCGTCAGGTCGAGATCGCGGATCCCCGGACCACCGAGCGCCGTCAACGTCGTGCACTCGCGTGCGAGCTCCACGACGAAGCGCGCCTCGCGCCCCTCGGCGAGCGAGCCTTGGAGGAGCGGCCCGGTCTCGGCGAGCCCCATCGCCGCCAAGGCGTTGTGCACCGCCACGTAACGCGGCTCGATCTCACCGGTGCGCGGGGTGACACACGCGGTCGAAGCGACGAGCGCGACGCACGCGAGCCCGCCGAGCGCACCGGCCACGCGTCGGCGCAAGGTTCGGTCGACGAGCGACCCGACGCGCGAGCGAGGAGATCGCACGGAACCGCTCAGCGGTACGGGTTCTTCGACATGTCGTCGGGGAGGCCGGTGGTCGCCGACGGAACGGTCGTCGTGGGGCTCGTCGTGCGATGCCCGCCGCGCGCCCCGCCCCGCGACTTTCCGCTCGGTCGCGAAGAAGGTGCGCTCGACGCGATGGGCGCGCTCGACGCCGAGTCTTGCGGCGGCGGCGCCGCGGACGCCACGGGGAGCGCCGAGGCGGCGATCTCGAGGGGCGCGGCGGTCGGCACCTCGACGTGCGTCTCCACCGGCGGCGGCACCGCAGCGCCTCCGCGCGGAGCCTCCGTTCCCTTGCCTCGCACCACGAGGAGGATCACCGCCGCGGCTGCGACGACGAGCGCCGCCGCGCCGATCCACACCCCCGCGCGGCGCGGACGCTCTTCTTCGAGCCCCGGCGCGATGGGGCCCGGCGCCGAGCTCTTGCCCACCGAGATCGCCGCCGACGACACGCTCGACACCGTCGGATCGCGCGGCACCTCACGGGTGGCGCGCCCGGCTTCGATCTTGGTCGCCGAGTCGGCGATCCCGGGCTTCGACGCGCTCGGCGGCGGCGCCGAGGGGCGCGACGCGCCCGATCGACTCGGCTCGCTCCGTGCGAGCCACGCGCGAACGGCCTCGCGCTGCTGCGAGATGTCCGTGCCGATGACCGCCTGAAGCTGCTCGGCGACGTCCTTGGGGCTGCCGAGCAGATCCACCGAGCGGGCCGCTTGCTCGAGCGCGTCGCCGAACTCGGCGGCGGTGGCGAAGCGCGCGTCGACGTCGCGATCGAGCGCCTTCATCGCGACGTCGGCGAGCGGCTTGGGGACGTGCGGCGCGACCTTTTCGAGGTGGGGGATCTCGGCGTTCAGCACGCGCTCGAGGGTGTCGGCCTCCCCCTCGCCCTTGAAGAGCCGCTTTTGCGCGAGCATCTCCCAAAGGACGATGCCCATCGCGAAGATGTCGGCGCGACGGTCGAGCGGCTTCCCGCGCGCTTGCTCCGGCGCCATGTACGACAGCTTGCCTTTGAGCTGCCCCGAGCGCGTCGTCGTGAGACGCGAAGCGGCGCGAGCGACGCCGAAGTCGGCGATCTTCGAGCTCCCGTCGACGCCGATGAGGACGTTCTGCGGAGAGACGTCGCGGTGGACGATCTCGAGCGGACGGCCGTCGTCGTCGACGAGCTCGTGGGCAGCGTGGAGCCCGGCCAAGGTGTCCAGGGCGATGCGCACCGACACCTTCGTGGGGAGGGGCCGCGCCGCCTGCGCCGAGCGCGCGAGGAGCCGCGCGAGGGTGTCCCCCTCCACGTACTCCATGACGAGGTAGTACCCCTCGCTCTCGCCGATCTCGAGGATGGGGACGACGTGCGGGTGATGGAGCCGCGCGGCCAGGCGCGCCTCGTCGAGGAACATTTGAACGAAGTCGGCGTCCTTCGCCAGGTGCGGGTGGAGCCGCTTGATGGCGACGAGACGCTGGAACCCGCCGGCGCCGCCGAGGCGCGCAAGGAAGACCGTGGCCATACCCCCGCTCGCGAGCTCGGCGATGAGCTCGAAGCGGTCGAGTCGTTCTCCCTCGGGTGAAAGGAACTTGCTCAGGGCGCTCCCTCCCCTCCTATTAAACCACCCTTCGCTGCGCGGCGCTCGTTTCCTCGCGCCCCCTCCCGGGACAGGCCGCTCGAGCTCGGCCGGCGTGGCGCCTCAGGGGCGCGGGACGCACCGGTAGTAGACCGCCCCGTCGGAGGCGAAGGTCGAGGGATCCTGGAGCGTCCAGGTCGCCTGGGCGGCGGTGAAGTCCGTTCGGTGGGTGAAGCCGGAGGCCAAAAACTCTGCCGCCGACGCGTTCGTGGGGACCTTGGTTCGGTCGTCGTAGCGGAGGAGCGCGTAATGCCCTCCGACGGTGAGCCTCGAGACCGTGACCGTGGCGGTCATCGGAGAGGCGTTCGCCCCCTTGGAGACGTTCGGTTCGGTGCCCAAGGGGACCGAGACGCTCACCGGGAGGGTCACGTGTTGCGCGTCGACGATCCCCGTCACCGCGATTCCGAAGTCGACCCCCAGAGGGACGCAGCCGCCTTGCGTGGAGGAGAACGCGCAGCTCGCGCGCGTCCCCGAGAGCGTGCCGAAGTCGCGCGTGAGACGGTCGCCGAAGTTGTCGTTGAACGTGAGGCGATCGTTTGGATCGTAGGTGGCCAAGCTGAGAAACTCGACGCCGGTCGCCGGCATGATGTGATCGTAGTCGGGGTCGTTGGTGCCGTCGGTGAGGTAGACGCCGTAGATGCAGGGAACGCCGAGGGCGAGCTCCCCTTTCATCCATTGCATGAAGCCCTGGTACTGCGGCTGGCTCGCCGTGGAGCTGAAGCTCGCGTGCGCGAAGTGAAGCGCGTCGAGCGCCTTGGCGTCGTTCACGCCGAGCAGGACCTCACCGCCGGCCACGTCACGTACGACCGCTTGCGAGATCCACGCGCCGTAGAAGAGCGCGATCGATTGGATGGACGTCTCGCCGCAATAGCCGCCGCCGTTGGGCCACTGCTCGCGCGCGGGAATGTTCAACGCCACTGTGGTGCCGACCGAAGCGTCCGCGCCGGCATCGCCGGAGCTCGCGTCCCCCGCCTCCGGCCCCGGGTCCTTCGTGCTCCCCGCGTCGCCGAGCGGGCTCGCGTCGGGCGCATCGCTCCCGGGGTCGACGGCGCGCGCGTCTTCGCCGCCGCACGCGACGGTCATGAGCAGCAGCGTGACGAGGTGGGCGCGTCGCACGGCCGTGGGATAGCACGGGCGGAGCGAGGGAGAAGGCGCGCAATCTCGCGAGGGCGGAGGCCCCCTAGAACGTCCCGCGGAGCCCCGCGGACCCGCCGTGCGGACCGAGCTCGAGCGTGGGTGCGAGCCCTTCGCGCAACGGGCCTTGGGTCGATGCCGTGCTTGCCGTCGCCGGGTGCGACCACTGCGTGAAGAACACGCCGACCACGCCGGTGACGACGGCGAGGCCGGCGGTGACGCCGAGGAGCACGTTGGTTCGAAGCTGCGCGCTTCGGCCGCGCTGGTAGGTCGGGCAGCTCTCGCCGAGGCCGACGCAGTCGCGCTTCACCGCGTCGGTGCCCGGGTTGTTCTCGGCGTCGATGCCCGAGACGACCGTCGCAGCGATCCCCGCCACGGTGAGCCCTGCCCCGACAAAAAAGATCACCGGCCCGAACGGCTTCTGCGCAGCGGGCGGAGGCGGCGGCGCGGGTGTCGCGGCCACGGGCGTGACGACCGGCGCGGGCTTCGGCTCGGGGGGCGCGAGGGTGAGATCCTCCGAACCGCCGGCGCGCGCCTCGATGCTCACCTCTTTCGAGCGATCGCCCGACCAGGTGACGACGAGCCCGTGGGTCCCCGGATCGAGGTAGAGCGTGAAGCGCTTGGCGTCTTCGAGCGAGACGGCGCGACCGTCGGCCGCGACGCCGCACTCGACCGAACAGGTCAAGCTCACGCGATGAAGCTTGGGGGAGCTTGCCTGCAGCGTGTCGTGCACGACGACCATCGTCGGCGCGTCGTCGCCGTACATGCGCTCGGCGAGCGCGGCCAGCGTGGCCGCACGCGCGTACTGCTTCGCCTCGCGACGCGCGCGGATCGCGTTGCGCAGCGCCTCGGCGCGCGGCGCGTCGTGCCACGCGTTTTCGAAGTGGGTCGCGGCGCTGTCGAAGCTCCCCTCCATGAAGGCGCGACGGCCGGCGTCGTACTCGGCGGCGGCGGAGCGAATCCGATCGGCGCTCGGCGAGGCGTGGGTCGTGCCGTCGTCGGCGCGTGCCTCGGAGCCCGGCGCGACCACGAAGCCGACGGCGAGGAGAGCGACGAGCCCGACCGAGCGTCGTGCCCGATGCTTCACTCTCGGCGTAGTTCGCCCGCGCTTCGCCACGGATCCAGGGTGCCAGCGCGGTCACCTCGGCGTCAATGTTCGGCGCCTCGCGTCCCGGAGGTCAAAGCTCCACGCGCTCGCGGTAGACTTGGGACATGGCTCGCTTCACGTTCCGAGGCGCTCTCCGCGCGGTCACCGCCTTGGGTGGGCTCGCGCTCGCCGCGTGCACCTCGTCGGGCTCGTCCGCCACGGACGGTCCGGCGCCCACGGTGTGCAACGGCCACGCCGAGCTCTGCGCACGCACCTACGATCACGTGGCCTTCCCCGGCACGCACGACGCCTACGCCATCCGTGCCGAGAAGTTCGTCGACGCCGATCAGTCCTTCCCCGTCGCCCAGCAGCTCACCGACGGTGTGCGCGTGCTCCACCTCGAGGTCATCCCCAACCTCCCCGATCGCGACCAAGCCCTCCTTTGCCACGGCCTCTGCAGCCTCGGGAGCCGACCGCTCCTCGACACGCTGAAGGACGTCGAGGACTTCATCACCGCGCACCCCACCGAGGTGGTCACGCTCCTCATGGAGTCGGGCGCCGTCAGCACCGACGTCCTCGCCGACACCTTCACGAAGAGCGGGCTCGCGCCGCATCTCCACGAGCAGAAGCTCGGCGAGCCGTGGCCCACGCTGGGCCGCATGATCCAACACGGCGACCGCGTCGTCGTCTTTCACGTCGATCTCACCGGCGCCGGCGGCCCCACGTACCCGTGGATGCTCGATCGCTGGAGCTTCACCGGCGAGACGCCGTGGAACAACGTGAAGGTCTCCGACTTCGGGCGATGCAAGGTGGACCGCGGGACGCCGGGCGCGCCCATCTATGTCGTCGACACGTACCTCGAGGATCTTCAAGGTCAGCCGCCCTCGCACGCTGCGCTCGTCAACGGGAACCCGTTCTTGCTGCAGCGTCTCTTGCACTGCAAGAGCGTGACCGGCGCGCTCCCGAATTTCGTCATGGTGAACTTCTACGAAGTGGGGGATGTGTTCCACGACGTCGATGTGTTGAACGGCTTCGAGCCGGTGCCCGCGGGGATCCCCGACGCGCCGCCTGCGGCCTTCGACACGACGAGCGACGGCGGCACCGACGCAAGCGACACGGGAGACGCGGGCTCGGACGCCGGTCCCGACGCGCTCTGAGCGAAGTGACTGCGCGATGAAGTCGAATGTAGGACGCACACGCCATCCGGATCGCGCGGTGGATCTTCCCCCCTCCGCGCGCGTGCGACGCGCGTCCCACGACGGGTCGCTCGGATGCGCGCGACCCTGGGTTTTCTCGGTATCCGGTGCGCTCTTGGGCGTAGGAGCGCTTCTTGCTGAACGGAGGCCATGCGCCGTTCCGAGAGCTTCGCTCGCCTCCCCGCTCGCGCTCGGTCCATCGTCGACGCGACGTGGGTCGCCGCGCTCTTCGTAGGCGCCGTCGCGCTGGGCGCGTGCAGCAGCAACGTCACGAGCGAGCTCGGCGGCGATCCCGGCAGCAGCGGCGGAAGCGGCGACGACAACGGCGGCGGGGGCTCGAGCAGCGACGGTGGCGGCGCGACGTCTTCTGGCGGCGGCGGCGCAGACGGCGGCGCCGCGGGGGCGAAGGACGCAGGCCCCACGAAGCCTTCGCAAGCGATCGGCGCGCCGCAGATCGTCTCCTACGGCGGCCCGGTGATGACCGCGCCGCGCGTGGTCCCCGTCTTCTACTCGGGCGACGCGTACGCCGCGCAGCTCACGAGCTTCGCGCAGAAGCTCGGCGCATCGACCTATTGGGGAAAGGCCACGGGCGAATACGGCGTGGGGAAGATCGGCGCGGGGACTGCGGTCACGCTCACCGGCGCGGCGCCGACGTCGATCACCGACACCCAGATCAAGTCGTTCCTGGCGACGCAGCTCGACGGCGCGCACGCGCTCGGCACCCCCGACACGAGCGCCATCTACACGATCTACTACCCGACCTCGACGTCGGTGACCCTCGACGGCTACGGCGCCAGCTGCCAAGCGTTCCTCGGCTACCACAACGAGACCACCGTCGGCGGCAAGAAGGTCGTCTACGCCGTCGTCCCGCGGTGCAGCCCGCCGTCGTCGATGTCGCAGATCGACGAGCTCACCGTCACGACCAGTCACGAGCTCGTCGAGGCCTCGACCGATCCGTACCCGATGACCGATCCGGCGTACGCCATCCCCGACAACGATCACCTCGTGTGGGCGCTCTTTCCGCTCTCCGAGCTCGGAGACATGTGCGCGTTCAACGTGGGGGCCAACGTGAAGCCGCTCGATCTCGGCTTCATGGTGCAGCGCTCGTGGTCGAACCTCTCCGCGCTCGGCGGGCACCACCCGTGCGCGCCGGGGAACGACGGCGAGACCTATTTCATCGCGGTGCCCGAGCTCTCGGACAAGGTCACCATCGACTTCGGCGGCGGTCAGCTCGTGCCGAGCAAAGGGCTCTCCATCCCGCTCCACGGGAGCAAGACCATCGACGTCGCCCTCTACGCCGACGGTGCGTCCGACGCGTGGCAAGTGCAGGCCGTCGACCTCGCGCAGCTCTATTACCAAAAGCCCGCGGAGCTCACGTTCGCCATCGATCACACGAGCGGCAAAGCCGGTGATCATCTGAAGCTGACGATCACGCGCGCGCTGGCCCCTTCGGCCAACGGCGGCTCGGTCTTCTTGCTCGCCTCGACCCTCGGTCAGAAGCAGAACTTCTGGGTCGGCTTCGTCGGGAACTGAGCGCTCAGATCTCGAGGAACAAGCGGTCGGGGTTCTCGAGGTACGCGAGGATGTCGTAGGCGAACGCCGCGCCGACGTGACCGTCGACGATGCGGTGGTCGAAGGAGAGCGAGAGCAGCATCACGTTGCCGATGACGATCTGCCCGTCCTTCACCACGGGCTTCTCCTTCATCTGGTGAATGCCCAAGATCCCCACCTCGGGGAAGTTGATGATCGGCGTGGCGAAGAGCCCGCCCTGCGCGCCGAGCGACGTGATGGTGAAGGTGGAGCCGGTGAGATCCTCCGACTTGGCCTTCCCCGCTTTGCAGTCGGCGGCGAGCCTGTCGATCTCGCGCGCGATGTCGAGGAGGCTCCGGCGGTCGGCGTCCTTCACCACCGGCACCATCAAGCCCGCGTCCGTCGAGGCGGCGATGCCGATGTGGAAGTACTTCCGATAGACGAGCTCGTTCGTCGACTCGTCGAGCGCCGAGTTGAGCACCGGGTGCTTCTTCAACGCGGCGACGACCGCCTTCACGATGAAGGGCAAGAAGGAGAGCTTCACCCCTTGCGCTTCGGCCGCCGGCTTGAGGCGCGCGCGGAGCGCCTTGAGCGCCGTCGCGTCGCACTCTTCCACGAAGGTGAAGTGCGCCGCCGTGTGCTTCGACTGCGCCATGCGCTGGGCGATCTTGCGGCGCATGCCGGCGAAGGGGACGCGCTCTTCGAGCACGGCGCTCGTCCCCGCGGGGGCGACGATCTTCACCGCATCGCGCGCGGCCGCTTGCGGCGCCTGGGCCGCGGGGGCCGAGGTCGCTTCGCTCCGCGCCGCGGGGGCCTTGAAGCCGCGCACGTCGTCGAGCGTCACGCGCCCTTGCGGGCCGGTCGGCGGGACGCGCTTCAAGTCCACCCCGAGATCACGCGCGGCTTTGCGCGTGGCCGGCGTCGCCAAGGGGCGCTCGTTGAAGTACGCGCTCACCGCGCCGCCGCCGCTCGACGCGACGCTCGGCGAAGGGCGCGCGCCGCCCATGCCGGGGAGGTGCTCGCGGATGTCGCCGACGGCCGTCGCTGCCGGACCGTCGTCGTGCTTGGCGTGACCGTTCGTGCCGTTGCCGTTGCCGTGCGCCGCGGGACGCGCCGCCGCCGGCGCAGGGGGAGAAGCCGCAGCGCCGCCGCCGACGTCGAAGACCACGAGCACCGAGTGCACCTGCACCACGTCGCCGACCTTGCCGGTCGTCTCGACGATGGTCCCGGCGCGCGGCGCAGCGATGGTGACGGTGGCCTTGTCGGTCATCACCTCGACCATCGGTTGGTCTTCTTGAACGACGTCCCCTGGCTTCACGAGCCAAGCGACGACCTCGCCCTCGGTGACCCCTTCGCCGATGTCCGGAAGCTTGAATTCCCAGCGCGCCATGGTGTGCCTCTTCTCGTCCGCGTACGCCCCGCGCACGCCCTCAGAACCTGGCCGTCTCGACGATCCCGGGGAGGATCCGGTGTGCGAGAGGCAAATACTCCATCTCGAGCGTGTACGGAAACGGCGTGTCGAAGCCGGTGACACGGAGCGGCGGCGCCTGCAAGTGCAGGAACGCCTTCTCGTTCACCAGCGCCACGAGCTCGGCGCCGAAGCCGCACGTCTTGGGGGCCTCGTGCACGACGACGACGCGCCCCGTCTTCTTCACGCTGGCCACGATGGCGTCGATGTCGACCGGCCAGAGGGTGCGGAGATCGAGCACCTCGCACGAGATGCCTTGTTTTTCCGCTTCCTCGGCGGCAGCGAGCGCCTCGTACAGCATGGCGCCCCAGGCGATGACGGTGACGTGCTCGCCCTCGCGCGCGACCTTGGCCTTGCCGATCTCGACCGTGTAGTCGCCCTCCGGCACCTCGCCCTTGGCGGCGCGGTAGATCCGCTTCGGCTCGAAGAAGAGCACCGGATCGGGATCGCGGATCGACGCGAGGAGGAGCCCCTTGGCGTCGTGGGGATTCGACGGACAGACGACCTTGAGGCCGGCGACGTGAATGAAGAGCGATTCGGGCGACTGCGAGTGGTAGAGCCCGCCGCGGATCCCGCCGCCCACCGGCGTGCGGATGACCATCTTCGCCGGGTACTCGCCCCCCGAGCGGTAGCGGAGCTTGGCGAGCTCGCTGACGATCTGGTCGTACGCGGGGAAGATGAAGTCGGCGAATTGGATCTCGGGGACCGGGACGAGGCCGTAGAGCGCCATGCCGATCGCGCAGCCGATGATCCCCCCTTCGGCGAGCGGGGTGTCGATGACGCGGTCTTCGCCGAACTCGTCGTGGAGCCCCTGCGTCACGCGGAAGACGCCGCCCACCTTGCCGACGTCCTCGCCGAGCACGACGACGCGCGCGTCGCGACGCATCTCTTCTTGGAGACCGTCGTGGATCGCTTGGACCAGGTTCAGAACCGCCATTTCGCGTCCTCCGTCACGGCCGCTCGCCGCCCCGCTGCTGCAAGAGATGCCACGGAAGCGTGGCGTAGACGCCGTCGAACATCGACGCGCGAGCTGGCGGGCCGGCTTTCTCCGCTTCGGCAGACGCCTCGGCGACCGTGCGCTCGGCCCACGCGTCGAGGCCGTCGATCGTCTCCCCCTGCCCGAGCCCGCGAAGCTCCGCGCGGAGCATCGCCAGCGCCGCGGCTTCGTCACCCGACGCGTGGACCTCGACGAACACGGCGCCGCCGCCGCCGCGCGCGTGCTCCACCGCCCCGGCCACCGTCTCGAGCACCGTCGCGGGGGCGCTCGCGTCGCACGTCGCCGTGGCGACGCCGTAAGCGATGCCGCGCTCTTCGGGGCGCGTGGACTCGTGCGCGAGACACACGAAGACGGCGGGCGCGCCGAACGCACCGGCGAAGTTCACCGCGTGGTGAAGCTCGGCGGTGCCGACCGCGGCGTCGTCGAAGAGCGCGAGCGCCACGACCGCGTCGTGCTTCATCTTCGCCGCCCACGCGAGCCCGGCGGCGTGCGTGAGGTGCGCGCCGTTGCGCGTACCCGCGGGGACGACGCGCGCGCGCTTGAGCGCGAGATGCGGCGGCTCGGGGTGGCCAAGCGTCGGATCGGCGACGTCGCCGCGCGCGTGATGGAGGATCTCCGCCGGGGTCGCGCCGCGAGCAAGAGGAGCCGCGCAGCCGACGCCGTCGGTGAAGAGCCAGTCCCCTTCGCCGAGCGCGGCGGCCGCGAGGGCCCGCGTGAGCTCGCCGGCCGGTGCCGCGGTGTAGCCGCCGAGAGCCCCTTGCTCGTGAAGCACACGAAGCCGTGCATCGAGCGCGCGACCGAGGACGACGGCGCGAAGGGCGAGGGCGAGACGCCCGACGCTCCCTTGGCCGTCGACCCCTGGCCCCGCGCCGAGAGGAGACGCACCCGCGCCCGGACCGCGCTCCTCGCCGGTCAAGGAAGCCGCGGAAGCAGGGGATCCAGGGCCGGAAATGCTCTCCATGGGCGGCGCGCGGACGATACTCGAAGTCGACCGCCTTTTGGTGCTAACGTGATGGAACGTGGGCCGCGGGACTCGTCTCTCAGACGGGCTCGCTCCACGAGTACGATCCCGCCATGGCCTCAGGTGACAACGGATCGGGGGGAAGCTCGGGACCGTCTTCGACGTCTCGGCCTTCTTTTCCCCCGCCCCCCGGCGGTGACGGGCGCGCTTCCATTCCGCCCCCGCACGGCGGTGACGGTGGCCTCCCCCTCGCCTCCGTCCTCCAGCTCTTGGACCGCCTCTCGGCGGCCGACGAAGCCGCGTTCCTCGTTTCGTGGATCGAGGGACAGCTCTCCGGGCGCACCCGCGCCGATCCGGCCCTCGCCGTGCGGCTGCTCCGCGCCTACCGCGAGTCGGGTCAGGTCGACCGCGCGAGGACGTTGCTCCGCTCGCTCCCCACGTCGACGACGGGGTGGGGCTCGATCGACGCGACCCGCCTCTCCCTCGAGCGCGCGTCGGTGGCGCTCGCCGACGGCAAGAGCGATCAAGCCCACGCCGAGCTTCGGCTCGCCGCGCGCACGCTCGCCGGCGCCCCGCGCGGCAGCGGGCTTCGCGAGCAGCTCGATCTTCAGCTCGTGACCGCCGAGGTCGAGCTCCGCGTCGGCCGCACCGCCGCCGCCGCCGAAGCGCTGCGCCTCGCCGAGAGCCTCACCGAGCGCCTCGAGGACGGGCCATGGCGCGTTCGCGTGGCGACCTCGCTCGGTCACCTCGCGATGCGCCTCTCCGATCCGCGCGCGGCCTCGCGTCACCACAGCACCGCCTTGGCCCGCGCGCCGAGCCGCGGCCTCGTGGCGATGAGCGCGCAAGGGAACATGGCCGTCACGCTCGGCACCATCGGGCGCTTCGACGAGGCGCGCCAACACGCGCACCAGGCCGTGGCCATCGCCCGCGAGACGGCGACGACGAGCCCGTGGCTCCTCGCCGATGCGCTCGACGTGGTCGCGACCGTCGAGATCGTCGCCGATCGACCGCTTGCGGCGCTTCACGCCGCCGACGAAGCGTTGTCGCTCGTGGCGGATCTCGATCAGCCGGCGCTCCAGCGTCACTTGGCCGAGCACCGCACCTGGGCCCTCTCGATGCTCGGACGCGTCCTCGGGGTGCGGCAATGGCTCGCCCACGCCGAGCGGCTCGGCGAAGCGACCGACATCGACGCCATCGAGACGCAGGCGCTCGCCGCGGCACGCGCCCGCGCGCTCGAGGCGGTGGGCGATCTCGACGACGCGCTCGCCATCGCCTCGGCCCGGGCGATGGAGCTCCCGGAGGCCCACGCCACCGGGCTCCTCAACTTGATCGTCGGCCGTATCTCGCTCGCACGAGGCGATGAGCCGACGGCTCGCGCCGCGGTGGAGCGCGCCGCTCTGAGCGGCGACGCACGCGGCTGGGTGTTCCCCGATCGCATCTTGAGCCAACGCCTCTGGGGTCTCGCGCAACGCGCCGGCGACAGCCGCGTGGTGCGCTACGCGGAGAAGATGCTCGCGCTGGCGAACGGCGCGACCCTCTCGATCCCGCCGCCCCCCTCGGTGCGCCCCCCCCCTTCGGTTCGGCCGCCGAGCCTCCCGCCCCCGCCGACGACCGACCTCGAGCCCACGCTCACCGACGAGCCGATCGAAGAGCTCGTCTACGTGACGACCCCCGACGGCGTGACGCGCGTACGCAGGATCGATCTCGCGAAGGCGATCGACGGCACACCCATCGTCGTCGACACCTTGGCCCACGCGCTCCGCGTGACCGGCAAGGAGGTCTCGCTCGAGCGTCGCCGCGCCCTCGAGCCGCTCGTCGTGCAGCTCCTCCGCCGCGCGCGCGAAGGCTTGAGCGCCGAAGAGATCCTCCGCGCCGCCGGCGGCCCGGGGCCCGAGTCGGCGGACGCCGAGCACCGCGTGCGCGTGCTCATCTCGCGCGTGCGCGATCTCCTCGGCGACGCCGCGTCCATCGAGCGCGTCCGCGACGCCGGCGAGCACGGCAAGACACGCTACCGGCTTTCGCAGGGGGTGCGCTTCGCTCTCGTCGAGCCCCTCTTCCCGAGTGGGGAGGGCTCGCGCGACTCGGTCCCGCCCCCCTCTCGGAGGTCGATGTGAGGCTGCGCGCGGCCTGGCTCTTCTCGCCGCGCGCGGACCTCTCGATTCTCTTCGTCCCACTCGCCCTGACGTTGGCGACGTACGTGCTCGCGCTTCGCGCGGGGAGCCCGCAGGCCGTGGCCGAGCGCGCTTACGCCGGATGGATCGCCCAGTTCATCTTGGGGAACAGCACCCACGTCATCTTGACGTTCTTCTTGCTTGGCGCGCGCCGCGACGTGCTCCACGCCACGACCACCCAAGCGCGCATCGTCCTCGGCGGATCGCTCGCCACGATCGTCGTGAGCTTCGCCTTCCTCTGGTTCACGCAGAAGACCTATCCCTCGCTCCTCGACTTCGGCACCGCCGTCACCCTCACCTTCGCGACCCATCACACGCTCTCGCAGGTGAAGGGCATCTGGTCGCTCTACAACATGCGGAGCGGCACGAGGCCGAGCGACCGCGAGCGCAGGCTGCAATCGAACTACGTCGCCATCGGGCTCTTGCTCATCATGGTGAAGTTCCTCTTCGTCCCGAAGACGCACGAGAGCCTCTACCCGTACATTCAGCCGATCCCCGGCGAGCCGGCGTTTCTGCCGTTTTGGGCGACGTACGTGCTCCTCGGCGCGTGGGTCGTCTACGGCGCCTTGCTCGCGCGCACGGTTCTCCGCGCCGAGCAGGTGTCGGCGCCGAAGCTCGTCTATCTGACGGTGCACCTCTTCACCGTCGCGCTCACCGTGGCGACGCCGGGCTGGGGGCTCATCCTCGCGGCTGGCATCCACGGGCTCGAGTACTACTTCTTGTGCGGGCGCATGCTCGAGCCCACCGGCGAAGAGGCCTCGTCGCGCCTCCGCGGGGCGCGCGTCTGGCTGGGGATGGCCGTCTCGATGACGCCGCTCTTCGTCGTGGGGGTGCTCAACGCCCCGTTCACCGGGCGACTCCTCGGCGCGGCCACGGCGAACCAGCACGCCGACGCGTTCACCGTCGCGCGGATGCTCTTGAACTCGGTCGTCCTCGCGCACTACTTCGCCGACGCGTTCATCTACCGCTTCCGCATCCCCGAGATCCGCCGCGTGGCGCTGGCGCGCCTCGGATTCGCCTGAGCGCGACGAGCCCAGGGTGCGCCCCACGAGCCGAGAGAAGTGGCGCGTCGATCGGCTCGCGATGGTCCTGGTGTTCCTCGTCGCGGCGATCGTAAGGCTCTACTTCGTCCTCGAGCTGCACCCACCCGGCCTCTACATCAAGTGGGACATGGCGAACTACGACCACCTCGCCGATCGCCTGCTGCGTGGCGAGCTCTCGCCGTGGGACGCTTACATCCCGCCGGGCTATCCCGGCATCTTGGCGATCATCTACGCCGTGTGCGGCAAGAGCTACGGCGTCGTGGGGATGTTCCAAGCGCTGGCAGGCGGCGCCGCCGCCGCTCTCACCTACCCGCTCGCGCGGCGCCTCCACGGCTCGCGGCTCGTCGCCTTTCTCGCGGCGTTGGGGATCGCGCTCCACGTCCCCCTCGTCGTCTACACGGGGTTCCTCCTCACCGAGAGCACGTTCGTGCTCTTGCTCGTGCTCTTCGCGGTGCTCCTGATCACGGCGCACGACCGAAGGAGCAGCACCGCCGCGACGGCGGCGGGGATCGTCTTCGCCGTCGGCTGCGCGGTGCGGCCGAACCTCGTCTTCGCGCTCCCCTTTCTCGGCGTCCTCGCTTTGCCGCGGCCCGCACGACGCGTCCGCTTCGCGTTGGGTCGTGCCTTCGTCGTGGCCATGCCGCTCCTCCTTGCTGTCGCTGCGCGCAACACGCTCGCTGCAGGGCGCCCCGCGTTCCTCGCCACGCACGGCGGGCTCAACTTCTACCTGGCTCACGCCAAGGTGATGCGCGTCGCCCTCGACCCGAACGATCCTATCGTCGGCGTGAGCGGGAACCACAACCGGCACCACTACACGGCGATCTACCCGACGGGACGACACGCCTACGACGAGGCCTACTTCTACCGCGAGGCGGTGCGGATCATCGTCGCCGACCCGGTGGGCGCGCTCGAGGAGACCGTGTCCAACTTCGCCGACGGCGTGGGGCTCGGCCCGCAAGGGACGTGGCCCGAGCAGGCCTACTGGCCCGGCTACATGGGGCACGACGCGGCGATGAACGCGTTCGGCCGCGCGGCGTTCTACGTCGGCGTGCTCCCGACGCTGCTCTTCGGCGCATGGCGCCTGGCCCGGCGGCTAGGGCGCCAGACGAAGCGGCGCGAAGATCCTTCACGCGCTCCGAGGCGCATGCTCTTTGCTCTCGCCGCCTCGGCTCTCTTCGCCGTGAGCTTCTTCTGCGGCGATCCGCGGGTGCGGGTGTCGTTCGACCCGATCTTTCTCGTGCTCGCGAGCGAGCCTTTGGCCCGAGGGCTCGCGCTCACCCGTCGGCGAGGCGCGCAAGCACCGCGCGAGGCGCACGCCGCAGCGTGAGCGCGAGGGCGGAGAGAGCCACGACGGCGACGACCGCCGCGCCGATGCGCACCCGGAGCGAGAAGTCGTCCTCGGCGCCGGGCTGAAGGACGAGACGCACCGCGGGCACGCCGAAGAACGAAGCGTGGGCGAGGCACGAGGGCCACGTGCTCCCGGAGTGCGCGCGGAGCCAGGAGAAGAGGAGCGCCAAGGTCAGGGTCGACCCGAGGGTGCGGAGGT
Source organism: uncultured Polyangiaceae bacterium (assembly GCA_964531795.1). Lineage (GTDB taxonomy): Bacteria > Myxococcota_A > Polyangia > Polyangiales > Polyangiaceae > CAZHHD01. The sequence continues at coordinate 94,356 of CAZHHD010000020.1, read as the reverse complement.
CCTCGTGGACGAGGAGCGCGAGCACGGTGGAGATCATCACCGCGGAGAAGAGCGTGCGCCCCACTTTGATCGCGCCGAAGAGCACGCCGCGGAAGAGGACCTCCTCGGAGATGGGAATGACGACGACGAACGCCACGAAGAGGGCGATTCGCTGCGCCAGCGCGTGCGTGTCGGTGAGCTGGTCGAGGAGCGCGCTCTCGTCCTCCGGCATCGGCCAGCGACGCGCCACCATCTCGTCGAGGAGGCTCAAGGTCGGGTACACGCCGGCGCCGATCGGGATGGCGAGGAGGTACGCCCACGGCGTCGTCGGGCGAAGGCCGAGCACGGCGCGCACCGAGCTCGTCGGCTCGTACACACGGAGGAGCACGAACACGAGGAGCACGTAGACGGCGAGGTGACACGTCGTGACGTTCACCAGGTCGCCCGCCGCGCCGGGGCGCGCGCTCTCGGTGAGGGTCACCGCCAGGTCCACGCCAATCGCCGCCGCCAGCGCCCAGCCCGCGGCCGCGAGCACCGACATCGGGCGACGCAGGGCCGGACCGCCCGACGCCTCGGGCCCCTGGGCCGCCATCACGCGCGCCTCGCGTGAGGTGCGCAAAGGCTCGTCGGGCGCGAGCGCTTCACCGGGCCCGCGGATGCGCGGGGACACCGCGCTTCGCCACGACGTCGCGCGCCCCTTTGGGATCGAGCTCGGGGTAGTCGATGGTGTAGTGGAGCCCGCGACTCTCGCGGCGCGCGGTGGCGCACTCGACGATGAGCTGCGCCACGGTGGCGATGTTGCGCAGCTCGAGCAAGTCGCGCGTGACGAAGTACTTCCAATAATACTCGGCGATCTCGTCCTGAAGGAGGGCGATGCGGCGCTCGGCGCGGCGAAGGCGCTTGTCCGAGCGCACGATGCCGACGTAGTTCCACATGAGGCGACGGATCTCGTCCCAGTTCTGGGTGATGACGACCGCCTCGTCGCTCGTGCCGGCTTCGCCGACGTCCCACGACGGGACCTCGGGCCACGCCACCGTGCGATCGATCTCGGTCGCCAAGGCCAGCGCCGCGCGGTGACCGAAGACGAGCCCCTCGAGGAGCGAGTTCGACGCCAAACGATTCGCGCCGTGGAGCCCGGTGTGCGCGCACTCGCCGATGGCCCAAAGGCCGGGGATGGTGGTTCGCCCTTTCAAGTTCGTCGTCACGCCGCCGCATTGGAAGTGCGCCGCGGGGACCACGGGGATGGGCTCTTGGGTGATGTCGACGCCGTAGCGCAGGCACTCGGCGTAGATGCCGGGGAAGCGCTCGCGCACGAAATCGGGCTTCTTGTCGGTGATGTCGAGGAGGACGAACTCTTCGCCGCTCCGCTTCATCTCCATGTCGATGGCGCGGGCGACGACGTCACGCGGCGCGAGCTCTTGGCGCGCGTCGTATTCCTTCATGAACGGTGTGCCGTCGCGGCGCCGTAGCACGGCCCCCTCGCCGCGCAGCGCTTCACTGATGAGGAAGCGCTTGGCCTGAGGGTGAAAGAGCGCGGTCGGATGGAATTGATAAAATTCCATGTTCGCGACCTCGGCCCCGGCGCGGTACGCCATGGCCACGCCGTCGCCGGTCGCGACGTCCGGGTTGGTCGTGTAGAGGTACACCTTCCCCGCGCCGCCGGTGGCGAGCACGGTGGCCCGCGCGAGCACGGTGATGACCTTGCCGGCGCCGATGTCGAGCACGTACGCGCCGACGCAGACCTCCGGCCCGCCGTACTTGGCGAGCGTGATGAGGTCGACCCCCATGTGCTCCTCGAGCACGCGGATGCGCGGGTTCTTGTCGATGGCTTCGAGCAGCGCGCGCTCGACCTCGCGACCGGTCATGTCCGCCGCGTGCACGATGCGCCGCGCGCTGTGGCCCCCTTCGAGGTGGAGGTCGTAGTCGGGGTCGGCCCCTGCCGGGCGCGCCCCCTCGGCGAGATCGAGCCGCGCCCCCACCTTGTGGAGCATGGCGATGCGCTCGGGCGCTTCGCGTACGCAGACCTCGACGGCCTCGGGGTGGTTCAGCCCCACCCCGGCGACCATCGTGTCTTTGACGTGCGCCTCGAACGAATCGCCCTCGGCAAGAACCGCGGCGATGCCCCCTTGGGCGTACTTGGTGTTGGCCTCGTCCCGGGCACGCTTGGTGACGATGAGGACATCGCCGTGGGCTGCCGCTTCGAGCGCGAAGGACAGCCCGGCGATCCCGCTGCCGAGGACGAGGTAGTCGCAGGTGACGTGCATCCGCTTACTTCGCGGAGTTAATCTCCTGCTCCATTTTGTCCAGCTCGGACTTGTAGTTCGTGTCGTTGATCTCTTTGACGGCCTTGTTCTGCTCGTCACCCTGCCAGGGGATGCGATCGACGTCGACCGGCTTCGTCTCCTCCGGGGGAGCCGCGTCCGGAGTCTCCGCAGCGGCGGTGACCGAAGCGCTCGGCGCGGTGCCGGCGTCGGCTTCGTCCGCGTTCTTCTTCTTCAAGAAGCCGCACCCGGTACCGAGGGCCGCCACGAGCACGAGCGCGACGGCCGGAGCCGCCGACAACCAAAACGAACGGGGCGACTTCACTTCGTACCTCCATCGGCCTTCGGGGCGCGGGCGTTCATGACCTTGAGGGCCGCGTAGAACTTGGTGTCGGCGTTTTGGATGCCGGCGTCGGCGCGCGTGATGGCGGCGGCGTCGTTCAAGTCCTCGGCGATCTCGCGGATCCTGTAGAGCCGCATCGACCAGCGCCAGTGCTTGAGCACCTCGGTGCGCTCCTCCTCGGTGACGGCCTTGCCGTTGGCTTTGACCGTGTTGCGGATGAGGAGGTTCGTCTTCTCGACGTAGTCCTCCCGCTTCCTGTACTGGGCCGGCGTCTCTTTGAGGCTCACGGCGCCGGCGTCGGCTGCCGGGGTCGCGGGGGCCGCGCCAGCGTCGGCCGCCGCAGCGACCGGGGTTCCGGCGTTCCCGGGGATGAGGCGTCCATGGCGATCCATTTGCGCGAGCGCGAGCGTCGGCACGAGGACCGCGACCGCCAGGGCGGGGACCGTGCGCAGGAAGAAGGGCTTGTCGAGCATGCGGGGAGCCTACCCGTTCTTCTTCGCCGGGTGAAGGCGAGCATCTTGCCGGCGCGCACGCGGCGTGGCGCGACGAAGCCGTTGCCCTGAGGCGCGCGTGAGCCGTTGACAGCGAGGCGTTCTCCTCCTAAGTCCTCCGTCGGCCGACTGAATCGCCATTCATTCGTCCATCGCCGCCCGGTCCCAAAGGGCCCACCCGGCCGAACCCGAAACAGGGAGTAGCCTCCGTGAAGATCCTCGTCCCCTTGAAGCGCGTCAGCGACCCCGACAACGCCAACAAGATCAAGATCGGCGGCGGGAAGATCGACACCACCGGCCTCGAGTGGAAGCCGAACCCGTTCGACGAGTACGCCGTCGAGACGGCGCTCCGCCTCACGGAGAACGGCACCAACGCCAAGGCCCGCCTCGGCGAGGTCCTGGTGGTGAGCTTCGGCCCGAAGGAGGTCGAGACCACGCTCCGCGCCGCGCTCGCCACCGGCGCCGACCGCGCCATCCGCGTGGACGCGACCGACGATCAGCTCGACGGCGACGTCGTGGCCCGCGCCCTCAAGACCCTGGTCGAAAAGGAGAAGCCGGACCTCGTCCTCTGCGGCAAGCAGGCGGTCGACGGCGACTCGAACCAAGTCGGGCAGCTCCTCGCCGAGTACCTCGGCTGGCCCCAGGCGACCTTCGCCGGGTCGATCAAGAGCGAAGCGGACAAGGCGCTCCTCGTCGGCCGCGAGGTCGACGGCGGCACCATGTTCTTGAAGGTCACCCTCCCGGCGGTCGTGTCGGTCGACCTCCGCATCGTCGCCCCGAAGAGCGTCACCAGCGTGCACACGCCTCCGACCCACAACTACGCCGACGGCGTTCGCTTCGCCGCGCTCATGGCCATCATGGCGGCGAAGAAGAAGCCGCTCGTCGAGGTGAAGCTCCAGGAGCTCGCCGAGGGGGCCACGCCGCGCATCACGTACGCAGGCTTCGAGCCGCCGCCGGCGCGCAAGGCCGGCATCAAGGTGAAGACCGTCGCCGAGCTCGTTGAGAAGCTCAAGACCGAAGCCAAGGTTCTCTGAGGAAGACGCCATGAACACTCTCGTCATCGCCGAGCTCGACGGCGGCCACGTCCGCAAGAGCACCCACAGCGCCATCAACTTCGCTCGCCAGACCGGCGGCGCGTTCACCATCCTCGTCCTCGGGGCCACGGCCAAGGCCGCCGCCGCCGAGCTCGCCGGCTTCGGGGCCGCGAAGATCCTCGCCGCCGAAGACGCCTCGCTCGCCAACCCGGTGTGCGAGCGCCTCGCGCCGACGGTCGCCGCGGTCGCTCAAGGCTTCGACGTCGTCGTCGTGACCGCGAGCTCCTTCGGCAAAGATCTCGCGCCGCGCGTCGCCGCCAAGCTCTCGGCCGGCTACGCGCCGGACATCGCAGGGGTGAAGGTCGACGGCGGAAAGCTCGTCTACAAGCGCCCCATGTACGCCGGCAACGCGTACGGCTTCTGCACCGTCAACACGCCGAAGCAGGTCGTGAGCGTGCGGCAGAGCGAGTTCGCCGCGGCCGAGCCCTCGGGCGGCGCGAGCCCGATCGAAGCGGTCGCCGTCCAGCCGGCCGACGCCGCCGCGGCGCGCGTCGAGTTCGTCTCGATGGACGCCGCCAAGAGCGAGCGCCCCGACCTCGGCGAGGCCAAGGTCATCGTCTCCGGCGGCCGCGCGCTCAAGGAGAAGTTCGCCGAGGTGCTCGACCCGCTCGCCAACCTCCTCGGCGCCGCCGTCGGCGCGAGCCGCGCGGCGTGCGACGCCGGCTACGCTCCGCCGGAGCTCCAGGTCGGACAGACGGGCCGCGTCGTCGCCCCTGCCCTCTACTTCGCCATCGGCATCTCCGGCGCGATTCAGCACCTCGCCGGCATGAAGGGGTCGAAGACCATCGTCGCGGTGAACAAGGACCCCGACGCCCCCATCTTCCAGGTCGCCGACTACGGCCTCGTGCAAGATCTCTTCACTGCGATCCCCGAGCTCGTCACGGAACTTAAGAAAGCGTAGAGGATCGCTCGGGATCGCCCACCCTGGTGGGGCTGCTGCGCGCCCCCTCGAAACGCTGCGCGTTTCGAGCCTCCCCCACGCTCGCTAACGCGACGTGTTTCGTGCGGTCGCACGAAACACGCAGACGCGAACTGCGAGGGCGTTCCGCTCGCTGGCGCCCTTGTCTCTTTCGAGCGAAGCCAAGACGCCGGTGCACGGCGAGGGCCTTGCGGACCCGCTGCCTTCGCGTTTCGCGAAGCCTGTGGAGCGAAACGCGTTTGCGTCAGCAAAGCGCGGGGAGGCTCATTCGCTGCGCATGGCGCAGCGAATGAGGGGCCGGCACGGCCCACATGACCCAGTCACGCCGCAGGCCCACCAGGGTGGAGTTCCGCGTGGCGCCGGCGTCGAGGGCTCGGCCCTAGGCCGAGCTCTCGACGCGGGACGCCACGCGGAACGCCCCGACGCAGGCGGCCATCGAGGCCAGGACGAGAAACGCGAGGGCGAAGGCGACGTTGTTGAGCGACTCGCCGAAGCCGTAGAACGAGATGAGCGCGCGCTCGCCTTCGGGGAGCGGCACGGTCTGCACCGCCTTCGCCGTGGTCATGAGACCGGTCACGAAGCCGAGCCCGCCCGACGAGAGGGTGAGGATGCCGAGCCCGGTCATCAGGGGCACGAAGCGCTTCTCCGGGGTGCGTGCATACTGCACCGATGCCAAGAGCAGCATGAGCCCGAAGAACAGCGTCGGCCACATCCCGAACCCACCGTCGCGAAAATGCTCCACCATGATGAACCTCCTCCGCGAGCCGCCACCGCGCAGCACCCCCGCTGCGCCTGAGTGACGTGCCCCACGCCGCGGTGGACAGGCGCCGGCGCGCGAAAGTTCCCTCCTCCTCACGTTATCCACAACCTGCCAACAGGACGGAGCGGCGCGAAACCCGCCGCACGTGACCGCGCACGTCGGATCGAAGCCCGCGCGGGGCGACGTCGTGCTACCTCGAAGAGGCCGTGAGTTATCTCGTCCTCGCCCGCAAATACCGCCCGCAATCGTTCGAAGATCTGGCCGGGCAAGAGCACGTGGCCAAGACGCTGGCCAACGCGATCGACTCCGGTCGCGTGGCCCACGCGTTCCTCTTCACCGGCGTCCGCGGCGTGGGGAAGACCACGAGCGCGCGGCTCCTCGCCAAGTGCCTCAACTGCCTCGGCAAGGACGGCAAGGCCCAAGGACCCACGGCCACGCCGTGTCAGGAATGTGCAGCCTGCAAGGAGATCGCCGCAGGCAACGACATGGACGTGCAGGAGATCGACGGCGCCAGCTACAACGGCGTCGACGAGGTGCGAAAGCTCCAAGAAGGGCTCGCCTTCCGCCCGGCGCGCGACCGCTTCAAGATCTACATCGTGGACGAGGTCCACATGCTCTCGAACGCGGCGTGGAACGCGTTCTTGAAGACGCTCGAGGAGCCTCCGCCGCACGTGAAGTTCATCTTCGCGACGACCGAGGTGCACAAGGTCCCGGTCACCATCCTGAGCCGCTGCCAGCGCTACGATTTCAAGCTCATCGGCACGCAGGTCATCTCCAAGCGCCTGCGTGAGGTCCTCGACAACGAGAAGATCGAGGCCGAGGACACCGCCATCTCGGTCATCGCACGCGAAGCCGCCGGCTCGATGCGCGACGCGATGAGCCTCCTCGATCAGGTCATCGCCTTCAGCGGGCAGAAGCTCTCGGGCGAAGACGTCACGCGCGTCCTCGGCGTGGCCGACCGTAAGGTGCTCCACGATCTCACGAGCTCGGTCCTCAAGGGGGACGCCGCGAGCGCGCTCCGCGTCATCGACGGGGTGGCGCGCCAGGGCTTCGACGTTCCGCACGTGGCGCGCGATCTGCTGCGTCATTTTCGCGATCTCGTCGTCGCCAAGGTCTCGGGCGAAGGGGGGCGCGAGCTCCTCGACCTCGCCGACGAAGAGGTGAAGGACGTCCTCGCCCTCGCCGAGACGAGCGAGATCGACGACCTCACACGCGTCTACCAGGGCTTCTCCCGCGGGTACGACGACGTGGTGCGGAGCGGACAGCCGCGCGCGGCGCTCGAGGTCTTGCTCGTGCGGCTCGCGCGAAGGCCGCCGCTCCTCCCGCTCGACGAGCTCCTCGCGCGCCTCGGCGATCTCGAGCGACGCCTCGGCGGCGCGCCCCCTTCCCCGCCCCGCGGCGGCGGTGCGGGGCCGACGGCAGGCGGAAGGACGGCGAGCGGCGGAGCGGGCGGCGGAGCCCTCGCGCCGGGCTCGCGCGCGAGCGGACCGACCGGCATCGCGTCGCCACCGCCCGGGACCGGCGCGCCGCCCATGGCCTCGGCGGGGACGAGCCTCGCGACCGCCACCGCACCTCGCACCGCCGGCGATCGCGCGCTGGCCCTCGCCCCCGAAATCGCCGCCCCGCCGCGCCCGATGCCGGCGCCCCCCGCCGAGCGCCCGCGCGAAGCGAGCCGCGCCCCCTCGCCGCCGAGCGCGCGTCCGCCGAAGCCCGCCGTCGCGCCCCTTCGCGGCACCGAAGATCCGCAGGCGATCGCCGCCTTCCGCGCGGTCCTCGATCGCGTGCGCGCTTCGCGAGCGGGGCTCGCCGCCATGCTCGAGCACGCGGTGCCGCTCGAAGTAGGTCCGCAGCGGGTGGTGCTCGGCTACGACGCGCAGTCGTTCTTGGCGACGCAGGTGACCGACGCCGAGGCGCTCGATCTCTTGACCCGCGAGGTGCGCGCGCACTTCGGCGCGGCGACCGAAGTGGCGCTCGATCTCTCGAGCCGCCCGCTCGACACGAGCTCCACGGTGGCGAACGTCGAGGCGGCCAAGCACCGCGAGGCCGTCGCCGCCGCGCGCGCCGCCGTCGGGCGGCACCCGCTCATCGCCGAGATCGTCTCGGTCTTCGGCGCCGAGCTCAAGGACATCAAGGTCCCGACCGAGTAGCGAAGCTCGCGCTGGGCGCTCCACGTGCGCCCGGCCTCGTGCTACACCGGAGGCCATGCAATTTCGCGGTGGAATGAACGAGCTGATGCGCCAGGCGGCCCGCCTGCAGCGCAAGGTCGAGCAAACCAAAGAGCAGCTCAAAGACACCGAGGTCACGGCCTCGTCGGTCGGCGACAAGGTCAAGGCGACCGCCACCTACGGCCGCAAGGTCGTGCGGGTGGAGATCGATCCGGAGTTCTTGAAGAGCGAAGGGCTCGAGATGGCGCTCGACGGCGTCTGCGCCGCGGTCAACTCGGCGCTCGAGCAGGCCGACAAGGCGATGGAAGCCGAGCTCGAGAAGATCACCGGCGGCGTGAAGATCCCCGGCCTCGTCTGAGGAGGGGCCCGAGGTGATCTCTCCTCGTGTACGCCGCGTCGTCTCGCTCCTCTCCAAGCTTCCGGGCGTGGGGGAGAAGACGGCGCAGCGCTACCTGCTCTTCTTGATGACCGAAGAGCGGGGGCTCGCCGAGGAGCTCGGGCGCGAGCTCGTGGAGCTTCGCCAGCACCTTCGTCCGTGCGCGCGCTGCGGGAACATCGCCGACCTCGAATCCGGCGGGCACGACGCGAACGCGAACGCGCCCTTGTGCGCGATCTGCCAAGACGGCAAGCGCGAGGCGTCGCTCCTCTGCGTCGTCGCCCGCGTACACGATCTCTTGTCGATTGAGCGCGCGGGGGCGATGCGCGGGCGCTACTTCGTGCTCGGCAAGCTCCTGAGCCCGCTCGAGGGGGTGGGTCCCGACGAGCTCCCCCTCCGCGAGCTCACCCAGCGGATTCGTGAGGACGGCGTCCGCGAGGTCATCGTCGCCACGCCGCCGAGCGTCGACGGCGAAGCGACGGCGCTCCTCTTGAAGCGCGAGCTCGCGCCCCTCGGCGTGAGCCTCTCGCGCATCGCCAGCGGCGTGCCGCACGGCGGCGATCTCGAGTTCGCCGATCCCATCACGATGGGCCGCGCCTTCAGCGGCCGCCAAGCGCTCTGACGACCGAGGGCCGCGCGCCCGGTGGCCGTCGCCGAAAGGAGATCCGCCGATGACCACGAAGACGATTCACTCGAGCGACGCCCCCGCGGCCATTGGGCCGTACTCGCAAGCCGTGGCCGCAGGCGGCTTCGTCTTCTTGAGCGGCCAAGTCGCCATCGATCCCGCCGTGGGCAAGATGATCGACGGCGACGTGAAGGCTCAGACCACGCGCGTGATGGAGAACCTACGCGCCGTGCTCGCCGCCAGCGGCTGCACCTTCTCCGACGTCGTGAAGACGACCATCTACCTCACCGACCTCGACGACTTCGCCACGGTCAACGCCGCCTACGGCGCGCATTTCCCCGAGAACAAGCCGGCCCGCGCCACCGTGCAAGTGAGCCGCCTGCCGCTCGGCGCCAAGGTCGAGATCGACGCCGTCGCCAAGATCCCCGACGGAAAATGAAGAGAGCCCCCGCTCGCGAAGAGCGGAGGCTCGCTTCGTGTCACACGATGCGAATCAGAGCGGTTTGATCGCCAGCGTCCCGAGCTCGCTCGCCGTCGCCTTGACGCTCGCCGCGCCGGTGCCGGCGGCGCCGAACGACGTGCTCGTGGCGGTGAGGCCGCTGAAGCTCGGATCGACCGTCACGCCTTTGCCCGCCGAAAACGAGACGCTGTCGGCGGCGAAGGTCGTGGGGAGGTGGAGCTCGATGTCACCGTTGCCGGTCGTCACCTCGATGGCGCACCCCTTGGTCGGGGTGATGCTGGCGACGACTTGGCCGTTGTCGCTCTTCACGTTGGCGCCGCCGGTGAGGCTCGCGTTCACGTCACCGTTGGCCGAGCCGATCTGAATCTGCGAGCCGTCGGCGGCGGTCAGCCCCGAGGCGGTGTTCTGCCCGTTGTGCGCTACGGCGGAGAGCTTGACCCCCTTGCTGGAGGGGACGGTCACGGTGAAGCCGTCGCAACCGGTCGTGGCCGGCGAAGCGCTCCCCACCTTGCTGCTCGCCTGCGCGCACTTGATGGTGACGGTGCCGGCGGTCGACTCGTCGATGACGATGCTGTCGATGACCTGTTTCATCGCCGCCTGAGCGTCGGGCTCGCCCGTCGTCCCCGCCTTGGCGTCTTTGCCGTCGGCGAAGGCGAAGGGGGTGGTGGTGAGGGTGATCTTGGTCGCCGAGGGATCGCCCTTCACGACAACGTCGCCGTTGGCGTTGTCGATGACGATGCTCTCGTCGGCGAAATCCTTGGTGGCGGTCTTGTTGACCTGATCGCCGGTGTACTTCGTCTGCGACTTGAACGTGATCGAGTTGTCCGTCGTAGAGACGCTGCAACCCGCGAGGAGCCCCGCGACGAGGGACAAGGGGGCGACCGTAGCCATCAGCCTGCGCATCTTCTTTTCTCCCTCCCGCATGGCGCGGGACAAGCCATTTCCAGCGTTGGACGAGGCCGTACGCCGGCTATTCAAGCCCCAATCCTATCGCAAGGCCGAGCGTCAGGGAGAGTTCTCGGCCGAAGCGCGGAGAAGGCCGAGGAGCTTTTCGGCCAAGGGCCCGGGCCCCCCACCTCCCACGACGCGCCTCGCACCGGCGCCCAGGCCGCGCGCCGCCACCACGGGGACGATCTCGCGGACGGTCGACGAGAGAAAAACCTCGTCGGCGGTCAAGAGATCGACCACCCGGAGCGGCCGCTCTTCGACGGCGAGCCCCGCCGCTCGAGCGAGCGCGAGGAGGTGCGCACGGGTGATCCCAGGGAGGATGTGCTCGGCGAGCGGGGGGGTCACGAGCTGCGGCTGGCCGGTCTTCGTCCCGAGGACGAGGAAGACGTTGCTCGTCCCCCCTTCACGAAGGCTCGCGTCCTCCCCTTCGCCGTCGACGTAGAGCACGTCCCCTGCCCCCTCGCGGCGCGCATCCGCGAGCGCGAGGAGCGTCCCCAGGTAGCCCGTGACCTTCGCCGTCCCCGGCGCGTCCCCGCGCGCCGCCGTCGCGTCCCCGTCGCGTGGGGCGTGCACGAGCAACACCTCGAGGGCGAGCTCTTCGAGCGGCCTCGCGGGAGGGAGCGGCTCGACCAGGATCACGCGACGAGGCCGAAGCACCGGCTCGGCGAGGCCGAAGCCGTCGCCCCCCGTCACCATGAAGCGGAGGTACGCCTCGCCCTTCTCGTCGCCTACGTCACGCGCCGCGGCGAGCGCCGCGTGGACCACGGCGGCGAGCTCGGCGTCGCTCCACGGAAGATCGATCCCCACCTTCGCCGAGGAAGCGCGAAGACGCGCCACGTGGTCGGCGAGCGCGAAGGGGCGACCACCGTACGTGCGGAGCACCTCGAAGACCGCGTGCCCGTAGAGGAAGCCGCGGTCGTACACGGAGACGCGCGCCTCTTCGGGCGCGGCGACGATGCCTTCCACCCACGCGACGCGACGCACGCTCACGCCTCGAAGCGCGCGCGCGCGTTGGCGTCGGCGATGGCGTGCTCCACGCAGGCGGCGTCGCTCGTCGCCCCTTCGAGCGGCGCGCCGAGCACCACGCGCACCTCGCTGAAGGGCCATGGCACGGAGAAGCGATCCCACGCCTGCTTCGCCGTCCACCCGCGACGCACCGCGCTCCCCATCGGCACGAGCAGCGCGCCGCTCGACCGCGCGAGGGCGAGCGCGCCCGGCTTCACCACGCCGTAGGGGCCCTTGGGTCCGTCCACCGCCATGGCCACGTCGTCTCCCGCCCGCGCGCGGCGCACGAGCGCGACGAGGCCGCGCGCGCCCCCTCGCGAGCTCGAGCCGCGGACGACGCGAAGCCCCTGCACGGCGAGCGCGCCCGCTTGGAGCTCTCCGTCGCGCGAGAGGCTCACGAGCGCCGCGGTCGGCCTGCGCCGCGCCCAAGCGAGCAGCGGGAACTGCGTGCCGTGGAAGAAGCACAAGATCCACGGGCGCGGATCGCCCGGGTCGAGCGCCGCGTCTTCGGTCACGCGCACGCGAAGCGACGCCAGCCACGCGCGCGCGAGCCACCCGACGAGCGCCCCCAAGAGACGCCGACTGGAAAATCCCGGCGTCTCCGAGGCGACCGTCGCGGCGGCGTGGCTCACGCCTTGGTCTCGGCGAGCCTCTCCTTGGCCCGCTGAAGCCCCGGCTCGTTCTCGAGCGCGCGCTCGAACATCTGCCGGGCCTTGGCCTTGTCACCCTGCTTCTGGCTGATTTCGCCGAGGTAACAGAAGACCTCGCCCTTGGTGATGCCGGCGGCGGCGTCGAGGCGTTGGAGGAGGAGCGCACGGAAGGTCTTCTGCGCGCGGTCCATGTCGTTGGTCTCGAAGGCGAGCACGCCGAGATCGCGGAGCACGGCGATGCTCCCGGGATCGACCTTGAAGGCCATCTCGAGCTGCGCGAGCGCGAGCTCTTTGTCGCCCAGCTTGTTGAGCAAGGTGGCGAGTCGGTGGTGGTAGCCCGAGAGCTCCTTCGTCCGCTTGGCGCCGAAGGAAGCGATGATGCGCTCGAGCACCCCCGCCGCTTCGCGCTCGCGCCCCGCCGCCGAATACGCCTCGCAGAGCAGGAGGAGAAGGTCACGCTCCTGCGGGAGCAGCGTGGTCGCGCGCTCGAGGAGCGGCGCGGCGTCGCCCGGTGCGTGGCGATCGTTCAGGTGGATCTCGGCGGCCCGACGGAGGAGCGAGGTTACTTCCACCACGCGGCTGCTCACGGGGGGGGGCGGAGGCAAAGAGCCCGGCCGCATGGAGGTACCAGGTCGGATCGAGGCTCCCGGCGCGGCCGGTCGCATCGACGACCCCGCTGCAGGCGCCGGCGCCGGAGGGACTACCTCGTCGGGGTAATCCTTCGTGATCCAATCGGCGTCGTCGACGAGGTGCGCGGCGAGCGCTTCGTGGTTCTTGGTGCGCGTGTAGTGCTCGGCGAGCGCCGTGCGGGTCGCCACGTGGCGCGGATCGAGCTCGAGCGCGCGACGGAGCGCCGCAAGGACCCCGGCGTCGTCGCCCAGCTTGCGCCGAGCCTCGACGAGGCGCGTAGCCCACGGTACCCCTTCGGGACCGGTCGCCACCTCCACGAGCCGCGCGAGCGCGCCCGCCGCCTTGTCCCAATCGCTGCGAGCCTCGGCGAGGCGCGCCACCGCTTCGAGCGCCCCTTGGTGATGCGCGTCGCGCTCGAGGATCGACTCGTAGGCCGCGAGGGCGCGCGCCGGATCGGCGAGCTTCCCCTCGTAGACCTCGCCCTGACGCACACGAATCGAGAGCTCCTGGGCGGTGTCGCCTCGATCGCGCGCGCGTTCGATCTCGCCGCTCAAGAGCTCGGCGAGGTCCTCGTGACGATCGGTCCGCTCGAGGAGCTCGGAGAGGGCGCGCACGGCCCGCAGGTGCCCCGGCTCCTCGTCGAGGATGGCGCGGTACGCCTGCGTCGCCTCGGCGTTGTCGCCGAGCTTCTCGAGCTGGGCCGCCAAGGCGAGACGAAGCTCCGCCCGATCGTCCTTCGACTCGGCGGTGTCGACGAGTCGCTCGAGGAGGCGCACCAAATCGCGCGCGCGATCCGCCTTGGGATAGAGCTCGCGAAGCCGCGCCGCAGCTTGTGCGTCGCTCGGATCGTCCTCGAAGAGCCCTTCGTAGAGCTCGATCGCCCGCGCGCTGTTCCCCTCTTCTTCGAGGGCACGCGCGGCGCGGTGCCGCAGGTCGCTCACGACCTTGCCGTCGGCCTCCACCTCGGCGCGGCGAAGCAAAAGGGTGATGACCTCGGCCTTGTCCCCCGCCGCCTCGCGGAGGCGTGTCAGCTCGGCGAGCGCCCACGCGTCGGCGTCGTTCTCGGCGAGCGTGGCCCGGAGGCACGCCTCCGCGAGCGCCACGTCGGACAACTTCACCTCGGCGATCTCCTTCGCCTCGCGCAGAAGCTCGCGCTTCGTTTCGAGCGACGATTCGAGCGCGGCGCGCGCGCGGAGCGTCTCGACGAGATCGCGCTCGCGACCTGGAGCACGACGCACCTCTTCGAGCGCACGAAGCGTCTCGAGATCTTCGGGATCGGCCGCCCGTGCGGCGTCGAGCGCCCGCTCGGCCCCGACCAGGTCGGAGAGGTGCGTGCGACGCCATCCGGCGAGACGCGACCACAAGGCAGCGCGAGCCGGCGCAGCAACGTCCTCGGCGTGCGCCTTTAGCGCCGCCTCGAGCGCCTCCGCCGCGCGCGCGTAGCCTTCGGCGCTGATCCCGGCGAGCCGCTCGAGCTCGGCGAGGATCTCTTCGTCGGTGACCTCGACGGCGAGCGCCGCCTCGACCACCCGCTGGGCGCGCGCTGGATCCTTCACGTTATCTTCGAGGATCTTCGCGAGATCGAGGCGCGCACGGTTCGTGTCGCGCTTCCCCTGCGCGCGGCCCACCCTTCGCTCGTAGATCTTCGCGAGGTCTTCGTTGCGATCGAGCTGCCGGTACACCGACTCGAGCACCTCGAAGGCCTCTTCGAAGAGCGTCCCGTCGTCGAGCAAGCGCTCCATGCCCGCGCGGCTCGGCTCGTGATCGGGGAGCTTCTCCAGTGCGACGCGCAACGTCGAGAGTCCTCGGCTCGGCTCCTTGAACTCTTCGATCTGAAGGGCCGCCAGGCGGTGATGGAGCTCCGCCTGCACGCGCGCGTCGGCCTCGAGGCCGATGCGCCGCTCGAGGACGTCGGCGAGCGAGCGCGCGTCGCCGAGCTTGCCGAAGAGGCGGTCGAGCGCCGTGAGGATCGCGGTGTCGTCACCGCGTTGCTCGCCGGCGGTCGTGTACGCCTTGGCCGCGCGCGCGAGATCCTCGAGCTTCTCTTCGGCTACGCGCCCGAGCCGCACTCCGAGATCGGCGTTGGCTTCGGCGTCGAAGACGGAGGCGATGCGATCGGAGAGGGCGTCGGCGTAGCGTTGCCAGCCTTCGCGACCGGCCTGCTCGGCGAGCCGCTCGATGCGATCGTGCAGGCTTGCGTCGCTCGGCTGCTCTTCGAGCGCCCGGAGCAAGAGGTCCTCGGCGCGTCGCGCGTCGTGGAAGTGTGTCTCGGCCACGTCGGCCATCGCCACGAGGGTCGCCGCGCGGTCGCCGTGCTCGGTCTCCGCACGGAGGCGCAGCTCGAGCACCTCGAGGAGCTGGGTGAACTTCTCGGCGCCACGGAGCACCGGTTCGAGCGCCTCGGCCGTCTCGAGACGAAGCTCGTCACGGGTCTCGCCGAGCTGTTGCAGGGCTCGCGCCGCCTCTTCGTCGTACCCCTCGACGAGCATGTCGCGGTACGCCTCGAGCGCTTGGCGCGGCTCCTCGAGCTCCTTCGCCAGGAGCGCGCCGATGCGTCGTTGGAGCGCGCGCCGCGGCTCCCCCTCGCCCGCCGAAGCCGCTTGGGACCGCAGGTTCTCGAGGAGCTCGGGCCACATCTTCTCTTCGGCGTAGAGCACACCGAGACGTCCGACGACCTCGGGCTCGTTCGGCTTCACCGTGAGCGCCTCGTGGAGCGCCTCGATCGCCGCGCGACGATCGTTCAGCCCTCGCTCGTAGCGGGTCGCCATGTCGGTGAGGAGCACGAACTTGAGCCCCTCGTCGTCCTCGCCGCACAGCTCGACGCGGCGGCGGTAGAGATCGACGAGCCTCGCCGAGTCGTTCTTGTCCTCGTAGAGGCGGATCAAGTTGTCGATGGAGAACGCGCTGTCGGGCTCGAGCTCGAGGGCGCGCTCGTAGGCGTCGATGGCCCCTTGCGGGTCGTCGAGCATGTCGCGACGCGCCTCGCCGATGCGCCGCCACGTGCTGGCACGGTCCTCGTCGTTCGGCGTGAGCTCGGCCTTCTTGGCGAGCACCCGCACGAGCGTCGGCCAGTCGGAGAGCAAGGTCGCGAGCGCGTCCATCTCCTCGAGCGGCGCGATGTCGGTCTCGTCGAGCTTGAAGAGGCGCTCCCACGCGTCGAGCGCGCGGCGCGGATCGTCGCGGCGTTGGTCATGGAGGCGTGCCAGCGCCGAGAGGAGCTCCTTCTTTCCGAGATCGTCGGGGCTCTTCTCGATCCCCTGCTCGTAGGCGTCGGCGAGATCGTCCCAACGCCCCTTGCCGCCGCGGGCCAAGCCGGCGAGTCGGTCGAGCTCGGCGCGGCTCTCGCCGTCGCCCGGATCGAGCACGAAGGCGTCGCGCACCGAGTCGAAGGCGCGCTCGACGTCCCTGCCACGCTCTTCCCAGAGGCGCGCGCTCTCGCGCAGGATGACGACGCGCTCGTCGTCGTCACGGGCGATGGCGAGCCGCTCGGCGTTGAGCGAGATGAGCTGCTTCCAGTCGTCCGCGCCTTCGTAGATGGGGCGAAGGATGTCGGCGACGCGCGCCTTGTGCTCGGCGCTCTCGAGGAGCTTTTGGAGAGCCTGCACGGCCTCGCCCGCGAGTCGGCTGCCGGGGGCGACCTCCACGACGTTTTGGTACTCGTCGATGGCGAGAGCGACGTCTCCCGTGCGCTGGAGGAGCTTGCCGAGATCGAGCCGGTACTTGGCCTCGTCCTCGGGGAGCGCGCTCTGCTCGGCGCGCTTGCGAAGCAGCTCGGCGAGATCGGCGGTGCGCTCGCGGCGCTCGTAGAGCCGCGTGAGGGCATCGAGGGAGCGGGCGTCGGTCTCTTCGACCTCGAGCGCCTGGCGGTAGGTCTCGATCGCCGCCTCTTCGTCGCCCACTTCGCGCTCTTCGAGGTCGGCGATGGTGTGGAGCGTGGCGAGCTGCTCCTCGGGCTGATCGCGGTGCTCGAGGGCGCCGCGATAGAGCTCGACGCGCTCTTTCGGTCGCTTGAGCGTGGCGAGCAGCCGATCGACCGCGCGGAACGCCTCCTTCTGCTCGTCGGGGGCGAAGGCGTAGGCGCGGCGGTAGAAGCCGAGCGCGCGCTCGAGATCGCCCTGGACCTCGAAGAGCTCGCCGGTGCGGAACGAGAGGCGCGCGGTGGCCGCCTCGTCGCTCTTCAACTTCTCGAGCTCGCCGGCGAAGATCTCGGCGAGGCGCGCCTCGGCGTTCGCCACGCGGGCAAAGCGCTCGAGCTCGGCCCACGTCGGCTCGTCGGTGACGTCTTCGGCGAGGAGCTTGGCCGTCGTCTCGAGGGCCGCGCGGTAGTTCTCTTCTTGCTCTTCGTAGAGCTTGGCGAGGCGGCGAAGGAGCGTGCGGCGCTCGTCGGGGTCTTGGCTCACCTCGAGCCGCGCCTCGATCGTGGTCATCACGCGGCGCCAGTCGAGCCGCGTGAGGTACACCTGCTCGAGCATCTCCGCTGCGCGGAGCGCGTGCTGCTTGTCGGCCATCAAGGCCTCGAGCGCAGCGACGGTGCCACCGTGTTGTCCGTCGAGCCGGAGCGCTTCTTCGTACTGCTCGAAGGCGCGCTCGGTGTCGCCGAGCTTCTCGTGAAGCACGCCGCCCAAGCGGTGGTGCAGGCTCGCGCGTTGATCGGCCGGTCCGCCCAGCGCCACCTGGCGCTCGTAAAGATCGACGAGGCGATCGTGCGCCTCGGTCTCCGCGTAGAGCTTCTCGAGCGCGGCGAACGCGCGCGGCTCGGGGCCGATGGCGAGGATCTCTTCGTAGACCTCGATGGCCCCCTTGGGATCGGCGAGCTCGTTGGCCGAGAGCTCGGCGTCCTTGAACAGGATGCGACGGCGCTCGGCGTCGTCGGGCGCGTTCTCGGCGCGCTTTCTCAGGATGTCGAGGAGCGCGGGCCAGTCCTTCGCCTCGCCGTAGAGCTCCTCCAGCGCCTTGAGCGCGCGGGCGTCGTCGCCGCGGAGCTCCAGCGCCTTCACGTAGTAGGTGCGCGCCTTGTCCGCGTCGGCGAGCTTCTCGCGCGCGAGGACGGCGATCTTGAGCAGTGTCTCGAGCTGCGCGTTTTCGTCGTCGATGCCGGGGGCGACCTCTTCGAGGAGCGCCACGAGCTCGCCGTGCGCCGAGGTGGCGGAGGCCAGGCGCTCGGCGCGCTCGAGCCAGGTCGGGAGCTCCGCTTCTCCGGCGGAGGCGCGGAGGCCGCGCGCGGCGTAGGCGAAGGCGCGCTTTGGGTCGTGGAGATCCTGCTCGGCGACCCGCGCGGCTTGCTCGAAGAGCGCGAGCTTGCCGTCGACGGTCTCTTCGAACTCGGCCTCGATGTCGAGCACGCGGAGGAGAGCCTCGTGCGCTCCTTCGGCCTCGTAGAGCGGGCGGAGGATCGAAGCGGCCTCGCGGCGCACGTTCTCGTCACTGGTGAGGCGCTCGAGCGCTTTGCGGCTCGGCGCGTGCGAGGTGTCGAGCGCCAGCGCTTGGCGGTAGGTCTCGAGAGCGGTCGGCACCTCTTTGAGGCGTGTCTCCTGCACTTCGGCGAGGCGCGCAAGGAGCGCGAGTCGATCCTCCGTCGACTCGGCGAGGCCGAGATCCATCTCCAAGGTCTCGGCGAGATCTTGGTGGCGATCGGCCACCTCGTAGAGGGTGGCGATGGCCGCGAGGACGCCGCGCTCGGGACCGAACTCGTCGAGGACGGCGCGGTACGCGAGGATCGCCTCGTTCACGTCGGAGAGCTTGTCGGCCAGGATCACCGCGGCGCGGAGCATGAGGGCGCGACGCGCCTTGGCGTCGTCGGTGTGACGCTCGCGGGCGCGAAGGACCTCGACCAAGGGACGCCACTCGCTCGTCCGCTCGTAGAGGCGATCGAGCGCGGCGAGCGCCGCTTCGTCGAGCGGATCGTCGTCGAGCCGGCTCTTCCACGCCTCGATGGCGCCGCGAGGATCGCCGAGCGCGTTCTCCGAAAGGGTACCGAGCTTGGCGAGAAGCTCGTGCCGGCGCGCCGCGTCCTCTTCGAGCTTCACCTCGATGCGGAGGATCTTCACGAGCTCGGCGCTCTCGCCCGTTCCCTCGTAGATGCGCTCCAAGGCGCGGGCCGCGGGGAGCGTGAGCTCCACGTTGTCCGGATCGAGCTCGAGGATCTGCTTGTAGATCTCTTTGGCGCGGAGCGTGTCGTCGAGGCGCTCTTCGTAGAGGCGCGCGACCTCACCGAGGATCTCGCCGCGCGGCTCGGGCACCTGCGCCGCCGCTGCCGACTCCACGAGGACCCGCGCGGCCTCTTCGTGCGCGCCCATCTTGCGGGCGAGCTCGAGCAAGCGCTCGCGCGCGTGGGCGTCGTCGGGAGCGAGCGGGACGAGGCGGGCATACGCCTCGAAGGCCCCCTCTTGGAGGCGCTCGTCCTTCAGCTCGGCGATGCGACGAAGGAGCTCGCGCCGATCGGTCGTCTGACGCGCCGTTTCGAGGCGGATCTCGAGGATGCGCACGAGATCGCGCGCCGCGTCCTGCGCGACGTACACCGCTTCGAGGACGGCCGCTGCGCGCGAGCGGAGCTCGGGATTGTCGAGGAGCCCTTCCACGAGATCACGCGCGTCGCGCTCCGAGGGCTCGGCCTGGAGCACCTCTTCGAGGAAGCCGAGCGCGGTCTTCGGATCGCCGAGCCGCGTGACGTAGAGCGTCCCGAGGCGGAGCTTGAGCGCCGGAGCCTGGTCCATCGTGGCACGCTCGAGGCGCGCCCGAAGGAGCGCAGCGAGGCTCTCCCAGCGCCCTTCGGCGGCGTAGATCGAGTCGAGCGCGTGCGCGGCTTGATCGTGCTCGGGGTCGAGCGCGAGGATCCGCTCGTAGTAGACGGCGGCCTTGGGGCGATCGCCGATGATCTCTTCGGCGACGAGCGCCACCTCGGAGAGGAGCTCCGCACGGCGCGCGTCGTCTTTGGTCGCGGTGATGACGCGCTCGTAGACCCCTTCGAGCTCGGTCCAGCGCTCGAGCGTCGTCAGGATTTGCTTGAGGCGCAGGAACGCCCGCTCGTTCTCCGGATCGTGACGGAGGATGCGCTCGAGGTACGGGCGCGCGCGCTCGATTTCTCCGAGGCGCTCGTCGTAGAGGGTCGCGGCGCGCTCGGCCAGGTCGAGCTCGACGGCGACGGGGAGCCCTGTCTCTCCCTGCTCGGGGACGGCGTCGACGATGGCCTGCACGAACGCCTGGAAGCGATCGGTGCGGTTGGCGAGCACGCCGAGGCGATCCCAGAGCGGGAGCTCGGCGGGGAACTCGACCGCCGCGCGCGCCACGACGTGGAACGCGCCGACCTTGTCGCCGAGGTCCTTCTCCTTGAGATCGGCGAGACGCTCGAAGAGCTGGATGCGATCGCCCTTGGCGGCGGCGGTGGCGATCATGACCTCGAGCACCTCGGCCCGCTTGGCCGGGTTCTTGGTCGCGACGTACGCAGCGTCGAGGAGCTCGGCGGCGCGCCCGCGGGTCTCGGGGATCTGAAGGAGCTCTTCGATCACGTCGACGGCGGAGGCGAGCTCGTGCGAAGGCGCCGATCCCGCGGCGGGGATCGCGAGCTCCAGCGCGCGCTTGGCGGCGGCGAGGGCGTCGGTCGGACGCTTGAGCGAGACGATGTAGAGGCGAGCGAGCTCTACCTCCCGCTGCGCGCGCTCGAGCCCTTCGCGCTGATCGCGATCGCGCTCGAGAGCCGAAGCAGCCCCCTCGGCGTCGCCGGTCGAGCGGAGGAGGCGCGCCGTGGCTCGGAGCGCGCCGCCGTGCTGGGGGACGATCTCGAGGAGCTTCTTGTAGACGCCGACGGCGCGCTCGGGGGCGCCGAGCACGTCCTCTTCGAGCTGGGCCCACTCGTTCAGGAGCTGGATCTTCTGCGCGGTGTTCGCGCGCTCGACCCTCCGCTCGAAGAGCGCGCGGAGCGCGTCGTGCTTCTGCGTCTGGCGGAGGAGCCGATCGAGCGCGAGCGCCGACTCTTCGTCCTCGTCGTCGTCGTCGACCAGCGCTTCGTACGCGGTGATGGCCTCTTCGGTGCGACCGAGCTCGTTGTACGTCGAGGCGATCTTCCTTCGGAGGCGGAGCTTCTCTTCCTTTTTCCCCTTCTTCCCCTTGGCGCGAGCCGTCAGGACCTCGAGGAAGCCCTCCCACTCGAGCGAGGCGCGGGCAGAGGCCTCGAGATCGGCGAGCGATCCTTCGCGCTCGGGATCGAGCTCGTAGGCCTTGCGGGCCCAGGCGAAGGCCCCCTTCTTGTCTTGCAGGCGATCGCCCAAGACGCGCGCGAGCTTCTGCTCGAGCACGAGGCGCTCGTCGTCCCCCTCGGCGTGCGCGAGGAGCGCTTCGTAGAGCGGGGCGAGGCGGTTCCACTTCTCCTCGGCCTCGTACAAGGGGACGAGCGCTTGGGCGGCGCGGCGATCGTCGGGGCGCACGGCGAGGACGCGCTCGTAGGCGCGCTGGGCCCGCTCGGGGGTGCCGAGCTTGTCGACGTAGACGTCGGCGGCGCGGTACGAGAGCTCGATGCGCTGATCTTTGTCCTGCGCTTTGTCGGCGGCGTTCGAGAGGACCTCGGCGAGCCCCTCCCAGTCGCGCCCTTGCGCGTAGAGCTGGGTGACGGCGTCGTAGTCGCCGGCGGCGAGGAGCGACTCGCGAAGCACGCGGAGCGCCTTGGGGTGCCCGGGCTGAAGCTCGAGCACGCGACGGAACGCGCGCGCAGCGGCGGCGTCGTCGTGGAGCCGATCGGTGTAGATTGCACCGAGCTTCTGCAGCGTCGCGAGGCGCGACTGCATCTCTTCGATCTGATCGACGCGCCGCTCGAGCGCGTCGGCGACGGTGGCGAAATCCTTGTCCCGCTCGGCCTGCTTCTCGAGGGCGTCGAGGGCCGCGCCGGATCCCGGATCCTCCGAGAGGATGCGCTTGTAGAGCGCCATGGCGTCGGCGCCCTGTTCGAGGCGCTCGGAGGCGAGGCGCGCCATCTCCATCCACACGGCGTGGCGGGCTCCGGCGTCGGTCGTGCGCTCGGCCTCTCTCCCCAAGAGCGCGAAGAGGGGCTTGTAGGCGCGGCGCTTGGTGTAGAGCTCCTTGAGCTTCTCGTTGGCTTCGGGATCGCTGGGGACGGCGGCGAGGAGCTTCTCGTAAGCCTCCATCGCGTTCTGCACGTTGGAGAACTGCTCGAGCCAGCGACGCGCGACGTCGCGGTAAAGGACGGCCTTGGCCTCCGGATCCTTCTCCACCTCGGCGAGGCGCTCCTGGGCGGTGAGCAGATCGCGGGCGCGCCCGAGCGAGGCGTACACGCGCACGAGCTCGCGCAGCGCGTCGATGTCGGCGCCGTCGAGCGCAGTGATCTGGGTGAGCACCGTGACGAGGGCCGAGTCGTTCTTGAGGTGCTGGCCGTAGATCTCGGCGACCTCGCGGAGGAGCTTGAGGCGCGCGTCCGTTTGGTCTTGCGGCACGCGCTCGAGATCGCCGCGGAGCAAATCGGCGAGGGCGTTCCACGAGGCCGTTTGGCGGTAGAGACGGCGGAGCGAGTCGCGCGCGTTCTGGTTCGAAGGGTCTTGGCGAAGGAGCGCGCGCCACTGCTCGATGGCCTTGGTGGCGTTGGCACCGTCTTCGCTGAGGCGCGCGAGCTCGGCCACGAGCGCCGAGCGCTGCGGTCCGTCGGCCATCACGCGCTGAGCGTCGCCGAGCACGCCGGCGAGGCGCGCGTTGTCCCCTTGCTCGCCCAAGAAGGTGCGGAAGAACTCGAGCACCGTGGGGTGCGCGGGCTCGACCTTGCGAAGGCGCTCGAAGAACGGCTCGGCCTGCGCCGGCCGACCGCGCATCTTCCAGTGCACCATGCCGAGCTGGAGGAGCATCCCCGCGTCGCTCGCCCCGCCGCGACCGCGCACCGAGAGCTGCTCTTCGTAGAGGGCGACGAGGTGATCCCAGTCTTCGTTGGTGTTGAAGTGCTCGACCAAGGCCGAGGTCGCTTCTTGGTTCCCCGGCGCGAGGTCCAGCACGCGCTCGTAGGCCTGGATGGCGGCGCGCTTCTCCCCCCGGCGCTTCTCGGCGCGGGCGAGGCGAAGCAGGGCGGCGACGCGCTCTTCCTTGGCGTGGCCTTCGGAGCCGAGGTGACCGAGCACCTTCACGAGCCCCTCGAGGTTGCCGCGCTCGCGGTACACGCGCTCGAGCAAGAGGCCGGCGCGACGGTTCTTCGGATCGGCGTCGAGGGCGCGGGTGAGCCCTTCGAGGATTTGATTGTCGAGGCCGTCGACCTTCTTCTTGGCCTTGGCCTTGGCCTCGCCTTCCTTCTTGGCTTCGTCCGCGGCGAGCGCCGGGCGCCCGTAGCGGTAGGCGACCTCGGCCGCGCTCACGAGCAGCGAGCTCTTGAAGGACGGCTCCCCCGCCCCCTTGGATTCTTCGATGTAGCGCTTGGTGAGCTCGAGCCACTTGCCGCGGCGCCCCTTGGCGCGCTCCAAGGCCTCTTGGGCGCGCGTGTCGTTCGGGCGGAGCTCGAGCAAGCGCGCGTAAGCGGCGCTCGAAGCGGCGTCGTCGAGGATCTCTTCGTCGAGGACGCGGGCCTGCTCGGCCACGAGGTCGGCCTCTTCGGCGGTGCCCTGAAAGATGCCGATTTCCAGCGTCAGGAGCCGCGCGACGGCGTCGTACTCACGACGCGCTTCGTAGGCGCGGCGCGCGCCGTAGAGGAGCTCGCCCAGCTCGGGGCGATCGATGTCCCCCGGATCGCGCAGCGCGTCCGCCAGATCTTTCCACGCCGCCTCGTTCTCGGGCTCGTCCTGAAGAAGGGCCAGGACGTTACGGATCGTCTTCGCGCTCATCCCTCACCTTGAACCCGCGGGAGGGCCCCCCCGAACGAACGCACCGAGAAGCCGAACGTGCGCGAAAATCCTTGGATTACCCCCGCGCGGGCAGCCGATGCTACGTAGCGCCACGAGCGATAGCAAGCGGCCCCTTCTGTCCTTTCCTTGGGTAGACTCGGGGCTCGGCCTTCCGGGTACGGCCGGGCCCTCGGGCTTCGCTCTCCAACGATTTCGGCGTTTCCCCGTGGAACAGGAAAAGTCGCTCGCCCTCTCCTTCTTCTCCGTCTACGAGACCTTCGCCATCTCGTGGCCCACCGTGGTCGACGCCGCCCTCGGGCGCGTCCGAAAAGAGGTGTGCGACGAGCGCCTCAAACGATGGGCCGAGCGCATCGCCGGCCACACGAAGATCGAGCTCACGGTGCGCGGCCGCGAGCACCTCGACGACGGCGCGACGTTCCTCGTGATGAGCAACCACCAGTCGCACTACGACATCCCGGTCCTCTTCCACGCTGTCGGCCCGAACATCCGCATGATCACCAAGAAGGAGCTCTTTCGCATTCCGGTCTTCGGGCCGGCGCTGCGTGAGGCGGGCTTCATCTCGATCGATCGTCAGAACCGAGCCAGCGCCATGGAGAGCCTCGACGTCGCGCGGCGGCTGCTCGCCTCGGGGACACACGTGTGGATCGCCCCCGAAGGGACGCGCAGCCGCGACGGCTCGCTCCTCCCCTTCAAGAAGGGGGGCTTCAACCTGGCGCTCGACTCGGGGCTCCCGGTGTTGCCGGTGACGCTCGACGGCACGCGCCATATGCTCCCCGCCGACGCGGCGCGCTCCTCGAGGGGTGCGCGGGTGCGCGTCACCTTCCACCCGCCCATCGATCCCAAGCCCTACGCCGAGCTTCCACGGAAGGAAGGGCGCGACCGCTTGATCCACGACGTACGAGAGGCCATCGCGCGTGCACTCTGAGACTCGGAGCCCCTCGATCCGTCCGCCCACCACGCCACACCGCGGTGAAGGGCTGGCGATCCTGGTCAACGCCAACGCCAAGCGCGGTGGGCGACGCATCGCCGTGCAGCTCGGACGAGCGCTCCCCGGCGCACACGTGCGTCTCACGCGGAGCGCCGAAGAGGTGGCGTCGTGGCTCGCGTCGCTCAAGTCGGTGCGCTGCATCCTCGCCGCGGGGGGCGACGGCACGGCCATCGGCCTCGTGAACGCGCTCCATCACGTGCTCCCTGCCGATCAGCCGCTGCCGACCATTGGCCTTCTCCCGCTCGGCACCGGGAACGCGTGGGCGCGCTGCGTGGGGGCGCGCAAGCTGGGCGCGGCGGTGCGGCTCCTCCAAGGGCCGCTCCCCGAAGTGCTCCCGACGCGTCGCTTCGGCCTCGTCGAGTGCGAGGGGCGCCTCACGAGCTTCGCCGGCTGCGGGTGGGACTCGCAGGTCCTGAACGACTACCACGCGCAGCTCGTCGCCTCGAAGGGGCCGGCGCGCACCGTCGCCAAGAGCGTCTACGGGTATTTGTCGGCGATGCTGCTCCGCACGGCGCCGAAGAGCATCCTTTTTGGTCGCCCGCGCGTACTCGTAGAGAACATGGGCGACGAGGTCTGGACCATCGATCCGGCGACGCAGCGCCTCTCCAAGATGGAGGGGGTCGGCCACGGCGCCGTGCTCTACGACGGCTTCGGCAGCGTGACCGGCTGCGCGACCATCCCCGAGTACGGCTACGGCTTTCGCGCGTTCCCCAACGCCGAGCGCTTCCTCGGCATGATGAACGTGCGCATCTACGATCAGACGACGCTCCACGCGATCTGGGACATCCCCGACTTGTGGCGCGGCACACAACCACTCGCCGGGATGCACGACTGGTTCGCCACGGCGGTGCGCATGACGTACTCGCGACCGATGGCGCTGCAGATCGCCGGTGACGCGGTGGGCGAGCGCCAGACCGTCGACTACCGCATCTCGCCGCGACAGGTCGACGTGCTCGAGTGGCGCGCGCTCGGGTGAGCGTCGTGCGCGGCGCCGTCCTCGCTTTGGCGGTCGCCTCGGTGCTCGCCGCCGCCTGCACGCCCGCCGCGACGCCGACAGCGGCCCGAGCGCCGGGCAGAGAGAAGAGCGCCGATCCCTACCCTTCGGGGGCGCCGCGCGCTGCGCTGGCGTGGGCCACGTTCGACGCGGCGATCTTCGCGCGGGCGAAGCAGGAGCACCGCTTCGTGCTGCTCGATGGCGCCGCCGAGTGGTGCCACTTCTGCCACGTGATGGAGGCGGAGACGTACCACGACCCCGAGGTGCGAGCGCTGCTCGACGGGCACTTCCTCGCGGCGAAGGTCGACGTCGACGCGCGCCCGGACATCGAGGAGCGCTACGCCGCGTGGGGCTGGCCGGCGACGGTGATCTTTTCTCCCGAGGGGGAAGAGCTCGGAAAATATCGCGGGTACATCCCCCCCGCCGAGATGCGATCGATCTTGCGCGCGGTGGTCGAGCACGGCGGCGAAGCGACGCACGAGAACGAGGTCGCGCGTCCCCCCACGCCCCCCGCGGCGCTCGGCGCCGTTCAGCACTTCGCCGAGCTCGAGCTCGAAGAGTATTGGGACGATCAAGAAGGTGGGTGGGGCGGCTCGCCGAAGGTGCCGCTCGCCGGCGACGTCGCGTGGGCGCTCGAGCGCGGGCGCGCGGGCGACAAGCTCCTCGCCGATCACGCGCGCACGGCGCTGGAGAAGGAGCGCAAGATCATCGACCCGGTGTGGGGCGGCATCTACCAGTACTCGGTCGCGCGCGACTGGGATCATCCGCACTACGAAAAGCTCATGCTGTGGAACGCCGGCGCGCTCGAGAACTACGCGCGTGCCTACGAGCTCACGAAGGACGCGCGCGCCCTCGAATCGGCCAAGGCGATCCGCGGCTACCTCGAGGCGTTCCTCTTGGCGCCGAGCGGCGCGTTCCACGGCTCGCAGGACGCCGACCTCAACGCGCACGACACGAGCCGTCCGTACCTCGACGGCCACGCGTACTACGCCAAGGGCGACAAGGAGAGGCGCGCGCTGGGGATCCCGCGCGTCGACCCGCACGAGTACGCGAGCGACACGGGGCTCGCGCTCGTGGGCTACGCGGCGTTCGCGAAGGCGACCGCCGACGAAGGGGCGCGGATCGTGGCCCATCGCGCGCTCCACGCCATCTTGGAGACGCACGCGACGACTCGCGGCGGAGTGACGCACGACGCCGATCCGACCGCCCGCGTGCTCTACCTCGCCGACAACGCGGCGCTGGGGCTCGGGCTCGTGCGCTTCGACGAGGTGTCGCGCGACTCGTGGACGCTGGGCTCGGCGATGCGCATCGCCGATTTTCTGCTCGCCGACCTGACCGATCCGAAGACCGGCGCTTTCTTCGCTCACACCGCCGACGACGCCGCCGTCGGCATCTTCGCGGTGCGGCGGCGCCCCTTCGACGACAACGTGACCGCCATCCGCTTCTTGAACGCCCTCGGCCTCATGTTCGTCCCGAACAGTGCTCAGAGCGCGCGTTACCGAGGTGCGGCGCTTCGCGCGCTGTGCGCGATCA
Organism: uncultured Polyangiaceae bacterium; assembly: GCA_964531795.1. GTDB lineage: Bacteria > Myxococcota_A > Polyangia > Polyangiales > Polyangiaceae > CAZHHD01. The sequence goes on along the minus strand of CAZHHD010000020.1, from coordinate 67,312 downwards.
GTGATCCTGCCGAGGTGAAGTCCCAAGGAAAGTTCTTGGGCGCGTACCTCTCGGCGCTCGACGAGACGCGCGACCTCTGGACCTCTGCGGCCGCTCCTGCGCCCGCCCCGGTCACGCCGGGCGCTCCGGTCGGGCCCGCGATCACGCCGGGGGCGCCGCCGGCGGCGACTCGCTGATGCGCGAGCGGGCGTCGTAGCGCCACTCCATTTGCCGAGCGACGGCGCGCGCCGCTTCGTCCCCCTCGAAGCGCGCCACGAGGTGGAGCCCGAGGTCGATGCCGGAGGTCACGCCCCCGGCCGTCACGACCGTCCCCTCGTCGACCACGCGCTCGTGCACCACGAACGCGCCGTAGCGGGCGAGCTCGGCGAAGGCCGTGGCGTGGGTCGTGGCGCGTCGATCGCGGAGGCGCCCCGCCGCGCCGAGAAAGAGCGCTCCGGTGCACACCGAGGCCATGAGGCGATTTTCCGGGAAGGCGCGGAGCCAGGCGACGATGTCTTCGCGATCGGCGAGGACGCGCGAGGGGGGTCCACCGGCGACCACCACCGCATCGTACGAAGCGAGAGCCGGTCGCACCGCCGGGGTCGAGAACGCGGCACCCCCGAGTGTCCACGCCACGTCCCCCTCGGCCGAGACGACGTCGCACACGAACGAGGCATCGAAGCCCATGCTGGCGATGCGCGACACCGGATCGAGCACGCCGACGAGATCGAGCAGCGTCATGCCGCGAAATCCGACGAACGCGACGCGCGTGCCGGTCACGCGATCGGGAGGCCCGCCCGGGTGCGAGACAGGCGCTTCTCCCCCCGCCTCGGGCGGACGCGCGAAGGGGGCGAAGGCCTCGACCGTGAGCACCTCGCGCACGGCGTCGGGCGGCACCGCGCCATGGAGGTGCGGCATCGGCCCGCGCGGCGTCGACGCTTCGACGAGCGGCACCCCGAGGCGACGCGGATCGATGCGCTGCACGACGAGCTTCGCGTCCTTCGGGAAGTAGAGGCGCGCGCTCTCGTGCACGGCGTCGCGGTACGACGCGTGGACGAAGCCTTCGCGCGCGAGCGACTCCGGCGGCGCACCTCGTTCGAGGTCCGCCACCGTGGTCACGTGATAGAGCCAGCGCATGTCGGCACCTTAGCGCCGACGCGCGCTCAGGGCGACGACCAGAGGTCGATCCCCGCCGGGGGGAACGCGCTGGGATCGGTGAAGGGGACCGGCCCGAGGGTCGTCACGCCGCCGTCGGCGATTTGTACCGAGACGATGCTCGAAGCGCTGCCGCCGTCGGAGAAGAAGTCGGTGTGCGTGCCGAGGAGGTTCCCCTTGCCGTCGGAGAGGAAGAGATCGGGCGCGTTGGGGATCTGCGCGCCGAGGCCGGCGTCGCCGCCGATCGTCCAGGGGAACGCTTGGTAGCCGAAGTCGAAGCCGAGGACCATGTGGTCGGCGTCGAGCATCGTCATCGCGCTCGGATAGCCGTAGCTCGTGAGATCGAGCGCGACGCTCGCCGCACCGGAGGTGAGCCCGATCTGATCGACCTCGCGACGGAGGAGCGCGCCGGGGCCGGCGTCGCCGCCGTCGACGTTGCAGCCCGCCTGCACGACGAGGAAGCGGTCGCGCGTGGCGTCGTAGATCATTCCGCCGAAGAGCGGGTTGTAGCCGGGGAGCTCGATGCCGCCGCCGGGGCCGGTGCCGCCGAGCGAGACGAGCGCGTCGTTGGTCGCGTCGATGGCGATGACGAAGGGCTTGGTCGCGAGGCACGGGGTGAAGGGAATCGTCTGCACCGCCGGCGTCTTCGTGAGGTCCCAGTTGCCGAGCAGCACGTAGATGCGCTGCTTCGAAGGGACGTAGACCGCGGCCGACATGTCGACGTGGCCGTCGCCGTCGGTGCCGCCGAGCAGGCTCGAGAGATCGATCGTCTTCGTCGGCGCGCCGCCGTCGCCCGTCTGCGTCGTGTCGAGCACGGCGATCTTGTTGCGGTTGAAGCGGAGCACGTAGGCCTTGTTGCCCACCGGCACGACCGCCACCGGATCGGCGTACGACTTTCCGCCGTCGTAGGCGTCGTCGAGGCGCACGTTCCACGAGGGGCCGCCCTTCCACGGCGCCTTGGGGTCGAGCTTCACGATCACGTCGTTCTGCTGCTCCATCAAGTAGAGCGAGCCGCCCTGCGTGCTCGTGGCGCCGATGAACCCCGGGTACGTGAGCGTGCCGTCGACGTGCTTCGCCGAGACGCTGAAGGCGGTCATCTCGCTCTTCTGGGGATAGTTCAGGCTGAGGAGGAGCCACGGCGGGGTCCCCTCTTGAGCGTCGGTGCCGCCGCCGCTGTCCGTCAGAGCGCCGCTGTCGGTCATGACCGTGACGTCGCTCGCTCCCGCGTCGACCGGGCCGCCGTCCAGGGCGATGGTGGTGTCGTCACCGTCGCACGCCGCGAGCATGAGCCCCGTCGGGATCGCGAGACACACCACGGCCGCGAAACCCTTGTGCACGCTCTTCATGTCGAACCTCCGACCGCGCTACCCCGCGCGGTATCCGAATGACCGTTCTTGGGAACACCGTGGAGCTGTCGCTCCCAGGTGGCGCGTGGTCCGGTCTCCGGACTTCCGGCTCGTCCTCCTTCGGGCCCTTCCCAGAGCAGCTTCGCTCCAGTGGCTTTGCCCGAATTCGTCCCCGGTCACCGTGGCGGGGGCCGTGCCGGTATTTCACCGGCTTCCCGATCGACCACGCGCGAGGGGCTAGATAGTCGAGGCCGCCGCGAAGGTCCAGCGTCGATCGCCCCCCCCGAGGGAAGGGCGACGATGCGTGCATCGTGCACGTAGCGACGTTCAGCCCTTGGTGAGAGCGTCGCGCACGGCGTCGAGGATGCCGTCGGCCAGTGCGTCCTTCGACTGCACAGGGAGCCAGCGCGCCGACGCGGCGTCCACCAGCGCGGCGCGGTTGTCGTCTCTTCCGAACGACTCGGCGGCGGCGTTGGCGACGACGAGATCGACCTTCTTCTTGGCGAGCTTCTCGCGCGCGTAGGCGACGATGCGCGCGTCGTCGCCTGTCTCCACCGCGAAGCCCACGAGCACCGGGTGCTTCTTCGCGCCGCGCCGCGCGCCGATGGCCGCAAGAAGGTCGGGGTTCTTCACGAGGGGGAGCGACGAGGTGTCTCCCTCCTTCTTCACCTTGTCGTCGCTCTTCGCCGCGGGGCGGTAGTCGGCGACGGCGGCGCTCATGACGAGGGCGTCGGCGCGGTCGAGCGAGGCGCCGCACGCTTCGTCGAGCGCCGCTTGCATCTCGAGCGCCGAGCGCACGTCGACGCGACGCACGCCGCGCGGCGTGGCGAGGCTCACGGGACCGGCGACGAGCGTGACCTCGGCGCCCCGATCGGCGGCGCGCGCGGCCACGGCGAAGCCCATCTTGCCGGTGGAGCGATTGCCGAGAAAACGCACGGGATCGACGTCTTCGAGCGTGGGCCCGGCGGTGACCACGAGGCGCTTGCCGACAAGATCGCGCGGCGCCAGCGATGCGACGATCGCCGCGACGACCGCCGCCGGATCGGCCATGCGTCCGAGGCCGCTCTCTCCCGAAGCGACCGGACCGTCCACCGGGCCGACGAGGGTGACGCGCCCTTGGCGCGCGAGGGCGGCGACGTTCTCTTGGGTCGCCGCGTGGCTCCACATGCGCGGATGCATCGCCGGCGCGGCGAGCACCGGCCCTCGCGCCGAGAGGACGAGCGCGGCCACGAGATCGTCGGCGCGCCCTTGAGCGAACCGCGCGAGCGCGTCGGCGGTCGCGGGGACGACGACGACCACGTCGGCGCGCGCAGCGATGGCCACGTGCATCTCGCCGGAGAACTGCGGATCCCACATGTCGCTGGCGACGGCCTCGCCGCAGATCCCCGAGAGCGTGAGCGGCCCGACGAACTTGGCGCCGGAGCGGCTCATCACCGGGACGACGCGCGCCCCGGCGGCGAGGAGGAGCCGCGCCACTTCGACGCTCTTGTACGCGGCGATGCTCCCCGTCACGCAGAGGGCGATGGTGCGGCCGGTCAGGGGGAGCATCTTGCCTGCAGTGTACACGAGGACGGCGCGCGAGCCCGAGGGGCTCGGCGGAAGGCGGCGCGCGTCAGGGCATGTTGAGGACGACCTCGACGCGAACGTGTCCGTCTTTCATGGAGCACGCTTGATTCTGGTAGCCCTGGTCGAAGCAGGCGCAGCTTCGCGAGCGGCAGCCCCCTTCGACGGAAGAGAACTTCTCGCAGGTGACGCGGGTCGAGCGGCGGATCGGCTGCACGCCACCGGAGCGGTGCACGACTTGGCAATACTCGTCGGCTGCGCAGCGCGCGCAGGGGCCGGAAGGGGGCGCGGCGTCGGGCGAAGCGCCAGCCGCGGTCCACGCGTCGGACCCGGATGCGTCGACCGAGGCGAGCGATGCGTCGACGAGGCCCGCGGCGGAGCGAGGGGCGGCGTCGGCGATCGCGGAGGGGGCGGAGGCGGTCGCGACGTCGGAGGCGCGCGGCGGCGTGAGGGCGGCGGTCGCGTCGTCGGGTGACGAGGCGGGTGTGTCGCGGCGCGTGCACGCGGTCGCGAGCGCGATGGCGACGAGAAGCGCGAGGCACACGGCGCGGGGCACGCGCGCACGCTGGACGCCCGAGGATCGTCGCGGACGAGGCACGCCGGTAGCGTCGCATGGGTACGGCCTCCCGCGACGCGTTTCGCGGCGAGCGCGGATCCCGCGGCCCGCGGCGCACGCGTTTCGAGTAAGATACCTCGTGCTTCACCCCCGCCCCGACCACGACCAAGCTCTCATGTCCGAATTTGCTGCGCGCGCGAAGGCGATCGTCGCTGCGCTGCGAACGGGGGAGCCCGACTCGGTGGAGATGTTCGAGGCGTTCGGTCAGCTCGACGCGCTCCCGGCCGAAGCGGTGCGCGCGGCCTTCGCCGCGTGGAGTCCCCTCCCCGACCTCGACAATCTGGACACCGCGACGCGCCTCGCCCACGGGTTGCCGCTCCGCCCGCTGCGACTACGCACCGTAGGCGTCGAGAAGGACGCGGACGTCCTCGACCTCGGTCCTGTCGCCGAGGACCAAGTGCGTCTCGCCGGGCTCTCGTGGGACGGGCGTGATCTCGCTGCCGAGGAGCGCCTCGACGGCGAGCTCGAGGGATCTTTCGCCGGAACCCTCGAGCGTCGTGTGTTGGCGGACGCCGAATCGCCGACCGCGACGCCGCTCTTCGATGTGGTGCTCTTCGCCGAAGACGCGGGGGTGGTCTTCGCCGCGGGCACGAGCCGCATCGTCGCGATGATCGCTTACGGCAAGGTGGAGATGCGCGATCGACGGACCCGCGTCGCGATCGAGGCGACGCTCGCGGGACCGACGACGAAGGTGGAGGACGTGGCCCCGCGCGAGGCTCCGGCGGCTCCGATGACGGCGCCGACCGCGACGCCCCCGACGCGCGCGAAGCTCGCGACGGCGGTGAAGCCCGCGGTGGCGAAGAAGCCCGCGCCGGCGCTGACGAGGTCCGAAGTGGCGGCGCAGCCGGCGAAGGTCGCGAAGAAGAAGGCGGCTACGGCGAAGGCGCCCCTGCCCAAGAAGGCCGCGGCGAAGCCGGCCTCCGCGAAGAAGCCGGTGGCAAAGGCTTCGGCGAAGAAGCCCGCGGTGAAGAAGGTCGTTGCGAAGGCAGGCGCGAAGAAGGCCTCCGCGAAGAAGGTGACCAAGAAGCCGGCCGCCAAAGCCGCCAAGAAGGTCGTCACCAAGAAGACCAGCGCGAAGAAGAGCGCGGCGAAGGCGCCGAAGAAGAAGTCGGCGCGCCGCTGAGCGAAGCGCGGGAGCGCGCGGCGATTCTCCTTCGCGCCGGCTGCGCGTCCTTACGACGTCAAACGAATGCGCCCACCTGGCAGTACCAGCCGACGCATACCCACCACATCGCCGCGGCCATCACCGCCGCGCGAGACGTAGGCGTGCCGCGCGTCCTCATCCAGAGGACGAGGAGGAGCACAGACGGCACAAGCATCCAGGAGGCAGACGCATAGTCCGCGAGGGTTCCCTCGACACCAAAGATCCCTCGGCACAGAAGTGTGGCCACGCGAGCGGCGCTCCGCCCATCCTGAGGAAAGTAGCCGAAGCCGATCAAGCCGGCGATCGCGGCCAGGCCAGCGAATGCGCAGAGGGCGTCGACGACGTCGTCGCGCCAGCTTGTAGTCGGCGATGTCATCGAAGCACCCACGATCGCATGCAGCACATGCAGTATGTTGCATATCCTCTTCGGCGCAGGCCCACCCACGGCCGCGCCGCCGAATTCACATTCATCGACTCTCGGCGCGCGTCCCCCGCATCCCATCGCTACTTCTTCTTCACCGGCGCTTCGGCTTCCTTCGGCGTCGGCAGGTCGTCGTCGGGATCGACGTCGAAGATGAGCGAAGCGGTGCGCACGTCCCCTTGAAACGGCGGGATCGTCGCTGTGACGAGGCGGCTTTGCACGCACGCGAGCACGACCTTGTCCTTCACACCGGGGCCCGCGAGGGTCACCACGCGCACGCTGCCGTGCGGCTCGAGCGCCACCTTGCCGCTCACCGCTCCCACGGAGTCGCCGCGGCACATACGTGCAAAGTGCACGGCTACGTGGAGCTCGCGCATCGTCGTCGCGCCGTCGAACGGTGCACTCGTGCTCGGACCCGTGCTCGCGCCTGCGCTCTCCCCCGTGCTGGCGCTCGTGCTCGCGCCGGTGCTCGACGGGTCGGGCGACGCGCTCGGCGCGGGCGCGGCCACGACGCTCGGCGCTGCGGTAGTCGCGTGCGGGGGGCTCGGCGGAGGCGCATCGCGGCGCTCCCCTTCACCGGCGCGCGCCGCGGCAGAGACGACGGCGGCGGTCCCCTCGATGGCGATTTCGGTCGTCGCCCGATCGAGCTCGGCGACGCGCTCCTTGCACTGTGTGTCGTTGGCCTTGCAGTTGTAGAGGAGGCTCCCGCAGCCGTTTCCGAAGAGCATCAGCGTGGAAAGAAGGACGATCGACACGACAGGCAAGCGCATCCCCTGATCTTGCCACGACATGCCCAAGCGCCACAGTCGCCCGAAACCCGCGGCGCCCGCGCAGCCGCAGCCCGACGCACGGCCCCCCCCGCACGCCGCGGCCTTCCCCGCTTGCTCTCCCAAGGAATCTCGGGCATTCACACGCGCGTCATGGCCCTCTCCGTCGGTATCGTCGGCCTTCCCAACGTCGGGAAATCCACTCTCTTCAACTCGCTCTCGTCGGCCAAGGCCGAGGCGGCGAACTATCCGTTTTGCACCATCGAGCCCAACGTCGGCGTCGTCATGGTGCCCGACGACAGGCTCGCGCAGCTCGACACGGTGGTCCACGCCGACAAGATCGTCCCCACGGCGATCGAGTTCGTCGACATCGCCGGCCTCGTGCGCGGCGCCTCCAAGGGCGAAGGGCTCGGGAACCAGTTTCTCTCCCACATTCGCGAGGTGAACGCGATCGTGCAGGTGGCGCGGTGCTTCGAGGACTCGAACGTCATCCACGTCGAGAACCGTGTCGATCCCGTCAGCGACATCGCCACCGTGACGACCGAGCTGTGCCTCAAAGACCTCGACACGGTGCAGAAGCGCCTCGATCGCGCGCGCAAGGCGGCGAAAGGGAACTCCCCCATCGAGAAGCTCGCCGGGGAGATGTGCGACGCGCTCGCCAAGCACCTCGACAACGGCGCACCGGCCCGCACCTTCAAGCTCCCCGACTCGCCCGACGCTCTCCCCATCCTGCGGGAGATGCACCTCCTCACCGCCAAGCCGGCCTTCTACGTGGCCAACGTGGACGAAGCGTCGCTCTCGAACCTCGCGGGGAACAAGCACTACCTCGCGCTGAAGAAGCTCGCCGACGCCGAAGGGGCGCCGATCGTCCCGGTGTGCGCCGCCATCGAGTCGCAGATCGCCGAGCTCGACCCCAAAGACCGCCCCGAGTTCTTGGAGAGCGTCGGGTTGAAGGAGCCGGGCCTCTACGCCGTCGTCCGCGCCGGCTACCAGATCTTGAAGCTTCTCACCTTCTTCACCGCCGGCAAGGTGGAGGTCCGCGCGTGGACCACCGTGCAGGGGGCGAAGGCGCCGCAAGCCGCCGGCGTCATCCACACCGACTTCGAGAAGGCCTTCATCAAGGCCGAGGTCATCTGGTGGGAGGACTTCGTGAAGCTCGGCGGCGAAGCCAAGTGCCGCGACGCCGGCAAGCTCGCCATCGAAGGCAAGGAGTACGTCATGCGCGACGGCGACGTGGTCCACTTCCGCACGAGCGCCTGAGCGCGCCTTCCTGCCGCCGCGCACCGCGCTCCCCGCGCCGCGCGATCGCGTGTACCCTTCGGCACCGATGCGCGCGCCTCGTCTCGCCCGACCCTTCCTCGCGCTGCTCGTCCTCACGCTGGCGATCGTCGGCGTCGGATGTCCGTGCGTGAACAGCGCGGTGAACGCCGACGAGGGGCTCCGCTGGTGGCTCTTCTCGAACTTCGCCGCCTCGAAGATCTGCCCGGAGATGATGAAGCGCGGCGTGCCTTTGAAGCTCGATCTCCTCGGCCCGGCGAGCGTCGGGCGGTTCTTCCCTGCGCAGTGCGGCGTGCACGTGAACGACGCCGCCCGCACGATGCAGGTCGACGTCACCGGCCAGGGCTACGCCATCCTCCCCGTCGCGCGCCGCGTCGGCTTCTACGCGGGCGTCTCGGTCGAGTACCGCCCCGACTTTCGCCTCGAGGACGACGCGACGTACGTGTGGGGTCGCTTCTCGCGCGTGATGGCGCCGCCCGACTTGCGCCTCCTCGGCGTCGAAAACCCCGTCGTGAACATGGCGACGCAGACGCCGCTCGGTGACACGGCGACGGTGCTCGGTCGCACGCTCGTGCAGAGCGAGCTCGGCAAGGGCTTCACCGTGGTGCGCCTCGAAGACGGCGACGACTTCACGCTCGGCATCCTCACCCCTCCGCAAAAGCCGAAGCGCTTCTTCAAGGGGGGCTCGGACCACGTCGTCCTCGGCCAAGACGTGACCGACATTCGCGCGGCGTCCCGCGACTACATCGGCCCGCTGCCCGTCGATCAGAGCGGCGCCGCGCTCTTCATGCACGTGCAAGTCGCGGGCACGCCGGTCGACTACGTCGTCGTCGAGCGTTCGGTGGGCGACGCGTGGCGCCAGGCGTACCAGTCCGGTCAGCCCATCGGCCCGCCGCCCGGCCCGACGATCGCCTACGGCCAGTTCCAAGCCGGTGAGTCGACGCGCAAGGTGCCGCTCGAGCCGGGCTCGTACTACTTCGTCCTCGAGAATCGAACGCCGGCACAAACGGGCATCCTCGGGATGCCGATGCCCTTCGAAGCGCACGCCACGGTGACGTATTCGGCCGAGGTCGGCGAGCGTTAGCTCGTCCCACCTCGACATGTCGCATGGACGCTCGACCGTCCGTGGCGCCGATGTAACTGGACCGCAAGGGTGCCTCGACGCCGCGCCTCACCGGCCGTCGCGCAGTCTCGATTTCCCGCGACGCCGTGAAATCACGCGGTTGAGCCGCGCATGGCACGTGCGCTGCTTAGAGGAAGCCCACGCAGCATGCCTCTTCGTCTTCCTCGAGCCCTCCACGGTGCGCAGGGCGAGCTCCCCGCGCGCGGCCTTCCTCGTGTCATCTATTACGCCTCGGAGTGGCGCATCTCGACGCGCACGCCCGTGCTCCTCGTTCACGCGCCCGGCCTCGCCGGCTCGTCGTACGAGATGTTTCCGCTCTACACCCGCTTCGCCCGCACGCGCCCGACCTACGCGCTCGATCTGCCGGGCTACGGAGGCTCGGAGCGCGGCCCGCACGCCTACGACGCCGCCACCTACGTCGAAACCGTGCGCGCGATGATCGCCTTCGTCGCCGACCGCCACGGCGCGGTGGACGTGGTCGCGTCGTCCCTCGCCTGCGAGTTCGCGGCGGCCGTCGCGTCGCAGTCCGACACACGCGTGCGCTCGCTGGCGCTCCTCTCCCCCACCGGGCTCGCCGCGCGTCCGGAACGCGCACGCCGCGGGTCGCGCCTGGCCGCACTCCTCTTTGGGAGCAAGGCCGCGTGGCGCGCCGTCTTCCTCTTCCTCACGACCCGCTTCGTCCTCGGGCTCGCGACGCGACGCCTCCTTCATGGCCGCCTCGACGAGAACCTCGTCGACTACGCGCACCTCGCCGCGCGCCGCCACGGCGCGCACTACGCCGCGTGGGCCTACGTGACCGGACGCCTCGCCGTCCCGGACATCGCCGGCGTTTACGCGCGCCTCGGGGTCCCGACGCTCGTCGTCCACGACCAAGATCCGCGGACCTCGTTCGCGCGCTTGCCCGACCTGGAGAAGGAGAACCCCCACGTGAAGAGCACTCGCCTCACCCCCACGCGCGGCCTCCCCCATTGGGACGCGAGCGAAGAGACCTACGAATCCATCGTCGCCCACTTCGCCGGCGCGCGCGTGCCCCCCGAGCGAACGAGCTCACCGACGCTCGAGGTGGTCTCCATCGACGACACCGACGACGTGCTCGCGCTCGCCGACGCCACGAGCGACGACCGCATCTCGAGCCCGGCGTAGCCGGCGAGGGGCGGGACGCCGGGGGCTCGACGTCTTCTTTGACACGCGCGTCACGTCACTTCGGAATGACGACCTGGCACGTGCCGCCTTGGCACGTGACGCCGTTGCCGCCGTTGCAGCAATCGACGTTCGTCTGGCAGGAGCCGCCGATCGGCTTGCACGCGATGGTGCTCACGTCGACGCACTGGCCGCGATCGCAGAAGCCCGAGCAGCACTCGAAGCCCGCTTGGCACGCGCCCGGCGCGCCGCCGTCCGGCCCCGCGTCGACAGTCCCCGCGTCGCTTTGTCCGGGCTTCGGCGTGTCGGTGCACTTCGCGAGCGTCCAGAACCCGCGCATGTTGGGCGTGTTCTCTTGCCCCTCGAGGTAGAAGGCCGGGTGGCTCGGATCGGTCGTGCCGGTCGTGGCGTCGATGGCCGCGACCCACAGGCGGCGCTTGCCGTTGTTCGCCGTGCCGGTGAGCTTGTTCCCCCAGTCACGCATGCTGGTGAAGACGACCCACGAGTAGCCGCCGCGCGGAATCGGGTTGAACGTGGGCTCGACCGACATGTCTTGATCGCCCGTGACCGGCGGGGTGTCGGCGTTCGCCATGTGGATCGGCGTCGCCACGCCGTCCGCCTTTTGGAACCAGAGCTGCCCGCGGTGCTGCACGTTGTCGTCGCAGTTGCCGAACGCGTCGGTGAAGCACCCGGTGGAGTGGTTGCCGACGTGGTACGCGACCGACGTCGAGTCGGGGGTGAACGACGGGTAACCGATGCCGCTCTTGTCGTGCGGCGTGAAGGTGCCGAGCGGGAGGCGCGTCGGCGTCGCGGTGAAGCTCGTCGTCGCCTCGTTGAAGGGGAAGACGACGATCTGGTTGCTCGACGGCAGGACGTTGTCCTTCATCGCTGCGAGCGATCCGAAGAACTCGACGGCGGTGAGCTTCGTGCCGTCGGGGGAGAACGCAGGCATGGCGAGGCCCACTTCGTTGCTCGCCGGCGGCGCGCTGAGCGAGATCCCGTCGAGGCCGCTCGCGGTGACGATGGTCCCGGTCTTCGTGTCGGCGAGGGTCATGTACTTCGACCCGGCCACGGGGGTGGCCTGGTTGCCCGCCTGCATGCGACCGCCGAACACCGTGTATTTGCCGTCGGGAGTGAGCGCGAGGTTCGAGCCTTGGTAGCTCGTCTGCTTGCGCACCGTGCCGCTCGGCAAGTCGAAGGAGGCCCACGCGCGGCCGTTCAGCCAGCCGTTCGTGTACGCGTAGGTCGAAGGATCGCCCGTCGGCGCCGATTGCACCGAGGCCGCGAGCGTCGTGCCGTCGGCGCTCACCGCGTGGCAGCCCATGCACGGATCGGCGTTGCCGCTGTAGAGCGCCTCGGGCTGCGCGCCGCTCCCCGGACGGATGCGCGCGATGTGACCGGCCTGCACGTTGCCAATCTTGGAAGCGGTCCAGTAGTAGATGGCGCCGCGGAGGCTCGCGGTGGCGATGGTCCACGTCTCGGTCGCCGAGGTGTAGGCGGTCGCGCCGGCGACGTCGTAGCGGGAGAGCGTCACCTTCATCGGATCGGTCGCGCCGCCGCTCGAAGCGGTGAGGCGATCCCACATCGTCTGGTCGACGCGGAACTGACCGAGCGTGGGGACGGTGGCGTACGCGTCGTAGACGTAGCCGCCTTCTTCCACGTGCAAGCGGTAGACGTCGTTCGCCTTGGGCGCGTCCCACATGACGAGCGGCGAGACGAGGCCGAGCGGGAAGACGGTCTTGTCGTAGGGGTAGCGAAGCTTGGTGACGCTCGGATCGGCAGCGAGACCGGCGGCGTCGAGCGCCGTCGCGATGTTGGGGTCGACGCCGTTGAGATCGCGCCGGTGGATCTTGATGGTGAGATCCGCGGTCGCCTCGGCGCCGCCGTAGATCGCGTGCAGTTTCCCCGTACCGGCGAAGAGGCCGGCGGCGGTCATGTTGACCGGGTTGCCGTTCACGGCGGTCGCGAGATCGGGGCGGTCGAAGGCGAGCGACTGCGGCTGCACGTAGGCGATGGTCCCGTCGCTCAGGGTCGCCTTGAGCTTGTAGGTCGCCGTCCCGGGGTTCACGCCGTCGAGGGTGAGCTCTTGCGCCGGCGGCTCGAAGACGAGCGCCTTGACCACGCCGCTGTCGACGAAGCTCCCGCCCTCGGGGAACGAGGAGTCGTCGCCGACGATCCCTTCGTCACCGCCGTCGATCACCGGGAACTGCGCGTCCCCACCGGAGTCGTTCCCGCAGGCAGCGACGAGGGCACCTACCCCCACGACAACAGCAGGAAGAAGCCAAAACGTACGAAGCCAACCGCGTCCGGAGCCGATCATGCCCCTGCATATAGAAGATTTTCGTGCTTCTTCAACTCGGCTGGGTCGATTCGTCGCGCTTTGCGCGGCGCGCGCCCGTCAGATCGGACACGGGCCGCCGAACGCGCCGAAGAAGCGCGCGATCCACACCACCACGAGCAGCGCGAGGAGCACTTGCGCCACGCGGAGCACGGGTGGGAAGCGCTCGAGCGGAAAGAACGCGCCGGTGCGCAGGTAGCTCACGATCTCGGCGAGCATCCACGCGGCCACGAGCGGCACGATCACCATCCACAGAGGATGCAGGTGCGTCGCGCCGGCAAAATCGCCGTGCAGCGCGAGGCGCGTCGCGCGCGTGAGCCCACACGAAGGACACGGGATACCGAGCGCCACACGGAGCGGGCACATCGGCGGGAGCGACGTGACGAAGACGAGCAACGCCGCGCCCCCCACGAGGAGGAGCGGCGCCAAAAGACGACGGGGATCGAAGCGCGTCGGCACCTCGATCCCCTTCGTCTGCATCACGTCGAGCAGGTCGCGCCGGTGCGCGCGACGCCGCGCGATCAGCCCGGCGCTTGCCAGGCCTTGTTGAGCTCCTGCTGGAGCAGGATCACGTTGTAGTAGGGGATCAAGTACATGAACCCCTGGTTCTGCGCGTTCGGCACACCCGCACGCTGCTGGATCTCCTGCACGAGCGGGCCGAGCGAGGCGAACATCCAATAGAAGGAGTAGAGCCCGCAGGTCACGAACGAGAGGAGGAAGATCTTCATCGCGTTCGGCTCGTCGCGGCCGAGGAACGCCTTCATCTCGCCGCAGATCTGGAAGAACCAGATCATCTGGTAGATGCCGCAGGTCGCGAGACCGATGAGCAGGATGTTGATCGGGTTGCGGACGATTCCCTTCGGGCCGTGCTGGCCCGGGGGACCCTGCATCTGGCCGCCTTGCGGGTACCCGCCCATCGGCTGCATCGCCGCCGGGTTGTAGCCGCCTTGCTGCTGGGCCTGCTGCGGACCGCCGAAGCCCATGGCGCCGGCGGCTTGATCGAAGCCCTGATTCAAGGCTTGCGCGGCTTGATTGAACCCTTGGTTCATCTGCTGCGCGAAGTCTTGCTGCGGCGGCGGAGCGCCGTAGCCCGGAGCCGGCGCGCCCGGAGGCGGACCGTAGCCCGGCGCGCCACCCGGAGGAGGAGCACCGAACGCGGGGGGCGGTGCGCCCGGAGGCGGACCGTACGCGCCACCGCCCGGAGGCGGTGCGCCGAAGCCGCCGTCTTGCGGCGGGCCGAAGCCGGGCGGAGGCGCCGGCGGCGGAGGGGCTGCGCCCGGAGGCGGAAGGCCGAAGGAGGCGGCGTTCATCCCGCCCGCCGGATCAGCGACCATCGTGCCGCCGAGCGGATTCACCCCTTGGGCCGAGCCGATCTGCAGGTTGTCCGGCGGAGGCGCGGGGGGCGCCGGCGCCGCGGGCGGAGGAGCGCCGAAAGGGCTCGCTTGCGGCACGGGGGCCGAGCCAGGCATCGGCGGAGCCACGCCCACCATCGTCCCTTTGAGCTTGCTGGGCATCGAGCCGGTCGGACGCGCACCGGTGCCGGTGCTCGGCGGCGCGCCGGTCGGCGGAGCTCCAGGGGCCGGAGCGCCGGGGGGAGCGGCGGGCGGCGGAGCCGCAGGGTTACCGCCGACGCCCGGCGGAGCGCCAGGAATGCCGCCGGGGGGCTGATTCATCATCAGCATGGTCCCCTTGAACTTCGGTGCCGCAGCGCCTTTGAGGTTGAACCCGCACTTCGTACAAGTCTGTGCAGTTTCCGGATTCTGGGTCCCACAGTTCGGGCAGAACACTCAGCCACCTCCTCGGATGCGCGCGCCGCGAACCGACCCTGAGGGGCGGCGAGCGGACCGATGTTGGCTCACGCGCCACGCGCGAACCCCCAAAAGCGCGCGGGAGCATAGCCACACGGAGAAAATCTCCTCAAGCGGATTCGCCCTGGCGGAAGCGGAGTGCCGACGAGATCTCTCCGAGGCGCCCCGCCTGCGCCCCGCGGCAGCCGCGAACCGCCCGCCGACCCGTGACGCGCCTTGACAGTGATGCGCCCTGGCCACTAGCGTCGCCGCGCCTTCGCGCAGCTTTTCCCCTTTTGGCTCCACACCCTGCGGAGCAACGACTCCCATGCCGCGCGCGGGCAGGATCGCATGCCCTTCGCCCTGACCGAGGAACGCGAGCGCGAGCTCCAGAAGATTCTCACCCGGTACCCCACCAAGATGGGTGCCTGCATCCCCACGCTCCACCTATGCCAAGACCAAAACGGCTGGGTGAGCGAGGAGGTCATCCACTTCGTGGCGCATCGGCTCGATTTGCCGCCGGCGCACGTGAAGGGGGTAGCGACCTTCTACACGCTCTTCAACAAAGAGCCCGTAGGTCAGCACCAGGTCTGGGTGTGTCGCACGCTGCCGTGCGCGCTCCGCGGGTCGGGGAGCATCCTCGAGCACTGCGAGAAGCGGCTCGGCATCCACGCCGGTGAGACGACCAAAGACGGCAAGGTCACCTTGCGCACGGCCGAGTGTCTCGCCAGCTGCGGCACCGCGCCGATGATGCAGGTCGACAAAGAGTACTTCGAGAACCTCACCCCCGAGACGGTCGACGGCATCCTCGACCGGTTGCAGAGGTAGTCATGCTCAAGCGCTGCGACCACCTCACGAAAGTGTACGGGAAGGACAAGGGCTGGACCCTCGAGGTCTACGAGCGCGAAGCGAACGGCTACCAAGCCGCGCGGCGCGCCCTCGGCATGCAGCAAGCCGCCCTCGTCGAAGAGGCGAAGAAGATGAACATCCGCGGCCGTGGCGGCGCGGGGTTCCCCATGGGGATCAAGTGGAGCTTCATGAAGCCCCACCCCACGAAGCCGGCGTACCTCGTCATCAACGCCGACGAAGGCGAGCCGGGGACGCACAAGGACCGCACGCTCATGGAGCAGAACCCCCACGCGTGCGTGGAGGGTTGCATCATCGGCGCGTACGCCATCGGGGCGCACGTGGCGTACATCTACGTGCGCGACGAGCTCCACCTCTCGAAGGCGCGCCTCTGGGGCGCCATCGAAGAAGCGCGCGCCAAGGGCTATTTGGGGAAGAACCCCTTCGGCAAGGACTACCCCCTCGAGGTGTACGTCCACACCGGCGCCGGCGCGTACATCTGCGGCGAGGAGACGAGCCTCTTGAACTCGCTCGAGGGCAAGCGTGGCGAGCCGCGCCTCAAGCCCCCCTTCCCCGCGCAAGCCGGCGCGTTCGGCTGCCCGACCACGGTCAACAACCTCGAGACCATCGCCGTCGTCCCCAGCGCGCTCCTCATGGGCGGCGAGGCGTTCTCGCAGATGAGCGCCCTCCACGACGTGAAGGACGGCGGCTGCCGCCTCTACGGCATCAACGGCCACGTGAAGAAGCCGGGCATCCACGAGCTCGCCGTCGGCCCCACGATCCGCGAGCTCGTCTACGAGATCGGCGGCGGCGTCACCGGCGATCGCGAGCTCCTCGCGGTCATCCCCGGCGGCTCCTCGACCCCGGTGCTCCGCGCCGACGAGAAGGTGCACGCGCCCGACGAGAAAGACCCCATGCACAAGTGGCACGGGCAGAGCGTCCTCGACGTTCCGCTCGGCGTCGACACGATGCGCGGCGTGGGCACGATGCTCGGCACCTGCTGCATCACGGTGCTCGCCGAAGGCACGTGCCCCGTCCTTGCGATGGAGAACTTGATGCAGTTCTACCACCACGAGTCGTGCGGCCAGTGCACCCCGTGCCGCGAAGGCAGCGCGTGGCTGCACCGCACGGTCACGAAGATCTTGGACGGCAAGGCGAACATGGACGAGCTCAACGCGCTCTCCGACATCGCCAACAACATCATGGGCAACACCATCTGCGCCTTCGGTGAAGGCACGGCGATGCCCGCGCTCGGCTTCTTGAAGAAGTTCCGTAAGGACTTCGAGGCGTATGTCCGTGGCGAGCGCACGCGCGAGAGCGCGCGTCTGTCGTTCTAGGAGAACGTGATGGGTAACTTCGTCGGCAACGCCTACTTCTACCTGCTCGCGGCGCTCTCGGTCGCCGGCGCGCTCGTCGCGGTCGGGGCTCGGAACCCGATCCGCGGCGCGATGGGTCTGCTCCTGATGATCCTCTGCATCGCCGGGCTCTTCCTGGCGCTGCACGCCGAGTTCCTCGCGGTGATCCAGCTCATCGTCTACGCGGGCGCCATCGTCGTCCTCTTCCTCTTCGTCATCATGCTCCTCGGGCCGGACGCGACCCCCGGACGTGACAAACGCGGGCACCTGACGCGCACCTTCGCCGGAACGCTCTTCGGCTTGGCGTCGGCGGCGGCGATGTACCTCGCCTACCGCGGGTGGAACGGCACGCCGCTCAAGCTGGTCGACGGCAACTTCGGCGGCGTCGACGCCTTCGGCGCGGAGCTCTTCACCCGAGACCTCGGCCCGTTCGAGCTCTCGAGCGCGCTCCTCATGGTCGCGGTCGTCGGCGCAGTCGCCGTCGCTCGCGGCAAGAGCGCCGGTCACAAGAAGCCCGAGACCGAGACCGACGCCTCCGGTCAAGCCGTCGAAAGGACGCACGCATGATCCCCGCCTCGCACTATCTCATCCTCGGCGGTCTGCTCTTCGCCATCGGCGGCGTGGGCTTCCTCGTCCGCCGCAACGTGCTCATCACCCTGATGAGCATCGAGGTCATGCTGAACGCGGTGAACCTGACGCTCGTCGCGTTCAACCGCATGCGCCCCGCGGCGCACACCGGCCAGATCTTCGCGTTCTTCCTCATCGCCGCCGAAGCGGCCGAGGTCGCGGTCGGCCTCGCCATCGTCCTCTCGCTGTTCCGCATCCGTCGCACCGTGCGCTCGGACGAAGCGGATCTCCTCCGGAACTGACATGGGCGGCATTCTTCAAACCTTCCCGGAACAAAACTTCTCGCTGATCGCGGTCATCCTCTTGATGCCGCTGCTCGGCGCCTTCGTGAACGGCGTATGGGGCCGCGGCCTTGGCAAAGAGGCCGTTCGCTTGATGGCGCTCAGCGCCGTCGGCATCAGCTTCCTCGCCGCCGTCGTCACCTTCGTCGGGCTCGACGCCGCCATCGGCAAAGAGCACGAGCACGTGAAGCTCTATTGGACCGCGTGGGAGTGGATGCACACCAACGGCGGTCGCGGCGCCTCGAACGTCGCCATCGACCTGCGCTTCAGCGTGGACGCGCTCTCCGGCGTGATGATGCTCATCGTCACCGGCGTCGGCTTCCTCATCCACCTGTACGCGAGCTCGTACATGGCCGAGGACAAGGCCTACTGGCGCTTCTTCACGTACCTGAACCTCTTCATCTTCTCGATGCTGGTCCTCATCCTCGGGGACAACCTGCCGGTGCTCTTCATCGGGTGGGAAGGCGTCGGTCTCTGCTCGTACCTCCTCATCGGCTTCTGGTACGGCGACATCAACAACGCCGCCGCCGGCAAGAAGGCCTTCATCGCCAACCGCGTCGGCGACTTCGGGCTCATCTGCGCGATGTTCCTCCTCGCGCACTACACCGGCGCGCTCGACTGGGTCGGCATCAAGAGCGGCGCGAGCACGCTGATGGAGAACCCGTCGGACGCCTACCAGATCCACGTCTGGCCGATCGGCGGCGGGACGTACACCGGGATCTTCCGCTTCCTCCAGCCCTCGCACCCCTTCACCATCAGCGCTGCGACCGCGGTCGGCTTGATGTTGCTCCTCGGCTGCACCGGTAAGAGCGCGCAAATCCCGCTGTACGTGTGGCTCCCCGACGCGATGGCCGGCCCGACGCCCGTCTCCGCGCTCATCCACGCGGCGACGATGGTCACCGCCGGCGTCTATCTCATCTGCCGGCTCTCGTTCGTCTTCGTGCTCTCGCCGTTCGTGATGATGGTCATCGCGCTCGTGGGGCTCTTCACCGCCTTACTCGCAGCGACGATCGCCCTCGTACAGAACGACATCAAGAAGGTGCTCGCTTACTCCACCGTGAGCCAGCTCGGCTTCATGTTCATGGGCGTGGGCGTCGGCGCGTTCACCGCTGGGTTCTTCCACGTCTTCACGCACGCCTTCTTCAAGGCCTGCCTCTTCCTCGGGGCCGGCAGCGTCATCCACGCGATGCACGCGCGCATCCACGACGACGCCAAAGCGCAGGACATGCGCAACATGGGCGGCCTCAAGAAGTACATGCCGTACACGTACTGGACGTTCGTGGCGGCGACCTTCGCCATCGCCGGCTGCCCGCTCCTCTCCGGCTTCTTCTCGAAGGACGAGATCCTCTACCGCGCCTTCGTGAACCACTCGGTGAACCCGTTCGCCGAGCGGCTCCTCGCGAAGCACATCGACGTCTACGTGCCGCCTGCGTGGCTCGGCCCGCTCGTCTACTTCGGGGGCCTCGCCGCCGCGGCGATGACTGCGTTCTACATGTTCCGCTGCTTGTTCCTCACCTTCCACGGGGACTTCCGTGGGTGGACGCTCGGCCGTCCCAGCATGGTCTCGGCGCCGGCCCACGAGGAGCACGACCACGACGACGCCCACGGCGACGACGAGGACGCGCACCACCACGAAGAGGATCTGAAGCAGCCGGGCCGCGCGCCGCACGAGTCGCCGTGGCAGATGACGGTGCCGCTCATCGTCCTCGCCGCCTTCTCGGTGCTCGCCGGTTGGCTCAACGCCGCCCCCATCGTCGGCAAGGACAAGCTCGCGCTCGATCACTGGCTCGAGCCGGTCTTCGAGGAGAGCCTCAAAGAGGCGATCCTCCCCCGCCCCGACGCCGAGTCGCTCGAGTGGAAGCTCGCCGTGGGCGGCATCCTGGTCTTCGCTCTCGGCGCGGGCCTCGCCTACTGGATGTACATCAAGGAGAAGGGCGCGCCGGCCAAGGACATGGCCGAGCGCTTCCCCATCCTCCACCGTCTCTTGCTCGACAAGTGGCGCGTGGACGAGCTCTACGAGGTGACGGTGCTCGCCGCCGTCGACGCGCTCGCCGACACCGCCGCTGCGTTCGACCAGTGGTTCGTCGACGGCATCATCGCCAAGCTCACCGCGCTCGTCGTCGCCGCGCTCGGCACCGCGCTCCGCACGCTGCAGAACGGCGTCGTGCACATGTACGCCGCCGCGATGGTCGTCGGCCTCGCCTTCGTCTCGTGGTTCTTCGTGGCGCCGCACCCCGACGCGACGATCGTCGAGTCGTCGAACGGCGACTACCAAATCGCCGCTGGGCCGGGCATGGGCTACTCGTACCGCTGGGACGCCGACGGCAACGGACAGTGGGACAAGTCCGATGCGCCGCCCGCGGCGAACGAGTCCGACGCGCAGAAGAAGGCACGCGAAGAGGGCTTCTCCGACGTCTCGTCGAAGAAGGTTCACCTCGAGGCGGGCAAATCGCAGGTCGTGCGCCTCGAAGTCATGAACGCCTTCGGCATGCGCAAGACCAAGGATTTCACCGTGTCGCGGCCCGCGCCGCCCACGGTCCTCGAAGTGGGGCAGAACTGAGATGGCCACCCAGAACGTCTCCACCGAAAACGAGCGACCGCGCTGGCTCGTCCCCGCCGTCTCCCTCGGCGTCCTCGTCGCCGCGACGGTCGGCGTGCTCTCGTACATGGGGCGCCTCCAAGACGCCCTCGACGGCGGTGAGCACCTCGGCAAGCTGCTGCTCGCGGCGCTCGGCGCAGCGAGCCCGGTGATCCTGCCGGCCATCGTCGCCGCTTTGGTCCCCAAGAGCCGCGGCACGGTCACGCGCCTCACGCTCGCGATCGTCACCGGGCTCATCGCCCTCTTCGTGCTCCGCATGTGGGGCGGCGGCGTGCCGGTCGAAGGCGAAGAGGCCGCGCCCGCGGTCGTCGAGTCGCCTCACCTGCTCTCGTGGTTGCTCGGCCTCCCCATCGCCGGCGCCATCGCGATCCTCTTCATGCCGCGGCAGATGCCCAAGCTGCTGCAGGCGACGACGCTCGTCATCATGTTGGCGACGCTCGCCGCGAGCTTGCCGCTCCTGTCGGTCGACATGGGGCGCACGTTCCACTTCAACGAGGACATCGCCTGGATGCCGCGCTTCGGCATCCACTACCACGTGGCGATCGACGGCATCGCGCTGTGGCTCGTGCTGCTCACGACCTTCATCGTCCCCATCGCGTCGTTCGCTTCGTTCGGATCGATCAACACGCGCATCAAGGACTGGTGCTTCGCGCTCCTGCTCCTCGAGGGCGCGATGATCGGCGCCTTCGTGGCGATGGATCTCTTTCTCTTCTACGTGTTCTGGGAGCTGATGCTCGTCCCCATGTACGTCATGATCGGCGTCTGGGGCGGGGCGAACCGCATCAAAGCGGCCATCAAGTTCTTCCTCTACACGATGTTCGGCTCGGTGCTGATGCTCGCCGCCATCTTGTACCTCGCGTACACGTACGCGGAGCTCGCCGGCGGACAGCTCTCCTTCGACTTCTTCGATCTTCAGCGCGTGCTCTTGCCGCGCCACCTCCAGCTCTGGCTCTTCGGCGCCTTCACGCTCTCGTTCGTGATCAAGGTGCCGATGTTCCCGGTGCACACGTGGTTGCCCGACGCGCACACCGAAGCGCCCACCGGCGGCTCGGTCATCCTCGCCGCGGTCATGCTGAAGCTCGGCACCTACGGCTACCTCCGCTTCTGCATCGGGCTCTTCCCCGAGGCGAGCGCGGAGCTCGCGGCGAACCTCGCCGGCATCGCCGTCCTCGGCGGCATCCTCTACGGCGCGCTCTGCGCCTGGAAGCAAGACGACGTGAAGCGCCTGGTCGCTTACTCGTCGGTCGCCCACCTCGGCTACGTGATGCTCGGCATCTTCGCCGCCACGCCGGCGTCGATGGAAGGCGCCGTCCTCCAGATGGTGAACCACGGCATCTCCACCGGCGCGCTCTTCCTCTTGGTCGGCGTCATCTACGACCGCCGCCACACGCGCCAGATGGACGAGTTCGGCGGCCTCGCGAAGGTCATGCCGGTCTACGCGACGCTCTTCGTCATCGCCACGCTCGCCTCGGTGGGCCTCCCGGGGACGAACGGCTTCGTCGGCGAGTTCATGGTCATCACCGGCACGTTCGTCTCGAACAAGCTCGGGCACTTCAACGGCATCCAGGCCGTGGGCGCGGCCATCGGTGTCATCCTCGGCGCGCTCTACATGCTCACCGTCGTGCAGAAGATGTTCTTCGGCAAGATCACCAAGGCGGAGAACAAGCACCTCCACGACGTGAACGACCGCGAGATGCTCTCCATCGCGCCGCTCGTGCTCGTCATCTTCGTCATCGGGCTCTTCCCCAACCTCTTCCTCGGGCAGATCCACGGCGCCACCGACCGCGTCCTCTCCGACTACGAGGCGCGCCTCGAGACGAACCCGGCGCCGCACTTCTACCAAGGGCCTTTGAAGCTCCTCGAACGACGACCCGAAGCCCCCAAGGCTCTCGTCGTCCAGGCCCCCGCGGAAAGCGAGTAACGCGTCATGTCGGTCACCTTCGCCGTCTCTCCGCTCCTCGTCCTCGCCGTGGGGGCCCTGCTCCTCATGCTGGCCGAGGCCTTCTCCAAGGAGCGCCAGGGGCTCGCCCTCGGCTCGACCATCGTGCTCTTCGCCTCCGGCATCTTCGCCGGTGCGGTGTGGATGAACGGGCTCGACTCGTCGCAGGAGGCGCTCCAGAGCATCGCCCCCTGGCTGCTCATCGATCACTTCACGCTCTTCTTCTGGATGCTGCTCTGCCTCGGCGGCGCCCTCGCGACGCTCCTCGCCGGCGGCTACCTCCCCGAGCACAACTTGGATCGCGGCGAGTTCTACTCGCTCATCCTCTTCTCGACCTTCGGCGCGATGATGCTCGCCGCCTCGGGCGATCTGCTCACGCTGTTCCTCGGCCTCGAGACGATGAGCATCGGCGCGTACGCGATGACCGCGTTCCGTCGCGCTTCGCCGCGCTCGGCCGAAGGCGGCCTCAAATACTTCCTGCTCGGGTCGTTCGCCGCCGCGCTCATGCTCTACGGCTTCGCGCTCCTCTACGGCGTCACCGGCCACACCGATCTCGCCGGCGTGGGCGCTTCGATCGCCGCCGGCGAAGCGAAGAACCCGCTCGTCATCCTCGCGCTCGTGCTCGTCCTCGTCGGGCTCGTGTTCAAGGTCTCGGCGGTGCCGTTCCACATGTGGACGCCGGACGCCTACGAAGGCGCCCCCACCCCCGGCACGACCTTCATGGCGATCGCCGTGAAGAGCGCCGCCTTCGCCATGATGCTGCGCGTGCTCCTCACCGTCTTCGGCGACCCGCGCTCGGCCTCGTGGTCGAGCGGCTGGCCGCCGGTGCTCGCGTGGATCGCCGTCCTCACGATGACGGTGGCGAACCTCATCGCCGGTCGTCAGGACTCGGTGAAGCGCATGCTCGCCTATTCGAGCGTCGCCCACGCCGGCTACCTCCTCGTCGGCGTCGTCGCCACCTCGCGCGCGCAACCGGCGGCGAGCGCCAGCGTGATGTTCTACCTCCTCACGTACACCGTCTCGACGGCGGGCGCGTTCGGCGCGCTCATCCTCTGCGGTCGTCGCGGCGCCGAGGCGGTGAGCTACGAGGACCTCGCGGGCATCGGTCGTCGCCACCCGGCGGCGGCTCTCGCCTTCGGCCTCTTCCTGTTCTCGCTCGCCGGCGTGCCCCCCACCGCGGGCTTCTTCGGCAAGTGGTTCATCTTCCGCTCGGCCATCGACGGCGGCTTCACCTGGCTCGCCATCATCGGCTTCGTGAACAGCGTGATCGGCGCGTACTACTACCTTCGCGTGCTGGTCTACATGTACATGCGCGAGCCGGCGGCCGGCGCACCCATCGCCACCCCGATGCGCTCGGGCTACGTGGCGGCGGCGCTCCTCCTCAGCGCGCTCCTCGTGCTCGCGCTCGGCGTTCTCCCGAGCTCGTCGCTCCACGTCGCCGAGACCGCGGCCGCGACCTTCGGCGGCTAAGCGGCGCGACGGTCGTGGACCTTTTGGCGCGAGGCACCGACGTTGCAGAGCCTCGCGCCATGCCTTCGGCGTCGTCGGGAGTCCGTCATGCGTAACGCCCTGGTTCTCGCGGGGATTGGCCTCGTGGCCCTCGCCGGCTGCAAGAAGTCGCCCCCCGAGGAATCGACAACCGGGTTGGCAGGGTCGTCAAGCGCGGTGGCGACCGCCGTCCCCTCGGCGCCGGTCGACGTCATCCCCTTCGACGACGCCGGCGTCGAGCGCACGGTGAATCCGAACCACCTCCCGCCGTACACCGGCGCGGTCGGTTCGCTCGAAGGGACGGTCACCGTCACGGGGGATCCTTCGCCTCCGGTCGAGGGGCTCGACTTCTCGCGCTGCCCTGATCCCGAGCACGCCAAGGCGTTCTACGGGCGCGCGTTCCGCGACGGCCCGCCGCGCCCCGACGGATCGCGACCGCTCGCCGACGCCATCGTCGTCGTGACCGGTTACTCCGGCGCGTACATCCCCGAGGGGAAGGAATCCAAGCTCGTCACCATCAAGGACTGCGCCTTCTCCACGCGCACCGTCGACCTCACCTTCGGCCAGCGCATCGACGTGCAGAGCTTCGACGAGAAGGGGCTCTACGGTCCCGAGCTCGCGAGCTCTCCGATGCCTGCGCTCATGGTGCCGCCGCCGCGCGGGGGCGCGCCGATCGCGGTGTTCCCCAAGAAGCCGGGGTACACGACGCTCTACGACCGGCTCGGGCACAAGTACATGGTGGCCGACGTCTATGTCCTCGGTCAGCCGCTCCACACGGTGACCGACGAGCAGGGGCACTACCGCATCGACGGCATTCCGGTGGGCAAGCTCGACGTGAACGTGCGCCTGAAGGCCATCAACCACGACGTCACCAAGTCGGTGGAGATCGTCGCCGGCGTCGTGAAACAAGTCGATTTGAACCTCGAGTACCGCACGCTACCGACGCAAACGCCGGGGAAGACCCCCTCCCCCGATTCGCGCGTGAAGTAGCGGCGCGCACTAAAACCGCGCAGGTCTTCCGCCGAGCGCGCCGATGCGCTCGTTGAGCTCGCGCTCGGCGGTCGCGTCGCCGCGTGAGCGCGCCACGGCGAGCGCCGTCTCGAGGACCAACGGATCCACCGGAGCGAGCCTTCGAAGCGCGCCGAGGAGCGACGCTTCGAGCGGCGCGCGATCGCGAAGGGCCATGCGGACCACCGCCACGGTGACGATCGGATCGATGCCCACCGCCGCGCGAAGGTGCCGCGCGAGCGGCGCGCCGCGCGTCGCATCGGCCGAGTGCTCTCCACGAGGGAGCGAAGCCGCGAGGAGCGCGTGACGCGCGTCGAGCCCGTCGACCGGGCCTTCGTAGGGCTTTCCGCGGCGCGCCGCGAGCTCGACCCGTGCCTCGGCGGGGAGACGCGCCTCGGCGACGACGCCGATCCACGCGAGCTCCACCGCCGCGCGCGTGGTCACGTCGTCCCCGGGGGTGAAGGCGCCCGCGTCGAGGCTCGCCACCGCCGCGTCGAGCGACGCACGCTCACTCCCGTGCGTTGCGCGGGCGAGGAGCGCGAAGAGCGGCAGCGCGATCTCCGGCGGGAGCGACGCTTCGGCGCTCCGCGCGTCGTGGAGCGCTGCGAGCGCCTCGGGCCACGCCCCGCGCTCCCCTTCGGCCACCGCGAGGACGACCCGCGCCGAAGACGCCGACGGATCGGCGAGCACCACCGGACCTGCGAGCGCGCGTGCGGCGTCGGGGGCGCCGAGGAGGAGCGCGCGCCCCGCGACGACATCGCGCCCGAGGTGCGACGCGGTCGCTCGACGCGACGCGCGCTCGGTGTCGCCGCGCACGAGCGCCTCGTCGATCGCCAAGCGCGCCACGAGATCACGCGCGGGCCCCGCCGGCGCGATCGACCAGAGCCCCCCAGCGGCGTGGTCGACGAGGGCCGCAGCCGCGTGACGCGCCGCGAGGATCTCCCCCTCCCCCGCGAGGCTCGCCGTTTCGCGCACGAGATCGCCGCGCCGCGAGGTGCCGAGCGCCGCGAGGTGCTCGATCGCCTCGGCGGCGAGCCACGCGTCTCCGTGTGAGCGCGCGAACGCGAGGAGCGCGCGATACGCGACCGCGCTCGACGGCGTGGCCAGCGTGAGCGCGCGAAGACGCGTGCGCGCCGCCTCGGCGCCCGCTTCCTCGGAGCCCTCCACCCGCGCGAGGAGCACTTGGTACTCGGGCGCACGAGGATCGAGCGAGGCCGCACGACGAGCGGCCTCGAGCGCTTCGCCCCCGTGCCCCGCGCAGGTGGCGCGTGCTTCCCACGCCGGCGCGTACTCGGGGTCGAGGGTGGTGGCGCGCGAAAGGGCGCGCTCCGCCGCAGGATCGCCCGGCTTGGCGCGACACAGCACCGCGCCGAGGCGCGTGAAGACCTCGGGATCGTCGGGATCGAAGCCCGCGGCCTCTTCGTAGGCGCGCGCTGCGCCGGCGAGATCGCCCGCGTCCTCGGCGATCGCTCCGCGCAAGAACGCGGCGTAGGCCTCGGGGGCCACGAAGTTCCCAAGGACGACGCGCCCGTCGACGACGCGGGTCACGCGGTAGCTCGAGCCGCAGCCGGCGGCGAGCGTCGCTCCCAAGAGCATTGCGCCGAACGCGCACGCGCGCCGGTGACCTCTGCGCGATCCCAAAGACGTCATGCGAGGCACGCCCGGAGCGCTTCCAAGAAGCGGTCCCCTTCCTCCGGCGTCCCCACCGTCACCCGGAGCTGGCGCGAAAGACGCCCCCCGTGACGATGAAAGCTCCGCACGAGGACGCCGTGCTTGATGAGCCCTTCGTAGAGCGCCGCGGCGTCACCGGGCGTCTTCACCCAGGAGAAATTCGCCTCGCTCGGGGTGACCTCGAGCCCGAGCGCGCGCATCTCCTGGGCGATGTGCTCGCGCTCGGCGACGACGTGCGCGACCTCCTGCAAGGCCACGCTCCATCCTTCGCCGAGCACCGCCGCGGCGGCGGCTTGGCTCGTGGCGCTCACGTTGAAGGGCTGGCGCGCCTTGTCGACGGCGCGCACGATCTCGGCGTCGGCCTCGAGCCACCCCACGCGCACGGCGGCGAGGCCGATCTTGCTGAGCGTGCGGAGGATCGCCACGTGCGGATGACGCGCACGAAGACCGCGCAGCGAAGGACTCGACGCATAGTCGCCGTAGGCCTCGTCGACCACCACGAGCGCCCCCTTCGCGAGCTCGATGACGCGCCCGACGCGGTCCTTCGAGAACGCGTTCCCCGTCGGGTTGTTGGGGGTGGCGAGGAACACGACGTTGGGCGGCGCTTCGTCGATGGCGCGGGCGAAGGCGTCGACGTCCAGATCCCACGCGTCGTCGAGCGGCACTTCCCCCACCGCATAGCCGTGGGCGCGCGCGGTCACGCGGTACATCACGAACGTGGGGCTCGGCACGAGCACGCGCGGCGGTGCGCCGGCACGCCGCGGCCTCGCGAGCGCGGTCATGAGGAGCGCGATGACCTCGTCCGATCCCGAGCCGACGAGGATCTCCTCCGGCGTCGCCTGCGCGTGGGCGGCGATGCGCTCGCGGAGCAGCGTGGCGCGCGCGTCGGGGTAGCGCTCGAGCCGCACGTTGGCCATGGCCCGGGCCACGATCGCGTGGAGCGCAGAGCCCGCAGGCGCCGGTGCTTCGTTGGCGTCGAGGCGCACGTCGACGCCGGGGAAGGAGGCCGGGACGTAGCTCTCGAGCTCGGCGAGCTCGGGTCTCACGAGGTCTTCGAGGGGATGCGGCACGTCGGGGACGAAGCTTAGCGCGGACCGCGGAAGTCGGCGGCGTCACCGATCTCGGTGCTGCTCACGTCCTCGTGCGTCTCGTGGGCCTCGTGGTGGACGTGCCCTTCGGCTTCGCGGAGGCGCTCGGCGATCTCGATGAGCCTTCGCTCGACGCGGCCGAAGACGCTCGAAGCCGGGAATCGCCCGGCGACGTCGCGCGCGCCCGCAGGGACGCCGGTGAGGATCTCGATCCCCTGCGTCACCGTGTCGACGGCGTAGAGGTGGAACTTGTCTTGAGCTATGGCGCGCTCGACGTCGGCGCGGAGCACCAAGTGCGGGATGTTCGTGCGGGGGATGAGCACCCCTTGCGTGCCGGTGAGGCCGCGGGCGGCGCACAAGTCGTAGAAGCCTTCGATCTTGGCGCAGACGCCGCCAATGGCTTGGATTTCCCCGAGCTGGTTCACGCTGCCGGTGACGGCGATGCCCTGGTCGATGGGCACCTCGGAGAGCGCCGAGAGGACGGCGTAGAGCTCGCTCGAGGAAGCGCTGTCGCCGTCGACCTCGCCGTAGCTCTGCTCGAAGGCGATTTGCGCGCGGAGGCTGAGCGGGCGCTCTTGGCCGAAGAGCCTCCCGAGGTAGCCGCGCAAGATGGCGACCCCCTTCGTGTGGATCGAGCCGCCGAGCTGCGCTTCGCGCTCGACGTCGATGATCCCTTCGCGCCCGAGGGCGACGACGGCGGTGATGCGCATCGGCTGACCGAAGTCGACGTCGCCTGCAGAATACACAGAAAGCCCGTTGACCACGCCCACCGCGCTGCCGGTGGTGTCGAGCGCGACCTCGCCGCGCAGGGTGAGCTCGCGAATGTGACGCTCGGCGGCGCCGGCGCGGTCCCTTCGATCGCGCCACGCGCTCTCGATGTCGTCGGCGGTGACGACGGTCTCTTTGGGGACCGGCTCGGAGAAGCTCCGCGGCGCCGGCTCGCCCACGTCGTCGTCGTCGTCGTGCGGCGGCTCGCCTTCGTGGTGCGCGCGCACGGCGGCCGAGGCGCTGGCGAAAGCCGCGGTCTCTTCGAGGGGCGAGAGCGAGAGCGAGAGCTTGTCGTTCTCCCCCGCGAGGCGCGTGGCGAGATCGAGCAGGTGGGCGCGCGCGCCGCGATCGAAATCACCCCAGCCGCGCTCCCGCGCCATCGCCATCAAGTACGCGTCGAGGCGCACGAGGCTCTCGTTGACGCGGGGGATGGTCGGCTCGACCTCCACCTTCACGCGGAAGAGCGCGGCGAAATCGGCGTCGGCTTCGAGCAGCGCGGCGTAGAGCTGCGGAGGCCCGACGAGCACCACGCGCACCGTGATGGGGACCGGCACCGGGCGGAGCGACGTGGCGTAGAGGCCGAGCGGACCGAGCGGATCTTCGGCGCCGATCTGACCTTCGCGGAGCACGCGCTTCATGCGCTCCCAGATGATCGGATCGGTCAGCAGGTCCGCCGCGCGCACCACGAGCACGCCGCCCGAAGCGCGATGCAACGAGCCAGCGCGAACGCGCGTGAAGTCGGTCAGGAGCGCGCCGTAGCGGGCGCGGCGCTCGAGGTAACCGAAGAGGTTCGGGTACGTCGGGTTGGTCTCGTAGATGACCGGCGGCGGCGCCTCTGCATCGTGCGCGACGAGGAGGTTCACCTTGAAGCGATTGAGCCGCGTGGCGTGCTCGGGATCGTTGCCCCCCTCTTCTTCGGCTTCGTTCTCGTCTTCGTCGGTCCGCCCGCCGTCGACGAGATCTTCCCAGTCCTCTTTGAGCGCGATGCGCACCCGCTCGAGGTAACCGACGAGGAGAGGCGTGTGGTAGTCCTCGAACCCCTTCAAGACCGCGTCGACGGCTTGATCGATGAGCTCTTGGGCGGCGGTGGCGAGCGCCTCGTCGCGGGCTTCTTGGAAGCGGGCGCTCTCGGCGCGGACGAGGCGCGCGGCCTTCTCGACCTCGCTCGTCAGGCGCTCTTCGGCGTCGCCGAGCGCCTTCTTCGTCACCTCGTCGAGGATGTCGAACTGCTCGTCGGAGAGCGGCTTGCCGTGGAGGATGGGGAACGTCTGCACCCCGCCTTGGACGGCGCGGATGCCGAAGCCGAGGTTCTTCGCGGTCCCTTCGAGGTCGTTCAGCAGGCGGCGGTTCTTCCCTTCGAGCTCGCGTGCGAGCTGGCCTTGGGCCTTTTGAACCGCTTCGGCGTTGGCGATCGACGGGATCTCTTCGCGGAGGCGCTGAATGAGCGCGTCCATCGCCGCGACGAGCGCGGGCCCCACACCGGCCGGCACCACGATCGGCCGCGGGGCTTCGGGGTGATCGAAGTCGTGGACGTAGACGATGTCCGGCGGCGGCGGGCGGCGGCGGCCGAAGCGCTCGGCGTAGCGGACGATGTCGTCCTCGATCATCACCTCCGGCTCGGCGGCGACGAACACGTGGAACGACGCTTCCCGCGCGGCGAGGCCGAGCTCGAGGGCGCGGCGCGCGACCGGGGCGACGAGCTCGAAGAGCCCGCGGCTCTCCCGCGGGGCCTCGGGCAAAATCGCCGGATCGGTGCGGACGGTGGTGCGTTCGGGGGCTACACGGAACGACTCGCGACGGGGCGCGGTCGAGGGGAGCGCGGCGTCGCTCCAGGGCGCAGGGGGGATGGCCGGCGCGGCGGCGCGATCGGGGGCGGCGCCGATCAGCGGGCCGCCGACGGCGGGCGGGGGCGGCGAGCTCTCCGTCGCCGGGGGATGCGAGGACGGGGGCGCCGCGTCGGGGGCGACGCCATTGGGGCCCCCCTTGGCGGGGTCGGGCTTCGATCCTCGGTCGCGAGTCGCCATACTTTGTCCTCGTAAGGCTACCCGCGGGACCGGTTCCCTGGCCAGTCCTTCCGCGGGCCTCCCCCTCCCCGTCGCTTCTCTCTGTCACGTGGGACGGGGCTGGGGTAGATTCGAGGCGGGTTCATGGCACGTCTCATTTTGGCGACCGCCGAGGGGACGCAGGCGATCGAGCTTCGGCCGATCAACAGTCTAGGTCGCCACCCCAACAACTCGATCCAGCTTCTCGACAAGATCGTGTCGAAGGAGCACTGCATCATCGAGCTGCGCGACGGCCAGTTCATCTTGCGGGACCTCGGGAGCCTCAACGGCACCTACATCAACAGCGAGCGCGTGCGCGGTGAGCAAGCGCTGAAGCACGGGGACGAGATCGCGCTCGGCTCGACCCGCGCGCGCTACGACGACGGATCGGCGCCGCTCAACTTCGCGCACCTCGCGCCGAGCCCGGGCGCGATCCAACAGCCCTACCCGCCCCCTTCGGCCGCGGCCCCCATGCCCCCTCCGCCGGCTTCGGGCTTTTACCCGGGTGGCCCCGGACAGCAGCAGCAAGCGCACGGCTCGATGCCGCAGCCGGTGCCGCGCCCGCCGCCGAGCGGCCCGATGATCCCGACGGCCCCCGCGCCGCTCTCGCACAACCCGGCGTTCGGCCAAGGGCCCTTGCCTCCGCCGCAAGCGCCGGCGCGTCGTCCGCCGAGCTTGAGCGGCACGCGCGTCGACGTGCTCGACTCCGCGCGCGCGATCGGCACGCAGATCGCCGCCGCCGCCAAGGGCTTCGCCCCGTTCGACCAGGTCGCTCACGATCCGCAGCAGCTAAGGCTCGACTACGAGCGCCTCCGCATCACGTGGGAGCTCTCGCGCGAGATCGGGCTCGAGCGCGACATGGATCGCCTGCTCGACAAGATCCTCACCGCGCTCTTCAAGTTCGTGAACGCCGATCGCGGCGTCATCCTCTTGAAGGAGTCCGACGGCCAGCTCCAGCCGCGCGCCGCGCGCCGCCGCGACGGCACCGACGCGCCGATTCAGGTCTCTTCCACGATCCTGAGCCACGTCATCAAGGAGCAGAAGAGCGTCATCACCCACGACGCCTCGATGGACTTCGCCTCGTCGAAGGGGAAATCGATGATCCTGAACCGGATCTCGAGCGCCATCGTCGTGCCGCTGCTCCACGAGAAGGACGTACTCGGCGCGCTCTGGCTCGACAGCGAGTCGCTCGCTCAGTTTCAGCAGAAGGATCTCGAGATCATCAACGCCGTCGGCAACCAGGCGGCGATGTTCATCGAGAACACGCTCCTGGCGAAGAAGATCGAGCAAGAGATCGTGACGCGCGAGCGCTTCTCGCGCCTGCTCTCGCCGAACGTCGCCGAGCAGGTCATCAGCGGGAAGCTCGACATCAAGAAGGGCGGCACGCTCGTCTCCGAGTGCACCGTCTTCAACTCGGACATCCGCGGCTTCACGCACATGAGCGAGGGGACGACGGCCGAGGCGATGGTCGAGATGCTCAACGAGTATTTCGAGGAGATGGTGAACACCATCTTCAAATACGAAGGCACGCTCGACAAGTTCATGGGCGACGGCATCATGGCGCTCTGGGGCGCCCCCGCGCGTCACCCCGACGATCCGATCCGCGCCGTGCAGAGCGCGCTCGATCAGATGGACGAGCTCGGCAAATTCAATCGCCGGCGCCAAGGGCTGAACCAGCCGCCGCTCGCCATCGGCATCGGCATCCACACGGGTCCCCTCGTCGCGGGCTACGTCGGCAGTAGCAAGGCGCTCAGCTACACGGTCATCGGCGACACGGCGAACACGAGCGCGCGCCTCTGCGGCATCGCGACGCCGGGGCAAATCCTCGTGAGCGAAGGCACCCTCTCGCGCCTCTCGAACCGCTTCGAGGTCGAGGAGCTCGCCCCCGCCCAGCTCAAAGGCAAAGAGAAGCCGTTGCGCATCTTCAACGTGAAGCGCGAGAAGCCGACGGCGAGCGCGAAGGTCGGTTGAGGGGTTGGGTTCGGAGGGGGGTGCCCTCGCGCGCATCGCGTGTAGGGCGCATGTGATTTGCGGGGAAGGCGCGCAGGGACGCGCGCCCGCGATCTCAACCGGCGCGGTCGGCGCGGCGTGCTCCAGCGCGAGGAGAAATGGGGATCCTCGGTGACCACCACGGATCGCGATTGCAGTCACCCATCGACGCTCGCAGGAAGTCGACGAAGGCCCGGACCTTGGCGGGGACGAACCGGCGGTGCGGATACACCGCGTGGATGCCGCGGTGGCCGAGTGACCATTCTGGCAGCACCTGCACGAGGCGCTTCGCATGGTCGGGCGGCAAGAGAAAGCTCGGGATCACGCCGAGGGTCGCGCCTTCGCACACCGCCTCGACGTGACCTTCGCCGGCGTTGGTCACGAGCCGGGGCCTGAGCCGGACCTTGGTTCGCTTTCCCTCGCGCTCGAAGACCCATTCGTCGAGGAGAGGCGGCTCGTTGAACAGGGCGAATCCGTGCTCGACCAGATCGGCTGGGGTGCGTGGCTTCCTGTGGTTGCGAAAGTAGCTCGGGGCACCCCACACGCCGAGCCGCGTGATGGCCAACTGACGGGCAACGACGTCGGGCGGAAGCGCGTTGGTGACGCGGACGTACACGTCGATGCCTTGATCGACCATGTCGAGCGTGCGATTCGAGAGAAGGAGCTCGAGATCGATCGCGGGATAGGCCTTCATGAAGCGGGCGACGATGCGAGGCAGGTGGCGGTTGAAGTCGAACGGACCGGCGACCCGCAAGAGGCCGTTGGGCTCCGCCGCCGACGCGCTGATCGCCGCCTCTGAATCCTGGTAGGCCTGAAGACATTCGAGACAACGCTCGAGATAGACGCGCCCCGCCTCGGTGACACTCACGCTACGCGTGGTCCTGTCGAGCAGCCGGACCCCGTGTCGCTCCTCGATCGCCGCGACGTGCTTGCTGATCGACGCGCGCGACATGCGCAGATCTTCGGCAGCCGCTGCGAAGCTGGCGCGCTGAGCCACCCGCGCGAAGACGCGCATCATTTGGAGAGCGTCCATCCGCGATGATGGTGGCACTATTTCTCCGCACGAAACAATCCGTTTCGACCGAGCGACTACGGCTGGGTCCCCTCTCTGCGTACAGTCATGGCGAAGGAGAGAACGAACATGAGCATCGAAGCCCTACGCGACGTCGTCGCCCAGTTGAGCGCTTCCGCCAGCGCGCTCGCCGTCCTCGGTGCCGAGCTCGACGCGCGCGTCACGGGAAGGGCGCTCCATCCCGGAGTGCGCGCACAGGTCGACGACTTGCTTCGGGAGGCCGGTGCGCTGCAAGCGCTCGAGGGGACCTCCGCCGCCGAGGTCGCGCCGTTGCTCGCCGAGATCCGGCACTTCTGGGCCCTCGATGACGATCTCTTGGCGAATCCCGGGCGAGCTCCCGGTTGGACGTACACCGATCCCGACGTGCTTCAGGGCGGAGGAGACATCACCGCGGGCTTCGCGAACGTGTTGCCACGACTCTTGCCCATGCTCGAGGGTCTCGCTCCCCGGCTCGAAGGCGCCGGCGCCACCTTCTTGGATGTCGGCACTGGCGTGGCGGGTCTGGCGATCGGGATGGCCCGCAAATGGCCGGCGCTCCACGTCGTCGGGCTCGACGTGTGGGGCCCCTCGCTTTCGCTTGCGCGCAAGAACGTCGCCGACGCAGGCCTCGGGGACCGCATCGAGATTCGAGAGCAGCCAGGCGAGGACCTGCTCGACGAGCGCGCGTTCGACCTCGCGTGGATCCCGGCGCCGTTTCTCCCGCCGAAGGAGCTCGGTCGGCTCGTCGATCAAGTTCACCGCTCACTCAAGCCGGGGGGCTGGCTCCTGTTCGCCGCCGCCAAAGCTGGCGAGGACCTCCGGGGCGCTGCCCTTCGCTTCCGCGTGGCGCTCTACGGGGGCGCACCCAGCACGCAGGCAGAAATCGAGGCCTTGCTCACCGAGAAGGGCTTTACCGCGGTGCGCACCCTGCCTAGCCCCCCGCGCGACTTCAAGATGATCGTCGCCGCTCGGCGCGCGGCTATGTGAGCTCCTCGGCACGGCATTCGAGCGAGGCTGCGCGCCCAGTCAGCTAGGCTGTGGGGCGCGACGTCACCCTGGCACGCGTGCCCGGATCTGGCGCGTCGAAGTGGGCCACGGGACAACCCGCGCACGCGGATCGCCCGATTTTTCGGGCACGGTCGATGGAACGCGTCATGCTCAGCCCGCCGCCGATGAGCACGTCTTCGTTCTTCTCCCGCCGGGCCCTGGTCCTCTCCCTAAAGCTCACCGGGGCGACCCTGCTTGCGCCGGCTCTGGCGCTCGTCGCGTGCGGAGGCGGCGTAGACTCGACCGCAACCGTCGTCCCCGCGGACGGCGGATCCGGCGACGCGCAGGCCAGCGATGCCGGCCCCGCGAGCGACGATGCCGAAGGCCTCGCCGACGAAGGCGATCGCCCCCCGCTCGACGGCGCGCTCCTCTTCGCCGGTTACTCCGGTGGCTCCCTCGCCGACACCTGGGATTGGGACGGCACGCGCTGGGTGCAGGCGCAGGTCGTCGGACCGAGCAAGCGCGACAGTCAGTCGATGGGCTCGCTCCACGGCAAGGTGGTCCTCTTCGGCGGCGACTTCGCCGGCACCTTCCTCGGCGACACGTGGGAGTGGGACGGGCGGACGTGGACCGAGAAGAAGGTGAGCGGCCCGAGCCCGCGTCGTGAAGCGGCGATGGCCACGCTCGGCGACAAGATCGTCCTCTACGGAGGCACGGGGAGCGGGCAGCTCGACGACACGTGGACGTGGGACGGCACGAGCTGGACCGAGGTGAAGACCCCCGGGCCCGGCGGCCTTCACGGGATCGCGTCGGCCATGGCCACCCTCGGCGACAAGGTCGTCCTCTTCGGCGGCATCGGGACCGACACGGCGACGTGGGAGTTCGACGGCGCGACGTGGACGAAGAAGGCCGTCACCCCTGCCCCGCCCGCGCGCGGCTACCACGCCATGGCGACGCTGAACGACCGCGTCATCTTGTTCGGCGGCGAGGTCGACGCGAATCACTTCCTGGGCGACACGTGGATCTGGGACGGCAGCACGTGGACCGAGCTGAAGGTCCCGGGGCCGAGCGCGCGTTTCCATCCGGCGATGAGCGCCGTCGGCAACTCGGTCGTGCTCTTCGGCGGGGCGCCGGTCGTGGCTCCCGGCGCCCAACCCTTCTTCGGCGACACGTGGACGTGCGACGGCGCGACGTGGACGCAGGTGACGACCGCGATCGCGCCGAGCCCGCGGTACGCGTACCAAATGGCGACTCGGTAGGCCCCGTCACTTCGCGCCGCAGGCCAGCCAATCAGCAAGCTGGTAGCGCTCGTCCCTCGGCGGATCGTCGGGGCCCGGCGGCATCGTCGTGTTGTCGAGCGCGGCGCGGGCGAAGATGCGCTCGCGCCAGCGGTGCACGTCGTCGATCGTCTTGAACGTCACGTCGGCGGGCGCGCCGTTACGATCGTCGGTCGTCTGGCCGTGGCACTTCTGGCAATACGCGTCGAGGAAGCCCTTGCCGAAGTCGTCGTAGGTGAGCGTCGTGCCGCCGTCGGGGCACGGGTGCTCGTCGATCGTCGTGTCTTGTGCGGCGCACGCGGTCACGCTCCCGGCGAGGACCCCGGCGATGACGCCCACGATCGCGCCGAGGGCGAACCTCCGCGCGCCCGCCACTCGAGCTACGCGTGCACTCTGCACGGGTCTGCCCGAGCTTCGACTCGCGCGCTTCACAGATTCAGCGAGGCGCCGAACCACAGGCCTCCTCCCATGTAGACGTGCGGCCCGCGCGAATCCGGGAAGTACGTCGAGTTGAAGTCGAGCCCAGCGAAGGCCTCGCTGGACTTCCCTTTGGTGAAGACCCAATTGGCCCCCACGCTGGCGAGCCCGCCGCCCCGGTGACGAATGCCGTTCCCCACGCCGAAGAGCGCGCCGCCGGGATCGTCCGAGATCGCCGCTCGCGGCTCCTCGTGTTGATGCACCGCGGCGAGGCGCAGGTACGGCCGCACCGGCCCGAGCCGCCCGTACACGGTCGCGCCCAACGAGAGGTAGGTGAGCACGCGATCGTCGACGTTGGCGTAACCGAGGCGCGTCAACGCATCGATGGCGATGAGATCGGCGAAGCGAACGCCGAGCAGGTACGAGGTCGAGAGTGAGCGGTCCCCCGCCCACGTCGATGTCGCCGCCGAGGGGCCGAGCGCGGCCTCCACCGCCGGAGGTGGCGTCGTGGCCTCGGCACGCCGCGGTGCGGCGAGCGCCGCGAAGGAGACGACGCACCCGAGGACGAGGCAAGGCGAACGGACGAAGGGGCTCATGCTCCGTGTGTGGAGCGGCCCCCTCGGGATTATGACGTGCTAACTTCGCCGCGTGGCAGCGTACGTTCTCCCCTTCGAAAAGCCGGTGGTCGAGCTCGTCTCGCGCGTTCGTGAGCTCCGCGCCTTGGTCGAGAGCGACCAGAAGCTCGAGCACGAGCTGAGACGCCTGGAAGAGAAGACCGGGCGCCTCGCCCGCGAGCTCTTCGCGACCCTCACGCCGTGGCAGAAGGTGCAGCTCTCGCGGCACCCGAATCGCCCGTACACGCTCGACTACATCGAGCTCCTCGTCGAAGACTTCCAGGAGCTCCACGGCGATCGGCGCTTCGGCGACGACCCCGCGATCGTCGGCGGTCTCGGGCGTTACCACGGGCGGAGCGTGGTCGTGGTCGGCCACCAAAAGGGGCGCAGCACCAAAGAGAAGGTGACACGCAACTTCGGCCAGGCGCACCCGGAGGGGAACCGCAAGGCGCTGCGTCTCTACGAGCTCGCCGATCGCTTCGGCCTCCCGGTGCTCACCTTCGTCGACACGCAGGGGGCCTACCCCGGCATCGGCGCCGAAGAGCGCGGACAGAGCGAGGCCATCGGCGCGTGCATCGCCGCCATGGCGCGCGCCAAAGTCCCCATCATCGCCACCATCATCGGCGAAGGGGGGAGCGGCGGGGCCCTCGCCCTGGGCGTGGCGAACCGCGTGCACGTGATGGAATACGGAACCTACAGCGTGATCTCGCCTGAGGGGTGCGCCTCCATCTTGTGGAAAGACGGCGCGAAATCCGACGAGGCGGCGGCGCGCATGAAGATGACCGCGCCCGATCTCCTGAACCTCGGCGTCGTCGACAACATCATCGAGGAGCCGGCGGGCGGCGCGCACCAAGATCCGGAAGCGGCGGCGCGGCTCGTCGATCGCGCCATCTCCGAGTCGCTCCGCGAGCTGCTCGAGATGACCCCCGCAGAGCTCGCCGACGATCGCTACCGACGCTTCCGCCGCATGGGAGCCTTCGTCGCATGAACAAGCTCGAAGGGAAGGTCGCCATCGTCACCGGCGCGAGCCGTGGCATCGGCGAGGCCATCGCCCGCGCCATGGTCGCCGAGGGAGCGCGGGTGGTCCTCGCCGCGCGCAAGATGGACGCGCTCGAGACCGTCGCGCGCTCGCTCGGCGAGTCGGCGCACCCGGTCGCCGCCCACACCGGCCGCGAGGAAGACTGCAAGGCGCTCGTGGCCGCGGCGATCGCGCAGTTCGGCCACGTCGACGTGCTGGTGAACAACGCGGCGACGAACCCGTACTTCGGCCCGCTCGTCGGTGTCGACCCCGGCGCCTGGGACAAGACCTTCGAGGTGAACCTGAAGGGGTACTTCTACATGGCGCGCGAGGTCGCGGCGCACCTCGTCGATCGCGCGTCGCCCGGATCGATCGTCAACGTGACCAGCGTCGCCGGCCTCGCCGCCGCTCCGCTCCAGGGCGTCTACGGCATGACCAAGGCGGCGGTCATCTCGATGACCAAGACCCTCGCTTACGAGCTCGGCCCCTCGAGGATCCGGGTGAACGCCATCGCCCCGGGCCTCGTGAAGACACGCTTCGCCAGCGCGCTCGTCGACAACCCCGACATCTCTGCGCAGATCCTCTCCCGCACCCCTTTGGGACGCACCGGGGACCCGGAGGACATCGCCGGCGGAGCGGTCTACCTGGCGAGCGACGCCGCAGCTTATTTGACAGGACACACCCTTGTGATCGACGGAGGTATGACGATCGGGTGAGCGCAGAGGCCGGCGAGGGATCGAACCTCCCCGGGCGACGGGCCCCACCGGTCGAACCGTCGAAAGGGCCTTTGTCGTGTACGCGCTCGCGCAAATTGGGGTACGAGGAGGGGACGAGCGAGCGGTCCACCTGGGCTTCTCGGCGGAGCCAGGGCGCATGCAATCGGGGCAGGTCATCGCGGGGAAGTACCGCCTGAATCAGCTCCTCGGAAC
The DNA here is from genome assembly GCA_964531795.1 of uncultured Polyangiaceae bacterium. Classification (GTDB taxonomy): domain Bacteria; phylum Myxococcota_A; class Polyangia; order Polyangiales; family Polyangiaceae; genus CAZHHD01. Next base: position 28,661 of record CAZHHD010000020.1, on the reverse strand, counting down.
GGGGGGCATGGCCACCGTTTGGTCGGCGACCAACGTCTTCACCGACCGTCAGTTCGCCATCAAGTTCATGCTGCCGAGCGTCGCGCGGACGACGCCCGAAGCGGCCAAGCGCTTCCTGATGGAGGCCAAGGCCTCGGCGCGCATCAACCACCCCAACATCATCGAGATCATCGACGTCGGCCAGGCCGAGGATCAGTCGCTCTTCCTCGTGATGGAGCTCTTGAGCGGCATCTCGCTCGAGGTGGCGACGCGTCGGCAGAACCCGCCGATGACGATCCACTCCTTCCTCGTGGTGATGCAAGACGTCGCCGCCGCGCTCTCCGCCGCCCACAAGAGCGGCGTCATCCACCGCGATCTGAAGCCGAGCAATATCTTCCTCCACAAGGATCGCCAAGGCATCGCGGTGCCGAAGCTCCTCGACTTCGGCGTGAGCAAGTTCCTCGAGGAGGAGACGGGCTCGCGCAACGGCGCCCTCACCGTCGCCGGCACGGTGCTCGGCTCGCCGCTCTACATGAGCCCGGAGCAGGCCATGGGCTCGTCGGGCATCGACGGGCGCACCGACATCTTCGCCTTCGGCGCCATCTTGTTCGAGGCGCTCGTGGGCTACCGGTGCTTCGACGCGCCGAACTTCAACGCGCTCATCGTCACCATCGCCACCAGCAAGCCGAAGAGCATCGACGAGGTCGCGCCGCAGCTCCCCGAATCGGTGCGCTCGCTCGTGCGCGATTGTCTGGTCGTCGAGAAGAAGCGCCGCCTCGCGAACTTCGATCTCGTCTACGAGCGGCTCGGGCAGATCGTGAACGCGCTGCAGAATGATCCGACGCGCCTCCCGCCACCGCACGCGCCGGCGTCGGACCCCGACGCGACGAACGCCATGCCGGCGCTCGTTCGTCCGAGCGATCGTCCCCCCCCGCCCTCGCCCTACCTCTCGAGCTCGGGCGTGCAGGTGGCGGCGCCGCATGTGCACACGGGCTCGTACAGCTCGCCGTGGACCCCTTCCTTCGCTGGGCTCTCGCCGGCCAAAGGCCCGACGACCTGGCTCGTCGCGGGGGGCGTCGCCGCCGTGGGGCTCCTCGTGCTCGGCATCGGCGCGGCGATCTTCGGCGTCACCCGCCCGCGTGCGCATCACGTCGACGCTTCGGCGAGCACGCCGGTCTCGGCCACGACGCCCACAGCGCCCGCCTCCGACGTGAACGCCGGACCCACCGCGCAAACGCCGACCACGCGCCCCGCGCGCGGCATGGGGCATCTCCTCGTCTCGGCGAACCCGGGATGGTGCACGCTCTACGTCGACGGTTCGTCGCGCGGCTCGACCCCCGTCGCGGCGCAGCTCTCCGCCGGCCCGCACCAGCTCAGGTGCGATCCGCCCACGGGCGAGCCCAAGACGGTGAGCCTCACCGTGCTCGAAGGTGGCACGGCCAGCTACACGTTCTCCTTCCAGTGACCTGAGGAGCGAAGGCGTCGTGAGCGAAGATCCGTTCGCCCGCGTCGAGCGCGCGATCGCCGCGGCGTGCTTCGATCGCGACGCCGAAGAGCGCCTCGCTGCCGATCCGCGCGCCTTCCTCGCCGCGCAGGGGCTCACCGAGGAAGAGATCGCGCTCTTCGCGCCGCACGCCGACAGGCTGACGCTCTACCGCACTCTCGTGCGCAACAACCTCGGCCAGGTCGTCTTCCAGGTCCTCCCGCGGACGCGCGCCCTCTTCACGCGCGCGGGCGCTCTGCCCCCCAAAGCGTTCGACGACGAGCTCGTGGCGTTCCTCGCCGAAGCAGGCCCGCGCGGGCACACGCTCCGTGAGGTGCCGCGGGAGCTCGTCGCGTGGGCCACGCCGCGATGGCGCGCGCTCGGTGACGCTGTTCCTCCGTGGGCCGTCGAGCTCGCCTCGCACGAGCTCCTCGTCTTCGAGGTGGCCTCGGACGAAGCCCGCACGACGACGGCGCCCGGCGAGATCGGCTTGGACCGTGGTGTTCTTTTCGCGCCGGCGACGCGGCTCGCGCGCTACACGCATGCCGTGCACGACGAGGGCGCTTCGCCGCCCGAAGCCCGCGAGGTCTTCGTGCTCGTCTTCCGCGACGAAGAGGACTCGGTGCAGGAGCTCGAGCTCGGCCCCTTTGGCGCCGCGCTCGTAGAGTCGCTCCTCGAGGACGCCACGCTCGGCGGCGCGGTGGTGTCGGCGGCGGAGGCGATCGACAGCGCGCCTGAAGCGCACGTGGACGAAGCGGCGGCGGTCCTCGCCGAGCTCGCGACCGCCGGCGCCGTCCTCGGCGGGCGCGTCGAAGCGTAAGCGAGCCTGCGCGACGGCGTCTCGCGAGGAGAAGCCGTCGCGCGGCTCGACTTTGTCAGCCCTTCATCGCCTTACCGACCCCGGCCTTCATGTCGTCGAGGTTCATCACCGGAACGCAGTCGATCTCTGCGTCGAGCTCCATGAAGAACGGCTCGGCCACGATCGGCATTTGCGACGGCTCCTTCATGTCGAACACGAAGTAAGCGGTGCGCTTGCCCCCGGTGGCGGTGAAGTAGGACGCCTCGGGCTTCCACTGCTCGACGAAGCTCATGATCGTCTTCGGGAGCCCTCCCTCTCGGACGCCCTTGTTGCCCGCTTCGACCGGAATCGAGACCTTCATCATCATGCGCATGTTCCACCCCTTGGATTCTGTGCGGCGCACTTGCCGCACGGGGAGCGAGCATAAGAGAGGCGACGCTCGGCGCAAGACAGCGCGAAGCGCCTATTTTCCTTGGACTTTCGCCGCACGCGTGCAGATTGCACGCACCTCATCCAGCTCCGTCAAGAGCTCGTCGAGCGAAGGCATCGCGGTGTCGCGCTCGAGGACGATGGGCACCGGGCCGGTGCGCGCGAGCACCCGCTCGAGGAACGCGAACACCGGCGGAGCGACCGGCGCGCCGTGCGTGTCGACGAGGAGCCCGCCTTCCACCGCCGTGTGCCCGGCGACGTGCATCTGGACCACCTTGTCGAGCGGCCCCTCACGGAGCCACGCGTCGACGTCTTCGCCGAAGTTCGTGGCGTTGACCCACGCGTTGTTCACGTCGAAGAGAATGCCGACGTCGGCCTCCTCACACACGGCACGAAGCAGCTCGGGCTCGCGCATCTCGGGCGCGCCCGCGTGGAGGTAGAAGCTGATGTTCTCCACGGCGAAGGGGACGCCGAGCGCGTCCACCACCTGGCGCGCGCGTGGCACCACGCGATCGATCGTGGCGCGCGTGAGCGGCACCGGCAGCAGATCGTGGAGGAGGCGTCCACCGCTCGCACCGAAGCAAAGATGATCCGAGTGCCACGGGCTCCCGACGTCGCGCACGAACGAGGCGACGTCGGCGAGGTACGCGGCGTCGAGCGGCTCGGTGCCGGCGAGCGAGAGCGTGAGGCCGTGGGTCACGACCGGGTAGTGCGCGAGGAGACGCTCGAGCTTGGCGCGCAGATGACCGCCGCGCCGGAGGTAGTTCTCCGGGGCGATCTCGAGGAAATCGATCTCCTCGGGGAGGCGCTCGACGAGCTCGTCGATGAGCTCGAAGCGGAGGCCGAGCCCCACGCCGCGCACGGAGGAGACCATCGGTTCGAGGCCACGCGAAGGCGCGCGAGGGAGCGTTCGCTCGACTCGCGCGCCCAGCGTCGCTCCCCTCTCTCAGAAGAGCTTCTTGGTCGGAGCCGCGCCGCAGGTGCCGGCGCCGCACGCCGACTGACCGGCCGCCGGCTTCTTGCCCGCCTTGGGCTTCGCCGGAGCGGCCGCGCTGCTCGCGCTCGCCGCCGGCGTCGCCGCCGCGGTCGGGCTCGACGCGCTCGCCGCGCCGGTGGACGGCGTAGCCGGCGTCGCGGGGGCCGCCGCCGAGTTGTCCATCGGCTTGTCCGTCGCGCTGGTCGGCGCGGCAGAGGAAGCGGGCGTCGCGGGGGCCGCCGAGGTCGCGGGCGCGGAGGTCTCGGTGGTCGGCGCGTTGGCGTCGGCCGGCTTCGATCCGCCGCACGCCACGAGGGCGGTCGTGCCGAGGGCGGCGAGGACGGCGGCAAAGGTCGAAGCAGAAAGATTCGGTCGCATGATGTTCTCCTTGGTTCTCTCTCGTGGGCCTTGTTTTGGGCGCGCGCCGAGCGCGCCGAGGGTAGCACGCACGGCGAGCAGACTCGCCGGCAGGGTGATCGCGGCTATTGCGGCTTGGCGCGGAGCTCGAGCGTGATGTCGAGCACCTGGGCCACCTTCGTTCCCAGGAGTCCGAAGGCGCGACTGGCGATCTTGCCGAAGTTGTCGCGCGGCTTCACGTCGTGCTCGGCGATGGTCACCTTGAGCGGCGCCTTGGAGACGACCTCGATCGACGTGGGACGCGAGTCGGCGGGCGCGCCCGCGGGGTAATGGAACTTCACGTCGACCGTGGCAGCCTTGTCGACCTTGTGTCCGTGAAGCAGGAAGTCGCCGTGCGTGGTGAGGGTGACGGTGCGGACGTCGTCGCCCCCCTCCTTCACCGGCGCCACCTTGCTGACGTCGGTCGCGCTCAAGCCGTCGACGCTCTGGATCGCGTACACCGCCCAGCGATTCGCCTCGCGCTCTTCGGGCTTCACCGCGTCGCCGACCTCGAGCCAACCAGCGGCGTCCTTCGTCTGCTTCGTGTCTTGCTCGGCGCTGTCGAAGGTGTGCGTCGTCAGCGTGGTGAGATCGACTTTGACCTCGCCGCGCGAGTTCGCGAGGTTCATGAGATCGACGTCGAGCGTGCCCGAGCTCGCGGTCGTGTCGGCCTTCAGGTGCTCGACCGGCGCGGGGCCGTCGACGTGCGTCTTGCCGTCCTTGTCGAAGACGTAGTGCACGACCTTGGCCGTGGGCGGAGGCGCGGCCTGCGTCACCGCCGAGGCGCTGGCCGCGGCGGCGGGGGCGTCGTCCTTCTTGCTGCACCCCGCGAGGAGCAGGGCGGCGAGGCCGAGCGCTCCCACGGTCGAAAGGCGGCAAGACGCGACGGAATGAAGAGAAGAGTGTCGGTTCATGAATTTCCTCGGCGCTTCGGCCCCCCCGCCGCGCGGTGCGCGCCGGGAAATCGTCGGGATTGGCGTGGCCCAGCGTGGGTTACGCGGGGACTACGTGTTTCATACTTCGGAGGTTTCACCAACGGGCTCTTTTTCCTGGCCCACCTCTCCCCGGGCAGTACCTTGGAGGGACGCGCACATGCGCACCATCGTCGACGCACTCCTCGCGGCCCGCCCCTGCCCTTGCGACTGTCACGGCACGCTCGGAGCCGCCGAGCGCGCGCGCGGCGTGGCTGCGCTTTACCACGCCGACGACGCCCTCCGCGGCATGGGCTACGTCCCCATCTACGAGCTCCACGGCGACGCGCTCTGGCGCGAGGCGCAGAAGAAGAACGACCCCACCTACCGCGGCGTGGCGGTGCGCTTCGGCGAGTGCATCTACCGGCGCTTGCTCGGGAGCATGCTGCACGAGCTCCTCCACGCTTCGTTCGGCGACGTGTCGAAGGCGAACTATGGCATGCCCTTCGGCCTCCCCTACGGCGTGCCGCTCGATCTTCCGGAGAGCGAAGAAGAGGCGTACCTCGCGCCGTTCAACTTCTGCGAAGCGCGCGCCTTCGTCGGCGTGTGGATCTTGGGGGGTGCCCTCTTCGACGTCGACTGGGACGTCCGCACGGCACGTGACATCGGCACCTACGGCTTCGTCGGGGGCAACGCGCTCGTACCGGTCATCGCCGGATGCCGCCCGGTCGCCCACATCGATCGCAACCACCACGCCGAGCGCTACTACACGCGCGGCCGGAAGCTCGAGGAGGAGGCCCGCGCCTGGTTCGCCGCGCCGGGGAACCTCGAGAGCGTCGTCGAGAAGGTGAACGCCGCTGCCGCGAAGGGGAAGGCCTCGCGACCGAAGAGGTACCCGCCGCCGGAGGAGATCGCGCGCCTCCGCCCGCAGAAGATCGGTCGCAACGAGCCCTGCGTGTGCGGGAGCGCGAAGAAGTTCAAAGACTGCTGCGGTGCCACCGGCGTGCTCGCGTACGGCACGTCGTCCATGTCGCGCTGACCCTGGCCCCCTACCCCTTCGCGCGGAGCGCCGTCGCGAGGCGCCGCGAGGCCTCGCGAAGCTCGGTCGGATCGAGCTGCGCGAAGCCGAATCGTGCGCGCGGACGCGTGCGTCCGTCGAAGGCGAAGAGCCGCGCGGTTTGAAAGGCCACGCCGCGGGCGACGGCGCGTGCATGCCACGCCTCGACGTCGATCGCCGGGTCGACGCGCGCCCACACCGCCGTGCCTCCCGAGGGAAGCTCGAAGCTGAGCGCGCTCCCCAGGTCGCTCGCCAGCGCGCGACCGAGCACCTCGCGGCGCGCGGCGTAGACGCGCCGTGCGCGGCGGATGTGACGCTGCACTTCGCCGTCCTCGAGGAGCTCGGCCACCGCGAGCTCCATCGGTTGATCGCCTTGCCGGTCCACGCTCGCCCGCGCGCGCGCCATACGTTCGAGGAGCGGCGGCGGCGCGACGACGTAGCCGAGACGAAGCCCCGGCGCGAGGACCTTGGAAAGCGTCCCCAAGTACGCGACCGATCCGTGCGTGTCGGCGCTCGCCAGCGGCAAGATCGGTCGCCCGTCGTAGTGAAACTCGTGGTCGTAGTCGTCCTCGACGATCGCGAAGCGGTGCTTGGCCGCGAGCGCCATGAGCTCGATGCGTCGGCCGGCGGCGAGCGCCACGGTCGTCGGATACTGGTGGTGCGGCGTGACGTACACCGCGCGCACATGCTCACGCGCCAGAAGGTCGGCCAGCGCGTCGACCTTCACGCCGCGGGCGTCGAGCGGGAGCGGGACGAGGCGCGCCCCCGCAGCACGCAGCGCCACCCACGCCGGACGATACCCGAGCGACTCGACGGCGACGACGTCGCCTGGGCGGACGACGGTGCGGGCGAAGAGATCGATCCCCATCTGGCTGCCGCGCGTGACGAGCACGTCGTCGCCAGTCACCGCGAGGCCGCGCGCCGCCTTGAGCATCGCCGCGATCCCGTCGCGGAGCGGACGCGGCCCACGCGGATCGCCGTAGCCGAGCGCGCCGTTCGTGCGCGAGGCGAGCACGCGACGGAGCGCGCGAGCGAGCGACGCCACGGGGACGAGCCTCACGTCGGGGACGCCGCCGCTCAGGCTCATGACGCCGGGCGCGACGCGCTCGGGCTCCGCCTCGGGGGGCTCGCCGAGGTCGAAGCCGACGCGCCCGCGGCTCTCGGAGAGCGGCTCGGCGAAGCGGCGCGGGCGCACGTCGGGGAGCGCCTCGGAGACGAAGGTGCCGCGGGCCGCAGAGGTGGTGACCCACCCCTCGGCGATGAGCTCGCGGTACGCGGCGAGGACGGTGTTGCGATGAACGCCGAGCGAAGCGGCGAGCGGCCGTGAGCCGGGGAGCGGATCGCCGGGCCGGAGCCGCGCGCGGCGGATGTCGTCGATCATCGCGCGCGCGATGCGGACGAAGATCGGCTCGTTGTCGCGCGTGTCGACGGCGAGCTGGAAGCTCCAGCCGCGCTCGACCTCCTTCTTCTCGCGTCGCCTCGCGCTCATCGCGGGCCGGCCACGAGCGCCGACACCACGCGCGTGCGCGTGAGACGATCGTGCAGCGCGGCGCGACGCCGGCCCAGCGCCGGAAGGAGGCAAAAGAGCCACGCTCCGAGCACGACCGCGGTGATGACGCGCCCCACGGTCTGCGTCGGACCGGCGAGCTCGACCGCCGCGTCGAGGAGCGGGCCCCAGAGCTTCACCAAGGTGCGGACGATCGACCGCGCGATGGAAGGCGCGGCGGCGTGACGGTCCACGGTGCAAAGGCCCATGAGCCGCTTCCCCGGCGTGCGCCCCCACACCCCTTCGAGCGCGCCGAGCCCCACGGCGACGACGACCCACGCGAGCAGGTTCGTGCGCGTCGGAATGCTGATGGCTGCGCCCACGAGCACCGCGAGCGTAAAGTCGACTCCGAAGGCGATCCCTCGCGCGAAGATCGGCGCGTCGACGAGCGGCTGTGCGCGGGCGGCGACGATCGCGGCGCGGAGATCTTCGTACGTGGCGAAGCGCGCCTCGGGAGCCTTGGCCATGAGGCGCACCACCAGCGCCTCGACCGGTGGACGCACCTCCGGCGCGAGCACGGCGAGCGGGAGGGCCTCCTGCCTCCGATGCTGCTCGAGCAAGCCCGATTGGGTACCGGCGGTGAACGGCGGCTCGCCCGCGAGCAGCTCGTAGAGCGTGACACCGAGCGCGTACATGTCTGCGCGATGATCGACGACGTCCCCCGCGGCCTGCTCGGGCGCGAGGTACGTCGGCGTACCCACGATGGCGCCGGCGGCGGTCATCGCCGCGGTGGGGGATAGTACGCGCGATTTCACCGCGCGCTCCGCGCTCCCCGTCGGGGGGCTCGGCGTCGTGGGGTCCGACGGCGCGCTGGGAGGAGGCTCGTCGATGTCCGCCGCCGCGTGGACGTCGCGCGCGAGGCCGAAATCCGCGAGGAGCACGCGCCCGCTCGGCTCGACGAGGACGTTCGACGGCTTCACGTCGCGGTGGATGAGCCCGTTGCGATGCGCGGCCTCGAGCGCGTCGGCGATCGACTCGACGACGTCGAGCGCGCGACGCTCGTCGAGCCGCTTGGCGCGCCGCAAGATGGCGGCGAGCGACTCCCCTTCGACGAGGTCCATCACCAGGTAGCTCACCGTCCCGACGCCAGGGACGTCGGCCTCTTCGCCGACGAAGTGGATGGGGACGACGTGTGGGTGACGCAGCTTGGCCTGCGCGCGGGCCTCGCGAAGAAACCGCGCGCGCGCCCCCGGCGTGTGGAGAAGGAGCGTCTTCAACGCGACGGCGCGCTCGAGGCTCGTGTCCCACGCACGATAGACCGCTCCCATTCCTCCGCGGCCGAGCGGCGCATCCACGCGGAAGTGACCGAGCATGCGACCGAGGAGCGGATCTCCGTCCTCGCGGATGCTGATGGCGACGGGCGCGCCCGGCGAGGCGTCCGAAGGGAGCGTCGCGGCGTCGGGGTCGACCCCTTCGCGGATCGTGACCTGCTCCCTTCCGGCCATCGAGACGATGCTAAAACATCGTCAGGCGCGGGGGCGCCCTATCGAACGCGCGGCGGACCAGGGGCTGGCCCTCATCGTCGATGATGGGACAGCCCGCGTCCTCCCCGAGGGTCCGACTAGGTGCACAGAGCTTGTGAGATGCGCTCTAGAACTGCTCGGCTTCGGTCGACTCGTGGAGCGCGAGGGTCGAGGCCGCGCCGCCGGAGATGACCTCGGCCACCTCGTCGAAGTAGCCGGTGCCGACCTCGCGCTGGTGACGCGTGGCCGAGTAGCCCTGCGCCTCGGCGGCGAACTCCTTCTGCTGGAGCTCCGAGTAGGCCGCCATCCCGCGGTCCTTGTACTGGTGCGCGAGCTCGAACATCCCGTGGTTCAAGGAGTGGAAGCCCGCGAGGGTGACGAACTGGAACTTGTAGCCCATCGCGCCGAGCTCGCGCTGGAACTTGGCGATGGTCGCGTCGTCGAGCTTCTTCTTCCAGTTGAAGGAAGGCGAGCAGTTGTAGGCGAGCATCTTGTTCGGGTGGGCCTTGCGCACCTCCTCGGCGAAGCGCTTGGCTTCGGCGAGATCGGGCGTGCTGGTCTCGCACCAGAGAAGATCGGCGAACGGCGCGTAGGCCTTGGCGCGGGCGATGGCGCAGTCGAGGCCGCCCTTCAGAGTGAAGAAGCCCTCGGGGGTGCGGCTGTTCTTCTCGATGAACGGATGGTCGCGCTCGTCGACGTCGCTCGTGATGAGCTTGGCGCTCTGCGCGTCGGTGCGGGCGATGACGACCGTCGGCACGTCCATCACGTCGGCGGCGAGGCGCGCGGCGGTGAGGGTGCGAATGAACTGGCTCGTCGGGACGAGCACCTTGCCGCCCATGTGGCCGCACTTCTTCTCCGAAGCGAGCTGGTCCTCGAAGTGAACGCCGCTCGCGCCCGCCTTGATCATCGCCTTCATGAGCTCGTAGGCGTTGAGCGGGCCGCCGAAGCCGGCCTCGGCGTCGGCGACCATCGGCGCGTACCAGTAGACGTCGTTCTTCCCCTCGGCGTGATCGATCTGGTCGGCGCGCTGGAGCGAGGCGTTGATGCGCTCGACGAGGCGCGGGACGCTGTCGACCGGGTAGAGGCTCTGGTCGGGGTACATCTGGCCCGAGCTGTTGGCGTCGGCGGCGACTTGCCAACCACTGATGTAGATCGCCTTCAGGCCGGCGCGGACCATCTGCACCGCCTGGTTGCCGGTGAGGGCGCCGAGGGCGGGGACGAACGGCTCGCTCGTCAAGAGCGCCCACAGGCGGCGCGCGCCGAGCGTGGCGAGCGTGTGCTCGACGCGGACCGAGCCGCGGAGGCGCTGCACGTCCGCCACCGTGTAGTTGCGCACGACGCCGTCGAAGCGCTTGGCGTTGGGCTCGGAGGTGTAGCTTTGGCGAAGGACTTCGATCTCGGCGAGGGCTGCGGACATGGGGATTCTCCTTGGTTTCGTAGCAAGTGCTTCGTCACCCTCGGGCCTCCCCTTCTTCGTGGGGCCCGCGGTGCGGAGGTCTAAGGGAGCTGCTCGTAAGCAGGCAGCGTCAGGAACTCGGTGAAGGTCTCGGCGGTGGAGAGGAGCTCGAAGAGCTTCTGCGCCTCGGGGAACTTGCCGCCGGTGAAGCGGGCCTCGCCCACCTCCTCGCGCACGCGGCGCATCTCGTCGGCGACGACTTCGAGGAAGCGCGCCTTCGTGAGCTTCACGCCGCCGTCGATCGCCGCGCCGTGGCGGAGCCACTGCCACACCTGCGCGCGCGAGATCTCCGCCGTCGCGGCGTCTTCCATCAAGTTGTAGAGCGGCACGCAGCCTTGGCCGCGGAGCCACGCTTCGAGGTACTGCACGCCGACGCGCACGTTGTGGCGAAGCCCTGCCTCGGTGCGCGTTCCTTCGGGGACCGCGAGGAGATCCTTCGCCGTCACGTTCACGTCCTCGCGGAGGCGCTCGATCTGGTTCGGCCCCTTCATGGTGGCGTCGAAGATCTCGCGCGCGAGCCCGACGAGCCCGGGGTGCGCGACCCACGTGCCGTCGTGACCGTCCTTCACCTCGCGCTCCTTGTCGGCGCGGACCTTGGCGAGGGCAGCGTCGTTCGCTGCCGCGTCGTTCTTGATGGGGATCTGCGCGGCCATCCCGCCCATGGCGAAGGCGCCGCGGCGGTGGCACGTCTGGATGAGGAGCTGCGTGTACGCGCGGAGAAAGCCCTTATCCATCGTGACCTGCCCGCGATCGGGGAGCACGGCGGCCGGGTCGTTCCTACGACGCTTGATGAAGCTGAAGATGTAGTCCCAGCGGCCGCAGTTGAGCCCCGCCGAGTGTTCTTTGAGCTCGAAGAGGATCTCGTGCATCTCGAACGCCGCCGGGAGCGTCTCGATGAGCACCGTGGCCTTAATGCTGCCGCGCGGGACGCCGAGCACCTCTTCTGCGCGCACGAACACGTCGTTCCAGATGCGCGCCTCGAGGTGGCTCTCGAGCTTCGGCAGGTAGAAGAACGGACCGGCACCGCGCTCGAGCTGCGCCTTGGCGTTGTGGAAGAAGAAGAGACCGAAGTCGACGAGCGAGCCAGGCGACGGCTTGTCGTCGACGAGGAGATGACGCTCGGGCAAGTGGAGCCCGCGCGGGCGCACGAAGAGCGTCGCGATCTTCTCGGCGAGGGCGTAGCGCTTCCCGTTCTCGCCGGTGAAGGCGATGGTGCCGCGCACCGCGTCCATCAGGTTCGCCTGGCCGGTGAGGACGTTCTCCCACGTGGGCGCGGTGGCGTCCTCGAAGTCGGCCATGAAGACGTTCGCCCCCGAGTTGAGGGCGTTGATGACCATCTTGCGATCGACCGGCCCGGTGATCTCCACGCGGCGGTCGACGAGGTTCTTCGGCAGCGGCGCGACCTTCCAGTCGCCCTCGCGCACGCTCTTCGTCTCGACCAGGAAGTCGGGGAGCTCCCCGCGGTCGAAGCGCGCTTGGCGCTCGACGCGCGCTGCGAGGCGGTCCTCGATGCGCGGGCGGAAGCGACGTACGAGATCGGCGACGAAGGCGACCGCATCCGGCGTGAGGACGCGCGCGGCAGCCTCGCGCGTTGCTTCGCTCGCCCCTTCGAGGCCGACGATCTTCACGCCGTCGGCGCCGCTTGCCGTCGTCGTGCTGCTGGGAGTCGCCGCTTGGCTTTGTTCACTCATGGGGTGACCTCGGGGGCCGTCGACCGCATCAATTGCGCGACGCGTTGAAAATGAGGTTTACAGTTCTGAAGATCAAGGTTCAGCGTGGAACTGCAGGTTGACGAAAGTCAATTACAAGCTGTAAATATGTAAATCTGGTCAATTTCGAAGTGCGTCATGGGGCCCGCATGTGGGTACCCGTGGGGCACGCGCCTACCGCGCGGAAGGGAAATCCATGGAGAAATCGAGGCAAGCCGAGGGACCGCGTCTTGGCGCCAAGGTTCGAGCGCTCCGGCGGCGCGAGAGCCTGAACCAGATGCAGCTCGCCGAGCGGCTGGGCATCTCCGCAAGCTACCTGAACCTCATCGAGTCGAATCGGCGTCCCCTCCCCGCGCACGTGCTCATCAAGCTGGCGCAGCTCTTCAACGTCGACCTTCACTCCTTCGCCACCGACGAGGACGCGCGGCTCATCGCCGACCTGATGGAGGCCTTCGCCGATCCGCTCTTCGAAGCCTTCGGTCTCACCAACACCGAGCTCCGCGAGATGGCGACGTCGAGCCCCAACGCGGCGCGCGGCGTGCTCGCGCTCTACCGCGCGTACCAAGAGTCGCGCGCCTCGGCGGAGATGCTCTCGTCGCGTCTTGCGGGTGGCGAAGCGCTCACCGGCGTCGATCGCTCGAACATCCCTTCGGAGGAGGTGAGCGATCTCGTGCAGCGGCACATGAACCACTTCCCCGAGCTCGAGTCGGGGGCCGAAGAGCTGTGGCAGCGGGCCAAGCTCGATCGCGAGGACCTCTACCCGGGGCTCATTCGCTTCCTCGACAAGTCGCTCGGCGTTCAGGTGCGCATCGCACGGGGCGAGGCCGAGCGCGACACGCTCCGCCGTTACGATCCGCAGCGCCGCGTCTTGAGCTTGTCCGAGCTCTTGCCCACGCGTAGCCGCTCCTTCCAGCTCGCGCATCAAATCGGCCTGCTCACGCAGAAGGCCGCGCTCGATCGGTTGTCCGCCGATCCGATGCTCACGAGCGACGAGTCGCGCGCGCTCGGCCGCGTCGCGCTGGCGAACTACTTCGCCGGCGCCTTGCTCATGCCCTACGCCTCGTTCCTGCAGGCCGCGCGGGAAGAGCGCTACGACCTCGACGTCATCGGCCGGCGCTTTCGTATGGGCTACGAGCAGGTCGCCCACCGCTTGACGACGCTGCGTCGCCAAGGGGCCGAGGGGATCCCCTTCCACATGATCCGCATCGACGTCGCGGGGAACATCTCCAAGCGCTTCAGCGCGTCGGGGATCCGCTTCGCCCGCTTCTCCGGCGTGTGCCCGCGGTGGAACATCTTCGCCGCGTTCCTCACGCCGGGAATGATCCGCATCCAGTCGTCGAAGATGACCGACGGCGTCGTCTACTTTTGCATCGCGCGCACCATCCAAAAGGACTCGGGCGGCTTCCATGCGCAACATCCGGTGCAAGCGCTGGGCCTGGGGTGCCAGATCCAATACGCCAAGGAGATGGTCTACTCCGACGGCATGGACCTCGAGCAAGGGACCAACGCCACGCCGGTCGGCATCACCTGCCGCCTCTGCGAGCGCACCGACTGCGAGCAGCGCGCATTGCCTTCGCTCCGTCACCCGCTCTCGGTCGACGAGAACGTGCGCGGCCTCACGCTCTACAACCGGCGCCCCGCGGGCTGAGCTCAGGGCGGCGGTACCACCGCGGGGGCCCCGGGATCTTTGCGTACGCGGTCGGCGAAGCCGGTGACGAGTGTCTGCAGCCATTCGATCGGCTCGTCGATCTCTTCGGGGGTCGCGAGCGGGACGTTGGGGGGAAAGCCCGGCGTCATCGTCCGCTGATCGTGGAAGCGCGTGTACATGATGTGCGTCGCCGGCTCGACGTTGAGGTGCGCGGCGGTGACGCCGTTGAGGTTGCCGGCGAGCGGCGGCGCGGCGCTCGCCAAGGTCGTGACGTAGCGCACGGGCACGGTGTGACCGGGGATCGAGAGTGTCGTCGCGCCGACCTGAGCGGCGAGGAGCTCGCCCGATTGATTCGGGATGAGCTCGTCGGAGAACGACTGCAGGAGCAGCACCGACTTCGCCGCGTGGACCGGCCTCTTGGCGATGAAGGGGGCGAAGGCGATCGGATCTCCGGGCTCGATGACCTCCTGCAGGAGCGCGAGCGAGCGCTGGGCTTCGGCGGGGAGCACGCTCGGCTGCGACGTATCGAGCGCGGGATCGACCGCCGGCTTGATGAAGAGCGTGGAGAGCTTCCCGAAGAACGGCGAGTTGGCGAACGTGGGGAGGAAGATCCCCGCTCCGCCCACCGAGAGCACGCCCGCCGAGAGCCGCGGATCGACGGCGAGGGTCATCGCTCCCAAGATCGAGCCGAACGACTCGCTCGTGTAGACGAGGTGTGACGCGTCGAGGGTCAGCGTCGAGAGGCTCGGATCGGCAGCGGCGAGCGGCGCGAGGTCTCCTTCTTTCAGAAGACGCACGAGCTCGGTCACCTCGAGCACGGCTTGCCGGAAGTTGTCGCGCACCACGCGAGAATCGAGCGGATGGATCCCCACCGCGTCGTCACCGCCCAAGTCGAAGAAGAGAAACGACGCGCCGAACGCGTCGTCGTCGGCGAGCCCGTCGGCCCCCTGGGCTCCGCTGAAGTCGTGCACCTCGTCCTTGTGCTGCGGACGCCGGTCGCCGTGCCAAAGAGCGTCGATGCCGACGGCGGCGTAGCCCGCGCGCGCATACTCGTCGGCGACCGCGGCGACCTGCATGCGTCCCGCGTTGAGGCCGTGTTGAAAGATCATCACCGGCGTGGCCGCGAGACCGGCGCCGTTGTCTTTGGGGAGGGTGAGGAGAAACGGGATGTCGGTCACCCCTTGCGCCTTCGGCGCGCCGGAACCGTCCACCTCGATGCGCCCGAGGTGCGTCGGCCCGTTGGTGAGAAAGTACGGCGCCCGGAACGTCCCTAGGACCGCCGCTCCGATCGCGTCGTGCTTCAAGCCGCCGGGATCGCCGAGCCCCTCGCGCCCCTTCGTCGGTGCGCCGAAGAAGTCGTCGAGCGCCGCGCCCACGAGCACCTTGTCGACCTTGATCGTGGGGAGCGGGAGCTTGTCCGCCGCGTCACGAAGCGCGAAGAGGAGCGCCGCCGGCTTGCCGACGGTGAAGACCGTGGCCGCTCCGACGTGCGTGACGTCCCCCTTTCTCGCGGTGACCAAGGGCGCATAGACCGGCGCGAGCGGTCCCTTTCCCGCGAGCGCGTCGGCGAGCTCGGGCGAGGGATGCACCCATCGGTCGTCGAGCGTGCACGCGTAGCGATGCCCTTCTCGGAACGCGTGACCGGGCGGGCTGAGCGCGACGATCTCGTGCGTCTCGTCACGATGAAAGAGCGAGAGCTCGAGCGGAGCGTCGGGCGCGTCCGCGGACAGATCGATCACGTGGGCCGTCCCCTCGAGCATCCCGAGAGGGACCGAGCCCCCCGCGATGGGGAAAAACACCGACGTCTTCATGGCAGACCCGTCGAGCTCTGCGAGCGCCCCCTCGAGATCGCGCAGCGCTTGGTCGCGCGCCCCCTCGAAGGCGATCCCGTGAACGTCGAGGTGACCGTCGTGGAGAAAGGCGTCGCTCGGCCACGGGCTCGTGGCGAAGTCGGGACCGACGAGCGCCGACGCGCGCGTGTCGTCCGGCGACGACGAGCACGCCGGCGCCACCAGAAGCGCCGCCGCGAACAAGCCGAGGATCCTGCGGCCACCCTTCCCGCTCGTGTGCATCGGGTTACTGTATCCCTCGTGCGCCCGCCCGAGGAACCTCATCGTTCTGCCCCGGCCGAGGGCCGGCGCGCGCGCTCTTTGTGGCTCGCAACCGCGCTCCCGGCGGCTTGCGTGGCGCTCTTCGTCTTCTTCGTGGTGAAGCACCGAGGTCACGTGGCCGAGGCGGCCCCGGTCGCCGACGCCAGCGCGGCGCCCCCACACGTCGAGTGCGCCGAGGGGCTCGAGCCTGTCGCCGCCGACGGCTGCTTCGCGCGCGCCAAGGGGGAGCCGGAGGGGGCCACGCTCCTCCTCTACTTGCACGGTCGATTTCAGCCGGGGACGCCGGGAGAGGCGCAAGAGCGCGAGCGACAAAAGCGCGTCGCGAAGATGGCGACGGCGCGCGGCTTCGACGTCCTCGAGCTCCGCGCCGCGCTCGGCGGGTGCGCGGGCGATCCGCAGTTCAAGGACTGGGCGTGCTGGCCGAGCAACGAGCGCGTGGCCGATCGCGGGCCTTCCTACGTTGACGCGTGGCAACCGGCGATCGCCGAGGCCGACGCGCGCGGCCGTCACCCGCGCCGCGTGGTCTTCGGCTTTTCGAGCGGTGCGTTCTTCAGCGCGCTCGTGGCGCTGCGCGGCCTCTATCCTGCCGACGCCTTCGTCGTCGCGCACGGGGGAGGCGTGGAGCCGGTGAAGGCGCAAGGCGAGATGCCGCCGCTCCTCTTGCTCTCGGCCGACGACGACATCTCGCAAGGGTGGATGATCACGCTGGGCGACGAGCTCGATCGCGAAGGCTGGCCGCACGACGCCTACGCGCGCGGTGGTGGTCACGAGCTGACCGAAGCAGACATCGCCGTCTCGCTCACCTTCCTCGAGCGTGCCGCGCGAGAGCACCTCCCGCTCGATCCGCCCATCGCCGGCCTGCATCGCCCGCAGCGAAAGGTGATCGACGACGCGGGCGAGCCGCAGGATCCGGAGGGGAACCCGGTGACGCGACCGCCGCCGGCGCCGCCGAGCCTCGAGGCAGGGACGGAGCCGCTCCCCGCGCCCGCCGAGGCGGGCCCCACCACGCCCGCGAGCGCGTCCGACGTGCCTCCGCCCCCAGCGGTTCCGCCCCCCGAGACGACCGCGACTCCGTGAGCGCACGCGTTGACGTCTTGACTGCACCGACGGGCCGCGTATGGTGCGCCGCCGTACCGCCACCTTAGCTCAGCGGTAGAGCAACGGTTTCGTAAACCGTAGGTCTGGGGTTCAAGTCCCCAAGGTGGCTCCAGCAGCGACGCTCATGCGTCAACGGTCGACGATGCGCCCCGCAGCGCTCCACGCTCTCGCCGGTCGTGAGGGCTCATGGTAGGAGCGGCGTCATGGTGCGCCGCTTCTGCTTGGGTCTCTCGCTCGCCTTGGTGACGACCGCCGCCGCCTGCGGAGGCGGCTCGGCGATCCCCGCCGCCGGCGGGACGCGCGAGTCGGGTCAGAGTCACTTGATGGACTCGACCTTCGCCGGAAAGAATCAGTGCAATCCGGCGAACCACGATCGCCCGTTCGTCGTCGAGTGGGACGCCACCGACGCTTCGAGCTTCCAAGCGCGCACGGCGAACGACATCGTCTTCGTCAAATACGAAGGCTGCAATCTGACCGTCATCGACTCGTGCAGCGACGACTCCGTGCGCGGCTCGTTCGGCTCGTACAAGCCCATCGACTGGACCGCCGGCGCGGTCGAGAAGGTCGACGTCGACAACATGGTCGACCTCTACGCGAAGCTCCCGCTCGGCGTGGCGCTCCTCGGCGGGCGCGTCGAGTCGGGCGAGAAGTTTCACATGGAGTACTTCGTGAGCGGCACGCGCTCGGCCACCCGCCCGGCGATCTACGCCGCCGATCTCGCGAAGAACCCCGGCTGCAACGGCGTCACGCACTTCGTCTACGGCTACAACCTCGGCGCCTTCGCGCTCGGGAGCCAAAGCAAGATCGCCGGGCACGCCGGCGGCACGGTGTGGGGCGCGGGCGCGGGCGGCGACGCTAAGTACGCGAGCGCTGTCGAGAAGAAGGGGGGCGATCTCTCTTCTTGCACCGGCGCTTCGGCGCACGAGCTCGACACGTGCAAAGTCCCCGTACGCCTCACGCTGCGCGCCATCACTCCCGGCGAGAGCCCCGACCACGAAGCCGCTCGCGCCCCCGAGACCCCCGACGCGCTGAACCTCGCGGGCAAGCTGCAGGCTTCGAACGAGCAGCAGCGCAACGCCGCCGAGCATTGGCAGGCGGCGCAGACGAAGATGCAGTCGGGGGACGGCAAAGGCTGCCTCGCCGAGCTCGACACCCACGACAAGCTCGACACGCGACCCGAGGGGCTCTCTACCAACGTCAAAGCGGGCGGCGCGCATCTCCGCGCCATCTGCGTCATGCTCACCGGCCAGTGCGCCGCCGGTCGCGCGATGGCGCGAAAGGCGTTCGAGGTCTCGAGCTCCCAGCTCAAGCCCGAAGAGATCGATCGCATCGTCGACGGCACGGCGTCCACGTACTGCCGCGGCTCGCTCTCCGATCGCGACACGCTCCTCCGCGCGATCCATGTCTTCCAAGCGCAGAGCGAGCGCGTCACCGTCGCCGACTGCCAGCGCGCCTACGACGGTGCGATGCGCGTCATCGACAAGGTACCGGCGAAGGACAACATGGACCCGGTCTCCGACGCGCGCCACACGCTCCTCCTGGGCGCGCCGAAGTGCTTCGCCCGCGCGGGGGATTGCGTCTCGGCGTGGCGCATCGCCAAGGAGCAAGACGAGGCCTACTCGCGCGTCCGCTCGTACGCTTCCACCGACCACACCAAGCGGAGCATGTTCGTCACGGGCGTAGGGTCGCTCTGCTTCGACAAGGACCAGGGGAAGCTCACCGACGCGGAGACGGTCTTTCGCTCCGTGGCCGAGCTCGGTGAAGCCCGCGAAACGAACCCGCCGACGCCCGCCTTCTGCGAGGCGCGTATCGCCGCCGGGAAGGCCGCCCTCCCCCGCGCGCTCGCCGCGAGCCACGGAGACGATCTGAAGTACGAGCCCGACCACCTGGCCAAGGCGGGCGCCGAATGCTTGGCGATGGCCAACGACTGCCCGAGCGCGTGGAAGCGCTACGCCGAGATCGAGCGCGCCTTCCCGATCCGCAAGCCGGACGAATTGGAGCGGGGGATCCGTGGCGGCTTCCGCGAGGCGGCGCGGTCGTGTCAGTTCAAACCGCAAGGGGCGATGACCCCCAACGAGACGGTGTATTGGGCCGCCGGTGTCCTCGAGGACGGCACGCGCACCCGCATCGACGCGCGCGCATGCACCGCGGCGTTCGAGGACGCCAAGCGCGCCGCCCCCGCCTTCGTAGGCGACAAGGCGATCAACTCGTCGTGGCACTACGGCACGCGCGACATTCCTCAGAGCTACGGCCGCTGCATGGAGAAGGCGAGCGACTGCCAGGCCGCGTGGAAAGCCTTCCAGGCCGCCTTTCCCATCTTCTCTTCGCACCCCGAGTCCGAACCAGCGAAGATCCGCTCGTGGTTCGAGAGCAGCGTCTCGGCCTGCCGGGGGAAGTGAGCGCTACGCCGCGCGGCGACCACTCGCCGCGGCGGCGACGCGCGTGGCGGCGAGGCGTGACATCGCCATGATCGAGTGCTGCGGGTTCACACCCAGGTTCGTGGGGAACACGCTCGAGTCGACGACGTAGAGGTTTTCCGCGCCGTGCACGGCGAAGTCGAGCCCGACCACGCTGGTGCGTGGATCAGGCCCCATGCGCGCCGCGCCAAAGAGGTGCGTGGCGATGAACGAGTAGGCGCGCGCGTCGAGCGAGGCTTCGGCCACGAGCTTCACGTCGTCGCGTGAACGAAGCACGCTGGGCACGCCGTAGATCCCGGGCCAGACCTCGCGCGCGCCGGCGTCGAAGAGCATCTCGACGAGCAGCGTGCACGCGGCGCGGGTGGCCCGCATGTCGTTCTCGGTGAGCGAGAGCTTCGCCTTGTCGCCGCCGGTCCACGTAGGCCGCACCGTCCCCTCGGCCTCGGCGCGGATCTGCGCCGCCCAGATCGCCACGTGGCGGTAGGAGGCGAGCCGCCCGAGGAGCTCGCTCCCCACACCGGGGATGCGCGCCGCCGCGAGCTCGGGGGGCATGGAGATCGTCTCGAGCTTGAAGCGCTGACTCTTGCGGTAATGGATGCTCTCGGCCCCCTGCGTGGCGCCGAAGTGCATGTCGACCGGATCGTCGAAGAGGCCGGCGATGCCGAGCCCAGGGTGCGCCTGGAAGTGCCGCCCGAGCGCGCGCGCACGAATGCCGCTTCGATGGAGGATGTTGGGCGTTTGAATCGTGCTCGCGGCGACGAAGACGCCGCGCCGCGCGACGAGGCGCACGCGGTGGCGCGCCTTCCCCCGCCCTCCGTGGGTGGTCCTCGCGAGGACCGCCACCGCGCGTCCGTGCGCCATCTCCACGCGGTCCACTCGCGTCGAGGTGAAGATGCGCGCGCCGCGAGCGAGCGACCACGGCACGTAGCTCACGTTCATCCCCTGCTTCGCGGCGTTCGGGCAACCTTGGAGGCACCGCCCGCTCCCACGACAACCCGAGTCGTAGCGCTCCATCACGTGCGGCGAGATTCCTCGCGCCGTCGCCTGTTCGAGGAACGACCCGTTGTTCCGGCCGAGCACTTGGTCGTCGACGGCACGCACGTGAAGGCGCTCCTCGAGCGCCGCGAAGTGCGGCTCGAGATCCTGCATGCGGACGGTCTCGCCGAGGCCGAAGCGCGCCGCCCAGTCGTCGATGACGTCCTCCGGCGTCCGCCAAGCGATGGCCGAGTTGACGACCGTGCTCCCGCCGACGCATCGCCCCTGGAGGAGCGGCAAGAACGCGCGCCCCTCGAGCACCTGCATGCCGGTGTCGCGAAAGAGTCGCGTGAACGCGCCGTAGACGCTGGTCCCGAACTCGCGCGTCTTCACCCACGGGCCTTCTTCGACGATGGCCACGCGGAAGCCGGCCTCGGTCAGCGTGTGCGCCGCGACGGCGCCGCTCGCGCCCGATCCGATGACCACGTAGTCGAACGACTCTTCGACGTCGCGCGTGGCCTGCTCGCCGTCGACGACCGCCCCCTCGGGGAGCGTCTCGTCGGGGAACCTGCGCTCAAGCGACGCGGTGTCCATGGTCGTCCTCTCTTTCGATCGGGTCGTTGTGCTCGCGGCCCTCGCTCTTCGGTCCGCGGCCCAGGGTGACGAGGCGCGGGCCCGTGTCGGCGAGAGCGTCCGGCAAAGGCGGCGCGATGGCGGCGCGGATCTCCGGCGCGCGCGCGTAGAGCAGGGCGGCGATGGCCTTGAGGAGGATGACGAGCTGACGCACGGGATAGAGCGGGTTCACGAGGAGCGCTCGAAGCAGCGCCTCGCGCTCGCTCTCGGCAAGGCCGGTGATGGTCGCGAAGCGACGCAGCACGAAGAGCGGGGCGAGCGCCACCATCCACAAGGCGAGGCGAAGCCCGAGCGCCGTGCGAAACTGCGCGTTCGTGCGCACGTCGACGAGGTAGCCCTCGACGTCGAGAGAAGCCGCGCTCGGGCCGAGACGAGGATCGGCTGGGTAGATCGCGCCGAAGGTGGCGCACGCCCACGCGTTCTCGAAGCGGGTCATCCGCCTCTGACCGGGGACGCGCGGACGCGGGCTCATCGGGCTGGCCCCTTCTTCTTGGCCATGCGCTGCGCGAGCGCACCGGCGCCGAAGTGACGCTCTTGCCACGCTGCGTCCATCGCCAAGAGCGCCTCGCGCATCGTCTGACGCGCCCCTTCGGGATCGCGTTGGCGAAGGAGCCCCATCACCAGCGGATAGAAGGCGAGCGACTCTTCGCGGCGATCGTAGAGCTGGGCCACGAGCTCGGGCTGCTCGTCGGGGAAGCGAGCGAAGGTGTTGAGCAAGAGCTCGAGCCCGACGTTGCGCGCGGCACGCACGATGGCGCGCTGAAAGGCGACGTCGCCCCGCGCGAAGGCCACCGGATCGTGCACCCGGCTCGCCTGCTCGGACGCCCGCAGCTCCATCGCCGCGAGATCGGCCTCGACGTGGCGCTCGGCGGCGAGGGCCACCGCCTCGCTGGCGATGATGCGACGCACTTCGAGCATCGCCGTGAGGAGCTCGCGGTAGGCGCTCCCGTCCTTGGGATGCGAGCCGAGGAGCGCGGCCAGCGCTTCGAGACCCGCGCGCTCGCGCCACGGCGCGACCACCGTCCCCGCGCCGTGGCGGGTGACGACGAGACCCAGCGCCTCGAGGCGCGCGAGGGCGGCGCGGAGGGTGAGGCGATTCACGCCGAGCGCCAACGCGAACTCACGCTCCGAGGGGAGTCGCGCGCCGGGCTCGAGGTGACCGCCGAGGATCTGATCGCGCAAGCGATCGGCGACGGCGTCGACGACGCTCGATCGGGCGATGGGTCCGATCTTCGCCAAGGTCTCGACCGCGTCGCCTGTCGCGTCGGCGGCGGCTTCGAGGGGCTCGTCCTCGTCGTCTTCGACGGGCGCGGCGTGCACGGCAGCGGGCTCGATTTCGGAGGAGGGGCGGCGTCGGGGCATGATCAGCTCTGGTTCAACCAGTTAACCATTCGGAGGGGTACCGCGCAACCTCGTTCGCAGCAAAAACATCTTCGCACCTTGGCCCCGACCGTCGCCCGGGCCGCCGTGGGCGAGAGGGCTCGGGACCCGTGCTATCCACCGGTTTCATGATCGAATCGACGATCGATCTCCGCAGCGACACGGTCACCCGCCCCACCCCGGCGATGCGCGAGGCGATGGCGGGCGCGCTCGTCGGCGACGACGTCTTCGGCGAGGACCCGACGGTTCTCCGCCTCGAGGGGACGGTCGCGGCGCTCCTCGGCAAAGAGGCGGCGCTCTTCGTGACCTCGGGGACGATGGGGAACCAGCTCGCCATCGCTTGCCACACGCGCCCCGGCGACGAGGTCATCGTCGGCGAGGGGGCGCACCCGGTCTTCTACGAGTGCGCCGCCGCGTCGGTGCTGAGCGGCGTGCAGTTCGCCATCGCCGGGCGCGGCGGGCTCTTCACCGCCGACGAGATGGAAGCGGAGATCAAGCCGGCCGCCTATTGGTCGCCGCGCACCTCGCTCGTGTGCGTGGAAAATACACATAATCGCGCGGGGGGCCGCGTGTTCCCGCAAGCCGACGCGGTGGCCATCGGCGCGCGTGCGAAAGAGAAGGGGCTCGCGGTGCACCTCGACGGCGCGCGCTTGTGGAACGCGAGCGCCGCGACCGGGCTGAGCCCCGCGGAGCTCGCGCGCCCCTTCGACACCGCGAGCGTGTGCTTCTCCAAGGGGCTCGGCGCGCCGGTGGGGAGCGCGCTCGTCGGCACGCGCGAGCTCGTGGAGCGCGCGCGCAGGTTCCGCAAGATGTGGGGCGGAGGCATGCGCCAAGCGGGCATCCTGGCTGCCGCCGCGCTCCACGCCGTCGAGCACCACCGCGCGCGACTCGCGGAAGATCACGCCCACGCGCGTGCGTTCGCCGAGCGTCTCGCTCGGGTCGAAGGTGCGAGCGTCGACCTCGCCGGCGTCGAGACCAACATCGTGAACGTCGACGTCGACGTCTCGGGAGACCTCGTCGCTGCCGCGGCCAAGGAACGCGGTCTCCTCATCAACGCCTCGGGGCCGAAGCGCCTCCGCGCCGTCCTGCACCTCGACGTCGCCGGCGACGCGATCGCGCACGCTGCGGATCGGCTCGCCGAAGCGATCGCCCATGTCCGCGCGCAAGGGCGCGCGAAGGGCGCCGCGACGTGAGGTCCCCTCGCCTCGCGTCCACGCTCGCCCTGGCACTCCTCGTCGGATGCGGCGGGAGCGCGCCGCGCGCCTACCCTCGCGCCTTCGCCGAGGCCGAGCGCGCCGAGACCGCCGGTCGCTTCGCCGAGGCGTCGGCGGGCTACGACCGCGCCGCCAAGGACGCGCCGAACGCACGCGAGAAGGCCCACGCCGAGTACGCCGCGGCCACGACCTTGGCGCGCGCGGGGGACATCGCCGGCGCGACGACGCGCCTCGAGCGCATCGCCTACGCGACTCCTCCGACCGAGCACAGCGGGCGCGCGCTCTACGACCTCGCGCGGCTCCGCGTGGCGCACGGCGACGAGGAGCGCGGGTACGCCGACTTCGAGCGCCTCGTCTTCACGTTCTCGAACGACGGGCTGGCGCGGCCGGCGCTGCGTCACGTGCTCGCGCACAAGGACGGCACCCTGGGGGCGAAGGCGACCTCGGCGTGGCTCGAAGACGCGGAGAAGAAGCTCGCGGGGAGCGAGCTGGAAGAGACGTGTGCGTACCAGCTCGCGTCCCGTGCGCAAGCGGCGGGTGACGACGAAGCTGCGCACGCGAGCTACCTGCGTATCGCCGACAAGTGGCCCTACCCGCGCGGGCGCACGTGGGACGACTCCTTGTACCGCGCCGCCGAGATCGACGTGAAGCGTGGCAAGCCTGCGGAGGCGATCGAGCACCTCGAGCGCATGCTCGACGAGCGCGAAGAGTCGAGCTTGATGGGCACGTACCAGCGCCCCCGCTTCACCCCGGCACTCCTCTTCGTCGCCGCCATCTACCGCGACAAGCTGAACGATCACGACCGCGCGCGCGCGGCCTTTCATCGGCTCTACGCCGATTTCACGACGTCACCCTTCCGCGACGACGCGCTGTGGGAAGAGGCGAAGCTCTTTCGCCAAGACGGCGACACCTCGAGCGCGTGCAGCCGTGCGGCGAGCCTCGTGTCCGACTTCCCCGACTCACGCTACGTCCCGTGCGCGGTCGAGGATTGCCCGAGCGTGAAGCGCCCGGCGAAGAGCCGCGCGCCCAAGACGTGCCCCGCCTACGTGCGCAAAGGGGCAGCACCGGCCGACGGCATGCCGCCCACGAACCCCGCCGACGAGCCGGTGCCCGCCGCGACGCCCTGAATCGACGCGCACGAAGCGGCGCGTCGGTCTGCCGCGGAAGCCCCTCTCAGGGCTCGTCTTCGGCTTCTTCTTCCTCTTCGAGGTCGTCGTCGTCCTCGTCGAGATCGTCGTCGTCCTCGTCGTCGTCGAAGGTCTCGTCCTCGTCGACGTCGTCCTTGTCGGCGTCTTCTTCTCCGACGGTGGTCTTCTTGTCGAACTTCACGTCGACGCCCATGTCCCCGAGCTGGGTGTCCATGAGCTCGAAGAGCTCGTCCACGTCGTCGCCCGACCACTCGTCGAGCATGTCGGTGAGAAACTCGTAGAAGTCACCGCTGTCGAG
The DNA here is from genome assembly GCA_964531795.1 of uncultured Polyangiaceae bacterium. Taxonomy (GTDB): domain Bacteria; phylum Myxococcota_A; class Polyangia; order Polyangiales; family Polyangiaceae; genus CAZHHD01. The sequence continues at coordinate 3,535 of CAZHHD010000020.1, read as the reverse complement.
GCGGCGCTCGATCTCTTCGACCTGCTCCTCGGTGAACGCTTCGAGGATGTCCTCGCGAAGCGTGTCGGTGTCTCCCTCCTCGATCGCGTCTTGCGCCGAGAGTCTGATCTGCCGCACCGCGCGTTTATCGAGGAAGATCTCCATCACGTCCTCTGTCCGTTCCCCAGTTGCTACGCCGAATACGCGAGCCCGCCCTGCGATGTCAATAAGCTGCCTCGAGAGCGATGACACTCTTTGGGGTCTCTCTTCGTCGAGCAGAGCGCCGAGTCAGCTATGATCCCCCCTGCGATGCGACGCGTGTGCACCACTTCGCGCGAACGGAGCGGCGTTCTTTTCGCCGTGCTCTTCGGCGTGGTCACGACGTTCGCCGCGCCGCCGCGTGCGCATGCCGACGAGCCCGCTCCGACCTCGAGCGCGCCGCCCACCGCGCCCGAAACGCACGGGCTCCCCGCCGAAGGGAGCGGCGTCCCCGCGAGCAAGGGTCCTCGTCGCGACGACGACGGACGCGCCGACCTCGCCGAGCTCGCGGCGGGCGCGGCACCTTCGCCGCCGCCGCTCCACACCCCCTTCATCCAATACGGCGTCGCGCTCACCGCCGAGGCGCTCACGAGCTCGGGCAAGCTGTGCGACATCCCCACCGAGCCGTGCGTGATCGGCTCGGGAGGCGGGATCGCCGCGCGCATCGGCAAGCGCAGCGCGGGTCCTTTGTACCTCGGTGGAACGTACGAGCTCTCGAAGCTCGACTCGAACAAGCTCTATCGCCTCGGCATCCTCCAGCAGGTGCGCGGCGAGGCCCGCTACTACATCGACACCGGGCGTGACGTGGAGCCGTACGGCATGCTCGGACTCGGCTTCAGCGGCTACGGCAACGAGTGGGCGATCGACACCTTCGGCCCGGTGGCGTCGATTTCGATCGGAGCCGAAGCCCAGCTGACGCGCCGGCGCGTCGTCGGCGCCGCGCTCTCGTACCGCGTGCTCTACCTGAAGGGATTCACCGACTCCGGCCGCACCGCGCGGGAAGCCGGGCTCGTCTCCTTCATCGGCCTGGACCTCATCCTCGAAGCGCGAGACCCCCTCTGACGCTCCGCGGCGAAGACATCGTGCGTGCGAGGAGCGACAACCGGAGCTTGACGGGGGCTCGCGCGTGATGTCCCATCTCTCTCGCGTGGTTTGCGGGACCTGTGGTCGGGACAACGCGCCGAATCTCGTCTTCTGTCAGGACTGCGGGGCGCGGCTAGCTGCGCGCATCGCGCCCCCGACGCCGCCGATCGGGCTGACGACCGGCGGCGCGCCGTTCGTCCCCAACGTACCGCCCGCGCCCGCGGATCCGCCCGCGAGCCCCGAGCCTTCGCCCGTCCCCCCTTCCGGGACCGAGTCGCCGAAGGTTCGTCCCGCGGCCCCCGACTTCACCTTCCTGCCGCGCGACGCTGCAGCGCCCCCTTCGGCCGCGAAGCCCGAGCCTCCGAAGCCGGCGAAGGTGCGCTGCCCGAGCTGCGGCGGCAACAACGCCCCGCATCTTCGCTTCTGCATCACGTGCGGGAGCGACCTCGCCGCGAAGATCCCGCCGCCGGTCACCGGGCCGATGCCGATCCTGTCTGCGCCGACTCCGGCGCGCGTCGAGCCCAGCGTCTCGCCGCGGCCGGCCCCCGCCCCCTCCCCTTCGCCCGGCGTCTCCCCCTTCGGTGCCACGGCAACGCCGGAGGCCGCGCGCCCGGCGCCGCCGCGCGACGTCCCCCAACCTGCAGCTTCACCCATCACGCCGGCCACCCCGCCGGTCGCACCAGCCTTCGCCGCGCCGCCTCCCGCGGTCGAGTACGTCGGCGCCCCGATCGCCCCCACGCCGATGATCGATCTCGGCGGGCGCCCCTCGGCGAAACCCACGGTGCGCGTCTGCGCGCGCTGCCACGGCTCGAGCGATCCGACCTCGCAGTTCTGTAAATTCTGCGGCGCCCCCCTCGCCGATCCGCCGACGCCGAGCCCCCGCGTGAACGACGCGCCGACGGTGCCTGTCGCCGCGCTCGAGCCGGCACCGCAAGCTCCGCCGGCGCGCGTCGCCCCCGCTCCGCCGCAAACTCCGGTCGTCGCCGAAGCCCCGGTGGCCCCGGTGGCGCCAGCGGCCCCCGCGCCGCGCGCCGCCCGCCAAACGCACGGCCGCCTCATCACCATCGCCAAAGACGGCGGCGAAGGGGAGAGCCACCCGCTCAGCGAATCCCTCGACATCGGCCGGCTCGAAGGGGACATCGTCGTCCCGGAGGACCGCTACGTCTCCCCGCGGCACGCGCGGCTGACGCTCCGCGACGGCCAACTGCGCCTCCGCGACCTCGGAAGCACGAACGGCATCTACCTGAAGGTCCCCGGCCCGAAGCCCCGGGGGACGGGCGGTCCGGGGGCTCGGCCGAGCGAGCACGACGAGATCGAGCTCCTCGAGGTCCCCCTGGAGGACCAAGATTTGATCCTCCTCGGACAACAGGTGATAAGGTTTGAGGTCGTGAAAGGCGCAGAAGAAGGGCTTGGGCCGGCGGTTCAGCACGGCACGCTGCTGTTCGGCACCCCCGCTTCGCCGCGCTATGCGCGTCTTTGTCAGCGCACGGTGGAGGGAGTCGTGCGAGACGTGTTCTATGTACGCAAGCCGGAGACAGTCCTGGGCCGCGAATCGGGCGATGTCGTTTTCCCCGACGATCCCTTTCTGTCACGGCGCCACGCGGTGATTCGCACCGACGCAGCCAAGAAGGCATTTTTCCTTGCCGACTTCGGCTCCTCCAACGGGACGTTCCTCCAGATTCGCGGAGAGGTGTCGTTGCAGCACGGTGACGAGTTCCGCGTCGGTCAGCAGCTCTTTCGGGTGGACCTCGCCGCCCCCCAGCGAGCCTCCTGAGGGCCCACGTGACCCAACCGGATAGCCCCGTCGAAAGCTCCAAAATGGTGGGCGCCGATCCTTCGGCTGCCCCCGGCGGACCGATCGCGCTCCGTCTCTTCGCGCGGACCGACGTCGGCCAAGTGCGTGAGCACAACGAGGACAACTTCCTCGTCGCCGATCTCTCGCGTCGCTCGCGCGGCCTGCTCGAGGCGAACCGCGCGTGCAACGTCGGCATGCACGGCAGCCTCTTCGCCGTGTGCGACGGGATGGGCGGCGCGGCGGCCGGCGAGATCGCCAGCCAGCTCGCCGTGGACATCATCTACGAGCGGATGATCGACGGGCTCGAGCCTTCGCAGCCGCTCGGTCGCGACGAGCTCGCGCGGAAGCTCGTGCGCGCCGTCGAGACCGCCGGCCTTCGCATCTTCCAAGAGGCGAAGGTCGACCGCACGCGCCGCGGCATGGGGACCACCGTCACCGCCGCCGCGCTGGTGGACGATCACTTGTTCCTCGCCCAAGTCGGCGACTCGCGCGGGTACATCCTCCGCGGCGAGACCCTGACCCAAGTCACGCGCGATCAATCGCTCGTGAACCAGCTCATCGAAGCCGGTCAGCTCACCGAAGAAGAAGCCGAGACCTTCGAGCACAACAACATCATCTTGCAGGCGCTCGGCACCGCCG
>CAZHHD010000019.1:0-135944 GCA_964531795.1 uncultured Polyangiaceae bacterium | reverse complement strand
GAAGCCGAGACCTTCGAGCACAACAACATCATCTTGCAGGCGCTCGGCACCGCCGACACCGTGCAGGTCGACCTCACCTACGTCGAGTTGATGCGCGGGGACATGCTCCTCCTCTGCTCCGACGGCCTCTCGGGCATGGTCCGCTTCGACGAGATCCGCGAGGCGATGAAGAGCGGGCAAGAGCCGCTCGAGATCTGCAAGTCGCTCACCGAGCGGGCCAACCAGGCCGGCGGGCACGACAACATCACCGTCATCATCGTCCGCTTCGACGGCGAGGGGCTGGCGACGGCCGCCGCCGACAGCGCGCCGCTCAAGTATCGCAAGTATCCCCTCCCCGAAGAGGGCGATGCCACGCAGCCGACCCGACGCCACGTGGTGCCGACCTCGCTCGCTCCCGGCGCTCCGGGCGCCGACGCCGCCGCGCCCGCCGCCGCCTCACCGACCGACGGCGCCGCCGCTCCTGCCGCCGCGGCTCCCCCCGCCACCACGGGCGCGGTCTGGCAAGAGCAAGGCCCCTATGGCATCGACGACGAGCGCATCGACATCCCCGGCACGCACGTCCCGACGTGGGTCGTCGTCGCGCTGGTGCTCGGCGTGGTCGTGCTCCTCGTGCTGACCGCGTTCCTCTTGCTCCGCTGATCAGCGACCGAGCGCACCGGCGACGTGAAGCGCGATCTCGTCGCGCGGATCGATGGCCAATGCTTCGCGCACGGCCGACGCGGCGGAAGCGCGGTCGCCCCGTGACGCGCGCGCGACGGCGATCCAGCCCCACGCCGTCCCGCGGCGGGGGCGATCGGCGTCGTCGGTGAGCGGCGCGAGAACCGCTTCGGCGTCGTCGTACGCGCCACGACGGAGCAGCTGACGGGCGACGAGCAAGACGATCTCGGGTCTGTCGCCGAAGGCACGACGCGCGCGGGCGAGCGTCCTGTCGGCGTCGCTCTCGCGGCCGAGGCGAAGCTCCGACTCGACGAGGCCGAGAAAGCCGTCGAGCGTCGTCGGGTCGATTTCGGTCAGGCGAAGGAATTGCTCGCGCGCCTCTTCGTACGCGCCGCGCGTGAAGAGGCAGCGCCCGAGGTTCGCGCGCGAAGGGGCGAAGCCCGGATCGACCTTGATGGCGTCGCGGTAGTGCTTCTCCGCCTCGCTCGGCCTTTCGCGCCGCTCCGCCAAGACGCCGAGCGCGTGGTGCGGCGCGGGGATGTCGGGGTTCACCTCCCGCGCCTTCAGGAGATCGCGACGCGCGCCCTTGAAGTCGCCGCGGCTCATCTCCACGAGCCCCAGGTTGACGCGTGCCTCGGTGAACCGCGGGTTGTACTCGAGGGCGAGGGCGAGCCGCGCCTCGGCGGTCTCGAGGTCCCCGGCGGCGAGGGCCGCGGCGCCGTCATGGTTGAGCTGGATCGCCTTCGGCGGAAGCGGCGGCTCGCTGGCGCACCCGGCGAGCCCCAGGAGGCTCACGGCCAGAAGCGGGAAAAGCACGTAGCCAAAGCAGACCCCGAGCGGCGAACGGCTCCACATGTCGACCTGTCGACCGATGCGCGTCGGAAGTTGCGTGCTATCGTTCAGCCGCAATGGGGCGCTTCGTAGTGGCAAATCACAGCGCGCTGTTCGATTTGCGCGCGGCCTCGGCGACGAGCGACGCGCCTCGCCCCCCGACCCGCTGCGACGTCTGCGATCTCGTCATCCACGGCGAGGAGAGCGAAGGCTTCGCCCTCCCCGGACGCGGCCTCTACGTCTGGGAGCGCGGCGGGGACCGACGCACCGAGGAGCCGCACCTCTGCGCCGACTGCGGCACCGCCATCGGCGTGACGGCGCGAGCGCTCTGGGACGTCGAAGAAGAAGAGGGCTGAAGGCTCACTGGAGCCCCCCCTCCCCCGGATCCCCTTCGGGTTGAGGCGGCCGGCGGCGCAAGCGCTCGAGGCACAGCGCGCGCACCGAGGCAGGCACGCGCGTCGACGTCGCCACGTAGCGGAGCTCTTGGCGCACGAGCAGTCCGGTGATCGGCGCCGAGACGTCCGGGGGTGTGTCGGGATGAAGGACGAGCGCCATCCGCACGCGCGCGCTGTGCCCCCAGCGCGCCGAGCGCGCGATCTCGGTGAGGATCTCCGGGCGCCCCGGCCTTCGTGACACCAAGCGCACGACGTCGTCCTCGGTGAGGCGCGGGTTCACGAGGAGACGCGCGATGACGTCGGGGTGCGGATCGGCGACGAGCCTCTCGAGCAGGTGGCGATCGGGTTTGCGCGCCAGCGACTTGCGCTCGCCGAGCGTGAGCGGGCGCCCCATCCCGAAGTCGGGGAGCCGCGTGGAAGGACGCGGCGGCAGCGAGCTCGACGTCGCCACAGGTTGGCGCACGAGGCGTTCGAGCGCGAGGAGCCCGCCCGCCGCTGCTTCTTCGCGGAGCCGCTGCACCGCTTCGCTCACCTCGGGGCGATGAATCGCGTCGACGAGGGCCACGAGGACGAGACGCGCCGGCTCTTCAGCCTGCTCGGCGCGCTCGCACAGATCTTCGAGCGCGCGCGCGAGATCGGCGATGACCTCGGCGCCGCCCGTGGTGCCGTCTTCCAGCACGCGCGCGAGCTGCGTGGCTCGGAGCGCGTCGTCGCGCAAGGACAGCGTGCTCCTGAGGAGCGCATCCGCCGTCACCATGTTGCGCCCGACCTCTTTCTGGCGGGCGCGCGCGTCACGTCAGAAGCCCATGCTCTCCACGGCCTTGACCTCTTTCGAGCCGCCGGTCTTCGCGGCCGTCGCCGTGGTGCCCGGCGTGGTGGTGGTCGTGGTGGCGGTGGTCTTTCTGGTCGAAGACGTCGCGCTCGTCGACTTGCTCGCGCCGGTGGGCGGCGGAGGGGTGGCGGCGGCGACCGGCTCGGCGCTCGAAGCCGCCGCGGCGGCGACGGGCGGCGTGACCGGAGGCGTCACCGGCGGAGGCGCGGCCGAAGGGGGCTCGGTGGGCGGCGGCGTGACGTTGACCGGCGCCGAGGCCGAAGCCCCCTCGCCTGCCGCGGCACTCCCGCCTTTGCCACTGTGGAAGGCGAACGCGCCGATGACGAGACCGACGACGACGAAGCCGGCGACGCCGAGACCGATGAAGAGCCCGACCGGCCCTTTCTTCCGCTGCGCCGCCTGCATGCCGACGTCGCTGTACGTGCGCGCGATCGGCGCGCCGGTGGTGGCGCTGACCGGTTGCGGGTTGTGGAAGGCGCTCGGATCGCGCACGGCGAGCGATTCGGCCATCGCCGACACCGGCGTCCCTCCGCCGGGCGGAGCACCGAACGGGTTGGGCGTCTGCGGAAGATTCGCCGCCGCGCCGCCGAGGCCCGGATCCGAGCCGAAGCGCGGATCCGATCCCGGCGCGACCCCGGGGCCCGTTTGCTGAGCGCCTTGGCGCGCGCCGGCGAGCACCGCGCGCATGTCGATGACGTCGGTGACCGAGGAGCCGCCGATCGAGAGCGCGAGCGAATCGGCGAACTCCTTCGCGCTCTGGAAGCGTTGGTTCGGATCGCGCGAGGCGGCGCGGGCCCACCACGCGTCGAACGCCGCCGGCACGTGACCGAACTGCGAGGGGACGGGGATGGGGGCGACGATGATCTTCACCAGAAGATCTCCGAGCGCTTCGCTCTCGAACGGCAGGCGCCCGGTCACACACTGGAAAGCGATGACGGCGAGGGACCAGAGATCGCTTCGGTAGTCGACCGACTTGATCCCCTGCGCTTGCTCGGGGCTCATGTAATAGGGCGTTCCGAGCATCGCGCCGGTGCGCGTGTTCGAGCCCGTCTCCATGCTGTTGCCGCTCTTGGCGATGCCGAAGTCGAGGACCTTGGCGATCTCGCGGTCGTCGTCGCGGACGAGGAAGATGTTGTCCGGCTTCAAGTCGCGGTGGACGATGCCGAGCGAGTGCGCCTTCGTGAGGGCGCGGCAGACCTGGGCGATGATGACGTTGATCTCCGGCGGGGCGAGCTTGCCGCGCGCCTGGAGGCGCTTGCCGAGGTCCTCGCCGTCGAGCAGCTCCATGGCGATGTACGGACGCCCTTCGGACACGCCGTGGTCGAGGATCTGCACGACGTGCGGGCTGCGGAGCTGCGCTGCGGCCTTGGCCTCGCGCTCGAAGCGGACGGCGGCCTCGGGGATGGTGGCGAACTCGCCCTCGATGAACTTCACCGCGCAGGGGATGTCGAGCCCGAGGTGGGTCGCGTGCCACACCGATCCCATACCGCCACGCCCGAGCATGCGATTCAGTCGGAATCGACCAGCGACTACCGCGTTCTCGACCAATTCCACGAGTCACTCCTTCGCGTCGGCGTGTTGCAAAGACGGGCGGCGTGGCCGTTCGATCTGAGCGAACGGCGGACGCAGGAATCGCCCCTCGAGAGAATATCCCACGGCCAGCAGGGCGAACAAGGATCGCCGGGGCGCGGCGGTGCCGAAACTCCCCGCCCCTACACCCCACCACGCGACCACGCCCGACGGACGGCCACGCTCGAGCCCGATTTCCGCTCCGTCGGCGACGTCGCGCGCCGCTTCGGTGCGCCTGCCCACCGAAGCGCACATTTTCATCCCCCCGCTTGCGCCGCCCCCCCTGCCGGACGCATGTTGGGTCGGAACCGATGGCGGGGAACAAGCCGCAGAACGACGAAGAGCTCGAGGTCAAAGAGCGCACGAAGCCGGTCACGCCGCGCCGGTACCGCGTTCTCTTCCACAACGACGACTACACGACGATGGAGTTCGTCGTGGAGTGTCTCATGACCTTCTTCCACAAGAGCGAGACCGAGGCGACGCACATCATGCTGACCGTGCACAAGAAGGGGAACGCCACCGCCGGGATCTACCCGCGGGAAGTGGCGGAGACCAAAGTGCAAGAGGTCATGGACCACGCCAGGAAGCACGGCATGCCGCTCATGCTGACCGCCGAGCCGGAATAAGGAGCCGGGATTGCCGATGCGTATCAGCCCCGAAGTGGAGATCGCCCTCACGTTGGCCGCGAACGAGGCCGCCAAGCGCAGGCACGAATACCTGACGCTCGAGCACCTCGTGTACGCGCTCCTCTTCGACGAGGCGACGGCGAAGGTCGTGCGCCACGCAGGCGGCAACGTGACGCTCTTGAAGCGGCAGCTCGAGGGCTACCTCGACGATCAGATCGAGCCGCTCCCCGAGGGGGCCGACGACAACAGTGCCCCCACCCCGGCGCTCGGCGTGCAGCGAGCCATTCGCCGCGCGGCCTCGCACGTGCAGTCCACCGGGAAAGAGGAGGTCAAGGGCTCGAACGTCCTCGTCGCCATGTTCGCCGAGCGCGAGTCGTTCGCCGCGAGCCTCTTCGAGAGCAACGGCGTCACGCGGCTCGACATCGTGGCGTACCTCTCCCACGGCGTCTCCAAGCTCGACGAGCCCGGAGACGAGGACATGGAAGACGGCGACGACGAGATCGCCAGCGAGCGCAGCGCCGGCGGCGGCAGCGACGAGGGCGGCGGCGAGAAGCGCTCCAAAGATCCGCTCAAGGCCTACTGCGTCGACCTGAACGAGCAGGCCAAGGACAAGCGCATCGACCCGCTCGTCGGCCGCACCAAAGAGCTCGCGCGCGTCGTGCAGATCCTCGCGCGAAGGAAGAAGAACAACCCGCTCCTCGTCGGCGACGCCGGTGTCGGCAAGACCGCCATCGCCGAGGGGCTGGCGAAGAAGATCGTCGAGGGCGACGTCCCCGTCCCGCTTCGCAACGCCGTCGTCTACTCGCTCGACATGGGCTCGCTCGTGGCGGGCACGCGCTTCCGCGGCGACTTCGAGGAGCGCATCAAGGCCGTGCTCAAGGCGCTCGAGAAGAAGGAGCACGCGATCCTCTTCATCGACGAGATCCACACGATCGTCGGCGCCGGGGCCACGAGCGGCGGCAGCATGGACGCCTCGAACCTCTTGAAGCCGGCGCTCGCCTCGGGGCGCCTTCGCTGCATCGGCTCGACCACGTTCGAAGAGTTCCGCCAGCACTTCGAGCGCGATCGCGCGCTGGCCCGCCGCTTTCAGCGGGTCGAGGTGCTCGAGCCGAGCGTCGAAGACACGGTGAAGATCCTCGAAGGGCTCAAGGGCCAATACGAGGAGTTTCACAAGGTCACTTACACCCAAGCGGCCATCGAAGCCGCGGCCGAGCTCGCCGCGCGCCACCTCCACGACAAGCGCCTCCCCGACAAGGCGATCGATCTCATCGACGAAGCCGGCGCCAGCGTGAAGCTCGCCGTCGCGGTGGACGCGGCTCACCCCGACGACGCGCCTGTGGCGGGTCCACCGGTCGTCGACGCGCAGGACATCGAGACGGTGCTCGCGCGCATGGCGCAGATCCCGCCGCGCGAAGTCTCGACGAACGACAAGGAGCGCCTGCAGAGCCTCGAGATCGAGCTCAAGTCGGTGCTCTTCGGCCAGGATCGCGCGGTCGAGCAGCTCGTCAGCGCCATCAAGCTCTCGCGCGCAGGGCTCAGGAGCCCGGAGAAGCCCATCGGCAGCTTCCTCATGACCGGGCCGACCGGCGTGGGCAAGACCGAGCTCGCCAAGCAGCTGGCGAAGACGCTCGGCATCTCCTTCCTCCGCTTCGACATGAGCGAGTACATGGAGCGCCACACCGTGAGCCGCCTCATCGGCGCGCCGCCCGGCTACGTGGGCTTCGATCAGGGCGGCTTGCTCACCGACGCCATCGCCAAGACGCCGCACGCGGTGCTCTTGCTCGACGAGATCGAGAAGGCGCACCCCGACGTCTTCAACGTGCTCCTCCAGGTGATGGACCACGGCAAGCTCACCGACAACAACGGCAAGGCCAGCGATTTCCGCCACGTGATCCTGCTCATGACGAGCAACGTGGGCGCGCGCGATCTCGCGCGGCGCGCGGTGGGCTTCGCCGGTGGGCAGAGCGTGGGCGACGCCGAGCGCGAGTACAAGCGCATGTTCAGCCCGGAGTTCCGGAACCGACTCGACGCCCGCATCGACTTCAATCCCCTCACCCCCGAGGTGATGAACCGCGTGGTCGACAAGTTCGTGAAGGAGCTCTCGCTCCAGCTCCTCGAGCGCGAGGTGACCATCAAGCTCACGCCGGCGGCGCACGCGCTCTTGGCCAAGAAGGGCTTCGATCCGGACAACGGCGCGCGCCCGCTGGCCCGCGTGCTCCAAGAAGAGGTGAAGCGCCCGCTCAGCGAGCAGCTCCTCTTCGGCGCGCTCGAGCACGGCGGCGTGGCGACCATCGACGCGACGGGCGAAGAGCTCGTCTTCCGCTACGGCCCGAAGCCGGAAGAGACCGCGAGCGCCGACAAGCCGAACTGAGCGCGCGCCTCGTCAGCGCCGCGAGTACCGGTGCTTCACGCCGGAGGGGAAATACTCGGGGTCCCCCGCGGGCCAGAGCGTGACCGAAGGCGTGCGGCGCGCCTCGGGGACGTACGACCGGTACTCGCTGGAGAGCCGCTCGAGCGCTTCACGAATCGACGTGGCGATGCGGCCCTCGTCGCCGGCGAGGAGCGGCGCACCGGGGGCGAGCTCGACGGCGATGGTGAGGACGCTGTCGCCGTCCGAGGTCTCGACCACCTGCATGACGAACTTGCCGGTGACGCTGTCGCGCACCGAAGCACGCTCGAGCCCCACGCTGACCATCTCGGGGAAGACGTTCGCCCCGTAGATCGACACGGCGAAGTGCGCGCGGCCGAAGACGTGCACGAAGGGGAGCTCGTGGATCTCGCGCGCCCCCGCGTCGCGCGCCGCCTTCACCGGATCGAAGCCGAGCGCGCGCACTTTGCCCACCAGCTCGTCGAAGGGGTGGAGTCCGCCCACGTCGGAGATGTGGTAGCGCACGAGCGGCACACCGCCGTCGCCGGTGAAGAGCAGCGTGCCGTCCACCACCTCGAAGTAGCGAACGCACGGATCGTACTGCGCGAGCGTCGGGAGGCGCGCTTCGCCGAAGACGGCGCGCGCGTCCTCGGGGCGCGCGGCGAGGAAGCGACGGATCGCCGCCGCCACCGGCGTCTCGTTGGCGAGCACGCCTCCGTCGGCGGTGCCGTAGAGCGAAGCCACGTCGAGGAGCGGCTCGGCGATCCCCGCGCGTTCGGCCACGAGCGCGCGCCACTCCTCGCTGACCACCTCGCCGGCGAGGACGAGCTTGGGCCTCAGCGCGCTCCACGCGAGGCCGGTGCGCCGCCCCTCGTCGACGACGTCCTTCAAGAACGGCGGATACCCGAGGAGCACCGTCTGCTCGAAGAGCGGGCCGAGGTCGCGCACCACCCGCAAGATCTCGGGCTTCTGGTTCCCCGGCGTCACGACGACGATGGGGTAGCCGCGCGCCGCGAGGTGCCGGCAGCACGCGCTCGTGAACATGCCGCCCACCCAGGTGCCGAGGGGAAAGCAGACGACGGCGAGCGTCTTCCGCTCGTGGGCGAAGAAGCCGTCGCGGAAGACCTGCTCGAAGCGCGCGGTGACGTGCACCTCGTCGGCGACCGACCGCGGCCAGAACGTCGGCTCGCCGGTGGAGCCCGAAGAGACCGCGACCAAGTCGGCTCCGCCCACGAGCTTCCCGTCGCGGCAACGATCGAGCAGGGGGTAGGCGCTGAGATAATTTTCGCGCGTGACGAGCGGCAAGCGACGAAAGTCGTCGAGCGTGCGCACGGCGTTCGGGTCGATCTCGTAGGCGCGAAGGAGCGCGCGGTACGCCGGCACGTGAAGGACGGCGCGGCGAAAGACGTCGAGCACCGAGGCTTCTACCGCTCGAGGATCGAACGTCGGATCGAGCGCGGACACGGAGGAGACTCTCGCGCGCGACGGCCCTTTCGTCGCCACTGAACTTGTGTATAGTGCTCCTCCGAGGCCTCGGAGGGCCGCGCCGGTGCGATTTCTCCCCGTCCACAACCCGCCGAACCCGTGGTCGAGCGCCACGGTCGAGTACCTCGACGGGGAGAACCCCGGCGTCGCGCTCGAGGTGCTGCACGACACCTCGCGCACGCTCCTCTCGAAGAACGACAGCCCCGATCTCCCCTTCACGTACAGCGCGAACCCGTACCGCGGCTGCTTTCACGCGTGCGCCTACTGTTACGCCCGCCCCGGGCACGAGTACCTGAGCTTCGGCGCCGGCACCGACTTCGACCGCAAGATCGTGGTGAAGCTCGCCGCCCCCGATCTCCTGCGCGAGGCCTTCGACAAGGCGAGCTGGAAGGGGGACTCCATCACCTTCAGCGGCGTGACCGACTGCTACCAGCCGCTCGAGGCTTCGTACCGGCTCACGCGCGGGTGCCTCGAGGTCTGTGCAGAGTACAAGAACCCGGCGTTCGTCATCACCAAGTCACCGCTCGTCGAGCGCGACCTCGACGTGCTCACCTCCCTCGCCTCTCGCGCCGACTTCGGCATCGCCGTGAGCATTCCCATCTGGGATCCGGCGAAGGCGCGCGCCGTCGAGCCGTACGTCGCCACCCCGCAGCGCCGCATGCGCACCGTCGAGCGGCTCGCCGCCGCCGGGCTCCGCGTGGGGGTGATGGTGGCGCCGGTCATCCCCGGCCTCGGCGACGAAGAGATCGGCGACGTGCTCGCCGCCGCCAAAGACGCGGGGGCCGCCTTCGCCGGCTACACGATGCTCCGCCTCCCCGGCCCGGTGAAGGAGGTGTTCGTCGAGCGCATTCGCGAAGCTCTCCCCCTCCGCGCCGACAAGATCATTCGCCGCATCCAGGACGTGCGCGGCGGCAAGATGAACGACGCGCGCTTCGGCTCGCGCGGCCACGGCGAGGGGCCGTACGCCGACGCCATCGGGCAGCTCTTCGAGCAGACGGCCAAGCGCCTCGGGCTCTTGCAGGAAGATCACGTCCCGCGGGAGACGCGGGCCACGTTCGAGCGCCCGCTCGCGCGCCGCGGTCAGCTCGCGCTCTTTTGACGACGCGCGCTACGGCTTTCGGATCTGCACGACGCCCACGCCGTACTTGGGGAGCGGCACGTCGATGCCCGAGGCGCGAAGCGAAGCGCCGGTGCGCGTGCCGTAGCTCGCCCCGTGGCGAAGCTCGGTGAGGCTGTAGGTCGTCGCGCCGTCGAGCCCGAGCGGCGCGAGATCGGCGATGTCGACGTGCACGGTCCCCGCGTCGTGATCGCTCACCACGAAGAGGTAGACGATCCCCTGCCCGCGATCGACGCGGGCCCACGCCTCCTCCTTCACCGCGGTGGCGGAGAGGGTCGGCGTCACACCGCCGAGACCCACGAGGTGCCGTGCGAGCGCGCGCTTCAGGCCGAGCTCGGTGACGTCGGCGCCGTAGTAGTCGCTGGCGTTGAACACCGAGGCGACGTAGCCGCCGAGGAGCGCGCGCGGCGCGCCGTTCTCTACGGTCTCGAAGGCGACGATCTTCCCGTCGCCGCCGAGCGGCTGTTGGCGTTCGAGGATCAGCGGGCTCACCGGATCGCTCGGTCGCGCGTTCCAGAAGGTCTCGTACCAGTACGTTCGCACCTGCCCTTCGGCGCCGGAGAGCTTTTGGTTCGCCATGCCCGACCGCAGCGGGAGCCCGGGCCACGAGTACATCCCCGCGCTGTCGACGGGGAAGAGCGCCGCGAGGTCGCTCACCTCTTTGGGGGTCGAGCCGTCGAGCGCGCGCGAGCCGGGATCGAGCGTCTGCACGATGACACCGCCGCCTTGGTGGTAGGCGACGAGCTTCCCCGCGGTCGCGCGGTCGACGAGCTGGGGCGCGAGGGTGAAGACGACCTTGTATTTCGCGAGATCGTCCGCCGTCGCGAGCGAAGCGTCGACCACCGCCGGGTTGAAGCCGGCGTTCACGAGCCAGCCGAAGAGAGCGTCGTACTCGGTCGTGTAGAGCGCTTGAAGGTCGTCGTTCGTGCCCGCTTGCGGCACGGCGTAGGCCGGATCCTGCACGATGGCGATCGGATCTTCGATCTCGTCGGCGCGGGCGAGCGTCGTCGAGGCCAGCATCGCGCCCCAGCTCTTCAGCACGTCGTAGCGAGGGCGGAGCGAGCCGTCGAGACCGATGGCCGCTTGAAAATCGTAGCTCGAGCCGTCGAGGTTGATCCCGCCGCGAAGGATGTAGAACGAGCCGCCGCGCAGCCCGTGACCGAAGCCCTTGGCGAGGAGCTGGTCCGTCGACTCGGGGGCCACGTTGGGGTGCACGCCGAGCGGGAAGTCGTAGAAGCCACCTTGGAGCTCGGCCCCGAAGGCGAAGGCGCCGGGGTCTTTCGTGTAGAGGTGGTTGTAGACCTCGTAGAGCTTCGTGTCGTAGTCGACCTGGAAGGGATTGTCGTTGAGCTCGCCGTTGGTCGGGAGCTGCTTCGGGTAAAGGTCGAGCCCGGTGAGCCCCACCTGGTTCTTCACGCGACCGTCGTGGACGAGCAGGTTCCGCGTGGGGATGCCGAAGGGCGAGTCGTTCGTGAGGAAGATCACGTCGGGCTCGTGGATGCCGCGCGCCTCGATCATCCCGCGCACCGTCTTCATGTAGGCGAGGACGTACGCTTCGCCGGCGTCGTACCAGTCGCGCGCGGCGACGTTGTCGAGCGCGCTCGCGGGCATCTTGCTCGGCGGAACGACGGCGTCGAAGGTCGCGTAGGTCGTGCCGTAAGCGGCGTTCAACGTCCCCACGCTGCCGTAGCGCGTCGCGAGGAACGCGCGGTAGTGCGCCACCGCGCGCGGGTTGTAGTCGACGTCGCCGAAGCGGTTCGCCCAATAGAGGTTCGTCTCGTTGT
Organism: uncultured Polyangiaceae bacterium; assembly: GCA_964531795.1. Taxonomy (GTDB): domain Bacteria; phylum Myxococcota_A; class Polyangia; order Polyangiales; family Polyangiaceae; genus CAZHHD01. The sequence goes on along the minus strand of CAZHHD010000019.1, from coordinate 124,280 downwards.
CGACCTGGAGCCCGATGACGCACCGACTGTCGACGTACTTCTTCACGATCGGGAGGATGTGATCGAACCACCCGCCGACCGACGCGAGGTACGTGTCGTCGAGGTAGGTCGGTTGCTGCTGCTTCGCGTCGCCGGTGAGGCTGAAGGAGAACGGCGAGCCGTCAGCCTTCTTCACCAGCGAATCGGGGTGCGCCGCCTTCCACCACGCCGGCACCGCGCCGTAGGAGCCGAAGCCGTACGGCCACTCGCCGGTGATGAGCGGCCCCGGCTTGGCGATGACCTTCATCCCCGCGTCGCAGGTCATTTTGAGGAACGCGTCGACGTCGCGCGCGCCCTGGAAATCCCACTGCCCGTCGGAGGGGGCGTGGTAGTCCCAGGGAAAGTACGTGCTCACGAGGTTCATGTGCGCGTCCTTCATCTTCTGAAGGGAGTCGCGCCAGAGGGCCTGGGTCTTCGTTCCGTCGAAGCCCGGATCGCGCACGCGGAAGTAGTGGAGGTCGCCGCCGAAGAGCGTCGTCACCATGCCGTCGACCACCAGCTCGCCGCCTTGGACGAAGACGCCGTGGCGCGCCGTACCGTCGCCCGCGCCGTCGCCGGGGGCGCCGTCGCCGCTGCCCCCACCTCCGCCGTCGTCGCCGCCACCGCCCGTGGTCGCGCCGTCGCTACCACACCCCGAGGCCGTCGTGCCGACGACGAGAAGGGCAACGAGCCCCGAAGCGACGAGCGGCACCAGGGAGCGCATTTTCCGATCTATGGTAGCGCCATGCGACGCGCAGCGCTCCTGTCTTGGCTCGCGCTCGTGGCCTGCGCGCCGCCGCTCGTTCCTCAGGATTCGCATCAGGAAGCGGCCGCCACTCTCGCTGCGCCGCCACCCGCCGAAGACGCGGCGCACCCCGCGGGCGAGAACGACGCCGCGTGGGACGACGACGCGAGCCTCCCCGCGCACGCCGAAGACGTCGTCGACTACACACTCACGGCGACGCTCGATCCCGCGGCGCACACCGTGCACGGCGAAGGGACCATCACCCTCCGGAACACGAGCCGCGCGCCGCTCACCGAGCTGTGGCTGCACCTCTACTTGAACGCCTTCAAGAACGAGAAGAGCGCCTTCTTGAGCGAGCCGGTGGGCCACGGCGGCCGTGGCATCGAGCCGATCAAAGACTGGGGCTCGATCGACGTGAGGAAGCTCACGCTCCGCGAAGCATCAGGGGCCGATCTGTGGGCCAAGGCCGAGCTTCATCGCCCCGACTCGGACGACGAGACCGACGCGCGCGTGCCCCTCCCCCGCGTCGTCGCGCCGGGAGAGACGATCCACCTCGACGTCGCGTGGGACGACAAGCTCCCCTCGGTGGTCGAGCGCACCGGCTACGACGGCTCGTTCCACATGGTGGCGCAGTGGTTCCCCAAGCTCGCGCGGCTCGAGCCCGACGGCACCTGGGCGCACTTCCCCTTCCACCACTTGGCTGAGTTCTACGCCGACTTCGGCACCTACGACGTCACGCTCGACGTCCCCGCCGCCTTTCAGATCGGCGCGACCGGGCCCGCCGTGGAGACGCGCATCGATCGCGGGCTCCGCCGCATCGAGCGTCACGTGCAGAAGGACGTGCACGATTTTGCCTGGACCGCGTGGGACCAGTGGCAGACCGCCGGCGAGGCCATCGACGGCGTGGTCGTCACGCTCCTCTACCCGCCCGGGTACCGACGCGTCGCCGAGCGCGAGCTCGCGACGATGCGCTTCGCCTTGCCGCACTACCGGGAAAAATACGGCCGCTACCCCTACGCCGTGCTCACCCTCGTGCACCCGCCCGACACCGCGCGCGAAGCCGGCGGCATGGAGTATCCGACGCTCATCACCACCGGCGGACCGTGGTGGACGCCGCCCGAGATCCTGGGCATCGAGCTCGTCACGATTCACGAGTTCGGACACCAGTACTTCTACGGGATGGTGGCGACCGACGAGGTCCACTTCCCCTTCCTCGACGAGGGGCTCAACAGCTACGCCGAGGCGGAGGGGCTCGGCGCGTGGCGCGGCGAAGGCTCGGTGGCTTCGCTCACCGGCCTCACCTTCAGCGACACGAGCTTGCAGACCGTGACCGGCAACGAAGCGGCCCACGACGAGCCGGTCGCGCAGCCGGCCTATGCGTTCGACACCGGCGGTCGCTACGGCGCGCTGGTGTACGAGCGCACCGGCGAGATCGTGGAGACCTTGCGTCGCGTGTACGGCGACGCGCTCGTGAGCCGCGCGCTCGGCCGCTACACGAGGAAGAACCGCTTCCACCACCCACGCCCCGAGGATCTCGTCGCCTCCTTCCGCGAGGTGGTCGGTCCCGCGGCGGCAGAGAACCTCCGCGCCGCGCTCTTCGACAAGGCGTGGGTGGACTACGTCGTGAGCGGCATCGAGAGCCACCCGAAGACGGGCGTGGCCGGGCTCTTCGATCGCGGTGGCCGCCGCGAGACACAGGCGCGCGGTCTCGGCGACGGAACTTACGAGGGCTGGGTGCTCGTCACCCGCCGCGGCAACCTCTCCTTCCCCGTCGAGATCGAGCTCACGCTCGAAGGGGGCGAGAAGCAGCGCCTCACCTGGGACGGCCAAGGCGACAGCGCGCGGCTCCCCTACGCGGGGAAAGCGGCGATCGAGGCGGTGGAGATCGATCCCGACCACCGCGTCCTCCTCGACGAAAAACCGATGAACAACTTCGCGCGACGGAATCCCGGCGAACGCGCGAGCGTCGCGCGCACGACCGAGCGCACCTCGTACTGGGCTGAGCTCGCCTTGGAGCTCCTCGGGCCATGAGCGACCGCGCATCCACCCCCGACGCCGCCATCGCCCTCGTCGCCAACGGGTCGATGCGCGCACGCCGTCACCCCGTCGTCGTCCTCATGGTGTGGGCGTGGACGGCGGTCTTCGGCCTCGCCATGGCGTGGCCCTTCGCGCGCTACGTGGCCGGCGCGTACGGCGCCCACCCGCGCGGCGACGGACCGCTCTTCGATCCCGGGGCGCTGGCCCTCTACGATCTCGTGCATCATGCACGCGACGCGACCCCCGCCCTCTTCGGGCACTTGGTCGTCGTCCTCCCCGTGGCGCTCTTGGGCGGGCTCTTCCCCCTGGCGGCGCTCCTCGTGGCCGTGGCGCACACCACGCGGGATCGCACGAACCTGCGCGCTTCGGCGCTCCTCCGCCGCGCCACGCGCTCGGTCCCTTCGCTCCTCTTCTTGCTCTTGCTCGCCACGATCGCCGAGGGGCTCCTCGTCGGCCTCGCGGTGGGCGCAGGGAGCCTCGTCACCTCGAGCCTCGCGGGGAGCGCGGGCGAAGCGCGCGCCGATCAAGCCGGCTTCGTCGTGGGCGCGGTGCTCATGATCCTCGTCGCCGCGGTCGGTGTGATGCACGACCTCGCGCGCGCGGCCGTCGTGCGCTTCCGCGTCTCGGCCCTCCGCGCCTCGGTGCTCGGATGGAAGACGCTACGCAGGCACCCCGTGGCCAACGTGTTCTCGTGGGGATGGCGCGCGCTCGCGGCGCTCGTCCCCGTGGTGCTCGGCTCGATGGCGGCAGAGAAGCTAGGCGGGCGCACCGGTGGCGCGCTCGTCGGGCTGTTCGTGATTCACCAAGCGGTGATCGGCGCGCGCGTGGCGCTACGCGCTTCGTGGCTCGCGCGAGCGATGCGCTCGGTCGACGCCGCGCATCACGTAGCGCGTGTCAGCTCGCCGCCGTCGGTTGAAGCGACTTGAAGAGCTGCTCGTAGCGGCGCGCCGGGCGCTCCCACCCGCGGTCGAGGCGCATTACGCGACGCACGAGGCCCGGCCACGCGGGGTGTGCCCACGCGGCGATCGCGCGCTCGGTGGCGCCGAGGAGCGCCATGGCCGTCGGCTCTTGAAAGAGGAAGCCGGTCCCCGTCTCGAGCTTGGCGTCGCAGTCGACGATGGTGTCGGCGAGCCCGCCGGTCGCGCGCCCCACCGGCACCGCGCCGTAGCGCTGCGCGTACATTTGCACGAGGCCGCACGGCTCGTAGCGGCTGGGGACGAGCGCGATGTCGGCCCCGGCGAAGATGCGATGCACGAGCCCTTCGCTCGCGGCCTTGGCGAAGACGACGCGGCCGGCCGACCCGCTCGCGAGCGCCTCGACCTTGGCCACCGTGTCGCGGTCGCCGTCGCCGGCGATCACGACCGTCGCGTCGCTCGCGCGAAGGAGCTTCGGCACCATCTCGAGCGTGAGATCGATCCCCTTTTGCGCGACGAGACGACCGACGCTGGCGACGATGGGCCCCTCTTCGCCGATCGGGAGGCCGAGCTCCTTACGAAGCGCGCCGCGGCAACGCGTCTTCCCCGGGCCGAGCTCGCGTACGCCGCGCACCTCTTCGGCGTCGAAGCGGGCCACGAGGTGCGGATCGGTCGCCGGGTTCCAAATCCCGTAGTCCACGCCGTTGAGCACGCCGAGGAGCGCTGCGCCGCGCGCGCGGAGCACCCCCTCGAGGCCGTGGCCTTGGCCGTCGGTCTGGATCTCACGCGCGTACGTGGGGCTCACGGTGGTGACGGCGTCGGCGGAGAAGATCCCTTGCTTGAGCAGGTTGATCTTCCCGTAGAACTCGAGCCCGTCCATCCGGAAGCGCTCCCACGCGAGGCCGAGCGACGGGAGCGTCTCTTTGGGGAACACCCCTTGGTGGGCGACGTTGTGCAGCGTGAGCACCGTGCGCGTGGCCGCGAGGGCCGGCTCCTCTTTGCGCAGATCCTCGAGGTACACGGGGACGAGCGCCGCCGGCCAGTCGTGGCAGTGGACGACGTCGAAGGGGGCGCCACCTTGGGCGCGCTGGCGGGCGATCTCCGCCGCGGCACGCGAGAGCACGGCGAAGCGAATCGCGTTGTCGGCGAAGTCTTCCCCGCGCTCGCCGTACACGCCGGCGCGATCGTAGAGGCCCGGCGAGTCGACGAGGACGATGTCGACCTGCGAAGCGAGGCGGCCGTCGAACACGGTGACGTCGAACGCGCGGTCGCCGAGGGTGAATTTCAGCGGGGTGAGCCGGCGCGCCATCAAGAGGCCGCCCTCTTCGAACGCGGGGAACCGCGGGAGGACGAGGGTCACTTTGTGCCCGAGACCGCGAAGCGCCTTGGGGAGCGCGGCGGCGACGTCGGCGAGACCCCCCACCTTCACGAACGGGGCGAGCTCGGTCGTCACGAAGAGAATTTCCATGGCCGAGGCGCTTGTAGCACGTAAGTATCCCCCCGTGACCCGCCTGCGCGTCTCCGAGGCCGAGTACGTCCGCCCGCCGGGGGTGGCCGAAGGCTCGATCGTGAGCGTGTTTCGCGTGCCGCCCGAGGTCGCGGGGATGCGCCTCGACGTGTTCCTCCAGAGCCAGCTGCGGCGAACGAGCCGCACGCGCACGCAATACATCGTGCGTATGAGCGCCTACGACGACCGCGGGCGACGCATGAAGTCGAACGATCGGGTGCGCGCCGAGCAGCAAATCCTCTTGTGGCGTGCGCCGTGGGACGAGACGCCGGTCCCCACGGTGATCCCGGTGGTCTACGAGGACGATCACCTCCTCGCCGTCGACAAGCCGGCGAACCTGCCGGTGCACCCGACCGCGCGCTACCACAAGAACACCCTCATCAAGCTGCTCCAAGCCGAGCGCCCGGGGGAGTTTCTCCGCCTCGGACACCGCATCGACCGCGAGACGAGCGGCGTGCTCCTCGTGGCCAAGACCGCGGCGTGCGAGCGCGCCCTCAAGCGCCAGCTCGAGCTCCGCGACGACATCGACAAGCGCTACATGGCCATCACCTGGGGCGTCCCCGAGATGGGTGCGCGCGACGCGGTCTACGACGAGGACGACGCCGAAGGCGGCGCGAGCGACGCGCGGCTCGCCGGTGAAGCGCGCGCGAACGAGACCCACGAGCGCCGCACGTTCCGTCACGTCGAGCCGCTCGAGCTCGATCCCGAGAGCCGCTACAAGGTGAAGATGCGCTCGGGCAAGACGAGCGACGCGCTCTTCGCCGCCACGCGCTTTCGTGTGCTCGGCGTGCGCCGCGGCGACGACGGGCGCGTCTACTCGCTCGTGCGCTGCGACCTCGAGACCGGGCGCCAGCACCAGATTCGCGTGCACCTCGCCGGCCTCGGCGCGCCCATCGTGGGCGACAAGCTGTACGGCCCCGACGAGTCGCTCTTCGCCCGCGGCGCCGACGGCGAGCTGACGGAAGACGACGCCACGCTGCTCGAGCTCCCGCGCCACGCGCTCCACGCGCGCGCGCTCACCTTGCCGCATCCGATCACCGGCGAGCGCGTGCGCATCGAAGCGCCGCTGCCCGGCGACCTCGCGACGTTTTGGGGAGGACTCGAGTAACGAGGGGCGCGTCGTAGTAAGACCTCTCGATGCTTCACGTCCATCATCTCAACAACTCGCGCTCGCAGCGCGTGCTCTGGCTCCTCGAAGAGCTCGGCGTCCCCTACGAGATCACGCGCTACCAGCGCGACGCGAAGACGATGCTCGCGCCGAAGGAGCTTCGCGCGGTGCACCCGCTCGGCAAGTCACCGGTCGTGACCGACGACGGCAACACGCTCGCCGAGTCGGGGGCCATCCTCGAGTACTTGGTCGCACGCTACGGCGAGGGCCGGCTGATCCCGCCCGCGGGCTCCCCCGAGCGGCTTCGCTACACCTACTGGCTTCACTACGCCGAAGGCTCGGCCATGCCGCCGCTCCTCTTGAAGCTCGTCTTCGATCGCATCGAGACGAGCCCCATGCCGTTCTTCGTCAAGCCGATCGCCAAGGGGATCTCGGCGGAGGTGAAGAAGGCCTTCATCACCCCGCAGATCAAGACGCACTTCGACTTCATCGAGGCCGAGCTCGGGAAGTCGACGTGGTTCGCCGGCGAGGAGCTCACCGCCGCCGACATTCAAATGAGCTTCCCTCTCGAGGCTGCCGCCAGTCGCATCGAGGATTTCGTGACGCGTCCCAAAATCGCCGAGTTCGTTCGGCGTATCCACGCGCGACCTGCGTATGCACGCGCGCTCGAGCGCGGTGGTCCTTACGACTACGCCGATTGAACGCCGCAAGCGCTCACGAGCTCGGAGCCCGAGCGCCTACGGGCAGTCGTTCGCTGCCGCCGGCGTCCCCTTGTCGCCACCGCCCGGCCACGGGTGGAGCGACTCGCACCAGCTCGCCTTCGACGCGCTCGCCGCGGCGGTCAAGGTCTTCAGCTGAATGCTCGCGCCGTTGCTGCCGATCGAGAAGCCGCCGTAAGGAACGTTCACGATCGACGTGCTCCCCTTCATGAGAGCGATGCTCGCTTGCGCGCTGTTCGCGAGGAGCGGTCCTCCGCCGTCGGCGCCGTACTCGTAGAGCGAGCCCGCGCCGGGGAGCGCCGCCGCAAGCGCGCCGGTGTGATCGTGCACGAGCACCACGAAGCCGTGGCCCGACACCGTCACGCCCGAGGCGATGGTGTGGCTGCGCCCGCCGTTGTCGACGAGCGACAGGCCGGCGAGGCTCTTGGCCCCCGGGGTGGTGTTGTAGATCTCGACCCACTCTTGCTGCGGCTCGGCGCCGGAGGGATCGAACATGATCTCGCTGAGCACGACGTCGCCCGGACCCGCCGGCGTGGTGCCGCCGGGATCGGCGTCGCCGCCGCCACCGCCGCTGTCGTCGCCGGAGGCCGATCCGTCGTCGCCCGCGGCGCCGCCGTCACCGCCGCTCGTCCCCCCTTCGCCGGACGTGCCGTCGTCGGCCGTCACCCCTTTCGCGCAGGCCGCGGTGGCGACGAGCGCGAGGGCGAACGCGGCGAAAAGAAGGGCTTTGGCCGAGCGGTCGGAGGCGAAACGCACGCCGCTCTTTGCAACGAGCGCGGCCGGCTTGCAAGCCCCGCGAGCGAAACCGCTGGAAAATCCAGGGAGCGCGGGGCGCTGTCACATCCCGCGGGGGACCTTGTCGAGGTCGATCTGGTCGAGCGCAGCGCGGATGAGCGCGCTTCGGTTCGCCTTGGTCACGCCGCGCTTCTTCAAGTCGCCGACGAGCTCGTCGAGGCGATCGAGATCCTTCGTGTACATCGAGATGCAGATCACCTTGTAGTGCGCCGGCTTCTCGGCCTCGGGCCGCTTGCGTCGGGTCTCGCGCTCGACGGGCGTGTAGAAGCTGCCCGAAAGCACCCCCTGCACCTCGTCGACGTCGAGCACGCGCATCGCCTCTCCCGCCTCGTCGTCTCGCGCCGCCATGATGATCTCCTTCTCGTCCTTCTCGAAATCGTAAGAGCGACGCCGCGCGCCGCAGAATCTGTGGCCGTCAGGCCGAAGCGGCCGCCGCTTCGAGGTGCTCGCTCGTCGCCTCGCGACCTACCCGAGCCGCCGCCGGGCCGTCGACCAAGCGATCGACCACCCGCTGGTAGTCCTCGGCCGCGTTGGAGTCGGGGGCGTACTCGAACACCGTGCGCGACTGCGCCGGCGCTTCCTTGATTTTGATGGTCGCGCGGACCGGCGCGAGGCACCGATCGCCGAAGTGCTCCTTGAGCGTCTCCACCGCGTCGCGGCAGATGCGCGCCCGCGCGTCGTAGAACGTGGGGAGCACGCCGTAGATCTGCACCGGGTGGTGGAGGAGCGAGTTGACGTTCTTCACCGTCTTGATGACCTGGCGCACGCCGACGAGGCTCAAGAAATCGCACGCCACCGGGACGAGGATCCCGTCGGCGAAGACGAGCGCGTTCTGGTTCATCAAGGAGAGCGAGGGAGAGCAGTCGAGCACCACCACGTCGTAGGCGTCGCTCGCCGAGGCCAGGCGCTCGCGCAAGATGCGGTCGCGGTTCTGACGACCGGCGAGGTAGAGCTCGGCGGCGGCGAGGGTCTCGTTCGCCACGAGCACGTCGAGGTTCTCGCGCACGTTGACCGCGGCGGCCTCGGGCTTCATCCCCATCACCACCACGTGGTAGAGCGAGGTCTGCGCCTTCACACCGAGCGAGACGCCGACGTTGCCTTGCGAGTCGGTGTCGACGAGCAGGACGCGAAGACCGCGCTGGGCGAGGCCGGCGGCGACGCTCACGCTGGTCGTGGTCTTTCCCGTGCCGCCCTTGTGGTTGAAGACGGCGAGGCGACGCGGCCCGTGCATCTTCGCGCTGGCGCGACGGGCGGCGGGGGTCTGTGGCGCGGTCGGCGGCGCGACCGTCACCGGACGGAGCGAAGGCGTCGCGGGCAGCGTGGCCGACGTGACCGACGCGGAAAGCGGCGTCACCGCGGGCGCTGGGGTCGGGGCCACGACCGGCGTCGCCACCGACGAGGCGACGAAGGGGGGCGCGAGCGGGGCGCGCTCCGGCACCACGGCGATCGACGGCGGCGGCGCGGAGATGGCCCCGAGGCGCGCACCGCGCGACTCGTCGAGGAGCTGCGCGCGGCAGGGGTCGGAGCAGGCGTAGCGGCGCTCGCCGCGCACGTGGAGCACCTGCGAGACGAGCTCGACCGAGAAGCGCTTGCTGCACGCCGTGCAGACCACGCCGCCGTCGACGTCGCCGCGGAGCTCACGCCCGTGGCAGTCCTGCGAGCAGAAAAAGAGGAAGCCCCCGTCCCGCTCCTCCATTTGGTAGCGGAACTGAACCTCGAAGCGCTGGTTGCAGATGCTGCAGTCTTCGAACATCGCGGCCATGGTGGCTCTCCCCTCGCCCGCGAAGAGCTCGCGCGCGCCACGATGGCTGTTGTCACAGGCCCGAGAGCCGGGCCAAGAAAGTGGCGAAGTTTCCCTGGGGGGATCAGTGCCGGAAATGCCGCACGCCGGTGAGCACCATGGCGACGCCGTGGGCGTCGGCGGCGGCGATCACGTCGGCGTCCTTCACGCTTCCGCCAGGCTGCGCCACGGCGGTCACGCCGGCCTTGGCCGCGGCCTCGAGGCCGTCGGGGAAAGGGAAGAACGCGTCCGAGGCGAGCACGCTCCCCTTGGCGCGCGGGCCCGCCTTTTCACATGCAATCTGCACCGAAACCACGCGGGACATTTGCCCGGCGCCGACGCCCACGGTGAAGACGCGCGCCCCCTCGCCCGAGGCGAGGACGATGGCGTTCGACTTGACGTGCTTGCCCACGCGCCAGGCGAAATCGAGCTGTGCGAGCTCGGCCGCGGTCGGCGCGCGCTTGGTGACGACCTTGCCGTTCGTCACTTCGCCCTCGGCGCTCGCGTCGCGCGTCTGCACGACGAGGCCGCCGCCGACCCGCTTGTACTGGAGCGCGGCGTGGTCTGCCGGGAGCCACGCCCCGGTCGCGAGGAGGCGCAGGTTCTTCTTTCCGCGGAGGATCTCGAGCGCGTCGTCGTCGAAGCTCGGAGCGACCACGCACTCGAGGAACGTCTCGGCGAGGAGCGCCGCCGTCGCCCGATCGACGCCGCGGTTCAGGGCCACGATGCCGCCGAAGGCGCTGAGCGAATCGGCCTCGCGCGCGGTCTTGTACGCGTCGGCGAGCGTCTCGGCCACGGCGACCCCGCACGGGTTCGTGTGCTTCACCACCACGGCGGCGGCTTGCGTGTACTCACGCACCGCATCCAACGCCGCTTCGACGTCGACGAGATTGTTGAAGGAGAGCTCCTTGCCCCCCGCCCCCAAGCTCTCGGCGCGCGCGAGCGATCCCGGAGCCGCACCGCGCTCGACATAGAACGCACCTTGTTGGTGCGGGTTCTCGCCGTAACGCAGCGAATACGCTCGCTCGTAGGGGAGCGTGAGGTAGCGCGGGAAGGCGGCGCGCGTCCCGTCGGCTTCGCGCGAAGAGAGGTAACCACTGATGGCCGCGTCGTACGCCGCGGTGTGGGCGAAGGCCTTGGCCGCGAGCTCGGCGCGCGTCGCCGCGCTCACGTCGTCCTTCGCGGTGATCTCGCCGAGCACGCGGTCGTAGTCCGCCGGATCGCACACGACGGTGACGCGCGCGTGGTTCTTGGCCGCCGAGCGCACCATCGAAGGACCACCGATGTCGATGTTCTCCACGATTTCTTCGTGCGAAGACGTGGCCTTGGCTGCCACTCTCTCGAACGGATAGAGGTTCACGACCACCAGATCGATGAGCCGCGCGCCGAGCCTCTCGAGGTCGACGAGGTCTTGATCGCCGCGGGCGAGGATGCCGCCGTGGACGCGCGGGTGGAGCGTCTTCACGCGACCGTCCATCACCTCGGGCGAGCCCGTGTAGCTCTCCACCGTCTCGACCGGGATCCCCTCGGCGGCGAGCGCCTTGGCGGTCCCTCCGCTCGAGAGGAGCGTCACCTTGCGAGCGGCGAGCGCACGGGCGAAGGGGACGAGGCCGGTCTTGTCCGAGACGGAGAGGAGCGCGACGCGAACGGTCATGCCCGCGAAGTAGCCGCGCGCCTTCGAGAGGTCAACGGACGACGGCCCGCGCGCGGGGAGGGTATCCGCGGCGGGCCGTCTTTTTTTCAGGGTTTGTGCGAGCGGGTGCCGCGCGAAATCGCGCGGGGTCGGTCGAGCTCCTGCGTTCGTCTCGGCGAAGGCGACGGAGCAAAGAGGAAGCGAAGAAGAAAGCGGGAAGCTACGGGGGCGCGCTGCGCGAGCGCGCCATCCTCATTCGGCGTCGAGCTCGGCGGAGGCGAACGCCTCGACGTCGAAGTCGTCGTCGGCGGCGGGCGCGGCCTTCGCCTCGACCTCGTCGCTGTCGTTGTCCTCGTCACCCTCTTCGACGTCTTCGTCCTCGTCGCGCGTCAGCACGGGGAGGCGGCGCTTGCCGACGGGGCCCTCGTCCACGTAGTCGCGGAGCGCGGACATGTCCTTCAGGGCTTCGAGCTTGGCGAGCCCCTTCACTTCCACCTGGCGAATGCGCTCGCGGGTGAGGTTCATGATGGCGCCGACCTCTTCGAGCGTCGTGCCGCCACGGTCGGCGACGTCGAGCGCGCAGGTCTCGGCCATGTCCCAGACCTCGAGGTCGGGGAAGTTGAGCTTGATGGCGCCGGTGCGCGCCGAGACGTCGAGGTAGAGGTGGTGCTTGCACGAGACGAAGGGGCACGGACGTGCGCCCTGCGCGCAGTCGGCGCGGGTCTTCGGCTTCTCGACGTCCACCTCGGGGTAGAGCATGCGGCCGAGCTCGAGCTCGCGCTTGGTCATGCGCTTCACGCTGATGGTGCGCGCGCGAACGTCGCGCTTGCGACGCGAGCGGCGCTGCTCGCGCGTCACGGCGGGCTCTTCTTCGGCCGCGGGGGCCAGAGCGAGCGCGCCATCGATCATCGGCTCTGCACCGGTCATCGGCGTGCCGTCGATCGACGTCACCGTCGCGATCGTCTCGCCGTCCGCCGTGCTCTCCGCCCCGTCCAGGTCCGCAAACGTCTTCCCGTCCATGATCCGTTCCTCCCGGCTCGCGCTCGAAGCAAAAGACTCCCTGAAGGCTGGTGCGCGGGCCGCCTCTGCCCACACACAGCCACATGCCCCCTTTGCGACTTGATGATTCGCGGAGCGCTGGCCCTACGGCCGGCGATCCTTCGCCGCTTCAGACCGCTTCGCGTTGCAGGCGTGCCTGCATCGTGAGGCGAGTCTCCACGCTCGTGACCTTGGCCACGAGGTCCGCTGCGAGCGCCCTCGCTTCCCCTAGCTCGCGCGCGACACCTCGCGAGCCTCGGGCAGCAGAAGAGAGCGCCGAAAAAATTCTCTCTAGGACCATCTCGAGCTCCTCGACGTCACCGCGCACGAAGAGAAACTCGCGTTGAATCTGTTCGATCGTGTACGTGCCCAGCATCGACTTCAAACGCTGGATCCGCCGCACGACCGTCGCGGGATAAAGCCCCTGCGAACCTCGCTGTCCCCCTTGGATGGCTACCCGCCGACTTCGCGGGAGGAGACCGAGTTGGATGTACTTACGAAGACTGCTCTCGGTGAACTTGAACCCTCGGCGCGTGAACAGCTCCACGATCTGATCCGACGACAACCCTTGCGGGTGCTCTCGCTCGACTCGCGAGAGCTCGTCATCGGAGAAGACTTCGTGGCTCACTCGCCGTCTCCCGTCCGCCGCGACTGCGACGGTGCCCTTACTGCGGAACTGCGAAGGTCGCAGTGACGCGGGCAGGAAACGCCCAGGTCATCGGAACCGAGGGCGACCCTAATCCACTCAAAAGATCGCGGTCAACGACGTGACGCGCTTTTTTTTGTAGTGGTTCCATCATGGAACGAAGTCGCGCGCTTAGATCGTTGGTGTGACAGATAATGTCATAGCTCGATCGGGTGATTTCGACGATCGACACCGTTTTGCTCTCGTCCGAGAAGCGATGGAATAACCGTGGGTTGGATGAGGGTCCATGTGCTCCATGTGTGTCACAGTGGGCGCGGATCCCCTACCCACTCCATGGATGCGACACGGGGGCCTTCGAACCCCTTCCCGTCACGCGATTTCGTGCGAGATGCGACGAGCATTTCCGCGCTCCGTCTTGTTCGTTTGAAACGATTTTTCGACCCCCTTCGGCCCCCCGCGCGCGCCCGATCGCGACGCCGAAAAGTGCTCGGCGAGACGGTGGTATCGTGCGCCCATGGCCGCCGCCGCCGACCGTGTCCCGACACGACGCGCTTCGCGCTCCCCCGAGGGGGAGGAGCCGAGCCGCTCGAGCCCCCAGCTCGAACGCGCCGGCCGAACGCTCCGCGACGTGAACGCGCGCGGCGCCCGCGTGCGCCTGCTCGACGCCGGCGAGGGGCCGCCGCTCCTCCTCGTGCACGACTACCTCTCGAGCCGCCTCTCTTGGGAGGACGCCCTCCCGCGCCTCACCCCGCGCTTCCGCGCCCTCGTGCCCGATCTCCCCGGCTTCGGCGACAGCGAGAAGCCCTCCGCTTCGCGCTACCCGTACGGCTACGAGGCCTTCGCCGAGTCGCTCGTCGACGTCATCGCCGCGCTCGGTCTCTCGCGCGTCTCCATCTGCGGCCACGGGATGGGGGGGGCCGCGGCGCTCGCCCTCGCCTGCAAGCATCCGTCGGTCGTCGACAAGCTCGTCCTCGTCGCCCCCATCGTCTACCCGCACCGGGCGACGCCGCTCGCGCGCGTGGCCAGCCTGCCGCTGCTCGGCCCCTTCGCCTTCAAGCAGCTCTGCGGGCGCGGCATGTTCCAAGGGCACTTCAAAGAGCGCGTCTTCGCCTCGGAGGAGAAGATCCCCTGGACGCGCATCGATCACCTCTTCCACCTCTTCAACGTGCCGGCGGCGCGCGAGGCGGCCTACGCCACGGTGCGCGGCCTCCTCGACACGCGATCGCTCGTGGCCCGCTTGCCGCGCGTCACCGTCCCCACGCTCGTCGTCTGGGGGCGTGACGATCGCTGGGTGCCGATGGCCCACGGCCGGAGGCTCGCGCGCGAGCTCCCCAAGTCGCGCTTCGAGGTGCTCGAGTGCGGGCACTCGCCCCCCGAAGAGTGCGCGAGCGCCTTCGCCGACGTCACGACCGCGTTCCTCGCCGAGGGGCGAAAGGCGGTCTAAGTGCTCGATCCGCGCACGCGCGCGCGCTTCCGCCGAAACCGCGGGGCGATGGTGGGCCTCGCGATCGTGGCGCTGCTCGTCGTCTTCGCCGTCGTAGGCCCGTGGCTCGCGGGGCACGATCCTTACGCCAGCGACTTCGTGAACGGGCTCGATCAGGCGACGGCCACGCCGCGCGGCCCTTCTTCGGCCTATTGGCTGGGGACCGACAGGCTCTACCGCGACGAGCTCTCGCGCTTGGCGCTCGGCGCGCGCCTCTCGCTCACCATCGCGCTCTTCGCCACCGCGATCGCCAGCTTGCTCGGCGCCCTCGTGGGGATCGTGGCTGGCTTCTACGAGGGGACACGCGGCGTGCGCGTGCCGCTGGTTCTGTGCGTGGGCGGCGGGCTCGGTCTCGTGCTCCTCGTCCTCGAGCGTCCGCGGCTCGGTCTTCTGTGCGTGGTGATCGGTGCGATCCTAGGGGGCGCGGGCCGCCTGGCCGAGCGGGCCTCGCCGAGCGGCGCGATGGCCAAGCTCGCGGCAGGGCCGAGGCTCAACGCCGACGTCGGCCTCATGCGCCTCGTCGACGTGCTCCTCTCCTTCCCCTTCTTGCTCCTCGTCATGGCGGTGGCGGCGGCGGTCGAGCGAACGACGGCGACGAGCATCCTCGTCGTGCTCGGCCTCACCGGGTGGCTCGGGACAGCGCGCGTGCTTCGCGCGAAGACCCTGCAAGTGCGCTCGCTCGACTACGTGCTGGCGGCGCGCGCGCTCGGGCAGAGGACGCCGAGCATCCTCCTCCGCCACGTGCTCCCCAACGTGTCCGGTCCGCTCATCGTGCTCTCCACCGTCTCGGTCGCGCAGATGATCGTGGCCGAGAGCGTGCTCAGCTACCTGGGCGCGGGGATCTCGCCGCCCACGCCGACCTGGGGGCACATGCTCTTCGAAGGGCAGGACTACTATGCCGCCGCGCCGTGGCTCCTCCTCGCGCCGGGCGTGGCGATCGTGCTCGCCGTGTTCGGGTTCAACTTGCTCGGCGAGGGGCTGAGGGACGCGCTCGATCCGAGGGACGCGTCATGAAGCGCGCCTGGCTCGCCCTCGCGTGCGTCGCCCTCCTCGCGGGGTGCTCGGATCCACTCGGCGATCCGATCCCTGCCGCGCACCCCGAAGACCCGACGCCGCGCCGTGGCGGAACGATGCACTTTGCATCTTTCGGCGACATTCGCTCGCTCGATCCGGCGGCAAGCTCCGACGCCCTCGCCTCCGAAGCGATGGAGCTCATCTTCGCCGGGCTCGTCGACGTCGACGCCGAGGGGAAGGTCGTCCCCAGCTTGGCGACGGGCTGGGACCTCTCCCCCGACGGACGCGCGTACACTTTCCATCTTCGCCCCGGCGTGCTCTTTCACGACGGGACCGCGCTCACCGCCGCCGACGTGGTGCGGAGCGTGGAGCGCGCGCTCGCCCCGAGCACGCCGAACCCCTTCGCCAGCTTCTTCGAGAACCTCGAAGGCTTCGCCGACTACACCGAGAAGAAGGCGCCGCACCTCGCCGGGGTCACCGCCGAAGGCGATCACGCCGTCGTCTTCCGCTTGAAGGAGCGCGACTCGACCTTCCTCCCGCTCCTCGCGCTCCACACGCTGAGGCCGGTGTGCAAGAGCGGCGGCGATCGCTACGTCGACAACTGGACGCCGTGCGGCGCGGGGCCCTTTCGCCTCCTCCCGGGGGGTTGGGATCGGGGGCGGAGCCTCACCCTCACGCGGAACACCGACTACTTCGATCCCGCGCTCCCCTACCTCGACGAGGTCGTCTTCCTCTACGGCATGAACGTCGCGACCCAGCGCTTCAAGCTCGAGGACGGCGAGCTCGAGGTCACGCGCGACTTGAACCAGTCGGACGCGCTCCGCTTCATGAGCGATCCCAGGTGGAAGCCGTACGGCGAGTTCGAGCCCGAGCACTCGATCTTCGGCGAGAACATGAACGTCGAGATGCCCCCCTTCGACAACGTCGAGGTGAGGCGCGCCGTCGCCGCGGCCATCGATCGCAACCAATACCACCTGCTCCGCGCCAACGCGGTGGGGGCCAGCGGTCACGCGATCCCCCGCGGGGTGCCCGGCTACAACCCGAACGTGCGCGGCCAGGAGTACGACTACGTCGCCGCGCTCGAGCACATGAAGAAGGCGGGCTACGCCTACGATCCGACGACGGACCAAGGCGGCTACCCGACGCACATCGAGTACATCGCCTACCGCCAGGGGCTCTCCGAGTACACGGCGCCGCTCGTGAAGCAGCAGCTCGCGAAGATCGGCATTCGTATCGACATCAAGATCGTGAGCTTCGCCGCCTACCTCTCGCTCACGCACCGGCGGCGGACCTCCGCGCTCTCGCCCCAAGGCTGGTCGCAGGACTACCCCGACGCGCTCGATTTCTACGAGTCGCTCTTCTCGTCCAAATCGATCAACGAGGAGGACAGCAACAACTCCTCCTTCTACGCAAACCCGACCTTCGACGGCGTGATCGAGAAGGCGCACCGCGAGCTCGATCCGGTGAAGCGCCAGGCGCTCTACGACGACGCCGAGGCGACGCTCCGCGACGACGCGCCGTGGGCCTTCACCTCGACCTACCGCTGGTACGTCGTGCGCCAACCCTACGCGCGCGACGTGAAGACGCACCCGTCGTGGATGTACGACATCACGCACGCGTGGATCGATCGCGGCGCGCGCGCGGTGGCGCTTCGAAGCGGCGCGTGGGGCTCGTCGGCGCTCGCGAGCGTGCTCGGCGTGGGCTCGTTCGATCGGCGAACTGCCTTCGACCACCAGGTTCGGCGATGAGCCACCTCCTTCGTCGCCTCGCGTGGTCGGTGTTCGTCGTGTGGGCGGTGGTCACCCTCGCCTTCTTCATCAACAACGTGCTCCCCACCGATCCGGCGCGCATGGCCGCCGGTCCTCAAGCGCGCCCCGCCGACGTGGCCCGCATCCGCACGCAGCTCGGGCTCGATCAACCGGTCACGCGTCAGTACGCGCTCTTTCTGAGGCGGCTCGTGCACACCGGGCCGCACCTCACCGAAGACACGAAGCCCCCGGCCGAGCATGCGAGCTGCTACGGCGTTGGGCCTCTGCATCTCGATCTGGGGCGGAGCTACCAACAGCGCCGGCCGGTGGTGACGATCCTCGCCGAGCGCTTGCCGCGCACGGTGTTCCTCGCCTTCGCCGCCATCTTGGTGCAAACGCTCCTCGGCGTCGGGACCGGGATCATCGCCGCGGTGAAGCGTGGCTCGGCGTGGGACCACGGGGTCGTGGGGGCGACGCTCCTCGGCATCAGCGCGCCGACGTTCATCCTCGGCATCTTCCTGCAGTTCGTCTTCGCGCATCGCCTCCGGCTCTTGCCGCTCGACGGCTACGGGCAAACGCTGGGCGAGCACCTCGCGTCGGTGATCCTCCCCGCCTTCACCCTCGGCATCTTCGGCGCCGCGTATTACACGCGCCTCGTCCGCGACGAGATGATCGGCCTCTTGCAGCAAGACCACGTGCGGACGGCGCGGGCCAAGGGGGTGCCGCCGTGGCGCGTCGTCACGCACCACGCGCTCCGCAACGCGCTCGTGCCGCTCCTCACCGTGATGGCGCTCGATCTCGGCGCGCTCGTGGGCGGCGCCATCGTGACCGAGGCGCTCTTTCGTTGGCCGGGGCTCGGCGCGCTCAGCGTGGGGGCGCTCCTCGATCGCGACGGTCCGGTGATCCTCGGCACCGTGCTCATCACGTCGGTGGCCGTCGTCCTCAGCAACCTGCTCGTCGACATCGCCTACGTGGCGCTCGATCCGCGCATTCGTCGCGAGAACCGGTAGCTACCTGGCTCGGGGCGCGACGCGCGCGCTTCACGCCACGCTCGCGCCGCCGTCAGCTCACTGCGCGAGCGCGCGGCACTCGCTGACGCGCGAGCCTTGGCCGTTCTGCACGCAGCTCTTGTAGGCGGCGCGCGCCCGCGAGTGGCTCCCCGCTTGATCGTAGGCTGCGCCGAGCGTGAGCCAGGCTTCGGGATCGCCGGGGTTCTTCTCGGTGGCGCGACGGGCGATGTCGATCGCGAGGGCGGTGTTGCCGCGCTCGAGCGCTTGCTGCGCCTGCGCGAGCGAGACGGGGCCCGAAGGGGCGGCCGTCGCCGAGGCGGTCGGCGCGCTCGAAGGGGGCGGCGGGGCGGAGTGGGCCGGCTCGGCGCTCGCGACGTGCGTCGGCTCGGCGGCCGAGGCGCTCGCCGGCGGGGTGACCGACGCGGGCGGCGTCGCCGAAGCGCTCACCGCCGCGCTGGCGGTCGTCGCGGTCGTCGCGCTGGGCGGCGGCGGGATCGGCGGAATCGTCGTGGGGACGGTGGGGGCCGCCGACGCGCTGGTCGAAGGGACGGGCTTCACGCCGTCGTTCGGCCCCGAGCGCGCCTGGTACGCGAAGAACGCACCGATGACGGCGAAGCCGAGCGCCATCGCGCCGATGCGCTTGGCCCACAGGAGCCCTCCGCCCATCGGCACCCCGGCGATGTCCTCCTCGGAGCGGCGACGCGGCGCGGGGCGGTGAGTCGGCCGCCCCCGCTCGAGGCGCGCGGTACGCGCACGGCGGGGATCGGTCTCGACCTCGTCGGGCGAAGGCTCTTCTTCGGGCGCGGCGGCGGCTTCTTCGGACGGTTCCTCCGAAGACTCTTCCTCGTCGCTCGCCTCCTCGGACTCTTCTTCTTCCTCCTCTTCCTCTTCCTCTTCCTCGTCTTCGTCCGACGTCTCTTCTTCTTCTTCTTCTTCTTCTTCCTCTTCGTCGGACGGCTCTTCGTCGCTCGATGCTTCCTCGCTCGGAGCTTCCTCTTCCTCGGCGGGCTCCTCGGCGGGCTCCTCGGGAGCCTCGGCGGGCGGTGCGGGCTCTTCTTCGGCCTCGCGCTCGGCCTCTGCGATGATCGCGGCGAGCGGCGCGACCTCCGCCACCTCGGCGGCCGGAGGCGGCGCAGAGGCCACGGCGGCGGGCGGAGCCGAGGCCTCTTCCACGGGCGTGGCCGAGGGCTCGGTCGGCGTCGCCTCGACATGGCGTCCGTTGGTCATCACCGGCGAGCGCGCATGCAGCTTCTCGAGCACCGCCGCGGGGGGGCGCGTGCTCTCGCTCGCGGGCACGATGAGCATTTCCTCGATGGCGGTCGGCGGCGGCTTCGTGGTCTCCGACGCGCCGGGCTCGGCGGGGACCACCGCGTCGGGCGCTTCGGTGGTGTCGCGCGCGTCGGCGACGGGGACGAGGAGCCCTTCGAAGTAGAGCTTCGAGATGGTCGAGAGGGTCGAGAGATCCTCGAACGGTGACTCGTCGACGACGTCCATCAAGGTGCGGCGCGCGTCGAAGAGACGAAGGATGCCGTTGAGCTCGTCGGGGATCTCGTTCAGGCGCTCGAGGAGCTGGGAGTGGTCGATCTCGAAGATGGTCGAGAGCGGCGGGAGCTGCTCGAGGAGCCGCCCCCACTCGTCGACGCGCCGCATCCCCTCCATGAGGATCCCTTGCGTCGACGTCTCGAGGACGTCCTCGTTCTTCACGTCGCGGAACTCGACCTCGAACTCGGCCTCGTTCCAGATGAGCGTGCGGTAGATGGCCTCTTCACCGCGAAGGCGTCCGAGATCGGCGTCGACCACTTTGCCGTCGCGGAAGTAGACGTGGGCCTCTTGGGTGGCGGTCTTGAGGTGGACCACCCCGCTCTTCCGCGACACCTCGAAGGTCTGGAGGAGATCGACGACCGCCATGTCGGCGATCGATCCGCTGAAGCGCGTGCGCCCGCCGGCGGCTTGGCGATTGCCGATCGAGTCGTGCGTGCGACGCGCGAGGAGCAGGTTCACGCGCGCGAGGAGCTCGCGCACGAAGATCGGCTTCGTGAGGTAGTCCTCGACGCCGAGCTCGAGCCCGCGGATCTTGTCCTCGACCGACTTCTGGCTCGTGAGGAAGACGACGGGGATGTTCGCCCACTCCGGGCGCTCTTTGAGCCTTCGCACGAGGCCGTAGCCGTCGAGCTTGGGGAGCCGCGTGTCCGAGAGCACGAGGTCGGGGGTCGAGAGATCGAGCTTCCCCAGCGCGTCCAAGCCGTCGTTCGCGGTCGTGACGCTGTAGCCCGCCTTGCGCAGGCTCACCTCGAGCACGCGAAGGCTCCGCGGATCAGCATCGACGAGCAGGAGCTGTTGCTTCGCCACGGCGGCTAGAGCTTACCCAACCTGCGGACCGATTTTCACTATTTGGCCCACGGGTCGACGAAGTCACCCGAGCCGCGCGCCGGGCGCAGGCGTGGTCCACGCAGCGGAGGCGGGCGTAGAACCGAGGCCGGAGGCGCGTCGCGCGGCGGCTTCGCTGCGTCGGGCGGGTCCACGACGACCACAGGCAACGCCGACTCCGGAGGCGGCGCCGAGGGCGCGGAGGAGGACGATTCTCGCGCGGGCGGATCGTTCTTCGTGGCAGCGATCGACGCCGAAGCGGGGGCGGGCTCGCCCGCCGGTGACCGGCACGCCGCCGCGCGGATCCCCATGGCGGCGACGACGAGCGCGACGCCGGTGAGGACCCACGGCGCGAGCGACGCCGGGGTCGCCTTCGCGTCGCGCGTCGCCGACGGCGGCAGATCCGGCACGCTCGGCGCGCGGGCACGGGCCTCACGAAGGAGCGCTTGTGCCCCCTCGGGCGTAGCCGCACGCTCGAGGTCGTCGGCGAGCGCGCTCATGCCGAGGTAGCGCTGATCGGGGTTCTTCTCGAGCGCGCGCAAGCACACGACCTCGAGCGCCGAGAAGACCACCTCGTCCTCGGGGACGAGCGGCGCGAGGCGCGCCTCGCGACGGGCGCGCGGCGTCTCGGGGCGCACGAACATGTGCTTCGTGATCACCCCCATGAAGGTGTCGGCCTCGAAGGGGAGCCCGCCGGAGAGGAGCACGTAGAGGATGACGCCCAATGCGTACACGTCGGCGCGCTGATCGATCGGCTGCCCGCCGGCTTGCTCGGGGGACATGTAGTGCGGCGTTCCGAAGACGACGCCGGTCTTGGTCACGCGCTTCTTCCCCATGACGAGCGCTGCACCGAAGTCGACGATGCGCACGTCGTTCCCCGCGGGATCGAGGACGAACACGTTGTCCGGCTTCAAGTCGCGGTGGATGACCCCCGCGGCGTGGGCGGCGCCGAGCGCCCGCGCGAGCCGCGACACGATGCGCACGATGGTGCGAGGTGGAGGCGGCGCTTCGCGGATCAGATCGGCCAGAGTCTTTCCGGCGAGGAGCTCCATCACGAAGTACGGCCGGCCGTCGTCGAGCTCGCCGAAGTCGCTGATGGCCACGACGTGCGGGTGATGGATGCTGGCGGTGGCCTTGGCCTCTTCGACGAAGCGCGCGGCGAGCGCGGCGTCCTTCGCCAGATCGCGCCGCAGCACCTTCATCGCGAAGTGACGACCGAGCGTGAGGTGGCGCACGTCGTAGACGGTGCCCATGCCCCCTTCGCCGAGGGCGTTCAACACCTCGTAGCGCTCGCCCACCACCGCGCCGCCGAGCGGATCTTGCGCGGGGTCCCACGTCGCCGCTTCGAGCCTGTGCCCGTCGAACGGGCAGAACGTCGACTCGGGGCTGAACTGCTCGTGGCACTCCGGGCACCGCTTGATGCGATGGCGGAGGTCGAGCGTGTCAGCCATCGCCGGCGTCCGACGGCGCGTCGCTCACCGCGTCCGAGCTCGAGGCGTCGACCGCCGAGGCGTCGCTCGCGCCGGCGTCTTCGGGGACGCAGACCCCCTCGGTGCACACGAGACCGCTGTTGCAGTCGCGGTCACGCGTGCAAGGTGCATGGATCCCCGAGGTGGGGGAATCGACGTCGCCGCACGAAGGGCCACGGAGCGTGGCGCCGACGGCGAGCGAGATCGCGAGCACGTGACGAACCACGTGCTCAGTCTATCACCTAGGCACTCGTGCAAGTTCGCACGAGTGCACACGGCTTGGGAGCTGCGCCCGAGGGTCGCGCCTGGTCAGGCGCCGCCTTGCGACGTGGGCGGAGGAGCGACCGGCGGAGGAGCGGCGGCCGTCGAGGTGCCGCAGCCGGGGCAGAACTTGGCGGTGGGACCGACCTCGCCGCCGCACGACGTGCAGAACTTCTTCGGCTGCGCGAGGGCGTTGCCGCACTCGCTGCAGAACTTCCCCTGCGGTTGGCGCGCTGCGCATTTGCCGCACGTGACCATGGCGCCGCCGGCGAAGTTCGGCTGACCGCCGCCGCCGGCGTTGGGCCCGCCGAACTGCGGTTGCTGCTGGAACGCGCCGGCCATCGCGTTGCCCATGCCGACGCCGACCGCCATCTGCGCGCCGAGACCTGCGACACCGCCGCCCGTGCCGTGCGCCGCCATTCCCTGCCCTGCGCCGATGACGGCCTGGCCCGCGGCGTAGTTCTGGTAGTTCCCGGCGAGGTTCTGCACGTAGCGCGCGTCCTGCTGGTACTTCTGATCGAGCTCGAACTGCTTCGCTTCGGCGTCGGCCTTGGCGGCGGCGATGAGCTTCTGCTTCTTCTTCACCTCGCGGTCGGCCTGCGCGAGCTCGGCCACCGCCGCTTGCAAGCGCGAGCGATCGTCGTCGGAGAAGTTGATGCTGAAGGCGCCCATCTGCGCGATGCGCACCCCCATGTCGGCGAGCTCGGGCGCGTGGTTCTGGAACGACTGCGCGAGCTGCTGCGTGAGGGCGACGACCTGGAGGAGGCTCTTCCCCTCGGTCTCCGACACTTGGCCGAGCACGGTCTTCACGCCGTTCATGAAGAGGCCTTTGACCCACTCGTCCGAGTCCGGATCGCCGCCGGCCGACTGGCCGTGGTAGCCGATGACGAACTTCACCGGGTCGACGACCTGGAGCGAGTACTCGCCGTAGATGCGCGGGCACACGAGCTCGCTCGTGTACGGGTCGATCATCTCCCCGATGACGCCGCCGAAGGGGATGTTCCGCTTCGGCACCATGCGCACGAAGTAGATCTCGCTGATGAAGACCTGGCCGCCCGTGAAGTTGTTCACGATGCCGTTCAAGAACGGGATGTTCTGCGTCTGCAGCGTGTGACGCCCGGCGGGGAGCACGCCGACGACTCGCCCGTCTTTGAAGAAGACCGCGCACTCGTCGCTGTCGACGGTGAGCTGCGAGTACATGGGGAAGTTCTGGTCCGGGTGCTTGTAGACCAGGAGGTTCTTCAGGTGATCGGGCCTCGCGATCATCATCTCGCGCACGCCGTTCTTGACGAAATCGAACACGCCCATGAGCCCCTCTCCTCCAAGCCGGGCCGAAACGGCCCCGTGCCACGCCTTCCGAGCTGCCGCCCGCACACGCACCTACGCGTCGTACGGCCTTCTCTTTTGACGTGGGCAGGACCAAGATAATTCCGATGCGTCTTCTGGGAAAGGCCCGCGGGCAGAACGTCGCCGAGCGCCTCGCCACGCACGGAAAGAACGGCTGATGGAGCTCGCCACGGATCTTCCCTCGCGGATCGACGTCGCGCTCTTGCCCGTGCCGGCGCAGCGCCTGCTCGATCGCAAGACCCCCTTCCCTTTGCGCACCATGGCGGCCAAAGGGGTCTCGCCGGGGCTCAAGCCCCACGAGTCGCTCGCGGTGGTCGTGCTCTTGGCGCACGCGCTCGTGGAGGACGGCGCCCCCGACGACGTGGTGAAGGTCTCGGAGACGGCGCGGGGCACGCTCACGTCGCTCCCCCACGCGCTGCTCTCCGGCGCGCTCACCAAGGACCTGGCGCCGGCGGTGCTCGACGCGCTCGTCCCGTACTACGGGCGTGACGCAGCGGTGATGGAGAAGGTGCTGAACCTTCCGCAGATCGAGGCGAGCACCGTGGTATTCGCCGCCTCGCAAGCGAGCGAGGCCGTGGCCGAGCTCATCGCCACGAACGAGCAGAAGCTCCTCGCCCATCCGGAGATCATCGAGAAGCTCTACATGAACAAGGCGACGCGGATGTCGACCGCCGATCGCATCCTCGAGCTCGCGGTCCGCAACGGCGTCGAGCTGAAAGGCATCCCCGCGTTCAAGCAGGCGGCGGCGGCCATCGTGAACGAGCTCATCGCCGAGCCGCAAGAAGAGCCGACCTACGACGACATCTTGTTCAAGGAGACGGACGAACTCGCGTCGCAGCTCGAGATCGACGTAACGAAAGAAGACACGCACGTCGTCGACGAAGAGACGGGCCAAGAGAAGGTCGCGGAGAAGGTGCTCCCCATCCACGCGCGCCTCGCGCAGATGACCATCTCGCAGAAGATCCGCCGCGCCACGCTCGGCACCTCGGCGGAGCGCATGATGCTCGTCCGCGACTCGAACAAGCTCGTGGCCGAGGCGGCCATCAAGAGCCCGATGATTCAGGAGAACGAGGTGGTGCGCATCTCCTCGAGCCGCAACGTGACGGAGGACGTGCTCCGGATCATCGCGCAAGACGGCGAGTGGATGAAGTCGCACCAGGTGAAGCTCAATCTGGTCACGAACCCGCGGACGCCGTTCGTCTTCGCCTCGCGGCTCATTCCCCACCTGCGCGAGCACGAGCTCAAGGCGCTGGCGAAGAGCAAGAACATCCCCGGCGCGGTGGTGCTCGCCGCGAGGCAGCAGCTCGACAAGAAATCGAAGAAGAGCGGGGGGTGAGGCGCGAGGCGGAGTGGGCGCGCTTTCCGCTCAGTCCGTCCCGGCGTCGTCGGGCGGCGCGTCGGTCCCCGCGTCGAAGGGCGCATCGCTCGGCGCGTCGCTCCCCGCGTCCGGCGGCGAAGGCGGTGGCTCTGTCACCATCACGAGGCGCAAGTAGTAGTGCGCGCACGTGTCGTTGTGCACATAGACCCCGGTGACGCCGTCGTAGTGGATCTCGGCGAGGTTCCCGGCGGCGAGCGCGTACGACTCGCCGAAAATGCGCGGCTCGGGCGCAGGGCTCACGTACGCGTACGAAGCCACGAGCGGCTGCCCCGGCATGAGCCCCGGCGACGTCACGTGGTAGGTGCGCTGCGCCGGGAAATCGAGCCACGGCTCTTCGTTGGCCGTCGACTCCCAGGTGGAGGTGTCGAGCCACTTGCCGCCGCCGAACTCGACGAAGTCCCCTTCGCACTGGTGGTCGACGCAGCTCGGCGCGAAGACGATCACCATCGCGGCGAGGGCCGCGGTCGAGATCCACAGAGTCTGGGTCACCTTGTGCATGAGCAGCGCATAAGAAGAAGGCGCGCGCAGTATACCCGAGTCGGCCTGGACAAGGCGCACGCGTAACGCCATAGTGCGCGCCGATGCGTACGTCGGTCGACGCGCCGGTGGTGGTGACGGGCGGAGCGGGCTTTCTCGGTGTCGAGGTGGTGCGCCAGCTGGAGGCCGCCGGCATTCGTGACATCCGCGTCGTGGACTTGAATCGCCACCCTTCGGCGACGAGCGAGCGCGGTGGGCTCCGCACCTTCGTGCGCGACATCCGCGACGGCGACATGTCCGAGGCGTTCGAGGGGGCGAAGACCGTCCTCCACCTCGCGGCGTGCCAGTACCACACGCCTCTCGCCAAGAGCACCTACGACCTCCCCTTCTTCCCCGTGAACGTCGACGGCACGCGCCGCGTGGTCGAAGCAGCGGAGCGCGCAGGGGCCGAGCGCCTCGTCTTCGTGTCCACCAACATGGTCTACGGGCTCCCGCAGCACCTCCCGTTGACCGAGGCGCACCCGCGCGATCCCTTCGGCCCCTACGGTCAGTCGAAGCTCGGCGCGGAGAAGATCGTCGCCGCCGCGCACGGCTCGAAGCTCACGACCGCCATCGTGCGTCCCGGGCTCATCGTCGGCCCCGGTCGCACCGGCGTCGTCGCCCGCGTGTTCGACTGGCTCCTCGCCGGGAAGCCCGTATGGCTCATCGGAAGCGGCAAGAACCGCTACGAGATGATGTCGGTCGAAGACGTCGCCAGCTTGGTCATCCGCGCGGGCGGCGCGCGCAACCACAACGCCTACAACTGCGCGGCCGCTTCGGTGGCCACCATGCGCGAGTGGGTCGAGCGCGTGATCGTGGAGGCCAAGTCGTCGTCGCGCATCATCGGTATCCCCAGCGCCCCGCTGAAGATCGCCTTCCGCGCGCTCGAAGCGGCGCACGTCTCGCCGCTCCGCAAGGACCAGTACCTCATCGCCGACATCGACTACTACATGAGCGCCGGGCTCGCCGAGCGCGAGCTCGGTTGGACGCCCAAGTGGGGCGGCATCGACGCCATCCTCGAGACCTTCCGCTGGTACTCGAGTGGGGGCGCTCGCACGACGACGAGCGCGAAGCGGAACGGCGTCGCGACGGATGGCGCCTCCGCCTGAGACCGCCACCACCGCGCCCGCGACCAAGGGGGCGAAGCGATGGGCACGGCCGCTCATCGCCGCGGTGGCCTACGCGGCCATCTTGGGGCTCGCGTGGCGCGCGATCGACCACGAAAAGTTCGTCGAGGGGCTCAAGCGCCTGCGAGTCGAGCACCTCCTCGCGATCCTCGTCGTCGCCTTGGTGCACGTCGCAGGCCGCGCGCTCCGCTTCCACTGGCTCATGCTCCGCGCGAAGCCCACCAGCGAGTACCACTGGATCGACGGCTTTCGGATCTTCCTCGTGGGCCTCAGCACCTCGGCGGTCACACCGGCGCGCGCGGGCGACTTCGTGAAGGCGCAGCTCGTTCGCCCCTACGGCATCGGCGGCAACGTCGGCATCGGCCTGGTGATGGTCGAACGCATGCTCGATCTGCTCGTCATCACGGCGAGCATCATCCTCACCGGAACACTCGTCTCGGAGCGGTCGGGGAGCCACGCCTGGCAAGCCGGCGCGTGGGTGCTCCTCGCCTGCTTGATCGCCGGCCTCGTCGTCGTCGGCGTGAAGGCGCTTCGTCATCGCGTCTTCGCGCTCCTCGGCACCCTCGTGGCGAAAGTGAAGCGCGGCTCCGACGGCGCCCGCGTGCAGGAGCTCCTCCACGGCGTCTTTCAAGTCTGGGACACGGTCTTCTCGTCCTTGCCGAGCTTTCTCGGCTACGCGGCGTACTCGGCGGTCGTGTGGAGCATCGAGTTCATGAAGCTCTGGCTCGTCCTCCACTTCCTCGGCGCCGCCGTCGATCCGGCGACGGTGCTCTTCGTCTACCCGGTGTCGATCGTCGCCGGCATTCTCACCGTGCTCCCCTTCTCCGAGGGGGTCGTGGGGGTGACGGGGGTCGCGCTCCTCGGCAGCATCGCCGGCGTCGACAGCGCGATGGCGACCATCGCCGTCGTGCTCGACCGCGCGGCCTCGAGCCTCCCGCCTATGCTCTTGTGGGGGCTCTTTCACGCCTTCGGCCGGCGCGACACGCCGGCGGCGACGTCGAAGGCCGACCTACCGAGCTGACGGCGCGCCGTCGGTCGGCGGCATCGGAGGCGAAGGCTGTGCGCCTTCGGGCCCGCGCTCGAGGACGTGGAACGCGCCGAACGTTCGCACCTCGCGGTAGCCGCGCGCGGCGAACCAATCCACGCCCCACGCTTCCCCTTCGAGCGCGGGGGTCACGACGAAGCGCGGCGGATCGTCGGCGATCTGCTTCGTCTCTTCGGCGAGCCACGCGTCGTGGAGCATCGAGCGGCGTGGATCGGTGATGAAGTTCGTCCAGAAGAAGCGCCCGTGGTACCGGCGGCTCGCGGCGATGTAGACCTCGGGCTCGAAGCCGCGCACGGCGACGTTCTCGTCCTTCGTCGTGTGCTCGGCCAGCCATCGGCCGGTGAGCTCGGCGTCGTGGTACGAGTAGCCGAGGATCGGGATCGAGAAGTCTTCGGTCAGCTCTTCGCGTGAGAGCGATCCGACGAGGTAGCGCGCGGTGTGCGTCGTGCCGCGCCAGAAGAGCTCGCTGCTCTTCGGCGAGAGCGTGTACAGCGCAACGAGGAGCGCCGCCGCCAAGATCGCGACGTTGAGCCGGGCAAGCCGCGCGCCGAGCTCGTCCACCCCGCGCGCGAGCTCCGCCGCCAGAACACACGCGAGCAGCGCGAACGGTCCGACGAAGGCGACGCAGTGGTACGGGTAGAATTTGAGCTGCATCGCCACGCTGGCGTAGGCAGCAAAGAAGAGGGCAGCGACGAGCGCGTGGAGCTTCAACGCCGCGGCATCCTTTCGTCGACGCGCGCGCACGACGGCAAGCGCCCACCCGGCGAGCAGCACGCTCGAGAGCGGCTCGAAGAGCTCGAAGATCCCGCGGCTGTGAAGCCAGAAGTCCTCGAGGCTGTTCACCCCGCGCTCGTGCTGGACGTAGTAGCCGTTCACGCGCACGAGCCAGAGCCCGAGATCGGACAACGCCCCGTGCGCCGCGAAGTAGATCACGGTGAGGAGCGGCGCGACGGCCGCGCCCGCCCCGAAGAGGAGCGTGACGCGGAGCCACCCGCGGCGCACCGGCTCGCGCGAGAGGCACGCGGCGAGGGCCACGAGGAGAAACCACATCGAGGGGGGCTTGATCATGAAGGCAGCGCCCGCGAGGAGCCCGCTCACGACGAACGCCCGCGCCGGCTTCTTGCCGTGGAGCGCGACCACGAGCGCCGCCAACGAGAGCGCGAGGAACACGCTCTCGCACTGCGCCGTGTCCCAGAATCCGAAGAAGCCGAAGTAGAAGACGAAGGCCGCGAGCACACCGAAGCCGCGCAAGCCCCGCACGTTCGCCGAGGGGACGAGCCGCGCGCACGCGAGACCGATGCCCGCGAGGAGCCCGAGATCGAGCAAGCGGATCGGCCACATCGACGGTCCGAAGATCGTGACGAGGAGCCCGTGGACCACGAAGATCCCCGGCGGCTTGTGCTCGATGGCGTCGCGGTAAGGAATCTCTCCGCGCTCGAACCACGCGCGACCGATGTACGCGAAGAGCCCCTGATCGCGACCGAACGGGTACGCGAGCGAGAACCATCCGAAGAGGAGAGCCAGAGCCCCCAGCGCGAGGTCGAGCTTCGGGAGCTTCGCGCTCGGCGCGCCTTCGCCTTCGCGAGCCGTCACGGCGGGGCCTCGGGGAGCTTCGTTCGCTCGAGGATGCGAAGATCGCCGAAGCGCGCGCGCTCAACGTAGCCGTGCGGCTCGTACCAATCGCTCCCCACGACTTCTCCGTGCTCCATGATGGTGACGGCGAAGCGCGGCGGATCCTCGCGGAGCGCGCGCTCTTCTTCGGCGAGCCACGCGTCGTGGCGCAGTGAGCGCCGCGGATCGGTGATGAAGTTCGTCCAGAAGAAGCGCCCGTGGTAGCGCCGATGGGCGACGGCGTAGATCTCCGGCTCGAAGCCGCGCACCGCGATGTTGTCGTCGGGGCTCGAGTGCTCACGGAGCCAAAGGCCTACGAGCTCGCAGTCGTGGTAGGAGAACGACAGCACGGGGATGGCGAAGATGCGCGTGAACTCCTCGCGATCGATGCCCCCCGCAAGATAACGCACCGTGGTCGTCTGCTCGGGCCACCAGATGTCGGAGCTCGAGGTCGAGAGCGGAAAGAGCGCGAGCACGGTGCCGGCGAAGATCGCCGTCGCACGCTCGGTGCTCCAGGTGCTCACGCGCTCACGGAGCTCGAGGAAGAGGAGCGCCGAGAGGTAGGCGACAGGCCCGACGAAGAGCACCGCGTGGTAGCGGTAGAACTTGAGCTGCATCGCTTCGCCGGCGTAGGCCGCGGCGAAGAGAGCGAGCGCAGCGCCGAAGCGACGCACGCGCACCCGGTCGCCACGCGCGAACGCCGAGGCACACGCCAGTACGGAGAGGAGCAGCGCTACGCCGGTGTAGGGCTCGAAGTATCGGAGCGTGTCGCGCGTTCGCTCGAGCACCTCGGCGAAGCCGGAGACGCCGCGTTCGTGCGCGACGTAGTAGCGGTTCACGTCGACGAGCCAGAAAGACAGCTCGCCGAGCGCGCCGTGCGCCGCGAAGTAGCCGGCGGTCAGCGCGAGCACCGCCATCGCCGCCGCCACGTAACGCCCCCAAGCCCACGCGAGGCGCACGAAGCGGCGCGGCGCCGGGTCGACGAGCTCGATGCGGGCCACGAGGAGCCCGACCAAGACGACCATCCACGCGACCGGCGGTTTGACCACCAGGGCCGCCCCACACATGAGGCCTGAGAGGATCTGCGCGCGGGGTCGATTCGACTGCCCACGCCACACCACGGCGAGCGCGGCGAACGCGAGCACGCCGCACACGATTTCGCATTGGGCGAGATCCCAGAACGGGAAGAAGCCGTAGTAGAAGACCGCCGCCGAGACCGTGGCCGCGCCGAGCAGCCCAGGGCGCGGAGACTCGTCGGGATCGCGAACGAGCGCCGCCGCCGAGGCCCCGAAGGCGACGACGAGGAACAGGTCGACGAGGCGAATGCTCCACATCTGCTCGCCGAAGATGCGGATCAAGAGGCCGTGGAGGACGAAGATCCCCGGCGGCTTGTGCTCGACCGCGTCGCGGTACGGGATCGCGCCGCGGCCGAGCCACTCGCGGCCGATGTAATAGAAGAGCCCCTGGTCGCGCCCGAACGGATAGGTGAGCGACGTCGCTCCGAAGAGCGTCGCGACCGCCACGGCGACCAAATCGGAGGCGCGTCCGCGGAGGTTCATCGAGGGACGCGTCCTTTTGCCATCCGTCTCGACGCGAAGCAAGCGCGCATCTCCTCGGGGCGCGCGCGGTATGATCGTGCGATGAGGGGCTCGGGCCGCGCGCTGCTGTTCGCCTTCGCCTTCGCGACGGCGTGCGGCGTGGCCTGCGATCAGAGCTCTCTCTCCCCGAGCGCCTGTCCCGCCGAGCACCCCACCGCGGAGCCGACGTCGCCCGTCGACCACGGCGCGCGCGCGGTCGCCGCCGCGCTCACGCGCCTCGGGAGCGCCGCCAGGGTCGAGATCTACCTCGCGAGCGACCCGCGCGCGGCGGGGCTCGCCCCTCCCCTCGATGCGCGGCCCGAGTCGTTCGCGATCCTCCCGACGGAAACCGGCGTCACGATCGTCGGTCGTGACGAAGTCGGCGCCATGTACGGCGCGCTCGAGGTCGCCGAGCGGCTCGGCGCGCACGGCGAGAGCGCCCTTCGCCTCGCAGCACCGATCTACGAGCGCCCCGATCTTCCGACCCGCGGCGCCAACTCGTACATCGTCGTCCCGGACCACGGAGAAGCGTGCTGGTACTTCCGCGACGCCTCGTTCTGGACCGAGTACCTCGACCTCTTGGCGCGCGCGCGGATGAACTTCCTCGATCTCCACGCGATGTACTACCTCGACAACACGCTCTCGCCGAACGCGCTCCTCTACTTTGCCAAGAGCGCTTCTCATCCCGAGATCGGGATCGATCCCGCCGAGCGCGAAGCCAATCAGCGGATGCTGGCGACGATCGTCGAGATGGCGCGGGTGCGCGGCATTCGTGTGGGGCTCCTGACGGCGCGTATCGATCTCAGCCCCACCGCGGACCCCGCGTTCGTCTCGCCGCTCGACGACGCCGCGCTACGCGTGTACACGCGCGAGGCCGTCGCCGATCTCGCGCGGCACACGCCGGGGCTCGCGCGCCTTGGCGTCCGCATCGGCGAGAGCACGGAGGACGCGAAGTTCTTCGCCGACACCTTCGTCGCCGGTCTCCGCGACGCTGGGCCGAACGCGCCCGGGCTCTACGCGCGCACGTGGCTCACGACCAAGCCGGAAATGCTCGATCTCCTCGGCGCCACCGGCCGCAGCGACGTCCCCGTGGAGGTGAAGTACGCCGGCGAGCAAATGGGGACGCCGTACGTCCTCGGCGGAGGCGGCGCGTTCGCCTCCGAGCACTTTCGTCCGTCGTACCTCTACGAGGACTACCTCGAGGAGCCGGCCCCCTACGACTTCCTCTTTCAAGTGTGGGCGAGCAGCACGTACCGCTTCTTCCGCTACGCCTCGTACGAGCGAACCGCCTCGCTCGTGCGCTCGCTCCGGCTCTCGCCGCGCGTGGGCGGCTTCTCGCTCCAGGCTTCGCACACCTACAACCGACAGCGCGACTACTGGCACGCGCGGCCCGGCGATCGCTATTCGGAGTGGAGCTTTCGCCGCGACGAGCTCGAATACCTCCTCTTCGGACGCCTCGGCTACGACGCCACGACGAGCGTCGACGTCTTTCGCGACGCGCTCGGTGCGCGCGGCGCGGGTGCGCTGTGGGACGCAGAGCAAGCGGCGACCGATCTCGTCGGCTGGATTCAAGAGGCGCACGGCTGCGGCGCGGACTCGCGTGATTTTGCGGCGCAGCTCGAATGGACCGGATCGACGCGCTATTGGGCCCTCCCCGCGCACCAACCGCCGGGCACGGTCCCCGGCAACTGCGGCACGGGGTACCACGGTCCCTACGACGCCTTCGCCGTCGCCTCCGCCTACGACGCCGCAGGCGACCTGCTCTCGGGGGTCGTCACCACGCGGCTCTCTCCTCGCGACGTCGCCCAACGCGTCCTCGACGACGCCGCGCGCGCGCGGCGAGCGGGCTCACTCGTCCTCGATCCGGCGAACGTCGAAGCTCGTGACATGGCGCGCGAGTGCGTCGCCGAGGCCGACCTCGGGGACTACTTCGGACACAAGCTCCGCGCGGCGACGGCTCTCGCGGTCTACGAAGGCTCGACGAGCCAAGACTACCTGGCGGTCGCGCGCGCCGAGAGCGACGCGGCCGACGCTGCGTGGCGCGATCTCGCGCGGCACACCGAGTACGTGAAGCCGTTCGAGGAGGGGGTGCGTATGGGCTACCTCGGGCTGCGGCTCTTTCACTGGGCCGAAGAGATCCCCTACCTCGACGACGATCCGCGCTCGATCGATGCCCTGGTGAACGAGGTCTCCCTTGCGCCGCCGAAGTTCACGACGCCGCTTCCACCCGCGCGCGCGTGGCTCGACGCCACCCGCGCCCCTGCGCCGCGCCTCGTCGGGCTGACGATCGATCCTCCCGATCCGCACGCGACGAGCTGGTCCGTGCGCGCGCACTTCGATCCGCCGCTCGGCGTCGAGATCTCGGCTCGCGTGCTGTGGAAGCCCTTTCGCTCCACCGAAGACTTCCGCCCCGAGGTCGCGCACCTCGAGAACGGTGAGGCGGTCGCCACGGTGCAAGGCGACGGTCGCGGTGGCCTCTTTGCCGTCGAGCTCGTCGACGCCACGCCTTCGGACGGGAGCGCGCCGTGGGGACGTCGCTACCCCGACGTGCTCGAGGGGGCGCCGTACGTCCCGCTCCCCCCCTGAGCCGCGGCACGCCGAGCTTTACCTTTCGCACCCTTCGCGTTATCGCCTGCCGCGCGATGTCCCACGTCGACCGCGTCGAAGATCCGCCCCGCCCCGCTGGGCGCGGGAGGCCGGCCGTCGCCAAGGTCGAGATCTTCGCCCTCTTCGGCGCCTTCGCCTCGCTCGTCGCCGTCCACGCGCCGCTCATCGCCTACAAGGCCTTCGCCAACGTCGACGAAGCGTACGCCGCGGCGCTCGCCGAGCGGTTGCTCGAGGGCTACAAGCTCTACCAAGGGGCCATCAGCCAGCGCGGCCCGCTCATGTACTACCTGTTCGAGGCCTTCGCTTGGCTTCACGGGTGGGACAACATCGTGGCCCTTCGCGTGTGGGCGCTCGTCCTCGCGCTCCTGCATCTCTTCCTCGTCTACTGGGCGGGGCGGAGGCTCCTCTCGCCACGCGCGGCGACGATCGCGGCGTGCGTCGTGGGCTACGGCCTGGCCTTCGGCTTCCCGCCGGAAGACGCGATGGCCATCAACGGCGAGCCGCTGCAAATGCCCGCGCTCCTCGTCGCCATCGTGCTGGGGTTCGAAGCCGTGCGCGCGCCCCCGGGCTCACGCGCGCGCGTCGCGCGTCTCCTCGTCACCGGGCTCCTCTTCGGCGTGGCCATTTCGATCAAACAATCGGTAGCGCTGCACCCCGCGGTCGTCGTGCTCTACATGATCGTCGACGCCGTGCGCCGCAAGGTCCCGCGGAAGCGCCTCGCGCTCGAGATCGCCGCGCTCACGGCGGCGACGCTGCTCGTTCCGGCGCTCCTCCTCGCGCACTCGGCGGCGGAGGGGACGCTCTCGAACCTCATCTACTACTGCTACACGTACAACAAGAACGTTCACCTCAACCCGACCAAGAAGCACTTCGTCTGGCTCGGCACGTTCTTCTTCCGCCTCGGGTGGCAGACGAGCTTCCTCCTCTTGAGCGCACTCCTCGCGGCGCTCGGCGTGCCGTGGCTCACGCGGCGCGTTCGTGCCGCCAAGCGCCTCAAGTCGCTCCGCGCGCTCGGGCGCGGCTTCGGCGTCGCGCACTACCTCGCGTTCCACTTCGTCTTCGCCGTCTTCGCCGCCTCGGCGATGTACCGCTTCTTCCCGCACTACTACTTGCAGGCGCTCCCCTTCATGGCGCTCCTCACCGGCGCGGTGGTCGATCCGTGGATGCGGCGCCGTCGCACCGCGCTCGCTGGTCGCGCGGTGGTGGTGGCGATGACGCTCGTGACGATGCTCTGCGCGGGGCTCGGCTGCTACTTCGGCGAGAAGGTCGACGGGCGCGTCTCGCACGACCGCACGATCCAAGATCTCGGCAAGCTCATCGCCGCCACCACGAAGCCCGACGACAAGATCTTCGTCTGGGGTTTCTCTCCTTGGATCTACGAGTACTCGCACCGCCGCCCGGCGGGCCGCTACGTGTTCGAGACGTACGCCACCGGCTTCGTGCCTTGGTACTGGGAGAAGCTCGACGTGGAGAAGGGGCGCATCGTCCCGGGGAGCGTCGAGGGGCTGCTCGACGATCTCGATCACGAAAATCCCGCGGTGGTGGTCGACTCGGGATCGGTGATGATGGGGCGCTCCATGCGCACCTACGAGAAGCCCAACGCGTGGCTCCACGCGCACTACTGCTTCGACATGCGCCTCGGCGCGCACGACGTCTATCGACGGAAGCCGGCGGACGGCAAGTGCCGCGTCCCCTTCTTCCCCCGCGCGCACGGGACGATCGATTTTCGCGCCGGCGCCATGGACGTGCCGATCCCGCGCACGCTCGACTGGGACGAGTCGCGCCCGCTCCCGGAGGGGAATTTCTGGAAGGCGATCTACTTCCCCGAGTTCGGAAAGCCCGAGGGGCTCGAGGCGCTGCGCGATCCGCGTCGCGAGAAGGACGAGAAGGAAGCGGCGGCCGAAGGCTTCTACATCCCCGAGCTCGGCGATCCGGGGTACACGCCGAGCGTCCCCGTTCCACAGGCGCCGGGACCGCACGAACACACCCCCAACGCGCCGTGAAGCGCGGAGACCTCGCCGTCCTCGTCGCGGCGATCAGCGGCGGCGCTCTCGCGCGGCTCCTCACGCACTATGCGCTCGGCGACGTGCCGCACGTGATGGACGAGGTGGCCTACTGGCTCCAAGCGCGCATGATCGCGAGCGGCGCGATCGCCGAACCGGTGCATCTCCCGCGCGCCGCCTTCGCCATGTGGTTCGTCGACGATCGCGCGGCCACCTTCGGCATTTTCCCCCCCGGTTGGCCGGCGGTGCTCGCGCTCGGAGCCAAGCTCGGGATCGGCCCGTGGGTGAACCCGCTCCTTCACGCCTTCACCGTGCCGCTGGTGGCGCGCGCGGGGCGGCTGCTCGGCGGACCGCGCGCCCGCGTCGCCGCGGCGTTCGCCTACGCGCTGAGCCCGCAGGCGATCTTCGTCGCCGCGAGCTTCATGTCGCACGCGCTCGTCGCGCTCGGTGCAGCGATGTGCCTCGTGGTGGGGCTCGAAGCGAAGCGCGGACGCACGCGCGCGCTGGATCTCTTCGCGGCCGGCGCGGGGCTCGGCCTCGTCTTGCTCGCGCGACCCTTGTGCGCCGTCGTCGTCGCCACCGGGCTCGCGGCGTTTCTTCTCCCCGCGCTCCTTCGCAAGAAGATCGGCGTGACGCACGTGCTCGCGCTCGCTGCGCCGCTGATCGCCTCGGTCACGCTCCTGGGCGCGTACAACGGCGTGCTCACGGGCAAGCCCACGCTCTTCCCCCAGACGATCTGGTTCGACGGCCATCTCCCGCCCATCAACGTCCCCTTCTTCCGCTACCAGCCGGGCTGCAACGAGCTCGGCTTCGGGCCGGGCCACGGCTGCGATCAGGGGATCCTCGACGCCAGGCATACGCCGGCGAACGCCCTGAGCAACACCGGAGACAACCTCACCTCGTGGACCTTTCTCGCCGGCGGCGGACCGCTCGTCTTTCTTGGCGTCGTGCTCGCGCTCGTGTCGCGAAGGCGAAGGCTCGGTCGCCTCGAGGCGCTCGTGATCGTCCCCGCGGCGATCGCCCTCTACGCCCTCTATTGGTACGCGGGGACCTGCTACGGCGCGCGCTTCTACCACGCGGCGCTGCCGGCCCTCGTCGCGCTCGGGGTCGTCGGCTTCACCGATCGGCGTACGCGCGCGCTTTGCTGGGGTGCGGCGCTCGCGTGGGCGCTTCTCTCGTCGGCAGGCTTTTATGCGGCCCTCGGCGAGGTGCTCGCGCTCTATTGGGGGAACGACGACCGCTTCGTCGCCGTGAGCGCGCGACACTTCGATCGCCCGGCGCTCGTGATGGTCGCGTTCGAGGAGGACGGCGTGCCGATGCACCGCCTCCGCGTGACCGGCTTCACCTCGAAGTCGCCAGACGCTCGCTGGCGAAACAGCGTGCGCGCCCTCTCGGCCCTCTCGGAGAACGACATCGCGCTTCGCGCCCCGGTGATCTTCGCCAAGTACCACCCGCAGCTCGTGGACGCGCTCCGCGCGCGCTTCGCCGATCGCGCGCTCTACCTCTACGTGATGCACGCCGACCGCACGAAGGACGAGCTCGTCCCCTTCGACGGCTCACGTTACGCCGAGGAGGATCTCGTCGGCGTGTACCCGCCCGACAACTTCGACGGTTACGTGGTGCTCGGCGCGAACCCGCCGGATCCGCCGCGCGATTGACCGAAGCGTGCGCCTTGCACGCTTCTCGGGATCAGCGCCCGACGCCCCACGTCTCGCCGGTCGTCCACGTGGCGTCGAGGAGCGCG
Source organism: uncultured Polyangiaceae bacterium (assembly GCA_964531795.1). GTDB lineage: Bacteria > Myxococcota_A > Polyangia > Polyangiales > Polyangiaceae > CAZHHD01. The sequence continues at coordinate 87,033 of CAZHHD010000019.1, read as the reverse complement.
AGCGTCGCGTGCACGACCTCGTCGGCGGTGCCGAAGCGGCCGAGCGGGGAACGCGCGGCGAGCCGGTGCGTGCGGAGCGGATCGGCGTCGGCCTCGGGATCGGCCACGATGCCGATCTGAAGCACGTTCACCCGCACGTCGGGAGCGAGCTCGGCGGCGAGCGCGCGGAGCCCCGTCTCGAGCGCCCCTTTGGCCGTCAGGTAGGCCACGTGGTTCGTGTACGGACGCGAGGTGCCGCTATCGCTCAGCGCGACGACCGCGCCCCGCGCGACCGCCAGCTCCTCGGCGATGGCCCCCACGACGAGCAGCGGCGCCACCGCGTGCACGGTGAAGGTCTGCAGGAGGTCTTCGCGACGAAGCGCCTCGAACGGCGTTCGGGGGAAGGGCCCGCACGCGAGCACGACGTCGTCGACGGGGCCGGTGGCGCGCACCCCTTGCACGATGCGCTCGGGCGCGTCCTCGGTGGTGAGGTCGGCGCACGCGAAGGGGGCGTCCCCCAAGCGGCGGGAGAGCGCCTGGAGCTTCTCCGGGTCGCGCGCCGTGAGAATGGGGCGATCGCCGCGCTCGAGCAGCGCTTGGGCCACCGCGACCCCGAGCCGACCGGTCGCGCCGAGCACGAGCACGCGCCTTCCGCGCTTACGACGAGGGGCGCGTCCGAGGGTGCTCGAGTCGGGTCCGGACATCGTCTGGGCCATTTCGCACGCCCGCGAGGCGTAAACCAGTGTAAAGAATTTTGGGATGCCGGAGGACACCGTCCGCGCCGAGGCCACGCAAGAGGCCATGAGCCTGGAGCACGTCACTGTGCTTTGGGACGGCTTTCGTGACGGTCGCGTGGTGATCTGCGCGCGCGACGGCGGCAGCATGGCCGCCAACGTCGACTGCACCATGGGCACCTATCGGCTCGTTTGCGTGAGCTGCGGCCACGCGACGCCGTGGTTCGAGTGCAAGCCGGGGACGGGCGTGCGCCTCCGCGGCACGAGTTCCATTCCTCCCGGCGAATAGGCGCGCCTGCGTCTGCGCCCGCGCGGCCGACGCGTGGACGCCCGCCTCTGCGCGCTAGCCACGCGTGCGCGCGCGCCACGCCCGCGCGCGGAGCCCTGCCGCGAGCGCCCTCACGACCTCGCGCGACCTCAGCGCGCCTCCCGCGCCGGCAGGTCTTCGGGCTTGGCGGTCGCAGGCGGTAACTCGGTCCGCCAAGTTACCATTCGAAGTGGATACTAATGGGTAACCCACGAAACCTGCATTCGCATATCGAAGCACTTTCCAAGCTTGGCATGTCCACTGCTCTAGCCGCCGGCCGGAGGACATAAACCATGGTAACTTGGATGCGTGACGTGGGGATGGGGGCTCTGGTGCTCGGTGCGGTCGGCGCCTTCGTGGCGTGCGGCGGGGAGACGGCCGGTGGTAGCTCGTCGGCGGGCGCTGGCGCGAACGGAGCGTCCTCGGGTGGAGGGACCGCGACGGTCGATCCGCTCCCGGGGACAGGCACGGCCTACGACGGTCACGGCTTCGTCGTCCACGAGTGGGGGACGAACACCGTCGTGGTCAACGCCAGCGGCGAGATGCAGGTCGGCCTGCACCACGAAGAAGAAGACCTCCCGAGCTTCGTCTACGACCGGCTCCGCGCGAAGAGCGAGCCCGGCGCCGTCGAGGTGAAGATGGAGACGCCGGTGACGTACTTCTACTCGGACACGCCGCGCGACGTGAACGCGCGCGTCGAGTTCCCCAAGGGGGTGCTCACGCAGTGGTATCCGAAGGCGGCGAGCTTTTATCCGCTGCTCGCTGATCCCGGCGACGGGAGCGGCGTGCGCGATCCGGCGCTCGATCCCCACTACCCGTTCCAGAGCGCGACGTGCTCGTCGCAATACGGCGTGCCGAAGAACGGCCTCCTCGATTGGGGGACGGTGCACGTGGGCGGGCGCGAGACGCTGGCGAGCAACGGCCCCGACGCTCCCCTCGCCCACTACACCTGGTCGCACGCGCGCGAGGTCGCATCGAACCCGCTCGAAATCGCCACCGACGAAGGGACGCAGCGCGAGAAGTTCCTCTTCTACCGCGGCCTCGGGAACGCCGATCTTCCGGCGAAGATCGTCGCCTCGGGCCCTTCGGCCCAGGACGGCGGCGTCTCGGTGCAAAACCTGGCGAAGCAACCGCTCGGCGCGCTCTTCGTGCTCCGCGTCGGCGCCGATCGCGCCGCCTTCCAAGTGCACCCCGAAGGGCTCGCGCCGGGGGCGACGCTCGACGACGTCGCGCCGCCGCTCGACGGATCGAACGCCGGGAGCTGCCCCGCCGAGACGTGCGCCGTGGCGCAGCCGCTCGACGCCTACTCCGACGCGCTCGCGCGAGCCGTCGTGCGCGAGCTCGATCGCACCGGCCTCTACCACGACGAGTCGGTGGCGATGGTGAACACGTGGCGGCGCCAGTGGTTCCGAACGCCGGGCGTGCGCCTCCTTTACCTTGCGCCGCAGGCGTGGACCGACGCCCTCATTCCTCTCACCATCACCCCCGCGCCCGATCGCACGACGCGCGCGATGATGATCCGCGTCGAGTTCCTCACGCCGGCGATCCACGACGAGGACGCGACGTACCTCCGCGCGATGGATAGCGCGGGGGTGAACGGCGGCGCGGCGTACACCGACGCGAAGAACGCCGCGCGGCAGCACTTCCAGAGCCTCGGGCGCTTCGCCGAGCCGCGCCTCAGGAGCGCGCTCGCCGAGTTCAAGCCGGGGAACTTCGGAGGCTTCCTCGACGAGTTCGTCGGCGCCCACACCCAAGGTGCGCTCGGCGAATGAGCACGACCCGCGGCACGACCCTGACGCACCCGCGCTACGCCGCGGGTGCCGTCCTCGGGCGCGGGGCCCAAGGGATCGTGCTCCGCGTCGAAGACCGCGAGTCGCCCGGCCGCGCGCTCGTCGCCAAGGTCGCCACCTCGAAGGACGAAGGCGGCGCGTGGCTCGTCGGCGAGTTCGCGCGCCTCGCTCGCTTGCGACTCCCGGGGGTCGTCGCCGCGCACGATCTCGGGCGCGACACACGGACCGCGGCGCCGTTCCTCGTCGAAGACTACGTCGAAGGGCCGGACGCCGTGGCGTGGCTCGCAGAGGCGAAAGACGACGCCGCGCGGGTCGATCGTGTCGTTCGGCTCCTCGCCGGCGGCGCTCTGGCGCTCGCCGCGCTCCACGACGCCGGCTTCGTGCACGGAGATCTCAAACCGGCGCACGTGCGCATGGCGACGACGGGGGCCACGCTCCTCGATTTGGGCTGCGCCGTCGCGCGAAGAGGCACGGGCGCCGCCACCGGTTACAGCCGCCCCTTCGCCGCACCGGAGGTGCTCGCCGGCGCACCGCCCGGTCCTCGCGCCGATCTCTATGGGCTCGCGGCCACGGCGTGGGCCGCGGTCACCGGCGCACCACCCAACGATCCCGCGCGACGGATCCGCGAAGGCCTGGGACGCGCGACGGCGTGGGTCCCGGCGAGCGTGCAAAGGCTCCTCGCTTCCATGCTGGCGCCTCACCCCGAGGACCGCCCCGAGGACGCGCGCGCCGTGCTCTCTGCGCTTCGTCACGAGACCGCGACGCGGGCGCGCGAGCTCCTTCACACGCCGCTCGTCGGACGCGAAGTCGAGGTGACGAAGCTCCTCGCGACGACAGGCCCGGTCGTGTACGTCACCGGCCCCGCGGGGATCGGCAAGACGGCGCTCACGCGCGAGGTGGTGACGCGCGCGCTGCTCGCCGGGCGCGAGGCGCGGTTCGTCGACCGCGATTTTCCCCGAAGCGCCGAGCTCGTGGCCTTTCTCCGCGGGAGCGAGGACGCGTGGCCTTTCGTCGCCCGCCCTTCCCCCGCGCAGCCGATGCTCCTCGCCGTCGATGATCCTGCCGCCGTCTTCGAAGAGCTCCCGTTGGCCATCGAGGCCTTTCGCTGCCGAAGTGACGGCGCAGCGGGGCTCGCGCTCCTCGTCGCGGCGCGCGAGGCCCCGCCGGGGGGAGCGAGCCTCCCCCTCGACCCGCTCGGGCACGAGGATCTCGTCGCGCTCTGCGCCACACTCGACGTCCACGACGACGAGGAGACCGCGCGTTTCGCCCGCGCCTCGCTGGGAAACCCCGGATGGCTCCTCGCCGAGGTGCATCACCTCCCGCTCGATCGACAAGCCGTCGTCGCGCGGGCCGAGGAGCTCGCTCCCAATGCGCGCTCGCTCCTCGTCGACATCGCGTCTCTCGGCGGCGACGTCCCCGCGCCGCTCCTCGCGAGCGACGAAGCCGCGCTCGACGATCTGTTCGCGGCGGGGCTCGTGCTGCGTCACACAGGCCGGATCGCGCTCGCCGCGCCGCATCTTGCCGGGGAGATCGCCCGGGCGCTCGGGACCTTCGGGCGAAGCGAAGCGCTGGCTGCGCGCCTCTTGGTCGCCACCGACGTTCCGGCGCGCGTCCTCTTCGCTCTTGCGACCGGCGATCATGCGCCGACGGAGCGCGCGGAGCTCTTGGATCGCGCGGCCCGCGCGGCACGGCACGAGGGCTCGCCCGCGCTCGAGACCGAGGCGCTCCTCCACGCGCTCGCCGATCCGCGGGCACGCGACGCCGCTCGCGTCACGCGGCTCGAGCGATTGACCCGCGACGCCGGACGCAAAGCCGCACATGCCGAGGTGGTCCGATGGCTCCTGACCCTCGCGCACGAAGAGCCGCGCGTGAGGCCACTCGCGCTCCGCCGTGAAGCCGAAGCCGAAGCCCGCACCGGAGCCTACGATCGGGCGCTCGAGCTCGCCGACCAGGCCGCGAGCGCGGCGCGCGACGCTGCCGATCCAGCGGCCGAGGCCTTCGCCGCCTCGACCCGCGGCGCGGTGCTGCTCTACCGCGCCGATTGGGCCGCCGCCGCAGAGTCACTCGGGCGGGCGCGCGCGCGTCTCGCGACTCTCCCGTCGGTCGACGACGCCGAGGAGGTGGCGCGACTCGATCACAACCTCGGCGTGGTGGCGCTCTACCAGGACGATCTCCCCCGCGCGGTGGAGGCGCTCACGCGATCGATCGCCAAGAAGCGCGCGCTCGGGGATCTCGCTGGCGTGCGCGCGTGCCTCCTGAACCTCGGCATCGCCGAGACCCGGGCGCGCCACTTCGACGAAGCGCGGCGCGCGCTCCGGGAGGCCGAGTCCCTGGCGCGCTCGCTGGGACAGGCGGCGGGGCTCGGCTGGTCGCTCGCGGCGCGAGCCGATCTCGCGCTCCGTGAAGGAGACGCGCGCGAGGCAGAAGGGATCGTGGCCGAAGCCGCGGCGCTCGGCGACGCGCTCCCGGCGACGGTGCGAAGCGATCTCGCCCTTTTGCGCGCCGAAATCGCCGTGGTCGAGGGGCGCGGGGACGACGCGCTCAGCGCCGTCGCGGCTCTCGACCAGAAGATGCGCGAGGACGACGCGATGACCGACGCGCGCGCGGCGCTCCTCGAAGCGCGCGCCCACGCGTGCCGTATCCCGGCCGATCGACGCGCCTCGGCGCGCGCGGCGATCCGGGCGCTTCGTCGCGCGCGCGACGCAGGGCTTGCAGACATCACCCGCGAGGCCGAGACCGCGCTCCGCACTGCCCGAGGAGTCACGATGAACGACACGCAAGCTGTGCAAGCGCAGGCGAAGACGAGCGACGAGAGCACCTGGCAGCTCCTCGACAAGCTCGCTCACGCGACGACGCACGAAGACGCCGTGCATCACGTGCTCGAGCGCGTGCTCGCCGAGACCTCGGGCGAGCGGGCGTTCTTCGTCCTCCGTCGCGGCGAAGACGAAGAGGTGCATGCGCTCGACCTCGACGCGCTCCCGCTCGCCGACGCCGACAAGCGACTCCCGCGCGAAGAGCTCGAGCGCGCCCTCGCTCGTGAGGCCACGTCGTACACGCCACGTGTGGCGTCACACGGCGGCGCCGGGTCGCGGCTGATTCTCCCCGCGGGGCGCGATCTCGCGCTCGTCGTCGAGCATCGGTTCTTGCCGAATCGCTTCGACCACGTGAGCGCGGAGACGTTGTCCCAGCTCGCCGTGCTCGCGCGCTTGGCGGCGCGCATCGACGCCTCGGCGAGCGACGCACGCGCGTCGAGCGCCAGGGACGCGCGTCCTAGGTCGGGTCCGCTCGGCGCTTCTCACGTCGCGCAGGGCCGAGAAGTCACGGACGAGGTCTACGTCTCCACGTTGACCCCGAGCACGTCGGGGCCGCACCGTCGCTCGCGGGCCATCGTCGGCGAGAGCCGCGCCCTCGTGCGCGCCCTCGCGCGGCTGGAGGCGGCGCTCGACAGCGATCTTCCGCTCCTCGTCATCGGCGAGACCGGCTCCGGCAAGGAGCTCTTCGCCGCCGCCGCCCACGAGCTCGGCCCGCGGGCGCGCGCCCCTTTCGTGGCGGTGAACTGCGCCGCGCTCCCGGCTTCGCTCTTCGAGGCCGAGCTCTTCGGGCACACGCGAGGCGCCTTCACCGGGGCGAGCGGGCCGCGGAAGGGGCTCTTGGCGCGCGCCGAGGGGGGCACGCTCTTTCTCGACGAAATCGGCGAGCTCGCCGCGCCGCAGCAGGCCGCCCTCCTCCGCGTGCTCGAATCGCGCAAGTACCGCCCCGTGGGGAGCGACGACGAGCGCCCCTTCGACGCGCGCATCGTGGCGGCGACGAACCGCGATCTCGAGCGCGCCGTGGCCGAGGGGAGCTTCCGGCAGGATCTCTTCTTCCGCCTCCGCGTCCTCGAGGTGCGCGTGCCGCCGCTGCGCGAGCGCGAGGGGGACGTCGCCCTCTTGGCGCGCCACTTCCTCGAGGCTTCCGGGTGCAAAGCCGAGCTCACGCCGCGGGCGCTCGACGCCCTCGCGGGCTACTCTTGGCCGGGGAACGTGCGAGAGCTCGCTCATCAAATGCAGCGCATCGCCGCGATGCGCCCCAAGCGCGTGGAAGCCGAGCACCTCGGGCGCGAGGTGCGTGCGGCTGCGACGGTGCGCGGGCGCAGGCGGCCCGAGAGCGACGAGCGTGCCGAGGTGGAGCGCGCGCTCGAAGCGACGGCGGGGAACATCTCCCGCGCGGCGACGGTGCTCGGTCTCACGCGGCACGGGCTGAAGAAGCGCATGCTCCGCCTCGGCCTCCGCGCGCGCTTGGGGAGCAGCTCATGAGGATTTCTTCTCGTTTGCATTCTGCACGCACGAACGCAGGGAAACTCGGCGGTTTCGCGCTGCCGCCGATCGCGGCGTGGGCGCTGCTTGCTGCGTGCGGAGGGGGCACGAGCAGCACCGCGGGCGACGGCGGGTTGGGTGACGCCGGCGCGAGCGACGGAGCCACCGCGTCGTGCACGAGCCTCGGCGCCGCTGTCCCCCTCACGACGAGCGCCGATCTCAATGCGTATCCGCCGTACGCCCTCGCCGGGTGCACGCTCGTGTACGTGGCCGACACCGGAGCGCTCGTGCGGCGCGACCTCACGACCGGAGCGGAGGACGAGCTTGCCCCGAAGAGCGATGCGCCGCGGAGGCCGGCGGTGTCGAGCGACGTCGTCACGTGGGAGACGGTCGTCCAAGGAGTCTCGCAGGTGGTGGTGCTCTCCGGCGGAACGAAGCGCACGCTCGCGGGGGCCTTTCACCACGCCGGCGAGCCGCGTGCGGCGCGCGGCGCGGTCGTCTTCACCGCCTTCGCCACCGCGGGCGAGCTCGGCGACACCGACGTCGTGCTCTACGACGTGGCGAGCGACACGTACCTCACCGTGGCCGGGGGCCCGGCGCAGCAGAGGTTCGCCGACGTGAGCGACACCCACGTCGCCATCACCGACTTCCTCGAGGATCCCGACGGGCGCTACGACGACGACGGAAACGATCTGGCGGACATCGACATCTACGACCGCACGACGCGCGGGCCCCTCACGGCGCGGAAGAACCCGGGGAAGGACGCCTTCCCCAAGCTCGCTTCGCAAGATCGCTTCGGCTACCTCCACTGGGGCGACATTCATCCCGAGCCGAAATTTCAAGCGTTCGGTGTGCGTGCGGGGCGGATCCAGGGGCCCGCGAGCGAGGACCTCGATCTCGCCGACGTGACGAGCGCGCTCCGCGTCGTGCAGCCGACGGCGCGCTCCGGCGTCATCGAGTGGATCACCGACGACACCGCGGGAGCCGCGCACCTCTTTCGTGCCGCGGCCGACGGGTCGGCGCCGCCGCACGAAGTGACCGGGCTCGACGCCACCACGCTGTATGCCCCCATCGCCGCCGATGGCGCCACGCTCCTCGCCGTACGCCCTCGCGGCGGCATGACGAACGAGCTTCGCGTCCTCCCGCGCTGACCGCCCAACAGGGCGGAACCTCCACGAGCGGGCGCGGCGACCGAGGGCGACCCGCTCGCGCTCCTCAGAGCGTGAGGAAGAACGTGTGGCGCTCCACGGCGGCGAACTCGTGCGGCAGGACGAGGCTCCACGCGGCCTCGCGCACGCACGCCTCTTGGCCCGGATCGGCGGCGCCCGAGACCTCTGGGACGTCGACGATCTCCTCGCGCGTGGTCTCGAGGCGCAGGCTCATCGCACCGGGCGGGCGACCGCACGCGGTGACCGCCGCCTGCATCATGTGGACGAGCGTCGACTCGAAGCTCGAAGGAAGGCCGCGTGGGGGCGGGTGCGTCTGGCGACCGATGGTGCCGAAGCCGGAGAGCCCGACGCTCGTGAAGTCCCCGCCGCTCCACGGCTCGGACACCGCGCGCTTCCCCGCGGGCGCGGTGACGAAGCTCGTCGCCGGGGAGACGACCCGACCGCGCCACGCGAGCTCGGCGATCTCCGCCTCGGTGAGCGTGGAAGAGAACGGCTCGTGAACGACCGCGAGGCCTGCCCAGATGCGCGCCATGTCCCCCTCGCCCACGAGCGGCACCGCGTGCACGACGCGCCCCCACAGCTCGTAGCGGACGTCCGTCACTCGCGCGGCGCGCGCCTGCACCTCGAAGCGCTGGAATCCCTCGCCTGGGCCGAACGACTCGGGGATCTCGAGATCGTCCTGAGACATCGCCGCGCGCACCACGACGTGATCGATCTGCATCGGGTGGGCGAGCTCCTCGTACGCACGCGCCATTTTCTGGGCGTCCGCCGGAGCGAGGCTCACGGCACCGGACCACGCCAGGCCACCGGTCCGCACCGCGACGGCGCTCCACGCGTCGTCGTCGTTGCGCACGAGCGCAGGAGGCCCGCCGCGCACGGCGACGAGATGGACCAAAGCGTCGCTCGCCAGGGGCTTCACCTCGGCAGGGTCGAGCGAGCCGCGGGTCGCGAGATCCCCGAGGACGACGACGCGGTGCGCGGGGACGGCCGCCGCGCTCGGCTCCCCGGCAAAGATGGCGTCGGCCAGCTTCAGCGCCTCGCCCATCTCGCTCCCGTTGCCTCGCGGGATTTCCTTCGCGGCGAGACGACGAAGCGCCTCCTCGACCGGCACGAACTCCGCCCACAGCGGCTCTGCGCGGCGGGCAAAACGGATCGCCACGACCTTCGCCTCGGGCATCTCGTCGAGGTAGGCGCGCGCGGCCGCGAGGAGAAGGCGCGGATCCTCGATCGATCGCGACGCGTCGAAGGCGAGGACCACGTGCGCTCCGCGCGGCGCAGGCTCGAGCGGCTCGGAGGCGCGGAGCTCGACACGGGAGAGAGACTGCCCGGAAAGCAAAGGAATCGTGACCTCGCTCCACGCGAGTGGCGCGGCGTCACGCCTTCGCACCGCGACATCGACCGCGTCGAGGAGGGTGAGGCGCACACCGGGCGGGACGACGCGTCCGTCCACCGTGAGCTCGTCGTCCAACGACGCCGGCCAGAGCTCGACGGTCGATGGATCCACATCGGGCTCCAGCGTGAGATGCGCGGCGCCTTCGCGGTAGGTGAGCGGCACCTCGAAGGCGACGTCCAAGCGCTTCTTCTTGCCGGGGAGGAGCGGCTCGACGCGAAGATCGAGCGCGCCGCGCTCCGTCCACTCGAGCAGCGTCGCGTCGGCCCCTGCCGGCCCGACGCGCGCGCGGCTGGCGCCGTAGGCGGCGAGCGCCGGTCCCTTGGCGAGGAGGAGGGCCTGGAGGGGCTGCGCTCGGTCCGTCCACGCGTCGTCACTCGACGCGGTGGCTGCGCCAGCGCGCGGCGCGCGGAAGAGATCGGGTACCCACGTGACGAGCCCCGTGGCCGCGGCCCCCTCGGGGAGGCTCACGTCCACCGTCCCCTCCCCGACCTCGCTCGTGACGTTCGTCAGGCCGCGCCGCATCACGCCGCGCGCGATCGTCGTGCCCAAAACGAGGCGGAGCTCGATAGGGTCTTCGTGCACCTCCACCGGCCCGTGCGTCCGATCCGAGTCGCGCTCCAGAATTGCGTCGCCTGCACGCGCCGAAGCCGCGCTCACGAGCGTGGAGACGAGCACCACGAAGAGCGGGCCGAGCAAACGAGCGCGTCCCATCTCGAGGACGGACACCGGCGGCACGCCGAGGTTCCCGAGCGCATCGGCCTTTGGCCAAAGCGCGAGGGCTCGCGCTCAGTTGTCGGCGGCGCCTTGCGCGATCCACCGGCGGATGACGAGGCGCGTCTCCTCCGGGAGTGTGTCGCTCGACTGCGGCATGGACGATTGGCAGCTGCCGTTCGTGCATTTGGCGTCGAAGAGGCACTGGTCGGCGTCGAGCTTGTGCATCACGTAGCTCTGCGAAGGGTCGCCAGCGGTGACGAAGTTCATCGACGGGTTCTCTTGCGCCTTCACCCCCACGAACCCCGAGCGAATGGCCGAAGGATCGTTCGTCGCGGTCTTCGAGCCGAAGTAGACGCCGTTGTTCCCGCCGGAGGGAGCACCGTGGCACGAGCTGAACGCGCAGCTCTCTACCAAGATGGGGAGCACGTCGCTCTTGAAGGAGACGGTCGGCGTGGTGAGGTCGGTCCCCGCCGGCAGCTGGTAGGCGACGCACGCCTTCGGCGAAGAGCTCGAGCTGCACGCTGTGGAGGCGAGGGTCGCAACGCTCAGCGCGCCCAATGCGAGTGCTGCCGCGAGGGTCGGTCCGAGAGAATCAAGCGAAGAGAATTTCACGCTCGAATCCCTACCGCTCCGCCTCACGGCAGGCAACGCTCTTCGGCAACGGCGTTGCGGCAGCGTCGCTCGATCGAGGCTCAGGAGGTGAGCGGCCGCTCGTAGACGCGGTAGCGCTTGTACATCTTCGCCCCCATGGCGCGGATCCCGACGTTGATCGGCCCGTCGTCCTCGCGCGTCCACGAGAGCTCGCCCCAGGTGTAGCCCTTGGCGATGCCGCGCTTCGCGACCTCGACGTACATCGCGGCGGAGAGACCGCCGTAGCGCTTCACGTGACGAAGCTCGCTGCGAATGCCGAGCATCATGAGGCGCGTGGACTTCGGGTGCTTCACCTTCAAGCGCCAAAGAAGCTTGAAGACCCCGGTGGGGAGGAGCTTCCCACGGAGATCGGCGATGGCCTCGTTCAAGTTCGGGATCATGATGCACATCCCGACGGCGCGCCCCTCGATCTCGGCGATGAACGCGAGGTCCTCGTCGACGATGAGCTTCATGTCCTTGGCGACCTTGGCGACCTCGTCGGGGAGCGCGGGGACGACGCCCCATTTCCCCTGCCAAGCGTCGTTGTAGATCTCCATGACGTTCTTGATCTCCGACTCCATGTTCTTGATGTCGACGGAGCGGAGCCGAACCTCGGGGAGAGCTTTCACCTGCTCCCACGCCTTGATGACGCGATCGGGGAGCTCGTTCTTGTCGTCGAAGCGCCAGCAGAAGAGATCCTTCTCCTTCGTGAGCCCCGCGGCCTCGCAGATGCGCCCTTGGTAGTCGCGCGAGTGCCCCATCATGAGGACCGGCGGGTGCTCGAAGCCCTCGACGAGGACGCCGACCTCTTCGTTCACGTAGAGCGACATCGGGCCGCGCATGCGCTTCATGCCGCGATTGCGGAGCCAGGCCGCGGCCGCTTCGATGAGCGCTTTGCCGACCTCGGGGTCGTCGACGGTGTCGAAGAAGCCGAAGAAGCCGGTGTCGTCGTTCCAGAGCTTCAGGTGCTCGCGATCGATCTGCGCCGAGCAGCGACCGACGATCTTGCCGTCACGCCACGCGGTGAAGAGCGTGACCTCGGCGCGGTTGAAGAAGGGGTTCTTCTTCGGGTGAAGGCGCTCCTTCATCTCGAAGTCGAGCGGCGGGATCCACGACGGATCGCCACGAAAGACCTCATGAGCGGCGCGGAGAAAGGGGCGAACGTCGCCCCCGGGTGCATGCTCGCGGATGGTGATCTTCACGGTAATTTCCGTCTAGCACGGCCCCGGGACGCTTGAGTAGCGGGGAAGCGCCGGCGCCGCGGCGAGCTCGGCCACGCGCATCTTTTGCCGCGTGAAGCGCGCGCGCCGCACCTACCGCGCGGTCACTTCACCTTCGGGTCGCTCGGATCGGCGTCGACGTCGTCGGCCACGCCGTCGTCGTCGAAGTCTCGCACCGGCGGAGCGAAGCCTTGGACACGCGGCACCTGCCCGGCGAAGGCGTCGGCGAAGAAGCCGGTCATGCAGGTCTGGAGCTCGCGGTAGTGCTCTTGCACGTAGAAAGGGGTGTCGAGCTTCTTGAACGGCTCTTTGGTCGTGTAGAGCGCGTAGGGGATCGCGCTCGTGCGCTTCCCTTTGCCACGCACGAGGTCCGAGCCGTGCTCGGCGGGGCCGGTCTGGACGACGACCGCGGTCACGCCCGGCAACGGTGTGTCGTGGATGGCGCCGGCCGCGTCGGGGGCGACGCTCGGGAGCGGGACGCGCTGCGTGTTCTTCGACATGTCCTTCACGTCGACGATGCCGGCGTTCGAACCGACGTTGGGCGACGCGAGGCCGAGACCGATCGATCGCGCGAGCGCCTCGGCCCCTTCGTTGGCCAAGGTCTCGTCGTAGAGCGCTTCGATCTGGAGAAGATTGCGCGGGCTCGTGGGCTGACCGGCGAGCGCGCCGGGGTGCTTCTCCAACGTGGGACCGAAGACGAGCGGATCGGCCGGCTCGATGATCGTCTCGAGCACGTTGATGAGCGGATGCGATTCGCTCAGGTGGTCGAAGTTGATGCCGAAGCCGAGGGCCGCGGCGCCGTTCAAGAGCGAGCCCAGGTTCGGCGCGTGGTTCCCCGCTTCCATCAAGATGCCGGCGCCGTCGACGTTGAGCGTCCACGCGGCGACGTGCGGTTCGATGGCCGCGGCCACCGTCCCTTCGAGCGCGCCGAGCGAGTCGCCGACGTACGCGATCTTCGCGCCGTCGATGTGCGGAGCGGTGTCGCCGGGGGCGAGCGGCGCGAGATCGGGATCGGCGCGGAGCATGCGTACGAGCGACGCCGTGTCGATCGCCGCTTGCCGGAGCTGATCGCGGAGCGCGCCGAGGTTCAGGAGCCCGCCGAAGAAGTCCACCGGACCGTTGCGCCCCGAGCCGACGACGTCCGAGATCCCGTCGGGCCCTTTGTAGGTCGCGCCGGGCGCCATCTCGTAATCGGTGCCGTGGTCCACTTGATAGCGCGCGTCGGGGGCGCGCGCGCCGAAGGTGATGCTGTCGATGGCGACGGCGACCCAGCCTTTGGCGGCGATGGTGTTGGCGAGGGCGAGCAGGTAGTCGCGCGAACCCGAGAGCCCGTGCTGCACGATCACCGCCGGATATCCGCCCGAAGGCATGGGCGCGGTGGGAAGCACGAACGTCACCCAGATCTTCGACGTCGGCTCGTTGGGAGAGATGATCACGTTCCCCGCCGCGTCGCGGGCGAAGGTCGCGTCGTCGAGGTCGTGGTAGCTCCCCGGCGTATGCACGAGGAAGCTCGGCGCAGAGAACACGGCCGTCCCGACGGCGCGAATGGCGTCGTGGGCGCGCACCGGCAAATCGAGATCGGGATCGTCGACGCCGCTCGGCAGCTTGCTCGCGGGATCGACCTTCCCCAGCCACTCGTCGAGGCTCGCGGTGAAGCCTTCGGGGAGCGCGCCGCCGCCGTCGCGCACGCCGAAGCGCGTCGCCCCCATGGGCGCGACCGTCGCGGCGTCCCACGAAAGCTTCGGCGCGGGGAGCGCTTCGACGACGTCACGCGCGGCGAAGAGCTCCTTCGCACGCGTGTGCGTGGTGTACGGCGCGACGGCGACGACCTTCGCGAAGTCGGGCGCGAGCGCCGGGCCGAGCACCGCCTTCACATGGTCGAGCGCGTCGGCGTACATCTTCGAAGCGGCGGTGCTCCCTGCGCCGCCGTCGCGGATCGCCTGAAAATCGCCGCTTGCGCGCACGTGCGTGCCGCCGATGTCGCGCACGCGGCTCGTGAGGACGGCGGCATAGCGGTGCCCCTCTTCGAGCACGACGCCGCGCGCGGGACCGACGGCGATCACCGGACGCGCCGAGGAGAGGAACGCCGTGTCGTCGTGGAAGGCGGCGCGACATGGAATGCGCGCCTTCACCGGATCGGTCTCGGCGAGATCGATCACGAAGACCGAGCTCGTGTCGGCGACGCACGCGGTCTCGTCTTTGGGGAGGCTCGCCGGGTCGACGCGGGCAAAGCCGATTTCGCCCGCGTCGTTGGGGGGCTCGGCGGCATCGTCGACGTAGAAGAAGGCGTGCGTCGATCGACCGAAGCCATCCATCTTCCCCAGCTCGTGGGTGATGTACTGCCCATTCGACTTCGCCAGGCGTTCGGCGCCGGGGAGCGGATCGACGACGTGCCCGCCGGTCAGGTAGACGTCGCTGGGGAACGGCACGTCGAGAAAATCCGGGAGGGCGTCGCCATGGAGAGCGAAGCGGGCCTCGGGTCCTCCGGCGGGCCCCGAGCTCGACGAGGAGCACCCGAAGGCGGAAGCAGCCACCCACGCGGCGAGGGCCAGGACCCCGAGGGGGCGACCGGAGCGGACGAGTCGAGCCAGGCCAAGGTTCCGCATGGCAAACTTTCGTACACGAAATATTCGCGCGCGCAACCATTCCATGGCTCCGCGCCCCCCTTCGCGCTAAGGAAGCGCGTCACGAGGACCCCACGATGAAGATCCGCGGCTTGTTGCTCACTCTTTTGCTCGCTGCCCCTCTCCTTCCCCTCGCGGAAGCAGGCTGCGGGAGCAGCAGCGCCACCGGCTCGGGGGACGACGCCGGCGGCGGCGGCCAGGCGGACACCGGCGGAGGCACGGGCGACGACGACGGCAGCGTCGCCGGCGACGACTCGGGGGCCATCACCGACTCGGGCGGGAAGAAAGACACCGGCGGAGGCGACGCCTTCACCTGGCCCGACTGCCTCACGCAGCCGAGCGCCGCGCCCACCAAGGCCATCTCGCAGATCTGGTCGGACAACCCCTCGCAGCCGAGCGAGGTGTGGATCGCCGGCGCGTACGTGACCGCCATCTCGCACGGCGGGTGCACCGCCGGCCAAGCGTGCCAAATCTTCCTCCAGAGCGATGTCACCTACGGATCGCTCGGCGCCGGCGCGCACCACGCCATCAAGCTCTTCGCCTCCGCGGCGACGGCGAATCACTTCATCGGCCTTCAGGTCGGCGACCAGGTGAACGCGCTCGGCTACGCGTGGCGCTACAACCTCGGCGGGCAGAACGAGCTCCTGGTCGAGGTGAACGCCTCTCTGCCGGGCTGCGCGCACAAGGTCGGAACGGGGACGCCGACGCCGATCCAAGGGGTGGCCCTCACCGATCTGACCCTCGCCGGCTACGAGCAGACGTACGGCCCGCTCCTCGTGCAAGTCGCGGGGGTGTCGGGGACGCCGGCTTCGGATCTGACGACCACCTTCGGCCTGTATCCGACGGCCGACGCGGGCGGCTTCTTCGAGGCCGGGGCCGAGCTCGTCAGCTTGAGCCCGTATTTCCTGCCGAACGGGGTCTTCTCGAACCCGCCGCTCAGCGCTTCGAAGAAGACGTTCACCAGCGTGACGGGGGTCTTCGGCGTGTTCCTCCCGGGGACGGACGCCGGCCCGGTGGTGAAGTACCTGGAGATTTACCCGCGAACGAACGCCGATATCGTGACGCCGTAGCGCGGCGCCGCCCGAGCCTTATTCTTCGGAGAGGGAGGCGCGGCCGAACGCGGCGCGCCGACCAGAGAGCGAGCTTCGGGTGTTGAGCATCTCCCTGGGGAACATCCCCGTACGGATCCACTTCTCCTTCTTCTTGATGGCGCTGCTGCTCGGGGCGTCCTGGGGGAGGGATCCGGTGGTCATGGGCCTCTTCGTGGTGATCGTCTTCGTGTCGGTCATGCTCCACGAGTTCGGGCACGCCCTCACGGGACGCGCGTTCGGCCTCCGCCCGGAGATCGATCTGCACGGCATGGGCGGGACGACCTCGTGGGGCGGGCAGCGCATGAACGTCGGCGCTCCAAAGCGCATTCTGATCAGCCTCGCCGGTCCCATGGTCGGGCTCGTGCTCGCCGGCGCGATCCTGCTGCTGGACGGCGCGGGCCTTCTCCAGGTCCGCGCCCTCGCCGCCGCTGCCCTGTTCATTTTCGTCCGCGTGAACTTCTACTGGGGGCTCTTCAACTTGGCGCCCGTCCTCCCCCTCGACGGCGGGAACATCATGGCCCAAGTGCTCCACATCGTGACGGGCGGCGGCGGTCGCAAGGCGGCGCACCTCATCTCGCTCGTGCTCGCAGCGGCAGGAGCGGCCTACGCCCTCTTCACAGGGCAGATGTGGCTCGCCTTCCTCGCCGGCATGTTCGCCCTCCAGAACTTCCGCGCCCTCCGCCCCCAGGAGCCCCCGGCCGCCGGCGCCGCGGGAGGATCTGCCGGCGGAATGCCAAGGTGGTAAACTACACGGATGGGCACCCTCGAACGGATCGGCGACGTCGTCCCCGCGCTCACCCTCACCGCGCGTGAGCGAGAGGCGATCCTGGAGCTTTCGTACTTGGCCATCGCCGCCGACCGAAAGCTGATGCCCGAAGAGATCGAAGCGTTCCGCGCCATCGCCTCGCGCCTGCGCGAGGTCGTGCCCAGCGACGAGCCGCCCCCTTCGCGCGAAGTGCACGCGCTGCTCAGCGATCGCGAGCTCAACGCGCTGCTCGACAAGTACGGGGCCGGGCTCGATCGCGCGGCTTCGGGCGAGCGCCTCCACGCCGTCGCCGGTGACCTGCGGCGCCCGGAGGCGCGCGACGTCGGCTACAAGGTCGCCTACGCGCTGGCGCTCTGCGATCTCGAGACCAGCGACGAAGAGTTCGAGTTCGATCTCGACTTGATCGACGCCCTCGAGCTGCCGCAAGAGCGCGCCGAAGAGCTCGCCGACGAGGTCATGCGCGTCTTCAACGGCAGCGAGCTCTGAGTGGCGTGAACGCGTCACCTGACGCTGACGCGCCACAGCTCGGGTCCTCTACGCGCGAACCGACGTGCTCGGTGTCGCCTCTTTCCCCTCGAGAAGGCCACGCTCGCGCACAAGGGTCGGAAGAAGCGCGCTAGCGGTGCACGCGAGCGGGGGGAACGTCCCTTGCTCTTGTCTCGCTCATGGCCACGGAGAAGAAGCGCCGCGCGATCGTCTCGGGTGCGGGGGTGTCGGGGCTCCTCCACGCACTGGCGCTCCGCGCGCACGGCGTTCGCATCGCGGCGATTTACGACCCCAGCGTCGAACGCGCCGAGGGGCTGGCGAATTTGTGCGACGGAGCGCGCGCCGTAGGCTCTCTCTCGGATCTGGATCGCGTCGACGCCGAGCTCGCGTGCGTGTGCGGCCCTCCCCTCACCCACGTCGATCAAGCGGAGGTGCTCGCGCGTCCGGGGCGCGTCGTGTTCGTGGAGAAGCCGGTGGCGACCACGCACGACGAGCTCGAGAGGCTCGCGCGCCTCCCCGGCTGCGTCCCCATCGTTCAATGGCGCGCCGGGCGTGCGCTCGTGGCTGCGCGCGCGTGCATCGCGCAGGGCGAGCTCGGCCCTTCCCCGGTCGCCTCGGCGGATCTCGCGTGGAGCCGCGACGCCGACTACTTCGCGACCGGCAAAGGGGGGCGCGACGCGTGGGGCTGCGGCGCGCTCCTCTCGATCGGCATCCACGCCGTCGACGCGCTCTTGTGGTCGCTCGGTCGGCCGGTGGAGGCGCTCTCGGGCATGCTCGGCTACCGAAGCGGCGTCGAGCTCGAGACGTCGGCGGTCGCGCACTTCGGCCTCCGCGGCGGCGCGCTCGGAACACTGCGGCTTACGCTCGACGGTGGCCCCGACCGCACGCGCCTCTCCTTTTGCGGCGCGGGGACGACGCTCGAAATCCACGGCGGCGAGGCCGATCCCACGGCTAGCACGCTCCACGTCGAGACGAACGACGAAGCACGCCGCGCGCGGATCCTCGCCATCGAAGCGGGCGCCCACGGCTCGCTCGGCGCGCCGCTGCTCGTCCCGTACCTCGGGCACGCGCTCGCCGCGCTCGATCGCGGCGCGCATCCGGGAGACGACGTCGACCTCCCGTCGATCGCCTCGGTCCGCCCGGCGCACGCGGCGGTGCTCGATCTCTACGCCGCGTGGGAGAGACGCGCGGCGTGACGCGCGCGCGCCGGATCGTCGGACGCGAAGACCCAGGTGAAGACGACGAAGACGGCCCACAGCGCGGCCAGGTGAAAGAGCATCGCCGCGCCGTGCGCGCGCTCGTAGACGAAGCTCGAGATGGGCGGGCCCACGAG
Source organism: uncultured Polyangiaceae bacterium (assembly GCA_964531795.1). Taxonomy (GTDB): domain Bacteria; phylum Myxococcota_A; class Polyangia; order Polyangiales; family Polyangiaceae; genus CAZHHD01. The sequence goes on along the minus strand of CAZHHD010000019.1, from coordinate 68,502 downwards.
CATCCCCGCGGCGTAGGCCACGTTGTACATGGCGTTGGCGCGCGGCAGCTCGGGCCCCGGCACCGCCACGCCGAGGAGCGCGAGGCTCAAAGGTGAGATCGAGGCGAGGCACGCGCCGGCGACGAACACCGCGCCGCACATGAAGCCGAAGGCGTCGAGGAAGACGAAGCCGAGGACCATGAGCATCCCCACGAAGGCGATGGTGCGCATCACGAGGAGGTGACCGAGGCGATCCCCGATGCGCCCGGCCACGTTGGAGAAGAGCAGCATCCCGAAGGCGAAGAAGGCCGGCAAGATGACCGTCTTCTCGCGCGAGATCCCTTTGGCCTCGATGAGAAAGAGCGGCAAAAAGAGCACCACCGAGGCCTGGAAGTAGCCGTAGGCGAAGGTCGCGAAGCAGGAGCACTTGATGCGCGCGAGGAGCCTTCCGACAGGCACCTCGGCAGCCCCGGGCTCGCCCTTCGCTGCGTCGCTCGCGGCTTCGGCGCCGTGGGCCTCGGCGGCCGCGCCGCGCGGGAGATCGCGCAGCCATACGAGGACGATCGTCGCCGCGAGCGCCGCCAACACCCCCGAGGCGAGGAAGCCGTCGCCCATCGGCGCGACCGCGGTGAGCCCGCGCGCGAGCAGCGGCCCGACCACGTAGCCGATGGAGAGCGCGATGGCGTAGAGGCTCATCACGAACGCCTTGTGCTCCTTCTCGGCGCGCGCGAGGAGCATCGTCTCCGAGCTGACCCACACGCCGGCGGAGAACGCGCCGTCGGCGAAGCGGTCCACTGCGATGAGCGGCACGCCGCGAAGGAGCGGAAAGATCGACACCGCGAGGGCGTAGCCGGCGACAGCGACGAGCAACGTGCGCTTCGCCGAGACGCGCTTCACGAGCGCCCCCACCGGCACGGCCAAGGTCACGATGCCGAGCGCGAACGCCGCCGCGAGCTGCCCTATCGCCACCTTCCCGAAGCCGATGGAGTCGAGGTGCAGCGCCACCAGCGAAACCGACACTCCGTAGGCGATTCCCAGGAGCAGCGTCGCCCCGAGGATGACCCACACGTTGCGATCGCGGACACGCACGAGGCCCCTTTGACTCGCGGCCGGGCGCGGCGTCAATCGCCATCGATCCTCGCCGGGGCCCTCCATGATAGATCCGGGGGCATGGCCGCGCCGGTGGTGGGGATCATCCTGGGGAGCGACTCCGACTGGGAGACGATGCGTCACGCCGCCGACGTGCTGACGGCGCATGGCGTGCCCCACGAGGCGTCGGTGGTGAGCGCGCACCGAACGCCCGAGCGCATGTTCGACTACGCGAAGCACGCCGAAGGGCGCGGGCTTCAGGTGATCATCGCCGGCGCCGGGGGCGCGGCGCACCTCCCGGGGATGGTCTCGGCGCTCACGCGGCTCCCGGTGCTCGGTGTGCCGGTCGAATCGCGGGCGCTCTCCGGGCTCGACAGCTTGCTCTCGATCGTGCAGATGCCCGGCGGCGTGCCGACGGCCACGTTCTCGATCGGCCCGGCGGGGGCGAAGAACGCGGCCATCTTCGCCATTCGTCTCCTCGCGCTCTCCGACCCTCGCCTTAAAGCGGCGCTCGACAGCATCCGCGCCGAGGGCGAGGCGCGCGCCCTCGAGGGCGATCGTCGCGTGCGCGGCGGCGGCTAGCGATGCGCGTCGGCATCCTCGGAGGCGGTCAGCTCGGGTGCATGCTCGCGAGCGCGCTGTTCGACGTCGGCGCCGAGGTTCGCTTCTTCGAGCCCGACAGGGACGCGCCGGCGTGTGCGCGCTACCACGACGTGGTGGTCGCGTCGTGGACCGACGAAGCGGCGATGCGTGCGTTCGTCCAAGGATGCGACGTCGTCACCTACGAGACCGAGCACGTGGCCACCGTGGCGCTGGCGACGAGCGGAGCGAAGCTCGCCCCTTCGCTCCACGTCCTTACCGTCACGCAGGATCGCAAGCTCGAGAAAGAGTTCCTGAAGAGCGCCGGGCTGCCTCACGTCCCCTTCGCCACCGCTTCGGGGCCGAGCGAGCTCTCGGCGGCGGCGGCCGCCGTCGGCTTCCCCTGCATCGTGAAGACGGCGCGCGGCGGCTACGACGGCAAAGGGCAATCGTTCGTCGCCACGCCGGAGGATCTCGAATCCGCGGCCCGGGGCCTCGCGCCCGACGCGCCGTGCGTCGTGGAGCGCGCGCTCGATCTCGCCCTCGAAGCGAGCGTGATCGTGGCCCGGAGCTCGCGCGCCGCCGCCGGCCTGCGCGAGATCGTCTTCCCCGTCGTCGAGAACGTGCATAGCGCACATATTCTCGATCTCTCGGTCGTGCCGGCGCGGATCCCCGCCGATCTCACGGAGGCGCTGCATCGCTTGGCGCTCGACGCGGCGCGCGCGCTCGACGTCGAGGGGCTCTTGACCACCGAGTTCTTCGTCACGCGTGCGAGCGAAGCGGGGCCGCGCGGTCTTCGCGTCGGCGCGTACGAGGTCTTCGTGAACGAGCTCGCGCCGCGCCCGCACAACTCCGGGCACGTCACCCGGAACGCGTGCACCCTGAGCCAGTTCGACGCGCTCGCCCGTGTGCTCGCCGGCGTGCCGCTCGCAGCGCCGGAGCTCCTCGGCGACGACACCTACTGCATGGGGAACCTCCTCGGCGACGTGTGGCTCGCGCAGGGTCGCCCGCAGGGGGCGCTCGATCTCGGCCTCCTCGCGGCGCACCCCGACGTCGTCGACGTCGTCCTCTACGGCAAGCGCGAGGCGCAGGCGCGGCGCAAGATGGGGCACTTCGTGACCCGCGCGGCCGAAGCGACGCGCGCCGTAGCCTCGGCCAAGGCATTCCGCGACGGGCTCCTGGCCCGCGACGCGCCGTAGATCGACGCCTCGCGTCGTACGTATTTCCTTCGTGTCCGCTTCGTCTCGACTTCGCGCCAGGGGAGCCATGCAACGTCGACTTCTCGCTTTCGTTCCCGTTCTCGCTGCACTCGCCCTCGGTTGCCCAGGCGGACCGCATCCGGTCGTCCCCTCGTCGGGGGGGCACGACGGATCGATCGCCGCCGGCAAGTCGGCGCGGTCGGGGCCGGGCTTTCACCTGAGCGACGCCGACGAGGACGGCCAAGGGAAGCCCACCGCGCCCGCGAAGACGACGCCGCTCACGCCGGCCGAGACCCAGGCCGTGCTCGCGCGACTCCCGGCGCTGCCCCCCGAGCCGGGGGACGCCAAAGAGTTCGCCATGCGGAGCAAGACGCTCCCCGCGCCGCGCACGGGGAAGACGGTGCAAGAGACCTTCCCTCCCCCGAGCCCAGGCGCTCCTCCGCCGGCGGCCGCAGGCGGCGCGCTCACCGTCGCGCGTCACTCCCCCGAAGGCGCGGTCGATCTCGCCCCGTACGTGAGCCTCACCTTCTCCGAGCCGATGGTCGCCATCACGTCGCACGACGACTTGGCGAAGACGCCGCCGCCGGTGACGCTCCGCCCCGCGCCGCCCGGTGCGTTCCGTTGGGTAGGCACGCAGACCGTGCTCTTCGAGCCCAAGGAAGACGCGAAGAACGCCGCCGGTGACACGGTGAAGGAGCGCACGCGCCTGCCGATGGCGACCGAGTACACGATCGACGTCCCCGCGGGGACGCGCGCGGCGAACGGCGACACGCTCGCGCAAGGGGCGCATTTTTCCTTCACGACGCCGCCGCCGAAGGTCACCTCCAGCTACCCGGTGGGGCAGACGCCGGTGAAGCTCGATCCGACGATGTTCCTCGCGTTCGATCAGAAGATCGATCCCGCGGCGATGCTCGCGAGCATCGAGCTTCGCGCCGCAGGCGGAGGCACGGCGGGCGTACGCCTCGCAACCGACGACGAGGTCCAAAGCGATCGCAACGTGGCTTCGCTCGTGCGTCGAGCGCGAGCGAACCGCTTTCTGGCGCTCAAGCCGGCGAGCCGGCTCCGAGGAGATACGCGCTACACGCTCGTCGTGAAGAAGGGGGCCCCCTCCGCCGAGGGGCCGCTTCGTACCGATCACGACCAGAGCTACGAGTTCGTCACCTTCGGCCCGCTCAAAGTGCTCTCGAGCCGGTGCGGCTGGCAGAACGACTGCCCGCCCTTCACCCCCTTCGACATCGAGCTCTCGAACCCGATCGCGTCGAGCTTCGACAAGAAGCTCGTCAAGGTCGACCCGCCCATCCCCAACCTGAAGGTGAGCCACTACGGCACGCACCTCGAGATCTTCGGGCGCACGCAAGGGCGCACCACCTACCGCGTGACCTTGTCCTCGGCGACGAGCGACGTCTTCGATCAGACGCTCGGCAGGGACGAGAAGATGTCCTTCGACGTCGGCCCCGCCAAGCCCACGCTCTTCCCCGAAGAGCGGCCGATGGCGGTGCTCGATCCCGCAGGCGGGACCTCGGTCCCCGTCTTCAGCGTCAACGAGAGCGATCTCCGCGTGCGCCTCTACGCCGTCGCCCCCGAAGATTGGCCGGCGTACCTCGCGTGGCGGAAGCAATGGGACTACGAGCGCAAGACGACGACGCCCCCGGGGCGCCTGGTCATGAATCGCGTGGTCACGACGCACGCGAAGCCGGAGGAGCTCACTGCGACCGACGTGGCGCTCGATCCGGCGCTCACGCAGAAGCTCGGCCAAGTGATCGTCGTCGTGGAGCCGGCGCCGGCGCCGCCCAAAGACACCATGGTCGCGATGTACCGCTCGTGGGTCCAGGTGACGAAGCTCGGCGTCGAGGCGATGGTCGACGCCGACGAGGTCCTCGCGTGGACCAGTGATCTCGCGAGCGGCGCGCCCACGGGCGGCGTCGCGCTCAACTTTTTGGCCGGCGGTCGCGGAGCTGTGACGAGCGGCGCCGACGGGCTCGCGCACCTTCCTTTGCCCGACAGCGACGGCGCGCTCGTCGTCGCGCGCAAAGGCGGCGACGTCGCGCTCCTCGCCGAAGGGATCTGGGGGAGCAACCTGAAGCGAGCTGCTCGCACCGACCAAGTGCGCTGGTTCGTGTTCGACGATCGCGGCATGTACAAGCCAGGCGAGGAAGCCCACGTCAAAGGCTGGGTGCGCCGCTCGGGGATGGGACGCGGCGGCGACATCGGCAAAGTCGGCGGCGCGCTCCACGCCAACTACCGCGTGCGCGACGCACGAGGGAACGAGTACGCGAAGGGGACGGCGGATCTCGACGCGAGCGAGGGCTTCGAGCTCTCGTTCAAGGTTCCCGACAACGTGAACCTCGGCCCGTCCATGGTCTCGCTCGAGCTCGACGGGGTGAGCGGGCTCGGCCCCGTGGCCACCTACCATCGCATCTCGGTGCAGGAGTTCCGTCGCCCCGAGTTCGAGGTGCACGCGACCGCCGAGGAAGGCCCCCACGTGGTCCGCGGGCACGGCGTCGCCACGGTGAGCGCCAAGTACTACGCCGGCGGCGGTCTCCCCAACGCCGACGTCACCTGGAACGTCACGCGGAGCGACGGCAGCTTCACCCCGCCGAACCAGCACGAGTTCGTCTTCGGTCGCCCGTTCGATCCGTGGATGGGCTGGTTCACCGTGCGCCGCGGCAAGCCCGGCGAAGCAGAGGATCGCTCGGTCACCTGGTCGGCGAAGACCGACTCCGAGGGGGCGCACCGCCTCCGCGTGGACTTCGACGGGAGCGATCCGCCCTACGCCATGAGCCTGAACCTTCAGGCGAGCGTGACGGACGTGAATCGGCAACAGTGGAGCGCCAGCACCACGATGCTCGTGCACCCCGCGAACGTCTACGTCGGCTTGAAGCCCGTGAAGAACTTCGTCCGCGCAGGCGAGCCCATCACCTTCGACGCGATCGTGGTCGACCTCGACGGCAAGCCGGTGCCGGGCCGTCACGTGACCATCGAGAGCTCGCGCCTCGAGGTCGAACAAGAGGGGGACGAGTTCGTCGAGAAGGAGCACGACGGCGCAGCGGCGGCGTACGACTCCGCGGCCGGCGCCTCACGCACGACGCTGGCGACGAAGGAGCCCGGACGCTACCGCGTGCGCGCCGTCGTCACCGACGCCGAAGGGCGAAAGAGCCAGACCGAGCTCTACACCTGGGTGACCGGAGACGAGATCCCCATCGGCCACGGCCTCCCCGAGGGCTCGGCCCAGCTCGTGCTCGACAAGAAGGAGTACAAGGGGGGCGACGTCGCCGAGGTGCTCGTAATGGCGCCGTTCGGTCCCGCCGAAGGGATCGTCACCGTGGGCCGTCAAGGCATGGTGCGGAGCGAGCGGTTCTCTCTCCGCGGCTCGAGCGGCACGATTCAGGTGAAGATCGATCCGGCGTGGGTGCCGAACGCGTTCGTGCGTGTCGATCTCGCGGGCGCAGCGCCGCGCAACGGCGACGACGGCAACCCCGACCCGAAGCTCCCCAAGCGCCCCGCGCACGCCTCGGGCGTGGCCACGCTGGTGATCCCTCCGGTCGATCGCACCCTCGCCCTCCACGTGGTGCCGAGCGCACCGAAGGTCGAGCCCGGCGCGCGCACCGAGATCGACGTCGAGGTGAAAGACGCGCTCGGTCGACCGGCCGCGGGGACCACGCTCGCCGTGGTCGTCGCCGACGAAGCGATCCTCGCGCTCTCCGATTACAAGCTCGCCGATCCGCTGGCGCTCTTCTACGCCGCGCGCAGCGAGGACGTGCGAACCCTGAGCCTCCGCACCGACGTGCTCTTGGCCGACCCTTCGAAGCTGAGCGCCCCGGGCGGCTTGCGCTCGGGCCGCGCCGCCACCATCCAAGCCGACGACGTCATGATCCAGGGGGCCTACGGGGGGGCGCCAGGCGCGCCTCCGCTGCCAATGTCCGCGCCGGCACCGATGGCTTCGGCCGCGGCCCCCCCGGCGCTCGCGGCGCGGGAGGAGGCTTCGCCGCAACCGACGACGCCCATCTCGGTGCGGCAAGACTTCAACCCCATCGCCGCCTTCGTCCCGCGGGTGGTGACCGACGCGCGTGGTCACGTGAAGGTGCCGGTGAAGCTCCCCGACAACCTCACGCGCTACCGCGTGATGGCGGTCGCGGTGAACGGCGACCGCGACTTCGGCTCGGGCGAGTCGACGATCACCGCGCGCCTCCCCTTGATGGTGCGCCCCTCGGCGCCGCGCTTCTTGAACTTCGGGGATCGCTTCGAGCTCCCCGTCGTCCTCCAGAACCAGACCGATCAGCCGCTCCAGGTCGACGTCGCCGCGCGCGCGTCGAACGCCGTGGTCGAGCCGGTGGGCAAGCGCGTCACCGTGCCAGCGAACGATCGTGTCGAGGTGCGGCTTGCTTCCGCCGCGGCGAAGCCGGGCACCGCGCGCTTTCAGATCGGCGCCGCCTCGGGCCGCTACGCCGACGCCGCCAAGATCGAGCTCCCGGTGTGGACTCCTGCGACGACCGAAGCCTTCGCCACCTACGGGCAAGTCGACGAAGGGGCCGTCGCCCAAAAGGTGAAGGCGCCGAGCGCGGTGGTCCGTGACTTCGGCGGGCTCGAGATCTCGACGTCGTCGACGGCGCTCTCCTCCCTCACCGACGCCATCATCTACCTCGTGCGCTACCCCTTCGAGTGCAACGAGCAGCTCGCTTCGCGCGTGCTCGGCATCGTCGCCTTGAAGGACGTGCTCGCCGCCTTCCACGCGAAGGATCTCCCGCCGCCGGCCGAGCTCACCGCCAGCGTCGACAAGGACATCGCGCTCCTCAAAGCGCGCCAGCGCTACGACGGCGGATGGGGCTTTTGGGCGGGATCGCCGGAGGACTGGCCGTACTTGAGCATCCACGTGGCCCACGCCCTCGCACGCGCGAAGGAGAAGGGCTTCACCGTCCCGCCGCAGATGATCTCGTCCGCGGACGGGTACTTGAAGAACATCGAGCGACACATCCCCGGCTACTACGGCCCCGACGAGCGTCGCTCGCTCATCGCCTACGCGCTCTTCGTGCGTCACCTGCTCGCCGACACCGACCGCGTGCGCGCGCGCGCCCTCGTGGCCGAAGCGGGCGGCGCCGACAAGCTCCCCATCGAAGCCGACGGGTGGCTCTTGCGCGTGCTCACCTCGGATCCGGGCTCGCAGAAGGAGCTCGGCGGGATCCGCCGCGCGCTCGCCAACCGTGTGACCGAGACCGCGGGGGCCGCGCACTTCACCACGCACTACGCCGACGGCGAGCACCTCTTGCTCGCTTCCGATCGACGCGCCGACGGCGTGATCCTCGAGTCGCTCATCTTCGATCAGCCGCAGAGCGACGTCATCCCCAAGGTCGTGGCCGGGCTCCTCGCTCACCGCACCGCCGGGCACTGGGTGAATACGCAGGAGAACGCCTTCGTCCTCCTCGCGCTCGATCGCTACTTCCGCACCTACGAGAAGGCCACCCCCTCCTTCGTGGCCCGCGCGTGGCTCGGCGACAAATTCGCCGGCGAGCACGCCTTCCAGGGGCGCACGACCGAGCAATCGCGCATCGACGTGCCCATGTCGTTCGTCCTTGACCAGGCCTCGCACCCTACGGACCTCGTCATCCAGAAGGACGGCGCGGGGCGCCTCTACTACCGCGTCGGCATGCAGTACGCGCCGAGCGATCTCCGCCTTCCGCCCGCCGACCACGGCTTCACGGTCTCGCGCGTGTACGAGGCGGTCGACGATCCGAGCGACGTGAAGCGCGACGCCGACGGCACGTGGCACGTGAAGGCCGGCGCCAAGGTGCGCGTGCGCGTGGCGATGATCGTCCCCGCGCGCCGCTACCACGTGGCGCTCGTCGATCCCCTCCCCGCGGGCTTCGAGGCGATGAACTCCGATCTCGCAGTGACCGGCGCGGTGCCGAGCGATCCGAAGAGCGCGTCCCCCGGACGCGGCCCGTGGTGGTGGTTCGGTACGTGGTACGAGCACCAGAACCTCCGCGACGAACGGGTCGAGGCCTTCGCCTCGCTCGTGTGGGACGGCGTGTACGACTACACGTACGTGGCGCGCGCGACGACGCCGGGCACCTTCGTCGTTCCGCCTTCCAAAGCCGAGGAGATGTACGCACCGGAGACGTTCGGCCGCGGTGCGGGGGACAAAGTCGTCGTAGAGTGATGCCACGACATGGGGACGAAGAAGCCACTCAGGCTGGTTACCTCGAGAGGTACCACGTCGAGCTGCCGCAGCTCTTCGTCGAGGCCATCCTCGCCGCCGACTTCGATCCGCCGAGCCTCACCCTCCACGAGCTGCGCAACCTCGTGCTGCCAGACATGGGCTGAGCTTCCGTCCCCACGGACACCCGAAAGCTCGCGCCGAGGCTCTCAGCGCGCGGGCTTCAAGGGGCGAGACGAAACGCGTGCACCGCGCCCACGGCGTTGCACGCGTCGCCGCCCGTGACCACGAACTGATCGATCGTCACGAACACGACGTGACGATCGAGATCCACCGCCGCCCCGGAAATCTCCGGGCGGAACGAGCAGGGCGCCATGCCTTGCCCTAGGGCGAAGCCTTTGGCCCCCCAACCCTTCGCGTCGACTTCGAGGAGCGAGCGCCCCGTCGCGTGCACGGCGTGGAGCTTCGCGCCGTCGAGGCCCACCTCGACCCCTTCGGCGCGCGCCGCGACCTTCCCCGCTTCGCCGCTCGGTGGGACGACGTCGAGCGCGATCCACGATCCCTTGGCCAAGAGGGCCGTCGCTTCGTCGACGCGCGCGCCGAGCTTCTTCACGAGCGTCGGGAGCGTCGTCCCCGAGGCGTTGGGGGCAGACTCGGCGGCGGCGACCTCCTTGGGGTCGAAGATCCGGAGCTCGCGCTCCGGCGCGTCGCCGTCCACCCGACGAACGACCAGCATGTCGCTCGCGTACTCGCGCATCCCCACGTGATCGGAGAAGAGGTAGGCGACGCGCGCGCCGTCCGCCGACACGGCGGGGAGCCCGGTGGTCGTCACGTGCCAGCTCCCCGGCGACTGGTCGCTCGTGTCGAGCACGACCGTCGGCGTGACCGGCCCGCCACGCTTCACGGCCCGCGGCGCGCTCGACGTCGAGGGGGCCGGCGCAGCGCTCGGCGGCGGCGGCGTGGAAGGCGCGGGGGGCGTGACCGGCGTCACGTCGGCGTCGCGCCGCGAGCACCCGAGAGGGACGAGGACCAGCAGAAGAAGGGCTTTCCGCATGGGTCGAGGCTACACCTCCTTCCGATTCGGCAAAGAGCCTCGTGCCGCACCGCGCGACAGCCTAGATTGTCGCCGTGCAGCGCGGATGGCAGCAGAAGCTCGTCGTGTACGGGGCGCTCGGCGCCGTGTGCAGCGTGCCGCTCCTCGGCGTCGTCTTGCGCGCCTCGGGGCGCGTCACACGCACCGATCCGTCGCTCGAGGCCGGCGCCGCGACCGGACCCACGCTCGCCCCCGCGCCCGATCCCGCCGATCCGCGCGCGCCGCTCGTGACGATGTACGTGAAGGATCCCTGCCCGGCGTGTGACCAAGCACGCGCGTGGTTCGACGCGCGGAAGCTCCCCTACCGCGAGCTCGATGTCGACGACGACGCTGTGGCCCGCGCGGCATGGCTCCACGCGAGCCCCTCGGCCAGCGTCCCCACGCTGCAGATCGGGAACGAAGTGCTCGTCGGCTACGACGCCGACGCCATCGACAGCAGCGTCACGCGCGCGGTGGCACGGAGGAGATTCCGTTGAACCGCGACCTCGTCCTCGCCGTCCTCGGCGGCGCCGTCGTTTGCACGTTCGGCGACTACCTGCACGCGACGCACGACGTGCTCTCCTACCCGCACGAGTCGATGGGCCCCGAGGCGTGGTGGGTGCCGCCCCTCTTCGCCGGAGCGTCGATCGCGGCGCTGCTCGGAGCGAATCAGACGCGAAGGCTCCTGGGAGGCGAGGCGCCGCCGGTTCTCTCGGCACGGCGCATCGGCGCCGACGCGCTCTTCTTCTTCACGGCGTACGCCTTCACGTCGTTCGCCCACCCGCTCGGCTCGGTCGTCCTCGCTGTCCTCGTGGCGTTCTGGGCGGCGCGCATGCTCGCCGGCGAGCCGCGCTGGCTCGTCGTCTTCTCTCTGGCGATGGCGGGCGCCGGGACGGCCTTCGAGGCCATCTGGTCGGCGCTTGGGTTCTTCGCGTACCACCACCCCGATTTCGGCGGCGTCCCCCGCTGGCTCCCGGCGATCTACCTCCACGCCGCGCCGCTCGCCGCGCGCCTCGGCGCGGTCGTGATCCGCGAGCCTACGAAGAGCTGACGCGAGGCGCGCGTCCGAAGACGGGCTGCGACGCGGTCAGCTCACAGCGCGAACGAGCGCCGCTTCGTCGCCCGCTTCCATCGCCGCCTCGGCGCGGAGGCTCACCTCGTCGCGCCCGACGGTGACGACGGCGAGGATCTTCCCGCCGCTCTTGTAGAGGACGGTGGCGTCGCGCGCGGCGAGATCCCCCTTCACCTCCAGGGCGTCCCACCGCTCGGCGTGGCCCACGTAGGCGATGCCGAGATCGAAGTGGTTGCTCCAGAAGAACGGCGCCTCGGTGAACGGCTTGCCGCGACCGACGAGCGTGCGCGCCACCGCCTCGGCCTGGCGCTCGGCCACGACCCAGTGCTCGACGCGGATCTTCTCCTTCGACCACGCGTCTGGGTAGCGCGCGAGATCCCCCACCGCATAGATGGCCTCGTCGCTCGTGCGAAAGTGTGCGTCCACCAGCACGCCGCGCTCGACGGCGAGCCCGGCGGTCTCGGCGAGACCCGTCTCCGGCCGGACGCCGACCCCTTGGACCACGAGATCGGCCTCGATCTTGGCGCCGCTCTCGAGCACCACGTGCGCGGCCTCGATGGCCTTGGGCTTTTCGCCGAGATGGAAGAGGACCCCCTTCTCTTCGTGGGTGCGACGCACGAGCGCGCCGACCTCGGCCCCGACGACGCGCTCGAGCGGCGTCTTCTCGGGCGCGACGACGTGCACCTCGAGCCCACGCGTACGGAGCGACGCCGCCACCTCGAGCCCGATGAAGCCCGCGCCGATGACGACGGCGCGCTTGGCCTTCTCTGCCGCGGCGATGAGCGCACGCGAGTCCTTGAGGGATCGGAGCACGTGCACGTGCGGAAGATCGGCCCCAGGGAGCGGCAGACGAATCGGTGTGGCTCCGGTGGCGAGGACGAGCACGTCGTAGGGGATGACGTCGCCCCCTTGCAGCGTGACCGCGCGCGCTTGACGCTCGATCGACGTGACGTGCGCGCCGAGGCGAAGGACGATCTTCTGCTCGGCGTAGTAGGCGGGCGAGCGCAGCGGAATCCACTCTTCCGGCGCCGTGCCGGCGAGGTAGTCCTTGGAGAGGTTCGGCCGGTCGACCGGCACGTCGGTGTCGGCCGAGAGGAGCGTGACCTCGCCGTGGAAGCCGTCGCGCCGGAGCGCCTCGGCGAGCGCGTTCCCCGCGGCCCCTCCGCCGACGATGACCACGCGACGCGCGACTTCTGTGCCGCGGACGAGATCTTGCGCGGCGACGGCCTTAGAGCCCTTGCCTCGGACGTAGACCTTCCCCGCTTCTTCTTCGACGCGGAAGCAGCCCAGCGGGTTCAACGCCGGGCCCGAGGGGGCGCCGGTGGCGAGCGCGAAGCGCGCGTGGTGCCACGGGCAACGGACGGTCCCCCCTTCGACGATCCCCTCCGCGAGCGGGCCGCCGTAATGCGTGCAGCTTGCAGCTACTCCGTAGAGCGCGCCCTGGTGACGTACGACGAGGACCGCCTCCCCCTCGAAGTGGCCGAGGAGCTTCCCTTCGCCCGAGGCGCCACCGATGTCCGCCGCGGGAACCCCCTTGGCGAAATCCGGTCCCGTGAGCTCCGCTGCTTGTCCACCCATGGCGCGCCTCCCTTGTGCTCCACGCGCTTCAGGCCCCCCTCGGCGAGCGTGGCAAGCGAGGCGCGGAGACCTCCTCAAGTAAGGCCGCGCGCGGCCTCCGTCGAGGGACAAAGCGGCTCGACCGTGCACGCCGACGCGAGAGAACGAGCCCAAATGGCGAGGGGCTTGCGATCGGCGGCCGTTCGAGTAGTTTGCGCGGCGTCTTATGCGCTTCGGCGCGGCGGACGGTACGGGGCGTAGCGCAGCCTGGTTAGCGCACTAGACTGGGGGTCTAGGGGTCGGTGGTTCGAATCCACTCGCCCCGACTGGTCCGAGGAAGGCGAGAGCCCCTCGGACTTTTCGGTTTTGTGGGCCTACGGCGAGCACGAGGGGCATCGCCGTGAAGGGACGTTTCGAGCCGTTGGTGCGAGCGCTAGTGGAACGCAGCTTGCCGACGTCGGTCTACAACCGCCGATAGAAAGGAGCTTCAACGAGTCGAGCCACGCGTCGAGATCCTCTCTGGCCACCAAGAGCCGATGTCCGATTCGGACGAGAACGCGCATTCGCTCGAGGTCCGGTTGCACGTCCCACGCGAACCCCTTGAGGGAAATGCGGACGTCGGCGGCGGCCTCGTCCCGAGTGAGAAGCGGGCAGGCGCGAACACTAGCTCCACCGGTCGCAGAGTCGAGCGCCTCCTGCCCTTGGTCGTTGGCGAGGGCCATCTACACGAAGTCGTAGTAGCCGCCTCGCAGTGTTCTAGGGGTCTGCCTTCAGAAATCGCACGGGGACAAACTCAAAGAAATTCGCTGGGCCTGGCGCAAAGCTCAGAGCCTGATTATCTTTGCACTCTGCATGCACTTCATGCGCTTAAAAAAAGGAGAACCGAAGATGAAGAGGACGAAAAAGACAAAGAGCGGCAACGGCAACGAACCACCACCACCAACCCGACGCAGAAAAACCGGCACGAGACACTTCGACGAGAACCCCTGGCTCCCGATCATCGCCTTGATCCTCAACGTGCTGGCACCTCAGCAAGGAGCGAACTCCGCACCGTCTTTGGCCACCAACTTGCCGCCTTCGCCGTCGGAATGCGCGGTCGATTCATCTCCTCGGCCAGCGTGCGGTGCGTCTAACGGCCCGAGGCGTAGAGTTCCTTCGCCTTGCGCACCGATGCCTCCGCGCCGAGATCGACCATGCTCGGTGCGCCGAGCTTCTTGCCCTGAGCCTTGAGCTCGACAAGCGCGTCCTTCGTTCTCTCGCTCACCATGTCCGCTTCGACCTGTGCGAAGGTTGCGATCATTCCGAGCATGGCCCGGCCCATCGGCGTGCTCGTGTCGAACGCCTCCGTGGCCGACGAGACCACCAAGCCGTAACCTTCTCGGTCATCGAGCAGGTTCCACAAGAGGCGTTGCCGACGCGCCAGGCACGACACCGAATAGACGCGGGCGTGCTCTTCGCGCGTACGAGCAACGCGGCCAGCCCCGGTCGGTCCTCCACACCATCCTTCCCCGATCGTCCTTCATCCTTGAAGACGTCGGTGACGGGCAGGCCCAGGGGTTCCTGCGCGCGGCACTTCGCTTCCTGGGCATCGAGCCCGACGCCATCGGTGGCCTGTCGCGCCGTCGACCCGCGACAACGACGATCAGGAGAGCTCCCGCGCGGTAGCGGAGAGCTTCCAGGCGATGGTCGATCGCGAGTTCGACAAGTACGAGCGTGAGTTGTGCACTTCGGACATGCACGGCCTGATCGCGGCATCGAAGCTGAAGGCGCTGATCGACGCCATTCTTGAGGCCAATGAGATCGGTCCAGCGAGCGCAGTTAGAGGCGCGGGAGGAGGCGGAAGACTTCGACGTCTACGCCCTCGCCATCGACGAGTTCCGCGCCTTGCAAGGGTTCTGATGAAGGCGCAACGCGCCCCAGAGTGACGCTCCCGTCATTCCTCGTCGTCAGGATCTACGAGGCGAAGCACCCCGATCGGCACCCCGTCGCCTTCGCGGCCACCGTCCTCAATTCGAAGTAACGGCAGGTCGTCGGCGTCGAATGCCTCGTGAAGCTTCAACGGATCCCCCCCGGCACGAGTGAGGCAATCCCAGCACGGCACGATGCCGTGGAGCGAGACGCCCACGTCCGTGTTGGAGAGCCATTCGAAGCTGTCGCCAAGCCAAGTAAGCGGCCCATCGCAGAAGGCGCACGTTGCGCCGGTGGGATTCACGCGAAGCAGCTTTTTGTAGAAACCGACCGGCGCGCGCTTCTTCGTCCTCGGTCTCAGAGCCGCGGTCTTGATCACCGGCCTCGCCGACGGGCCGGGCTCCTTCCAGATCGCCGAGCCAATCGAGTCACCCATCGTCAGGATCGCCGTGGGGTCCTTTAAGCGCTCCGAGGCCAGTGCCGTGATGCTCGCCGAAAGTGTCATCGCGTGCAGGTTTGTCAGGCCGACCATCGCGTCGCTGAGAGCGCTGGCAGCGGTCAAGGTCTCGTGCAAGGCGCCGAGGTCGAACGCGTACTTGGAAGCGAGGTCCGGCAACGCGGGTGCCTTCAGACGTTCGATCGTCGCCTGTTGCTCGCGCATCGCCTTGGGGACAATGCCCTCGCCCAACGAAGCGAGGACCGAGGCGTATGGCTCTCGAAGCACCCTCATGGCATGCGACGTCGAGATGGCGTCGGCGATGCCCGCCGTACGCAGGGCCGCGCTGTCTACGGCGAGGACCGACCTGTTCGCCTTCAGTACCTGGAGAGTCTCGGCGTCGAGACCCCCGGCGGCGCGCACCGCAGCGCTTTCGTTCAAGAGGAGCCTGGTCGACTTCATAGCCTCCGTCAGCCCCGCGGCTCCTGCGGTCGCCGCTTTGAACGCCTTCGACTGCTCAAGAATCTCCGCCGCTGCGCCGCCGACGAGGCGGTGCAGTTCGCTTTGTTTGCTCATCCTTCGTTTCCTTCTGTCAT
This sequence comes from uncultured Polyangiaceae bacterium, assembly GCA_964531795.1. GTDB lineage: Bacteria > Myxococcota_A > Polyangia > Polyangiales > Polyangiaceae > CAZHHD01. Next base: position 52,864 of record CAZHHD010000019.1, on the reverse strand, counting down.
CGCCCCCGCTAGCTCGCGTGCGGCATCGAGGGGGCCGTCATCTCGTAAGCGCGCTTGTCGCGCTGCGCGCGTCGTAGCACGCCTTTGCTCGTCGGCAAGTCGCAGGCATCGGCAGAGGAAGGCGTTCCGTGCACATGCAGGCGCCGCCCGTCAGCCTCCTGCCCCGGTCTCTTCCGCAGCGCGAATGAACTCGTCGAGTTTCTCGTGAACGCGAGCGCCGGACGACTCCTTCCGCGGCATCCCGCACGCTGACTCAATGAGATCGAGCAGCTCATGAACGTCGGTCGCGCTCGACGCACTCGACGCATGCACATCCTTGAAGTGACCCGGCAGATCGGAAAAGTCGACTCCCGGCGCGAGGAGCGGACACGTCCGCTTTTCGAACGCCCACGCGGCTCCGAGTTCTAGGAGCACCCACTTCGCGGCCAGACTCGCCCGCGTGATTAGCCCAACAACAACGTCGGCCGCTTGGAGATGCGCACGAAGCGTGCCCGGGACATCGTCACCAGGCGTGAGCTTGTAGTTCGGGACGGACGTGCAAAGAATCGCCTTCCTCGGCACGTTGAAGGTGGCCTCGAGGAGCTCGACGAGCGCACGGGCAAGAGCGACGTCCGCGCTGGAATGGCTCACGAAGAGACGCGTGGGCTTCGTCTTCGCACCCACCTCCGCGCCACCCGTGGGCGCGACGGGTTCCTTTGCCCGCGTCTCGCGACGTTCGATTTCTTCGACCAGGTCGATCGCGAGGCGGGTGACTCCCACGTATTCGTCAGTCTGACCTTCCAACAATTCCTTATCGGTCAGGAAGTTCTCCAGCTCCGCGAGTTCGTCAGCGGGGATGCCGGCCGCTTCCGCGACCCCGTCGGGCTGCACGCTGGTGTCGGTCCGGCGTTCGGCTGCCTCGACGAGCGCCTTGAGGAACTTGAGTCGATTACCCGTGATGAACATGGCCACGGCACCGAACTCTAGCGGCTCTCTCGGCTGACCGCGCGGCAAGCCTCTCACGTTCTTCGATCTGGCAATCAGCCAGGCGATAAAGGCATCTGCGTCTCGCAGTGCGACGAGCTTCTCGACGTCCTTAGGGCGCCGCCAATTCAGCCCTTTCTGGCCTTGATCGCGTGCCTCGGTGAACTCGAAGATGTTGAAGACGGCATCGACGCTCCTCTCGCTGACGGTGCCCGGCGGAGGCATCAAGTCCCTGTACGCGAAGGACTCGAAGTCTGGGCGCGTCTCGGCGAGCTGTCTCATGAGGTCGAAGGCCGCCGCGAGCACTTCGACAACGACGTCGCCGTACGATGACGCAAGCGCCCCGCGCGGCGTGAGGTTGTAGTAATCGCCGTCCCAGACCTCGCCGAACTTCAGGAGAAGATCGCGCGCGCAGAGGCGGTTGAGAACGCGCTGCTTCTTCGAGAGGCTTCCTCTTTGGACGAGCGCGCGGAGTTTCGCACCACGTGTAGCGAAGGTCGCGGGAGGGCCCATGAAGACCGTCTGAACGGCCGCCTCGATGATCTCATGGTCGATCTCGGTGAGGTCTCGTGAAGTGGCCATGCCCTGCGATACCACGCCGGCATGACCCGTTCACTTCGCGACGCGTCGGTCCCTAGTTCTCCGTCTTCTCGATGGCAGTGCCCAGAACTCGCGCTCTTCGATCGTCGCGCGGGCCGAGTCGTACGACGGGAAGACCGTGCCGCGGCAGACGTGTGCGTCATAGAGGCGGCGGAGGACATCCGGAGCTAGTTCAATCGGAAGAGTGATCTTGCGCAGGTAAGGTCCGTCGCCGACGTCGCTTCTCCGCCGCCTCTCTTCCCTCGCGAGAACTGCTTCGATGGTCGGAAGCGCCCTTTCGGTCGGCGCCTTCGTCTGATACGTGACCAACGTGAACGCGCCCTTCTGGGCGGCTAAGTTCGGGTTGTCCCGGTACGGCGCCTCGACGCGCTCGATGTGGGGATCGCCCGTCACGCGGTCCGAGTCCCACGCCAAATGCCAGAGGGCAAAGAGAGCGAGCCGTCCGCCCCTCTCCCCTTGGCGCAATGAGCACGCCTTCCTCGCTGCGCCGACGCATGCGAAGTATGCCGCGATCGCAGGGTCCGCGGACCAATCAAGGAGCCTCGTGGGAACGCCGTGATGTTGCGCCAGCGCGTACAGCGAACGGAGAAGCGGATGCGGGAAGTACTTCCCCTTGCCAACGTCCTTGTTCAGGCGCCGAAAGGCATGAGCGACGAGCTTCTCATCGCGGAACCATTGGCTGTCTTCGGGGAGCGGAAGACCGCACTGGACGCACTCGGTGATGAAGGTTTGGAGTGCCTCGTGTTCAAGCTTAAGTTGCTCGCCGACATTCTTCGCCCCCCTCTTCGCCTTCGTGCCGATCCCGTAGTATCGAAACGGGGATCGGCGAAGCGCTGTCGGCGTCAGAGTCCACTTCGCATCCGACTGGCCTCGAAACATCCAATAGTGGGCGCCGCCCTTGCTCGTCCAAAACGCATGGTGCGGACTGATGACCGCGAGGAACTCCTCGACGCTCTCCACCTCGACGGCCTCGATCAGAGGCGACGTCATCGCGGGCGCCGTCTACTTCTTCGGTGGGATGCGCACAACGTCGGGTCGATCCTTCATCGGAACATCGCGAGAGTCGCGCCGACTCGCCTTCTCGTGAGGCCCCGGGATGTACGGGCCGCGAATCTCGTTCAGATCAACGGGGTCATCCGGAATCACCGGGGGCGGAGGATCGGGTTTCTTCGACGCCATCTCGTATCATCGCATCGTACCGATGAAGACGACGAAGACAACCAGGAGCATGCCGAGGAACCCCGCGAAAGCGACTTGGCCTCGCCAAATCTCGCTCGCCTTCTTCTCCTGAAGGGCGCGAGTGCGCTGCCCCATAACCCAAAGGTGGATGGCGAGAGACTGCTTGTACGCCGCGACGCCGCCCTCTTCATCTCGGGCCTTCGTGCGATCCGCCGCTTGCCCGAGGATCGCCTCGCCGAAAACAACGTTCTCACTCACGCCGGGTTGACCGCTGCGGACAAAAAGCGCTCGCAGCGCGAAGCCCGCGGCAACGACTCCGAAAAGAAGCGCGAGTGCGAGCGCCGCCTTGAGCACGGACGCGGCGAGCCCCGGTGTCACGCCCTTCACGAGCTGACCTCCGAACGTGGATGCGACCGTAAGTGCGAGCCCGACGACGGAGAGAAGCGTCCCCGCCTTGGCATCGAGGCGCGCCTGCCTCGCCCGTTCGTCGGCAACGAACGACTTCGCAAGATCGTAGATCTCCGCGGTGAGCTTCGGGCTCGCCCGGTGCAGACGCTGGGAGAGAGTCTCCTTCGTCAGAGCCGCCATGGGGGCGGGTGCGGTGGAGGGTGTGTTCGCAAGCGCCGCGTCTCCGGTCGCTTCAAGTTCGACGGGACGCTCCACGTCCTTCGTCGGTGTTCGAGGTGCACCCACGGAACGATCCTAGCACCCGACGTGCGAAAGCCTGTTGACACGGTGCCGTTTCGACTCCGTTACCACGCGTCGTCGCGTGCGGACGGTCCAATCACCTTGCCCCGAAAGTCGCCCGCGATCGGGGCGCGCGCCGTTTCCACTACGTTACCAACCGCACCCCTACTTCTTGGTGTTTCCACGTACGCTATGCTGCAGGCCGAGTGACCCTGACCTGACCCCCTGGAAAACCAGCGCCGCACGTGATCGGGCGCTGTTTTCAAGGGACCAAATCCGACCCACTCGCCCCGACCAAAGTCGGGAATCAGGCGGAAAACAGCTCTCTTCGGAGGGCCGCCTTGCTTTTGTCATCTGCTAGGCCACGCCGTCGGGCATCGGTTCGGGCGCTGTGTTCGTGAGATAAGCGAGCGCACCGGTCCGAGGAAGACGCGCGCGCAGCGCGGTCACCAGCGCACCGCATCCGCGCGGCTGCGACGTCCGACCTCGCCGCTCAGCATCGCGCCTTGCAGTGTGTACCTTTTTTGGTACAATTTGCACGTGTGTCCAAGCCCAACCCAAAGCTCGGGTGCGTCTTCTACCGCGGGAGCAAAGGAGACGAGCCCGTTCGCGAGTGGCTCCGCGATCTCGACGACGACGTCTGCAAGATCATCGGCAAAGACATTCTCAAGGTTCAGTGGCGCTGGCCACTTTCGCGTCCGCTCGTCGGGGCCTTTGGGGATGGCCTCTACGAAGTCAGGTCCGCCCACGACGGCAACATCTACCGCGTGTTCTTTTGCGTCGAGAAAAGCTCCTTGGTCCTGCTCCACGCCTTCATGAAGAAGACGCAGGCCACCCCACCTCGAGAGATCGACATCGCGCGCTCACGGCTACGGCTCCTGCGGAGGAAGTCATGAAGAAGCACATCGGCTCCACGTTCGAATCCTTCCTCGACGAGAAGGGCATCAAGGACGACGTGGAGCTTCGCGCGCAGAAGGAGATTCTCGCCGAACAGATTCGCGGCGCCATGGAGCGACAGGCCATGACCTTTGCGACGCTCGCAGCAACGATGGGGACGAGCCGCACCGTGGTCTATCGGCTCCTTGATCCGAGCGACACCGGAGTAACACTCGAAACGCTCTCGCGCGTTGCTCGCGCCCTCGGCCTTGGGCTCAAGGTGTCGCTCGCCCGCTCTCCAAGACCCGCCGCCAGACGGCTTCGCAAGAGCGCCTAGCAAGTTCGGCTGGACGCTTGCGCAAGAGCACACACGTGACGAGCTGGCGCCGCCCGCGAGGCGGATTATTCTCCAACCCGCGATGCCCTGGATCCCCACCGCGAACGACACCCCCTTCGACCGCCTTGGCGGCGAGGCGGCCGTGCGTCGCCTCGCGTCGCGCTTCTACGACCACATGGACGCGAGCGAGCCGGCCCTCGCGCGCCTCCACGAGACCGACGAACAAGGCCACGTGAGCGCGAAGGCGCGCGACCGCTTCACGCTCTTCCTCATCGAGTGGCTCGGCGGCCCGCTCCTCTACTCACCGGTGCACGGCCATCCGCGGCTCCGCATGCGGCACATGCGCGTGCCGGTCGACACGACGATGCGCGACGCGTGGCTCCGCTGCATGGCGCGCGCGCTCGACGAGCTCGAGCTCGCGCCCGAGATCCGGGAGTTTCTCGACATTCGCTTCGCCTCGGTCGCCGACTTCATGCGCAACACCGAAGGCTGACGCGATGCGCAGCGCCTCGAAAGCGATGGCGTGCCTCTTCGCAGGGCTCGCTTCGTCCGGTTGCTGCGCCTTCTCCGCGCCCGCGTACCATGGGCCTGTCACCGATCACTTCGACGGCACGCGCTTTCACAACGCGCGCCCCCTCGACCGCGACCTGGGCGACCTCGTCACGTGGCAGCTCACAGGGACGCCGCGCCGTTGGCCTGCGTGGGTGGTGGATCCGCACGAGCCGCCGCCGCCGCGCCGCGTGGGACACGGCGAGGTGCGCGTCACCTTCGTGAACCACTCGACGCTGCTCGTGCAGATGGAAGGGCTGAACGTCCTCACCGATCCCATCTGGTCGGACCGCGCGGGCCCGCTCTCCTGGGCCGGCGAGCCGCGGCATCGGCTCCCCGGTGTGGCGTTCGACGATCTCCCCCCCATCGACGTCGTCCTCGTCAGCCACAACCACTACGACCACCTCGACTTGCCCACGCTCGAGCGGGTGGCGCGCCGCGATCACCCGCGCATCTTCGTGGGGCTCGGGAACACCGCGCTCCTGGCCGAGCATGGAATCTCCGGGGGGACCGATCTCGACTGGTGGCAGTCGGCGCGCGTGGGCCCACTCGAAGTCGTGGCCGTCCCCGCCGAGCACACCTCCATGCGCGGCGTCTGCGATCGGGAGCGCACGCTTTGGGTCGGCTTCGTCGTGCGGAGCGCGTCGGGCTCGGTCTTCTTCGCCGGCGACACCGGCTACGGCCCGCATTTTTCCGCCGTGCGCCGCCGCCTCGGGCCGATGCGTCTCGCGCTCCTGCCGATCGGCGCGTACGAACCGCGCTGGTTCATGGCGCCGGTGCACATGGCGCCGAACGAAGCCGTTCAGGCGGCGATCGATCTCGAAGCGACCACCTCCGTGGGCATGCACTTCGGCACCTTCGAGCAGACCGACGAAGGGATCGACGATCCCATCCGCGACTTGAAGAGCGCGCTCGAGAAGCACCCCTCGCTCCGCTTTTGGGTCCTCGGCTTCGGCGAAGGGCGCGCGGCTCCGTGAGAGGCGCGCGTGGCTCGGATCACGCCCGATCCGCCACGCGAAAGACCATCCCAGCAGCGCGGAGCCGCTCGATGAGCACCGACCCCATGGCCGAAGCCGGCGTCAGCACGCCGAAGCGCGCCGGCAGCTTCGTTTCGTCCTTGGCGAGGCACACCGCAGCTTCGGTGATCATCTTCGCCGTTTCGCCGTAGCCCGGATCGCTCGTTCCTTCGACCCACCCCTCGACCCGCACGGTGCGTCCGTCGGGCCCGGGATCGCTCTCGCCGAGGAGGCGGATCTTGAAGAACCCCGTCTCGCGCTGCTCCTTCGACGGCCCTTCGCCCGGCGCCGGCAGCGCGCGCTTCAAGACGCTCCGACCTGGCCCCGACGCCGCCGCGGCGACGAAGGCACCGAGCCCGGCGGTGAGCCCCGCAGCCCGCGCGAAGCCGGCGGGGCCGCGCCCGAGGCTCATCGTCTCCTCGTAGCGGAAGTCCCTTCCGTAAGGGAAGCCGAGCAGCGCGTTGCTCCTTCGTACGACGCGCGTGTTGATCGCCGACATGACGAACGGCGCGGTCCACTCACCGAGCTCCTTGTCGAAGTGGACGCGCGGCCGGTCGCGCCCCTCGCCTCCCCGATCCTTCGTGCGATCGGGCAAGAGCGCGTACGGATCGGCGACGAGACGACGGAGCTCGCGATCGCGGCCCGCCGCGTCCATCAGCTCCATCATCGAAGCGATGGTGCCGCCGCTCATCCCCCCTTTGGTGGGACCGCAGAAGAACGAGGCGCGCGCGAGGCTTCGGCCGTGGTGCTCGCGGAGGTGCTCGTGCAGCATCCAGACGCCGAGATCCGAAGGAATCGAATCGAAGCCGGTCGAGTGCACGATGCGCGCTTGGGTCGCCTCGGCGCGCGCATGGTTCTCGTCGATGGATCGGCGAATGAACGGCACCTCGCCGGTGAGGTCACAGTAGTCGGTCCCGTGCATGGCGCACGCGTTGACGAGCGGCCCGCCGTGCGTGGCGTACGGCCCGACGGTCGTGCACACGACGCGCGTGCTCCGCGCCACCGCCTCGAGCGAGCCGAGGTCCGCGCTGTCGGCGACGAGGATCTCGAGCGACGCGAGGCCGGGCTCGATACGCGCGAGATCCATGCGCACCGCCTCGAGCTTCGCCCGGTTCCTCCCGGCGATGGCCCACACGAGGTCACGCGCGTAGTGCTTGGCCACGTACTCGGCGACGAGACGCCCGGTGAACCCGGTGGCGCCGAAGAGCACGACGTCGAAGGAGCGAGCGGAGCGATCCGAACGGAGCACGGGGGACGACCTTTCTCTGTGTCCGACGACCTTAGCGCACGCGCGCGCGCGAGACGACGCGCGCGGTGTAGGCTCTCGGCATGACGACCGAAGAGCTCACCATCCGCCTCGACCAGCTCCTCAAGCTCGTGGGCGTCACCGACAGCGGAGGCCAGGCCAAGGCGATGGTGCAAGGCGGCCAGGTGAAGGTGAACGGTGAGGTCGAGACACGCCGCGGGCGAAAGCTCCGCGTCGGCGACACGGTCGAGGCGGCAGGCAAGTCGGTCGTGGTGGAGGCCTCGCTCCTCACGGTCTCGTGAGCTCGCCTCGCGAGGGGGTGCGACTGGATCGCGCGCGCTACCTGTCCGTCAGCCTCCGCCGCCGTCGGCGGGGCCGGTGCTGCACAGGTACGTAGCCGCCGAGATGATGTCGCCGCAGAGCGCGTCGAGCTCGGTGGCGGTGGCCTGCGGGCACCCCGAAGAGACGTCGCTCGCGTAGATGGCGTCGCACGCGTCGAGCGTCGCTTGGTCGCTGGTGCACGCGCTGAAGTCGGCGTCGGCGCAGTCACCGCACGAAGCGTTGATGCAGAACTCGCTGTACTGAACCGCCTTGCCGCACGCTTGCGCGCCTGACTTCGCCGCGTAGCAGGCGCCGAAGTTCACGAAGCCGGTGGCGCCGGTGGCGTCCGTCTCGACGACAGGTCCCCAGGTGGCGTCGCTCTCCTTGCTGAGGATGCACGAGGCGCAGCCCGCGGGGAGGCCGGCGACGGTGTCGGCCCACGAGCCGTTGCCGTTGAAGTTCGTCTTGAAGGTGGCGATGTCGGCGGCCGAGCACGCGCTCGGGTTGACCGCGGGCGGCGGCTTCCACCCGCCTTGGCTGTCGAGGTCGGCCTTGGTCGGAGGAGCGCCAGGGCACGCGCCGGCGTCGTCACCCGAGTCGCTGTTCGAGCCGTCAGCGAGCGCCTTGCCGTCGCTCCCGCCGCCGTCGCCCGGGGTCGTGGTCGAGGTCGACGACGAGCAACCGCCCGCGGAGAGACCCATCGCGCTCCACGCGACGCCCACGCCCAACACCACGCTCCACGATCGCTTCCACACGTTCGACTTCATTGTTCGGCTCCTGCGCTAACGGCGGGCGCCCGTGCGCCCCGCGAATGGCGCGCAGGGTACACCGCGTCGGGCCCGAGGCTCGCCCAAGTTCGGCGAGGCACAGGGCCCCAGCGCGCGGGATCAGCTCCGCGCTTCTTCGAGCCAGCGCTCGAGCGTCGTGTGGAGCTTGCGCGCGACCTTCGTCTGCACGCGCTCCGTGTGGCAGCTCAAATAGAGCGTCCAGCGCACGTCCCAGCCCTCGACCGGGACCTCGGTCAAGCGACCGGCGTCGACGTGTTGGCGCGCGGCGAACTCCGGCCCGAAGACGAGCTCGTCCGAGCTCGCCGCGAGCTCGAGCGCGACGCCGAAGGTCTGCGCCGAGTGCCCCGGGGTGCGGTCGCCGAAGCGCATCGGGCAGTCGTCGCGACCGCGGACGATCGTCCCCTCTTGGAGGAGCACCGGCATGACGAAGGGGATGTCGCGCAGCGCTTGGGGGGTCACGGGGCCACCGCCGAGCGATCGCGCGAGCGAGGGGCGAGCGTAGAGCGCGCTTCGGTACGTCCCCACGGCCTCGTGGGAGAAGAGATCGCCGAGAGGCTGAGGGCTCGAGAGCAGCGCGACGTCGTAGGCGTCGAGGGAGGCGAGCGCGCGGATCCGCGCAGCGTCGGTCTCGAGGCATTGCCAGCTCACCCAGGAAATTTCTTGGCAAAGGTGGCGCACGACGGCGAGGACGATCGACGACGATGTCGCGAGGCGCACCGAGGGGCGCGCGCTGGCGCGGGCGCGGAGATCGCGCACGCGCTGCTCCACCTCCTCGAGCGCGGGGATGGTGCTCAGCGCGGCGAGCGTGACGGCGACGCCGCGCGAGCCGCGCGAGAGGAGCGGCTGCCCGACGTAGCGCTCGAGACGCGCCACCGCCTTGCTGACCTGCGAAGGCGTCACCTCGAGCTCGCGGGCCGCCGCCGAGATCGATCGGGTCCGGTGGACCGTGAGAAAGGTGGCGACGTCCTCGAAGCGAAGACTCTCGGGGGTCTCGGAGCTCATGCGGGCGGGCGGCCTATTCTCAGCCGACCGCGACTCTCCGGGAGGGGCGACGGGGCGTAAAGTCTCCGGAGGGTCACCCCTCGGACTCGCGCGCCCGAAGAGGACGATCGGGCACTATCCGCCGGCGGATCGACGCGCGAGGCCGGCGACGACGAGAGGGAGCTCGTCGGGATCGACCGGCTTCGCCATGTACTGCTGGAACCCGGCGCGGAGGATCCGCGTGCGATCGTCGTCGCGCGCGAACGCGGTGATGGCCAACGCCGGGAGCTCGTCGCCGCGCTTCTCTGCCGCTGCCCGCGCGCGGCGGAGGAGCGTGAGGCCGTCGCCTCCCGGCATGCCGATGTCGCTGAGGAGCACGTGGGGCGTCTGCTTCTCGACGGCGGAGAGAGCCTCCTCGGCCGAGGCCGCCAAGGTCACCTCCGCCCCGCAGCGCTCGAGGAGCGCGCCGAGCACCTCGCGCGCGTCCACTTCGTCGTCGACCACGAGGACCCGAACGCCGCGGAGGTCAGGCCCGGTGTCGACGAAGTCGTTGTTGGCTCCCGCTCGCGTGGCCGGCGACTCGAAGGGGAGCACGACGCGGAAGGTGGCGCCGCGGCCTGGCCCGTCGCTCTCCGCCGATACGCGACCTCCGTGGAGCTCGACCAAGTGACGCACGATCGCGAGACCGAGGCCGAGCCCGCCGTACACACGCGTCGAACGACTGTCGGCCTGGCGGAAGCGATCGAAGACGCGCGGCAGAAACTCCGCGGCGATCCCCTGCCCGTCGTCCTTCACCGAAATCTCGAGGTAGGCCTCGCTTCGCGCGATCCGCACCTCCACGCGCCCGCCGGCACGCCCGAACTTCACCGCGTTCGAGAGGAGGTTCCACACCACTTGCTGGAGGCGACTCGCGTCGCCGACGGCGCGCAGATCGTTCCCCTCGGTCACCACGTCGATGGTCACGCTGCGCTTGTCGGCGGCGGGCCGCACCGAGTCGACGGCGGCTGCGACCACCGAGCGCATGTCGGTCGCTCGGAGCTCGAGCCGGAGCTTGCCGGCGACGATCCGCGCCACGTCCAGGAGGTCGGCGATGAGGCGCGCCTGCGCCTGCGCGTTCCGCTGAATGGTCTCGAGCGCGTGCGAGACCTCTTCTTCCTCGAGCTCGCCCTGCCGAAGGAGCTGCGTCCACCCCAAGATGGCGTTGAGCGGGGTACGAAGCTCGTGGGAGACGGTGGCGAGGAACTCGTCCTTGCTGCGGTTCGCGTTCTCCGCTGCTTCGCGCGCCTGCTGCTCGCGCGTGAGGAGCCGCTCGCGGAGCGCCTCGGCCTGCTTCTTCTCTTCGATGTCCGTGGCGACGGCGATGAAGCCACCCTCTTGCGCCGTCCCTTCGGCGACGCCGCGCACGAGGTGCCAGCGGTACGCGCCGTCCGTCGTGCGCCGCAGGCGGTACTCCATCTCGAACGACGGCTCTTCGGCGAGGGCGCGACGCCAGCCCGCTGTCACTCGCTCCACGTCCTCGGGGTGAACCGCGTGAAGGAGCGCGATGGTCTCTCCCGTCACCGCTGGCCCCACGAGCTCGCCCAAGCGCTGGTTCCGGTAGTAGACGACGCCGTTCCGCTTGGAGGCCCACATGGGGACCGGCATCACCTCGCTGAGCTTGCGGTAGCGCTCTTCGCTCCGCCGCTCGATCATCTCCACTTCCTGCTCGCGAAGGCGCTTCGCCTGCGCCTTGATCTTCTCCCCCTTGAGGTAGAGATCGACGAAGACGCTCACCTTCGCTCGAAGAATGTCCGGGTCGAGCGGCTTCAGCAGGTAGTCGACGGCGCCGTGCGCGTACCCGCTGAAGACGTGGGTCGAGTCGCGGTTGATGGCGCTGATGAAGATGATGGGGAGGTTCGCGGTGCGCGCGTGGCTCTTGATGAGCGACGCGGTCTCGAGGCCGTCCATCCCCGGCATCTGCACGTCGAGGAGGATGAGCGCGAAGTCCTCGGCGAGGAGCTTCTTCAGCGCCTGCTCGCCGTTCGCCGCGGTGACGAGGCGATGCCCGAGCGGCTCGAGCATCGCTTCGAGCGCGAGGAGGTTCGCCGGCCGGTCGTCGACGAGCAAAATGCTCGGGGCCGGCGCTTCTCCCAGAGGCTTTCCGATGCGTTCACGTGCAGTCTGCATGGTGCCTCCGTCCGTCATTCGGCCCGTGCGGTCCCGCGCGTCCACGCGGCAATGAGCCCGAGGAGCTTCTCGGCGTCCACCGGCTTGGGGAGGTAGTCCGAAGCGCCGGCGGCAAGGCACTTCTCGCGATCCTCCTTCAGCGCCTTCGCCGTCACGGCGACGATGGGCAGGTGTTGGTGCTCGGGCTTGCCGCGCACCGCCCGGATGGTCTCGTAGCCATCCATTTCGGGCATCATCACGTCCATCAAGATGATGTCGATGCCCGGCGTCTTCTCCAAGGTCTCGAGCGCGGCCTTGCCGTTCTCTGCGTAGAGCACCTCGAGCCCGCGGCTCTCGAGCACGCTGCTCATGGCGAAGATGTTGCGCACGTCGTCGTCGACGATGAGCACCTTGCGACCGCGGAGCTCGCTGGTGTCCTCCGGCACCTCGGGTCGATGCCCGTTCAGCGCAAAGAGCGGCCGCTGGGATTCGGCGCGGTCGACGATCACGACGTGACCGCTCTCGGCCTCCACCGCGTCGCGCGACATGGGCGCGCGGTACCTCATCGGCAGGTAGAGGACGAAGGTGCTCCCCTCTCCCGGACGGCTGGTCACGTGGATCTCCCCGCCGAGGAGCCGCGTGATCTCGCGGCTGATGGAGAGCCCGAGCCCCGTGCCGCCGTACTTTCGGTTGGTGTTGCCGTCGGCCTGCTGGAACGCCTCGAAGATGATTCGCTGCTTGTTCCGGGGGATGCCGATGCCCGTGTCCTTCACCGCGAAGGCGATGACCGGCTCGCCGGTGACGAGCGCGGGGTTCTCGAAGAGCACCTCGCTCCGCACGCGGTGAATGCTGAGCTCGACGCTGCCGGTGTCGGTGAATTTGAAGGCGTTGGAGAGTAGGTTCTTCAGGACCTGCTGCAGGCGTTGGGGGTCGGTGGAGATCTCCTGCACGTCGGGCGCGACGTGGATGGAGAAGTCCAGCGCCTTCTGCTCGGCCACCGGGCGGAAGCTCCGCTCCACGAAGTCGCGCACCTCTTGGAGGGGAACGGCACGCGGCTCGACACGCATCTGACCGGCCTCGACCTTGGAGAGATCCAAGATCTCGTTGATGAGCGCGAGGAGATCGACACCCGAGGCGTGGATCGTCTTGGCGTACTCCACCTGCTTCCCGCTCAAGTTGGCCTCCGCGTTCTCCGAGAGGAGCCGCGCCAAGATGAGCAGGCTGTTGAGCGGCGTCCGGAGCTCGTGGCTCATGTTCGCGAGGAACTCGGATTTGTATTTGGAGATGAGGGCGAGCTGCTCCGCCTTCTCCTCCAGAGACACCCTCGCCTGCTCTACCTCGCGGTTCTTCTCTTCGACCTTGGTGTTCTGCGCCGCCAAGAGGCGCGCCTTCTCTTCGAGCTCGAGCGCCTGCTTCTCGAGCGCCACGTTGGTGCGTTTGAGCTCGTCCTTCTGCTCGGTGAGCTCGGTCGACTGCGACTGCAGCTCGTGGGTCAGAGTCTGCGATTGGAGGAGGAGCTCCTCGGTACGCACGTTGGCGGTGATCATGTTGAGCACGACGCCGATGCTCTCGGTCACCTGGTCGAGGAAGAGCAGGTGGATGGGGCTGAAGGTGCTGAACGACGCGAGCTCGATGACCGCCTTCACGTCCCCTTCGAAGAGCACGGGGAAGACGATGACGTTGAGCGGCGGCGCCTCGCCCAGACCGGAGTTGATCTGCACGTAGTCCGGCGGGACTTTGGTGACGAGGATCGGCTTCTTCTCGAGGGCGCACTGGCCGACGAGCCCTTCGCGCATGCGGAACCGATTCGCCGAGCGCTTCCGCTCGCTGTAGGCGTAGCTCGACATGAGCGCGAGGACCGGACCCTCGTCGTCGTGCTCGGCCATGAAGAACGCGCCGTGCTGCGCCGAGACGAGCGGCGTGAGCTGCGACATGATGAGGTCGGAGACGGTCTTCAGGCTCTTCTGCCCCTGCATCATCGAGGAGAAGCGCGCCAAGTTCGTCTTCAGCCAGTCCTGCTCGGCGTTCTTTTGTGTCGTCTCCTTCAGGTTGACGATCATCTGGTTGATGTTGTCCTTGAGGGACGCGACCTCGCCTTCGGCTTGCACGTCGATGGACCGCGTGAGGTCGCCCTTGGTCACCGCCGTGGCGACGTCGGAGATCGCGCGCACCTGCGAGGTGAGGTTTCCTGCGAGCTGATTGACGTTGTCCGTCAGCTGACGCCACGTACCCATGGCGCCTGGCACCTTGGCCTGGCCGCCCAGCTTCCCTTCGATACCGACTTCGCGCGCGACCGTGCTGACCTGATCGGCGAAGGTCGACAGCGTGTCGCACATGTCGTTGATCGTGTCGGCGAGAGCGGCGATTTCCCCTTTCGCTTCGACGCCGACGAGCTTCTGCGTGAGGTCGCCGTTGGCGACCGCGGTCACGACCTTGACGATCCCGCGCACCTGGGTCGTGAGGTTCGAGGCCATGAAATTGACGTTGTCGGTGAGGTCCTTCCACGTACCGGCGACCCCGGCGACGCGCGCCTGACCGCCGAGCTTCCCCTCCACACCGACCTCTTTGGCGACGCGGGTAACTTCCGAAGCGAACGATCGGAGCTGATCGACCATCGTGTTGATGGTGTCTTTGAGCTCCAAGATCTCGCCTTTGACGTCGACGGTGATCTTCTTCGAGAGGTCGCCGTTCGCGACCGAGGTCGTGACGAGGGCGATGTTACGCACCTGCCCGGTGAGGTTCGAAGCCATCGAATTGACGTTGTCGGTGAGGTCCTTCCACGTGCCGCTGACGCCGCGGACTTCGGCCTGACCGCCGAGCTTTCCTTCGGTGCCGACTTCTTTCGCGACGCGGGTAACCTCGGAGGCGAACGATCGGAGCTGCTCCACCATCGTGTTGATGGTGCTCTTGAGCTCCAAGATCTCGCCGCGCGCTTCGACGGTGATCTTCTGCGAGAGGTCGCCGTTCGCGACCGCGGTCGTGACCTTGGCGATGTTACGCACCTGATCGGTGAGGTTGTCGGCGAGGACGTTCACGTTGTCGGTGAGGTCCTTCCACGTGCCCGAGACTCCGGGGACGCGCGCCTGGCCACCGAGCTTTCCTTCGGTACCGACTTCTTTGGCGACGCGGGTAACTTCGGAGGCGAACGAGCGGAGCTGATCGACCATCGTGTTGATGGTGTTTTTGAGCTCCAAGATCTCGCCCTGGACGTCGACGGTGATCTTCTGCGAGAGGTCGCCGTTCGCGACCGCGGTCGTGACCTTGGCGATGTTACGCACCTGGTCGGTGAGGTTTCTCGCGAGGACGTTCACGTTGTCGGTGAGGTCTTTCCACGTACCCGAGAGGCCGGTGACCTCGGCCTGACCGCCGAGCTTTCCTTCGGTACCGACCTCCTTGGCGACGCGCGTGACCTCTCCGGCGAACGATCGGAGCTGATCGACCATCGTGTTGATGGTCCCTTTGAGCTCGTTGACCTCGCCCTTGGCGTCGACGCTGATCTTTCGCGAGAGGTCGCCGTTCGCGACCGCGGTCGTGACCTCGGCGATGTTTCGCACCTGGGCGGTGAGGTTGTTGGCGAGGAGATTCACGCTGTCCGTCAGCACCTTCCAGGTACCGGCGACGTTCGGCACCTCGGCCTGCGCGCCGAGCTTCCCTTCGACACCGACGGTGCGGGCAACGCTCGTGACCTGCTGGGCGAAGATGCCGAGCGTCTTGGTCATGCTGTTGAGCGTGTCGGCGAGGGCGGCGATC
Source organism: uncultured Polyangiaceae bacterium (assembly GCA_964531795.1). Classification (GTDB taxonomy): domain Bacteria; phylum Myxococcota_A; class Polyangia; order Polyangiales; family Polyangiaceae; genus CAZHHD01. The sequence goes on along the minus strand of CAZHHD010000019.1, from coordinate 37,426 downwards.
TCTCCTTTGGCGTTGACCTGGAGCTCTTCGGTGAGGTCGCCGTTGGCGACGGCGTTGACGACCTTGACGATGCCGCGCACCTGCGTGGTGAGGTTCGACGCCATCAGATTGACGTTGTCGGTGAGGTCCTTCCAAACGCCGGAGACCCCCTTCACGTCGGCTTGGCCGCCGAGCTTTCCTTCGGTGCCGACCTCTTTGGCGACGCGCGTGACCTCGGCGGAGAACGCCGAGAGCTGCGACACCATGGAGTTGACCGTGGTGCCGATGCGCATGAACTCGCCCTGCACGGGCACGCCGTCGATGCGGAGCACCATCTGCTGCGTGAGGTCGCCCTCGGCGACCGCGCCGATGACGCGGGCGACCTCGGTCGTCATTTGCACGAGGTCGGCGATGAGCGCGTTCACGGCGCCGACGCTGCTCGCCCAACCACCCGTGACCCCTTCGCCCAACGAGGCGCGCTCGGTCGTGCGCCCCTCCCGACCGACCATGCGTTCGACCCGCACCATCTCGGCGGCGAGCGCTTGATTACGACCGACGACGACGTTGAAGGCGGAGGCGATGCGGTCGGAGAGACCGTCGTCTCCGTCGAGCGGCAGGCGTACCGAGAAGTCCCCCCGCTCCGCCGCCAAGAGCGCGTCGAGCAGCCTCGCGAGATGCGCGTCGTTGCTGTCGTGCCCATGGCGCGCGCCGTTCGCGCGCTTCGACTTCGTCGTCCCCTTGGTCGTCGCCGACGTCGCTTGTGGCGCGACGCTCTTCTTGGCGGCCCGCGAGCCCCCCTTGCGCTCGACGTTGGGGCCGAGCCCTCGGCTCTTCCGTTCGGTGAGTTGTTCGTCCACGTGGGCTCCTGTCGACTGGTTGATCGGGCGGCGCGACGGCGCGCGCGCTTGCGTCCAAGGCCTGCGCGCCGCGCTCTCTCGTTTTCAGCGCCTCGGATGACGAAGCAAGATCGCCACCACCGGGCGGTGCGCGCTGGATCCACGTGATCGCGGCCCGTGCACTGGTTCAGGCTCATCCGTGTGGCACTTTTGAGGTGTGGCGGAACGGAGGCGTGGGCTTTGTGGTGTGGCAATTCTCTACGCTCGCCGCTCGGCGCGATCGTCACCCTGTCGCCGTACGTGCGCGCGTGGTGCGTGGGCCGCGCGTACTCCGCGCCCTCGCTGAGCGGGATCCTCGGGTCTTCTCGCGTCGTTCTCCACACATCCTGCGACGTTCACGTCGCGCTCGGAACCTGGCAATGGACTTGCTCTCTTGGCAGGTCGACGCCATGTCGACCCACGCCTCACCATCGACCACGCTCCCGGCGGAGACTCGGACGCCGGCTGTCGCTGCGCCCGCGAAGCGCGCCGTAGCGACGGGTGAGTCGGTCGAGACGGCGGCGCCGCTCCTCCTGGTGGTGGACGACGACGACGACGCGCGCGAGCTGACTGCGCGCATTTTGCGCCGCGCGGGGCTTCGGTGTGTCGAGGCATCGAGCGGCGATGCCGCCCTCGCCTTCGTCGACGCCTGCCCCGAGCCCATCGACGCCATGGTGCTCGACGTGATGATGCCGGGCATGTCGGGCTTCGAGGTCTTGCGGCGTCTGCGCGGGCGACCGGGCGGCGTGGGCATCCCCGTCATCCTCGTCACCGCGAGCGCGACCCACACCATCGACGTGCTTCACGGCTTCGCCGGCGGTGCCATCGACTACATCACCAAGCCGTACGACGCGCCCGTCCTCGCCGCGCGCGTTCGCGCGTGCTGCGAGCGGGGGCGCGCCACGAGGAGGCTCCGCGCCGCGCTGGTGCTCGCCGAGCGGCAAGCGGCGACCGACCCGCTCACCGGTCTCTTCAACCGTCGTCACTTGGGCGGACGCATCGCCGAGGCGCTGGCCCATTCGCGTCGCCACGGCGAGCCGTTCACGCTCGTGCAGTTCGACGTCGACCACTTGAAAGAGGTGAACGACATCCACGGCCACGAAGCGGGCGATCGCGTGCTCGTCCGCTTCGCCACGCTCCTCCGCGAGGTGCTGCGGGGAGAGGACGCGGCCTTCCGCATCGGCGGCGACGAATTCGTGGCGCTGCTTCGCGCGTGCGACACCGACCGCGCCATGGCGGTGGTCGAGCGGCTCCACGCGCACATCGTCGTGACCGCCACGGAGGGCGAACCGGACCTTCGCTTCAGCGCGGGCATCGCCGGCAGCGGCGCGACCCCTCAAGAGACGCTCCGCGACGTGACGCCGGAGCGACTGCTCGCGCGCGCCGACGCGGCGCTCTACCAGGCCAAGCGAAGCGGCCGCGACTGCGTCGAGGTCTTTCGAGTCGAAGAACGAAAAGGAGCACGCCCATGATCGAGGCCTCGCGGAGGGACGACACCCCCAAGGACCGACGCTTGATCCTCTACGTGGAGGACAACCTCGACATCCGGAGCGCGTACGCGACCATCCTCCGTCGCGCCGGCTTCCGCGTCGCCGAGGCAGGCGACGGCGCCGAGGGGTTCCAGCGCGCGCTCGAGCTCGCGCCCGATCTCGTGCTCATGGACCTCGCGCTTCCGGGCGTCGACGGCTACGAGGCGAGCGCGCGGCTCAAGCAGCACCCCGAGACCCGGCACATTCCCATCATCGCCCTGAGCGCGCACGCCTTCGACGAGGCGCGCGCACACCATTGCGACGGGTACATCGCCAAGCCGCTCGAAGGGACGGAGGTCGTCCGTCACGTCATGCGCTTCTTCGTCGTGCGGCGGCGCCCACCGCCCCCGCCTACGCGGCGCGACTCATCGTCGATGCGAAGAGCAGCGCAGGCTCACTTCGGAGCGGACGCGCCGTCGGCGCAGCCCCACGACTCGACGTCGAGCTCCCAGTCCCAGGAGTAGCCGAGGAAGCCTCCGTCGTGGCTCTTGCGAATGAGCCACGAGCGGTCGTTCGTGAGGTCGAGCAGCGTCTTCTTGTCGATGACCTGCTGCGAGTTGAGGATGAGATCGTCTCCGCTCGTGGCTTGCACGGCGGCCGCGGCCACGTCGGCCCCCACCGCGCCGAGCCCGAACGCCCAGCCGTAGGGCCCCGCGTAGCCACCGGCTTGCGCCGCGGCGTCGCCCGCGGCCTTCAAGACCTTGGACCAGCTGTCGCTGTTCACCTTGAAGCAGTTGTACGTGACGGTGATGTTGTTCGGCGAAGGGTGAAGCTCCTTCTGTCCCCAGAACACGCCGACCGTCGGATCGAAGTAGTAGGTGTCGCCGTCCTTCATGTCGGACGTCTTCGTGGTGATGGTCACCTCCGAGGTGGCGCCGTCCGAAGCGTTCACGACGCAGTAGATCGTGGCGCCGCCGGAGCGCGTCTGGATCTTCTGCAGACGCATGCGGAGCTGCGGCGTCTGACACACCGAGCTGTGGACGACCGGGGTTGCACCGCCGTCGGCGCCGCCGTCCTTCGTGGTCACGGGGTGATCGGTGATGTCGAGATCGGGACGCGGCGTCGTCGTGGCGGGGACGCCGACCGCGTCTTTGCACGAAGGCGCGTATTCGCACTTGGGGCACTCGCCGCAGTCCTTCGCACACGTGCTGCAGCTCTCGGTCGGCTGGCAGATGCCGTCTCCGCAGGCGACGGGGGTCTGCTGCGGGCAGTTGCACGCGGCGTTGCTCATCCCGTCGGGGTTGCAGACTTGAGAGCCCGGCTGTCCGCCGGCGCAGGTGCAGGTGCTGCTCTCGCCGGGAGTGCAGGTTTGGAAGTTCGGTCCATCGCTACGACCGGAGGCGCCGCAGCCGATCATCGCCAAGATCGTCGCGACCATCGCCAGGACAACGAACTTCTTCATGCGCCTCACCTCGTTGGGACGTTGTACGGCCAACCCCACGTCGCGTTGGCACTTTCTGTCATGTGTAGGCGGAGGTGCTCGTCTCCTGAGCCTCTCAAGGAAAATTCGCGCGACGCGAGAAGCCCCGATCGCGCCGGCCGCTCGTCGGGGCGCGTCTTCGACCGCGGCGCGCGCCGACTCGCCTACTGCCCGAAGAGCGAGGCATACGCCTCGGGACGAAACCCGACGAGCACGCTCCCCTTCGCCACGAGCACCGGACGCTTCACGAGCTTGCCGTCGGCCGCGAGCCAGCGAACGAGATCGTCGTCGGTGGCCGCGTCGACCTTCGCCTTGCCCAGCGCTCGGTAGCTCTGGCCACTCGTGTTGAGCCACTTGCGGACCGAGACCCCGCTCTTCGGGATCCACGCCGCAAGCTCGCCGACGGTGGGCGGCGCCTCGACGATCGGACGCACCTCGGCGGCCACGCCGTGATCGGCGAGCCACCGAAGCGCGTTCTTGCAGGTCTGGCAGCCCGCGTACGCGAGCACCAGCGCGGGCGAAGCGCTCACCAGGGGGTGGGCTGAGGACCGCGCGCGATCACGGGCAGTTCACGGCGCAGTTCAGGTAACCGAGGCAATCGGCGTTGGCGGCGCAGTTGCCGAACACTTGCGGCAGGCAGCCGGCGTCGCCCGCGCTGCCGTCGCTCTCGGAGAACTCGTAGTTGATGCACTTGATGCAGGTAGCCGAGGGCTGGCCGCCGCCGTCGGTGCAGATGCTCGGGCCGCAGCCGCCGTAGGGGGGCGCCTTCTTCCCGGTCTGATTGCAGCGGTTCGTCTCGCAAGCACAAGCGAGCTGGAACTGACTGAACTTGTCGCCGCCGCCGTTGTGGGCCGCGTTGCAGCAGGGATCGCACGCTTGCGCGTCGGGGGACTGGATGCACGCGAGGTCGGCCGCGCTGAGACCGCCGTCGCCGCCGCCGTCCTTCTTGGTCCCGCCATCCTTGCCGGTGTTGCCACCGCCGTCGTCACCAGCCGCACCGTCGTCGCCGGTCGCGCCGTCGTCGCCGGTCGCGCCGTCGTCGCCCTGGGCGCTGCCGTCTTTGCCGCCGCCGCCGCTGTCGGTCACCGTGGTGCTGCTGCAGGCGTAAATGCCGCCCGCAATGAGGACGACGCAACCGGACCAGGCGACGAGAGCCTTCAACGACGTTTGCATGGGGGGCAGCTTAGCGTGTAGGCGCGCGTAGGCCAGCCGTTCGCGCAAAATATTCCCGTCTCTTTTGGGCGCGCGGCCCTCGAATTTTACGTCGGAAGCGACCTAGCGGACCGGTTTTGGGGCTATGCGCCCCAGTGAGCTCCCGTCGCCGTCGGCGTCGATCCACACCGCCCCGGTCGCGGCGAAGGGGGCGGTTTCCTGCGCATCGCCGGCCAGGACCGGGCGCAGCGGCTGGGTGCCCGAGACGGCGACATAGAACGCGTCGTCGGTCGACGCATGAAGGTTCACGACGACGTCGGCCACGCGCCGCGTCCCCGCGCCGAAGGCCCCCGGCGCGTCGTGGAGCTTCACCGGAACGGGCGGCGCAGCCGGCCCGACCGCTCGCACGAGGCGGAGCGTGTCGACGTCGACCCACTGCGCGCACTCGACGTGCACCTCGACGCGCACGTCGCGGCCACGCGCGACGCCGCCGATCCCCTTGCCCTGCACACGAACGCCGAGGAACGGTCCGTTGGTCAAGACGACGTCGCGCCGCTCGCGCACGCCGCGCACGAGATCGAGCGTGCGCGCGGGCGTCCACGCGTCGAGCGCGCCGTCGTCGTCGACCTTCACGAAGGTGCGCGGGTAGCCCGCCTCTTGTCCGACGACGCCGTGCGTGTCCGTGTCGGCGGTCGCGGTCACCGGATGCTTCGTGCGAAGGAGCGCGAGGAAATCTTCGAGGACCTTGTCGCGCGCGTCGACGTTGCGCCCGTTCCACACCTCGAGCGCGTCGAAGCCGGCGTCGTAACCCGGCTCGGTCCCCTCGCCCTTGGCTGCGTCGAAATGCAGTTGATCGAAGTAGCCGGTGAGGCCGCTCCGCGGGTGGTTGATCTGCAGGACGAACGGCGCGCGCGTGGCGCGAAGCTCGTCGAAGACCTCGTGGGCCGAACGATCGCGCACGCGAACCGCACCGCCGCGCGCCGCGTTCGCGTCGTAGGGGAGCGGATAGACGTTGGCGTGCCCCCAGGGCTTCTTGCTCGTGTCGGTGGTGAGCTCGTCGCCGGGGATCTCCACGAGGGCGCGCGCGAGCCCGAGCTCCTTCACGACCGGCTCGAGATCGGCCACGACGTTGTGCTCGCTCGCGACCGCCACCTCGACCCCTTCGGCGGCGTTGGCGACGACGCGATCGCGCGTCCCCACCGGCGCGTCGGCGCCGAGCATCGTGTGTTGATGAAAATCTGCTGCGAGGTAGCCGCGCGTGTCGATCACGCGCACGAGCTTCGGCACCTGCGTCGACGAGAGCGTCGTGGCAGCGCCGGCGGCGACGTCTTGCTCCCACGACGCGAGCGCGTACTCCGGCCCGCGCGACAGGCTCACGCGATAGCGGCCGGGAGCGAGCGGCACGTCGACCTCCCCCGTGGCGGTCGTCACCACGTTCCGCGCAGGGCCGGCGGCGTGCGCCGGACCGAAGTCGGGATCGGGCGTGCCGGCGAGCCCTTCGAAGGTGGCCTTGCACGGGCTCGCTGCGTCGGGCGGGGGTGCGGTCGACGCCCCGCCGCTCGCCGGAGCCCCGGCGCCGAACGTGAGCTCACGGCACACGAAGGCGAGGCGCCCCCCCTGCGTGACCGGTAGGCGCACCGTGGCCTCGCCGTCCTTCGGGACGACGACGTGCACGCGCCCCGCGCTCCGCCGCCCGCCGCCGCTCGCGTACTCGACCTCGTAGGCACCCGGCGGCACGTCCCCTACGAGGGCCGGCGCTTCGTCGAGCGTGGCGAGCGTGAGCGCCGGCTTGTCACCGACGTAGAGCCGCACGCGCGCACCGGCGGGGGCCTTCTCCGCCGCTTGGCCGCCCCCGAGAACGACGCGAAGCCGACCCACGGGTCCTCCGGCGGCGCGCGTGAGCTCGGCCACCACGCTCGCCGTGTCGGGCCGCGTACCCACCACGAAGACGCGTGCATACTGCACGCTCCCGCCCGCGGGGATCACCACGTCCTTCTTCACGAGCGTGTCGGTCCACGACGCGCCGCTCACCCCCTCGATGCTCCCCTCGGTCGACGTGATGCCGTAGGCGACGGAGCGGCCGACACCGCCGACGTAAGGACCGTGGAACGGCCCTTTGAAGCCGACGGGATAGCCAGGCGCGAGCTTCTCGGCGCCGCCCCATTGGATCGCGTCGCCGAGGCCGAGCCCGCGCTTCTCGCCGTTGCCGAGGTTCTCGAGCTTCGTCTCGAGAAGCAGCGCGCGATCGCCGGGCGCGAGGCGGTAGCGCGTCGTCACGCGGATCTCGTCGTCGTAGAGCTCGCGCCCGCTCGCCTCGACCCACGCGACCCCCTCCGGCGTCGTCCCCGACGTGAGCTTGTCGTAGATGGCTTGGCGCGGGAACGTGCCGAAGTAGGTGAACATCTGGCCGAGCTCGTCCTTCTTCACGCGCGCGTCGGCGGCGTCGACGAGGTTCCCTCCCGACTCGGCGAAGCCGGCGCCCGGGCCGAGGCGGTCGATGACGAAAACGACCTCGCCGTTTCCGAGCAGGAGATCGCCCGGGCGGCCGACGGCGTTGGGGCCACCGAGCTCCTCGCCCGAGACGAGCACCTTCACCGTCGCCGGCGGCACGGGCGCGGAGGCGACTTGCACGTGCGTCTGGCCGATCCACGCCATGCGCGCGGCAGCTCCGGGGACGACGCGGATCTGGGGTGTCACGTCTTCGTGCGGAGGGCAGCCGACGGCCAGCGCGGCGACGATCGCCGCCAGCGGAACGCCGATGTGCTGCCTCTTGTCAGAGGACACGACTGAGCCGAGGATAGGATTTCACCATTCGACGCCGAGGGGACGAGGGGACGTGGGCAAAGACGGACCGGACAGCAATCGCAGGGTTGGGGAGCGACACTTCTCGTGCTTCCCGGCGCACATCAAGCAAGGCGACGAGGGGAACCCCCGCACCGCCATCATCCGTGACGTCAGCGTCACCGGCGCGCATCTCGTGACGCGCGCGCGCATGGCCGAAGGCGACAGCGTCGAGCTCTGGCTCTACATCACCGCCGACACCAACAAGCCGCGCACCGTGCGAGGGAAGGTCGTGCGCTTCGAAGCGCGCAAGGCCGAGACTTCGGACTGGCCGTTCTCCGTCGCCGTGCACTTCGACGAGGCGTTGACCGACTGCGAGTCGGACATCAAAGAGCTCGCCGACAAGCAGGCCAAGCTCTTCGGCCTCCCCGAAGACCGCGGGGCCAAGCGCTGAGGATTCGCGGATCACGGGGCTTCGCGCAGTAAGAACCGCGCGAGGGCCTGCGCCTTGGGGACGAGGGAGGCGACCTCGATCTGCTCGTCCTTCGTGTGGAAGCCGATGCCGCGCGGGCCGAGCCCGTCGATCGACGCGATGCCCATCGCCGAGGTCGTGCTCGCGTCGGAGCCACCGCCGATGAGACCGGCTTCGGAGCTCCCGAGGCCGCTCTCGCTCGCGCACGCGCCGTAGCGCTGAAGCAGCGCCGCGCTCGCTTCGGTGCGCTCGAGCGGCAAGCGGGCGATGCCCCCTTCGAGCGTGATGGATGTGCCCGGCACCTCGGCGCTGGCGGCGCGCGCGGCTTCGTGGAGCGCTTGCACGATCGCTTCGCCGTCGGCGCGCGTGCAGAAGCGGAGGTCGAGCTCGGCGTCGGCGCGATCGGGGACGGTGTTCTTCCCCTGCCCGCCCACCAGCTTGCCCACGTTGAGCGTGACGCCGCGATCGTAGTCGGTGAGGCGTTGCACGCGGTCGGCGAAGATGGCCATCGCCCAGATCGCGTTCGCGCCGTCCTTGTGGTTCGCGCCGGCGTGCGAGGCCTTGCCCGTCGCCGTGGCGGTGACGCCGCCGGTGCCTTTGCGCCGCGTGATGATGGCGTCGGCCTTGCGCCCCGCTTCGAACACGAGCGCGGCGCGGCTCCCCTCGGCTGCGCGACGAAGAACCGCCTGCCCCTCGGGCGATCCGACCTCTTCGTCGGCGACGATGCCCAGACGAAGCGGCGGTGCGTTCGCGAGCCCGGCGGTCTCGGCGATCGCCCGGAGCGCGAAGGCGACGACCACGAGCCCCCCCTTCATGTCGAGCACGCCCGGGCCGCGCGCGAGATCGCCGTCGCGGCGGTAGCCCTCGAAGGTGCCGGGGGGAAAGACCGTGTCGAGGTGGCCAACGAGCGCGATGGGCGCGCTGCCGTTCCCTGGGCTGGTGAAGACGAGGTGATCGGCGAACTTGGTGCTCGGCACCGTCTCGCAGGCGACGCCGGGGAGCGCGAAGAGCGTCTTCAAGAGCTCGGCGACGCGACGGCCGCCTTCGACGTTTCCGGTGAACGAATTCTCCTCGACGAGGCGGCGGATCTCCTCCTCCATCTCGGCGAGACGTCCCTCGAGCCAGCGCGCTGCTTCCGAGTCGCGGTTCATCCTCTTGTCGTACTACTTGCGCAGGAGAGGGTCATAAAGCAAAAGTCGCGGGATGGCGGCGGCGGAAGACACCCTCGGGTGGACGGGGCACACCCTCGAGGGGAAGTACGTCGTCGAGGACGTGGTCGGCGAAGGGGGATTTGCCTCGGTCTACCGCGGGCATCACAAGGGCTTCGACGAGAAGGTGGCCATCAAGTGCCTCCGCATCCCGAAGAAGCTCGTAGGTGAAGACCGCGAGAAGTTCCTCGCCTCGTTTCTCGCCGAGGGGAAGCTGCTGCATCAGCTCTCGAAGAGCCACGCCGGCATCGTGCAGGCGCTCGACGTCGGCGTCGCCACCTCGCCGAGCGGCGCGTGGACGCCGTACATCGTCCTCGAGTGGCTCGAGGGGGACACCCTCGAGCACGAGCTTCGCGCGCGGCGAAAGCAAGGACAAGCGGGGCGCTCGCTCGCCGAAGCGATCCGTCTGCTCGAGCCGGCGGCGCGCGCGCTCGCCGCAGCGCACGCCGAGGGGGTCGCGCACCGCGACGTGAAGCCGGCGAACCTCTTTTGTACGACCCGCGGCGGAAAGCGCACGATCAAGGTCGTCGACTTCGGCATCGCCAAGGTGCTCTCCGACTCGAGCGACTTGATGCGCGCCTACGAGGCCACCGGCGTCTCGATCCGCGCCTTCACCCCGCGCTACGGCGCCCCCGAGCAATTCGAGCGGCGCTTCGGCGCCACCGGACCGTGGACCGACGTCTTCGCGCTGGCGCTCATCGTCGTCGAGGTGGTGACCGGCACGAGCGCGATGGAGGGCGACACCGCGCAGCTCTTCGTTCAAGCGAGCAACCCCGAGCGGAGGCCGACGCTCCGCGCCCACGGCGTGAACGAAGGGGGCGACGAGGTCGAGCGTGTGCTCGCGCGCGCGCTCGCGGTCGACACCAAGGAGCGCTACGCCGACGCCGGCGCGTTTTGGGATGCGTTGGTGGAAGCCACCGCCAAGGCCGACACAGTCCTCTCGACACGCGCGCCCGAAGGCGTGGGGCTCGCGAGCGATGCGACCAAGCGCGATGCGCCGCTGGCACGGGCCGCGCGGCCGCGCACGGCGACCGAAGTGCTCGAGGGGAAGGACGAAGCGCCGAGGAAGCGCGGCATGGAAATGTTCGCCGCGCTGGCCTTCGCCAGTGTGCTCCTCGGCGCCGTGTACTTGTTCAACATGAAGGATCCCGGCACCTCGCTGGCCAGCGCCGGGGCGCCCGACGCGGCGGCGATCCCACCGCACGTCCCGCCGGGGCCTTCGGAGAGCGCCGCGCTGCTCGTCGACGCCGAGGCGCCGCGCGTGACCTCGGTGCGAGGCTTCCTCGTCTACGAGAACCCCGCCTTTCACTTCCGCGTCGACTACCCCGACGAGCTCATGCCCAACCTCGACCCCGACTCCGGGGTCAGCGAGGGGATGATCTTCGTGAACGCCGTTCGCTCCGTGGAGCTCCGCGTGTGGGGCGGCCCGCGCGAGGGCTACGACTTCGACGCCGCGTACGCCGAGGCGAGTCGCTCCGACCTCGACAAGCACTGGGTGAAGAAGGCGGACAAATCGCGCTGGTGGTACCAGGTCGTGGCCGAGGAGGAGGGCTCGGGGCTCTTCTACGAGCGGACGATCTTGACCGACGATCGCTACGCCACGCTGCGCTTTCGCTTCCACGAGGACCGCGCGCACTGGGAGCCGCTCGTCGACCACGTCCTCGAGAGCCTGGCGTTTCGCGCGGAAACGCCCCTCGAATCGATGAAGCACGAGGACGCGGCGGCCCACGCGGGCACCCCGCCTCGGTGATCGCCGCCCCCGGCACGTGATAGCTTGCCGGCCATGGCCAAGCGTTTTTCGGCCGCCGTCATCGGCGGCAGCGGGTACGGCGGCGCAGAGCTCATTCGACGACTCCTTCGTCACCCCGAGGTCGAGCTCGTGCGCGTCGCCTCGGTCGACTACATCGGTGAGCCGCTCTCCACGGTGCACCCGAACTTGGAGGGGCAAACGTCGCTCAAGTTCGAGGGGCTCTCCCCCGGCGAAGCCGCGAAGGGGATGGACGTCGTCCTCCTCGGCCTCCCGCACAAGGTGAGCGCCACCAAGATGCCCGAGCTCATGGCCACGGGCACGCGCGTCGTCGACCTCTCCGGCGACTTTCGCCTCCGCGACAAGGATCTCTACAAGCGCTACTACGGCGCCGAGCACCCCTGCCCTTCGATGCTCACCGACGGCTCGTTCGTGTACGGGCTCCCCGAGCTTCATCGCGAGGCGATCAAGTCGGCGCGCTACGTCGCTTCGCCGGGGTGCTTCGCCACCACCATCGAGCTCGCCCTCTTGCCGCTCGCGCGCGCGGGCCTCCTCGAAGGCGAGGTCGAGGTCGTGGGCATCACCGGCTCGTCGGGGAGCGGCATCGCCCCCGGCGCGGGGACGCACCACCCGGTGCGCGTGAACAACCTGAAGACGTACAAGCCCCTCGATCACCAGCACATCCCCGAGATCGTGCAGACGCTGACGGACGCGGGGGCGAAGGATCTGTCGCTCCGCTTCGTGCCGGTGAGCGCGCCGCTCTCGCGTGGGATTTTCGCCACCTCGTTCGCGCACGTGAAGGAGAGCGTGACCGCGGAGAAGATCCGCTCGCTCTACGCCGAGGCGTACGCCAAAGAGCCGTTCGTGCGCGTGCCGGCCAAGCGCCTCCCCGAGGTCGTGGCGGTCAAAGGGACGAACTACGCCGAGGTCGCGGTGCACCCGGGCGACGCCAAGGGGGGGACGCGCACGGTCGCGTGCTTCTCGGTCACCGACAACCTCATCAAGGGGGGCGCCGGTCAGGCGATTCAATCGATGAACCTGATGCTCGGTCTCGACGAGCGGCTCACGCTCGAAGACCCGGGTGGGTGGCCGTGAGCGACGCGAAGCGCGCGCTCGTCCTCAAGCTCGGGGGCGAGGTGGTGAACGGGCCGCACCTCGCGGCCATCGCCAAGGACGTGGCGGCGCTGGCCAACGGCGGGCAGCCGGTCGTCGTCGTCCACGGCGGCGGGCCGCAGGCGACGGACCTGCAGAAGCGCCTCGGGCAAACGCCGAACATCGTCGGCGGGCGACGCATCACCGACGACGCGACGCTCGAGGTCATGAAGATGACCGTCGCCGGCAAGGTGAACGTGGACCTGTGCGCTGCCCTCGTCGCCGCCGGCGCGAAGCCGGTCGGCCTCCACGGGGCGAGCTCGAACGTGGTCCTCGCCAAGAAGCGCCCGCCCAAGGTCGTAACCGGCGGAGGCCCCGATCCCGTGGATTTCGGCCACGTCGGCGACGTCGTGGGGGTGAACCGCGCGCTCGTCGAGCTGCTCACGAGCCAAGGCTACGTGCCGGTGCTGGCGTGCCTCGGCGCCGACGCCGAAGGGCACCTCTTCAACATCAACGCCGACGCCGTGGCCAACCGCATCGCCATCGCGCTCGACGCTCAGGGGCTCGTGCTCGTGACCGACGTGCCCGGTGTTCTCCGCGACGTCCACGATCCGTCGTCGCGCATCGGACGCATGACGATCGCCGAGGGGAAGCAGGCCATCGCCGACGGCGTCGCGACGAAGGGGATGATCCCCAAGCTCGAAGAGTCGTTCGCCTCGCTCGAGGAAGGGGTCCGCGCGGTGCACATCGTCGGCCGCCTCGCCGAGGGGGACTTGGCGCGCGCCGTCCGCGAGCCGGGGAGCGTCGGCACCGTGCTCGTGCAAAGCTGACCGCGTGCGCGTCGTCGTCACCGATCTCGGGCTCGGCAACCTGCGCAGCGTGAGCCGCGCCCTCGCGCGCGCCGGCGACGACGTGGGTCGCGTGGTCGACGTCGTCGTCTCGGCGGATCCCGACGTCGTTCGCGCGAGCGACGCCGTCGTCGTGCCCGGCCAAGGGGGCTTCGGCGTCTGCGCGCGCGCGCTCGACTCGGACCTCGGTCACGCGGTGCGCGAGGTGGTGACAGAGGGGAAGCCGTACCTCGGGATTTGTCTCGGGCTCCAAGCGCTCTTCGCCACGAGTGAGGAAGCAGCAGGGGCCCGTGGGCTCGCGCTCTTCGAAGGCGAGGTGACGCGCCTCGTGGCGCCGGGCGAGAAGATCCCCCACATCGGGTGGAACGTGGTCGAGCCGACGAGCACGCGCGGCTTGCTCCCCGCCGAGCCGACGTACTTCTACTTCGTCCACAGCTACGTGGTGCGGCCGAGAGAAGACGTCGTCGCCGGGTTCACCGTGCACGGCGAGCGCTTCGTCGCCGCCGTCGCCAAAGACAACGTCTTCGCCTGCCAATTTCACCCGGAAAAGAGCCAGCGCGCGGGGCTCGCCCTCCTCGGTCGCTTTCTGCGAACATGATCCAGCGGCGTAGACGGGCGCGCACGCGCCTGCCCCTCCCCGCTCCTTGATCATGCAAGTCATCCCGGCGATCGATCTCCTCGGCGGCAAGGCGGTGCGTCTCCACCAAGGGCGCTACGACGAAGCCACCGTCTACGACGACGACCCCGAGGCGCGCGCGCGCTCCCTCGCCGCGTCGTCGTCGGCGCTGCACGTCGTCGACCTCGACGGAGCCCGCGACGGTCGCGCGACCCAAGCCGACGTCGTTGCCCGCATCGCCAGCGCCTTCGCCACGGTGCGGGGAGCTCGCGGCGGTGACGAGGCTCTCGTCGGTCTTCAGATCGGCGGCGGGATCCGCACGGAGGAGTCGGCCGAGGCGTACCTCGCCCTCGGCGCTTCGCGCGTGGTGCTCGGGACCGCGGCGGTGCGCGATCGCGCGCTCGTGGAGGGCCTCGCGACACGCCACCCGGGTCGCGTCGTGCTCGCCGTCGACGCGCGCGACGGGCTCGTGGCCCTCGACGGCTGGACCGAGACCTCACGCGTGACGGCGGTGGAGCTGGCGGCGAGCTTCGCCAAGCTCCCCCTCGCGGCGGTGCTCTACACCGACATCGCGCGGGACGGGACCGGCGCGGGACCCAACGTGGAGGCGACGGCGCGCCTCGCGCGCGAAGCCGGCGTGCGGGTCATCGCTTCGGGCGGCATCGGCTCCCTCGAGCACCTCCGCGCCCTCGCGCGCGCCGGGATCTTCGCCGCCATCGTGGGGCGCGCGATCTACGATCGCCGCTTCACCCTCGAAGAGGCGATCGAGGCCGCGCGCGGATCAGAAGCCGACGGCGACGCCTAGCTCGGGTCCGGCCGCGGGCACGAGCCCCGAGCCCCCAAAGAAGCCCGCCGCCTTGAGGAGCAGCGTCGTCGCCACGCGCTGGGAGAAGGCGTAGCGAAGCCCGCCGCCGAGATCGGCCATCCCCGGTCCCCCGGTGCGCCACGCACGAATGGGCCTTTGGCCGGCGATCCCCGACTGCGTCACGAGGACGACCTCGTCAGCGTCGAAGGAGCTCACGCCGCCGCCGAGGAAGGCCACCGGCGCGAAGCCCGAGCGCGTCAGCGGCTCGTGGCCAAAGATGTAGGTTGCACGCAACTCGAGGTGGATGGGCGTGGTGAAGGCGTGCCCGTCGGCGCCCGCCGCCTGACCCGGGTAACCGCCGATGACGTAGCCGGCGCGGAGACCCACGAGGAAGCTCGCGCTGATCGCGTAGTCGAGCGAGACCATGACGCGCTCGCTCCCCGACGTGACGCCCCCACCGACCGAGCCAGCGCCGTCGCTTCCACCGCCGGGGAGGGTGTCGTTCTCTGCGCCGGCAGGGCGAGCGGGGAAATCCTGGCCGTCGGGGGTCGTGCAGTAATACGCCGGGGTGGTGATGGGCTGGCCGTTGGCCAGCTTGCACGCGCCGGGGGCCGCGGGGAGCAGGGTGAAGTCGACGCCGGCGGAGAGCCCGACCCAGATGCGTGCGAAGCCGCGCGTCCTCTCGCCTTCGACCGGTGCGGCGACGGGAGAGCCAGGTTCGGGGGTCGGCGCTTCGTCTTCCTCCGCCTCGCTCCCGCACTGCCTCGGCGGGGGCTTGCCCGGGAGGCTCGGGGGCGTGCCGCTGATCTCGGCGCGGATGGGGACGGCGAACGCGTGCTTGGGATCGCCGGTGTTGGCGACCGGCTCACCGCGCTCGTCGAAGCCTTGAATGAAGTAGCGCATCGCGCCGCGCACGACGCGGCCGCAGGGGATCAGCCCGCCCCACCCGCGGCCAAGACGCGGGAGCGTGATGCGCTCGAAACTCTTCATCCCCGTCGCCTGGTACTTCACGACGACGGTCTGGATACCTTGTCCGCTGAGCGCCTCGACGTAGATGGGGAGCGGCGTGCGCTCGGCCTGCTCGTTCGCCGGCGTGTGGGAGAAATCGCCGGTGGGCTTCGGCGCCAGGCGCGCGAGCGCCTCTTCCCGCGCCGCCGGCCACGCCGCCAAGATCTTGGCGCTGTCGTAGGTGGGGTTCGGTTGGAGCGTGGGATCGATCTCGAGCGCGCGCGACAAGCCGGCGATCGCCCCGAGGTCGCCCGTCTCCATGCCGACGAGCGCGGCGTCGCGGTAGAGGAGCGCCACGGTCTGACGCTCGCATCCGTTGGCGCCGCACGCGCGAAGCGCGTGATCGAGGAGCGCGCCGGCGTCGCCCGGAGAGCCGGCTACGTAGTCTTTCTCCGCTCGGCGAAGCGCGGCTTGGGCGCTGCGCTCGAGGCGGCGATCCGCGGCGCGCGCCGGGGTCGCGACGACGATCGCCACGAACAAGGCGGCGATCGCGCTGACCGCGCGCATCCATGCGGCCCGCGTCTTCACGGAAGCTTCAGCGCCTCCGCGCACGCTTTGGCGTCGGTCGACCCGGCGAGCCACGAGGTGACGCACGTGTCTTGCGCGTCACCAGGGACGATGATCTGCCCGCCCTTGTGGGCCTCTTCGTTGCGCGCCTTGCGAACGAAGGTGAGAAGCTCGGGGTGCGCCCCTTTGCCGTTCACCACCTGGGTCATGACCGCAGGCTCGAGGCCGACGAGGGAGCGGTAGGTGGCGTCGAGCTCCTCTTTGGTCGTGTCTTTTCCGCCGGCGTTGCGACAACCGGGGACGTCGTTGGGGTCGAGCCGCATCCCCTCGCATCCCCAGATTTGCAGGTTGCGCGCGGGCAGGCCGTGGCAATCGAGCGAGCCGCAGCGATGATCGAGGAGCAGGCCGACCGCGTCGAACTGCGAGCGATCGGGCGCGACGACGCCGATGCGCGCGTCCGGAGGCGGCGCGCCACACGCTGCGACCAGCACGAGCCCGAGGGTCGCTGCCGCGACCGTCGCCCACGTGAGCGAAGCGCCCTTCACTTGCTGCCTCCCGCGTCGAGGTCGGTGACGTCAGCGACCAAGTACACGCGCCCCGGCGATCGCGGGCCCGGCGGATCGGTGTGGCACGAGCCGCACGATCCGTCGCGACCGATGTGCGAGATCATCGTCGCGGTGTTGTTGCCCAGCGTGACCGACACTTTGATGGGCGCCGTGGGCTGCCAGTTCGTCTTGGCGATGTAGAAGTTGCCGGCTTCGTTCGTAGTCGCGTCGTACTCGACGCCGGTTGCGTCGACGAGCGCGACGGTGGCGCCGGAGACCGGATCGGTCCCGCCCTTCACTTGGTACACGGTGCCGGCGATGCTGAACTCGGCCGACGCGGGGCCGGATCCGCCGTGGCAGACGAGACACGGCTGACCGGGTCGATGCGTCGGGCCGTTGCGCTCGTTCGAGTCGCCGAGCGCGCTGACGGCGTCGTCGTGCGTCGGATCCGCGCACGAGACAGACGAGCCCGGAAGGGCGAAGAGGATCGCGAGAGCGATCGTCGTCGAGAGGAGCGACGTGGCCTTCACAGCTCTCCCTCCAGAGAAAGAATGCCGGTCGTAGCGAGCCGCGAGCTCACGTAGAGCGAGTCCAAGAAGGACGTGTACATGGCGTCGCCGGAGAGCGAGAGACCGATGCGCCGTGGATCGGACGCGCTCCCGAGGTGCAGCGTGACTCCTCCGCCGCCCGTACCCGTCCAGAGCGGACCGAGCTCGCGGTCGCCCGTGCGGTACTGCGGCAAGTCCCAGCCGGTCTCGGAGTTCGACGTGTAGGCGCGCTGCCAGAAGTTGACCCCCGACTGCACGTGCATGCGCATGTGCGGCCACACGCTCACGCGGCGCCCGAGATCGAAGATCCAACGCGCGTCGGTCGTCGAGGCGTAGAGCGCCCAGTTGTCGGCGTAGGCCCGCTCTTGGACGCGCAGGGTAGAGCCCTCGAAGCGATGCGCGAGGCGCGTCGTGAGGGCGAAGCGGCGTCGCGCGAGGGGGAGCTGCTCGAGCGGGCGCTCGGGGAGACGATGCGCGTTCACGTAGTCGATCGACGCGCCCGCCGGGACCTTGGCCGCTTCGTCGGGGGTGAAGACCGGTACGTAGCGATAGGGCTTCGACTGATCGCCGTTCTCGATGGCGACGTCGAGCGCGAGCGAGAGGACGGTCGCGCGGTCGATGACCTTGGTCAGACCGCCGGTGAAATTGCCGCGGCTCACGGTGCGCGCGAACGTGGCGAAGGACGTCCCCGATCTTCCGACGGTGTCGTGACCGAACCCGTACCCGAAGAGGAGCGTGAGGTTCTTCTCGTCGAAGTCGTGGAGGATCTGCGCGCCGAAGCCGTACGAGAGATAGTCGGGCTCGCTCGACACCGAGCCGCCGAGCTCGAGGCCGAAGTCCTTGGGCTTGTAGGTCGCGTCGAGCGCGCCGGCCTGACGGACCTCCGTCCAGCGGCGCGAGGCGGTGGAGACGATGTCCACCGAAGCGGCCGAGACGACGTCGACGAGGTAGCTCCCGCGAAGGGACGCACCGTCGGTGACGTTCTCGACGCTCCCGGCCACGGACGGCGTGAAGACCGTGACGTGATCGGTGTCGGTGTACGACCCGAACTCGAACGACGCGTGCTTGGTGCTCGCGTCTTCGATCCTCCCCGCTTTCGCCGGCTTCTTCTCGTCCTTGGGCGGCTCTTTGGCCTCGCTCGCCGGCGCGTCGGCTGCGGCCGGCGCGTCGGGTTCAGCGGGCTTCGAGTCGTCTTGCGCGAGGGCGGGTCGTGCCGCCAGAGTCGCTACGAGAAAAACGATCGACGCGAGGGTACTGGAACGCTCAGTTGCACCCACAACCGCTCTCGGCGACCGAGCCGCCGCCCTGAGCCCCCTCGTGCACTGCGTGAACGTGACCCGCGAACGCACCGTCCAAGTCGCCGGCCGTCATCGACGGATCGGCGAGCTGCGCGCGCTCGTACGGAGCGACGTGCGTGCACGCGGTCGCGAAGACCGCGAGCCCGAGGAGCAGGGCGATTTGCGGGAGAGAGCGCAAGGCGAGTCTCAGTTGTTCTGAGCGCCCGCGGCGACCCACGCTTCGAGGTCGTGCTGCGCCGCCGAGTTCGACGACGAGCCGCTCGGCGGCATGTTGCCGCCGTACCAGGAGAGGCAGGACTGCTGCGGGTCGACGAGCGTCGCGCCGCCTTGACCCCGGCCCTTGAGCCAGGTGTACGCGCCCGAGGCGGTGCCCATCTGGCCGTGGCAGTGGCCGCAGTTCCCGACGGTGCCCGACTTCAAGTACGAGGTGAAGACCTGCGTCCAGGTCGGAGCGGTCGTGCCGTGCGCGCCGCTCGAGCCCGAGCTCGAGGAGCTCGACGACGACGTCGACGAGCCGCTGCTGCTTCCTCCCGAAGAGGAACCACCGCTCGACGTGCTGCCGCTCGACGTGCTGCCGCTCGAGGTGCTGCCGCTGGACGAGCCGCCCGACGACGAGCCACCGCTGGAGGAGCCACCGCTCGACGAGCTCGACTTGCCGCCCGAGGAGGAGCCTTGCGCGCCACCGTCGTCGCCGCTGCCGCTGCCAGTGCCGTCCGTCGGACCTTGCGGATCGGACGACCCACCGTAGGGACCGCCGAGCGGAGAATCGGATCCGCTGCAACCCGCAACGGCGGCGGTGCAAACGACGAGAGCGAGCGACAAGAGAGAAGCGTGAAGTTTCACGACGCCTCCAAACGAGCAGGTCCGTTATCGGTCCCGCATTGCTTTACCTCCGGAGTGACGACTGTTCTCCGAAAAGCGGTCCTTAGATACGTAGGAGACGTCAGCGAGACAAGGGCGTTTCACTATGTTTCTAAAGGGACTTTTGCCCCGTCGGCAAAGGAGCCGACGCCATCGCGACAGGCCGGCGCACGTCTTGCGAGCCTTTGGAGGAAAAGTGTCGCAGGACGCCTCACCTCGTCGCCGTCCTCGGCGGATTCCGAGCGATTTTGACTCGATTTTATCCGGAGATAGGCGAACCTATCCTACAGAAGCCCCCATGTGAGAGGTCCTTGTGTGCGGCGACTCCACGAGGCGCCGACGAAGACGAGATCAGATCCCGACGGGGTGCCAGACGCTCTTCGTCTCGAGGAAGCGCTCGATGTAGCCGAGCCCCTGCCCCACGCGCGCGTCGAACCACGCGGCGTCGCGCATCGGCGCGTGTGTCTTCACGCGCTTGATGTTGTCGGCCCCTTCGCGCTCGAGCGAGGCGCGAAGCTTCGCGTCGCTCGTCCACGCGTCGACGCCGATCACCTCGCGGTGCTTGGCCAAGATGGGGGCGATCTCGCTGGCGTGACCGGTGAGCACGTTGGCGACGCCACCGGGGAGATCGCTCGTCGCGAGGCACTCGCAGAAGACGACCGCGGTGCGCGGATCCTTCTCGCTGGCGATGACGACGGCGGTGTTGCCGCCGGCGAGCACGGGGAGAAGCGTGGAGACGAGGCCGAGGAGCGCCGGAGTCTCCGGCGCGCACACGGCGATGACCCCCATCGACTCGGGGACGCTGAAGCCGAAGTGCGGACCGGCGACCGGGTTCGACGACGCGACGAGCGCCGGCACCTTGTCGCAGAAGCCGGCGTAGAAGATGGCGCGATCGACGGCGCAATCGACCTCTTCGGCGGCGGCGCGCTCGCTCGCTCCGCCGCGAACGAGCGAGGAGACGAGCTCGTCGCGACGCGATTCCATCACCTCCGCGAGGCGATAGAGGATCTGGCCGCGGTTGTAGTGCGTGCGCGCGGACCACGAGCCCCACGCGTTCTTGGCGGCGAGGACCGCGTCGCGCGCGTCTTTGCGCGAGCCGCGGGGCATGTTCACCGTCTCGGGATCGGAGTCGACTTCGGGCCTATGGCTCTGCACCTGGAAGTACCTCCCGGACTCGGAGCGCACGAAGGCGCCGCCGACGAACATCTTGTAGGCCTTGGCGACGCGGAGGCGCACGCGGGTGGCGGGCTCGCCGTTCGCGCGCGCGAGCGGCCCCCCCTTCGGGAGGTGGACGCCGTTCGCCGCGGTGCGCGTGGCGGTCTTCTTCGATTTCTTCTGCGCGCTCATCCTTCGAGCTCCACGTAAGCCGAGAGACCCTGGCGGCCGCCTTCGCGACCGAACCCGCTCTCTTTGTAGCCACCGAACGGCGAGGTGGGATCGAACTTGTTGTACGTGTTCCCCCAGATGACGCCGGCCTTGAGGCGCGTCGCCATCCAGAAGATCTTCGCCCCCTTGTCGGTCCACACGCCGGCGGAGAGCCCGTACATCGTGTTGTTCGCCTTCTCGAGCGCCTCTTCGGGGGTGCGGAAGGTCATGACCGTGAGCACCGGGCCGAAGATCTCTTCCCGAGCGATGCGGCTCGACTGCGAAGCGCCGGTGAAGAACGTCGGCGGGAACCAGTAGCCCTTCGACGGCAGCGCGCAGGAAGAAGAGAAGCGCTCGGCGCCGTCCTCTTCGCCCGTCGCGACGAGCTGCTTGATCTTCTCGAGCTGCATCTTCGAGTTGATGGCGCCGACGTCGGTGTTCTTGTCGAGCGGATCGCCCAGCCTGAGCGTGGCGATGCGGTCCTTGAGCTTCTTCACGATGAGGTCGTGAACGCTCTCTTCGACGAGGAGGCGCGAGCCGGCGCAGCACACGTGCCCCTGGTTGAAGTAGATGCCGCTGACGATGCCTTCGACGGCTTGGTCGATGGGCGCGTCGGCGAAGATGATGTTCGCCGCTTTGCCGCCGAGCTCGAGGGTGAGGCGCTTCTTCGATCCTGCGAGCGCCTTCTGGATGCGGCGACCGACGTCGGTCGATCCGGTGAAGGCGACCTTGTTCACGTCGGGGTGGTTCGCCACCGCGGCGCCGGTCGCGCCGGCACCGGTGACGATGTTCACGACGCCGGGCGGGAGCTCGGCCTCTTCGATGATCTTGGCGAGGAGGAGCGCCGTGAGCGGCGTCGTCTCCGCGGGTTTGAGCACCACGGTGTTCCCGCAGGCGAGCGCCGGCGCGATCTTCCACGCCGCCATGAGGAGCGGGAAGTTCCAGGGGATGATCTGCCCGGCGACGCCGAGCGAGCGCGCGCGGCGCCCGTGGAAGGCGTAGTCGAGCTTGTCCGCCCAACCCGCGTGGTAGAAGAAGTGCGCCGCGGCGAGCGGGATGTCGACGTCGCGCGACTCCTTGATGGGCTTGCCGCCGTCCATCGACTCGACGATGGCGAGCTCGCGCCCCTTCTCTTGGATCGCGCGGGCGATGCGGAAGATGTACTTGGCGCGCTCGGCGGGGCGCATCTTCGACCAGATCTTGTCGTGCGCGTGGCGCGCCGCCTTGACCGCGTCGTCGACGTCTTTCTCGTTCGCCTCGGCGACCTCGGCGATCTTCTGCTCGGTGCTCGGGCTGTAGGTGCCGAAGTACTTCCCGCTCTTCGGCTTCCGCCACTCGCCGCCGATGAAGAGCTCGTAGCGCTTGTCGAGCTTGACGTGATCGGGCGACTCGGGGGCCGGCGCGTAGTCCCACGCGTGACCGAAATCGAGCGCGGGGACGGCGCCCACGCCGTAGAGCGACTTGTTGCCGTTCTTGGGGGCGACGGCCTTCTCACCGACGCGGACGAGAGCCTTGCTGGTCTTGTTGGCCATCCGAATCAATCCTTC
Organism: uncultured Polyangiaceae bacterium; assembly: GCA_964531795.1. Classification (GTDB taxonomy): domain Bacteria; phylum Myxococcota_A; class Polyangia; order Polyangiales; family Polyangiaceae; genus CAZHHD01. The sequence goes on along the minus strand of CAZHHD010000019.1, from coordinate 15,223 downwards.
GAGTAGTCCTCGGCCGCCTGGTAGACGCCGGTCTTCTCTTTTTCGAGCTGCATGAGGACGTCGTTCAGGAGCGCGCTCGCTCCGAAGCGGAAGAGATCCGGCGTGAGCCACGCGTCGCCGAGCGTCTCTTTCACGAGGACGAGGTAGTGGAGCGACTGCTTCGCCGTGCGGACGCCACCCGCGGGCTTCATGCCGATCTTGCGACCGGTGGCGTAGAAGTGATCGCGGATCGTCTCGAGCATCACGAGCGTGACGGCGGGGGTCGCGGCAGGCTGGATTTTGCCGGTCGAGGTCTTGATGAAGTCGCCGCCGGCGGCGATGCCGATCTCGCTCGCGCGGCGCACGACGTCGAGCGAGCCGAGCTCGCCGGTCTCGAGGATCACCTTGAGGTGCGCTTCGCCGCACGCTTCCTTCGTCGCGGCGATCTCGTCGAACACCTTGCCGTAGTCGCCCGCGAGCATGGCGCCGCGGTCGATGACCATGTCGATCTCGTCGGCGCCGAACTCGACCGCGCGACGCACGTCGTCGAGCTTCACCGGGAGCGGCGACTGCCCGCTGGGGAACGCGGTGGCCACGCTCGCCACCTTCACGCCGCTCCCCTCGAGCTCCTTCTTCGCGACCGTGACGAAGTTCGGATACACGCAGATCGCGGCGCAGGGGCCGATGCTGGGGTCGCGGTCGAGCGGGAGCATCGCCTTCTGACAGAGCTGGCGCACCTTGCCGGGGGTGTCCTTCCCCTCGAGCGTGGTGAGGTCCATCATCTTCACGGCGAGCTTGAGGCCGAGCACCTTCGCCGACTTCTTGATCGAGCGTTTGGCGAGGGCCCCTACCCGCTCTTCGACGGCGATCTGATCGACCGTGGGAGGCTGCGGCAAGAACAGCGGGAAGAAGTTCGCGCGCGCGGCGTCGGCGCCGGCACGGACACGCACGTTCGTCGGCTCGCCGTGGCGCGCAGCGGCGCTCGGGCGCTTGGCGAGAGATCGGGCTCGGCCTTGGAGGCTCTGGCTCACACGCGGCTCCTCGTGAAAAGGCTTGGGCGAGGCGCGAACGGCCTCACCACGGGGAGCGCGAGGCTAGCACAGCGGGGCACTTCGCGGGGGCGCTTTGCCCGCGAAAGGACGCGTCACTTCCACTTCACGCTGCAGCCGACCGGCACCGTCTCGGTCACGCGCGGCGCGCCGCCGACGAGCAGCGCCTCGAGCGCGTCTTTGAGGTCGTGCGAGCGGACGCGCGTGGCGTCGCCGTGGTTGTCGTCGATGCGACCGTGGTAGCGGAGCACGCGATCGCGATCGAAGACGAAGACCTCGGGGGTGAAGCGCGCCCCGAGCGCGCGAACCAGCGTCTGCTCGTCGTCGCGCACGTAGGGAAAATCGAACCCGCGCTCGCGCGCGCGGCGCTCCATCGAGCGCATGTCGTCGTCGGGGTAGCGCACGGCGTCGTTGGCGTTCACCGCGAGGAAGCGGACCTTGCGCGGCGCGTACGCGCGCGAGATGGCGACCAGGCGCTCTTCGTAGGCGACCACGTACGGGCAGTGGTTGCACGAGACGACGATGACGAGGACCTCGGCGCTCTTGAACTCGCCGAGGCCGTGCGAGCGACCGTCGGTGCCGAGGAGGCCGTCGAACGACGGACAGGGAGAGCCGATCGTGAGGGCCATCAGCGATCCCCTTTGCGGAGGCGCTCGGCGGCGACGAACTCGTACGACGCGAAGAGCGCGCAGTCGCAGTACCCCTGCCGCGCGATGTCCTCGTGGTGCGGCGTGCACGGACAGACCATCTCGGCCCCCTTCGTCTTGGAGTCCTCGACGGGCGCGCACGGGCAGTACATCTTCCCGTGCTCGTCGAGGTTCTTCGCGAGCCCTTGGATCACGTTCTCTACGACCTCGGGCTCGGGGTAGAGCGTGTACTCGGCCTTTCGCGTGCGCGGCGCCTCGGATCCGGGATCGGGCACGGCGCGCACGGGCTCGTCGCCCTTCGCGTCTTCACGCGACGGCGGGCCGGCATAGCTCGCGACGAACTTACGAACCCGCGCGAGCGCTCGCTCGCGCGGGGTGGAGACGGCGCTCAGGGCCGCCTCCGAGCTCGCCTCAAGTCCCCTTCGGCGGGGCGGCGTCCATCTTCGCGCGCTTGCGACGGCGACGCGCGGCTTCCGCCTGCTTCTTGCGGCGCTTGACGCTCGGCTTCATGTAGTGGCGGCGCATCTTGAGCTCGCGAAGGACCCCCTCCGAAGCAAGCTTGCGCTTGAGCATCTTGATGGCGCGCTCGATCCCGCGGTCGCTGACGACCACTTCGAGCGGCTTGCACTGAATCGCTTCACTCGGCATCCGAACTCTCCAAAGCCCCTGAAAAGACGAGGGGACGGGCTGTCTAGCACGGCACGAATGCCGTTTCCAGTGGTTGCGAAGGGCGTGGGGAGGCGGAGACGCCTATTTTGCCGGGCGGCCGCGCTTCGCCGGCTTGGGTGTGCCGCCGCCGTTCCGAACGCCAGGGCGCGCGAAGTAGGTGGTGGCTCGCTTTTGCCCCTGCTTGGCGATGCGTTTCGTGGAGAGCCCCTCGGCGAGGGGGCGCGGGAGCTCGCGCGCCTCGAGCGCCAAGGTCTCGCGGATTTGCTCGGCCCGAAGGCCGTCGGGGTGCTTCTCGAGGAGCGTGACGATGCGCTCGAGCAGATCGGCGATGTCGGCCTCCGACCGGCGGCCCAGGCGACCGTTCTTTCCCAGGTTGCGGGATGAGGCGGAAGGGCCGCGCACGGCCGGGGCGGACTTGAGCGGGGCGCGCCCGCCCCGCGACTCGGCAAGGATCTCTTCGAGCGATGCGCTGCGAATCGCCTCGAGGACGCCGGCGGCGAACTCATCGGCGAGGCGGGCGATCGTGCTCCTCAGCTGGGTCATGGGCCGTTACTAGACGGTGATCCGGCCCGCACCGTCAAGCGGTCGCAGCGTGGAGCCCGTCGCGCTCGCGCGTCGCTCCGGCAGAGCTGCAAGTCATCGCCCCTTCGGCTTGCCGCCCGGTTTGGTGGTCGCGGGGGCAGGCTTCGGCGCCGACGCCTCCCCACGAAACTGCGCCAAGAGCTGCTCCCGCTGGGTGTCCGAGATTTCGCTCTTCAAGGCGGACTTCGTGTCGGCGAGGTCGACCATCGCCGCGCCGGGGCAACGATCAGGAGCGATGAGCTCCTTGGTCTGCTTCTTCGCGCCCGTTCGGCGGTCGAAGAGGGTCACCTCTTCGCGTGCGAGCGAAAGGTCGAACGTGTCCTCGACGTGGGCGGCGGTTTCGAGGCGCGACATCCGGCACTTCTGCCCGGTCCTCGGCTCGAGCGCGCGCGGCACCGCGACCCAGTCGATGTCGCGGACCACCGACGCGCTCCCCGCCCACATCATCGACGAGAGAGAATCGGCAGGCACGTAGGCGATGTTGGGCTTGGCGCTCGGAGCCCCCTCACCAGGGAAAGCGCACGGCGTCTTCTCGTCGACCGCCCGCAGGCAATCGCGGAGGGCGATGGCGGCGACGAGCTCGGGGATGGCGATGTCGAAGGCGTACTTCCCCTTGGCGAAGGTGACGCGTACGGGAACGCCGGGCTTGATCGTCACGTCGTCACGCTTCATCGTCGCGGCGAGCGCGCCGACGTCGGCGGCGTCTTCGATCGAGCCTGTCCTGTCGAGCGGCTGGCTCTTTCCGGCGATCTCGAGGGCGGCATCCTGGGGAAACCCGGTGTAGTTGAACGCGAGCCGAAGCCCCTTCCCTGCCACGTAGGCGATCTTCGGCTCGAGGCGCGCCGACATCTTCCCCGGGACGTTGAACTCCGTCGCCGGGCCCGCGGTCGTCATGGTCGGCTTCGGGCCGCCGGTGAGGCGGTCGCAGGCCGGGAGAGAAAGCGCGAGCGAGAAGAAGGCGAAGACCGCGACACCGCGGGGTTGAGAGCGCATGACGATGAGCTTACGACGCCCGACGCCAAACGATCCCCCGGGGCGCCAAGGGAAAGTGCGCGCCGTCGACCGCGCACGGCCGTCTCGTTCGGTGATTTCTTCCGTGTAGAGTCCGGTGGCTCCGGCGAGCTACGTCTCGGCGCTCCCGGCAGTCGCTCCGCCCTCCATGCGACGTCGCCACCTCTCCGAAGCCCTCGTCGTCGCCGCCGCAGCGGTAGGGGCCCTGGTGCGCGTCCTCCGCGGCCCCGCGTGGACCGTCGACGATGCGTACATCGTGGCGCGCTACGCGGAGAACCTCGCGCACCACGGGCGCTTCGCGTGGAACCTGCAAGGAGACCGCGTCCTCGGGCTCACCGGAGAGCTCCTTGGCCTCCTCGAGGCGCTCGGCGCGTGGGTGGGCTTGTCTCCGGTCGCCTGCGCCAAGGGGATCGGGATGGCGAGCTTGCTCGTCGCCGGCCCGCTGATCCTCGCTTGCGCACGCGTGCTTCGCGCGCCGTATCCCGCGGGCGCGATCGCGGCGGTCGTGTACCTCCTGGTCGGCGAGCACGTAGCGCACGTCCCTTCGGGGCTCGAGACCGAGCTCTATGCGGCGCTGAGCTTGGCGACGGCCCTCGCCTTCGCGAAGGCCCTGACCAGCGGTCGCCCGGGTTGGCTCGGTCCGGTGGCGCTCCTTCTCACGCTCGCGCGCCCCGAAGGGCTCGCCGTAGGCCCCATCCTCTTCGTGGTCGCCGCCAGTGCTCAACCGCGCGCGCGGCGGCCTTTTCTCCGCGCGTTCGCGCTCGGCTACATACTCCCCGTCGCGTTCGTCGCCGCGGCGCGCGTCCTCTACTTCCACGCGCTCCTGCCCAACACGTTCGCCGCCAAGCTCGATCCGCTGGGGGAGCATCGGTTCCTCCCCGAGCTCGGGTCGTTCTTCGGTGACTACGCCCTCGACGCCGGGCTCGTGTCGATCGCCTGCGTGGTGAGCGCTTGTCTCGTGCGAGGTGGCCGCGGGCGGTGGAGCCCTGCCTCACGGCGCGCGGCAGCGGTCGTCGCCGCGAGCGCGCTCATTCATCTTGCCCTGCTCGTCCCCTACGCGCGCTCGAACCTCCTCATGGGGTACTCGCGGCGGTTCTCCTTTCATCTTCTGCCTTGGCAGATCCTCGGCCTCCTCCCCCTTCTCGGACGCGCCACGTTCGTCCTTCGACGAGATCCTCGCCGCTCCGCACGGCTCGCGACGGCGCTGCTCTTGCTGCTCGTCCTCACGAGGGTGGCGACGCGCGGCGCGGCGCACGCGGTCGACGCGAGGACCTTCGCTGCCAGATACGATCACAGCACCCAATCGCGCTACGTGCCCGCGGCGGAGTGGCTCCGCGGTCATCTCGGCCCCGAGGCGCACCTCGCTTGCTATCCCGACGCGGGGATCGTCCCCTACCTCACCCACTTCGCCGCGATCGACTTCGGCGGGCTCAACGACCGAGCGCTGGCGCGCGTGCGATCGCCCGAGGCCGTTGCGGAGTATTTCTTCGCGCAACGACCCGATGCGCTCGTGGTCGATCGCGTCGGCGACGACCTTTGGTACGACGACGGCGCCAACGCCATCCACAAGGACCCGCGCTTCGCCGACTACGAGCTCGGGGCGCGCTTCGGTGCACCGGAGGGGAGCGCGCTCCTCGTCTACGTGAGGCGACGATGAGAGCCGTGCTCTACCCGTTGCTCGCGTTCTTCGTCGGCGCAGTCGTCGGCGTGCTCGCCGCGTGGGTCCTTCGCACCCCCGTCCTCGACGGATCGCCCGTCAGCGCGTGCGCCCTGGGGGCGGTCGCGGGAGCGCTCGGCGTCGTGCTGGTGACCGCGGTCCAAGGTGCCCCCACGCGCGCACGACGCGCCCTCGCCGGCGCGCTCGTCGGCGGGGTGGCCGCGCTCGTCGAGAGTCGGCTCGGCGTCGGGTTGGTCGGGCTCGCGGCGGTGGACGCCGGCGTGGGCCCTCCGCTCTCCCTGGCGGTGGTCAATCTCCCCCTCGCGTCGTTGGTCGCGTGGGCGCTGGCCAGGTGAATCTCGGTACCGAAGGAGGGACTCGAACCCTCACACCCTTTCGGATGGCGGATTTTGAATCCGCTGCGTCTGCCATTCCGCCACTTCGGCTCGAAGCGCGCCCAAGAATCGGACCCGCCGCGACATCAAACTCGGTCGCACCTCACCTACCATGAGCCTCTCCCCCCGCGCCACACGTCTGGAGTAGCCTGGCTCCCGTGATGCTCCCCACCACGTCTCGGCTCTCCCTCCCCTGCGTGGCGCGCCGCGCGCGCTCCACCTCGGGCCTCGCCAGCCTGGCGATCGTCCTCGCGTGTGCGTGGGTCGGCGCCGGCTGCAAGGACCAAGGCAAGGTGAGCGCGCAAAAGGCGCAAGAGAACGTCACCTCGCTGCAGAAGCTCGTCGAGAGCGACGTCGGCGAGATCGAGCGAGGCCTCCCTCTCGGCGCGAAGAAGCTCGCGCCGCTCTTCGTGAAGACGCCCGATCTGCATCAAGATCCGCCAGCCGCCCGCTCCGCGCTCATCAAGACGCGACGCGAAGTACCCGACTTGAACCTCGCCAAGTCGACCTTCTTCGCGCTGACCGACGCGAAGGGGATCGCCATCCGCAACGACCTCGAAGAGGACGTGATGGCGGGACAGAACCTCGTCGCGTCGTTCCCCGATCTCGCCAAGGCCGAGAGCGGGAGCTACGTCGTCACCACCGGCGCCTTCCCAAGCACGCCGAAGGCCGGGCAAAAGGGCGGTCCCGACCGCGACTGGATCGCCGCAGAGCCCGTTCAAGGCGACGACGGCAAGGTGCTCGGTATCTACGTCACCGGCTGGACCTACCGAAGGTTCGCGCTCCACCTCCAGGAGTCTCTGAAGCACGACCTCGGCGAGGCGCTGAAGAAGGAGGGCGACACCGGAAAGCTCCCCGTCTTCTACGTGGCGGTGTTCGACGCGACCGGCGTCTATCCCGTCCCCAGCATGCCCGACGTGAACCTGAAGGCGCTCACCGATCTCGACCTCGAGGGGAAGACCTCGGGTGGCTCGGCCCAGGGCGTCGTCAACATCACCGATCGTGACTTCGGGTACGCCGCGGTGCGCGTGCCCAAGCTCGCCGAGGGTGCGGGGATCGTCGTCCTCCGGAGCGAGCTGTGACGGCGACCGAGCCGAAGCGCAGCGAAGACGAGTCGCGCGCGCGGCGCCTCTTGGCGACCGGCGCCGTCGTGTCGATCTTCGGCATCTCGGTGGGCAGCATGGTCGCGCACACGCTCGGCGGCGTGATCTTGGTCGTCGGCTGGGCCTTCTTTCTCTACGGCCTCCACGCCTTCGGACGCGCCGGGGCCTAGTACGAACCCATGGCGCGCTTCGCGGCCATCGACGTCGGCACCAACGCCCTGCGCCTCCGCGTGGTGGAGGCGACGCGCTCGTCGCGCACGAAGCGCGAGCAGCTCACGCTCCTCCCGGGTGAACGCGATCCGGGGTGGAAGCAGGTGCTCTCGCTCCGCGCCGCGGTGCGCCTCGGCGGAGAGGTGTTCCTCTCGGGAAGGATCGCGCCCGCTTCGATCGGCCAGGCGTGCGCAGCGCTCAAAGAGTTCCGACGCGAGATGGACGCGGCGAAAGTCGACGCCTACCGCGCCACCGCCACGAGCGCCGTGCGCGAAGCGAGCAACGGCACGACGCTCGTCGAGCGCGCGAGGCGCGAAGCGGGCATCGAGCTCGAGGTGATCGAGGGCGTCGAGGAGGCGCGCCTGATTCAGCTCGCGGTCGTGCGCGCGCTGGTGCTCGACGACCGGCGCGCGCTCCTCATCGACGTCGGTGGCGGCTCGACCGAGCTCACTGTGCTCGACGGCGGACAGAGCACCTTCTCCGTGTCGCTCCCCATCGGCACGGTGCGCCTCCTCGAGGCCTACCTGAAAGACGCGCCCACGGTCGACGCCGAGCGCGGGCGGCTCGTGGACGAAGCGGTCGATCGCGCGCTCGCCGAAGCCAAGGGGCACATCGGAAAGCTCTCGTTCGATCTCGTCATCGGCACCGGTGGCAACCTCGAGATGCTCTCCGAGCTTTGCCCCGCGCGTGCGCCCGGCATCACGAAGGACAAGGCCGGGCCGCGCGCCGTCGACGTGGCGGCCGCGCGTGAGCTCGCGCAAAAGCTCCGCGGCATGACCGCCGACGCGCGCGCCAAGGCCTACAATCTACGCCCCGACCGCGCCGACACCATCGTCCCCGCGGCGGCGATCTTCCTGCGTGTGGCCGAGCTCGTGGGTGCCCCACAGATCGTGGCCCCAGGCGTCGGCCTCAAAGACGGCATCCTCGAGGAGCTCGTCGACAAGCACTTCGAGGTGTGGGACTCGGCGCGCGAAGCCGAGAGCGTGGTCGCCGCCAGCGTCCGCCTCGGGCGTCGTTACCACTTCGACGAAGGGCACGGCGTGCTCGTCGCGAAGCTCGCCGGGAGCCTCTTCGACGATCTCCGCGAGCACCACGGCCTCGGCGAGCGCGACCGGTTGCTCCTCCGCGTGGCCGCAGTGCTCCACGACATCGGCGACTTCGTCCGCTACGACGGTCACCACAAGCACAGCTACTACCTGATCCAGCACTCGGACATCATGGGGCTCACCCCGGAGGAGCGCGGCATCGTCGCCAACGTCGCGCGCTATCACCGAAAGAGCCCGCCCGACACGTCGCACCCGAATTTTCGCGAGCTCGACAAGCTCGCGCGCAGCAAGGTGCGCGCACTCGCGGCCATCTTGCGTCTGGCCGATGCGCTCGATCGCGAGCACCTCGGGAAGATCCAAGGTGTCGAGGCGGTGATCGATCGTCACAAGGCGCGGGCCACGCTCCGCGTGCACGGAGAGCGCGAGCACGCCCTCGAGGAGTGGACGGTGCGGGCCAAGGCCGGGCTCTTCAAGGATGTCTTCGGCCTCGACGTCGTCGTGGCGGACGCCTAACGTGCAGGGCCGCATGCGGAAGGCGCTCGTCGTGACCGCGCTCCTCGGCACCTCGGCGTGCGCGACGTCGCACGTCCCCGATCCGCGCGACGCCGCCGACGAATACGCCGCCGCCGCCGCCCGCGGCGACTCCGACGCCATCTACGAGATGATGACCACGTCGGCGCAGAAGGAGCGCACGCGGGCCGAGGTGAAGAAGCTCGTCACCGAAGAGCGCGGCGAGCTCGCCGAGCAGTCCCGCGCCATCACGACGGGACCCGCGCGCGCCAAAGCGACGGCGCGCCTTCGCTTCGAAGACGGCGAGGAAGCGGCGCTCGAGTGGAAGGACGGCCGCTTCTGGGTGACCAGCGCGGGGGCTCTCCCCGGCGGCGCGCGCACCCCGGAAGAGGCGCTCGACCAGCTCCGTCGCGTCATCGCGCGAAGGAGCTACGCCGGGCTCATGCGCGTCGTTTCTCCGGCCACCCGCGCGGCGATCGAAAACGATCTGCGCGCGCTCGTCAGCGGCCTCGAGCACCCCGACACCCTCCCCGTCCAGGTCTCGGGGGAGTCGGCCACCGTCAACGTGCCGGGCGGGCACCACGTCCGCTTGAAGCGCGAGGCCGGGGTCTGGCGCGTCGACGACTTCGACTGATCGCCGGCGGGGCGCGACTTGTACTACGGTGAAGCCGTGCAAGGGCTTCGCTTCGTTTCCGGCCTGACGGCGGCGGCGGCGCTCGCCCTCGGTCTCCTTGTCCCCAGACCGGCGCGAGGCTTCGGCGACTACGGCGCCTTCGATCCGCGCGTGCTCCTGACCGGCTCGCAGACCAACGCCGCGCGCCCCACGGCCCCGGCGCGCTGGTCGTGGGAGCTCGTGCAACGAACGAGCGCCCCCGCGCGCCTCCGCCCGACCCTGGTGCACGCCGCCGATCCGGCGGTGGACGACGGACCGTTCCTCTACTGGAGCGGCGACGCGGCGGTCGCTCCGCTCACCTCGGTCGAGGTCGCGAGCCTGCGCCGCTTCCTCGCCTTGGGCGGCGTGCTGCTCGTGGACGACGCCGGCGTCGCGACCGACGGCGCGCCGAGCGCGTTCGGTACCTCGGCGCGGCGCGAGATGGCCCGCGTGCTCCCCGACTCGACGCCCATCTCCATCGGCGCCGAGCACGTCGTGTTCCGCACGTTCTATCTCCTGCGTCGCGCCGAGGGGCGCGTCGAAGGCCCGAAGACGCTCGACGCGATCGTTCGCGGCGGCTCGGCGCAGGTGCTCTTCACGTCGCACGATCTGGGCGGCGCGCTCGCCCGTGGCTCGACCGGCGTGTGGGAGCAGCCGGTCGTCCCCGGCGGCGACGGCCAACGCGAACGGGCCATCCGCCTCGCGGTGAACATCGCGATGTACGTGCTCTGCTCGAACTACAAGGACGATCAAGTCCACGCCCCTTTCTTGATGCGACGTCGCGCCCTCGCGCCGGTCGTCGAGCCGTAGACGATGCCGACGACGCGCCTCGCCACGAGCAACGATCTGCCGAGCTGGGCGCTGGTCCTCGCGCTCGCCCTCGTGGCGGTGAGCTTCGTCTTGCTCGTGGTGGAGATGCGGCGGCGCGAACGTGGCGGCGCGGGGATCTTGCTCACCGGGATCGTCGCGCTCGTCGGGCTCTTGTGCGCCGTCGTTCGCCCGGTGCGCATCGCCGCGCGGGAGAGCGTGGTCGGCCCGCGCGTCGTGGTCCTCGCCGACACGTCCCGCTCGATGGCGCTCAAAGCCGACGATGGACGCCTCCGCAGCAAGGTGCGTGACGACGCCATCGCCGCGCTCGTGAAGAGCGCGCCCGATGCGCGCATCCTGACGCTCGGCTTCGGGGACGGACCGCCGCGCCCCTTCGTCGACGCGCAAGGGAACGCCGACGCCACGGCGCTGGCGCCGCGGAGCGATTTAGCGACGGCGCTCCGCGCGCTTGCGACCTCCGCCGACGAGCATCCCGCGGCGGTCGTGGTGGTGAGCGACGGGCGCCTCGACGATCCCGGAGAGGACGCGCCCAAAGCCACGCTGGCGGCGCTCGGCGAAGCGCTTCGCGCGCCGATTCACACGGTGCCGGTGGCGACGCGCTCGCTCCCCGACGCGAGCATTCGTCGCGTGGCCAACGCCGGTGCTGCCGTGGCGCACGTGCCGCTCCCGCTCCGCGTCGACATCGGATGCGCGGGCGGTCTCGCCTGCGAAGAGCTCACCGTCACGGCGAAAGAGCTCCGCGAAGACGGTCCGCCGGCGCTGCTCGCCTCCGGGCTCGCGCACTTGAAGGACGGCAAGGGGACGGTCGATCTCACCGTGACGCTCGAGCGCGCAGGGGCGCGCATCCTCGAGGTCGCCATCGCCGCCCCCGACGGCGACGTCATCCCGGAGAACGATCGCCGCCTCGTGACCCTCGACGTCGCGCGCGAGCGCGTGCGCGTGCTTCACGTCGCCGGCCGCCCCACGAACGACGTGCGTGCGCTCCGCCAATGGCTGAAGAGCGACGCGTCGGTCGACGTCGTGGCGTTCTTCATCTTGCGCACCCCGGCCGACAACCCCGAAGCGCCGCAAGAGGATCTGGCGCTCATCCCCTTCCCCGTCGACGAGCTCTTCAGCGAGCACCTGCCGTCGTTCGACGCCGTCGTGCTCCAAGACTTCGACGCCCAGCCGTACGGCCTCGAGCGTCACCTCCCCGCGCTCGCCAAGTACGTGCGGTCGGGTGGTGGGCTCATCATGGTCGGCGGGCCGAACTCGTTCGTCGCCGGAGGCTACGCGGGGACCCCGCTCGGCGACGTGCTCCCAGTCACACTCGACGGCTCGTCGGGGGCGACGGCCGCCGACACGGCGCCCTTCGCGCCGCGATGGACCGAGCAAGGTCGCACCGCGCCGCTCCTCGCGCCGCTCCGCGCCATCGTCGGCGACGACTTGCCGGACATGCCCGGCGCCAACGTGCTCGGCGACGTGCGCCCGGGGAGCGTCGCGCTCTGGACGCACCCGACCCGGACCACGAAGAGCGGCGCGGCGATGCCTCTTCTCGCGCTCGGAGATCAAGGCGACGGACGCTCGATCGCGCTCGGCATCGACGGCGGCTGGCTCCTCGAGTTCTCCGCCCTCGGCGCGCGCACCGCCGGGCGCGGGCACGGCGCGCTATGGGACGGCCTCCTCGGTTGGTTGATGCGAGATCCGCGCTTCGAGCCGGCGCAGATCGAGGTGGTCGGCGGCTGCACCGCCAAGATGCCGCCGACGCTCCGCGTGCGGAGCGCCGGGGGGAAGAAGGACGATCTGCTCGCGCTCGACGTGACGCGACTCGATCAGCCTTCGCCCCCGGTGCACATCGAGCGCCCGCGAGGGGACGCCGAGTCGACCGACGTCGTGCTCCCCGCCCTCGACGCAGGCGGCTACGCGGTGCGTCTCCGCTTGGGCACTGGGCCGAGCACGCGGCGCGATTTCGCCTGCGAGACCGGCGGCGACGAGTGGGCCGACTCGCGCCCCGATCCTGGACGACTCGCCGCCCTCGCCGCAGCGAGCAAGGGGAAATCGGCCCCCCCGAGCGAGGTCGGCACGCTCTCCCTCCCCAAGCCCACGGTGGTGAGCGCCGAGCGTCACGTCGCCCCCATCGCTCCGCCGTGGGCGTGGACGCTCCTCGCCGCGAGCTTCCTCGGCGTGCACTGGTTCGCGCGGCGGCGCGGCGGTCTCTCGTGACGTGACTCGTGACGTGAGAGGGGCGGAGCGGACGCACGACGACCGGTGCTAGGCTGACGTTCGTGCACCGGTCCGTCGCGCTCGCCGCGCTCCTCGTCGCCCTCGCACCCACCGCGGCGCACGCGCTCGTGTGGCCCGACGTCCCCGAGCGTGTCGCCCACGCACTCTCGGCGAGCGATCCGGCCACGCGGCGAGCGGCGGCGCGCGAGCTCCCTTCGCTCGGCGTGGCGCGCGCTGCGCCGCTCACGTTGCAGGCGCTCTCCGATTCGGATCTCGAAGTGCGGCTCGCCGCGGCCGAAGCCGCGGTGCGCCTTCGTCTCCCGACCGCGACCGACGCCGTCCTCCCGTGGCTCGGCGAGCGCGAGCCGCGCCTGCGCGCTGCAGCGTGCAACGTGGCGCGCGCGCTCCCCTCGCCGCGCGCCGTTCCCCAGCTCGCTCGCGTGCTCGGCGACGCCGACGTCGGCGTGCGCTCGGCGGCCGCCGACGCGCTCGGTGCGCAAGGATCCCTCGAGGCCGTGGCGCCGCTCCTCGGCCGACTCGACGACGCGAGCCCCGCGGTGCGCGTTCAAATCGTGCGCGCGCTGGCACAGCTCGGCGATCGGCGCGCTGTCGTGCCACTCGTCGGCAAGGTCCAAGACTCGGTGCCCGACGTGCGCCAGGCGGTCGCGCGCGCCCTCGGCGATCTCGGCGACCAACGCGCCGCCCAGGCGCTCCTCCTCGAGCTTCGCGACAACGTGGTGGAGGTGCGCGTCGAAGCGTTGGCCGCCCTCGGCCGGCTGCGCGCGCCGGAGGCCGTCGACGCGATCGCGCCGCTCGTCAGCGAGCGCACGCCGGCGGTGCGCCAAGCCGCGCTCGCCGCGCTCGGTCGCATCGGAACGAAGCCCGCGGTGCGCGCGCTCATCGGCGCGCTCGGCGCAGGCGAAGACGCAGGAGGCGGTCTCGAACGCACCGCGGTGCGGGAGGCTCTGGTCAGCGCCGGGCCCAACGCGAGCGGCGAGCTCGGCGCGCTCCTCGCCGGAACGCCGGGGACCTCGGTGGCGGTGAGCGCAGCGTGGGTCTTGGGCGAGCTCCACGCGCAGCGGGAAGTGAACGGCATCCTCGCCGCCATGCGCCGCGGCATCCTCCCCACTGCCGCCGCGATGCATGCCCTCGCCGGCGCCGGCACGCGCGACACGATCCCCGTCGTGCTCGAGTTCGTCGGCGATCCGAGCCCGCTCGTTCGCACCGAGGCCGCGCGCGCCGCCGCCGCGCTCCTCGTCCCTTCCGAGCCCGACGGTCGCGCCGTCGAGCCGCTCGCCGCGGCGCTCCGAAGCCCTTCGCTCGAGCCGGAGGAGCGCGCGTCCTTGGCGCTTCTCCTCGGTCGGACCGGCGCCCCCCGCGCGGGCGCGGTGCTCGCCGGGTTGCTCAACGCGCGCGATCCGAGCCTGAGGCTCGCGGCCATCGACGCGCTGGGAACGCTGGGCCCCGCGGGCGCCGACGACGCGCTGCTCGCGAAGCTCAAGGACGCCGATCCGGCAGTACGCCTCCACGCCGCCGTCGCACTGGGAGACGCCGGCGGCGTGCGCGCCCGCGAGTCGCTGCTCGGCGCGCTCGGCGGCGCCGACGAGCTCGATCGCGCCGCGGTGCTCACTGCGCTCGGCGGGATCGTGGCGCGCCTGCCGACGGACGCCGCGGTCGACCGGCTCGCCGACGCGCTCGAGCTCTCGGCAGGACCGGATCGCGACGCGCTCCTCGTGGCGATCGGACGCGCGCGTCTCCCCTCGGCCACGCGGCACCTCGCTGCGGCGGCGAACGGCACCGATCCCGACGATCAGACGACCGCTGCAGCGCTCCTCGCCGGACAAGCCGGCACGCGCGACACGCTGGCCGCGCTCCTCCGCGCGCGAGAGCCGGCGGTTCGCGCGCAAGCGGCGTGGGCGCTCGGCGCGGTCGGCGACGTGAGCGTCGTCCCCGCGCTGGAGGCGTTGACGAAAGACAGCGAGAGCGACGTGGCCATCGACGCCGCCGCGGCGCTGGGAAAGATCGTAGCGCGGGCGAAGAGCGCCGACTTGGCGCGAAGGGCGCTCTGCCCGCGCCTCCGCGATCCGCGGGCCTACGTGCGGGCCAACGCGCTGACCGGCCTCGCGCTGGCGAGCGCACGCTGCGGCGACGGAGCCGAGCTCCGCGCGCTCGGCGGAGACGCTTCGGACGTCGTGCGTCGATCGGCCGCCGAGGTCTTGCTCCACGCGCCGACGCCGGTCGAGCGTGCCGCGCTCGACCGTTGCGCGGCGAGCGATCGATCCGGCAGCGTGGCGGCGACGTGCCGGAGGACTGCACCCTCGGCAGCGCCTTCACGCACGCAGGCGGTGACGATCTACGTGGTGGCGGAGGGATCCACACCGAGGCCGCACGCGGCCTTCGTCCTCGAGCTCGCCGATCACTTCCTGCGCGCAGGCACGGCCGATCGGCGCGGCGCGGTCTTCGAGCCGCTCGCCCCCGAGGGCGACGTCTCGCTCCGCCGCGCCGGCTCCGATTCCTGACACGCACTGCCGAGGCCCAGCACCCTCGTTCGACGGCCCGTCTACGAGCTGCGAGCCGGAGCCGCTAGTGTCCCGAGTCTGAAGTTCGTCGGCATGCCGACGAACTTCAGACTCGGGCCCCTAGCCCACCCTGGTGGGGTCTTGCGACCCCCTCATCGCTTCGC
>CAZHHD010000018.1:0-143479 GCA_964531795.1 uncultured Polyangiaceae bacterium | reverse complement strand
GTGGCGGTGGCGGTGGCGGTGGCGGTGGCGGTGGCGGTGGCGGTGGCGGTGGCGGTGGCGGTGGCGGCGGTGGCGGTGGCGGTGGCGGTGGCGGTGGCGGCGGCGGGCGACGGCGCGAGGCCGAGCGCGACGCGGACGTGAGCTGAGCGCGTCGTGCGACCGAAGCCGCTCCTCCGCTTTCTCTTCGCCTTTGCCTTCGCGCTGGCGATCGGCGCGATCGTCGTCGCCAACGTCTTCTCGGTCCACGCGGGGGAAGGGGAGATCGTCGCGAGCCTGTGGCGGCACGGAGAGCTCGTCGAGCGTCGGGTCCTCCCGCGGGGCACGACCGCCTCGCCGTGGACGACCGCGCCGGAGGATCACGTCGTCTTCGAGTCGATCGACGCCGAAGGTCCTTTCCTCGCCCACCCTGAGATCGTCTTCGCGCTGTCGTTCGTCAGCGGTCGCGACGGCGTCAAAGCCACCCTGGGCAGCGCCACCGCGTACGTGACCCCCGACGATCTCCTCGCCCGCCAGGCGTACGATCGCGGCGCGCGCATCGAGAGCCTCGGCGCGCTCGGCGTCGGGGTCGACGCGCCGCTCATCCTCGCGCTCTTGGGAGAGCGGCTCCACGCTTCGCCGGTCGACGTGCTGGAGAAGGCGACGCTGCGCCGCGTGCGCGTCACCCGCCACGCGCTCGACGCGCCGCCGCCGCGGGACGTGACCGCGACGAACCTCACGCGCGACGACGTGCGCACCGCCGCCAGCGAAGCCGCCGCGTACCTCGCGCGGGGCGTGAACGAAGAAGGGCGCTTTCGTTACCTCGTCGACGCTCCCACCAACCGCTCTCTCGCCGGCTACGACTGGCCGCGCCACGCCGGCGCGACGTACTTCCTCGCGCAAGGAGCGAAGCTCACCTCCGATCCGACGATCAAAGCCGCGGCCCTCCGCGCCGCCGGTCGCATGCGCGACCACGCGCTCGAGCGCTGCGGCGACGATCCGTGTGTCGCCGTCGACAACATGGCGGAGATCGGCTCGAGCGCGCTCGCCACCATCGCCTTCGTCGAGATCGCGCGGACCGGCCTCGACCCTTCCTACCGCGACGTCGTCGTCGACCTCTCGCGCTTTCTCCGCGCGCAGCAGCGCCCCGACGGCGAGTTCCAGCACCAGTACGATCGCGCGGCGCAGCGCCGCGTCGACGTGCAGTTTCTCTACTTCTCCGGCGAGGCGACCTTGGCCCTCGCGCGCGCCTTCGCCCTCACCGGCGACCCTGCGGACAAGGACGCCGCTTCACGCGCGCTCGATCACCTCACGGGACCTGCGTGGAGCTTCTTCGGCGATCGCTACTACTGGAGCGAAGAGCACTGGACCTGCCAGGCGATGGCCGACTTGTGGAGCGCCGCGCCGAGCCCCAAGGCGCTCGACTTCTGCCTCCGCTGGCAAGAGTTCAATCGCCACATGCAGCACGTCGCCGGCGACTCGCTCTACGACTCCGAAGGCGCCTTCAGCCCTGATCCGATCCTCATCCCCCGCCTCACGCCGGTGGCTTCGCGCTCCGAGGCGGCGGTGGCGACGCTCGACATCGCGCGCCGCGCGAACGTCGACCCGAAGGAGATCGCCGCGCTCGAGCTCGAGCTTCGTCGCGCCCTCTCGCTCCTCGTGCGAAAGCAGTTCCTCCCCGGACCGGTGCACCTCTTCGCCGATCCCGAGGCGGTGCGAGGAGCGATCCCCGGGAGCGAGTGCGACTGGCAGCTTCGCATCGACTACGCGCAGCACGCAGGCAGCGCGATGGTGCGGTGGCTCGACGTCACCGCGCCGCCGACGAGCCCGGCGCCGTAGCTTCGTGCATGCGCACGCCGCGCATGGAGGTCACGGAGGTGTCGTAGGTACATGCACACACAAATCGTTCGTCAAGAATTGGTCAACGCGAAAGACAGCGTTAGGTTGTG
The DNA here is from genome assembly GCA_964531795.1 of uncultured Polyangiaceae bacterium. Lineage (GTDB taxonomy): Bacteria > Myxococcota_A > Polyangia > Polyangiales > Polyangiaceae > CAZHHD01. Next base: position 141,554 of record CAZHHD010000018.1, on the reverse strand, counting down.
AGTTGTACGAGCTGGTGGAGGGGACCATCGTCACGTTCGCGAACCACGACGAGAGAACGACGAACCGCAGCGGGGCTCGCGCCCGGTGCGCGAACGAAGAGTCGAGCGCTCTTCGCATCGTCGCCGTCGACAGGGCGAGAGGCCCGGCGCGCGAGCGGGAAGCGGACGAGGGGCGAGCGTGAAGCGCGAACGCTGCGTCGCCCCCGCGTCACGCTGCGTTCCCCCGACCGACTGCTGCGCGTCACGCACCCTTTCACGGGTGCGCGGCGTGGCTACTGCTTTCTCTTCTCAACCCTCGCCCGAGCGGCAGCAGGCTCGGCTCAAGCCTTGAAGGTGAACCCATGACGAAGCGAATCGCGAGTCTCGGTCAGCTCTCTTCGGAGGAAGCCCGCACGTACATCGAAGCCGCCGACGGCGACGAGCTGTCCGCTGCGATCCTCTTGGCTACCGATCGCAACGAGCTCGACGGGTCGTACGGGGCCGCCCCCGACGACGCCGAGGTGCACCACGCGCTGTTCTTGTTGCGCCGCGCGCGCGGGCTCACCGCGCCGAGCTTCGACGACATGCGGGTCGAGCTGCGGAGACTCATCGCCGCGTGATCACGACCTAAGTCGGCAACACGCCGGCGGTGGCGCACCGTCTGCGTCACGTCGTGGATGAGCGGCGCGGCTCGCGGGAGAGCACATTTCTCCCGCTTGAGCCGCAACGTTCTGCATCGTTCGGTTCTCATTTGCGTCTCACCTGGGCGTGGTAGGCTACGCAGTCGCGGTGGCGTCCCTTGGACCCCACCGCACTGCTTACCTGCGGACGAAAGGGAGATGGCGATGCAACGACGTGCTTGGTTCCGATTTGGCCTTGCGGCCTTCGTGGTTCTCGGAGGCGGCCTGTCGGCCTTCATGGCGGGCTGCGGCGACGACAGCTCGGGGACGACGACCCCCGGTGACGACGGCGGCAGCAACGCAGACCAGTCGAACCCCCCGGTCGACTCGGGCGGCGGCACGGACAGCGGCGGTGGTGACACCGGCACAGACGCGGGTCCCCCCCACGCCAAGGCGATCATCGTCAACGCGATCCCCGACAACCGCGTCGGCGCGCTCCGCGTTTGCTTCGGTCTCCAGAAGACCGGCACCACGGGCTTCGTGGTTCCGCCGCTCCTCGCGCTGCCGGACACCGCGCTCGCCGGTCAGCCCTACGCCGGGATCTTCCCGGGCACCGGCGGCCCGCTCCCCGACCTCCTCGACCTGAACGACTACTCGATCCGCCCGTACGCGATCCCCGCGGCGGCGATCAAGAACGACGCGAAGGGGACCGACGGCGGCACCCCGCGCACCTGCCAGGATCTCGTCCAGGCCGACTCGGGCGTCACCGCGCTCCAGTTCCCGGACATCCCGGCGGGCACGTTCGCGCACGGCAAGTCGATCCTCCTCGTGGCCACCGGCTGCCTCGCCGCCGGCGGGCACTCGACGCTCGATTGCGGGTCGGACTACGACGTCACCAACGGCAACGTCCACGCGCGCATCTACTACCTCGATCGCAACACGTCGGCGGCTACGCTCGGCGCCCAGTTCGCGCACGAGTCGAGCCAGCTCGAAGGGATCCTCCCGAGCGGCGTCATCCCCGTCGCCGTCAGCCCGGCGCCGGACGCCGGTGACAGCGGCGCGACGGTCGTCACGCCGTTCGCCGGAATCACCCACTTCGGTCAGCTCGTCCCCGACGCTGGCGCGACGCAGCTCTCGGGCATCAACCCCGCGACGACGGGCGTCAACATCGCCGCTCCGCTCCCGGACGGCGGCGTCGGCCCGCTCCTCGGTCAGACGGTTCCGCTCCCGCTCGTCGAAGCGCTGACGATCGGCCCCGGCGGCCCCGCGGACTACTTCAAGAACGGTCAGAACTACACGTTCATGATGGTCGGCGATCCGCTCCAGTCGGTCGACGCCGGTGGCGGAGCCTTCAACGGCTACGGCATCCACCCGCTCGGCTTCAAGAACGACCCGACCCTCCCGACCCCGTGAGGTAGCCGGATCGCGACAGAAGTCGCGTAGAAGCGGCGGCGCTGGTTCTCCAGCGTCGCCGTTTCGCTTTTTGTGCGACCGCGGTCACGCCCTCGACGCCCCGTGCAAGCGCTCTTCTCGTGACGGGCGCGGACGCGGCTCTGCTCGCTGCGGGCCCGCTACGGCCCCGAGGTCGGAGGCGCGGCGGTCGGGATCGGGCCGCCGCCGCCCCCCTCCTCGTGCACCTTCTCGCGGTAGGCGAGCACGCCGAGCACGCACACCATCACGGCGACGCCGAGCACGAGCCCGGCGAGGAGCGCCGTGCGCGACGACATGGCGCGAGGCTCCTCCATGTCTTCGAGCGCCGCGAGGGCTTCGGCGGTCGCGGGGCGAAGCTGGTATTGCACGCGCTCGGCGTCGTCGACGAGGCTCGCGCTCTGCGGGCGCGTGACGTTGCATACGCGGTCGAGCGCGTCGGAGAGCTCGCGCGGCGATTGGAAGCGCTTCTCCGGGCTGCGCGCGCACGCCTTCAAGAACCACGCGTCGAAGCCGTGTGGCACGTTGGGGTTGAACTGCGAAGGGAGGGGCATCGGCGCCGCGCACACCTTCAGCACGATGTCCCCGAGCACGTCGCCCTCGAAGGGGATGCGCGCGGTCATGGCGGCGAAGGAGCACGCGCCGAGCGACCAAAGATCCGTGAGCGCCCCCGGGCTCCCGCCGACGGTGAGCTGCTCGGGGCTCATGAAGTTGGGGGTGCCGATCACCGCGCCGTCTTGCGTCGGTCCGCCCATCGGCGCCGCGGCTTGCCCGCCGCGAATCGGCTCGGAGAAAATCTTGGCGATGCCGAAGTCGACGAGCTTCACCACGTAGCCGTAGGCTTCGTCGACCTCGTCCACGTTGGTGCACAAGAACACGTTGTCGGGCTTCAGATCGCGATGCACGATCCCCGCGGCGTGCGCCTTCTCGAGCGCGCGCGCGGCCTGCCGCGTGATGTGCGCGACCTCGGCGGCGTCGAGCGGCCCCTGGCGAATCAGCTTGTCGGAGAGCGACTCGCCCTCCAAGTACTCCATGACGATGTACGGGATCCCCTCGCTGGTCACGCCGTAGTCGAAGACGTGCACGGCGTGACGCGTCTGGAGCTTCGCCGTGGCTTGCGCTTCGATCTCGAAGCGGCGCCGCGCGTCCGGGTTCCCCGCGTAGGTGGGCTTGATGAACTTCACCGCCACCGGCGTGCCGAGCACGCGGTGACGCCCGAACCAGACCGTCCCCATTCCCCCCGAGCCGAGGAGGCGCTCCACGACGTACTTGTCGTGCAGGACGACCCCCGCCATCGAAGGGACGTCGGGCGGGAGCTCGGGCGGATCGGCCATCTAGGGCCAAGGGTAGCGAATCGCAGTGGCCTTGGGAATTTCCCTTTGGCGCATCGATCGAGCGGGCTTCAGCGCGCGCGTGGCGAGGCGAGGCTCTTCGCGTCGCGCGCCGCCGGAGGAGCCTCTACCCCCAGCAGATCGGCCAGCGTGCGGGCGTAGCTCGCGAAGCCCAAAGGCGTGCTCAGCACCTTGCCCGCGGCCACCCGCCCAGGTGCGCGCACGAGGAGCGGCACGGTGCGGTCGCGAAGCGAAGGGGTCCCGTGGCTCGTGCCTTTGCCAGGCACGTAGAGGGTGTCGAAGAACCACCCCGGCTTGGGGACGACGTACAGGTCGCCGGCGCCTCGCGTGTACGAGCGACAGACGAGCGCCGCCTCGTCGTCGCCCAGGCCACAAGGCCGATCCAAATCACGTGCAAAGTACACGTGTCCCACGCCGGGCTCGCGAGCGAGCGCTTCGGTGAGGGCGGCGTCGAGCGCGCGACGTCGATCCGCGGGGAGCGCGTGCGCTTCGGGGCCGAGGATCACGTACGGATCGGTGATCCCGCGTACCGCGCCAGGGAAGCCGGCGTGTGCCGCGGCTTCGCGGAGGTGCGCGGCGAGCTCGTCGGGCGAGATGCGCCCCGCCGTCCCCGCGGGGGCGAGCTCGGGGAGCGGTGTGACCCCGTGGTCGCCCGAGAGCACGACCGACCACTCGGGGCCGACGAGCTCGTCGAGCCGCGCGAAGAAGCGCGCGAGCGCGCCGTCGAGCCGACGCATCTCCTCCCACGCTTCCCACGAGCTCGGGCCGAAGACGTGGCCCACGTAGTCGTTCGTGGAGAGCGAAACGACGAGCAACGTCGGCGCATCGCCGTGGCGCTCGGCGCGAAGGCCGGCGAGGGAGAGCTCGAGGAGCCCCTCGTCGCTCTTCGGCGAGACGCGGAGCGCGGCGCCGCCGACGCGCGCGAAGTCGTGAGGGAAGGTCGTGCCGAGCCCTTCGTAGTTCCCCTCGCCGGGCGCGTCGTCGGCCGTCTCGGCGTGCGCGCGGAGCCACGCCTCGTCCTCGGGGCGCCACGTGTCGGCGGTCCAGTCGCGAAGGGCGTTCGCGTCGCCGCCGGCCACGGCCCACGTGGGAAAGTGATCGGTGAAGGCGGTGGAGCTGATCATCTCCGGCGCCGCCGGGCGCGTGGCGCCGATCGGCTCCCGGGAAGCGGGGCGCGTGCCGAGCCATAAGCAGGCGGTCGGGTGGTGCCCGCAGCCGAAGATCCCTCCACGGTCCTTGAGCGACACACCGACGATCGTCGCTTCGGGGTGCGCCTCGCGGAGCATGTCCGCCACGGTGGGGACGCGCAGCGCCGCGATCGACGAGCTCTCCGCGTCGCGCGTTCCCGCGGCGGCCACCGTCTTCGTCGCCTTGTCGAGCAAGATGGAGACGCGCGCGTCCTTCTCGTCGAGCACCTCGTTGGCGTAGATCCCCGAGTCGCGCGGGGGCGCACCGGTGAAGAGCGCGGCGTGCCCCGGCGCGGTGTCGGTCACGGCGTGGGCGTAACGCATCGCTTGGGCCCATGTCCCTTCGCAGCGAAGCCGCGCAAAGCCGCCCGTCGCGGGGAGCTCCTTCCACTTGGTGTCGGCCACCCACGCCGCGAGCTGATCGACGACGATCGCCACCACCACCGGCCCGCGTCCGGCGAGGGGCGGCGGCGTGTCGCGCGAAGGTCCGTAGCCGCCGGAGCACGTCCCGGGAGCCGGCGTTGGCCGCGCCTCGGCGGTCGCGCGCGGCGCCGGGCTCCGCGTGGCGCCTTGATTCGCCGGGCACCCCGCGGCGCCCATCGCGAGGAGCGCGACGAGGCCGATGGCAGGGCGAGGCGCTCCCGAGATGCTCTTCGCGCGCACGCGTCCATGGTCGCACGCTTTCGAGGTCGTGCGCGCCGGCGCGCGTCGCTCGGGGCGCGAGAAGCGAGGTCCCCGAGGCGCCCCCGCGAGCCTTGTCGTGCGCGTGAAATCGACGCACTCTCGAGCCCACGCGGGCGCTCGCTCGCGCGGAGGCGGTTCGATGGAGCTCTCGGGGATTTCGGGCAAAGCGGTCTTCGTCACCGGCGCGGGCGGTGGCATCGGCGAGGCGGTCGCGCGCGCGTTCGCCGCTTCGGGCGCGCACGTCGCGGTGACCGACGTGAACGCCGAAGGAGCCGCGAGCGTCGCCGCGTCGATCCGCCAAGCGGGCGGCAAGGCCCACGGCTTCGGGTGCGACGTCTCCAAGACCGCGAACGTCGAGGAGGTCGTGGCCGCGGCGGAGAGCGAGCTCGGCCCCATCGAGATCCTGGCGAGCGTCGCCGGCATCTTCGCCACCTCGCCGGTGCTCGACATGACCGACGAGCTCTTCGACAAGATCCTCAGCGTGAACACGCGCGGTCCGCTCGCGTGCATGCGCGCCATCGGTCGCGGCATGGTGGCTCGCGGGCGCGGGTGCATCGTCACCGTCGCTTCGCAGAGCTCGCAGATCGTGCGCGTGGATCAAGGTGCCTACGGCGCGTCGAAGGCCGCGGTCACCTACCTCACCAAGTGCCTCGGCCTCGAGCTCGCGCGCCAAGGGATCCGCTGCAACGTGGTGCACCCCGGCGTGACCGAGACCCCCCTGGCGAAGAAGCTCTGGGACGCCGGGAGCTCGTCCAAGGAGATCCACCTCACGGGAAACCTCGCCCGCTACCGCGTGGGGGTCCCGCTCGGCAAGGTCGCTCAGCCCGAGGACGTCGCGAGCGCGGTCCTTTTCCTCGCATCCGATCAGGCGTCTCACATTACGATGCAAGACCTGCTCGTCGACGGCGGGCAGACGCTGTTCCCCTGAAGGAACGTTTCCCGCGTTCGCGCGCCGCGCGAACGAGCCCGAGAAGGTGGTCATGCGCATCGATCGCGTTCAGCTCTTGCTCGTTCGGATGAACCTCATCACCCCGTTCCAGGCGAGCACGCACGCTACGCAGGAGCTCAATCACATCCTCGTGCGCGCCGAAGGCGGCGGTCACGTCGGCTGGGGCGAGTGCTCCACGCTGAACGATCCGTACTACCTCGGCGAGACGTACGAGACCGCGTGGCACATCCTCGAGAAGTTCCTCGTGCCGCCGGTGCTCGGCAAAGAGTGGTCGACGATCGAAGAGCTCATTCAGCTCTTCGGCCCGGTGAAGGGGAACACCTTCGCCCGCGCAGGCATCGAGATGGCCGGGTGGGATCTCCTCGGCAAGGAGAAGGGCCAGTCGGTGTCGCAGATGCTCGGCGGCACGCAGAAGCAGATCCTCTCCGGCGTGAGCCTCGGCATCGAGAAGGATCCGAATCGGCTCTACGATCTCATCTCGAAGCACCTCGAAGAGGGCTACCGCCGGGTGAAGATCAAGATCGCACCGGGCAAGGACGTGAAGACGGTCGAAGGGGTGCGCGCGAAGTTCCCCGACGTGCCGCTCATGGTCGACGCCAACTCGGCGTACACGCTGAAGGACACGGCACACTTGAAGGGGCTCGACCCCTTCCACCTCACGATGATCGAGCAGCCGCTCGCGTGGAACGACATCGTCGACCACGCCAAGCTGCAAAAAGAGATCACGACGCCGGTCTGCTTGGACGAGAGCATTCGCACCGCCGACGACGCACGTCACGCGATCGACCTGAAATCCTGCAAGATCGTGAACATCAAAGTGGCGCGCGTGGCCGGCCTCCTCGAGGCGAAGAAGATCCACGACGAGTGCTACCCGCGCGGCATCGGCCTCTGGGTCGGCGGCATGCACGACTACGGCATCGGGCGCGCGGCGAACGTCGCGGTGGCGAGCCTTCCGGGAATCTCCTTCCCCGGCGACATCTCCGGATCGAAGAAGTACTTCGTCGAGGACATCGTCGATCCCGAGTGGGTCGCCGAGAAGGGGGCCATCACGGTGCCTACCGCGCCCGGCCTCGGCGTGAACGTCGTCGAAGAGCGTGTCCGCGCCCGCACGGTGCGCGAGCTCAAATTCGGCTGACGCGCTAGGGGCTGTCCCTGATCGTCGAGGATGGGACGAGCGCTCGACACGCGGCGCCTCGGCGGGGTGTCGTCCCGAGCGGGCGATCACGCAGCATACTGCAGCAACGCATACTTGAACATGCAGTATGTTGCATGCCGCGGCGCGAGGGAGAGCCCCTCAGAGCCTTGGCGCACGGTGCTCAACGTCGCCAGGTCGTTCCGCTCCGTGCTCGGGCCCGCCTTGGCCTCGCCGCCCGCTCTAACCCAAGAACACGCCGTCCTTCACGAGGGCGGCTTGGAGCGCGGCGACGTCGGTCTCGGTGACCTTGGTCTTCGCCTTCGTGGCCATCGCCGCCGCGGTCCCCGCCGCCTGCCCCATCGAGAAGCACGGCCCGCTCACGCGGAGCGAGGCCTGTCCGTCTTGCGTGGACGAGGCGCAGCGACCGGCGACGAGGAGGTTCTCGGCGCCTTCCGGCACCGTGCACGCGAACGGCACCTGGTGGTAGCCGCGTCCTTCGATGAAGGTCCACTCGACGCCGCCGCGCTGGTGCTTCTCCACCGGCCAGCCGTTCACCCCGATCGAGTCGACGAAATCGCGCCCCGAGAGCACGTCTTCGCGCGTGAGCTTGTGGCGACCGAGGATGCGTCGCGTCTCGCGCACGCCGATCTGCGGCGCGATCTCCAAGAGGTACGCTGCCTCGAAGCCCGGCACGTGCCGGCGGAGAAAATCGTAATAGAGGAGCACCTGCTTCCGTCCGTCGATCTCGGCTTGGGAGAACTCGTCGGCGTTGGTCGCGTCGACCGCGCGATCGCCGTGACGGAGCTGGGTGACGTTCGCCCGCCACTCGCCCGCGTGCTTCTGCGGGTTGATGTACGCGGTGTGACGAGGGAACGATTTCCCCTCCTTCGCCTCCACCTCGGCGAGGAGCTTCCGCACGTTGGGCTTCCCCTCCTTCAAGGCGCGCGGCGTGTCCACGTGACCCATGCGGAACATCAAGGTGGGGTAGGCGAGGAAGCCGTCGTCGTCCCCCTTCTCCCAAGGGACACCGGCCCACGCCGCGAGATCGGCGTCGCCCGAGCAGTCGATGAAGACGTCGCCGACGATCGCGCCTCGCCCCGACTTCGTCTCCACGAGGAGCGAGGTGACGTGTCCGGGTCGGTCCAGCGTGACGCCGACGGCGAGCGCGTGAAAGAGGATCTCTGCGCCGGCCTCGAGCACCACGTCGTCGCTGACGCACTTGTACGCGGCGTTGTCGTAGGCCTGCGCCGCGGTCTTGCCCAGCACCGAGTGCGGCTCGTTCAAGGCGTCGAGCGCGCGCAGGCGATCGAGGATCTCGTCGGCCACGCCGTGCACCACCTGCTTGATCTCGCCGTGGACGTTGGCGTGAAGCCCGCAGAAGTTCGTGACGCCCGCGGCGGTCCCCATCCCGCCGAGGAAGCCGTAGCGCTCGACGAGCAGCGTCTTGGCTCCGTGACGCGCGGCAGCGGCGGCGGCGGCGATCCCCGCGGGACCTCCGCCGAGGACGACGACCTCGGCTCGGCGAATGACCTCGACACGGCGCGGGGGTTCGTCGACGAACGCGAGCTCCACCATGAGAAAATCAGGCTAGCACGACGTCGCGGGCCCTCGCGCTGGGGCTAAGATCACCGCGTGAAGCGAAAGCTCCCGGTATTTCCCCGCGACGCGCTCCTCGCCGAGCAGGTCGCCGCGGTGCGCGCGACGTCGAGCCCGGCGGGCCAGGCGCGCTCGCTCGATCGCGCCGTGGAGCTCGCGGTAAAAGCCGCCGATCGCGCGCCGGCTGTCGCCCGAGAGGCGCGCGGTGGTGCGCGCGGTCCGACCGTGGCGTGCCGAGAGGGGTGCGCCCATTGCTGCCGTCAGCGGGTGGTCGCGTACGCGCCCGAGGTCCTCCGCCTCGCCCGGGCGATCGCCGCGCTCCCCGAGGAGCCGCGCCGCGCGGTGACCTCGCGCGTGACCGAGACCGACGAGCTCTTGAAGCGCCTCCCCAGCGAGGACCGCCCGCGCGCGCGCTTCGCCTGTCCGCTCCTCGTGGACGAAACATGCATGGTGCACGAAGCACGTCCGCTCGCCTGCCGCGGGCAGAACTCGCTCGACGCGCGCCTCTGCGAGCGCCGCTTGGCGGGAGAGCGCGACGTCCCCGAGTCGCTCGACGAGGCGACGCACCTCGCGCACGCGCACGTGGGGGCCGCGCTCGGAGCTGCGCTCGTCCGCGAGGGGCTCGACGGTCATCCGCTCGAGCTCGTCGCCGCGCTGCGCATCGCCCTCGACCGGGAAAACGCGGGCGATCGCTGGGCCTCAGGGATGCCGGTCTTCGCCCAGGCGCGCGCGATCGAAGCAGGGGGTACGCGCTAAGGGCTGCCAACCGAGAGGGCGCCGCCGACGCTGCGCCTTCGTCGGTCACGCGGCGCGGCGGCGGAGACGCCTCGCGACAGCGCCGGCGGCGCCGAAGAGCGCGAGCCAGGTCACGGCCCAAGGCGACGCGCCCCCGTGCTCGTCCGAGCCACCTGCCGCGCAGCCGCTCGAGCCACCACCTTGCGCCGCCACCGGATCGGGGCCGGCGGGATCGAGGGCGACGAAGAGATGGCTCGTGATCGTGTGCGGCTTGCTCCTGAGGAGCACCTCGGCGCGGTAGTGATCTTCGCCCGTCGCCGGCGCCGGGGCAGAGAGCTCGGCGTCGAACGGATCCTTCGTCACCTCGACCTCGGCCATCGGCGTGCCGTTCTTCACCCACCGGAAGGTCTCGAGATCCTGAAGCCCGGTGACGTGCGCGTGGAAGATCGTGCTCTTCGCCTTCACCGTGTCGCCGGCTGGCGGAACTTCGGACGTCATTTCGATCATCGGATCGTGGATGTCCTCGAGCTTCACCACCGTGCGGCCGTTCTTGATGCCGTCGAGGATGCCGGCCACGCTGAGCTCGCTCGCCTGCACCATCGTGACCGGCTGGCCGATCGTGCTCGTGAACTGCGTCCCTTCGTCTTTGCCCGCCTTGTGATCGTCGCTGCCGCCGATGGCGGGGACGTGCTTGCCGGTGGCGAGCGCCTTCTCCCAAAACGTCATCACGTTGGGGAGGAAGATGAACCCCGTCGTCTCGAACGCGCCGGTCTCGATCTCGAGCGCGCTCAGCTTGGAGAAGTCGAGGTCGTCGTGCTTCCACGCGCAGCCGATGCACAAATTGCCGAGGTCGAGCGCAGGGTGGTTGATGGAGAAGAGCGCCCCTTGCCCGAGGATCTGATCGACCGCGCCGTTGGTCGTTACGCCCGGCTGGCCGATCTTGTGATCGACCCACTTGGTCGCGCCGATGGCGTTGGCGTGGCCGGCGTAGGTGGTGAACTCGATGCCGGGGATGAGCAGCGTGTGCGGGTGGCGCGCCTGCGCGTCGGTGAAGTAGTCGAGCTGCGTGATGGTGTTGTGGTCGGAGATCTCGATCGCGTCGAGCCCCTTGGTCGCGGCAAAATCCAGCATCTCGTCGAGGCCGAGGTCGGCGCGCGCGTCGGTGCTCTCGCGCGAGTGGGTGTGGAAGTCGACGGCGTAGTAGCGGAGGTTCTTCTCCAGCGCCGCCACCGGCACGTACGGCTTGCGATCGGTCTGATCGGGGAGCGTGGCGGCCGAGCGGACCGTCACTTCGATGTGGTACGTCGCCGGCGAGGCGACGATCTTCGCCTTGCCGACCACCACCTTCCACGTGCCGGTGGGGAGCGGCCCGGGCACGTAGGCGCGCGACGCGGCCTTCTCGCCGATGACGGCGTTCTCCTTCGTGCCGCCGCCCCAGCCTCGGTACCCGCTGGGATCGAGCACGCCGAAGTCCAAGATGTTCGCGTCTTCGTTCCCCTTGTGGAGGATCTCGATCTCCTTCGTTCCGTCGGGGACGTCGAAGGGGACGAAGAAGTGATCGAGGCCGTCGTTCGGCACCTCGGCGTCGAAGACCTTCGTGGAGTCGGCGAGACCCGCGCGCGCGAAGAGCGACACGGCGGCGAAGAGAAGAGTGAAAGGGACAGCGCGCCTCATCCGTCGAGCTTACGCCGCGCCACGCACCGAGGCCACGCAGCCCGCGTCGTGCCACCGCGGTCCTTCGATCTTCTTCTCCCGAGTGTATCCTCCACGGGTGAGCGCGCCCTCGTCTCGTAGCGACGTCTTCCGGACGGGCGAGGTGCTCAGCGGCACGTACGAGATCCGCGGCGTGCTCGGCGCCGGGGGGAGCGGGCAGGTCTTCGACGCCCACGATCGCGCGCTCAATCGGCGCGTGGCGGTGAAGGTCGCGTGGCCGGGCGTCCGCGGGCTCGGTCTGCTCCTTCGCCAGGAGGCGCAGGCGCTGGCGGTGATTCGCCACCCGGCGCTCGTCTCGGTCTACGCCTTCGGCGCGCACGAGGGGATCGAGTACTTGGTGATGGAGCGCGTGCCCGGCGTCACGCTCGAAGAGCACCTCGCCCAACGCCGCGCCTCGGGGGAGCCGCTCCCCATCGAAGACGCGTACGAGATCCTCATCGCCATCTCCGAGGCGCTCGCCGCGGTGCACCGAGCGGGCATCGCTCACCGCGACGTGAAGCCGGGGAACGTCTTGCTCGCGCCCGGGGGGCGCGTCGTCCTGAGCGACTTCGGTCTCGTCGTCCCCGAGTTCGACGTCGACGGCGCAGCCTTGCTCGGGACACCGGCGTACATGGCGCCCGAGTCGATCCTGGGAACGGTGAAGGCGGGCGCCGCGCACCTGGTCGACACCTACGCGCTCGGGGTCCTCGCCTTCGAGCTCGTCACCGGCGCACCGCCGTTTCTCGGCGGACGCGCGACGCTCCTCATTCAGCACGTGGAGGCGGCGGTTCCCGAGCTCCCCCACGCCGCGCCCAAGCTCGCTGCGCTCGTGCACGAGATGCTCGCCAAAGATCCGACGTCGCGCCCGCAGCAGGTCGAGAGCGTGGTGTGGCGCCTCCGCGCGCTTCGCGCCGATCACCTGGCGCGGAGCCCGCTGCGCCCCTTCTCCGTTTTGGTCGTCGACGACGATCCTCACATCGCCAAGCTGGTCGCCATGTACGTGCGCGCGGCCGTCCCGAAGGCGGACGTCACCGTCGTGTCGAGCGGGAAGGAAGCGCTGGCGAAGATCCAAGAGGCGGTGCCGCACTTGCTCCTCCTCGATCTGATGATGCCGGGCATGACCGGGGTGGAGCTCCACATGTACCTACGCGGCGCGCGCCTCGCCGAGCAGTGCACGATCGTGGCGATGAGCGCGGGGGCGAGCGCGGCCGACATCGCCTTGCTCTACGAGCTCGGCATCGCCCGCTTCATCCTGAAGGACGAAAAGCTCCGCAGCGCCGTCAGCGACATCGCACGCGAGGTGCGCACGATGCTGCCGACCGAGCCGCCGCCTTCGCGCTGACGCGAGGCGAACGAGGAGCGCGGGCTTCACCGCAGGAGGGGCAGCGCGCCGGGCGCTCGGGCGGGGCGCGCGGGCGTCGAGGTGGCGTCGTGGTCTCTGCGCCTGCCATCCCTCGCGCCGCGAAGACGTATCAATACAAACTCGTATTCTTCGAGAAGATATCGCGTGATGCGCGTGGAGAGCGACGCCGTGCGCCGCCGCCACCGCCCCGGCGCTGGTCACTCTGCGGGTCTGTGGTGACGCGTCCCGCAGGGAAAATCCCAGATAATTCTTAGAACAAAGGGCTCAGCTGTGGAACATTCGAACGGAGCCGTTTGCATGCGCGACGGCATCCGGGGGAGGTCGATCCGATGAAGGTTCGTGCATTGGCTTGGACGATCGTGTGTGCAGGTTCGGCGGCGTCTCTTCTCTTCTTGGCGTGCTCGGACGACGACACCGTGGCCCCTGTCCCTTCGGGTGACGCGGCCTCCGAGGCCGCGCTCGTCGAAGCGGGAGGCGGGGGCGGTGACGCCGAGGCGGGCGCCGATCCGAAGGTCGCGCGCGGCAAGTACCTCGTGAACAACGTCGCCGGTTGCCCCGAGTGTCACTCCGCGCGGCTTCCGAGCGGCGCGCTCGATCCTTCGCGCTACTTGGCTGGTGTGGAGTGCTTCGAGGGGGCACCGCTCGACGCAGGTTCCACGAGCGACGCCGGTGACGCTGCGCCGCCGCCCGGCTGCCTCAATTCGCGCAACCTCACGAACGATCCGAGCGGGCTACAGCTCTTCACCGACGCCGAGATCAAGGCGATGATCACGACCGGCACGTTGCCGAACGGCAAGCACCTCTTCCCGATCATGCCCTACTGGCAGTTCGCGAACATGAAGGGCGAGGACGTCGACGCCATCATCGCGTACCTCCGCACGGTGCCGCCGATCGTCCACAACGTCCCCGCGGACGATCCCGAGTGGGTCCTCCCGTTCGCCGTCCCTTCGATCGACCCGAAGGATCTCCCCGCGCCGCTCCCGAGCTACCCCGATCAAGCCTCGGCTCTTCGCGGACAATACCTCGCCACGACCGTGGCCACGTGCATGGGTGCCACACGCCCACGTTGCCGAGCGGAGCCATCGATCTGAGCAAGGCGTTCTCCGGCGGCGTCACGTTCAACATCGGCCTCCCCGAGCCGGTGTACTCGGCGAATCTCACGAGCGATCCCACGACGGGACTCTCGGGGTGGACGCCCAAGGACGTCGTGAACGTGCTCCACAACGGGCACAACAAGGACGACGCTGGGCTCTGCCCTCCGATGCCCTTCGGTCCTTACGGCGCCTTTGGTGGCCTCACCGACGCCGACGCGCTCGACATCGGCAACTACATCGTGTCGCTCCCGCCCATCAGCAACAAAGTGCCTGCGTTCTGCTCGTTCTGAGCGAGTCGCGAGGGGGAGCGACTCGCGTCGCGCTCAGCGCGCGTCCTCGGTGAACCAGGCGGGGAGGGTGAACGTATCGCTGCACGAGCCGCGCGACACGCTCACCGACGTCGCTTGCACGCTGACGTTCGCCGCGCGCCGTCCGCAGCCGAAGCCCGACCACGCGTTCGACCACGAGCCCGGGGTGGGGGTGATGTCGACGTCGCCGATGTCGCCGGGGAGCGAGATCATGCGGTGGCCTTCGGCGTCCCGCGTGACGGTGAGCGACCAGAACGCAGGACACCCGTCGAGTCGGAGGTTCGAGGGCGCGAGCGTGGCGCGCATCGTCCCCGCGGGGAGCACCGTCTCGCCGAACGTCGTGGTGGAGATGCTCCCCGACCACGTGCGCCCTTGCACCCAGCCTCCGGTGTAGCCGACGAGGATGTCGAGCTTTCCGTTCGCGTAGGTGAGCTCGCCGTCCATCTCGTAGACGGTGCTCAGCGAATCTTGGCAGTACGAGCAAGGATCGTAGGTCGCGCGCCCGTGAAGGTGGCCGGTGGCGACGTCGCCCGTGGCCACGGGATCGTGGATGGTGATGTGCGGCCCGCTCGCGACGGTGAAGGTCTTGCCGGCCTTGGTCACGACGTACACGTCGACGCGCTCGGTACACGCGCCCGAGCCCGACGTCACGTGGACGGAGCTCGTCGCCGGGATCCGGTATGTGCCGTCGGGGAGCGCGGCGAGCCCGGTCGCGCGCGAGTCGACCGTGGCCTCGCCGGTGCCGTCGCCGCTCGCGTCGGGGGACGAGGCGCACCCGGTGGCGAGGGCGGAGACGACCCCGAGGGTGACGAGCGCGAAGAAAGTCTGCGAGGTGGCCATGTGCTCGACCACGCCTTACGCGGCGAGGCCCGTGGATCTCCCCTCCGAAGAGCCGATTCCGTCGAAAATCCGCGTTCGGCGCGGGCCGCGGGAAGAGGAGCTCGAAGAACCCGCCGTGATAAACTGAGCACGTGTTGCGCCTGCGGATCGCCCTCGGAGCCTGCTGCACGGCGGCGCTCGCGGGGATGCTCGTCGGGTGCGCGGGGGACATCTTCGGCACCGCCACGAAGGCCGCCGACGCGGGAGCGGACGCAGGCGATGCAACCGACGCGAGCGATCCGGGCGTCGATGCGGCGAGCTTCGACGCGGGAACGGATGCACCTGGCGCCAGCGACGCCGGCAGCTCGTATTGCGCCAAACACCCCGGTCACACGTTCTGCGACGACTTCGATCTCGGCCCGCTCGAGTCCTTGGTGACCTCCTACGCTACGGGCGGCGGCACGGTGCAGCTCGACGACGTCTTCGCGGCGTCGGCCCCGCGGTCGGCGCTCTCGCTGAGCCCGGCGATCTCCTCGGGCACGGAGTCGGCGTTCATCTCCCACGCCCCCTTCCCGGTGACGGGCGGCAAGGGGGTGAAGCTCGAGCTCCAGCTCCGCGTCGAGACGAACCTCCAAGGCGAGCCGCACGTGCTCGCGTTGAGCTTCAGCGGCGGCGGGAGCACGACGTACGAGGTGTTCGTGGGGATGGTCGGCGCCAACACGTACATCAACGAGTTCGCGACGCCGGGAGGATCCATCGGCAACTTCGCCGTCGGCCCGAGCATTCCGATCGGCGCGTGGCACGACGTCGTGCTCGACGTGAACCTCGGCGGGAAGCTCGTCACGCTCGTCGTCGACGGCGCGGCAGCGACGCGTCCGCTCGCGCCCCCGGCGGCGTTCACGCAAGCCACGTTCTCGGTGGGCGACTCGTACTGCGGAGCTGCGTGCGGGACCGCGGCGGTCCGCGCCGACAACCTGACGTTCGATCCGTAGGGTCTCCGCAGAACGATCCCTCCGCGATTTCTCGGTTGGGCTTGTCGCGACCTCCTCGCGACCTCCTTGCACGTGAGCGCACCTCGGGCGCGTCGTCCGGCGTGCTACTGCGCGATGCGGCCGCTTTCGTCGTGGCACGCGTGATGCTCTGACATGACCGTCTCGACCAAGGAGCCCAACATGATGTCTGACGTCACACGCTTTCTGAGCCACCTCGACGCGCAGCGGATGAGCGAAGCGATCCTCGACGCTGTTCATCTCGAGCGTCGTCGATCGACGGTCGCGCGGATCGTCACCGCGGCCACGTTCCTCGGCATCGGCGCCGTGGTGGGCGGCCTCGCTGCGACCTTGGTGTTGTCGACCTCGCCGCGCCTCCGCCGGTCCATCTGGAAGACGGACCACGAGGGGGAGAAGGCGCCGGAGAAGGAGCCGGTGAAGGACGGTGAGCGGGCCGAGCGCCCAGGCGCCGCTGCTTTTCGCCGCGAGACCCCTTCGCCCTCGTGAGCGGTACCCGCTACCCCCCCAGGTGCAGGCGATTTTCAGAACCTAAGTGGAGCAAAGGGGGATCGAACCCCTGACCTCTGCATTGCGAACGCAGCGCTCTCCCAGCTGAGCTATTGCCCCAATTTCGCGTTGCCGACCCGCAGGAGGGAACGGCCCGGCAACGTGGGCGCGGACTCTATTCGGCGGGTCCCGGAAGTCAAGGATGGGCCGCCCCTCGGACGAAAATCGGTGGATTCCACGGAAAAACGAGGCTTCGCGGCGTGTGCGCCGGCACTCCCGTGACGCGCGGAACCCGAAGGGCCCGGCGCGGGCGTCGCCCGAAGCGTCAGCGATAGCCGGCCACGAGCGCTTGGGCGAGCAGCCCCCATCCGTCGATGGCCACGAAGAGGAGCAGCTTGAAGGGGAGGCTCATCTGCGTGGGGCTCAGCATCTGCATCCCCAGCGCGAGCAGCACGTTGGCCACGACCAGATCGATCACCAAGAACGGCAGATACAAGAGAAACCCGATCGCGAACGCCTCGGTGAGCTCGGTCACGACGAACGCCGGCACGAGCACCGGCAAGTCGGTCGCGGCCACACTCGCGCGCTCGGCCTCGGGCCGCACCTCGCGCGCGACGCGGAGGAAGCGCTCCTTCTCGCGACCGCTGGCGTTGGCGCTCAAGAAATCACGCATGGGCTCGCGCACCGCGTCGATCCCCTCGCGCACCAAAGTCACCGTGTCGGGCGCCTCTTTGCCGGAGAACATCGGCGTCGCTCGCGCGGCGATCTTGCTCCCCACCGGCCACATGGCGAGGAGCGTGAGCGCACCGGCGAGCGCCATCACCACCGTGTTCGAGGGGACCGACTGCGCGCCGATCGCGCTCCGTACGATCTGAAGCACGGTCGAGATCTTCACGAACGCGGTGACGCTCATGAACACGAAGGGGAGGAGCGACACGAGCGCCAGCGCCACGACGAGCGCCAGCGGGCGGCCGAGCAGATCGTCGGGAGCGACTTGCGGCGCCGCGGCGGCGAAGGCGATCACGCGTCGCCTCCCGTCGCCCCAGGCGCGTCGCTCCCCGGCGTCGATCGCGCGGCTTGATCGATCTCGGGCGCGTGGCCCAGAGGCGCGCTCGCTCCTTCCTTTCGCTTCCCCAGGGCGCGCGCGAGCACGTCGGCGAAGGGGGCGAGCTTGGGCTCTTCGCGGAGCGGCATGGACGAAGCGGGGAGCTCGCCGAGCTTGGTCATGCCCCCTTCGGCGACCCCCACGACGAACACCTGCTCGGCGACGCGCACGAGGTAGACGGCGCGGCGCGCGTCGAGGGGGAGGCGCCCGACGAGGCGAATGTCCCCCGAGGGCTGTCCCACCCCCAAGCGGCGCGCGCCGTAGAGCACCACGAAGGCGATGCCGCAGACCGCCACCAAGGTGACGAAGGTCTCGACCAGATAGCTTCCGTACGCGCTCACCGTCCCGAGACTCCCCCCGCGCCGGTCGCCCCGGCGATGCGGCGGGCCCGTCTTATCACGAGGTCGCGACGCCGTGCGTTGACGGATGGGCGCCCGCCCGCCTATATGCCTGCCCCGCCGTGGCCCTCATCGTCCAGAAGTTCGGCGGCACGTCCGTCGGGACCACCGACCGCATCAAGAACGTGGCACGTCGCTGCCTCGCCGCTCAGGCTGCGGGGAACGACGTCGTCGTCATCGTCAGCGCGATGAGCGGCGAGACGAACCGCTTGCTCGCCCTCGCCCACCAGATGGGCAAGGTCCCCGACGCGCGCGAGATGGACGTCATCGCCGCCACCGGCGAGCAGGTCTCCGCCGCGCTCACCGCGATGGCCATCCAGGCCGAAGGGGGCAAAGCGCGATCGCTCCTCGGGCACCAGGTGAGGATCCTCACCGACGACGCCTTCACCAAGGCGCGCATCAAGGCCATCGACGGCTCGAAGATCTTCTCCACCCTCAAGGCCGGCGAGATCGCCGTCGTCGCCGGGTTCCAAGGGGTCGACGAGCACGGGGACATCACCACGCTCGGCCGCGGCGGCTCCGACACCAGCGCCGTGGCTGTGGCGGCGGCCATCGGCGCCGACGCGTGCGAGATCTACACCGACGTCGACGGCGTCTACACGACCGATCCGAACATCTGTCCGGCGGCGCGCAAAGTGCCGCGCATCTCCTACGAAGAGATGCTCGAGCTCGCTTCTCTCGGAGCGAAGGTGCTGCAGATCCGCAGCGTGGAGATTGCCATGAAGTACGGCGTGCCCGTTCACGTGCGAAGCTCGTTCTCCGACGTCGAGGGGACGTGGGTCACCGGTGAGGACAAGGCGCTCGAAGAGGTCGTGGTGGCCGGCGTGGCCTACGACAAGAACGAAGCGCGCGTGCACATCATCGGCGTAGAAGACAAGCCGGGCGTCGTGGCCGAGCTCTTCGGATCGATCGCCGAGAAGAACATCTCGGTCGACATGATCATTCAGAACGCGGCCAACGCCTCGGCCGCGCCCGAAGGGAAAGAAGCGCACCGCGCCGACGTGACCTTCACCGTGACCAAGACCGATCTCGATCGCGCCAAGCCGTTCATCGAAGAGATCGCCAAGGGGCTCGGCGCCAAGGGCGTGCGCTACGACGAAGACGTGGTGAAGGTCTCGATCGTCGGCCTCGGCATGCGCTCGCACGCCGGCGTCGCCGCCAAGATGTTCCGCATCCTCGCCAACGAGGGGATCAACATCCAAGCCATCGCCACCAGCGAGATCAAGGTCTCCTGCCTGGTAGCTGTAAAGTACACGGAGCTCGCCGTGCGCGCGCTCCACGAGGGCTTCGGCCTCGACAAGGCGCCCTCGCCCTGACGCGCGCGTAGGCGGGCGGAGCGAGCCCTCGAGGTGAGGGCGGCGCGTGCCGCTCCTCGAGGATCAGTTGCAGTCCACGCCGATTTCGACGCGCGCGGTGCGCTCGCGTTGCAGCGGATCGCACGAAGCCGGACACAGGGTGACCTTCCCCGCGATCATCGTCCAACCCACCGGCGGACCGGAGGAGCCCGCGTCGAGGGCGGCGGCGTCGCCAGCGTCCGCGCCCGCTTCCTTCGGAGGCCCGGCGTCCGGCGGCGCGCACGAAGCGAGGTAGGGGA
This sequence comes from uncultured Polyangiaceae bacterium, assembly GCA_964531795.1. GTDB lineage: Bacteria > Myxococcota_A > Polyangia > Polyangiales > Polyangiaceae > CAZHHD01. The sequence goes on along the minus strand of CAZHHD010000018.1, from coordinate 122,020 downwards.
CCTCGGCGCGCGTCCCCCCTTCGGGGGTGACGAAGATCGTGAGGCGCGTCGGCGCCATCGGCGGCCCGCCGTCGCCGAGATCGCTCGGGGCGGGGAGGGAGCAGCTCACCGGATCGCCCATGCCCGCGCGCAGGGCCGCGAGCATCGTGTCGGCGAGCGCGTCGACCTTCGCCGGTTCGATGACCGTCGCTGCTTGCGTGCCGCCGGCGGTCGCGAGCTGGTTCGCCCACACGTCTTGGCCCGCGGTGCTCGGAAGGTAACCGACGTACGTGGGCACCCCCGCGTTGAGCGCCGCCGCCGCCGCGCTGAGGGTCTCGGCCGGCGTCCCCGATCCGCCGTCGGCGAGACAGCCGATGGGCGAGCCGTCGGTGACGAGGAGCACGCGGGTGAGGTCGTGCATCGTCGCGGTGTGGAGCGCGGTGGCGATCGCATAGCCGCCGAGGAGCCCTTCGTAGACGTACGACGCGGCCGTCGGCGTGAGCGCGCCGAGCGGCGCGGTGAATGCGTTCGTCGGGAGATCGGTCGCCTTCACGTAGGGCGCGGCGTAGGTCGGCACGTCGCACGCCGCCCCTTTGGGGAAGGTGGTCATCGACGCGCGGATCCCCACCGCCGGCGCGGCCTTCACGATGCGCTCGATGAATTGGTTGCGCACGACGGACCACGGGACCCCCGCGTCGGCCGCCACCTGGCCGAGGCTCCCCGAGTTGTCGGTGACGATGGCGAGGTCCATGAGCTTCTGCGCCCCCTGGCTCGTCACGCGCACGCACGAGGGGGTGCCCCCTTCGCCGGTCCCGCTGTCGGTCCGCGCGATGCTGCCGTCACCGCCCCCTTCGAGCGTCGAAGCGTCGAAGCCGGGCAGGTCGTTCGAGTCGCCGCCGCCGCACGCCCACGGGGCCATCGTGAGAAGAGGGACGAACGAAGCGAGCAAGCAACGACGAAGACGCATTTCGCCCTCTCATTCTGCCGTGCACGTAGGGGCGGCGCCACTTTTGGGCCTTCGCTGCGCGCGTGGGGCGTAAGGGCGCGCGCGCTACGGTCGCGCTCTAGGCACTCGTGCAGGTTCGTCCCCCGTCGGGGATCGCGAAGCGTGTCACGAGTGCACAGAGCTTATGAGATGCGCCCTAGAACCCCCAGACGTACTCGGCGCGCAGGAAGAACGTCGAGTAGGTCGGGTACGTATCCATCTTCGACAGCAGCATGTGCTGGCGGTAGGCGAAGCCGACGGCGATGTGCCGCGTGATGTCGTAGTCGAGCCCCGCGGCGACCTGCACGCCGGCGACGATGATCGAGTGATCGAGCGAGCCACCGCCGAGCGAGTAGCCGCTGCCGAGCACGCCGATGTACGGCACCCATCGGAGCACGTCGATGACGTAGGCGCCGCCGAGCGCGAGGCTGTCGACGGCCGAAGGTCGTGTGCGCGGGATGTTCGCGCCGCGCGCTTCGTTCAGGGCGACGATCGACGACGTCCCCTCGGCGATGAAGTTGAACTGATCGTTCAAGCCGTAGGCGTAGTGGAGCTCGAAGCCCGCGCCCACGGACATGGTGCTCTTGTCGTCGACCTTGAGCATGGAGAGCCCGCCGCCGAGCCCGAGGTGATGCTGGTGCTCCACCGCGCGAGCTTCGCGCGCGCACGCGAGCACGCCCAAGGCGACGAGGGGAGCGACCACGGCGCTTCGCGCACGCGAGAAAGAGAGGGGGCGAGCGCGTCGCATCTCGTGGCTGCTTCGTACCACAAAATGAAGCAGGGCGACCCGGGTCACGGGCCGCCCTGTTTCGGGTTTCGCCGCGCCCCCCGAAGGAGACGCGGCGGCGTGCCTTACTTGGCTTCGGCGAGCGCGCGGTCGATGACCTTGCGGAACTTGGCGAACGGCTGGGCGCCGTTCACGTAGTACCCGTTGATCACGAACGCGGGGGTCCCGCTGATGCCGGCGTCGTTGGCCACCTTCGCGTCCGCGTCGACTTCCGCCTTGTGGGTCTGGTTGTCGAGCGCGGCCTTGAACTTGTCCATGTTCAGCCCGATTTGGCCGGCGTACTTCTCGAGCGCTTCACGCTTGAGACCGCCTTCGGTCTGCTGATTCGCGAACAAGAGGTCGTGGTACTTCCAGAAGCCGTCGGAGCCCTTCTGCTTGAAGGCCTCCATCGACGCCTGGGCCGCGAGCGGCGCGTCGGGGTGCATGGGGAGCGGGAGGTTGCGCCACACGACCTTCACCTTGTCGCCGTAGTTCTTCATCACGTCGCCCATCGACTGGTCTTCGACGCGCTTGCAGAACGGGCACTGGAAATCGCTGATCTCGAGGATGGTGACCTTGGCGTTGGGGTTGCCCTTGGTCGGACCGTTCGCCGGGACCGCGACGTTCTTCTTCTCCGGCTCGGGGACGCCCTTACCGTCCTTGGTGAGCGCGTTGTACATGTCGTCGCCGGGCTTCACGCCCTTCGACTGGAGGTCGGTCGCCTTCTTGATCTCTTCGTCGATGATCTTCTGGAACTTGTCGAACGGCTGCGCGCCGACGAGGCGACGACCGTCGATGAAGAAGTGCGGCGTACCCGAGGCTTGGAAGTCTTCGGCCGCGTCTTGGTCGGCGTCGACGTCCTTCTTGTAGGTGTTGTTCTTGATGGCGGCCTTGACCTTGTCGACGCTCAGGCCGAGGTCCTTGGCAGCGCCTTCGAGATCCGAGTCCTCGAGCTTCGGTTGAAGCTCGAAGAGCTTGTCGTGCGCGTCCCAGAAGCCCTTGTCACCCTTCTCGGCGCGGGCCTCGAGGGAGAGCATCGCCGCCGGGAGAGCGCGCGGGTGGAACGGAAGCGGCTCGTGCTTCCACACGAGGCGAACCTTGTCGCCGTAGGTCTCGTTGACCTTCTTGAGCGAGTCTTCGACGCGCTTGCAGTACGGGCACTGGAAGTCGGAAAACTCGATGATGGTGACGAGCGCCTTGTCGTTGTTGCCGCGGACCGGGCTCTTGCCGACGGGGACCTTCCACACGGTGGTGGTGTCTTCCTTGTCGTCCTCGTCGTCCTTCGAAGGCGGAGCGGCCTTCTTGTTCTCCTGCGACATGGCCACGTAGACCTTGTCCTTGGGGGTGCCGCTCGCGATCTTCGCCTGAGCCTTTTGGAGCTCGGCGTCGATGACCGCCTTGAACTTGTCGAACGGCTGCGCGCCCGAGAGCGAGACGCCGTTGATGAAGAACGCAGGGGTGCCGTTCACGCCGACCTGCTTGGCCTCGGCGTGATCCTTGTCGACCTTGTCCGCGTACTTGTGCGACGCGACCGCGGCCTTGAACTTCGCCATGTCGACGCCGACGGCCTGCGCCCACTTCTCGTAGTTGTCGGGCGAGAGCGATTGCTGGTTCTTGAAGGCGGTGTCGTGCCACTTCCAGAACGCGTCGTTGCCTTTGAGGTTGAAGACGGTGTTGGCCGCCTCGGCCGCGGGCTTCGCGTTGGGGTGGAAGGGGAGCGGCTCGTTCTTCCAGATCATGCGGACCTTGTCCGGACCGTAGGTCGTGCGGACTTGGTCGAGCGTGCCTTCCACGCGCCCGCAGTACGGGCACTGGTAGTCGGAGAAGATGACGACCGTGACGGGGGCGCTCCGGTTGCCCCACATGGGGTCTTTGCTGTCGACGGGGACCGGCGACTCGGCGTCGCTCCAGCTCCCGGCGCTGTCGGCGGTGATGTCACCCATGCCGCCGTTCTTCATGCGGTGCGCGTCGTAGCCCCACATGAGGCCGCCGCCGGCGACGAAGCAGAGGATGAAGCCGATGATGGCCACCCCCGTGCTCATTCCTCCGCCTTCCGAGCTGGCGTGCGGGTCGTTCCCGCTGGTCTTGGATTCCTTGGCCATGATTCTACCCTTTCAACAATTGCAAGATGCACACATCGAGTCGGTTGCGGGGCGCGGCCGGCGTTCCCTTCGAACGCGCGGCTCGCTCCCGCGGTGATGAGGTGAAGCGCGCTTCGCTCGAACGAGGTTCGTGAGCGGGCACGGCTTCGGGTTTTTCGAGGAGCGCCGGAGCACCCCCCGGTCACGCGCGCGTGCGCGGAGCGAAGGAGCGGTCCGTGAGGGACACGAACGCCGAGCGCGCGCGCGGCTCGGAAGAGCACTGCGCGCGCGACGCGGCGTCAGCCTCGGGGAGGGCGCTCGACGCTGCCGCGGACGCCGCTGCGCTCGCCCCACGTGAACGTGAAGAGGCGCGGCGCGCGCGTGACGGGAGGCGCGGCGACGATCGCCCGTGCGGGGATCGTGGCCTCGGGGCTCGCGCCGCCGACCTCTTCGGGCGAAGGGGTGCCGGTGCGGAGCCCGTCGAGCGCGAAGTCGGGGGCGCAGGGATCGTTGCCGTCGCCGATGTCGATCGACGCTTGCGGCGGATCGAGCGTGGGCGCGGGGGCGAAGGTCGTCGCGCCGCGCGTGTCGCACTGCGGGGCCGCTGCGCGCGCCGGCGTGGCCACGAGCCACACCACCACGGCCATCGCCGCGGTCAAAAGTGCGCGCACCCGGGCCTTCATTGCGGCTTACTTTGGATCGCCTCCCCACCGGAGCGCAAGGTGTCGGCGCCTCCGGTTGGTCGGATTCGATCGCAAGGGTCGAGAAGCGCGGAGGTTTCTTCGACGGCTTCGCTCGTTGCGAGATGTGTCGCACGGGTGCGCTGGCGATGGGCGCGGGCTCCCAGCGCCCCGCACGTCGCGCCGAGCAGCGCGCCCGCCGTCACGTCGCCGGGGAAGTGGCACCCGAGATAGACGCGTGAGAGCGCCACGAGGGAAGCGAGCGCGAAGAGCGCCGCGGGCGCCGCGAAGCGAAGAGCGAACGACGTCACGCTTCGACCTTCGTGCGAAGCGCCGCGATCGCGCAGCACCGCGCCGGTGAAGAGCGCGAAGGCGAAGCTCCCCGCCGCGTGACCGCTGGGGAAGGAGAAATCGTGGGGCGCGTCGAACAGCGCGCGCACGCCGGCGAGCACGAACGCCGGGCGAGGGCGGTGCACCGCGAGCTTCGCGACGAAGACGAGGATCGCGGTGACGATCAAGGTCGCGAGCAGATGGACGGCGAAGGTGCGCGTCCGCTCTCGGGCGAAGAACGGAACGAGCCCGAGGAGCATCCACCCGCTGCCGAGGCAGGTGACGATCGTCATCACGAGCACCAGCGAGCCGCCCGCTCCTCCGTACACGGAGAAGAAGAGGTGCCGGTCGAGGGCGCTCCAGGGGCTCTCCATCCGAGGTTGTGGCTATATGCCACAACCGTTACGGAACCCGCGATTTTGGGCTCTGGCGCCAGCTCGACCGTAGCGACCTACGGTCCGGGCCGTGACCCCACATTGACCTTGGGTCAGTGACATGTGGCTACCTGAAGCGATAGCGATTTCAGAGATTTATGCGTGGCTCTGCCGTCGGTGAAGCACGGATCAGCTCGAAGAGCGGCTGTGCAGCAATTTTGTCTCGTGAGGCGAAACGCTACACCTGAGGTAAGATTGAATAGTAAGCAATATCAATATCTTGGGTCGTCAGGCGCCATGGCTTGAGACGTGCTGTAGAGGGGACGCGCCGCAACAAGGCGCGGAAGCACATTCCACTTCATCCAAGCCTCAGGAGTCCGACATGAACCACGACGAAGCCACCGATCCGCAGACCGAGCCCTCGATCGCGTCCTCGCGAAGCAGCTCCGGATCTTCGACGTCGTCCGAGACGCCGCGCCGGCGTCGGGGCTTCGCCGCGATGGACCCCAAGCTCGTGAGCGAGCTCGCCAGCCGCGGCGGAAAGGCCGCGCAGCGCGCCGGCACCGCCCACCGCTTCAACAGCGAAGAAGCACGCGCTGCCGGTCGCAAGGGCGGCCAAGCCACCGGAGCGAAGCGACGCGCCAAGACGCAGTCGAACTGACGACGGCCGCGATTTGGCCCGAGAGGGCGCGGTGACGACCGCGCCCTCGTTCGTTTTGTGCGCCGAGAAGCGCCGAGGGCACGCCGCCGCTTGCGGCCCGTGAAAATCCCCATTATTTCGCTCTCCCCTGCCGCGTGTGCGCGGCTCCCTTGGGGGCTTGAGGAGCGAGATCATGGGTGTGCGCGTCGAGTCCGACAGCATGGGCAACGTCGAGGTCCCCGAAGATCGTTACTGGGGGGCGCAGACGCAGAGGAGCCTCCAGAACTTCAAGATCGGCGGACACCGCTTCACCGCGGGGATGATCCGCGCCTTCGGATTCGTGAAGAAGGGGGCGGCCCAGGCCAACGCGCGCCTCAAGAAGCTCGACGCCGAGAAGCTCGGGCTCATCGCCCGCGCGTGCGACGAGGTCATCGCCAACAAGCTCGACGATCACTTCCCGCTCGTCGTCTGGCAGACGGGGAGCGGCACGCAGTCGAACATGAACGCGAACGAGGTCATCTCGAACCGCGCGATCGAGCTCGCCGGCGGTCAGATGGGCTCGAAGAAGCCGATCCACCCCAACGACGACGTGAACAAGTCGCAGTCGTCGAACGACGTCTTCCCCACGGTGATGCACGTGGCCGGCGCGGTGGAGATCAAAGAGCGCCTGCTCCCGGCGATCGCCGTCCTGAAGAAGACCCTCGAGGCCAAGGCCAAGGCCTACGAGAGCGTCGTGAAGATCGGTCGCACCCACTTGATGGACGCGACGCCGCTCACCCTCGGACAAGAGATCGGCGGCTGGGCGGCGCAGCTCGCTGCGTGCGAAACGCGCCTCGAGCAAGCGCTCGACGGCCTCTACGAGCTCGCGCTCGGCGGCAGCGCGGTCGGCACCGGGCTCAACACCCACCCCGACTACGCGAAGATCGTCGCCGAGGAGATCGCCAAGCTCACGGGGCTCCCCTTCCGCACGGCGCCGAACAAGTTCGCCGCCCTCGCCGCGCACGACGCGATCGTCGCCGCCAGCGCCGCGGTCCGCGGGCTCGCCGTCGCCTGCTTCAAGATCGCGAACGACACGCGCCTCCTCGCCTCGGGCCCGCGTTGCGGCATCGGGGAGATCCACATCCCCGAGAACGAGCCGGGCTCGAGCATCATGCCGGGGAAGGTGAACCCCACGCAGGCCGAGGCCATGACCATGGTCTGCGTCCAGGTGATGGGGAACGACGCCGCGTGCGCCTTCGCCGGGAGCCAAGGGCACTTCGAGCTCAACGTCTTCAAGCCGGTGATGATCCACAACCTGCTCGAGTCGGTGCGGCTGATGACCGACGCGTGCCACAGCTTCAACGACAACTGCGCGGTGGGCATCGAGCCGCGGCTCGACGTCATCAAGAAGCACTTGGACAGCTCCTTGATGCTCGTGACCGCGCTGAACCAACACATCGGCTACGACAACGCCGCCAAGGTGGCGAAGCTCGCGCACCACAAGGGGACGACGCTCCGCGAGGCGGTGGTCGAGCTCGGGCTCCTCACCGGGGAAGAGTTCGACAAGAAGGTGCGCCCGGAAGACATGGTGCACCCCTAGTCATCAGAGGGGCGGCACGCGCCGCCCCTCCCCGAAAAACGTCGTTTTTCGGGGTCCCCTCCCCACGCGGGCTCGCTCCGCTCGCATCGACTGCACGACGTACGAATCAAAAAAAAAAGGAAAGAGGACAGGATGGCTGGCAATAGCTTGGGTAGCGAGGCAACTCTCACCGTCTCCGGCAAGGACTTCACGATCTACCGCCTCGACGCGGTGGAGAAGAAGTTCCCCGAGGCGAAGAAGCTCCCCTACTCGCTCCGGATCCTGCTCGAGAACCTGCTTCGCACCGAAGACGGCGTGGAGGTGAAGGCAGCGGACATCGAGGCGCTCGCCAAGTGGAACCCGAAGGCCGAGCCCGACAAGGAGATCTCCTTCACCCCGAGCCGCGTGCTCCTCCAAGACTTCACCGGTGTGCCGGCGGTCGTCGACCTCGCGGCGATGCGCCAGGCCATGAAGAAGATGGGCGGCGACCCGAAGCGCATCAACCCGCTCCAGCCGGTCGAGCTCGTCATCGACCACTCGGTGCAGGTCGACGCCTTCGGCAGCGCGAGCGCGGTGAAAGAGAACGCCGAGCTCGAGTACGAGCGCAACGGCGAGCGCTACCAGTTTCTTCGCTGGGGGCAGACCGGCTTCAAAAACTTCAAGGTGGTCCCGCCGGACACCGGCATCGTCCACCAGGTGAACCTCGAGTACCTCGCGCGCGGCATCATGTCGTCGGAGGAGCTCGGCGGCTCGGGGCGCCCGGTCGCGTACCCCGACACCGTCGTCGGCACCGACTCGCACACCACGATGGTGAACGGGCTCGGCGTCCTCGGGTGGGGCGTCGGCGGCATCGAGGCCGAAGCGGCGATGCTCGGGCAGCCGGTGAGCATGCTCATTCCCCAGGTCATCGGCTTCCGCCTCTTCGGCGCGCTGCCGCAAGGGGCGACGGCGACGGACCTCGTCCTCACCGTCACGCAGATGCTGCGAAAGCGCGGTGTGGTCGGGAAGTTCGTCGAGTTCTTCGGCGAAGGCCTGGCGGCGCTCCCGCTCGCCGATCGCGCGACGATCGCCAACATGGCGCCGGAGTACGGCGCGACGTGCGGCATCTTCCCCATCGACGAAGAGACGCTGAAGTACCTCCGCCTCACCGGCCGCTCGGAGGCGCAGATCGCCTTGGTCGAGGCGTACGCCAAGGCGCAGGGGCTCTTCCACACCAAGGACACCCCGGCGGCGAGCTACACCGACGTGCTCGAGCTCGACCTCGGCACCGTGGAGGCCTGCCTCGCGGGACCGGCGCGTCCGCAAGACCGCGTGCGTCTCAGCGACGTGAAGAAGTCCTTCACCGACGCGCTCGCGGCGTACTCGTCGAAGGCCCAGCTCCCGCAGGCGAGCGGCTCGAACGACGCCCCCGCCGACGCCGCGCTCGAGACCGCGGTGAAGGAGATGAACCACGGCGCGGTGGTCATCGCCGCCATCACGAGCTGCACCAACACCTCGAACCCGAGCGTCCTCGTCGCCGCCGGTCTCGTCGCCAAGAAGGCGGTCGAGAAGGGGCTCATGGTCAAGCCGTGGGTGAAGACGAGCCTCGCCCCTGGATCGCAGGTCGTCACCGACTACCTCACGCACGCCGGGCTCCTCACTTCGCTCGAGGCGCTCCGCTTCCACGTCGTCGGCTACGGCTGCACGACGTGCATCGGCAACAGCGGGCCGCTTCCTGCCGCGGTGTCGAAGCGCATCGAAGAGGGGAAGCTCCTCGTCGGCGCCGTCCTCAGCGGGAACCGCAACTTCGAAGGGCGCGTGCACGCCGAAGTGCGCGCCAACTACCTCGCCTCGCCGCCGCTCGTCGTGGCCTACGCGCTCGCGGGGCGCGTGGACATCGACTTGAACAAGGACGCGCTCGGCAACGGCAAGGACGGCAAGCCCGTCTACTTGAAGGACATCTGGCCCACGCGCTCCGAGGTCGACGCCGTGGTCCATTCTTCGGTGCGCGCCGAGGCCTTCAAGAAGGTCTACGCCGAGGTCTTCAAGGGCGACGTGCAGTGGCAGAAGCTGCCGGTCCCCGCCGGCGACATCTACGAGTGGGACCCGAAGTCGACGTACGTGAAGCACCCGCCGTACTTCGAGAACATGGGCCAGGCGCCGTCGCCGGTGACCGACATCGTCGGCGCGCGCTGCCTCGCGGTGCTCGGTGACAGCATCACCACCGACCACATCTCGCCCGCCGGCAACATCAAGAAGGACAGCCCCGCGGGGAAGTACCTCCAAGAGCACGGCGTCCAGCCGAAGGACTTCAACTCCTACGGCTCGCGCCGCGGCAACCACGAGGTCATGGTGCGCGGCACGTTCGCCAACATCCGCCTCAAGAACCAGATCGCGCCCGGCACCGAGGGCGGGTTCTCGCGGCACATGCCGTCGAACGACGTGGCCAGCATCTTCGACGTGGCCATGCGCTACGAGAAGGAAGGGGTCCCGCTCGTCGTCCTCGCCGGCAAGGAGTACGGCTCGGGATCGTCGCGCGACTGGGCGGCGAAGGGGCCGAAGCTCCTCGGAATCCGCGCGGTGATCGCCGAGAGCTACGAGCGCATCCATCGCTCGAACTTGGTCGGCATGGGGATCCTCCCGCTGCAGTACGCGGCGGGGGAGAACGCCGCTTCGCTCGGTCTCACCGGCGAAGAGGTCTTCAGCATCGAGGGGATCGGCAAGCTCCTCGACGGCGCCTCGCGCGACATCGTGGTGAAGGCGAAGAAGGCCGACGGCTCGGTGAAGGAGATCCGCGCGAAGGTGCGGATCGATACGCCGGCGGAGGTCAGCTACTACCGCCACGGCGGCATCCTTCAGTACGTGCTCCGCCAGCTCCTCGCGAAGAAGTAAGCGCTCGAGAAGGCGCGCCGGTCTCGCGGGTTGGCGGTAGCATCGAGGCGATGCTCCGACCCGTGCGGCAGGACCGGCGCGCGCTGTCGCTCTTCGCCCTCGGCGCGGTGGCGGCGGCGTGGCTCGTTCAGTGCGCGTCGGACGACGGTGAGCGCGTCACGTTCCCTCCGGTGAACGCGATGGTGAAGGGGGCCTCGCCGATCACGACGACCGCCACGGGCTTCCGCCTCCAAGCCGCGCACCACGCCGCCGGCCCATGGGCCACGCCGGCGGACCCGCGCGTCGAGCTTCCGCGGTCGGCGTCTTCGCCGATGTGGATCACGAGCGAAGGGGCGAAGATCGGCGTCGTCCACGCGAGCCTCGGCGAAGGACACGCCGTGCTCGAGCCGCCGCCCGTGGGCTCGAGCGCCTCGCAGGTCGTTCGGATCGACGGCGACTCGTCGAGCGCGCGCATCTTCACGCGCGGGTCGGAGCTCGAAGAGATCTTCTACCTCCGCGAGCCTGCGGACGTCGCCTACCGCATGCTCCTTCCCCGAGACCACCACGCGCGGCTCGTCGGGAGCGACTCGGTACGCGCGTTCGTCGAGATCGACGACGCGAAGGGCGAGCCGGTCCTGCGCATGCGCGCCGACCAAGCGTGGGACGCGCGAGGTCGCGCGCTCCGCGTGATCACCTCGCTCGCCGGCGACAGCGTAGAGGTGACGATCGACAAGGCCGAGAGGGACGTCGTCTACCCCGTGGCCGTCGACCCCGCGTGGTTCAGTGCGTCGTCGCCGATTCGCATTCGCTTCGGACAAACGGCGACGCTCCTCGGCTCGGGGTACGTCCTCATCGCCGGCGGGGACATCGCCGCGAAGAGCAGCGAGATCTACTCCTCCGTGTCGGGCCACTTCTTCCCCGAATCGGACATGACCGAGCGTCGCATCCATCACACCGCGACGCTCCTCATGTCGGGACGCGTGCTGCTCGCGGGAGGCGAGGGGCTAAAGACCGCCGAGATCTACGATCCGGCGAAGCGCACCTTCACGCCCACGGGGAGCATGTCGACCGTGCGCGCGGGGCACTCGGCGGTGCGACTCCCCTCGGGCAAGGTCTTGATCGTCGGCGGCGTCACCTCCGGCGCCGACACCTCGACCGAGGTGTACGACGAAGCCACGGGGAAATTCAGCCTGCTCACGCCGCGCGACGCGATCGCCTCCGGCAGCGGCGCGCTCGTCGTCCTCCCTTCGGGCAAGGTGCTCTTCTCCGGCCACGCATCGGCGACGCAGACCTTCGATCCGTCGGCCAACGGCGGCATGGGCTCGTGGACGACGGCGAGCGTGCCGCCCTCTCCCAGCACCGGCCATCGCGACGCGGTGCTCCTCCGCGACGGCACGGTCCTCATCACCGGCGGCTACACCTGCGGTACGACCGGCACACCGGTGAACTGTGGCTCGCACGGCGACATCTTCGACCCCGCCGCCGGCGGCGGGCTCGGGCAGCCGATCAAGACGACGCCGGATCTGCCAGGGCCGGGAGCTTCGGCCACGCTCTTGCCCACCGGCGAGGTGCTCTTCACCGGTGGCGCCGTGCCAGCGAACGTGGCGGCGGTCTACGATCCCACGACCAACACCGCGTCGAGCGAGTCGATGCCCGAGGCGCACGCCGATCACACCGCTACGGTGCTCCCGAGCGGCGACGTGCTCGTCTTGGGCGGAAACCAGGCAGGGGTCGAGCTCCGCCCCGCGACAGGGAAGCTCGCGCCCCTCGCCGCTCCGATGACGACGGGGCGCACGAACCACTCGGCCTTGCGCCTGCGGAGCGGCAAGGTGCTGCTCGTCGGTGGCGCGACTACCAACGGAACGACGGCGAGCGCCGAGCTCTTCGATCCTCTTACCGGTCTCTTCACGGCGACAGGATCGATGGGGACCCCGCGCCTTCGGCCGGTCTTGAGCCTCCTCCCTTCCGGCGATGTCCTCGTGACCGGAGGGGTGAACGGGAGCGACATCCTCGCGAGCGCCGAGATCTACGACGTCGTCGCAGGGACGTTCCGCGCGATCGCGCCGATGGGGGCCCCGCGAAGCGAGCACGCCGTCGCGCCGCTTCCTACCGGCGAGCTCCTCGTCACCGGCGGATGCAAGCAGGCGAGCGACATCCCGGGGTGCCAGCTCTCCAGCATGCGCGCCGACTCCGAGTACTTCGATCCGAAGACAGAGAAGTTCCGCCCCGGGCCGCCTCTCTACGCGCCCCACGCCGACCACGGCATGGTGCGCTTGCCGACAGGGTGGATCCTCCTCGTCGGCGATACGAACGCCGAGGTCTACGACCCGGTCGTCGGCTTCTTCTCCTACGTGCCCGGGCCCGGCGCCGCGCGCGACGGTCGCTCGGCGCACCTCCTCGTGTCGGGGAAGGTCTTCGTCTCCGGCGGCACGACGCTGGCCGCGGAGCTCTTCGATCCCGTCACCAAGACGTGGTCCTTCGGCGGACCGGTCCCGTTCACGGCGACCGACATCGCGTGGACAGGCGCCGTCGGCGGGAACGTCCTCTCGTCCGGCGGCCGCCTCTTCGAAGGGGTCGAAGCGCGCGGGATGTTGTTCGACCCGTTGACGGCGAACGGCAACGGCGAGGTCGCCTTCACCGGAACGGGCCGCGCGAGTCACACCGCCACGCTGATGTCGAACGGTGGAATCCTCTTCACCGGCGGCGACCCGTGCTGGGGGATCTGCGTGGGCCAACCGCTCGCGAGCGCCGCGGTATGGACCGACGGCGCTCCCACCGCTGCGCGCCCGGTCCTCACGACGGCGCCGGCGCAAGTGACCGGCGGAACGAAGCTCACGCTCGTCGGCCACGGCTTCGCGAACGCCGGCGAGGGCTCGAGCGGCGACACCGCGGCCTCCGCGCTGAACGCTCCTCAGGTGGTGTGGGTCTCCGAGGCGGGCGACGCCTCGGTCCTCGGCCGGGTGCTCGACTTCACCGACACGAGCATCACTTGGATCGCACCGAGCACGGCCCTCGCCGGCCATGGCTACCTCTACGTGCTCGTCGGAGGCGTGCTGAGTAACCCCGCGCCCCTCGAGATCGCCCCTTCGCTCCTCGCCACGGGATGCACCTTCGACGCCGAATGCGCCTCGGGCTTCTGCTCCGACAACGTGTGCTGCGATCGACGGTGCAACGGAAAGTGCGAAGGGTGCACCACCACGCGCAAGACGAACGGCGTCGACGGCGTGTGCGGCGCTGTGCCGCCGGGGCACGACAGCAAGGGATTGTGCTTCGCGCTCCAAGGCCAGGCGTGCAGCGACGCGAGCCAGTGCGCGACGGGCTTCTGCACGGAGGGCATCTGCTGCGACAGCGCGTGCAAAGGGACGTGCCTCTCGTGCACGCAGGCCGGCCACGTCGGCGCGTGCACCGCCATCTCCGAGGGGGCGTGCGACGTCGCCTGCGACGGTGATCACACGCTGAAGAAGGTGGGCTCGCCCGACGTCGACTGCGCCCCCTTCAAGTGCGACGGAAAGTCGTGCCGCGTGAGCTGCGCGTCGGCGCGCGACTGCGTGGCGCCAGCCGTGTGCGACGAGGGGGGGCTCTGCGTGCCGCCGAGCGAGGCGACTCCGTCGACCGCTTCGGTGTGGGGCTGCGCGAGCGGAGGGCGTGCGCCCGACGAGCACGGCGGATCGCAAGGAGCCGTCGCGATTCTCGGCGCCGCGGCCGTCGCTCTTCGCCGCACGTCCCGGAGGAGGAGCCCGTCGTGAGCCAGGAGACGATCCCCAAGGAGATCGATCGCTACGAGGTCCTGCGCCTTCTCGGCGCGGGGGCCATGGGCTCGGTCTACGAAGCGCGCCACAAGGGGACGGGCCGTCGCGTCGCCGTCAAGCTCATCAAAGCGGAGGTGGCGCAAGGTCCGGAGGTGGTGCAGCGCTTCCAGCGCGAGGCGCGCGCGGCCGGGGCCATCGCTTCGGAGCACATCACCCAGGTGCTCGACAGCGGCACGGACGCCGCCACCGGCGCGCCGTTCCTCGTGATGGAGCTCCTCAGCGGGGAAGACCTCCACGTGGTCCTGCGTCGGCTGCGACCGATGCGACCCGATCTCGCGCTGCGCATCGTGGCGCAGGCGCTCGCCGGGCTCGAGCGTGCCCACGCGGCGAAGGTGGTGCACCGCGACATCAAGCCGCCGAACCTCTTCCTCGCACGGCGCGACGACGGCTCGCACGTCGTCAAGCTCTGCGACTTCGGCATCGCCAAGGTCGGCCCCGACGCCCTATCGAGCTCGCAGAACGCCTCCCTCACGCACACGAGCGCGCTCCTCGGGTCGCCCAATTACATGTCTCCCGAGCAAGCCAAGGGCGCCAAGTCGACCGACGCACGTACCGATCTTTGGTCGATGGGCGTCGTGCTCTACGAGCTGCTCGTCGGCCAGACTCCGTACCCCGAAGCCGACACGCTCGGCCTCGTGCTCCTGGCGATTTGCTCCGATCCTCCGGCCGACGTGCAGCGCTACTCGCCCTGGGTTCCGCCGGAGGTCGCGGCCGTCGTGAAGCGCGCGATGACCGGGAACCTCACGAAGCGCTACCAGACCGCGCGCGAGATGCTCGACGCCGTGCTCGCGCTCACCGGCGGCGAGACGCGCATCGAGACCTCGATGCTGGAGCCCATGAGCGACGACGAGCTCCTCACCGTCGCGCCCCTCCTCGAGACCACCGACAGCGTCCCCTTCGCCGCCACGGTCGTGGCCCCGACGACGCCCCCGCCCGCGCCGGGCGGCGCGTCGGCTCCGGCTAGCGGCGATCCCCAGGCCGTCGCCGCAGCATCCAACGACGATCCGCGCACCGCTACCGCGAACGCCTACGCGCGGACCGGCAACCAGCGGGCGCCGGCTTCTCGCGGACGCGTCGCCCTCGCGGCGATCCTTGTGCTCGGTGTGGTCGGCATCGGCGCGGGGCTCTACGGGAAGGGAGGCGGAGCTCGGACACCGGGTGGTGCGATCGATTCTCCTTCCGCTCCGTCCGCGGCGCCGAGCGCGCCCGACGTGCCGCCGTCCCTCGCGCCGCTGGCCCCTTCGTCGGTCACCGCGCCGGCGATCGTCGATGCTTCGCTCGCGGCCTCGGCGAGCGCCGCGCCCAGAGCGAGCGCACCCCGCGTCGCGTCGCCGATCGCTTCGACCAAGCCTCGCGCCACCGCGGCGGCCTCGACCAGCGCGCCGAGCGCCTCCTCCGCGGGGAAGAAGACACCTCCTCCCGCTCCCTCCTCTTCGTCTCCTCTCTCCCGCGACTTCAATTGAGATCCCTCCGCCTCGCTTCTTGCGTCGTCGTCGCCGCGCTCCTCGTCGCGAGCGCGCCTTCGGTCGCGCGCGCCGACGCACCCGAGGAGGCGACTCCGACGCCGGTCGCGCCAGCGGATGCGGGTGCTGCCACACCTCCAGCGACGGCTCCGAAGCTACCGGCCGACGCCACTACGCCTCCCTCGGCGGAGGTGCGTCGCGCCGAGGCGCGGGCGCTCTTCGACAGCGGGCTCGCGCACTTCGACCGGGGCGAGTCGAGCGCGGCGTTGGCTGATTTTCTCCGCTCCCGCGAGATTTTCTCCACGCGCTCGGCGACAAAAAACGCCGCGGTGTGTCTCCGCAAAGAGGGGCGCTTCGACGAAGCGCTCGACCTCTTCGAAGATCTTCTTCGGAGCTTCCCCGATCTTCCCGCTGCGGACCGCGCGTTCGCCGAGCGCGAGATCGCCGACCTGCGCGGCGCGGTCGGCGCGGTCGACGTCACCCGCGCCGAGCCCGGCGCCACGATCGTCGTCGACGGCCGTACCCGAGGCGCGTACCCGCCGTCTGCGCCGCTTCGCGTCCCCGCCGGCTCGCACGTCGTGCGCGTCTACAAAGACGGCTTCGTCCCCTTCGAGCGCCGCGTCGACGTCGCCGGCCGCCAAGTGCTCGTCGTCGACGCCAAGCTCGAGCGCCTCACGCGCGGTGGGCGTCTCGAGGTCACCGAGTCGTCGGGGGAGAGCGTGGAGGTCCTCGTCGACAACGTCGTCGTCGGTAGGGCGCCCTGGCAAGGGACCCTCGCCGTAGGGCAACACACCGTCGCGCTCCGCGGGGAAGGGGACCTCGGCTCGCCACCTGCGGGCGCCACGGTGCGCCTCGACGACGTCACCCGCTTGAACCTCTCGGCGGAGCACCTCGACGCTTCCCTGCGTGTCGCGCCGGTCCCAGCGGTGGCGATGGTGTCCATCGACGGCGTCGTGGTCGGACAAGGGGTGTGGGAAGGGAAGCTCCGCGGCGGAGCGCACAAGATCGAGGTGGCGGCCGACGGCTTCCTCCCGCAGGCACGCGACGTGCGGCTCGGCGACCACGAGCGCTTGGTGGCTCAGGTCGCCCTCGAGCGGGATCCGAGCTCGGTCTTGTGGCGGGCGCATCGGGTCGCGCGCGTCTTCGTGGAGATCGACGGCGGCCCGGCGCTCGGCCTCGCCTTCGGCGGCGACGTGCGCGACGGGTGCACAGGCGGCTGCACCGCGAAGATCCCGTTCGGGCTCGGCTTCACGGTTCACGGCGGGTACGAGACCGCTTCGGGGTTCGCCTTCGCGCTCGACGCCGGGTACCTGCTCCTCTCGGCGGGGACGACCTCGCGAGCCACGGCGCTCTTCCCCAAGGGGCTCGCCCCCGACAACGGCACGACCGACGATCTCCTCGCCCTCCGCGGTGTGCGCGTCGGCCCTTCGGTCGCGTATCGGCTCGGCGAAGAGATCCCCGTCACCTTCCGCGTCGGAGCCGGCGTGTTCTTCGGCACGGCGGAGGACGGTCGCACCGGCACGTTCGCGACGGCCGACGGAACGAGCTTCCCCGTCAGCGTGTCCGAGTCGTCTCGCGCGGTGTACGCGTACCTCGCGCCCGAGGCGCGCGTCGGCTTTCGCATCTGGTCCCGGCTCGAGGCCAACGCCGGCGTGGCGCTCCTCGTCCTCGGCGCGCTCGATCGTCCGACGTGGGTCGACAAGCAGCGGGTGCACGTCGGCCCGCCGGGCGCGCAAGGTGACGGGCTCGGCGGCTTCGGGAGCCAGAGCATGGCCGGCGGGTTCCTCTTGGCGACGACCCCTTCGGTCGGGCTCCACTACGCCTTCTGATCATGTCGAGCTCCTCGCGCGTCCACGATCGCCTCGCTCGGCGCGCCTTCGCGCTCGTCGCGACGGCCTCCGCGGTGTCGCTCGCTTCGTGCGGTGGGGGCTCGCCGCGTGGGCCGGGGATCGCGCGCTCCGACGTTGCCCCGGGGCCGCGCGATCGACCGCTCACACCGATTCGCGTCTCGTGGTCGCACGCCTTCACCACCGAAGAAGGCTGCGACGACGCGCACCTCGAGCTCGTGCTCCCCTTCCTCGAGGGGATCCACGTGAAGCACCCCGCCGCTTCGCTCCCCAAGACCGGCTACGCCTCGGCGTACCTCGCCTATCCGAGCTCCTTGTCCATTCCGTTCGTCGCCTTCAGCTGCGACGGCGACACCTGGACCGCGGCGTACACGCGCGAGCTCGTCGACGCGCCGCCGCTCCGCGTGATGGTGAAGACCAAAGACGCCGCCACGACCCTGGAGCTTGCGTGCGAAGGGCCGTGCGAGCTCCGCACGACCACCGCCACCGGCGGATGGGCATCTTTGGCGCGCGCTGCCCTCGCCACCTGGAACGTGCGCCCGGGGCCACCGCCGCTCGCTTCGCGCTACGACGCGCTTCAGTACTACGTGCATCGCTTCCTCGACACCGAGGGGGCCGAACCGCGCCGCGTCGATTGGGACGACACCGCGCTCCTCGCGCGCGTGCCGCGCGAATCGCCGCGCACCCTCGTGCAGGTCTACGGGCTCGACTGGGGCGGCATCGATCTGCGGGGCGCCTACCTGTGGAGCGAAGGGGCCGAAGCGACGTGGAGGCGTCTTCACGACGCTTCGCCCAAGGTCGACCAGCTCTCGTGGCTCAATCTGCGCACGTACAAATACGCGATCCCCAAGATGCAGATCGACGAGGCGCTCCCCGAGAGCATCGTCTCGGGGCTGAAGCTCTACGAAGACGGCCCGCACGAGGTCGACCAGTACGCCTTCAAGGCGAAGGAGATGTGCCTCGGCTCGCCGGTGTGGCAAGCGTCACGGCGCGCCGAGCTCGAGCACCTCGTGCGCGAGGGGTTTCGCGTCGTCCAGCTCGACGAGTTCCCCATCTCCCCCTCCTGGGACGTGGCGCCATGCCGAGCGACGAACCACCTCCATCGGCCGAACGACGCCGCCGACGAGTGGCGCGTCGCGCGCGCCTTCGTCGCCGGACTCGCGACGTACGCCCGTGCGCACGACGTGCTCTTGACGACCGAAGAGCCCAACGCCGCGCTCTTGCCCTACGTCTCCGGGTACACCGACGGCATTTGGAACGAGCCGCAAGACGTCTACGAGTTCTGGACGAAGAGCCCGGACATTCGCCCCGTCCCGCTCTTCAGCACGCTCTTCGGTGCGCGGATGACGCCGTACACGCGCGCCGGCGTGAAGCGCGCGCCCCCCGCGGGGTGGCTGCCGGAGTGGAAGCGCACGCGCGAGTGAACCACGGTTGGGCTTGTTCACGAGTTGTCCCCAGGTGTTCCCATTCTGTGAAGAAATGGGGAGAGCGTGGGGAAAGCTGTGGAGAGAAGCGGGATCTCCTGGCGCTCACGCAGCCCAAGCGAGGCGCGCGATCGGCTCTTTCGCCGAGTATTTCCCCTTCTCGAGCCCCACGCGCGCCGCGGCGACGTCCGGGTCGTGGGTGAAGAAGAGCCACCCCTCTTCGCTGCGAATGCGATCGAGGAGCGCCCGCTTCTCGTCGATGAGGAGCTCCGGGTACCGGTCGTAGCCCATCGTGATCGGCACGTGGACCCACGGCGCGCCGGGGACGAGATCGCCGAGGAAGGTGATCGATCCGTGCGGTCCGCCGTCGACCGTGGTGAGCAAGAGGCCGGGCGTGTGCCCGTCGGAGAGGGTGAAGCGGTACGCGTCGCCCAAGGTCGCGCTCTTGATCCCTTCGCGGCCGCGGAGCACCTCGAGCCGGCCCGTCGCTTCGAGGAGCGGCTCTAGCTCGGGGATGAACGACGCGCGATCGCGCGCGTGCGGTGCATTGGCGCGCGTCCACGCGTCTTCGCTCACGACGTAGCTCGCGCGAGGGAAGACGAGCTCGTACGGCGCGCCGTCGCGCCACGCCGTGAGGAGCCCGCCGGCGTGATCGAAGTGGAGGTGCGAGAGGACGACGACGTCGATGTCGGTCGGCTTGACCCCCACGGCGGCGAGCGACTCGAGCAGCACGTGCCCCTCTTCCATCACCCCGAAGCGTGCGCGCATCGCCGGCGGGAAGAACGCGCCGATGCCGGTCTCGAGGAGCACGTGGCGCCCCGAGTCTTCGCGCACGAGGAGCGCGCGGCAGGCGAGGCGGATCCGATTCTCGTCGTCGGGCTCGGCCCAGCGCGCCCAGAGCGCGCGAGGGCAGTTGCCGAACATCGCGCCTCCGTCGAGGCGCTGCGTGTTCCCTTCGATCGAAAAGAGCTGCATCACACGTCTCCTTGGGCCGCAGGGAGGCTCTCGTCGCGCGCCCAGTCGCTCCAGCTCCCTTCGTAGAGCGTGGCGTGGGGGAAACCGGCGAGCTCGAGGGCGAGGATGTCGTGGCACGCCGTGACGCCCGATCCGCAGTAGGCGATGACGCTCGAAGCTTCGCGCGCGCCGAGCGCCGCGTAGCGCGCGTGGAGCTCTTCTTTCGCCAAGAAGCGCCCCTCCTTCACGTTGTCGCTCCAGGGCGCGCTCTTCGCGCCGGGGACGTGCCCCGGTCGCGCGTCGACCGGCTCGCTGTCGCCGCGGTAACGATCGGCCGAGCGCGCGTCGAGGAGGAGCGCGTCCTTCGAGCGATCGCGCACCGCGTGCTTGTCGATCACCGGCCACTCCGGCGAAGGGGGGCCGGCCTGGAAATTCCCGGTAGGCGGTGCGATCGGATCGGTCGTCAGCGGGCCCCCCGCCGAAGTCCACGCGGCGAGCCCGCCGTCGAGCACGCTCACACGATCGTGCCCATGGCGCCGGAGGAGCCACCACAAGCGCGACGCGATCGATCCCCCTGCGTCGTCGTACACGACGACGTGATCCCCGGCGTTCACGCCGGCGAGGCGCATCGCGCGGGTGAGCTGCTCGGCGCCGGGAATCGGGTGCCGGCCGGGGCCCGCGGGGGCGGTGAGATCGCTCTCGAGATCGAGAAACACCGCGCCGGGGAGGTGGCCCGCGCCGTACTCGTCGGCGCCGCGCTTGCCTTTCAGGTACCAGCGAAGATCGACGATTCGCACGCCTTCGTCGCGCGCGTGCGCGAGGAGCCACGCGGCAGAGACCGTGGGAGGCGCCGCCGCCTCTGTGGGGACGCGTGTCATGACGGCAGTATAACCACGTGGTACTTTCTCCGGGCGTATGAGGTACCTCTACGGGGACTCGGCCCCTTTCCCGCACGCGTTCAACTTCCTCCAGACGCTCGAGGCGTTCATGGGGGCGGCGACGCGCATCGTGGTGCTCGAGTCCGAGTCGCGCGGGCGGCAGCTCGTGACGGCGAAGGCCGCGACCGATCGCGTGCGCGCGCTCGAAGAGCTCGAGACGTTCCACGAGGCGGTGATGCGCGCCATCCAAGACGCCGCGGCGCGCAACACCTCGCTACGCGCCGCCGACTACGCGCGCCAAGTCGCCGAGAACGCGTCGCGCATCGTCGAAGAAGAGAAGCGCAGCGTCCAGGTGACGAACGACCGCGACCAGGCCGGCGTGCGCGGCGAGGTCGAGCGCCGAAGGGCCGAGATTCGTTCGGCCCTGGAGGGCTTCTTCACCGTCGCCAAGCTCCCGGTCCTCGAGTGGAACGTGAGTCTTCACTTGCAGGATGCAGGTAATGTCGCGACTGCCCAGGTGGTGAATCCCGAGGGGATCGCCTCGGCCTTCGCGCTGGCGGTGGCGCGCGTGCCCGGCTGGCAAGGCCCGCGGCGCGTGGGGGACTTCGCGCACGGTCTCGACTTGATGGTCGGCCTGAAGAAGGGCTTCTTCTCGCGCACGGTGCAGCGCGAGATCCTCCACATCGACGACTACCTCGTCGCTGGGCTCGAGATCGCCGAGCGCGCGTGCGAGCTCCGCTTGCGGCGCAAGGCGGGGGAGCGTGACGCCCTCGTGTTCCACCTCCGCCGCGAAGACGGCGAGCTCCGCGCCGAGGTGAGCCACCCTCAAGAAGAGGGGAACGAGGCGATGGCCGCTCCGGTGGAGATCGCCGATCTGCCGCACCTCTCGCGTCTCTGGGACGCGCTCCGCATCGCCGCCGACGCGCTCGTCGATCAGAAAGAGCGCCTCCTCAGCCTGCGCCTCGAAGGGGAGGACGTCTTCGAGAACGACCTCGCCATCATGCTCATCGAGCGCATGATCCGCTTCTTCGGCCCCACCGTGCACGAGATCGCGCGGAGGAGCCCGAGCCCCGAAGAGCTCAGCCTCAAGGTCGAGAACGACAGCGGCCGCCGCGAGGAGATCTACGTGAAGAAATCCGAGCTCGTCGCCAAGGTCGTCGCCTTGGGCGACAAGGAGCGGGCGATCTTCGCCCCGCTCGGCCTCTTGGGCGGCGGGGTCGAGTCGCTCACCGGCGACGAGATCAACTTCGACGACTTCGAAGCGTAGCGCGCGCTACTTCTTCGGAGCCTTGGGCGCGGCCTTCTTGGGCGCGTCGGGATCGTTCGCCGGCGCAGGCGCGTCCTTCTCGGTCGCGGTCGCGCCGCTGCCGTCGTCGCCTTCGATGTGGAACTCGACGCGGCGGTTGTTGGCGCGCCCTTCTTCGGTGTCGTTGGAGTCGATGGGGCGCTCCATGCCGTAGCCGTCGAACGAGAGCCTCCGCCACCTCACGCCGTGCGCCGTCAGCCATTTGGTGACCTCGAGCGCGCGCTTCCGGCTCAAGAACTTGTTGTAGCCGGGCTCGCCGCGGTTGTCGGTGTGCCCTTCGACGCGCAGCTTGGCGATCTCGGGGTGCTCGCGCATCGCGTCGGCGACGGCGGTGAGGATCGCGTCGCTGTCGACGATCTCGGCGCTGTTGGTCTTGAACTTCACCTGCTCGCGGATCTTGAGCTGACCGGCCTCGACGCGCACCGCGGGGCATCCGTTCTTCTTCGGATCCGGGTCCTTCGGGCCGGGGACCTCCATGCACGCGTCTTCTTTGTCGGGGATGCCGTCGAGATCTTTGTCGGCGGGGCAGCCGTTCGTCTTCACGTCGTCGGTCTTCACCCCGGGGACGTCGGGGCAGGCGTCGGCGCCGTCGGCCACGCCGTCCTTGTCGCGATCGGGCGGGCAGCCGTTCTTCTCCGGATCGGAGCTGCGCTCGCCGGGGATGCTCGGGCATGCGTCGACCGGGTCGATGAGGCCGTCCTTGTCCTTGTCGGGGCAGCCGTTGAGCGACGCGTCGGCGTTTTGCGGGCCGGGGAGATCGCGGCACGCGTCTTCGGCGTCGGGGATGCCGTCCTTGTCGCGATCCGCCGGCGGCGCGGCGGGCTTCGGGCACCCGTTGGTCTTCGGATCTTCGGTGTGCACGCCGGGGACGGTGGGGCACGCGTCGTCGGCGTCGCGCACGCCGTCCTTGTCTTCGTCGCTCGCCACCTCGGGCACGTACTCGAGGGAGAGGAGCCCGCGGACGACCGGCTCGCCCAGCGCGCGCGTGATGGCGATGCCCATGCCGCCGCCGACGCGGAAATCGCCGGCGGTGTAGTGCGCGCCGAGGAGCCCTTCCACCGGCGTCGTACGCTTCTTGAAGAACGCCGCGTCGGAGTCGATGCCGGTCGCAGCGTAGATCTCGGGTCCGACCACGAGCTTGCGATCGGCCACGCGGATACCGACCGCGGCGCCGCCGGCGAGCTGACTGCCGAGCGGCTTTTGCGCGAAGTCGTCGGTGAGAGGGCGCACGTTCACCCCGCCGCGGAGCGCGTAGGCGACCGCGCCGACGTCGCCGGCGACGAGGAGGTGCGGGTCGACGCGCACCGTGCCGTCGCTCATGTAGTTGTCGCGGCTGCCGGTGGGGAGATGCACGTCGGCGCCGAGGGCCGCGGTGAGCGGATCGCCGTAGACACCGAACAGGCGCACGTCGGCGCCGAGCCGGAGATCACCGAACGCCGAAGAGGGGGCGGCGTAGAGCTGTCCGCCGGCGGAGACGTCGGTTCCGCTCTGGAAGACGGCGATGGGGAGGTTGGCGGAGAGCCGCAGCCGCTCGAAGAGGTTCACGCTGCCGCCCAGGTGGGTGACGAGCTGGTGCTGGATGATGGCCGCGGCCTCGTGCCCGCTGCTGTCGTAGGAGACGAGGGGCTTCACCCCCCAATCGCCGACGACGCCGAACATCGGGCGCGCCTTCCCCCGCAGATCGAGCGAGTCGACGGCGAACCACTCGCTGCCGCGATCCGAGGGCTCGAAGCGATCGATGGCGAAGCCACGAGCCGTCTGCGCCGCCGCGCGCCCCTCCCACGCGAGGCAAAGCAGAGGAGTGAGCGCGAGGAGACGGAGGGCGAGCTTCGACCGCATTGGCGGCGATCGTTACTGGTCGGGCCCGAAGAGGCCAGATTTCGACACGAGCCGTCACGCCCCGCCGACGACGGGGCGTGCGGTAGAGATGCGCGGAGGGGCGCTACTCGTTCCCCATCTTGGCCGGGGTCTCGTCGGTGGGGGTGCAGCCGCTGGCCGCCCCCGCGAGCGAGAAGATGAGCGGGTGCCCGTTGAAATTCCCGCCAGCGGTGATCGAGACCACGCAGTTGCCGCTGCCGTCGGAGTGGGCGGTGACGTTCGACTTGCCGCCCGCGTCTTCGGGCGCGTCGAAGACGACGTGGCGCACCGTCCCCGCGCCGGGGAGGGTGTACGCGAAGGTCGCGCCGGCCGCGCCGTCCTTCGCCGACGAGACGAGCACCGCGGTCGTGTCGCTGCCGCGCGTGACGATGGCACCGAGCGCCGCCGGATCGGTGATCTTCTGCACGGTGCTGGCGTTGTCCCCCGAGCCGACGCCGTCGAGCACGTGGATCGCGTAGCCCGAAGGGCCGGGGAGCTTCATGGCGTACTCGTCGACGGCGATGCGCGCGGTGTCGCAGGCGCCGAAGTTCGAGGAGAACGAGTCGCAGTCGGGGACCTTGTTGTCCACGTGGCGCGTCGTCGCCGCGTCGCCGCTGCGCGCCACGTTGTGAATGAAGAGCTTCGAGCCCCCCACCGTGGAGCTGAAGAGATCGGTTCCGGCGCTCGCCAGCGAGCCCATCGTGCGGAAGCGCATCAAGCCGGAGCGCGCCGCGTCGTCGGTGCGGACGCGGTCGATGACCACGACCTCGCCCACCGGGAGATAGACCCAGTCGCGGAGCGCGAAGGGGACGTCGCTGGCGGTGCTCGAGAAGTCGAAGGCGTGGGCGATGTCGGCGCGGGTGGCGACGACGCCGGTGGTCGTCGTGCGCGCGTAGGCCAGGCTCGCCTTGCTGAACGGCGTCTGGCTCGGGCGGTACTCGGCCTTGTCGACGGCCGACTCGACGGTGAGCGCGTTGCCGGTGAGGGTCGAGCGCGAGCCGTACGGCGTGGGATCCACGATGAGGTGGTCTGCGCCGCGCGAGAACGCGAAGTTCGACGAGTCGTGGTTCTGGTGATCGGGCACGACGTGCGGCGATGCGGTGAAGAGCGCCCAGGTGGCGGTCGGATTCCAGTCGCTCCGCATGTAGACGTTGCCCGGACCGGTGGCCAGGTACACCGGAGGCGGCTTGGTCGTCGCGAAGTCGACGTCGCCCACCGTACGCGCCTCGGCCAGCGCGTCGAACGCGGCGCAGGAGTCGGTGTCGTTCGCCACCGTCTTGCGGAGGTGGTTCGCCCACGAAGCGGCGTCGTCGCTCGACGGGCCGAGGATGACGGCGAGCGGAATGCGCGCCGGCTCGGGGATGTAGATGTGATCGACGTCGTCGATGTCACCGCCGGAGAACGCACCCGAGCGATCGGGCACGAGCCCGTAGTACATGCGCACCGCGAGCTCGCGCTCCCACTCGGTGATTTCCGGGTAATTCGCGCCGAGCTCGACCAAAGAGCGCGCGGCCAGCGAGTACTCGAGCACGCTCAGCGGGCCGTACTGCCAGCCCTCGGCCCAGTCGCCGCCGCGCAGCACCCCGCCCGGGCCGAGCCCCTTGGCGATGATGTCCTGCTTGAAGATCTTGTTCGAGACGTCGGTGAAGTACTGGTCGCCCTTCGGCCCGTCCTCGCCGGCGATGGCGATGGAGATGAGCGTCTTCGCGAAGACGTAACCCGCGTGGTAGTTCGAGTCCGGCTGGTCGTTCAGGTAGCCCTTCTGATCGTACCAATCGACCCACGCCTCGAAGCGCTCGCGCGCGTGGGGGAGGACGTCGCTCACGCCCGGTGCATCATGCAACCAATCGTAGGCGAGCGCGCTGTACGGGCCGAAGAAGCGCATCGCATAGCCGGTGTCGTGCGTCACCACGTCGTCGCCGCCGGCCGCGTCGCCGATGGTGTGGTAGTCGTCGAGCAGCGCCTTGAACATCGTGAGGCCCGCAGCGGCGAACTCCGGCTTCTTGGTCACCTGGTAGGCGAGGCCGCAGGTCGCCGCGGCGAAGGCCCACGTGTCCCCCTGCGACTCGGCCTTCGCGTAGTCCGACGGCTTGTCGACGACCGCTTGGCACTTCTTGATGGCGCGGGCGGTGGCCGAGCTCGCGTCGCCGACTTTGCTGCTCAGCGTGGCCAAGGTCGGCGCGTCGAGCCAGAGGCGCGGGTGCGCCTTGCCCGACGGGTTCGTCGGATCCTTGGGACCGCCGTCGCCGTTGCCTCCGTCGTCCCCGGGGCCGACAGTGACCGAGGCATCTCCCGAGGAGCTGCAGGCGCACCCGGCGAAGGTGGAGAGGATCGCGAGGCCGAGACCCGAGACGAACGTGGTGAGTACGGAGTGAGTTCGCACGGCTGGACGCTAGCAGCGGCTCAGGCGGCGTGCAATTTCGCCCGCCGACATTCGGCGACCGTGCCTCGCCCCCCGTCGACCCGGGTCGTGGTCGCGAAAAACCGGGAGGCGCGCGCTCCGGTACGGACCAGCAGGGAGGAGGAGTGGCGGTATGCTCGCCGCGCCATGTGGCGGTGCAGAGGGCCGGCAAAACTTCATCGAGCGGCGATCGCGGTGCTCCTCCTCGCCGCGTGCGGCGGCACGGCGCCCCGCGAAGCACGCGCGCCGATTGCGCGTGCCCAACCGGGTGAGGCGACCCCCAGCAACGTGCTGCGCCAGGACTACGCCGGGAGCGAGGCTTGCAAGGGGTGCCACGCCGCCGAGTACGCCTCGTGGATCGCCTCGCCGATGCACAACATGACGCGCCACGCCGGCGGCGCGAAGCTCCACGCGCCGTTCGACGGCGCGACGTTTCACTTCAAAGACGACTCGGCCCGCTTCACGACGGTGGGCAAGGAGCGCTTCGTCGAGGTGCGGTCTCCGCGCTACGGCGACAAGAGCTACCGCCTCACCAAAGTGATCGGCGGCCACTACCGCGAGGACTTCGTGGGGATCGAGGTCGAGCGCGTCGAGTCCGACGCCAAGGTGGTGGGCGATCCGCGCGAAGAGCTCGTGCTCCCGGTGAGCTACGTCTTCGGGACGGCGTCGTTTCGCTACAAGGGCTACTCGGTGATGCTGAAGGAGCGCGACGGGCTCCGCGCCGGCCCGGTGTGGTCGAAGACGTGCATCTTCTGCCACAACACCGCGCCGTACTTCTCGGTGGCGCTCGGTACGCTCGCCGCACCGGGGGCGCGCGCCTACCAGGGCGAGATCGTCGACGCGCTCCTCCCCGGGCCGCGCCGCGCGTCCTTCGAGGTGACCGATCCCGCGGCGCTACGCGAAGCCGCCGAGCGCGAGATCGGGAGGCTCCACGGCCGCGAGGTCGAGCGCGACGCTTCGCTCTCGGTGCCCGAGACGCTGCTGAAGGCCGTCGATGCGACGCGCGCGAACTTCGACGAGAAGCACCTCCTCGAGGTGGGGATCGGCTGCGAGGCGTGCCACGGAGGCTCGCGCGCGCACGTGGAAGATCCGCGCGTGCGTCCTTCGTTCGCGCCGCGCGCTTCGTTCCTTCGCGTGAAGCCGGCGCCCGATCCGCCGCTGCCAGAGACGGACCGCGCTTCCGCCGAGCACGCGCGTGACGTGAACCGCGCATGTGCGCGATGCCACCAGGTGCTCTTCTCCGGTTACCCTTTCACGTGGGAAGGCGGAACGCGCGCGCTCGCCCAAGGCGGGAGCAACATCAACTCGGGGGAGGCGCGCGATTTCCTGATGGGGGGCTGCTCGAGCGAGATGAGCTGCGTGGCGTGCCACGAGCCCCACGCGCACGAGGCGGGCGAGCGTGCGCGATCGCTCGACGCCACGACCGACGGCGACGCGGTGTGCCTCGGTTGCCACGCGCAGTTCAAGGACGAGGCGGCGCAGCGCGCGCACACGCATCACGATCCGGCGCGAGCCGGCGGGCGGTGCATGGCGTGCCACATGCCGAAGAAGAACATGTCGCTCGACCAGCGCCTCACGCGCTACCACCGCGTCGGCTCGCCCACCGAAGGGGCGAAGGTCGAGCGCGATCGCCCGCTCGAGTGCGCCTTGTGCCACACTGACAAGAGCGTGCGCGCCATCGTCGACGACATGCAGCGCCTCTGGAACAAGCACTACGACGAGAACGCGCTCGTCGCCCTCTACGGCGACTTGAAGGAGAACGCGCTGCGCGCAACCTTGCTCCGCGGCAAGCCGCACGAGCAAGCGGTCGCCATCTACCTCCTCGGCAAGGCGCGCGACGAAGCGGCCGCGCCGGCCATCGCCGACGCGCTCACGCATCCGTACCCCATCGTGCGAGGCTACGCGCTCGCCGCCCTCTCCGATCTCGGAGGGGCTCCAGCGGGGATCGACTTGAACCGCGACGACGCCGCCATCGCCAAGGACGCGCGCGCTTGGCTCGCCGCGCACCCGGCGGAGCACCGATGAGCGTGGTGGAGAAGAAGACCGCGGCGACCTTCGTTTTCGCCGCGACGTTCGTCGCCGGTGCGCTCGTGGCGCGCCCGGCGCACGCCGTCGATCCCTGGGAAATTCAGGTCTACGACGGCACCGCCAACCCCGCCGGCGCCCCCGGCCTCGAGGTTCACATGAACACCGTGGCCGACGGAAGGAAGGAAGCCGAGCCCCCCGAGCTCCCTTCGCACCATCAGTCGCACCTCACGCTCGAGCCTTCGTTCGGCGTCACGTCGTGGTGGGAGCTCGGCGCGTACCTGCAGTCGGCGCTCGAGCCCGACGGTCGCTTCGACTACGCGGGGACGAAGCTGCGCTCCAAGTTCGTCACCCCACCTTCGTTCCACGAGCACCTTCGCCTGGGCGTGAACTTCGAGCTCGCCGCGCTGCCGAGTCGCTTCGATCCCGATCGCTACGGCGTCGAGATGCGCCCCATCGTCGCCTGGGAAGACGCGCACTGGCTCCTCGCAGCGAACCCCAACCTCGAGACGGCGCTGGCGGGATCGGGCCTCACCGACGGACCGGCGTTCGAGCCTGGGCTCATGGCGGTGTGGAAGGTCCGTGAGCTCGTCGGCTTCGGCTTCGAGTACTACGCCGGCTTTGGGCCTCTCGCGCACCCGCTCCCGCTTCGCGATCAAGAGCACTACCTCTACGAGGTCTTTCACCTGCTCTCGGAGGAGAACATCGAGCTTACCGGGGGCGTGGGGGAGGGGCTCACGCACGGGAGCAACGCGCTCACTTTCAAGGTGATCGTCGGGTACACCTTCGATCTCGGGGGCAAGGGCCAAGCGAGCCAGGGGGCAGGCGCTCCGTCTTGCGCCTGTCCGCCGCGGCGCTAGGTTCGCGCCATGCCGTTCGCCAAGAGCCCCGACGGGGCCGAGATCCACTTCGAGGTGCACGAGCCGTCCCGACCGGCGGTGGGCACCGTCGTCCTCCTTCAAGGGCTCGCGCTCTCGTCGCGCTTTTGGTTCGATCTCCCCGAGCGTCTGCTCCAAGACGAGCACGCGCCGTACCGCGTGGTCCTCCTCGACAACCGCGGCGTGGGGAAGAGCCGCGCTCGCCCGCCGTACCGCATGGGCACCTTCGCCGACGACGTGGCGGCGGTGCTGGACGCCGCGGGGATCGATCGCGCCGTCGTCGCCGGCATCTCGATGGGGGGCATGATCGCGCAGCACGTGGCGGTGCGTCACCCCGCGCGGGTCGAAGGGCTGGTGCTCCTCGCGACCGGACCGGGCGCGCCCCACGGCCGCATTCCCGGGCCGAAGACGATCCGCGCGCTCGTCGGACTCGGCACGGGGAGCTCCGATCTCGAGGCGTTCGCGCGCCTCCTCCTGCCGGAGAAGCATCTTCACCGCGCGGGAGATCTCCTCGCGCGTTGGCCGGCGGCGCTCCGCGAGAACCCGACGCCGCCGCTTCACTTCGTGGCGCAGCTCCTGGCCGCGGCCTTCCACTCGACGGGCTTCTCACTCAAGGACGTGCGCGTGCCGGCCATCGTCGTCACCGGCGACGAGGATCTCCTCGTGCCGCCGGCGAACTCGGTGATCCTCGCGCGCCTCTTGCCCGACGCCGAGCTTCACGTGCTGCGCGGCGTGGGCCACGCGATTCCGCTGCTCGACGAAGGCGTCGTGCACATGGCGCTGCGTCGCTTGCGCGAGCGGCGCGCGGTCACGGGTCAGGACGGGCGCGCGGCGAAGGAAGAGCGCGTCAGCGCGAGCACTGGCGACACGTCACTTCGCGCGTGACCGGCCCCGGGTAGCGAACACGCGAGGGCTCGCGCGACGTCGTCGCCACTTCGCGCGGGCGCGCTTCGTCGCCGGTCGTGCGCGAGGCGTGATCGGCAGAGAGCGGCGAAGGGGTGCCGGCGAAGCCGAGGTGATCGCCCGGCGCGATGCCGGTGGTGGCGCAACCGCCGAGCGCGAGGGCCACGAGCGAAACGAGCGAGAGCTTGGCGAAGAGGGACATGAGAGGGCTCCTTCGGGGCGCGTCGTGCGCCGATGCCCTCCAATTCGTCCGAGCGCGGAGAGAAATTTCAGCGCCGCGTCGAATTTCGCCGACCCCGCGAATTTCTCGAAGATTTTACCGCCAGAGCGCGACGCCGCCGAGGAGGCCGGCGATGTTCTCGCAGACCTTCACGTTCCGCGGCAGCTCGCCCTTGAGGTGCTTCGCGTTCCCGCCGCCGAGGTAAATCGTGTGCGGGTTCCAAATCGGCTGCACTTGCTCGAGCACGCGGCGCACGCGCTTGTTCCACTTCTTCTTGCCGACCTCTTCGTAGGCGGCGTTCCCCACGTAGTCTTCGTAGGTCTTCTTGCATCGGAACGGATGGTGCGCGAGCTCCAGGTTCGGCACGTAGCGCCCGTCGATGAAGAGCGCGCAGCCGAGCCCGGTGCCGAGGGTGAGCACCATCTCGAGACCCTTGCCCGAGACGACGCCGTAGCCTTGCACGCCGGCGTCGTTCAGCACGCGCACCGGCACGCCGAGGAGCTTCTCGAGGCGCGACGCGAGCGGCACCCCCGCCCACGTCGCGTGGAGGTTCGGCGCTGTGCGCGTCACGCCGTCGACGACCACGCCGGGAAAGCCGCACGACGCGCGGTCGTAGGTGCCCTTCTTGGGGAGCACGCTCTTCAGCGCGCCGAGGATCTTCGCCGGTGTCGCCGGGCGCGGCGTCTCGACGCGCTTTCGCTCGGTGATGGCCACCCCCTTTGCGTCGAGGACGAGCGCCTTGAGGCCCGTTCCGCCGATGTCGATCGCCAACGTACGCGCGTGCTCGCTCATGGTTCGCTCCTCTTCGGGAGATAGTGCTTCACGTTCGCTTCGACGAGCGGACCGAGGAGCTCGACGAGCGGCTTGGTCTGGGGGCTCGAGCAGAAGTGGAGCGTCGCGCCGAGGTACGAGGCCATGAGGAGGCGCGCCACCGTCTCGGGATCCGCCCCCTCGGCGAGCTCGCCGGCCTTTCGCGCCTCGCGAGCGTCTTCCACCATCCCGTCGAAGATGCCGTGAAAGAGCTGGTCGGCGTCGCCGCCGATGGTGGGGCTCTCGATCGAGGCGGCGAGGACGGCGCGACTGAGCGGCTTGCTCATGCCGGCCATTTGCCCGAGGCCGAGCACGGTGGCGCGTAGCCGCGCGAGGGGCGTCGTCGCCGCTTCGCGGGCCTTTCGCGCGCCGCGCAGTTGGATGCGCACGAGCTCGCCGATGACCGCGTCTTTGGTTGCAAAGTGCAAGAAGAAGGTCCCCTTGGCGACCTTGGCCCTCCGCGCGATCTGATCGACGCTCGTCTTGTGGTAGCCCTGCGCGTCGAAGAGCTCGGCGGCGGCGGCGAAGAGGCGCTGGCGCGTCTCCTTCGCCTTGGCCTTGCGGTGGGCGAGGTGCTCGGAGAGCGACGCGGGCTTGACCGCGCGCGCCGTCACGCGCGCGCCGAGGCCGACGCGCCGCCGCCTACCGGGAGGTGCTCGCGCGTCATGTTGCGCACGTTGGCCGTCGAGCCCTCGGCTTCTACGAGGAGATCGTCCTCGATGCGCACCCCGCCGAGCGGCGTCATGGCGTCGACGAGGGTGAAGTCGATGTCCGAGGCGTGCGGGCCTTCGCGGAGCTCTTGGAGGAGCCCCTCGATGAAGTAGATGCCCGGCTCGATGGTGAAGGTCTGGCGCGGCGTGATGGTCGACGTGTTGCGGAGGTACGGGTTCTCCGGCTTCGGCTTGATGAGGGCGCAGCCGACGTCGTGGCACTGGAGGCCGAGCGAGTGCCCGAGCCCGTGCGGGTAGAACGCGCGAGTGATCCCCTTCTTCAAGATCTCTTCGGTGGAGAGCTTGGTGATGCCCACCGCGCGGAGAATGTCCCCCACTTGGCGGTGCGAGTCTTCGTGGAGCTTTTCGTAGCCGTTGCCCACCTTGACCGCGTCGCACAGGCGCTTCTGCATCGCCTCGACGCCGTCGACGAGCCCGGTGAAGGCGGAGAGCGTGGCGCCCGAGCCCTTCACCCAAGTGCGTGTGATGTCGGAGCAGTACCCGAGGTACGTCGCGCCGGCGTCGAGGAGGAGCGACTCGCCGGTGCGCGACGTCGCCCGCTTGTTGTAAGCGACGTGGTGCAAGACCGCGGCGTGCTCGCCGAGCGCGACGATGTTCTTGTACGGCGTCTCCGGATCGTCCTGGCCGGTGGCGGCGAGGAAGAGGAGGTGCAGATCGAGCTCCGAGCGATCGCCGTCGAGGAACGCGTCCTTCACCGCGGCGTGGCCGAGCGCGGCGAGGCGGTTCGCTTCGGCGAGGCAGAGCACTTCGTAGTCGGTCTTCACCGTGCGGAGGCGATCGAGCGGGCCCACGACCTCCGGCGGATTCACGTGCGCGTCGACCCCCCACGCGGTGGCGCGCGCGGTGTCTTCGCCGACGTACGCGACCTTGCTGCGCTGCGCGAGCGCCGTGAGGAGCTCCTTCGCCGCGTCCACCGAGGCGGGGCGCTCGATTTGAAGCGCGGTGAGGAAGTGATCGGTCTCCGGCTTGGGCGGCTGCTCCCAGATGCTCGTCCAGCGCGGCCACACGAGCGTGGGCTTCTTCCCCGGCTCGACGACGAGCGCGCAGTCGGGCTGCGCGAGGGGGAGCCAGTGCTGAAAGTGCGGCGTGGGGCGGAGCGGCCAGTACTGGTCGTCGAAGATCGAGCGAAGGTTCGCCGAGCCGGAGTGGATGACGACCGCGTCGTAACCGCCGGCGGCGAGCACCTCGGCGTAGCGCCGGTTCAAGTCGGCGACGTGCGCCTCGTAGAGAGTTCCGAGAAGAGCGATATCCACGCCGGGAGCTTAGCGCATGCTCTCCGGTCGCGCGCGTCGAGACCGCCTCGGAACGTACCCCGCGGCAGCGCTTCCGCGACGCTCGTGCGGACAAAATGACGCGAGGGCGACTCGGTCACCCGAGTCGCCCTACGCGGAAGGTCACTTGTCTTCGCGGGTCGCCAGCCTATTCGGGGCGAACCGTCCGCGTGCCTGCGGATTGGAAGACCTCACGGTTTCTCTCGCCACGCTCGAGCCGCGCACGCGCTGGTGCGGGGGAGACGTGGACCGTGCATCACGTGGGCGGTGGGGGGAGCTCGGGACCCAGTGCAATTCGCGTTGCCTGAGACCGCTCGAGATCTTGGCGGGGCTATTCACCGTCGCCAGCCTTCGTGGACCGAGTACCGATGCTCGACCGTGTTCTCCGAAGCTCGCGCCTCGAATTTCGGTGAGCCGACCCCCCGCGCTTTGCGAGCTGGAGGAGCCTCTCTCGGCGAACTCTGACCCACGTCGGACGTCCCGTGTCGTCCCTCGAGCACCCTCCCAGATCCGGCTCCAACCGGGGGAGAGCTCGCCGTGCCACCTTGCGGCGCGTGCGGCGTTTGACTCGCGAGACCAGACTCGTAGTTGCCACCACCCGGTGAGGGGAGATGGGCCGCGAGCCGAGACGTCTTCCGTCGTGCTCGGGCGCGAATGCACTTTCGTGCCTTCGTGTCGGGCTTTGCGGGGATGTCCGTTTAGAAATCCTTCGCGCAACCCATCGTACCGATTCGCCCTGCCTCCACCCATCGTCGCGCCAGCGAGCGATGCGGTTTACGTCGGGCTAGCTACGGCTTTCGCCGCAGCGCGATACGTCCGAACCGACTTCTGCCACCCTAACCAACCTGCCTACTGCACCCGTGCTCGTGTGCTCTCGCTCGAAGCTTCCGTGCTTGCGCCCGGGGACGATGCGAGGGGCATGGCGTTTCACGACGCCTCTGCCCGCTTTGGCCGGACCGTGAGAGCGTGGGCCAGGGGTTTTCGCCCCGGGAGCTCCCGCGAATCGGACCTCTGACACCCCTGTCGCCGCTCGGTGCCTCGTCACCCTCCTCGCAGAGGATCGACGTGCGTTCCGATTGGCCGAGGTCGCCGAGACCGCTCTGTCCGTGAAGAAGAGCGATCGAGAAAGCGACCCGAGGTGCCTTCCTTCGATAGGCGCTCGAGCTTTCGAGCGTGGGACGATGCCGACTCCGATTTTGCGGAGAGGATCTGACGGCGAGCCTCGCGACTCGACGCTTTTCGATGCGCGTCTTTCGACCGCACCAGCGATCCCGCCGAGGTGACGTCACCTCGGTGGCTCGACCTTCCGTCGCGTGTCGCGGAGAGCGCCGGGCCAGCACCTTTCGATGCGTGTCCGGGTTGTCACCCTCCGCCGAGCCCCCGCCTGCATCGAAGCCGGTCACCGCTCTTGCGAACGGCGCCGGACCCCGGTGCTTCTCTGGGCCACGACGGCACTACCGATCTCTGCAGCTACTTACGACGCACGGGCACGCGCCCGAGCTGCTCACCCTCTTCCGCGCGAGGCCGTCGCCTCCGTCCGCGTCCCCCGCCGAAATCGCCCGCTTGCGCGGTGTCCGACGTGGTCCTCCGCCGCCCCTTGCGGGGTGATGGCGAAGATCGAAGAGCCGTGCCGTCTGTCGGTCCCTTCCGCGCGCCTCTCGCGAGGTGCGTTGGCCCCTTTCGGGAGCGTGGGGGCGTTGGCTTGTGGCCACGCCGGGAAGAGAGAGGAGCTCATCGCCTTGCGGCGTGAGCAGCACGGGCGAGACCCCACCGAGCGAAGGAGGTACTCGACGGCGAGCCGTCGAGGGGACCTGCCCCTCCTCGTGCGGGAGTCTCAACACCCTCGTGTCACCGGACCCCAAGAAGCGAAGGTTGGAGACCTGCGCTTCGTGCCTGGCCCGGCCAAGATCGCGAATGCGTTTCGCCCCCCCGCGAAGGGAGACGGACGACGCGCGACCAGGGTGCTTGGGTCGCCTCGTAGGTACGTGCGCCGGAAGGGAGATCGCTCTCCGATTTCTTCCGACCGACCGACCTGCCGAGCACGCGGCCTCGATGAGAGGCGTTGCGAATCGACAGGCCCGCGCCTTTTTTGCCACCGCTTCGGCCCCGCCCTG
This sequence comes from uncultured Polyangiaceae bacterium, assembly GCA_964531795.1. Lineage (GTDB taxonomy): Bacteria > Myxococcota_A > Polyangia > Polyangiales > Polyangiaceae > CAZHHD01. The sequence continues at coordinate 86,886 of CAZHHD010000018.1, read as the reverse complement.
ACGTGCGAAGCAAAAGTTAAATGGCTCGGCCGGTGCCCCACTGTCCCCAAACCGAGGTTTGGGAAGTGGGCTCACGGGTTCTCCGTGAGGCCGGCCGCAGCGCCCGAGACGACCACTGCGGTTCGAGTCAGCTCGCGGGCTGATGTGCCGCGAACTTCATGGGCCATGTATCTACCCAAACCCGATTTGCCGCAACACAAAATCGACGAATCAAATCACTTTTTTCTTCCAAATATTGCCCACAGGGTTTTCCACAGCTTTTCCTTTGCCGCCCTCGATCGCCAAAATACAGCCGAAATTGCAGCGATTTTTGTCGCCACCCGCTGCAATGTCGCACCGTAAGGCCCTGGGCCGTACGGCCCATCCTCGCGGCGAAATGTTGTTTGAATATCGTGTTTGATTGCGTCCATTGATGGTGAGTTCGTGCGTCCGCCGGTCCCCGCGCTCACGTGTCCACGCGCTCACGTCTCCGCGCGCCCCCGTGAGGCGCTGTCTTTCCACCGCGCGCAGTCGGCGGCGGCGCACCTCACGTGGCCTCGCGTGCGCTCCCGCCGTTTCGCTCAGTCGTCGGGGTGCCACGTATATGGAAGCCGCGCCCGATCTCCGAGCTGCTGCAAGAAGCACCTGAGCACGTCTTGCAGCTGCTCTTTGCGCGCGAAGGCCTCGTGGCGCGTGAACCACACGCGTGGCGCGATGAGACAATCGAGTGCGAAGTCGACGTCGCCGCGGTCGAGAACCTCGCGGACGAGTCTCCGCACTTTCGCGTCGCCGCGCTCGGTGAGGCGCACCATCCGGCGACGACTCCCCGGGCGGAGCGCGTCGCGATGCACGAGCCCGAGATCTTCGAGTGAGCGCACCATACGACTCACCGTCATGCGGCACACGCCAAGCGCCTTGCTAAGGCGCGCTTGAAGCACGCCCCGCGAGAAGCCACGCCGCCGGCCCCATGCGGAGAGCCCTTCGTCGAAGAGGGCGAACAACATATCGAAGCGAGCCGGCGTGAGTCCCACGCGGCGCATCAGAGGACGCGACAACCTAAGGCCCGCGTGATGCGCGCGCTTCATGGTGAACAGGATGGCGTGCACGTGATGCCTCCTCGACCGCGCGCCCCTGCGGGGAGCACGCATCGAGGGCCTCAGCACGCGTCGTGCCGCGCGGGGCGCCGCGGGGGCCGAGCGCCCCTCGGAGGACAGGCCGTCTTGTAAGCAAGCTTACAAGAGGCGCCTTGGGCATGAGCGCTCGAGGAGGACACGTCCCGGTCGGCAGGCCCGGCCGGGCGGCGGCCTGTCGCGGACAGAAGAGCCCATGTCCCGGACAGCACCCGAGGCGGCGCGTCCGCGCGTTCGAGGCAGCCCGTCAACGCGTCGCTGCGCCGCTCACTCGTCCTCGTCCTCGTCCTCGTCCTCGCCGTCCTCGTCTTCCTCTTCCTCGGCCTTCGTCGCGGGCGCTTTCGCGGTCCGCTTCGGCGGCGGCGCGACTTCGGGGGCCGTGAGCGCCGTGTACGTGAGCGCGCCCAGGACCGCGCCGATGAGAGGCGCAACGATGAAGAGCCAGAGCTGCTCGAGCGCCCAGCCGCGCACCATCAGCGCCGGGCCGATCGAACGCGCGGGGTTCACCGACAGGTTCGTCACCGGAATTCCGATGAGGTGGATGAGCACGAGCACGAGGCCGATCGGAATCCCCGCGAAGCCGCGCGGCGCGGCCTTGTCCGTCGCGCCGAGCACGACGAAGAGGAGGAGCGCCGTGAGGACGATTTCGGTGAGGAGCCCGGCGAGGAGCCCGTAGCCGTCGGGCGAGTGGTCTCCGTAGCCGTTGGCTGCGAGCCCCTCCTTCGTGAGGTCGTAACCGGTGATCGTGGCGTTGGCGATCGCGTAGAGGAGCGCCGCCGCGGCGATGCCGCCGAGGATCTGCGCGATCGCGTAAGGGACGAGGTCCTTCTTGTCGTGCCGCCCCGCGACGACGAGGCCCACGGTGACCGCCGGATTGATGTGGCAACCGGAGATGTGTCCAATCGCGTACGCCATGACGAGCAGCGTGAGGCCGAAGGCGATGGCCACGCCGAGCACCCCGACGTGGCGGGCGTCGAGCACCGCGGTTCCGCAGCCGCCGAACACGAGAACGAACGTCCCAATCCCCTCAGCGAAATAGCGCTTCACGAAACCTCCTCGTCGAAACCTAGCGACCCGACTCTTACGGCTTGCCGAAGGTCTTCCCGACCATCAGCGTCTTCCCCTTGCACGCCGCGCCGTCGAACGGGTGGCTCTTCACCGCTTTCACCATGCAGCTCACGACCGATTCGCCGAGCTCCGACGGGGCGGGAACCACCGAGTTGACCTTGCCGGTCATGTTCACTGCCACGGTGATGCGGATCGAACCCTGAAGATCGGGGTTCTTCTTCTTCCCCTCGCGGTAACAGTCGTTGAAGAGCGGTCGCACCTTCTCTTCGTAGGGGACCGCGGCCTTGCTGCACTCGTCGTGCTCGCCGCCGGCCGCGCCGTCGCCCGCACCGCTGTTGGTCGCGCCGCCCCCACTCGCGCCGCCGCGCGCCGCGCCACCGCTGGGCGCACCGCCGCTCGCGCTCGACCCGCCCGCCGGGGCGCTCGCCGCGCCGCCCGTACCGCTGGTGCCCGCGCTCCCGCCGGCGCCCCCAGGGGTCGCGCTTCCGTTGTCTCCGCCCGCTGGCGCGCTCGTCGTCGAGCTCGGCGCGTCGGTCCCCGTCGCGGCCGGCACCGGCGTCTCCGAGGTGCCCTGCGCGGGCGCGGCCGGCGCCTTGGTCCCCGCGCCGCATCCGACGAGCCACGCTCCCGCGAGGCAAGCTCCGACGAGCCACGCTCCCGCGAGGCCAGCTCCGACGAGCCACGCGAGAGGTGCGAGGTGCGCGAGGTGCGCGCGCGCAAACCCGATGCTCCGCGAACCGAGGTCGTTCTTCACGCGCGGATCAAACCACCCGCGCGATGCCTCTGCCAAGAGAATGCGGACGACGGGCGTCGATGGCTGCGGCGGAGCTACTTGCCGCTCCGGCGAAAGACGACGGTACGACGCGCGTTCGGCGGCACCGAGCTGGGGACGAGGGGGCGGAGCACGACGTGCTCGCCGGCGTGCAGCGAGACGACGCGCGGCTCGCCGTCCAGGGACCAAGGTGGCCCGTCGGTGCACGGCGTCGCGTACGGAGGATGAGGGGACAGCGTGAAGGCGACGATGGCGTCCTCGCCCGCGCGCCCCTTCACGTCGACCCCTTGGGGGAGCTCCGTCAGCGCTTCGAGCACCGTCGGGTCGAAGCCGGCGCTCGTCAGGCGTCGCGCCAGCTTCAGGAGATCGAGCTCGGCGCGCACGAGATCGGGATCGTGGACCCCCGCGAGGCTCTGCAACCAGAAGGGGAGCGGCGATTCGGCGCCGCCCGACTTCCCCTTCATGCTCGTGTCGCGCCAGCGCATCTGTGCATCTTGCACGCACATGTTCTGCGCCGCCGTCTTCGCGTCGCGGATGCACGCGTAGAAGAGGAGGTCGTGTGTCGTGTCGGGCGCCAGCGATGCACCGCCGGCGAGCGAGAAGGAAATGACACGCGCGTCGCGCACCTCGGGACGATCGGGAAGCGAGTAGTCACGCACCGAGGTCGGATCGGGGATGCCGCTCGCGCGCGAGGCGGTGGTGGCGTCCCACGCCAGATCGTCCGGCGAGACCCAGGTCGTCGGCGCTTCCATGCCGGCGCGGGCGACGACCTCGCCGAGCCCCAAGAGCCCGCCCGTTCGCCGCGCCCCGGTCGCCACCACGGTGACGTGCCCCGGTGGCTTCGGCCACACGGTGAAGGTCGCGTCTTTGGACGAGCAGAACGCCAACGGCGAGAGCCCGTTCGCGGCGCGCGGCGCGCCCGGCCCACGCAGCGCGAGCTGGGTCATCGGCGCATCGGTGAACGCGAGCGCGCAGCTCTCTTTGGGGAGGTCGACCACCGCGAACGCGAGGTTCGGCGCGGCGCTCGCGATCTCGTGAAATCCGACCGCCGTCAGCGTGGCGCGCGCGGGGGTCCCCGCGAGCCACGCGGCGTCGTCGAGCTCCTCACCGTGGACCGGTCGTCGCTCGCTCTTCGAGAGGGCGAGCCACCCATCCAGGTGCTCGTCGGCGCACGGGGAGGGGACCAGCGTCTTCGGCGCCAGGCCCGCGCGGGCGAAGCCGTAGGTGCCGGCGAATGTCTTCGCGTCCGTGCGAAGCATGGCCGCGGCGTGCGCGCCGTCCGGGTGCGGCGTCGTCACGGTCACGTGCTCCCGCGCGCAACTGCACCACGCGAGGATCCCTTCGCTCGTCGTCGTCTCGCCGTCGCGCTCGACGACGACGTCGCTCGGTCCGTTCGGGCCGGCGCCGATCGCCACGACACACGTCCCGGCCTCCACGTCGGCCTCGGCGCGCTCCGCGTGAAAGAGCGTCCCGTCGACGCGCCCGCCGAAGCCAGCTTCGACGTAGGGCGACGCCGGTTCGGCGATGCGCTTCAGCGCTGCGTCGTGCGCCGCGTAGATCGCGTGCACTTTCCAACCCACGGCGCCGACGACCGCCGCGACCGCGAGAAAGATCGCTCCTCGCTTCGCGCGCTTCTTCGCTTCGACGCGGCTGACGACCTCGGCCTCGGCGCGCCGCTTGGCCGCCGCCTCTTGCGTCTCGCGCTCGAGGCGCACGGCTTCGGGGTGACGACCTCCGAGGACGGCGAGCGCGCGCTCGACCTCTTCGAGCTCGCCCTTCTTGGGCGGACGCGGGGGCTCCGGATTCACGCTGTCAGGGATACCTCAGCCCCGGCTCGTCGCGAAGACCGTCGACGCCTCCGCTCAACCCGCCGCAGCTTTCGACGTCCCGCGTCGCACCGACGCGCTCAGACGTCGGTCGAAGGGCGCGGAGGCATCGCGTGGTCACGCATCGGGAAGACCACCGGGCGCCCACGCCAACCCGGGGGGCGGATCCCAACGAGACGATTCCCTCGCTCGCGCGCCACGCGCGCTTCGGCGCGAAGCTCGCTCGACTCCTCACGCAGCCGACGCGCCTCGCCGCGCTCGGCGATCGACGCCGTCGCGAGCGTGCTGGCGAGGTTCTGCAAGCGCGCTCGCTCGCTCTCCGACTCGGCTTGGATCGATTCGAGCCGGAGCTCGCGGGCTTCGGCGGCCTGCGCCTCGGCGCGGCGGTCCATCTCCCCCGCGCGCATCTCGAGCGTCGCCGCACGGCCGTCGAGGCGGCGGGCTTCGGCGAAGAGCGCGTCCGCGTTCGAGCTGACGGGCTGCACGACCGGCCGGGAGAACGTCGTCTCGTCCACCCCGCAGGCCAAGGCGGAGGTCGTGACGGCGAGGCCCGCGGAGGCCGCCAAGGTCGCGGTCAAGAAGACGAACACCGAGCGAAGCGAGCGCGAGGGGGCGTGTTTCATCCCCGCTTGGACGCGCCTCGAGCGCGAAAGATCTGACGCCGCTGTCGCCGACGAAAAAAAAGTGAGCGCGGCCCGAGTACGGCCTCCGCGTGGGCGCGCCGCCCACACCGTCGGACCTGAACACGTCGCGGACCTCAACGGCAGTCGATTCAGATCCCCCGCCTTGCTCCACGGCACTATCCTCAAGGGGTCGTGGTTTCCCCGGGGGCAGATTCGTGAGCAGCGGAAGCGAGGGCGCGCTCGCGCCGGCCTCCACACTGGTCACGCCCGGCGAGGTGATCGGCGGCAAGTTCCGCGTCGACCACGTCATCGGCGAAGGCGGAATGGGGATCGTCGTCGCTGCGACGCACTTGCAGCTCGGCGAGCGCGTCGCCCTCAAGTTCCTCCGTCGCGAGGCGATGAAGAACGAAGACGTCGTCGCGCGCTTCGCCCAGGAAGCTCGCGCCGCCGCGCGCCTCAAGAGCCACTACGTCGCGCGCGTGCTCGACGTCGGGACGTGGGAAGACGTCCCGTTCATGGTGATGGAGTTCCTCGAGGGGCGCGACCTCGGGAACGTGCTCGCCGCCGAAGGCGCGCTCCCCATCGAAGAGGCGGCGGAGTACGTCATCCAAGCGTGCGAAGGGCTCGCCGAAGCGCACGCGCGCGGCATCGTCCACCGCGACGTGAAGCCGGAGAACATCTTCCTCACCCAACACGACGGGTGGAAGTCGGTGAAGCTCCTCGACTTCGGGATCTCCAAAGCCGCGCTCTCTGGCCTCGGCGCCGAGGTCTCCACCGTGAAGACGAGCGCCATCATGGGCTCGCCTTGTTACATGTCACCCGAGCAGCTCCGCTCCACGAAGAACGTCGACCACCGCGCCGACATCTGGTCGCTCGGCGCCGTCCTCTTCGAGCTACTCACCGGCACGACGCCGTACGACTCGAACGTCTCGCTGACGCAGCTCGTGGCCATGGTGCTCGAAGAGCCGCCGGGGAACCTGCGCGCGCTCCGCCCCGAGGCGCCGCCCGAGCTCGAGCAAGCGGTGCTCCGGTGCTTGAAGAAGGATCCGGCGCAACGCTTTCAGACCGTCGCCGAGCTCGCCGTCGCGCTCCTCCCCTTTGCGCCGCGCCGCGCGCGCCTCGCCGCCGAGCGCGCCATCTCGCTCACTCGCGCCGCGGGGCTCTCCGACACCGATCTCAAGCTGCCGCCGTCGATCTTCCCCCCGTCCGCGCCGGTATCGGGGAGCCCGAGCGACGTCGTGCACGCGTCCGGCGTGCGCATCGCGCCGCAGCTCCTCCCCAACGAGTACCGAAGCTCGTCGCCGAACCGCGAGACGGGGAGCGCGCTCGTCACCGCGGCGACGGTCCCCGGCGAAACGAAGCTCGCGAAGCGCCGGCTCTGGGCGATCCCCGTCGCACTCCTCGCGGTGCTGGTGGCGCTCGGCGTCGGGTGGACGCTCCGCGGCGGCGGCGAGAAGCAAGCGCAGGGCGACCCGACGGCGAAGCCCACCTCGCTCGCACCGCCGACGGCCGCCGCGAGCCTCACGCCGGCGGCGGTCGTCACGCAGGAGCCGGTCGCCATTCCTTCGGCCGTAGCCCCCGGGACGGCGAGCGCCGAGGGACGAGAAGCCGCGGGCGGAGTCACGACGGCCACGCACGCGAACGCCCCGCACGTCACGAAGCCCACCGCGGAAAAGCCAGCGAAGCCGGCAGCGAGCGCCCCCGCGCCGTCGGGCGGGCAAGACCTCGATATCCGTCTGACGCGCTGATCGGCTACCGTGCGCGCGATGCGCGAAGAGAAGATCGGCGGGCTGAAGGCACGGATCGCTGGAGGAACGGATCGCCAAGGCGGCGGCGACGGTCCCATCGTCGTCCTCTTGCACGGCTTCGGAGCGCCGGGGGAGGACCTCGTCCCGCTCCACCGCGTCATCGACGCCAAGCCGGGCACCCGCTTCGTCTTCCCCGAGGCGCCCATCGCCCTCGGCGCCGGATTCGGCGGCGGCCGCGCGTGGTGGAACATCGACATGATGCGCCTGCAAATGCAGATGGCGCGCGGCGACATGCGCGATCTCCGCCACGAGATCCCCGACGGCATCGTCCCCGCGCGCGAGCAAGTCGTCGCCTTCCTCGGCGATCTCGGTCGCGTGATCGGCGCGCCTTCACCCGACCACGGGATCTTCCTCGGCGGCTTCTCACAAGGGGCGATGCTCTCCACCGACGTCGCGCTGCACGAGAGCGTCGCGCTCGAGGGGCTCGTGCTTCTTTCCGGAAGCTACGTCGCCGAGGCCGAGTGGAAGCCGCGCATGGCGTCGCGCACCGGGCTCCGCGTGCTCCAAAGCCACGGCCGCGAAGATCCGATCCTCCCCTTCGCGCTCGCCGAGTCGCTCCGCGACGATCTCCGCGCGGCGGGGCTCTCGGTCGAGTGGGTCCCCTTCCGCGGCGGGCACGGCATCGCCCCCGAGGTGCTCGCCGCGCTCGGCCCGTTCCTTCGCGCCGCGCGCGCCTGATCGCGCCGCCGATCCCTGCCGCGCGATCGCGCGCGCCCCTTCGCTCGCGCCGCTACTTGCCGCGCCTCAACGAGCGCTTCAAGAGACCGACGAGATCCGTCGTCGCCGTGCGTGCGAACAAGAACGCCCCCACGACGTAGCCCACGCCGCCGGCGAGGATCTCCACGACGAGTCCCACGCCGCGGACGTGCACGTCGAGCGCGGTGAGCCCCGCGCGCGCGCCGAGCACCGCGAGCGCCAAGGGGATGCACGCGAGGAGCGGCGTGGCGCAGCGCGCGAGCATCGTCGCCGCCGAGATCCCGTCGAGGCGCGACACGGCGAAGAGCGAAGCGACGGTGTAGCCGCCGAAGGCCACCCCCACGCCCACGCAGGCGCCGAGCGGACCGAAATGGCCGAGCCCCCAAATCGAGAGAATGAGGAAGACCACGTGGAAGAGGCCAAGCCACATGAGCGTGCGCGTCTCGGAGCGCGAGGTGAGGTACGACGCGATCGTCCAGCCCACCGGGCGCACCACCGAGAGCGCCGAGAGCAGCGTGAGCATCGGCGCGACGTCGCGCCACTCTTTGCGTAAGAGCGTGTGGATCGCGGTCGGGGCGACGGCGCCGAGCCCGACGGCCAAAGGAAAAACGACGAGCGCGAGGAGACCGGTCGAGCGAATGAGCGCGGCCTTCCGCTGCTCGGCCTCCATCTGCGAAAACGACGGGAGGAGCACGTCGCCGATCTGCTCGCCCACTTGCACCGCGGGGATGTCGGCCAAGTTGTAGGCGAGGTTGTACTCGCCGAGGATGCTCGGGCCGAAGAGGCGCGACACCACGAGGTTGTCCCAGCGCCGCGAGGCGAACGACGCCGTCGCGCTCACCGAGAAGGGGAGACCGAAGGCGAGGAGCGAGCGCGTCGTCTCTTTGGTGAGCTTGCTCGGCGTGAGCCACTCGGCGCGCTCGACGGTGACGCACAAGATCACCGTGCGGAGGACGCTCCTCACGATGTTCCCCCACACGACCGCGGCGCCGCCCCAGCCGAGCATCGCCAAGCTGACCGAGCTCACGGTGTAGGCGATCTCACCCGCGGTCCGCGTGAGCCCGATGACGCGAAAGCGCATGTCGCGGGCGAGGAGCCGCTCGGGGATGAAGCCGACGCGATCGACCGCGACCGACACGGCGAGTCCCGGCACGTACGGCGCCATGTCCGGCGCGTGCAAGAGCACGCCGAAGCGATCTTTGAACAGCACGACCGCCAAGATGGCGATGGCGCCGAGGACCAGGTGAAACACGGTGGCGTGCCACGTGGCCTCGCGCCCGGCGTCGCGCTTGGCGATGACGTACTGCCCGACACCGATGGTCGAGAGCTGGTTCGCCGAGAGGACGAGGATCGAGGCGTCCGACACCTCGCCCAAGATGGCCGGCGTCAGAAAATAGGTGAGCGCCAACGTCCCCACGAGCCCGAGGGCGCGCGAGCCGATCCCGGTGGCGATGGTCCAGCTCGCGCCGCGCACCGCCCGCGTGGCTAGGGAGGCCTTCTTTTCTGTCAACTCGAAGCCGAGAGCGAGAGCTTGTTCTTCGCCATCTTGGCGAGCTTGCTGCGGCCGCCCTTCTTCACCACCTCGGAGAGGAGCTCCTCGCCCGCGGGGTGCCCCGCTTCGGTGAAGTGGAAGCCGGCGTAAAAGAGCTCTTCCAAGCCGAGCCCGCGATCTTTGCGGAGCGCGCCGACCACGTCGTAGCCGCGACCGAGGAGCGTGTGGAGCTGACGAAGCCCCTCGTCGCCGGCGCGCGCCGCGGGGCGCGTGTCCTTGCCGCTCTTGGCGAGCTCGAGCGAGGCGAGGGCGTAGCGATCGTCGTCGGTCGCGCGATCGCTCCGGCACAAGAGGCCCAAGACCGAAGCCGACTTGTCCTTGTGATCGCCCTTCCGGAGCTTCTGCGCGAGCGCACGAAGCGCGGTGGCCACCGCGTCGGGATCGGCGTCGCGCACGACGTCGAGGAGCGCCTCCCAGTTGCGCGCCCCCTTGCCGAAGCGATCCACCGCCTCTTCGAGGAGCTCTTTTTGGATCGGCTTCGCCACCTTCTTGGCCATGGGGCGGAGCACGTTGCGGATCATCCACGCGCGGTCGGCGTCGGTCGTGGCGAGGAGCGCCTTCGCGAGGAGCGGCACCGCCACCTCTTTGCCCACGAGCGCGGCGGCGGCGATCTCGGCGCGCTTGCGATCGCTCTCGCAGAGCACCTTGGCGAGGATGCGCGCGGCGTCTTGATCGCCCTGGCGACCGAGCTGCTCGATGACGAAGCGCGCGCGATCGATGTCCGGGTGGGCGACGAGCTTCTCCAGCCGCTTCGACACGCCGGCGGGGAGCGCGAGGCTCCCGAGCGTGTGGAGCGCCGTCTGCGCGAGCGTGCGATCGTCGTCGGCCGCGGCGTCGAGGAGGATCTCCGCCACCTTCGCCCCGCCCGACGTGTCGCCCAAGGCGAAGCGCATGGCGATGATGGCCTCGAGGCGCACCGCCGCCGGTTGCTTCTTGTCCTTCGCGTAAGCGGTCAGCGTGCCGAGCACCTTGGGCTCTTCGCAGTAGCCGAGGATCTTGATGGCGGCGGCGATGGCTTGCGGCGAGCCCTTGGCCTTCGCCTGCTTCTCCAAGAATTTCTCGGTCTCGGCCACGTAGCCGCGGCGCGCGCGAGCGTCGGCGTTCTTCACGTGCTGGCGGACGGCGATGGCCGCGGCCTTGGCCGCTTCCCCTTCGCCCGAGGTGAGCCCTGCGAGAAGCGTGGAGAATGCATCCTTCCCCCCGAGCTCGGCGAGCACCGCGTCGAGCGCCCGACGCTCGTCGGCCGGCGCCGTGGCCATGCGCGCGCGAATGGTCGGCACCACGTCCTCGCCGATGCTCGTCACCGCTTCGATGGCGGCGCGCCGCACTTCGACGTCGTGCGCCGAGAGGAGCGGGAAGATCTTCGGCAGCGCCTTCTTCGCCCCCGTCCGCGCGAGGGCGACGAGCGCGTGGCGCTGGAGGAGCGGCACGTCGCTGTCGAGCGCCGAGGAGAGCGCGGCGGTCACCTCGGGCCCCTTGGGACGGAGCTCTCCCAAGACGATGGCGGCGGCGATCTGCTTCTCGATCGACTCGCCCTGGAGCATCTTGGCGATCTTCTGGATTTCGCTCATGGCTGCGAGGCGAGAGTAGACCGCTTCTACGGCACGGGCGACAGGGGGAATCGAGTGCTACCTTCGACGCCCATGCGTGGCGAAGGCGCGGCAAAAAGAGGCCAAGAGAGACCCGGCGGGCGCGCTCTTCCCCGCTTTTTTCGTGCGGTCTTGGGGCTCGCCGTCCTCGGGGCGAGCGCGTGCGCCGGGCAGCCGGGCGACGACGAGACCCTCGGCCAGACGAGCGCGCCGCTCACCGCGTACTGCCAAGCCAAGGTGAACGGCGTCGGCACCCTGGACGTCGAGACCCAGTACCTCCCCCACGTCGTGCACTGCGAGAACGGCGGCGCGCCGTTCGAAGCGCTCAAGGCGCAGGCCGTCGCCGCGCGGAGCTACCTCTATTACAAGCTCGAGACCTCGGGCGCCGTCTCCGACGGGCAGGGGGATCAGGTCTACTCCTGCGGCTCGGGGCCGACCCAAGAGCAGATCCAAGCGGTGAAGGAGACCGAGGGGCTCATCCTTCGTTACAAGGACACGACGGTCTGCTCCTTCTACGTGGCCGGCGGCGCCGCCAGCCCGCCGGCGTGCAAAGGCGCGCCGGGCGGTACCGAGAGCGACGTCACGTACAACGAAGGGCTGAGCGGCTCGAACATCCATCAGACGCCGCTCGGATCGCAGACCCCGACGAACTACCGAAACCGCGGGTGCATGTCGCAGCTCGGCTCGCGCTGCTTGGCGGACGAGGGGAAGACCTTCGATCAGATCCTCCGCTTCTATTACGGCGCCGACATCGTCATCGATCAAGCCACGGGTCCGTGCGTGACGAGCGCGATCGACGCCGGGGGTGGTGGTGGCGGAGGCGGCGCGGACGGCGGCGTCGCTCCGCCGCAAGAAGGCGGCACGTTCGGCGCTGACTCGGGCCCGGCAGATCTCCCCGGCGATTCGGGGGCGGGGAGCTGCTCATGCCACGCCACCGGGCGCGCGCCGCGCGGCACGGGGGGCGCCTTCTTCGCGTCGCTCACCGTCGTCGTCGCGTCGGTGCTTCGTCGCCGTCGCCGCGCGCGCTAAGGCGTGAACGTGTAGAGCGTGCCGACGCACGGGTACGGCGTGCCGCCGGGGCCGCTCGAGTTCGTGCCGTTGGTGCAGCCGCTGTTGCCGTCGTCGACGTAGACGTTGATGTCCTTCGTCCCTTGGCGGAGGTAGTCGAGCGTCGCGCCGTTGTCGCCCGAAGCGCGGGGGATGAACGCGTCGCCGATCGACAGGAGGTAGATGCCGTCGTTGTCGTAGGCGTCGAAGATCATCTGCGTGAAGTCGGACGTCTTGTACGCCTTGGGGAGCGGAATGGAGATGCGCTTCCACCCCGGATCGCCGCCGAAGTAATCGGCCGTCATCTGCGGCCCGTCGACGGTCGTGCCGTCTTTCGCCTTGAGGCGCAGCACGAAGCCGCCCGAGGTGGTGAAGGAGCACACCCGATCCCCCGAGCCGCCCACGTCCGACGCGTGCACGTCGACGAACATGTACTGCTCGAGGGGGAAGGTCTTCGAGTTGTCGATCTTCCCCTCGCGCGTCACCTCCTCGCTCGTGATGCGATAGAGCCACGGCGCGTAGTGATCGAGCATCGCCTCGCGCCGCCCGCCGGCGGCGCGGTAACCGAGCGCGTCGAGATCGACCGGCAGCGGGCGCACCGTCACGACGTACGCGTCGTCCTTCGCCGCTTCGTTCCCCGGGTTCTGCGTGTTCCAGCCGGGGATGTCGCCGTCGGCCTTCTCCGGCGAGCCCGATCCGCACGTTTGCCCGTAGCCGCCGCGGCTCTCGAAGAGGCGGTTGTGACCGTCGCCGTAATAGAGGATGGGATGCGCCGCCTCCATGCGGATGGCGGTGGTGGTCGTCGGCACGGTGCCGGTGCAGCGCTCCCACGAAGGGGCCGCGCCGCCGTACGAGTACATCCCTTCGATGTCGACGCTGCGCCCCCAGCGCGCGATCTCCGCCTGCAGGCCCGAAGCGCCGCCGCCGCACTGCTCGGTCGTGCCGCCGTTCTCGTTCGTGTAGACGGCTTGGTAGCTCTTTCCGCCTTTGGACCAGCCGGTCATCACCGGCAAGTCGTCGAAGATCTTCTTCGCCGGCCAGACGAAGATGGGCGCGTTCTTGAGCCCTTCGCCTGCGGCGCCGAGATCCGTCGCCGAGGTCAAGGTGACCTTGCCGACGCACACGCTCTTCTGCGCCATCGTCGCCGAGCGCGGCGACACGCGCACCGAGATGGGATCGCCCACCGCGAGCGCCCCCACGTGCATGCCGTACGTGAAGCGCACCTTGCCTTGATGAAGGACGAGCTCGCCGATCTTGGTCGCGCCGCGCGACACCTCGAGGACGACGGCTTCGTTCCCCGCTTGGCCCCAGTGCGTCGCCGACGCCGAGGCCGCCTCCACGTAGAGCGCGAAGTCGTCGGCCGACGCCGCGTTGGCGATGACCACCGACGACGCGTCGGTCACCGTGGTGCAGGGGACGCTGGCATCGCTGCCCGGGCCCCCGTCGTCGCCCGAGGAAGCATCGTCCCCCGCGGCGCCGTCATCGCCCGCGCCAATCGCGCCGTCGTGAGCGCCCGCCCCGCCGTCGTTCGCGCCGCTCCCGGCGTCGCTCGATCCGCAAGCGACGAGCGCCACGAAGCCGCCGGCCGCGAGGAGCAGAAGAGCGCGTCGCACGGTCTCTCAGCGTAGCACGCGGGCCCGCGCGAGCTTCACGTCCCGCGCCGCGCGCCTCACGATGCGCTGCATGACACGCCGCACTACGCCCTTCAGGACGCGCCTCACGACGCGCTTCACGACGCGAAGGTGAGGTCGACCCACGAGCGCCGCGCTGCAGCGCGCGCCGTGCCGTCGATGTCGTCTTTCTGGTGCACGCCGCTGCCGCCCTGCGCGAGCACCGCGCGGCGCGCGTCGGCGAAGGCCTCGAGGTAGCGCAGCTTGAGGCGCCCGCTCGTGTCCCCCTTGATGCGCTCGACCCAGGCGCGGCGCGCGGCGCCGTAGCGCGCGGGGCCGATGCCGATGCCGTTCAGCACGTGGGAGAGCTCGGCGCGCGAAGGCTCGGGGCCGAGGTCGAGGAGCGTCGCCGCGATCTGCGCGAAGCGCTCCAGCGTGATCCCTTGCACCGGCTCGAGCGCCTTGGCGTCGGCGCGGGCGCGCTCGCGGGCGGCGGCGGCGAGCTCGGCGGCGCGGCGGAACTCGTTCACGTGCGCCACCATCATCGAGCCGTCGGTGCGCGTGACGAGCTCGGAGTAGCGCGCGCGGAAGTAGCGCTCGACGAGGAGCCAGTGCTGCGCGCCTTGGAAGCCCTCGTTCACCGCGGCGCGCTCGAGCGGCATGCCGGCGCGCGTGGCCTCTTCGATGCGCCCGTGGCGCGTCCAGAAGCCGACCGGATCGGTGATGAGCAGCCCGCCGAGCGAGAGCCCGTGGCGCTCGCACCCGCGCACGAAGTCCTTCACGCGCGCCCACTCGATCTCGGCGGCCGAGAGCTCGACCGGCGCCGGCGCCGGGGGCGGCGGCGGATAGGAGGAGATCCGACGCACCAGATTTCCAACCGCTTTGAAGAGTCCCATGGTCGCCTCGACTGCCTGGGTCCCCCCGCCTAGAAGGGCTCCCCCCCCTTGATGAGCAATGGTCGGGCCAACGATCGACGCTTCGGCGATCGCTCGAGGTTCCACCAGGGGAGCTCATGGAACATCTCGCGATTCGGATGCGACCTGTCCGAGACCCCTGGCGCGGTGTGTCGTAGCGCCTCGATCGCGCCGCCCGGCGGAGCCCGGATCGGCGGTCGCGCGATCCACCCGACGAACGGCTGTTCCGTGAGGAGTTTCACGCGGATGCCTACCTTGTCGCACCTCGCGCGGGGCGCTCGGCGTAGATGGCGCGACGCACCCTCGCTACGGTCGCGCGCATGCACGCTCGCTCCTTCGTCGGTGAGACCCGCGCGGTCTTCTTCTTCGCGCTCGCGAGCGCGTTCGTCCTCCCCGCGTGCCGCGATAAGGCGAAGCCTGCGACCGCGACGACACCGTCGGCCTCCGCGGTCGCGTCGTCGTCGTCGTCCCCGCAAGCCGCGCCGTCGGCGAGCGCTTCGGCGACCGCGAGCGAGATCCACGCCTTCCGTGGCACGGTGCACACGTCGCGATCGCTCCGCCTCTACGTCGAGCGCCACGAAGGCGCGCTCCGCGGCGTCTACGCCGTCGACGACGAAGAGCCGGCGCGTCTCGAAGGGACGGCGCGCGACGCCACGCACTGGCACCTCGACGACACGACCGCGGCCCACGGCGCCAAGGCTCAGGGCGTCAAAGCCCCCGCCGCGAGCTTCGAGCTCGTCTTCGATCCGGCGACGTCGGCGCTCACCGGCACCGTGAAGGACGGCGCCAGCGGCGCGACGCAAAACGTCGAAGCGAAGCGCAGCGTCCCCTTCGGCGACGCGAAGGGCTTCACCCAGGCGTACGCCGGATCGCTGGGGAACAAGCTCCGCGTCCGCGCGAGCCTCACGCGCGAGGGGGGCGCGCTCCACGGCAGCTACCGCTACGCGCGCAGCAAGAGCGACTTGCCGCTCCAAGGCACGGTCGATCCCCACACCGGCGAAGCGGACCTCACCGAGGGGGCGGCGGGGAAGCCGAGTACGGGGAAGATGCACGGATTCTTCCTCGACCCGCACCTCTTCGTCGGGACCTGGTCGTCGCCCGACGGCGCGCGCTCCTTGCCCTTGCTCCTCGCGGCGGCCGACGCGTATCCGGAGACCTTGACCCTCACCGGCGGCGCGCGCCTCGTCCCGCAAGAGGAGTACGCCGAGCCGAGCAAGAGCTGCACGTCGAGCATCCTCTATCCTTCGATCGAAGGGCTCGCCGACAAGGCGGCCCAGGCGAAGCTCGACGCGCTCTTGAAGACCGCGGCCACGGGCGGCCTCGCGCTGGGCAAGGAAGACTGCGAGAGCGCCACGCCCGATCTGCCGTTCAACGTCGAAGGCGGCTACACGGCCGTCGCCAAGAAGGGCTTCGTCGGGATCGATCTCGCCGGCAACGGCTTCACCGGCGGCGCGCACGGGATGGTGTGGGAGAAGTGCCTCGTCGTCGATCTGGCGAAGGGGGAGAGCGTCTCGCTGATCGGGCTCTTCACCGCCGAAGCGCGCGCGCGCCTCGACGCGCTCGTCGAGAAGAAGCTCGAGAGCGAGCACGGCGTGAAGGATCTCACCGAGGCGGGGTTCTACGACGCGCACCCCAAGGTCTCGGACACGACGAACTTGTGCCTCCGCGCCGGGGGCGGCATCGACGTCGAGTTCGGCGACTACGAGATCGGCCCGCACGTCATCGGCCCGCAGGAAGCGAGCTTCACCGCCGCCGAGATCCGTCCGCTCCTCACGCCGGGACCCGTGACCGACGCGCTCCTCGCGCCGTGAGCGCCGTCAGCTCGCGAAGGAGAGACGACGCCGCTCGCGGAACGCCTCGAGCAGCCCGCCTTGCGCCTCCGCCGGGAGGTAACGCCGCGCGAGGGGGAAGAGGCGATCCTCTTCGAGCGCGAGGTGCGGCTCGAACAGCGCTTCGAGCGATGTGGCGCCGCGATCGAGCTCGCTCTTGTGCCGCGCGAGCGCCGCGGGGTTTCGCGCGACCTCTTCCCAGAGCGGCGTGAGGCCGGCGAGGGCAGCGTCGATGGCGCGGTGCTCTTCGCGCACGGTGGCGAGGATCGGCCCCCAGCTGTCGTGCGGCGCGTGGAGACGAAGCGCCTCGACGAGCTCGTCCTCTTCGTCTTCTTCGTGGAGCGGGAGCGCGAGGGTGAAGTAACGGAGCACGTCTTCGGCGGCGCGGGCGACGTCGCGATCGTCCGCCGGGACGCGCGGCAAGGCGACGGCGAGCGCGGTGAAGGCGCGGATGCGCGCATGGCAGCCGACGAGGAGCGCGAAGGGCTCGTTCTCGGTGAAACGGGGCGGCCCGGATCCACGGCGTAAGGATGCGAGCATGGCAGGTAGAGCATGGGACGGGCGATTTGCTCCGGCAAGCCCAGGCGTAAAAGTGACCGGCCGCCGCGGCCGCCGCCAAGGCGAGCTATGCTCGACCCCGATGAGCCACGATCCGTCTTCTTCCCCTGGTTCCTCTTCCTCTGGCTCTTCTGGCGCCCACGGCCCTTCGAGCGCGCCCGAGACCAAGCAGCCCGGCCTGCCGCACGTCGACGTGAACGAGTACGGCGGCAAGAAGGAGGGGGTGCGCCAGAGCATGAACCGACGGCTCTTCATGGAGCTGCTCGTGTTCGACGTCCCCGTGGGCGCCGACGCCGACGCCACGGCCAAGGCCCTCGGCGAGATGCTCCGCGCGAAGAAGATCCCCGGCGTGGTGTACGCCGACGCCGCCGATCCGCGCGGCATCGGGCTCCTCTCGTGGGGCGAGGATCCGGCGCGCTTCGTCCGCGAGGTGCGGCCGCTCTTTTCGACCGAGCTCCTTCGCGGCGTCACGCTCCGCCCCGAGATGGCGATGATCGGCAGGAGCTACAGCACCGGCCACGAGCCCGACCTCGGCTTCGTGCTGCTCGAGCGCCCGATCCAAAACGTCCTCGACGAGCGTTACCCGTGGCACGTCTGGTACCCGCTCCGCCGCACCGGTGCCTTCGCCAAGCTCGAGCCGATCGATCAGAGCCACATCCTCCGCGAGCACGCGGCGCTGGGGATGGCGTACGGCCAGCAAGAGCTCGCCCACGACATTCGCCTCGCGTGCCACGGACTCGACGGCAAAGACAACGAGTTCGTCATCGGCCTCGTGGGGGCGGAGCTCCACCCGCTCTCGCACCTCGTGCAGGCCATGAGGAAGACGCGCCAGACGAGCGAGTTCATCGCGCAGATGGGGCCGTTCTTCGTCGGCTACGCGGTGGCGCGGAGCGGGTAGGGGAGAGGCGACCGCTTCTACCGATCGACTGGACAAGAGCGCGCAATCAGGTGGCCAGAAATGGCCACCTCGATCATGACGCGCGATTGCGAGGAGTTGCCCGCTCTCGGCTGACCTCGCGCGCCAAGGCTTGAAGGGACGCGCTTGGCCAAAGTGGCCAGCCGGCTTCGAGCTCACCGCGCAAATCCCGTTCGTCGCGCATGGCCCAGGCGTTGCTCTATCCGCCGACGCTCCACCTCGGACCTCACCGGCGTTTGGCGCGGCGAGAGATCCGCACGCGCACAACTTTGGCGTTCGGTGTGAGGAGGACGCGATGCCGAGATTCAGCGAAGGTCGTGAAGCACAACACGAGGCGCCGCAGTACGCGCGCATCCGGGACGCGCGCCCGGGCAACCCCGCGAAGAACTACGTGGCGGGCTCGGGCCAAGGAGGTATCGCGCCCAAGAATCCCCTCGGGGGCGCGGGCGGACCGCAGGATCCTTCCGCGATCTACGGGTCACTCGGAGGGAGAGGGAACGCGTTTACGGATGGGAGCACGCCGACTTCCATCGGAGGTGTCTCGATCCCCGGCGGCGGCGGGCCACCGAGTCCTCCGGGCCTCAACGACGGAAGCAATCCCGGCGGGAGTGTGCTCGGCTCTTGGCGCCGGCCGGGCCCGGGCAGCGCGCAGAGCGGACCCGAGTGGGAGATGAACGTCCCCGCCATCACGGGGCCGAACAACGTGAGCAACGGCCAGATCGCGCCCGAGGCAGCGTGGGGGCTCGGCGCGTTTCGGCCGGATGATCACAAGCCGGACGTCGTTGGGAGGCGCGTGGCGAAGTGGGGGCCGGGAGGCGCGCCGAAGGTGTCGAATGTGCCGGAGGTCTTCGATCAGTTCGGGCAGCGAGGGCCCGGCGCATCGCCGATCGGATCGGCGCTCACGCAGCGTCTGCATCCGGGTTCGCGTGTGACCGACGGCGCCAGCGATCCTGGGCCAACCACTCCGTCAGGTGACGGGCCGGACAAGACCCCGCAGCCCGGGAAGAACGAGACGGAAAAGCAGAAGGAGGCGGCGGAGGCGAAGGCGCAGGACGAGGCTGAAAAGAAAGCCGATGTCCGTATCGGTAGCGTCGCTGGGGCAGGAGCAGGCGCGGTCTACGCTGCTGCTGTATTGACCTTCATTCCTCCGGCGGACGTTGCCCCTCAGGTAGTCATGTTCTCCAACGTGCTTTCGGGGGCTCTCGTGGGGGGCGCAATAGGGTGGGTCGGCCACGAGACCGGACTCTTTCACCTGGGTCACATGCCATCTGATGATGACTCAACACCGCGCGGGCCGGGTGGTCCGCGTTCCACCGCTTCCATGCCGGTGTCCTCGGTCTACCGACCGGCGGACGAGGGAGGGCAGGGTAAGGGACCAGGGGCGCCCCGGCTGAGGAGTGCGCAAGGCATGGTGAAACTCACTCGGGATCTAACACCCAACCCGGAGGACAGCGGCAGCGGAACTCCCCGATCTAGAGATTACAGGCCGAATCCCGAGGACTCCGGAGGCGGCAGTCCACGCTCCTGAGTATCATCCAGTCGCAACCGCTATTAGCTCGCAAAAGTGAAGCTGGTCGGGTCGACAGCGCCCCATCGCGATGCAAGCCTTCATTTGCGTGACCCGTGACGAGCAGGCACCCGAGGGAGTGTTCGAAGCCCTTCTGTCGGTCTCGGAGGGATCCCTCCCGCGTGCCAAGCTCCTTCGGCTGAGCGTCCTCGGGTTGGCCCGCCTGCTCACTGGGCGTGGATCCTCGAGCGCGGACCCCTGGCGCTCCGCGCGGGTCAGGGCGGACGACCGGGGGGTTTCCGTGGATGGAGCCCTCCGTCTTCGCCGCGACGCGATCCGCTCGGTGCGTTGCGAGTGCCTGCGCAGGGGTACGGTGACCGTGTTTCTCAGTCGGTCGGAGCGGGCCATCGAAGTGCCAGGGTTGTTCGACCTTGCGGTCCGATTTCCCCAGCGGAGAGAGGCCGACAAGTTTCTTGCGGCCGGCAAGTTCAAAGTAGCGTCGGAGACTTTCGCCGCCCAATTTCATCGCGCCTCGCAGCGTTGGGAGCGGAACTTCGCTGCGTGCGTTGGGGCTGTACACTTCGCCCTCGTCTTCATTCTTCTCGCAAAGTTTGGCCCTGCCGCGCTGCCGCAAATCTTCTGCGTGACGACTATCGGACTAGCGTTCACGGCGCTGTCAGCAAAGCGGCTTCGAACGATGTTCGTCAGCGTCGGAGAGGACGGGGTGTACCTCCGGAGGTGGCGATCTCCTCACTTCGTGCCACGCTGGGCGATCCGCCGGATAGTCCAGAGTGGGCGTGACCTCGTGCTCCACTTGACTACGAACGAGGTCCTCGTCCTTCACACAGCCGGCAGCGCCGAAGAGCCCTTCGAAGAGTTTGAGCACCGCCTGGGGCCCAATGGCTCCGACAGCGAGGGCGGGTCGCGGGCATTGAGCGAAGATGCCCGGAGTTTGGAGTGCGGGGGTAGAGCGGCGACAGACTGGCTTGCCGCTCTCCGGCGCGTCGACGGTGGATCCTATCGCCAGCCCGTACATCTCAACACGGGACGCCTCAGACAGACTCTGGCGAACTCCGCACTGACGGTGGAGGTACGCGCCGCCGCCGCGTTCGCCCTTCAGGCGAGAGAAGGGACCGCGGCGACCGCCGACCTGCGTCGTGCAGCCGTCACCTCCGCTTCGCCCAGACTGCGAATCGCGCTGGAGTGCCTGGAGAGAGGCGAGGACGTTGAGACTGAGGCTTGCTTCTCCCTGCTTGCGAAGGGAG
Source organism: uncultured Polyangiaceae bacterium (assembly GCA_964531795.1). Classification (GTDB taxonomy): domain Bacteria; phylum Myxococcota_A; class Polyangia; order Polyangiales; family Polyangiaceae; genus CAZHHD01. The sequence goes on along the minus strand of CAZHHD010000018.1, from coordinate 66,197 downwards.
AGGAGTGACGGAGGCGCGTCCAAGGCTCCCTCGGTAAGAGCGCGAAGCATTTCGGGGCTCCAAGCGGCTTAGGGCCAGCCTGCTCGCTTTCGTTCACCAGCCCCGGGTCGCACTTGCTGGAGAGGTCCCGGGACGTGAGAGGCCGAAGGCGAGGCACTCCTAAAAACACCGAGAGCGCCGCCTCCGTTTCGGAGGGGCGCCCTTGGAGGGTCTCTTGGCTTCTTGCGGGTCGCCTTGCCGGACCTCGCGTCGTTCCGTTCCGTTCGGCGCGTCACGCCACCTGCAAGGTGTCGGCGACGAGGGCGAGCACCGGCTTGGCGGGAGGGAGCGCAGGCGTCGGATCGGGCGTCGCGACCACGCCGCCCGTCACCGCCGGCTTGCGGACGCGGTGGCCGATGCCGAGACGGATCAGGTGATCCTTCCGGTGAAAGGTCATGCGCGCGGTGAGGCTCCAGTCGTCGAACCAGACTTGGAGCTTCTGGAGGAGCGCGTCGCGACGCGCGTCGCGCTCCGCGTCGGTCGAAGTGATGTTCGCCTCGGGCTCGACGCGGGTGGCTTCGAGCTCGGCGCCGAGCTTGGCGGCCGCGTCCTTGTCGAAGCCGCGCTGGGCGAGCAACGCGACGACGGCGTGGTCCGTCTTCTTGGCGCCCTTGCCGTTCATCGCCTCGTAGCGATCTAGAAAGAGGTTCGCTTCGACGACGGGGTTCGCTTCGGTCGTCATCACGAGGCCTCCGAAGAGAGCTTCGTACTGCTCCGGGAAGAAGCGCTTCACGCCCGAGGCGAGACGCGCGAGGTCGCGGTGCGCGAAGTCGGTGACCGCGGCCAGTGCGGCGCGGATGGCGGCCTCGTTGCTCTCGACGGGCGTGCCCCGATAGCCGCCGAGCGCCACGCAGAGGTTCCAGCCCTCTTCGTGTTCCGCCTGGGTGTAGCCGTGAGCCGCCATGGCCGAGCGGATCGCGGCCGAGGTGCCGAGCGTCCGCAACATGCGGAGCGCGCGGGCTTCGAGGGTGGTGCGGGCGTAGCGAGTGATCGTCTTCATGGGAAAATCTCCGTCGAGCCCAGGAGCTTCGTGCTCCCGGATGGCCGCGCAGGTAGTGCGACGGCGCATACCCTCCCATCGGCCGCCCCCTCGATGCAGTTGCGTGAATTCGAACCATCGCGGTCGAATTCGTCGATGAACGCTTTCGCGCGCCGCGCGGCACGCCCACCGCGCCGTCGGCCATGGCGCACGCGGCGTACGCCACGGCGCACGGCGCGTACGCCATTGGCGCGAAGCCATACGCCATGCCGACGGGTCGTCGGCGCGCTCTCGATCGCGCGGTCGACCTTGCTGAGCCGCGCGAGGGTGAGCTGGGCTCCCTCGACGAGAGCACGTGGTCAGCGGCGCGCTGATATTTCCCGCGGAACGCGGCGCCTTGTGGGGGCGTCGATTCGTGCGTGACGCGCGGCCCTCGTTCTTCGGTGCATCGGCAGCCCACGAATTTCGCGCGGACCGACCTTCGGGAGCGCTCAGCAAGGTCTCTAGCGCGGCGGCAGCGCCTGCGGCGAGGCGCGGCGTGGTGGAGACGCGTGGCGACCGCCGCCCCTCAGGGATCCCCCGAGGCACGTGGATCGGATGAGCTGACGAATTCTCACATCGTGCACCTCAAGAGGAATTGTCAGGCTATCCGTCTCGTTGCAGTCTGGCGCAGTGCGGGGGTGGGACGACACAGAACGTCGACATCTTGTCGCAGAGAGCGCGGGTCACATGGCCACGCCGAACCCCTTGCGCGACGGATCGCCTTTGAATGACGGAATGTCTGTGGGTGCCTCGGCCGCGGCGCGCGAGGTCAACGATCGGATCGTGCGCTTCTCGAAAGGGCTCGAGACCATCCTCCTCACCGGGCCCAGCGGCAGCGGCAAGGAGCGTGTGGCGCTCGCGCTCCACAAGCTCGGGCGTCCGCGCGGCTCGCCCTTCTTCGATCTGAACTCGGCGTCGATGAACTCTGCGCTGGCGGAGTCTGAGCTCTTCGGTCACGCGCGCGGCGCCTTCACCGGTGCTGTCGAGTCGAGGGTGGGCGCGTTCCTGAGCGCCGGCGAGGGGACGCTCTTCTTGGACGAGATTGGGGACATGCCGCTCGAGCAGCAAGCGAAGCTCCTTCGCGTGCTCGAGACGCGTCGCCTCCGGCAGGTCGGTGCGGGGGCGCGCGAGCACGAGGTGCGGGCGCGCGTCGTCGCCGCGACGAACATCGATCTCCGCCGCCGCGTCCTTGAAGGGCGCTTCCGCGAGGATCTGCTCCACCGCCTCGACGCGCTGCGCATCGTCCTCCCGCCGCTCGCACAGCGGCGGGAGGATATTCCTCTCTTGGCCCGCGAGCTCACGCCGCCCGACATCGACCTGACGAGCGACGCGGTGCTCTGGCTCACGCAGCGTGAGTGGCCGGGCAACGTGCGCGAGCTGAAGAACGTCCTCGCGCGCGCTGTCCACTACGCCGTGAGCGCGCAGATCAGCGCGGAGACGTTGGAGCGGAGCGAGGACCCCACCGCTTCGGTCGGAAACACCTCCGGCGTGCGCACCCTCACGCCCGATCTCCGCGCCCACCTCGCCGACGAGGAGCGACGCGTCCTCGAAGAAGCCTTCGCGAGATGCGAGGGCAACGTCAGCCGCATCGCGCGCGAGCTTCGCGTTCCGCGGAAGACCCTGGAGCGACGCCTGCGTCGGTTCGGGCTCGTGCGCAGCCGCTAGGCCCTGCCGCTCCTACCGATCGACTGGACAAGAGCGCGCAACCGGCTGGCCAGAAGTGGCCACCTCGATCATGACGCGCGATTGCGCGGAGTTGCCCGCTCCCCGCTGACCTCACACGCCAAGGCTCGAAGGGACGCGCTTGGCCAAAGTGGCCAGCGCGCTTTGAAGTCACCGCGCAAATCCCGCTCTTCGCGCATGGCCCGCGCGTTGCTCTAGGCGGTGTCGTGCGCACGTACCTGCTCCAAGACTGGACGACGCTGACCGGCTCGTCGTCGGTCATCTCCGTGAAGCAGACCGAGGACTCGTGGCTCGAGGTCGACGGCGCGCGTGACGCGCAGATCTGGTTTCAGATCACCGAGGCCACCACCTCGGCGACGCCCACGCTCTACGTCGAGACCTCTCCCACGCTCGACGACGAGCTGTTTCTCCCGATGACGCAGCTCCTCGTCAGCAGCATGGGCGCGTTCGTGAACGTCATCCGCGCGCGCGGCGCGGCGCAGCCTCTCGCGCGCTATTGCCGATGGACCCTCGGCATCGCGAACCCATCGACCTGGACGATGACCTTCCGCGTGCTCGCGAGCGTCAACTTCGTCTGTCCGCACTTCTCGGTGCTGCAAGGCGGGCGCCCCGCGCAGGAGATCGGATGAGCACCTCGTTCATCTTGCAAGAGTGGACGACGATGCAGAGCTCCGTCACCACCGCGTTCGTTCCAATCACCCAAGGAGAGCGCGAGTGGGTCGAGCTCAGCCCCTTCGGGGACCTGATGCTCTGGCTCGAGGTCTCCCAGGTGACGGTCTCCTCCGGCGCGGCGCCGAAGCTCCGCTACCAGACCTCGCCGGTGCGCGACGCCAACTTCTTCTCGACGATTCAGACCATCACCCTCTCGGCGAGCGCGACCCCGCTCTTCAGCAAGGTCTTGCTCTCGGAGCTGCCGGCGCTCCCCCTCGCGCGCTGGCTTCGCTGGCAGATCTTCGACGACGCCGGCATCTCGTGGAGCGCGACGTTCCGCATCACGGGGCAAGCGCTCGCCCAAGGGCTCTGATCTCACGCGCGCAGAGTGTTGGGGGCATGGCCCCGAAGGAGACAAGGCATGTACGGATACACGTTGCAGGACTGGATCACGATCCGCGGTGGCACGACGGTCACGAGCATCACGCAAGGCGAGCAGGATTGGATGGGATTCGCTCCCTACCAGGACCTCGTCCTTTGGCTGGACCTGCGCGAGGTCACGCTCGGCGGAGCCACCAACCTCATCTTCAACTACGAGACTGCGCCGACCAAGGACGACATTCTCTTCACGCCGATGGTGTCGGGGCCGACCATCACCACCGTTCCCGCCTCGCCCACCGTCACCAAAGTACTTCTCTCCCAGAACCCCACCGTGCCCCTCGCGCGCTGGGTGCGGTGGAGGATCAGCGTGACCGGCACGGCCACGAGCTCCTGGGACGCGACCTTCCGCATCCTCTGTGCAGCGAACGCCTGCTCGGTGATGGGGAGCTGACGAGCCGGTGCAGTCGATCCTGCTCCAGGACTGGGTGACGCTGAACGGTCCTTCGGGCGGCACGATCATCCAGGGTGAGTCGAGCTGGCTCGATGTCGGCATGTTCCAGGACCTCGTGTTCTGGCTCGACTGCCGGAAGACGGTCGCCTCGCCGCTGAACCTCAGCTACCAGACCTCGCCGCGCAAAGAAGACGCGCTGTTCGCGTCCATGGTCGCCGCCGTCGACATGTCTGCCGCGGCGAGCGGCGGCGTGGTCGTCGCGACGCCGGTGCTCGCCGCCAGCGCGCTCGTGCCCCCGGGCAGATGGGCGCGCTGGAGCATCACGGCCGCCGCAGCGTGGAGCGCCACGTTTCGCATCTACGTGTCGGGCAACTGGGTCGGAGGTTAGCCATGCGCGCGGCCACGATGCAGGATTGGATCACGATCAAGGGGCAGTCGACGACGACGAGCGTCACGCAGTCGGACAGCGACTACCTCGATCTCGGTCCCTTCCAAGACGCGACCCTCTGGGTCGACATCCGCGAGGCGACGAGCGGCGGCGGGGCGTTCAACCTGAACTTCGAGCACGCGCCGATTCGCGACGAAGCGCTGTTCAGCGCGCAAGGCGGGCTCTTCGCCACGGTCGTCGCGTGCAACCCGGGCGTGAGCTTCACGCCCATCGTGCTCGACAACCTGCGCGTGGCGCAGCAGCCGATCGCGCGGTGGATGCGCTGGCGCATCACGAACAACGGAGCGAGTAGCGCGTGGAGCGTCACCTTCCGCGTGCTCGTCGCTGCGCACTCTCTCTCGATCTGAACCGACCCGAGACCCATGCTCAACGCCACACTTCAAGATTGGACCACGGTGCGCGGGAGCGGCACGACCTCGGTCACGCAGACCGCGTCGGACTGGCTCGACGTCGAGGAGTTCGCCGACGCGGTCTTCTGGCTCACTGTGCGCGAGGTCACGAACCCCGCCTCGGGGAACGTGCTCCTCTTCTACGAGACCTCACCTACGGCAGACGAATCGCTCTTCCGCCCGATGGGGACAACCCTGCTGACCGTCGGTGGGCCGACGATCTTGAAGGTCATGTCCACCGGTGCGAACGTCCCCATCGCGCGCTACGTGCGGTGGCGTCTCGCGGGCTCGACGGCGGGGACGTGGGACGCGACGTTTCGCGTCGAGGCGACGTTCGGGATGGGCGCGCCGGGGGCGTTCTCACCGCAGAAGCTGCCCGGGCTTCTGCTCTGGCTCCGCGCAGATCAAGGAGTGACGCTGAGCGGGAGCAACGTCACCTCGTGGAGTGACATCTCGGGCAACGGCAACGGCGTTTCGCAAGGCACCGGCGCGAATCAGCCGGTGTTCAACGCGACGGGGCTCAATGGATGCCCGGCGATCGACTTCACCGGATCCAAGTGGCTCGAGAACACGGTGAACAATCTCGTCGCTGCAAACTCAGCGTATTCCGTGCTGGCAGTGGCCAAGAACGGAAGTGGAGCGCTGTTCACGATCCGACGCACGACGACCTACGCGGCCAGCATGTTCTACACCGGGACGACCTACGTGCACGGCGACGGCGTCAACGGGTACGCGAACGTCACGGTCTCGCCGACGACCACCATTACGCAGTCGGCAACGACCGCCTTCAAGAGCTGCCACAAGTTTGTCGGAGGGCTGAATAACCCCGTGATCTACTTGGGTGGAAGCGTTCAAAACAATACCTCCGGCGGGGCAACGCATCAAACGACAGAGACGGGCAGCACGGGCTTCCAGGTCGGCACCAACGCCGCCTCGCAGTTCTGGGGCGGGTTGATTAGCGAGATCATCGTGTGCAGTGGCGCGATCGCGGATGCGGATCGGCAGAACGTCGAGGCGTATCAGCTGGGGTATTGAGGGGTGTGAAGTCGTCGACGGCGAGCAGCACGAGAGCGAGCGCGGCGGCTTCGCCCGCGGGGATGGAGTTGAGGATGGGTGGATGGACCGGCATCTACGGACAGAGCGTGGCTCAGGCCGCGAGAATTGCGCAGGCGGTTGCGCAGAGAGGGGGCGCGCCAAGCGCGGAGCGCCGTGGAACGCCGTGGAAATCGGCCTTTGTTCCGGGGCCCACGGAAGCCGCAGCAATTCGAAAACGCTGGAAGGACGCCCTAAAGGCGGCGAAGGACGTGTGGGATCAGGAATTCTATCCTGCGTATTGGGCCGTCTACTACGGCGGGGGCGCCACTCCGGACAACGATCCCGCGGGTCAGAAGTGGCGCGATGCGGCAGATAGTGTGGCCGAGTCCGTCCGGGGCGACTTCGACTTGCGTGACCTTAACCTGGACCTCGACGTGGTGGGAGTGCACCCGGGTATGCACCCCGCAACCAACAGTTGGGGGATGCAGGGGTCAAGCCGTGGCCACTGGGAGACGGAACAAGACGTCGAGCAGGCCGAGAAGCTTATCCAAAGAATGTTTGATGGCATCGAGCGCCTTCGGAACCTTGGTAGTCCTGGCTTCGAGCAGGGGACCCAGAACTATTTCGACCTGCCGCACATCGACCCCGAACCCGACCGTAAGAAGGACACACCGGAGACGCCGCATGGAGGCGCGAGGGCCAGCCGAGCTGGCGGCGGAAACTCCTCTTCGCGCGGCGGAGGCGCGACGGCGTCGACAGGCGGCTCGACGTCCTCTGGAGACCACTCTTCAGGTCGCGGCGGTGCAGATGCGGACCAAGGCAGGGATAGAGATGTGACTCCAAGAAAATCGGGTTCCTCGGGCGGCGGCGCGAGCGCGGGAGGGAGCCAGCAGCCGGCGCCGCAGGCGCCCGCAGCGTCGTCGACCTCACCCGTACCCGCGTCACCTGCGAAGGCCGCACCCCCGAAGGCCGCACCCAGCCACCACAAAGAGCCGCCTCCGAAGGATCCCCAGCCCTCCGACTCCGGCGGTGGCATCGCGATGCCCGACCCAGAGGGTGGATCAGACGACCGCGCGCCGACGCGGCGCTTTAGCGGAGGCCCCAAATACTTCCAGAGGCATGAATTACCGCCTCGCGCGACCAGGCGCGCGCTTGCTCGTCCGTTCTTCGCGGGCGGGGGCTCGACAGCGCCCGAGGTAGACCGCGGCGGAGTGAATCCGCGTTTCTTCGTGGAGAAGCCGAATCCAGAGGGCGGACCCGGGACTCCGAAGTCGCGAGACGCCTTCCCAAACCCCGAGGATAGTTCGGGTGGGGTCGGGCCACGTGCCTAGGGGCGAGGCTCTCGACCAACGTCACTCCGGGTGCCCAGGGGCCCGGACGGCCGTCGAGTCGGGTCGATGCCCTGTGCCCCGACATCCAATGCTTGCCCCGTGTTCGCCACGACCTACGCTCGGACGTGTGAGGGTTTCGCCAAGCCTTGCAGGGCTGAGTGTCGCTATCGGGCTGCTGCACGGCTGTGCGAAGTGGGACGCCGGCCATGGAGGCGCGCACGTTGACGCTCAAGATGCGTCCGCCGCCTCGCCGTTCCCAGCGTCGGCGCTCGCTCCGGCCTCAGCGGGTCCCTTCTGCGAAACTCGAATCGAGAACCTGTTGCTCGCCACCAACATGCAATCAAATATGTTCGTCGACGCGGGCCCTCACGCCTGCCCAGGGCCCGATAGACTCGCGGTGGCAGCCAGCCTTCGTGCGGTCGACGTTCGGCAGTGCGGGCCCGGGGTGGCGGGAATGCGCGTGCCGTTGGTAATTGTGGTCGATCCTCCCGGGCACGTAGCCGAGGTTGAGATCGAAGACTCGGCGTTTCGTGTACGACCCGAGGGGGGATGCGTGACCAGAGCATTCGCTTCAGTCCACTTGCCCGAGGACACCCCGCGCTCGCGGATTCACACGACCGCGCAGCTTTCGATGGCGCCTGCTCCCTAAGGTCGGATGAGAATCGCGTTCGCGATGGCGCGCATCACGCGCCTCGGCTGCATCGACCGAGGTGGCGGCAGACCGTCGAGGCGGACAACGTTTGGCGTTTGGGTCTCAGGAGTCCGCGATGTCGAGATTCAGTGAAGGAAGGAGTTCGCTCACCCCGTTCCAGGTGGCAGCGAAAGGGAGGGGCTCATGAAGCTCATGAACAAGCGAGAATCATCCGCGGTGCGGGCGGCGAACCGGTCAGTCCTGGCTTTGAGCGCAGCGCTACTCGCGGCGATGTCTCCGCTCCTCGCCACATCCGCCTGCTCATCCTCCTCATCGAGCGCGTCCAACGCCACCGATGGCGCGGTCGATGACGGCACCGTCGGAGGCGATGATGCCGCTGTCGAGGCGGGGCTCGGCGTCGGTTCGCCCTGCGACCCGATCAAGCAGGACTGCGCAGTCGATCTGAAGTGCACGTACATTCACGACGCTCAAAACAAGATCGTTCCGGCGTGCGAGGCGCCTTCCCAGCAGCCCCTCAAGAACGACGGAGAGGACTGCTCGAGGACCAAGACGGGCTTCGATGACTGCGCCAGGGGGCTCGCGTGCCTACCCTCGCCGAGCGGTTACACGTGCCGCAAGCTCTGCAGCGCCGACAGCGACTGCGCCTCCGCTGCAAAGTGCGCCGCGACCACGACGTCGGGAAGGCAGTACGGCACCTGCTTTCCGACGTGCGCGCCCTTCGGGAACGACTGCCCGGGCGGGACGTGCGGGAATGCGTTCTACGACAACGACAACGTCAACACGCTCGAGACCTGTCGCGCGATCGGTGCGGGCGACGCGGGGGCCCCTTGCTCGGTCGGAAGCGACTGCGCGGCGAACATGAATTGCCGCGGTGCGAGCGGCTCGTCGCTCGTGTGCCTGCTGCAATGCGACTCGACCCACCCGTGCGCCACCGGGACCTGCGTTGCGGATCAGGGGTTGGCCAACGGTGCCGGCCTCTGCGAGTGAGTCGCCGCCTGATCCGCACCCCTTCGTTCTCGACGGCGTCTGCGACAGCGGCGGGGCCTTCAACCTTGTCGAGAGCGCAGCCAGCGCGCTCCCAGTGCACTCCGGACTCCCCCGGCGTGCCCGCGACAGTCTTCTGGGCCGTGGGCCTTCTGTTCGGATCCACCGGTTCAGAGCTCGCGTGCGGGTGCACGGTCGACGGACCGTGTCGAGCCGCGGAGCACCGTCGTGATCGAGCCGCCCGAGCGGACGGCCGAACCTCCAGAGGAGACGGCCCAGGACAAGGTGCCGCCGCCGCGAGATGTCTCTCGACGCGCGTGCGTGCCCAGGTCGAAGATGCCCTTCGCTGGAGGCAGGCGCTCTGCGACGCACTTCGGAGCGACACCCACTCCTATGTTCATCAGTGTCCGTACCGTGCGCCGTGGTCGCTCGCGCATCGCTCGTCGCGCTTGCGCTCCGGCGAGGAGCGGGAGATTCGGATCGTGAGGCTCGCCGTCGTAGCGCTACTCCTCGCGCTCCCCTCGTGTGCCTCGTGGGGACCAACGCACGCTCCCCCCGCGGCGCGCGCGCCGTCGAGTCGGGCCGAGCCCGCGCCTCCGCCCGCCTCTTCGGACCGCGCTTCCGCGAGCTCGTCGCGAAAGCCGCCGAACGCCCCCGACGCGCGAAGCTTTGCGTCCGTCGACCCGCGCTACGCCCAAGTCTCCGACGAGTGCTTCTTCTCCGGCGGTGACATCCCCGCGATGAGGTCGACCACCGAAGCCCTTTGTCCGCCAAAGTCGCCCGGCTTCAGCGCCCGCATGGGCGATCGCGACCCGTGCTCGAGCGCGTGCGTGCAGGGGGCGTCCGAAGTCCTCGAACACCTGAACGGGATTTACCCCGAGCGTTACCGCGCCGCGCTCATCGCGTGTCTCGATGGCGTGTACCACGAGGGGAAGCCCCCCTCGTGCGACCTTCCGAACCCCGACGACAGCGCGGCGTGCCTTCGCGCGTGCGTCGAGCAAGCAAAGGTGACGGGGCGATCGCCGTACGATCACGCGTCGTCGCCAGCGCCGTAGGCGCGGTGGCTTCGCGGGCTCGGTGGAGGAGCTGGCGAGCCCCGCCGACGCGTACGCTTGACGTACAAGGTACATGGGCTTCAGGGTCGACTCTGCTTCGTGTGGACCGCGCACGGCCCCACGCTCGTCGAATGCGTCGACTACCATTAGGGCGCATCTTCTATGGCTTCGCGTGAACCTGCAGAGACGCCTGGCGTCATCGAGGGCACCCCATGATCCCCCCCAAGAACAAGATGCGTCCCGTACACCCCGGCGAGGTTCTCTCCGAAGAGTTCCTCAAGCCGCTCGGGCTCAGCGCGAACAAGCTCGCCAAGGCGATCGGCGTGCCTGCCAACCGCATCTCCGAGATCGTCGCCGGGCGTCGTGACGTCACGGCGGAGAGCGCGCTCCGTCTCGCTCAGGCTCTCGGAACCACCGCCGAGTTCTGGCTGAACCTCCAGCAGGCCTTCGATCTTCGCCAGGCGGAGAAAGACATCGGGCGCGGCCTTCGCGCCATCAAGCCACTGCTCCGCGTGGGCTGACCCTCACCCCCCCGCCGACGTGTACTGACGAATCGCGCGCACCCACACCGCGCGCGCCACCGCGAGGAAGGCGAGCGCCGAGAGCACCGCGCCGGCGAACGCGCCGGTCGTGAGCGTGCCGAGGAGCGCCTCCGCCGGGTACGTCGTCATCACAGCGAACGGCAGGACGAAGGTGAAGACCACGTGCCACACGCCGCGGAAGACGCTCGACGGCCAGCGCGCGGCGTCGAACACCGAGGTGAAGAGGTAGGTCAGGTTGTCGACGCGCACGACGTAGAAGGCGGCGCTCACGGTCAAGATCCAGAACGCGTAGAGCAGCGCGGTGGAGCAGGCGAAGAGGACCAGCGACAGCGCCACGCCGCCGGCGCTCGGTCCGTGCCCGAGGAGGCGAAAGCCGTAGAAGAAGAGCACCGCCGCCGTGACCACGTTCACGCTCCGCCACGGCGAGAAGCGCGCGGTCGAGAGCAGGAACTGCGCGTCCGCCGGCTTGAGCAGCACGAGATCGAGCGTCCCTTTGCGCACGTGCTCCACCACCGCGGTGAGGCTCGGGTTGATGGCCCCTTCGAGCACCGCTTGCAAGAGCGTGAACCACCCGACGACGAGCAGCGCTTCGCCGAAGCTCCACCCGGCGACGCTCGCGCGCGCGCCGTACACCACGAAGAGCGGCACGATGGCCATGCCCGCCCAAATCACCTCGATGGCGGCGTCGATGAAGAAGTCGGTGCGGTACTGGAGCGCGAGCAGCATCGAAGCTTTGAGCTGCACGCCGAAGAGGCGGAGGTAGCGCGCGAGCATGCTCACCCTCCGTAGGCAGCGAAGCGACGGACGCCGCGCTTCCACACGAGGAGCGTCAACGCGAAGGTGAGCGCGACGAAGAGCCATTGGCGCCCGACCATCGTGAGCGCCAGGCCGACGTGACCTTCGTACGCGCCGGTCATGAGCTCCACCGGGAGGCCGATCTGGTAGCGGAAGGGGAGCAGATCGCTCACCACGCGAATGGCCGGGGGGAAGAGATCGACCGGGATCAAGTATCCGCTCATGACCATGTAGGCCACGAGGTAGAGGTCCATCACCTTCAAGCTGCTCTCGAGGAAGAAGGCGAGGCAGCCGATGACCAGGTTCAAGAGCAGCGTGATGAGCCAGCCGCCGACGACGGCGACGAGCCAGAGCACCCACAAGACGGGATCGTGCGTCACCTTCGAAGCGCCGACCCACACGAGCGCGGCGATGGCCACGGGGATGGAGATGACGACCCGCATCGGCAGCGCGGCGACGTTCTCCACCGCGTAGTGGGCGAGCGGGTGCACCGGGCGAAGGAGGTGCATGGAAAGCGTCCCTTGCCGGACGTCTTGGTTGATCTCCCACGCCGCCCACGATCCGGTGAGCTGCCGCGCGATGAACGTCGCCAAGAAATACGCGATGAAATCCGCCTCGCCGTAACGACCGAGCGGCGCGTCGTGCGCCACCGCGGCGAAGAGCGCGAGCATCACCAGCGGCATCGTCGTCGCCAGCACCCACACGAGCATCTCGGCGCGGTAGGCGACGGCGTTGGCCACGCCGATGCGCATCATCGCCGGGATCGATCGCGCGGTGTTCGCCAGGCTCACGCGCTCTCCTCGCCGTCTTCGTGGCCTCGCTTCGGGTGGCCGAAGAGCTCGCTCATGATCTCTTCGAGCGGCGCGTTCTCCACCGTGAGGTCGCGCACCGGGAGCGTCGAGAGCGCGCGCGCCACCGCGTCGTTCACCTTCGCGCGGTCGACCTGGAGCACCGCCTCGGCGCGCTCGTGCCGCACCACTTGCCCGATGGCTTCGAGCGAAGCGAGCGCAACCTCGCGATCGAGGCGCAAGACGATGCGCTTCTCGGGGCGGATCTTCTCCACGAGCCCCTCGAGCGGGCCGTCGAAGGAGATTTTCCCCTTGTCGATGACGATGACCCGCGGGCAGAGCGCGGCCACGTCGTCCATGTCGTGGCTCGTGAGGAGCAGCGTCGCGCCGTGCTTCTCGTTGTAGTCCTTGATGAAGCCGCGCAGCGTGGCTTGCATCGAGACGTCGAGGCCGATGGTCGGCTCGTCCATGAAGAGCACCTTGGGCTGGTGCACGAGCGTGGCCACGAGCTCGCACTTCATACGCTCGCCGAGCGAGAGCTGGCGGGTGGGCTTCTTGATCAAGTCGCCGAGCTCGAGCAGCTCGACGAGATCGCTCACCGTGCGCGTGTAGTCCTCGCGCGCGACGCCGTAGATGGCGCGATTGAGCTCGAAGGTCTCCTCCGGCGGCAAGTCCCAAAGGAGCTGCTGCTTCTGTCCGAGCACGAGCATGATGCTCTTCAAGAAGGCGTCTTCGCGCTTCTGCGGCTCGTGCCCGTCGACGCGCACCGCGCCCGAGGTGGGGTAGAGCAGCCCGGCGAGGATCTTGAGCGTCGTCGTCTTCCCCGCGCCGTTCGGGCCGAGGAACCCCACGCGCTCGGCGCGGTCGATGGAGAAGGAGATGGCGTCGACCGCCTTCACCGTCTTGTAGCGCCGATGAAAGATCGCCTTCGTCGCCGCCCACAGGCCGGGGCTCCGCTCGTGGACGCGGTACTCCTTGGTGAGGTCGCGGACGGAGATCACGGGCGTTCGTTCGGACGAGCCGCGGGCATCACGATCCGGTGTAGCGCGCGAGGCCGGCGAGCCGCGCGTGCCCCGAGGCCCACGTGAACCAGAAGTACTCCATGTACGGCTTGTCCGCCTCGTCCTTGGGGAGGTAGCGGCAGAAGGGGCGGTCCTTGTCGCAGACGAGCGGGCAGCCGACGAAGCCACGGAGCGCCTCGGCGGTCGCGTCGCTCGCGCGCACGCTCGCGGGGCGCTCGCTCGGATCGCCCGGCTCGTTGAAGGTGATGACCCGCGCGTCGGCGACCGCGGCGCCGCGGAGGCCCGCGGGGCTCTTGGCGCGCAGCGCGAGCTGGCAGGCGTCGACCGGATCGACGCCGCGCGTCTCGCTCGCCAAGATCGCGCGGACCGCGTCGTCGAGCGAAGGGGCCATCGCGTAGAGCGCGAGGGCGGGCTCGCGCGCCCCTTCGTCTTCGATCGAAGGGTGCGGCGCGCGGAACGCGAGCGTGCTCGCGCGCTCGACGCCGTCTTCGAGGAACGTCGTACGAAAGAGGACGTCGGTGCGTCCGTCGCCGTCGAAGTCGAGGAAGCGCACCTCGGCCTTCTCCTCCGGCGCGAAGGCGCGCAAGGGAAAGACGCGCCCCGAGCCCCCTTCGACCACGGTGAGGTAGGCGACGGTCGAAGCCCCGCGCGCGCCCGGCTCGGGCGGCGTCGTCCCCACCGCGATCGTGCCCCCCGCGGTCGCGAGCGGCGCTTCTCCCAGCTCCTCGGCGGTCGCCCCTGCGCGCTCGCGGAGCCACGGGAGCGCGGCGTGGCTCGTCGACGAGGCGACGCTCCTTCGCGCTTCGCCCACGCCCGCGCCGCGCGCCGGTGGCGGCGCGGGTCGGAGCACGAGGGCCGAAGCGCGCGGCGGCGTCGTCGACGGATCGAAGACCACGGTGCCGTCGCTCGCCTCGCACATCGTGTCGGCGCACTTCCACGCCCCTTGGTGCGCGGTGAGGAACGCGTGCACGTCGGCGCGACCTTTCGCGTCCAGATCGGCGAACGGGCCGCGCGCTTCCACGAAGCGCCCTTGCCACACGCGAAAGACACGCGCCTCGGCGTGCGCGCTGGCGAGCGCGGCGTCGAGCTTCTCCACCGCCTTCACCAGGGCTTCGCGCGACGCGCTCTTCGGCGCCGCCGCGTCGCGCGCCACGAGCGCCGCCGCGCCGCGCGCGAGCTCGGGCATCACCGCCGGGACCACACGCGCTTGCGCCAGATCGACGGCGACGATCGCGCGAAGCCCCGCCGGCTGATCGAGGAACGACCGCGTCTCGACGCGAAGCTCGGCGCGGTCGCCTGCGACGTGGGCGTCGAGGAGCCGCACGCCGAAGGGGAAGTCGTCGATCGGCTTTGCGTCCTTGGGGCTCGCGATCCACGCGGCGCGCGCCTCCGATTCGTCCCCCACGAGCACGAGCCATCGATCGTCGCCGCCCGCCACCCCCGGCACGCGGAGCGGCGCGCCGTGCACGCGCCCGAGCGAGGCGATCCGCGCGCGCATCGCGCTCTCGGTCGGCGAAGCGGCGCTCACGCTCGGCGCCGCCGAGGGGCCCACGTTGGGCCCGGGCGGCTCGCGGTGCTCGCTGCGGCAGGCCGCGAGCAGGGCGAGGGCGGCGACCTTGGCCCCGCGGCGTTGAGGAACGAGCTTCACGACGGAACAGGGTAGGCGAGGCGGCGCGCGCGCGTACACTCTCATCCCATGCGGAGCCTCACGCGGATCGGCTTGGCCGTGGCATTACTTGCAGGATGCAAAGACGAGCCGGCAGGCGGCGCGCAGGCGATGGCCAGCGCCGCGGCGGCGAAGTGGGCGGCCTCGGCCAGCGCGCCGGTGCCTCCGCCCCCGCCGCCGGAGAAGCCGCACGAGCGCGTGGTGCTCGCGCATTTGCATCAACCGAAGGGGCTCGCGCAGGGGGGCGCGTTCCTCTACGTCGCTGACTCGGTCGGCGGCGACAAAGACAAGGGGACCGAGGTCGTCGACCTCGTGCGTGTGTCGGCGAAGGCGGAAGATCCGAAGAGCGAGCTTCGTCTCGCCACGAAGCAGCGCGCGCTCGGGAGCCCGCTCGTCGTGAAGGACGACGTCTACTTCACCGTGGCTGGCGACAAGCCCGGCGAGAGCAAGCTCGTGAAGATGCCGACGCAAGGCGGCGCGATGACGACGCTCGCCACGCGGGTGATCGGCCAAGCCGATCCGGCGATCGCCACCGACGGCACGTCGCTCTACTTCCTCGGCGTGGTCGGGAGCGCGAGCAAGGCCGACGCCGGCGACGCGAAGATGGACGTCCTTCGCTTGCCGCTCGCGGGAGGGAAGCCGCAGAAGCTCGCGACCGCCGACAAGAGCGCGCGCCTCCTCTTCGTCGCGGCGGACGCGCACGACGTGTACTTCCCCGAGGCTGCGCGCATCGTGCGTGTGCCCGTCGCCGGCGGCGACGTGAGCGAAGTGGCGAAGGTCGTCTACGCGTGGGCCGCCGTCAGCGACGGACAGAGCCTCTTCTTCAGCGACAGCCCGGGCGAGAACGTGGGGACCTTGCGACGGGCGCCGGTCGCGGCGAGCGCGCCGCCGGCGTCGACCCTCGCGAGCGGGTTCTCGTTCCCTGTTTCCCTCGCGCTGGGCGAGCACGCGCTCTACTTCGTGAACTTCGACGCCGAGGACGGCGGTGTGTTTCGCACCGGCGCGACCGGCGGCGCAGCGGTGCCGCTCGTCCAAGGGCAGAAGCACCCGAGCCGCGTGCTCGTCGACGGCACGTCGGTGTTCTGGACGAACACCGCCGAGGGGACGGTCTGCCGAACCGACCCGTGATCGTCTCGATCCGGTCCCTCCGCCGCCCAGTGGCCAGGTGGATGAAGATGGACCGGTCATGGACGCACCAGGTCGGCCCCGGCGAGCCGGTCGCTCCCCAAGCCACATGGTGATTTCACCGGCAAATGAGCGGCAGGGCGCCGATATCCCACGCGGAAGAGGCGGTTGGCCACGGTTCTTGCAGTGCATCCCCGTGCCGCCCGGTTTCCCGGCGGTTCTCGGAGGATCGCATGTTGGTGACTTGCCACGAGTGCCAGGCGAAGTATTCGGTCGCGGACGAGAAAGTCCGTGGTCGCACCGCCCGCGTTCGCTGTCGTCGCTGCTCGACCCTGATCGAGGTGAGCGGCGTCCCCTCCCACACCCCCGCCGTCTCCTACGACGATCCCACGACGGTGCCGCAGCCGCAGTCGATGCGTCGCGCCGCGGTGCTCCCGCGTGAAGGTGATCGCGCCCGCCGCGATCTCTTCGCTCCGCCGCCCGAACCCGCGCCGAGCGCGCCGGCCACCACCCCGCCGCTCGGCATGGGTGGCGTCGCGGCCCGCAACGAGAACTCGGTCCTCTTCTCGCTCTCCGCGCTCGGTGGGAGCGTGCGCCCCGTGGCCGCGCCGGCGGTGTCGAACGACAAGCCGCGCGAAGACTCCGGGCTCATCGATCTGAACGCGCTCATGGCCGCGCCGCTCACGCCGAAGAGCGTGCCGCCGATCATGGCGAGCGAAGCGCCGGTCGGCGCCTTCACGCGCGAAGTCTCGGATCCGGACGTCGTCGTCTCTTCGCCGCGCGCGGCCAAGAAGCGCACGCTCTTCGTCGGGCTCGGCGTCGCCGCCGCGCTCCTCGCCGTCGTCGGCCTCCAGTTCATCGCGCGCTCGGCCGATCGCGACGCCGCGGCCAGCGTGCCGCCGCCGGTCACCGCCCCCGCCGCGGCCCCTGCCGCAGCTCCGCCCGCGCCGGTCACCCCCGTCGTCGCGGCTGCGCCGGCGAACGACGCCAAGCCGATCGTGGCTTCGACGTCGGACGAGCGCCCGCACGGCAAGGGGAAGCACAAGAGCTCGGCCCACCGCTCCTCGTCGCACGCAGCCAGCGCGTCGGCTCCGGCCGCGCCTGCCGCCGCGCCCGATCCCTGCCACTGCCACGGCAACCTCATGTGCGCGATGAAGTGCAGCGCGCATTGAGCGAGTGAAGCGCCAAGTCGTAGGGCCCATCCATCGCCTGCGCGGGCTCGTCGTCTCCAACGTCTTCTTGCTCGACGGCGGTCCCGGGGATCGCTGGCTCGTCGACACCGCGCATTGGTCCGAGCGGCCTACGCTCCTCCTCGAGCTCCGGAGGCTCGGCCTCTCGCCGCGCGATTTGACCGGCGTGCTCCTCACGCATCGGCACTCGGATCACGCGGGGAACGCCGCGTTTCTCCGTCGCGCGTACGGGGTGCCGATCTACGCGCATCGCGCCGACGCCGAGGTGCTCGCCGAGCGCGCCCCGCGGGAGCGCTTGCGTCGCCGCGGTGGTGCGCACCTCGCGCGCTTCCTCGCCGAGTTCGAGAACCTGTGGCCGGCGCGGGTGGTCGTCGATCACGCGCTCGACCACGGCGACACGATCGCGGGGCTCGAGGTGCATTGGGTGCCGGGGCACACCGAGGGCTCGGTCTTCTACCGCCACGCAGGGACGCGGAGCTTGCTCTCGGGCGACACGCTGCTCGCGGCGATCCCGCCGCTCACCCTGCGCCGCGGGCTCGCGCTCCCGTACTCGACCTTCTCGCGCGATCTCGATCAAGCGCTGGGCTCGCTCCGCGCGTTTCACGCCGCGGGGCACGCCTACGATCATCTCCTCGCGGGGCACGGTCCGCCGGTGCTGGGCGACGCGCGCGCGCAGGTGATGCGCTTTCTCGCGACGCGCGGGTTGGCCTGAGCGCGCGAGGCGCGCCGATCGTCGTGCATCGAGCCCGACGAGGCCGCTAGACGCCGAGGTGCTTCGCGAGGCGCGCGAGCCCCTCTTCGACGCCGATCGCCGGCTCGTAGCCGAGCTCGCGACGCGCGCGGGAGATGTCGGCGTACGACGCGACGATGTCGCCGGGGCGCGCCGCTTCGTATTTGGCGACCACCTCGCGCCCGAGCACGCGCCCCACCATCGCGAGGAGCTCGTTCAAGGTCGTCTCGCGCCCGCAGCCGACGTTGAACGAGCGCCCGCCCACGCCGCTCGCCTTGGCGGCGCGCAAGTTGGCGTCGACCACGTTGGCCACGTAGACGAAGTCGCGCGTCTGCTGGCCGTCGCCGAAGATCGTCACCGGCTCTCCGCGCCGCGCGCGATCGAGGAAGATGCTGATGACCCCCGAGTAAGGCGACGAAGGATCTTGTCGCGGCCCGAAGACGTTGAAGTAGCGAAGTGACACCGCCTCGATGCCGAAGAGACGGCTCCACACCTCGAGGTACGCCTCGCCGCCGAGCTTCTCCACGCCGTACGGCGAGATCGGCGAAGCCCGCATGTCTTCGCGCTTCGGCAAGGTCGGCTCGTCGCCGTACACCGCGGCCGAGCAAGCGAAGACGACGCGCTTCACTCCGTGGCGCTTCGCCGCTTGGAGCACGTTGAGCGTCCCTTGCAGGTTCACGTCGTGCGTCTCTTGCGGGTGCGCGATCGAATACGGCACCGACACGATCGCCGCTTCGTGGAAGACGACGTCGCAGCCAGCGACCAAGTAGTCGAGCTGCGGAGCGTCGCGGACGTCGGCCTCGACGAGCTCGACGCGATCGGCGATGGGGGCGAGGTTCTCGCGCTTGCCGGTCGTCAGGTTGTCGACGACGCGCACCTCCGCCCCTTCACGAACCAGCGCTTCTGCGATGTGCGAGCCGATGAAACCGGCTCCTCCCGTGACGAGGGCCCTCATGAGGGGACGGACGATAGCGAGATCCGCCGCGGGAGCAACAGGACGCGCGCGTTCACTCGGCGTGCAGCGTGTCGCAGCTCGCGCCGATCTCGATCTTGCGCATCCGCTTCGTCGCCCGCACGTGCGCCTTGCCGAAGCCCTTGTCGTCGACGATCCAGAGGATGAGATCCCCGTGCTCGTCGCGCGAGAGGTGCGACGTCGAGCCGCCGCGCAAGGTGACGTGCGTCCCGGTGGTGCCGTTCGGCTCCTCGCCCAGGTAGATCGGCACCCCCTGGGCGCAGGAGTTCACCACCTCGACGTTGGGGCTCACCGGGTGGCGCCGGTCCCCGCGCGCCGAGTCGTGCTCGGAGTCGTCGTGATCCGAGTCGCCGCGGTCCGCGTGCTCGGGGGGCGGCCCCTCCTTCGCTCCGCAAGCGATCATGAGGAGAGGAAGGACGAGGACGGCGACTCGGCGCATGGTCGTTCTCCGCGCTCAGAAGAAGAAGGAGAGCCCCACGCTGAGGAGCGTCGGGTGGCCGATACGCATCGTCAGGGCCATGTGGTCGTTGAAGGCGAAGCGACCGCCCGCATAGAAGAGGAAGTAGAGCGTGTCGCGCGAGTTGCAGTCGTAGAGCGCGTTGTCGCAGTAATTCCCCGAGTAGAACGCGTGCCGGAGCGCGAGGCCGGGCTCCCCGAAGACGCTCCACCGATCGGTCAGCCAGAAGTTCCACTGCATGGCGACCGGGAAGTAGATCGACCAGAAATTCCCGGCGTCGTAGTAGGGGCAACCGTTCCGGCCGCAGCGCGCGTAGTAGCGGTAGCCGTCGTAGTGGAGGATGTCCAAACCGAAGGAAATCCCGATCGAGTCGTTGATCGTCTTCACGAACCCGGGGCTCATGACCGGGATCGTCGCGCGGATCCCCGGCCCGATGCCCAGGCCGCCGTAGTCGAAGAACCCCCCCGGGGTGATGTTGAGCTTGGGCTCGAGCTCGAGGTGGTAGTCCGGCGGGTTGGGATCCTTGATGGTGGAGACGGCCGCGGCGTCGCGAGGCGCGAGCAGCGCGGCGAGAAGAGTGGTCCCTGCGAGCGTGAACACGACGGGGCTCTTGCGATGCATGCCCCCATGGTGCGCCCCCCGGCGGGACGTTTCCAAGGACCTCGCGCCCAGCTCAGGAGCGATTCTTGTGAGACTGGAACACACTTCATCCTACATGGAGCCATGTTTAGGGCATTGGCCGCAGATGTACGTAATCGCACCCAAAAACTGAGTTCGACCCCTTGGGCGAGGCGGCCGACCGTGCGATCGTGACGCGCCTCGACAACGCCCCGAGAATGGGCAACAGCTAGGCGGCCGGCTGAAGCAGGTCGGCGAGGTCGAACGAAATGCTCCCCTTCTCCAGACGATCCCGCCAGCGCGACGAAGCGCTCAGCGACTCCGACATCGTCGAGGTGTCGGACCCGAGCAGTGACCGCGTCAGCAGCAGCGGCGTGGTGGCCAAGGCCGCCTGCGCCGAAGCGGTTGCCTCCACCCGCGCGCTCGAGAGCGCGCCTGAGCCGGCGGCCTCGGTCGACGTGCTCTTCGACGACGACCCGTCGATCCCCGGACCCCCGGCGCCCCCTTCGCCGATCTCGCCGCTCGCCTCGAGCGTGGCGATTCCGATCGACCTGGCGTCGGACGTTGCGCTCCCCGCGCCCAGCAAGCCGATGATCGTGGAGCGTCCGCTCCCGTCGTTCCGCTCGTCGAGCCCTTCGCTCCCGTCCTTCCCGGTCGAGCCTTCGTCGACGCCGTTCGTCGCCGCGCTCGCGCCCACGTCGGATCCGGACCTCTTCACCGACGACGAGCCGACGCGTCCGCTCGGCACGTTGCCGCCGCCGCCGTTCCCCCGCCACCTCGGCGCGAACGGCGAGGATCCTCCGACGGTGCGCATCGGGGAGGGCTACTTCCTCCCGCCGATCAGCGTGCCGCCTGCGCCGGGGAGCAGTCTGGCCCCCGTCGCGAGCGACGCGTCGCCCGATCGTCACTCGCCGACCATGCGCGTGCGCACCGTCGAGCTCGACGAGGACGATCTTCGTCTCGTGCGTCGCCGCCCGAGCTTCGCCTGGGCCGCCGCGCTCATGATCCTCGGCGCGGGCGCCGGCATCGGCGCGTGGGAAGCGGTCCAAGCGATCCGCGGCGACGATGCATTGGCGAGCGCGCCGCCCCCGGCCCTCGTCGCGGCTGCCGCGCCCGCGCCGATCGAGGCGACGCCGGCGAAGGTCGAAGCGCCGAAGAGCGAAGCGTCGAAGGACGCGCCGGTGAACGAAGCGCCGAAGAGCGACGTCGCGAAGACCGAAGCGAAGCCGGCGGAGAAGATCGCGGCGAAGAGCGAGGCTCCGAAGACCGAAGCACCGCACGTCGAAGCGCCCAAGGCCGCGCCGCACGTCGTGGCGATGGCCGCGCCGGCGAAGAAGCCCGTCGCGCCTCCCATCGCCGAGAAGCAGCCGACCGTGCTCACGCCTCCGCCCGGTGTCGCGAAGGGCGCGCCGCGCCCGAGCCGCGGCGAGCTCACGTCGGACGCGCAAGCCGACGCGCTCGCCAAGGCGCAGCTCAAAGCCGCGCTTCGCTGACCTCGCGGGCCTAGCGGCCTTTGGCACGCCGGAGAATGCGCGCGCTCGTCACTTGAACGAGTCGCCGACCGACTTCACGTCGTGCTTGAACTGCTCCCAGCCCTCGCGCGGCTTCGCACCGGCGCGCGCGCTGCCGTTGCGGATCTGATCGCGCTTGCTCCCTGCGTCGGCGGTCGCGCCGGCGTCGCCGCTCGCCGCGGGGACGACGGCGACCATCGGCGGGCCGACGCTCACGCCGTCGTGCGCCTCGGGCGGACGGGTGTCGGTGGTTGCGCTCGTGGCGGGGAACCATCCGTTCGCCGACGTGGTGGTCGAGGAGGCGGCGGCGCTCGTCGTGCTCGCGCTCGGCGCGCCGGGGCTCGCGGCGCTCGTCGTGCTCGCGCTCGCCGGTGGCGCGCTCGGCGCCTCTGCGCCGCGGGTCGTCGACGACTCGTCGCCGCACGCGAAGATCACGGCTGCGCAGAGCGCCACGCCAAGGGAAAAGCCGGCCATCCGACGCGCACTCATGGCGCGAGGATCTAGCTCCGGCGCCGCCTTGGCGCCACGCTCGGCCGGCGCACTACTGCGCGGATTTCCAGCGCGGGCGGCGGAAAAGCGCCGCGCGGGGACTCATTGGGGACGTGGGCCCACCGGTCGCCGTCGCCCGAAACGGCCATTTTCCCCGGGTGGCGTCCCCCCCACGGCGCCGAGTTCCGCAGCCGGCAAGCGGCATCTCGCGCCGCAAAGTGATATCTTCCCCCGCATCGTGCCCTCTGCCCCGCCCAATCTCGCGCAACCGCGCGCGCTCGCGGGGACGCGTCTTGGACGCTACGAAATCCTGACGCAGATTGCCTCGGGCGGCATGGCGACCGTGTACCTCGGCCGCGTGCTCGGCGCCGCGGGCTTCGAGCGTCTCGTCGCGGTGAAGTTTCTCCACCAGCACGTGGCGAACGACGAAGTGTTCGTCTCGATGTTCCTCGACGAAGCGCGCCTCGCGGCGAAGATTCGTCACCCGAACGTCGTCCCCACGCTCGATCTCGAGAACGGCCCCGACGGGCTCTTCCTCGTCATGGAGTACGTGGAAGGGGACTCGCTCGTCGGATTGATTCGCAGCCTCGCGCGCGCGAAGCGTCCGCTCCCGCCGGGCATCACGGTGCGCGTGATCCTCGACGCGCTCGCCGGTCTTCGCGCGGCGCACGAGCTCACCGACGACTCGGGCGAGCTCTTGAACCTCGTGCATCGCGACGTGTCGCCGCACAACATCCTCATCGGCGTCGACGGCATCGCCAAGATCACCGACTTCGGCGTCGCGCGCGCCAACGCGCGCGTCAGCGTCACGCGTGAAGGGCAGATCAAAGGCAAGCTCGCGTACATGGCGCCGGAGCAGACGACGTCCGATCCGGTCGACGCCCGCGCCGATCTTTTCGCGATCGGGATCGTGCTCTGGGAGTGCCTCGCCGGCCGACGCCTCTTCCAGGCCGAGACCGACGGTGCCGTGCTGCGGAAGCTCCTCGATCATCCGATCCCCAAGCTCCGTGAGATCGCGCCCGAGTACCCCGAGGCGATCGAGCGCGTGTGCATGCGCGCGCTCGAGCGCGACCCGGCGCACCGCTTCGCCAGCGCCGCCGAGTTCTCCGAGGCGCTCGAAGCTGCCGGCGTAGGGCTCGCCATCGCCACCTCGCGTGAAGTGGGCGCGCTCGTGCGTGAGATGTCCGGGCCCACCTTGACCACGCTGCGCGCCGCGGCGCGCCCGAGCCAACCGGCGATCGCGATGGCCGGAAGCGAGGTCGAGGCCGCGACGTCCGTCCGCGACGTGGCGAACGCGCCGGTGTCGTCGTCGGACGCCGGGATGATCGTTCCGCTCGTGAAGAGCATCTCGGCGCCGCCGCCCGCGGCTCACACTGTGCACTCTTCGGCTTCGCTCCCCGCGGCGATGACCTTGCGCGAGCCGCCGCCGCGTCGCCTCGGATGGATCGCCCTCCTCGCGACCGCCGCGCTCCTCGTCTTCTCTGTCATCGCGGTCTTCGCGTTTCGTGGATCGCACGACGAGCCCGCCGCGGGGAACGCCTCGCCGAGCGTCGGCGCGGCGCCGACGAGCCCGGCGACGCCCAGCGCGAGCGCGCCGGCTGCGTCGCCTTCCGCCGCGGTCGCCGCCGACAGCGCGAAGAGCGGCGACGACGTCACGCCGGTGGAGAAGCTCCCCGTCGCGCGCCCCGGCACGCGACCTCCGCCGCGTCTCCCCACGCGTCCTCACGCGAGCCCGCCGCCTCGGCCGAAGGCCTCGGGCACCGGCGCGGGGGACAACTTCGATCCGGAGTCGCTCTGACGATGAAGCGGAGGGCATGGGTCCTCGCCCTCGCGACGATCCTCACGCTGCCTCTGACGTCGCCTCACGAGGCCCAGGCGCAGAGCGTCTCCGCCGAAGCCGCCGCGCAGCAACGCTACGCGAAGGGGCGCGAGCTCTTCTTCGCCAAGGACTACGCCGGCGCGGCGCGCGAGTTTCGCGCGGCCAACGAGCTCCTCGCGAGCCCCAACACGCGCCTCTACATCGCGCGGTGCGAGCACGAGCTCGGGCACAACGCGGCCGCCTACGTCGAATACAACCGCGCGGCCGGCGAAGCGGCCGATCGCGCGCGCACCGATCCGCGCTACGCGAGCACGCGCGACCACGCGCGCGCCGAGGGGGCGGCGCTGGAGGGGAAGATCGGGCGCGTGCTCTTGAAGGTGCAGAATGCACCGGATGGAACCGAGGTCGTCGTCGGCGGCCAAGCGCTCCCGCGCGCCGGGTGGGACGTCCCCACGCCGGTGGATCCGGGCGACGTCGAAGTCACGGCCACCGCGCCGGGGCGGAACAAAGCGTCGAAGCACGTGACCGTCGCCGCCGGGCAGACCGCCGAGGTCGCCCTCGCGCTCGAGAACGCGCCGCCGGGGGCCGCAGTGGTCGCGCCCGTCCCGCCGCCGCCTGCCGCTGCGGCCACGCCGCCGGACACCGGAGCTCCGCGCGATGCGACGTCGCCGCCGCTCACCGAGCCGCCGCCCGAGCCCGAGCACGGCGGATCGGCGGCCCGCACGATCGGCTTCATCACGCTCGGCGTGGGCGCGGTCGGCACCGCCGGCTTCGTCGCCTTCGCGGTCATGGCGAAGTCGAAGTACGACGAGATCAAAGATCAGTGTGGCGGTCGACGATGCGACGCCTCGTACAACGGCCAGATCGACGACGGTCAGAGGCTCCAGCTCTTCGCCAACATCAGCTTGGGTGTGGCCGCGGCGGGCGTCGTCGCCGGGCTCATCCTCGTCTCCACCGGTGGCGGGAGCACGCCCGATCCGCCGAAGACCGCGAAGGTGCGCTTCTTCGGTGCGCCGCTCGACGGTGCGCGTGGCGGCATGGTGGGAGCCCACGTTGGCTTCTGAGTCGCCGCGCGGAGAGCGCGCACGATCCCGCGCGCGGGCGGTGCGCGGTCTGCTCGTCGCGCTCGTGGCGTTCGCCCCTTCGGCATGTCTGCTCGATTGGGACGCGCTCCGCGACGACGGCACGACCACGACGACCGACGGTGGTGGCAGCGACGTCAAGAACGGGACCGACGCGCCGCACGAGGCTTCGGGCGAAGGCGGCGTCGAAGCGGGGAAGGACGCGGCGTCGTGCGGCGACACCACGCTCGTCATCAACGAAGTGCAGACCGGCGGCTCGGGGGGGCCCACCGACGAGTTCGTCGAGTTCTTCAACCCCTCGGCGTGCGACGTCGCGCTCGAGGGGTGGTCGCTTCGCTACAGCTCCTCCACCGGCAGCACGCCGTTCCCGGCGTGGACCGGCGCACCCGGGGACAAGGTGCCGGCCGCGGGCTACGCCGTGCTCGGCGGGCCCGGCTTTCAAGGCGCGGTGCTCGCGCACTTCGGCAACACCGGCGGCACGCTCTCGTCCACTGGTGGCGGCATCGGCATCGCCGACCGCACCGGGACGGTGATCGACAGCATGGCCTACGGCACCATCAGCGCGGGCCATCCGTTCGTGCGCCCTTCGAACGGCAGCGCGGCGCCCGCGCCCGGGGTCGGTCAGTCCGTCGGCCGCTCGCCCAACGGGAAGAACACCAACGTGAACGCGACCGACTTCGTGATCCAGGCGAGCCCTTCGCCCGGCGCGAAGAATAGCTGAGCGTCGACTACCGAAGCGACGTCACCGGGGTGCGCTTGGCGAGCGCGAGCGTCCAGTCGGCGCACACGAACTTCCCGCCGCCGGGCGCGTTCTCGAGATCGGGGCTCGCCAAGAGATCGGCGCTCACCGAGTTGCACCACGTGCGCAGCACACCGAGGACCTCGGCCTCGCTCCGGCCGCGCGCGCGATCGCACACCACCGCCTTGGCGAGCTCCTGATCGAAGCCGTCGCGATCGAAGTCGTCGCCGCGCGAACGCTGGAAGAGATCCTCGAGCGGGCCGGCGCCGAGGCATGCTTGGGCGAGGTGCTTCTTCGCGACGTCGTCGCTCGTGGTGAAGCTGCCGTCGGGGAGCGCGTGCAAGACGAAGAGCGGAGGGACGAGCATCACGAGCTTCGGTCCGCCGGCGCGCACCGTGGCGCTCTCTTCGTAGCCGCCGCGCGTGAGCAGATCGGGGCGCCCGTCGTGATCCACGTCGTCGGTGTCGGCGAAGTTGGGGAGCGCGAAGGCTCCGGCGTCGCGACGAAGGGGGCCGCCGTCCGCGCGCGGAGGCTCGTAGGGGACGATGGCCCCTTCGCGGTACGTCCACGCGCTCGACGTCTCGGCGGTCGTCCCGGTGGCGCCGCCGTGCTCCACGCCGACGAGGAGCTCGCGCACGCCGTCGCCGTCGAAGTCGAAGGTGCGCGCCCAGCGAAAGCCGACGCCCGATCCCGAAGGGCACGTCTCTTCGAGCGTCGCGAGCGCGTGCGTCGCTTCACCGGCGTCGGCGACGTAACGCAGGCGCACCTCGCGCGTCGACTCCTTCATGCCGCACGCGCCGTCGCCGCGAGGAAAATCTCTCGCTTCGAGGAACCACGGATCGCCGCGCAGCCCCTCGCAGCCTTCGTCGGCGCACGCGGGGAGCGGCGCGAACGCGCTACCCGCGTCGAGATCGAGCGCCGCTTCGAGCGCGGCGTCGAGATCGCGCGGCGAGGCGCCGTCGCTCGGGCCCTCTTGGCCGTTCGCATCGGCGAGGTCCAAGGGTGCGTCGCGCCCGGCGTCCGTCGCGCTCACGTCGGCGCGACGGCGATCGACCGCGTAGAGCGAGAGCCCGACGACCAGCGCGACGGCGAGGACGACGGCGAGCTTGGTCCGCATGGGCGGCTCCCGAGGGTGCCCGGCGGACGCGAGCGGCTCGTCCGACCCTTAGGCCGTGGCGAAACCCCAGGGGCGCGGGCGGAAGAAGGGGAAGAGGCGCGCGACCACCGCACCGGCCGTGGGGCTCGGGCCGTCGTCGTCGTCGTCGTCCCGCTTGTTGGGCTTCTTTGCGGAGCGGCGGGCCTTGCTCGGCTCGGCTGCCGCGCCTCGGGAAATTTCCTGCGCTTCCGCGAAGAACGGACGCGTGAGGGTGGCGACGTCGAACATGGCGCCCTGCTTAGCACGGAACGCCGGAACGTCGAGAATTTCTGTCACTTTGCCCCCACGCTCACGGCGGCGGGTAGCTGTGCTCGTCGAGGATGCGGAGCCCCGTCAGGACGAGGTCGTCGTGCGAGGCGAAGACGATCTCGTCGAGCCCCGAATCGAACGCGCCGTCGGGGAGCGGCACGCGGAGCACTTGGTCGCCGGCGGTGAAGGGGAGATCGGCGACCCAGCTCGTCCCGAGAAAGCCCCCCACGCCGACCTTCAGTCGCCCCGCGTGCTCGGCGCGCACGTGGAGCTCGTACGCGGTAGCGAAGGGCCACTCGGCGGCGAAGACGAGGTGACCTTCGGGCGCGACGAGGTGGAGCCCGGCCTCGGTGCGCGCGAAGCCCGCGGTGTGATGATCGAGGCGCGCGTCGGCGACCGGGATCGTGTCGTGCTTCACGTGCAGATCGCGAAAGTCGCGCTGGTACCAAGACGACTCGGTGACGTCGCGAAAATCGCGCGGCCTGAGCCCGTAGCGGGCGGCGAAGACGAGCTCGGCGGGGAGGATCGCGAGGTCGGCCCCTTTGGTGTCGAGCACGCTCCACATCACCTTCTGGCTCGTCCCGTAGATCTCTTGCTGCGGGAGCCCGACGCCGCCGTCGATGTTCCCGTGCACGATCCCCCACACGAGGCCGGTCGACGTGAAGACGACCGGGACGAGCGTGGCGAGGCCCAGCGCGAAGAGCACGCGCGAGCGCCGGGCGGTGAGCCACTTCCCCGCGCGCTCGAGGAACACCGCGGCGCAGGTCGCCAAGATGGGTGTGAGCGTCGTGAGCCGCCGCGCGCCCACGGTCCACGACGCGTCCCAGTCGAGCGCCGAGGACGAGACGTAGATCTCGAGCAGCGCGACGACGCACGACGCGAAGGCGAGCCACGCGTACGTCTTGCGCCCGCGGAGCCACGGCACCACGCCGAAGACGGCGAGCCACGCCACCGGCGCGCTGTAGAAGAGCCCGCCGTGCGGCGCGAAGAGCGTGAGGAACGGGTGCGCGTGGCGCGGCTGGATGTAGTAACGCCCTTGCGGGAGCGCGAAGATCGTCCCGTACATGTACTCGTAGACACCCGCGATCGCGCCGAGGCTCACGAGGAGGCCGAGCCCCACGACCACCACAGGCCCGGCGAGGCGACGGAGATCGCGACGGTGCGCGCCGTAGGCCACGGCGAGCGGCGCGACGGCGAAGAGCGCGAGCGGCGGCCTTTGCACGACGGCGACGGCGAGCGCGAGGGCCGGCACCACGAAGTCACGCGCGCGCGCACCGCGCTCTTCGGCACGCGCGCTCCCCCACAGCACGACGGCCACCGCGAGCGAGGCGTAGGCGTGCGTGTAGCCGACGAAGACGCTGGCGGTCGCGAAGCTCGGTCCGGCGAGGCCGAGGAACGCTGTCCCGAGCGCCGCCGCTCCGTCGGAGGCGAAGCGGCGCGCGAAGAGGTAGGTGAAGAAGAGGGCCAGCGCTCCGACGACCGGTGTCGTGTACAGCGTGAACGACGTGAGCGGGCCGCGGCACGCGCCGCGGACCTCGGGAGGCGCGTCGTCGGGGAGGGGCACGACCACGCGCGCGACCTCCAGCACCGGCACCCAGAAGAGCGCGGGGCCGAAGTAGAACGGGCTGTCCATGTGGCCCGTTCCCCGGTCTTTTCCCAGGTTCCACGGATCGCCGCAGAGCGCGTAGTCGTTGGCGAGATCGATGTCGTGATCGAACGTGAGCGACCGCGCGTAGATCCACGAGTAGACGCCGTCGCCTTGCGGCGCGCGCGACCAGCGGTCGTTCGCGCACACGAAGAGCTGCAACGCGAGCGCGAGGACGGTGACGGCGATTCCCCACCTCCTTCGCATCGGGGGCGAGCCTACCTTGAGCTCGGGGGCGAATGAGGCGATAACCGGCGCCGCCTCTCGGCGAGCCCTCCACGATGCTTCCCTTCGTCTACGTCGACCCGACCAAGATGGGGATCGTGCAGCCCTTCGGTCTGCTCGTGGCCATCGCCTTCGCCGTCACCGACTACCTCGGCTTTCGTCGCTGCCGAAAGCTCGGCTACGACGTCGCCGCGCTCAAGTCGCTCCGCGTGTGGATCATCGCGTCGAGCCTCTTCTTCGCCCACTTCCTCGACGAGCTCGTGTGCCATCCGGCGTACGCGCTCGCGCACCCGCTCTCGCTCCTCTACGTGTGGAACGGCCTCTCGTCGTTCGGCGGCTTCGTGGGGACGTTGATCGGCGGCTTGGGGTGGAAGTTTCTCACCTTCCGCCGCCCGGGCTCGCTGGTCGCGCTCCGCACGACGCCGTACCCGATGCTCCCCATGGCCGACCTCGTGATGGCCGTCTTCCCCGTGGGATGGGCGTTCGGGCGCGCGGGCTGCTCGATCGTTCACGATCATCCGGGGCTGCTCGCGCCGCCCGGGGCGTGGCTCTCGGTGGCGTGGCCGGCCTACGAAGGGGAGGGGCTCGATCACGTGTACGGCCCCATCCACTTGATTTGGGGGTCCGTGGCGCGCTGGGACCTCGGGCTCTTGGAGCTCCTCTTCACGATCGCCCTCGCCGCGGCCTTCGCCGCCACCTGGTCCCGCAAGCTGCCGATCGGCTCGTACGTCGTCGCCGCCTGCCTCGCTTATGCGCCGGTTCGCTTTTTCATGGACGCCCTCCGCATCGACGAGGGGGCCGATCCGCGCTGGCTCGGCATGACGTTCGCGCAGTTCTGCACGCTCGGGCTCTTCGCGTTCGGCTTGATCTTGGCCGTTTCGCTGGTGCGCCGTGCGAAGGGGGCCGAGGGGCCAATCGCAGGGGCGCATTCCATGACCTCCAAATGATAGAGTGCCCGAAGCATGTCGGCTGACACCAAGAGCTCTCCCTTTGCCGTACCCAGCGTGCTGTACGTCGCCTCGCCCCCGAGCGGAGGTGACGGACTCGTCGTGCAACGCGGCGGCGCCGCGGGCTGGCTCACGCCGCAAGGCATTCGCAAGTGGGAGAACGAGGTCGCGCTGGTGAAGCGCGGCGCGCTCACCGAGGACGTCCGCAAAGAGCTCGGCATCACCATGCCCGAGGAGCAGATCCCGGCAGCGAAGATGCCCTACGCCTCCAAGGCCGCCGCGGCGAGCCCGCTCGTGGGCGTCTCGAGCGCGCTGAAGGACAAGCTCGCCGCCAAGGGCGTGCGCGTCCACACCGTGGGCTGCGACCGCATCTCCGGCGGGTTCTACTACTTTGCCGAGGGCGGCAAAGGCGACAAGGTCTCGATCCAGGGCGACCTCATCGAGATGCTCGGCCCCTCGCTCGAAGCGGGGACCAGCAACGCCGATCTCGAGGTGCTCCTCGACGGCCTCATCGATCGCGTCCTCCGCGAGTACTCGAACGGCGAGCTCACCGAGCTCGACGTGGAGCTCGCCGCCGCGCTCCCCAAGGCTTCGGCCGACGGCAGCGGCTTGAGCGGCATCGACATGGACGGCTTCGAGCGTGAAGCGGCGAAGCTCGCCGGCGCGGCCGACAAGTTCATGAACGGCGCGAAGGACCTCGCCGCCAAGCTCGCCGAGGCGGACAAAGGGAGCGCAGAGAAGGTCAGCGTGCCGCTCTTCGGCGAAGCTCGCCGCCGCCCGCTCCCCGCGCTCGAAATCGAAGTCGGCGGCCAGAAGCGTAAGCTCGCCGCGCGCCACGAGTGGATCGTGACCGGCGCCCCGCGCCTCGACGCCGCGCCGGCCGCAGCCGCCGCGAAGCCCGCGGAGACCGCCAAGGCCAAGGTCGAAGCCACGCCCAAGCCGAAGGAGGCCGCGCCCAAGGCCGCGACCCCGAAGCCGACGCCGGCGAAGGAGACCCCCAAGGCCGAAGCCAAGGTCGAGAAGCCGAAGGCGGAAGAGAAGCCCAAGGCCGAAGCGAAGCCCGAGCCGAAGGCGGAAGAGAAGCCCAAGGCCGAAGCGAAGCCCGAGCCGAAGGCGGAAGAGAAGCCCAAGGCCGAAGCGAAGCCCGAGCCCAAGGCCGAAGAGAAGCCCAAGGCCGAGGCGAAGGCGGAGCCCAAGGCGGAAGAGAAGCCCAAGGCCGAGAAGGCGCCCGAGAAGAAAGAAGAGAAGAAGGAAGAGAAGAAGGCCGCCAAGTCCGAAGAGAAGAAGTCGGACGAGAAGAAGGGCGGCGGCGAGAAGAAGTCCGAGAAGAAGTCCTCGGAGAAGAAGGAAGCCAAGGGCGACGACGGCGACACCAAGAAGGCGTCGGCGAAGAAGGGCGGCAAGCCTACCGAAGAGGTCACCGAGAAGACGCGTGCGCGCGGAAGCAGCAAGGACGACGAGGAAGCCATCGTCCCGAAGAGCGGCACGTCGCCGGTCGTGTGGTTCATCGTCGCCGCGGTCGTCGCGGCCATCGCCTGGGCCGCGTTCTTCCGTCACTGAGCCCGCGCCGCGTTCGCGCGGCGCTCAGCCTGTCAGGACGCGCGACACCGGGGGAAACGCGTCGCGGAGCGCCAGGCGCATCGCCTCGGCGCTCGGCCAGCGATCGGCCTTGGCCAGCTGTAGCGCGCGGTCGACCACCGCCACGACCTCGGCGGGGAGCGCGGGATCGACGATCGAGATCGACCCCGCCTGCTCGGTCGCCACCGCCGCCAGGTAGTCGTTCAGCGTGCGCCCGGAGAAGACGCGGCGCCCGGTGATCGAGGTGTAGAGCGTCGCGCCCAGCGACCAGATGTCGGAGCGGGCGTCGACCTGGTCGTTGTCGCCGCGGGCTTGCTCGGGGCTCATGTAGTCGAGCGTGCCGAGCACCTGCCCGGTCCCCGTCGACTCGATGGAGAAGGCTTCGACCTGCTCCTTCATGCGGGCGAGCCCGAAGTCGAGCACGCGCACGCCGCCGTCACGTGCAAAGTACACGTTGTCCGGCTTGATGTCGCGATGGACGATCCCTTGGGCGTGCGCCGCTTCGAGCGCGTCGAGCACGCGGTAGCCGGCGGCCAGCACCTCCTCGACCGGGACCTTGCCGCCCATCTTGGCGCGGCGCTCGGCCAAGGACTCCCCCTCGACGAGATCCATTACCAAGAACACCGAGCCGTCGGGCATCGTGCCGTCGTCGAGCACGCGGACCACGCCGGGGTGACGAATGCGGTTCGCCACGTAGCCCTCGCGGAGGAAGCGCCGCTTCATGTCCCCCTCGGCGGCGAGCTCGGGGTGGAGCACCTTGATGGCCACGCTGAGCCCGTTCCGTAGGTGCGTGGCGGCGTAGACCGTGGCCGTGCCACCCGAGCCGAGGCACCTCTCGATGCGGAAGCGATCGCCGACGACGCGCCCGATGATCCCGCGCGACTTCACCTCGGTGTCGTCCTCGTCCATGCTCTCGAGGAAGCCCTCGCCGGGCGTGGGGGCTTCCTGGCCCTTGTCGTCGTCGTGGGTCGTCATGCGGCGCGTTTCGCGCCCGAACGGGGGTGGAGAGGCGCCGTCCGGGGGCTCTTCAGCATACGCGATGCCGGCGAAAACTTGCTCACGCGCGCGCGAGTCGGATCCACTGTGCAACATGAAGCTTCGCCGTGTCTTCTCGTGGACGGGCTCGATCACCCTCGCGCTCGCCGGATGCTCCACCCCCGCGCACTCGCGCCCGCGCGTCGTGGCCCCCGCTGCCGCCCAGGCCCAAGCCAAGACCCAAGCGCCCGCGCACCGCGAGGCGGTGAAGCCCGAGATCGACAACCCCGCGCCGGCCCCCGCGCCCGCCGCTGTGCCCGAGGCCGCGCCCGAGCCGGTCAAGCCGGCGGCCCACGTGCCGTTCGCGACCTGGTTGAAGGAGCACGCGCCCGAAGGGGCTTCGATCGTCGACCACGAAGGGACGCTCCAAGTTTTTCATACGAGCAAGGCGGGAGAGACCGTCGACGCCATCGCGGTGAAGTACCTCGACATCGACGACATCTACTTCTCGACCGACCTCGCCAAGGCGATCGCCAAGACGAACCAAGTCAAAGGGCGCACCGACGCGCCGGTGAAGGAGGGGACGCGCCTCGCCATCCCCGGCATCCTCACCGCGCCGTACAAGACCGGCGACGCCGCGCGCCTCGGGTGGCCGGCCGACGGTGCGCTGAAGGGGCTCTACCTGCGCGGGCAGACCGTGGGGCGCGAGATGTTCACGCACATCCTCGATCGCATGGCCGAGCGCGGCATCAACCTCGTCTCGATCGACACCAAAGACTACGACGGGTGGGTCACCTATCCGTCGAAGGTGGCGCTCGCGCGCGAGGCCGGCGTCATCCAGCACCCGCCCATTCGCGATCTCCCGCGGGCCATTCGCTACGCGCACTCCAAAGGCATCCGCGTGGCGATGCGCGTGAGCTGCTTCGAGGACGAGGCGATGTCCAAGGCCAAGCCGGACCTCGCGGTGCGCGCCAAATGGAACGGCCCGTACAAGAACGGCTGGATGGATCCGTCGAACCCCGAGGCGCAGGGCTACTTGATCGACCTCGTGAAAGAGGCGCTCGACGCCGGCGCCGACGAGATCCAGCTCGACTACGTGCGCTACCCGGTGCTCGGCATCAAGAACGCCGACTTCCATCTCCAAGAGCGCGGGCTCACGCAGGTGAAGGTCATCACCGACTTCGTGAAGAAGGTGCACGCGGTGACGTCGGCCAAGAAGGTGCCGCTCGCGCTCGACGTGTTCGGGGTCATCGCCTTCGGCAAGCGGGTCGACATCGACGCGCTCGGCCAAGATCCGCCGCTCCTCGCCCAAGAGGTCGAGGTGCTCTCGCCCATGGTCTACCCCTCGCACTACGCCACCGGGTTCCGCGGCTGGGACGTGCCCGGCGATCATCCGGAGATCGTCGGCATCGGCGTGAAGGCGATCGAAGAACAGATCGCCGCCGCAGGGGTGAAGGACGGTGCCAAGATCCGCCCCTGGCTCCAGGCAATGAACTACAAGTCGCCGACCTACTCGCCGGGCTACCTCGTGAACGAGATCAAAGCGTCGAACGACAACGGCGGCGCCGGGTGGATGATGTGGAACCCCGGCCAGGAGTACGGCTACACCTGGCAAGCGGTGCCGAAGCACTGAGGCGCACTGCGCCCACGCGCCCCTCGCTACAGCGGGAACAGCGCCGCGCCTTCGGGCGACAAGCGGGTCACGCGCTCGCGGATGGCGCGCACCTTCGACTGAACGACGGCGTCGCGCGAGGCGATGCGGGCGACGCGCGCCGGCTCGGTCATCAGGAAGGCGAAGGTCTCGGCCTTGTCTTCCTCGACCGCGCTGCGCGCGTAGACGTCGAGAAATCCCGGGTACGCGTCGGTGAGGCGCGACGCGCTCGGATCGCGCGAGGCGCGTCCGCCGTCGCCGTACACGAAGAAGTGATCGTTGAGCGACTCCCACGCCGGATCTTGCTTCAGCGTGCCGTCGTCGGCGAGATCGGCGAAGTGAAAGACCTCGTGGTGGACGAGGCGTCGCAAAAACTCGGGCGAGGCGTCGACGTCGAGGAGCATCGCGCCGCCGCAGTTGGGGAGCGAAGGAATGGGGCGACCGCCTTCCCGGAGCTCGCGCGTGAGGAGCACGCCGTGCAAGTGAATCGCCGCGACGAACGCCGCCGGATACCGCGCGAGCTCGGCGCGCACGAGAGCCGCGCTGCGCGACTCTTCGGCGCGGGAGATGGCCTCCCCCTCGATCTCGCCGTTGGGGAGCGCGAGGCGGAACGTGCGGCTCGCGGCGAAGAGGCTCGGCGTGGTCGCGTCGCCTTCGCGCGCCACCGTGGGGAGATCGTCGACCGGTCGAAAGCCGTAGCTCAGGATCTCTTCGCGCGCGTGAGCCTCGACGGCGCTCGTGGCGTGCGCGCTCCCCGCGCCGCACACGCCGAGGGCCAAGGTGGCACCGAGGGCGAGCGTGACGAGCGCGCTGTTGAAGCCGGGGCGCGGGAGCGGCATGTCTTCTTAGAGTAGCCGAGGCCGAGGTCCTTGGCGGCTCGGCCGCGCGTTCAGGGGATCTTCTGCCCTTCGGCGTCGCGGCGCTCGGGCTTGGGGAGCCCGAGCTTCTCGAGCGCCGGGGCGAGCTTGACCCACGGACCGACGACGATCACGCTGGCCCCTTCGGTCGCAAAATAGCGGGCCGCCAAGCGATCGAGCTCCTTCTTCCCCGCGGCGTCGCGGAGCACGCTCGCACGCGCTTCGTGATCGGGCGGGAGGCCGAGCGCCGCGTCGGTGGAGAGCCGCGCGGCGGTGCGGCCGACCTTCTCGTAGTCTTCGACGAGATCGTTTCGCGCGAGCATGCGCGTCTTCGCCACCTCTTCGTCGGTGAGGCCGTCCTTCGCGAGCTTCTGCACGTCGGCGAGCATGGCGCCGAGCGCTTCGCCCGTCTTGTCGGTGAAGACGGCCGCCGAGCAGACGACGCTCCCGGTGCCCCGCGCCTCCGACACGCGCGAGCGTGCGCCGTAGCTCCAGCCGTGCTCTTCGCGGAGATCTTGGTTCAAGCGCGAGGTGAACGACCCGCCGAGCGCGACGTTCACCCGCGCGAGCGGCGCGGCGTCGGCGTCGTCCGCGGCGAGCCCGGGGCGCACGAGGGCGATGACCGACTGAGGCGCGTCCTCGCGATCGACCACCACCACGCGCGGCCACGGCCCTTGCGGCGCCACCGGCTTCACGATCTCGCGCGGCGGCTCTTTGGGCGCCGTCCAATCGGCGAGCGAAGCGTCGAGGAGACCTGTGAGCTCCTTTTGCGTCACGTCACCGACGGCGACGAGGGTCGCGCGATCGGGTCGCCAGGTGGCGTGGTAAAATTTCTTTACGGCGTCGAGCGACACGCGCTTGGCGCTCGCCGTGGTGCCGGTGACCGGGTGCCCGTAGGGGTGATCGGCGCCGAAGAGGACCGCCGCCGAGACGACCGACGAGACCGCGTGCGGCTCGCTCTTTCGCGAGGTGAGATCGTTCAGCCAAAGATCGTGGACGCGCTGCCACTCTTTGGCGTCCATTCTCGGCCGCGCCACCACGTCGGAGAGGAGCGGGAAGGCCTGGGCGAGGTTCCGCTTGAGCACGGTGAGGGTGGCGAAGCTCGAGTCGGTCGTCGCTCCCGTCGAGAGCGTGGCGCCGAGCTGATCCACTGCGCCTGCGAGCTCGAGCGGTCCGCGCTTCCCCGCGCCTTCGTCGAGCATGTTGGCCGTCGCCGAAGCGAGGCCTCCGAGATCTTTCGGATCGCTCGCCGAGCCGTACGGCGTGGCGAACGAGAGCGCCACGACCGGGAGCGCGTGACGTTCGAGCAACCACACCGTGAGGCCGCGCGAGGTGGTGAAGACCACCGGCGTCGGCGGCGTGAACGGCTCGGGGGCGGCGAGCTCGGGCTTGGGACCGAGCGGATCGGCCGGCGCCGCGGGCGGAGGAGGCGGCGCGGTGACGACCGGCGGCTTCGGCGGCGGCGCGACTGTCTCGCCACCACCGCAGGCGATCGTCGTCGACGCGGCGAGCGCCGCCAGCACGACGAGGGAAATGTGGTGCGTCGAAACGCAAGACACGCGCGAGCTCACTTCGCACCGCCCTTCGACGCCGCGGCCTTCTTCTCGCCGCTCTTCTTCTCTTCGCTCTTCTTGCCGTCGCCCGCGTCCTTCGCCGGCTCCTTCTTCTTGGGCACGATGCGGAGGGCCACGAATTTCCCTGGATCGAGGTAGCGCTCGGCGATCTTGCGCACATCCTCCGATGTCGCGGCGCGGTAGCGCGCGAGGTCCTTCTGCGCGTAGCCCGGGTCCCTCACCTCGGCTTGGTACATGTTGAGGAGCGAGGCGCGCTCGCGCACGCTCTCGAGCCGCTCGACGAAGCCGGTCTCGATGACGTTCTTCACGCGCGTGAGCTCTTCGTCGTCGATCTTCTTCGCTCGCACCTTCGCGAGCTCGGCCAACGTCGCGGCCTCGAGCTTGTCGAGCGACACGCCCGGACGCGCCAGGATCTCCACGGTGAAGCGCGAGCCGAGGACCCCCGACTGCTGCGCCGCATCCACGCTCTGCGCCACCTTCTGCTCGTAGACGAGCGCCTTGTAGAGCCGGCTCGCTTTGCCGTTGGTCAACGCCGCCGAGAGGATGTCGAGCTCGGCGTCGCCGGGGGCGAAGTGCTTCGGCGTCTGCCAGGCGAAGACGAGCTTCGGCAGCTCCACGTTGTCCTCGAGCGTCTCGCGCACCACGCTCGTGAGGGTGGTCTGCGTGTCGGAGAAGCCCGGCGCGCCCGGATCCTTCGGCGCGCCGCGCGTGGGGATCGAAGCGAAGCGCGCGCGCACGTCGGCGAGCGCCTTTTGGCGGTCGAAATCCCCGGCGACGACGATCGAAGCGTTCGCCGGATCGTACCAAGTGGCGAAGAACCCCTGCACGTCGGCCACGGTCGCCGCCTCGAGGTCCTCGTGCGAGCCGATGACCGGGTGATGGTAGGGGTGCCCCTCGGGGTAGAGCAGCTCGGGGAGGCGGAGCTCGGCTTTGCCGTACGGCGTGTTCTCGCTCGATTGGCGGCGCTCGTTTTTCACGATGAGGCGCTGCGCGTCGAGCTTCTCTTGGGTCATGAGCGGGCCGAGATCGCGCAAGCGGTCGGCCTCGAGCCAGAGCAGCAAGGGGAGGGCGCTCTTCGGCGCGAGATCGTAGTAGTCGGTGCGATCTTCGCTGGTCCACGCGTTGTTCCAGCCGCCCGAGGCTTCCATCCACGCGTCGAACATCTTGGTCGGCGCGCGCCGCGTCCCCATGAACATCAAGTGCTCGAAGAGGTGCGCGAAGCCGGTGCGCTTCGCCGCCTCGAAGCGGGAGCCGACGCCGTACGACACGTTCACCACGACGAGCGGGAGCGCGTGGTCCTCGTGGAGGATCACCGTCATGCCGTTTTCGAGCTTCTCGGTGGTGTAGGGGATGCTGACCTCGTCGGCGCGCGCAGGGGGCGCGCCAAGGAGGGACGAAGCGAAGAGCGCGAGGGCGCCGAGCGAAACCGCGATGTGAGCGTGGGGACGCATGGCCGCGACGGTACGCCAGATCGGCGCGCGACGCAGCGGGCGCGGACGCCGCCAGAGCTCACGCGAGCGACCCGCCACCCTCCGCCTGAGCGCGGAACGTCCGTCGAGAATTGTTCCAGAGGGGGAACAGTCCGTCCTCGCCTCTCCGCTAGTTCGGGCTCGCCGGCGTGCGCATGCTCTCGGACATGACCCAGCACGCGACCCCCCTCACCGCCCCCCGCGAATCTGTGCGAGCGGCTCGACCGATCCAAGGCATCTACACGCCGCCCAGCCTGCACTGGGTCGGCGACGGCTTCCGCGTGGCCGGCTACTTCGGCGTGATCCCCGACGCGGTGAAGCGGCTCAGCCCGTTCCTCCTCCTCGACTACCACCCCACCTACGCGTACGCCCCGACCTCGCGCCGTCGCGGCGTCGGCACGCACCCGCACCGCGGCTTCGAGACGGTGACCCTCGCCTTCGAAGGGAGCGTCGAGCACAAGGACAGCACCGGCGGCGGCGGCATCATCGGCCCGGGCGACGTGCAGTGGATGACCGCGGCGAAGGGGATCCTTCACCAGGAGTTCCACGAGACGAGCTTCGGTCGTCGCGGCGGCCCGTTCCGCATGGCGCAGCTCTGGGTGAACCTCCCCAAAGCGAACAAGATGGATGCGCCCGGGTACCAACCGCTGCTCGCGTCCGAGATGGGCGAGGTCACGCTGGAGAACGGCGCAGGGCGCGTGCGCGTCGTCGCGGGAAGCTACCGAGGCGTGCGCGGCCCGGCGAAGACCTTCACCCCGATCGATCTCTTCGCCGTGGAGCTCCGCGACAAGGGGAAGGTCGACTTCGATCTCCCCGCGCACCACAACACGGCGATCCTCGTGATGAAGGGGGAGGTGACGATCGGCGGCGCGCGCGCCAAAGAGAACGACTTCGTCCTCTTCGAGAACGTCGGCGAGCGCATCTCTGCCTCCGCCACCACCGACGCCGAGCTCCTCGTCATGAGCGGCGAGCCCATCGACGAGCCGGTCGTGCAGTACGGCCCGTTCGTCATGAACACGCCGGGGGAGATCCGCGACGCCATCCGCGACTTCGAGCGCGGAGACTTCGGGAGCATGCCCGACGAGGCGTGACGGGGGCGGCGGTGCGCGCGCGGATCACTCGACCCGCGCCGCGAGAGCCGGTACAAGCGCCCCCGCATGTCGCCGCTCATCGCGCTCCTCCTCGGCATCGTCGAGGGGTTGACCGAGTATCTCCCTGTCTCGTCCACCGGGCACTTGGTGCTCGTCGGGCATTGGCTCGGAGAGAGCGGCGACGCCGCGAGCTCGTTCGAGATCGTCATCCAGCTCGGCGCGCTCCTCGCGGTGGTCGTGCACTACCGAAAGCTCCTCCTCGACCGTGCGCACGGGCTCTTCACCGGCGACACGCGCGCGCGGCGCCTGCTCGTCGCGCTCGCGTGTGCGTTCGCTCCCACGGCCGTGGCCGGGCTCCTTCTTCGCAAGACGATCAAGGCGCACCTCTTCGGGCCGCTCCCCGTCGCCTTCGCGCTCATCGTCGGCGGTTTGGCGATGGTAGCGATCGAGCGCGTGCGGACCGCGCGCGGAATCAAGGGAGAGGAGGGGCTCGAGCGTGTCGACGCGCGCCGCGGCTTTCTCATCGGTCTCGGCCAGTGCATCTCGCTTTGGCCCGGCTCGTCGCGCTCCATGTGCACCATCGTCGCCGGCCAGCTCACCGGGCTCTCGACGGCGACGGCGGCGGAGTTCTCGTTCCTGCTCGCGCTCCCCACGCTGGGCGCGGCGACGATCTACGAAGGCTGGAAAGCGCGTCACGCGCTCGGC
Organism: uncultured Polyangiaceae bacterium; assembly: GCA_964531795.1. Lineage (GTDB taxonomy): Bacteria > Myxococcota_A > Polyangia > Polyangiales > Polyangiaceae > CAZHHD01. The sequence goes on along the minus strand of CAZHHD010000018.1, from coordinate 26,409 downwards.
GGAGAAATTGGCGGCGTGAGCCTCGCGATCGGCCTCGGCGTGTCGTTCGTGGTCGCGTGGGCGGTCATCGCCGGGTTTCTTCGCTACCTCGCGCGTCGCGGGCTCGAGCCGTTCGGCTGGTACCGCGTGGTCGTGGGGGCGCTCGTGCTCTGGCTCCTCGCGCGCTGACAGAGCTGCGCAGAGCGCCGCTCGCGACGGTCACTTTCGACGCTGTGCGTTGTGAGGGTGCACGCGGAGACACCCCATCGCGCGCGGCACCGTGCCCCTGCACGCCACGGTAGAAAAGCGTCTTGACTTGATTGTTTCAGCATATTTCTCGGGAAACGCCTCCACTCCGTCTCCCTTCTACGAGACTGCTTGCGTAGCGAAGAGCAGGCGCCTACCTGATGGGCCCCCGGATCGTCCCTTCCCCAGGAACGAATCCTGACCACCCCCGAGGTCCCCCATGCGCGTCATCTCCGCTCTCGTTCCGCTCTTCGTCGTCCCCGCCCTCTTCGCCGCGTGCGGCGGCACCACCGTGAGCCCCGCCGCCGTCGCGGCCGGCGACGACGCGGGGGCCACCGACGACGCGGCTCCGGCGGTCGACGCGGGCGCGCCCCTCGATCACGGCGCGCCGAGCGACACGTATCCCGCGCCGCACCCCGCGCTGCCGCAGGTCGTGACGGGCGGAGGGCCGGTCCTCACCGCGCCGCGCGTCGTGCCGATCTTCTACCCGGGCTACGACCACAAGACCGAGGTCGTCGACTACCTCGCGAAGATGGGCGACACCGCGTACTGGTCGGCGAACGTCAGCGAGTACGGGGTCGGCAAGCTCACCGCGGGGGACGCGATCGAGCTGACGGGGGAGACGGCGCCGACGACGATCAGCGACGACGAGATCAAGACCTTCCTCCAAGGGAAGCTCGACGGCACGCACCCCGAGTTCGGGACGCCCGACGCGCAGACGATCTACACGCTCTTCTATCCGTCGACGACCACCATCACCCTCAGCGCCGGTGGCGGTCAGTCGGACGAGAGCTGCCAGACCTTCGGCGGCTACCACGACTCGGTCGACGTCGGCGGCAAGGCCACGGCCTACGCGGTCATCCCCGAGTGCCAGGACTTCGGCGGGCTCTCCGGCGTGAACGTCCTCTCTTCCACCTCGAGCCACGAGTTCATCGAGGCTGCGACCGATCCCTTCCCGATGAGCGATCCGGCCTACACGCAGGTCGACGACGATCACCTCGCCTGGGCCTTCTTCCTCGGCGGGAGCGAGACCGGGGACATGTGCGCGCAGGACGACTCGTCGTTCTACCAGCCGCAGGGCTTCCCCTATTACGTGCAGCGCTCGTGGTCCAACGCCGCGGCCGCCGCAGGCAAGGATCCCTGCGTCCCCAGCCTCAGCGACGAGCCGTACTTCAACAGCGCGCCGGTGCTGAACGACAAGCTCTCGCTCTCTGGCGGCGGCCAGTCGATCCGCACGAAGGGGGTGAAGATCCCCGTCGGTGAGTCGAAGACGATCGAGATCGATCTCTTCAGCGAAGCCAAGACCAGCGGTCCGTGGACGGTCAGCGCGCACGAGCTCGGTGGCCGCACCAAGACGCTCGATCTCTCGCTCGACAAGTCGAGCGGCGTGAACGGCGAGAAGCTGTATTTGACCATCACCGCGAACTCGAAGTCGCAGTACGGCGCGTCGATCTTCGTCCTCACGTCGAAGCTCGGCAGCCGCTCGACCCGCTGGGTCGGCTTCGTCGGTAACTGAGGAGTTCGCACGCGGCACAGCCTCCCGAAGGTCGGCTAGGATGGCGGGCATGCGGACCTCCATCTCCTTCGCGTGCTCGTCGTTCGTCGTCGCTCTCGCCCTCGCCGGTTGCGGCGGCGGAGGAGCGACGACCGCACCGGCGACGGCGTCCACGCAGGCGACGTCGGCGGCGACCGGACCTTTGGCGATCCTCTCCTTCGCCAAGGCGCCGGAGTCGGGGACCGTCGACAAGGTCGGCACGGTCGACGGGAACTTCACCCCCGATCAAACGCCGGATCTCGTCTTCGACATCACCGTGCAAGGGCCGGTGAAGGCGCTCTTCGTCGTGACCGTCGACAAGCAGGGCGCGCCCAACAAGAAGTACCGCGCCGACACGCTGGTCAAGGACCAGGAAGCGCCCGAAGAGCTCGGCGGCATGCTCGAGCAGGGGAGCTTCAGCGGCGGCATCGGTGTCTACGAGAACGGGAAGATCGTCAACGACGGCGACGGCTCGCTCGACGCCGTCCGCCCGGGGACGCACACGTTCAAGATCTTCGTGAACCGCGTGGAGTCGCTGGGCACCGGCGGTCACGTGCGCGCGTACGTGACGGGCCCCGACGGAAAGCCGGTCGCCAGCCCCGTCGTCGAGTACTGACTCCGAGGCGGGCGAGAGCGCGTTCTACACGTCGTCCGCGTTGCGGATGAGGAACGACGCTTCGACCGCGCTGTAGTCGACGTCGACGTCGAGGCGCGCGAGCACCGAGTAGAAGCCGAACTGCAGGCGGTTGATGAACACCATGTCCGGCGGCATGGTGAAGAACTCTTCCTTCGGCGAGCTCCTCGCGACCTTGCCCATCTCGACCATCTCCCCCACGAGGCTCGCCGCGTACTCACGGGTGACGCGGTAGGGGGAGTCGAAGAGCGGGCAGAAGCACTTGCGCGTGTAGTCCTGGGACATGGTCTCCAGCCGACCGGGCTTGGCCTCGATGAGCTCGGACGTGAGGCGACGAAAGCGTGGCTCGTTCCGCTCCAGCGCCACGAGGTGGAGCGCGCGTGCGAGCTTCAGCTCACGCGGGAGGATGTCTTGCACGCAGCCGTAGTCGAGGAAGGCGACCGCGCCGTCGTCTTGGAAGATGTAGTTCCCCGGGTGCGGATCGGCGTTGAAGCGCCCGCCGATCAAGTTCCCCTTGAAGACGAAGCGCCACAAGGTCTCCGCCCAGGCGCGGCGCTCGGGCTCCGGCGCGGCGCAGGCCTCCTCGAACGTCTTCCCCCGCACGAGCGCGGTGGTGAGCACGCGCTTCGTCGATCGCTCGGCGACCAGCTCGGGCACGCGGATCTTCGGATCTCCGGCGTGCACGCGGGCGAAGTGAAGGACGTTCTTCGCCTCGTTCTCGTAGTCGAGCTCCTCGCGAAAGCGCGCGCGCACCACGCCGAGCATCTTCTTGGTGTCGAAGCGCTTGCCGCCGACGACCCCCATGAAGCCCTCGAGGATGGCGGCGTTCGCCAGATCGCTCTCCACCGCCTTGGCGATGCCGGGGTGTTGCACTTTGACCGCGACCTCGCGCCCGTCGTGCAGCGTGGCCTTGTGCACCTGACCGATCGAAGCGCTGGCGATGGGCTCGTCCTGCCAGCTGGCGAAGAGCTCGTCCCGCGGGGCCCCGAGCTCGGTCTCGAGGAGCGCGCGGATCTCGGCGGGGGGCGAGGTGGGCGTGGCCGCGCGGAGCAGCCCCATGGACTTCTCGTACGCTTCGCGGTGCCCTTCGGGGATGACTCCGTCGACGTAGCTCGCCATTTGTCCGACCTTGGCGGCGAGCCCGCGCAGCGTGCCGAGCACCTCGGCGGCGTGCTTGGCCGCGCCGCTGCCGTCGCGATCCACCAAGAGGCCGGCGCTGCTCCGCACCCCGACGCTGGCGAGGCGTGCCAAACGTGCAACGCGCCCACCTGGTACTTTGCGATCCCCGTCGAACATTCTTCCTCGAGCCTCTCCTTGCAAGCTTCGCACGGACGCGAGAGGCGCGTGAGAGGCGCTCTAGTGCCGGGGGCGTTTCCCGACAAGCGGGCGACGGCTGCGTTCGGCACGGCACCTCGCGGCGAAGGTCGGCTAGCCTCCACCACGCAATGAGCGCCGAAACACGAGCCCCCGCCGCCGCGCGGCGCGACACCCGCGGCTTCCACGAGCAACAGCGTCCGCTCCCGCCCACGGTGGTGCGCGGGCAGAGGCTCCGCCCGTACGAGGACCTCTACCACACGGTGCTCACTGCCCCGTGGAGCTACTTCTTCCTCTCGGCGGCGGCGGCGTTCGTGGTCATGAACGCGGTCTTCGCCGGTCTCTACCTGCTCGTCCCCGGGTCGATCGCCAACGCGCGCCCCGGCTCGTTCGAAGACGCGTTCTTCTACAGCGTCGAGACGATGGCCACGATCGGCTACGGCGAGCTCACCCCCGCGGGGACCTTCGGCCACGTGCTCATGACGATCGAGGCGATCATCGGCATGTTCACCGTCGCGCTCCTCACCGGCGTGACGTTCGCCAAGTTCGCGCGTCCGAGCTCGCGCGTCCTCTTCACCAACAAGATCCTCGTCACGCCGCGCGACGGCGTGCCGCACATGATGTTCCGCATGGCGAACTACCGTCACAACAACGTGGTCGAGGCCACGCTGCGGGTGATGGTGCTGCTCGAAGAGAGAACGAAAGAGGGCGAGGTGCTCCGCCGCCCCTACGAGCTCCTCCTCGTGCGCGACCGCACGCCGCTCTTCGGTCTCACCTGGACGGCGATGCATCGCATCGACGAGACGAGCCTCTTCTACGGCGAAGGGGCCCTCGAGCGCCTACGGGCGAAGAAGGGGCAGATCATCTTGGCGCTCAACGGCCTCGACGAGACCTTCGGGCAGACGATCCACGCGCGCTACGTCTACGAGCTCGAGGACATCGTCGAGAACGCGCGCTTCCACGACGTGCTCACGATCCGCGAGGATGGCACGCGGGAGATCGACTACACGCATTTTCACGACTACGTGCCGATCGAGGGGTGACGGCGGCGAGGCGTGCGGTGGGCGAGTGGCGACGGCGCGGGCCCCGAGAAACCGGCTCACCCCCAGCGCCGAAAGCACGTCGCGCTCCTCCTCACGGGACCGGCACGACCCCCTCGGGGCCGTCCTCGGCGCGCTCGCGGATCTTCTTCGCGGCGATGGATCGCTGCTCGGGCGTCAAGATCGGCAGCACCGCCGCCACGAGGCTCATGATCTTCTCGCCACCCTCTTTGGCGTGGCTGCGCAGGTCTTCGACGGGCGCCACTTCGTCGACGACGAACTTGTCCTCACGAAACGCCTCGAAGGTCTTCTTCGCCTTCTCGTGGTGCGCCCGCATCTCGCGCATCCCCTCGCCGTGGTTCTTCTCGAGCTCGGCCTTCAGAGCGTCTTTGATCTGATCGCGTTGGGCGTCGGTGATCTTCAAGTCGGTCGCCCACTCGGCCATGCGCTCGTGCGGCTTGTGGCCTTCCATCTTCTCGTGGCCGCGCTTCTCGAGCGCGTCGACGAACGCCGCTCGCTGGCTCGCGTCGAGGATCGCGTGGAGCTTCTCCAGCGCCGCGCGATCGGCCGGGCGAGCCGCTTCCGCCGCCGCCACCGCCGCGTCGATCTTCGCCGAGAACGCCGCGCGATCGAGCGACCCTCGCTCGATCTCGGTCGCGAGCTCTTCGGCCGCTGCCTTGTGCGCTTGTGCCGTGGCCGTGTGACGCGCCTCCGCTTGCTGGGCCAGCTCTTCGATCTGCTTTCGCTGATCGTCGCGGAGCGGGACATCGGCGAAGGCGCCACCCATCCAACGCACCATCCCGTGCGCGTTCGTCGCCACCGGGGCGCGGGTCATCGCGCTCTCGGCCGTAGCCGGCGGCCCCTCGGCGGAGGTGCTGCCACAGCCGACCACGGGGGCGACGGTGCCGAGGACGAAGAGAAGGGGCGCGAGGCGTTTCGTGATGCGCATGGGTTCCTCTCGGGGTCGAAGGGGGGCGGCGTCCTGGACGACCGCTCCCACCCCCCAGTGAACCGCCCGACGGCCGAAAACGCTCGTTAAGAACCATGAAGTCTCGGTTGCGAAAAAAGTGACCCGCGGCTGTCACAAGAGCCCCCCCTCGCGCGTGGACCCCTCGAAGCCGGGCACTTCCGGCGGCCGCTTCCACGAATCTTCGGGAGGTTCCATGATGCCCAGGTCCACGATGTCGTCCACCCACCCCCAAAGCACGAGCCCCTCGAGCGGAGGGCGCCTCGTCGACGTTTCGGGGCGCGCGCTCCCGCTCCTCGGGGCGCGCCTCTCCGCCGACGCGTGCGGCGGCGTGGCGCGCGTGGTGCTCGCGCAGCGCTTCCGGAATCCCCACGACCAGCCGCTCCTTGCAAAATACACGTTCCCCCTCCCCGAAGGCGCGGCGGTGAGCGGCTTCTCCTTCACGCTCGGCGGCAAGAAGCTCGTGGGGAAGGTCGACCGCCGCGCCGCCGCGCGCGCCGCCTTCGAGCGCGCCATGATCGAGGGGAGGGGAGCGTCGATCCTCGATCAAGAGCGCACGAGCCTCTTCACGCAAGAGATCGGCAACGTCCCGCCGGGCGAAGAGATCCTCGTCGAGATCGTGCTCGATCAGCCGCTCGCCTGGCTGGAAGAGGGCGCGTGGGAGTGGCGCTTCCCCATGGCGGCGGCGCCGCGCTACCTCGGCGCCGGTGCCCAGGGAGGCGAAGCGCCGAGCGAAGCGGAGAGCGGACCTTCGGGTGCGCGCCGTGAGCCGAGCCACGTGACCTTGTCGGTGGCGGCTGGGGGGATCCCGGTGGCGTTTCATCTCGATCTCCGCGTGCGCGATCTCCTCGCGACCGGGCGTCGACCCGAGTCGGTCTCGCACGCCATCGCCGCGCGGCCCGATCCGAGCGGGCAGCTCGTCGCTTTGACCGACGCGCACGGCGCGCCGCTCGATCGCGACGTCGTCGTGCGATGGGTCGTCGCCCGTCCGCGCATCGGTCTCTCGCTCGACGTCACGCGCCCGCCCGACCACGCGCCGAACGGAGGCGCGAGCTACGGTCTCCTCACCGTGACGCCGCCCGACGCGAGCGTCCCGCGCGCGCCGCTTCGCCGCGACGTGGTGCTGCTCCTCGACACGAGCGGCTCGATGAACGGCGAGCCGCTCCGCCAAGCGCAGCGCGTGGCGAGCGCGCTCGTCGACACCCTGGGCCCGAAGGACACGCTCGAGATGATCGAGTTCGGCAACACCCCGCGACGCTACCGCGAAGGGGCGACGCCCATGATCGACGCCGAGCGCCGCGCCGCGCTCGCGTGGATCGCCGGGCTTCGCGCCTCGGGCGGCACCGAGATGCGCGAGGGGATCTTGGAGGCGCTCCGCGCGCGCGGCGACGGTTCGCAGCGGCAGATCGTGCTCGTCACCGACGGGCTCATCGGGTTCGAGCAAGAGGTGATCGCCGCGGTGCTCGCGCGCTTGCCGCGGGGGAGCCGCGTGCACACCGTGGGCGTGGGCTCCGCGGTGAACCGCTCGCTCACCGCGCCGGTCGCGCGCGCCGGGCACGGCGTGGAGGTGATCCTCGGCCTCGGCGAAGATCCGGAGCGTGCGGCGAAGCGCATCGTCGCCCGCACCGACGAGCCTCTGGCCGTCGACGTGGAGGTGTCGGGGAGCGCGGTGCTCGAGGTCGCGCCGGCGCACGCGCCCGATCTCTTCGCGCGCGCCCCGGCCCTCTTGGCGCTGAAGCTCCGCCCCGAAGGGGGCGAGGTGATCGTGCGCGGCCGGCTCGACGTCGGCACCTACGAAGAGCGCGTGCACGTTCCGGCCGTCGCGCCCGGCGTGGGATCGCCCGGGATCGCCGCCATCTTCGCCCGCGAGCTCGTCGAGGATCTCGAGACCCAGATCGCCGGTGGTGGGGACCGCCGCGCTCTCGAGCAAGGCATCGAAGAGGTCGGGCTCGCCTTCCAGATCGCCACGCGCCTCACGTCGTGGATCGCCACGACCGCCGACGTGATCGTCGATCCCAAGAGCACGCTCCGTCGCGAAGAAATCCCCCAGGCGCTCCCTTACGGGATGAGCGTGGAGGGGCTCGGGCTTCGCACGTCGGTGGCGAACGACGTCTTCGAGGACGAATCGGTGCAAACCCTCTCGCGCTCCATGGCCTACGCGCCGGCGATGTCGCGGCCGATGTCCGGCGCCATGCCGTATCCCGCGCGCGCCCCTTCGCCCCCGCCTTCGCCCGAAGCGGCACGGCCCACGGCGCCTCCGCCCGCGCAGCCGGCCCCGCCTCCTCCCCAAGGCCGCCGCGCACCGGCGCCTCCGCCGCCCGCCGCCCGCTCGGCCCCGCCGCCCGAGGCTCCGCGGGTGATGCGCCTGGCGCGACCGACGGACCGCGTGCGATCCCCTCGTCCCGCGGAGGCCTTCGTCGTCGTGGTCCACACGAGCGACACGTCGATGCTCGGTCGTCGCATCCCTCTCACGACACCGCGCGTCCTCGTCGGTCGGTCGAGCGAGGGAGACGTGGTCCTTCGCGATCCGGCGGTGGCGCGAAAGCACGCGATCCTCGAGCTCCGTGCCGACGGTCATTGGGTGAGCGATCTCGGCAGCACCAACGGCGTGCGCGTGAACGAGCAGCCCGTCCGCGAGCAGCGGCTCGCTCACGGTGACCTCGTGCAGGTCGGCGGCACGTGGCTCAAGTACCTAGAGGGCGAGGACGGTGACGCCCTCTACCACGAGGAGATTTACCGCCTCACCGTGTTCGACGCGCTCACGGATGTGCACTCTGCACGCTTCTTCCTCGAGGAGCTCGAGCGCGAGGTGGCGCGCGCCTTCGCCTCGGGCGGACTCTTGGCGGCGGTCGTCTTCGCCGTCGACGACGCCGAGCGTCTCGCCCGCGCGCACGGCGACATGAACCTGGATCTCTTGCTCCGCGCCCTGGCCAAGGTCGCGAAAGCCCGCGTGCGCGGCGACGAGCTCCTCGGTCGTTACGGAGCGCGCGGCTTCGCCGTTCTCTTGCCGCGCACCCAGGCCGACGCGGCGCTCCTCTTCGCCGAGGAGCTTCGTCGTGCCGTCTTCGGCGCGTCGTTCGTCGTCGACGGCGCCCCCGTGAAGCTCACGGTCTCTCTCGGCGTGGCGGTCCTCGCGCCGGGGGACACCCCTTCGTCGCTCTCGGCGCGCGCCGAGACCGCGCTCGACGCCGCGCGCGCAGGCGGCGGCGACACGGTGGCCGCGGGAGGACGATGAGCGATCTCGACGTTCACTTGTCGGCGATTCGAGCGGGCGACGCCGACGCGTTCGCCCGCTTCCTCGCCTCGGCCGAGCCGATCCTCCGTCGCAGCCTCACGAGCTTCGCGAGGTTCGTCGACGTCGAGGCGGTGCTCCAAGAGTCGCTCCTCCGCGTGTGGCAGGTCGCGCCGCGCGTGGAGGACGACGGCGCGCCCAACGGGCTCTTGCGCGTCGGCTTGCGCATCGCGCGCAACCTGGCCATCAGCGAGCGGCGTCGCTTGGGGCGCGTCGAGGCCGCGAGCGACGAAGAGCTCGACGAGCGCGCGTGGCTCGCCGAGGGGGTCTCCGAGGCGGCGCCGGATCCCATCCTCCGCCGTCGCATCGAGGAGTGCGAAGAGAAGCTCCCCGACAAACCGCGCGCCGCCCTCGTGGCGCGCGTCACTTCGGAAGGAGGCGAGGCCGATCACGTGCTCGCCGAGCGGCTCGGCATGCGCCTCAACACGTTCCTCCAGAACTTCACCCGCGCGCGACGCTTCCTCGCCGAGTGCCTCGAAGCGCACGGCATCGATCTCCTGTCGGAGGCGCGATGAGCGAAGAAGAGGACATCCTGGTGGAGGCCGCGGCGAGCGCGCACCGCGCTCCCGATCCGACGGGGCGCGTGCGCTTTCATCCCTCGTGGCACGATCTCGACGACGAAGGACGCGAGCGCTCGTTCGCCGTCGCGACGAAGCTCCGTCGCCTGGAGGCGGCGCGCGACCCCGAAGGGCTCTCCTCCACGGCGAAGGCCGTGCTGGCGCGGATCCGCGGGACCTGAGCTCGGTCGGCGCGCACGTTCGCGCGTCGACGATTGTTCTCAGCTCAATGGTGAACGAGGGCGTAGAGGACGACCATCGCCGCCGCGAAGGCCAAGGCCCACATCCCCAGCGCGCCGGCGCGCGTCCTCTCGCTCGCGGCGTCGCTCGCTTCGGCGCGTTGCGCGTCGCCCGCAGCCTTCGTCTTCTTCGCGCTCGCGTGCTTGGCGACGGGCTTCGCGCCCCGCTTGCTCTTGGGTCCACGCGTGCTCTTCGGCCCCTCGCTCGCGCGGCGCTTGATGGGGACGGTCTTCTCGTCCTCGATGCGTACCGTCGGCACCTCGGAGACGTCGGCGGTCGCGCTCACCACGGTCACGGCACGCGCCCGCTCGCTCTCGCTGGGAACGGTGCGCTGATTCATCGGCGTCGGTCGCTCTGCCGAGTCGAGGAGCGCGGGGACCGGCGCGGGCGGAGGCACGGTGGCGTTGGTGATGGCGCGCGCCGGATTCGTCGCTTCGCGAAGCCAGTCGGTCTGGCGATCTTGCTCACCGGGAAACCGCGCGTCGAGGAACGCGGCGACCTCGCGGCCGCGCAAGGCGTCCTCGCGCGTTCCGAGGAAGGCGTCGAGCGCCTTGGCCACGTCGCGCGCGGTGCGCGTGCGCTTGTCGCGGTCGGGCTCGAGCATGCCGGACACGATCTTCCAGAGCTCGTCGGGGTATCCGGGCACGAGGTCGCGCGCGTCGGGGACCTCGGCCTTCTGGATGGCTTGCAGCGTGGCGACGTCGGTCGAGCGCTTGAAGAGCCTTCGCCCGGTGGTGATCTCCCACAGCGTGATGCCGAGCCCGTAGACGTCGACGCGGCCGTCGACGTCGAGCCCGGCGACCTGCTCGGGCGCAAGATAGGGAATTTTCCCCTTCACCACGCCCTGCGCGCTCTTGCTCTTGCGACCCACGACCTTCGCCAGACCGAAGTCGATGAGCTTCACCTGGCCGTCGTAGGTGAGGAAGATGTTCGTCGGGTTCACGTCGCGGTGGATGACCTTGAGCGGCTCCCCTTTGGCGTCGGTCGCGTCGTGGGCGTACTGCAGGCCGTCGGCGGTGCGCGCCACGATCCACGCAGCGAGCTCACGGGGGAACGGCGTGCCGTCGAGTGTCGTGTTCCAGGTGTCGGCGAGCGACCGGCCCAAGAGGAGCTCCATCGCGATGAAGCGGAGCTCCTCGTCGATCCCCGAATCGACGGTGGCGATCACGTTGGGGTGCGAGAGCCGCGCGAGGATGCGCGCCTCGTCGAGGAACATCTGGATGTATTCCTCTTTCGCGCTGTGCTCGTCCTTGATGACCTTGAGCGCGACGACCTCGTCGCCCCCTTCGGGCGAGCGCGCGCGTCCGAGGTAGACCGTGGCCATCCCGCCGCCGGCGATTTTTGCGCCGACCCTGTAGCGTCCCAGTCGCTTGGGGGGGGGCCGAGGATCCACGAGCCGGACTTACTACATTTGAGAGAAATGGAGGACGAATGTCGTCCCCGCGCCCACGGTGCTCGTGACATCGACGCGGCCCCCCATGGACTCGACGAGCTGCTTCACGATCGCGAGGCCGAGCCCCGTGCCCCCTTGGTCGCGTGATCGGCCGGCATCGACGCGGTAGAAGCGCTCGAAGAGTCGCGGCAGATGGCGCGCTTCGATCCCTGCGCCTTCGTCGCTCACCGTGAGCTCTACCTCGCCGGTCTTCGCGTCGCGGGTCCCCTTCACGCGCACCACGCCGCCGCCCTCGCGCCGGCCGTACTTCACCGCGTTGTCGAGGAGGTTCTCGAACACTTGCTCGAGGCCCGTGGGATCGCCCTCGATGCGGAGCCCCTCGGGGACGTCGAGATCGATGCGCATCGAAGCGCTCGCGGCGCGCCCGCGCACCGTGTCGGCGGCGGCGGCGGCGGCACCGGCGACGTCCACCGGCTCGCGCACGCTCCGCTCCTTGGGTCGGTCCTCGAGCTCGGTGAGCTTGAGCACGTCGTCGACCAGCGCGCCCAGGCGTAGCGCGTGGCGGTGAATGACCTCGAGGAACTGCTTGCTCTTCGTGGCGTCGGCGGAGCCGCGGAGCAGCGTCTCGGCGTAGCCTTGGATCGCGGTCACCGGCGTGCGGAGCTCGTGCGACGCGTTGGCCATGAAGTCGCGCCGCATCGTCATCACTTTTCGGATCGGCGTCATGTCGCGCACGACCGAGACGAGCCCGGCGGCACCGCTCGCGTCGAGCGGGCGCACGTAGACGGCGATCCATCGTTCGCCCAGCTCGATTTCGGTCTCGCGCGCGTCGCCGCCGGAGAGCGCCTCCGTGATGAAGGCGCGCACCGGCGAGGGGGGGAGGGCGTTGTCGACCGCGAGCCCCTCGAGCGGAGGCTCACGCTCGAGGACCGTCGCCGCCGCCGGGTTGGCGAGGACGATGGTCCCCTTGGGATCGAGCACGAGGACCCCCTCGGCCATGCCGGCGAGGATCGCGCTCAAGCGATCGCGCTCGGCGGAGAGCTCACCGATGCGCGCTTTGAGCTGTCGTGCGAGCGAGGCGAGCGACGTGGAGAGGACGCCGAACTCGTCGGGAGAGGCGCTCCCCACGTCGATGTCGAAGTCGCCGCCGGCGATGCGCTGCGCCGCCACGGTCATCGCGCGGAGCGGCCCGCTGGCCACGCGTGAAGCCAAGAGGCCGAGCGCCAGCGCCGCGAGCACCGCGAGCAGCGTGCCGAAGAGGATGCGTCGTCGTGTCGCCGCGCGGGTCGCGTTGATGTCGGACAGAGGCGCGGCGAGCCGAATCACCCAGCCGTCGCTGGAGGAGACCGCGACGTAGTGCATCTCCTCGCCGTTAGAGCGCACGCGCGTCGCACGGCCGACCTCGTTCGAGAGCGCGGCCGCAACTTCGGGCCCCGGTTCCTCGTGCATCGCCGCTTCGCCGCGCGAGTCGCCGACGACCTCACCGTGTCCGTCGAAGATCGTGACCTCGTCGTCGAGCACGGTGGCGAGCCGGGCCGCCACTTTCTCCGGGTGGCGGCGCCCTTCGTTCGCTCCCCACTGCGTCGCGCCGTGCGCTTGTTGCTCGAGGCGCTGGTCGAGCTGCCGCTCCAGATCGGCGGCCAGCGATCGATCGAGGAAGCCGATGAGCACCGCCACGACGACGAGCACGAGCCCCACGTGGCTCGCGAGGAGCTTCGTACGAAACGTGAACGCCATGCCGACGCGCGCGTCCGCTCAGGCCGGCCGCAGGCGATAGCCGACGCCGTGCACCGTCTCGACGACCTCGCCGTACGCCCCGAGCTTCTCCCTCAGCCTTCGCACGTGGGTGTCCACGGTGCGGGTGTGGATGTCGCCGCTCGCGCCCCACACCTCTTCGAGGAGCTCTCCGCGCGAGAAGACGCGGTCGGGGTGCTCGAGCAAGACGGCGATGAGCTTGAACTCGAGCGGGCGGAGCGTGAGCTCGGCGCCGTCGGCGAAGACGCGATGGCGCGTGACGTCGACTTCGAGCCCGCGACACCGGAGGCGCTGGCCGGTGTCGGCCGAGATCCGCGCCGCTTGACGCTCGCCTCCTCGCCGCACGAGCGCGCGGACGCGAAGCACGAGCTCGCGCACACTGAACGGCTTCACCACGTAGTCGTCGGCGCCGACCTCGAAGCCGAGCACACGATCGTATTCGTCGCTCCTGGCGGTGAGCATCAAGATGGGGACGTCGGCCGTTGACGCCTCGGCGCGAATCTTTCGGCACACCTCGGTGCCCGGCAGATCGGGGAGCATCAAATCCAGGATGACGACGGCGGGCCGGTTCTTGGTCGCCGAGGCGATGCCTTCTTGACCCGTGCCGACCGCGTCGACCTCGAAGCCGGCTTCGCGCAAGTTGAAGACCACGAGCTCCCGGAGATCCGGCTCGTCGTCGACCAGGAGAATTCGATCGCTCATGAGGGGCCCTCGGCGCGCGACGCGCCTCCTCTGCATGCTACCGAACCCCGGGCGGTGGGGCGAGGCGCGCCGCATGTCCCACGCGTGTCACTCGGGTGTCGAACGCCGGGGGTGTGCTAGATCATCGGCGAACCTTCCATGGCTTCGCATCGTCGCTCCACGGTCTTCGTCCTCGTCGCCGCTGCGGCTGCGCTCGGCCCCATGTTCTCGGCATGCGGCGGGCTCGGTACCCTCAACGCCGGCCCCGACGGATCGGTGGCGGTCATGGATTCGAGCGGCGGCTCGGTCGTCGATCGCGGTCACCTCGACGAGCCGTTCCACGTCCCCGACGCAGCGTGCAGCGTGGTCATCGACACACCGCCGCTCCTTCCTGCCTCGCACGTAGCCATCGGCACCGACGTCCAATACAGCTCGAATCCCCCTTCGAGCGGCCCGCACTACCCGATCTGGGCGGCGTACAAAGAGTTCCCCTACGCCGTCGACCGCCGCTACTACGTGCACGATCTCGAGCACGGGGCGATCGTCCTCCTCTACAAGTGCGATGACCCGGCGGGCTGCCCCGACGTGGTGCAAGCGCTCCGCGACACGCGCGACCAGATCCCCGACGATTTTCTCTGCACTTCGCAGCCCGGTGGCCCTCGCGTGCGCGTGGTCATCACTCCCGATCCGCTGCTCGACGTGCCGGTCGCCGCCGCCGCGTGGGGGTGGACCTACAAGGCGAGCTGCGTCGACAAGCCGAGCCTCTTTCAGTTCGCCAAAGACCACTACGGCCAGGGGACGGAGTTCACCTGCGCCGACGGGCAGCAGCAGTTCTGATGCGCGCCGCGCTCTTCGCGCTGCCGCTCGGCACCGCCCTGCTCGTCGCCGCCTGCTCGAGCGACGCCGGTCTCGGTGACGGGACGAGTGGCGGAGGCGACGACGGCGGCGCAGGCGCCGACGCGCTGGGATCGGGCGGAGAGGGCGGCGGCGGCGGTGCGGCCGATGGCGGTGGCGACGCAGCCCCCGCGCGCGTGCCGTGCCCCTCGGGGCTCACCGACCGCTGGACCTGCGACGCGGCGAACGCGCATCGTCAGCGCTGCGTCGACGGCTACCTCGAGAGCGTCGCTTGCGCGAGCGGTTGTACGCCGGGCGCGTCGGGCGCCGAGGCGGTCTGCTCCTGCGGCGCGAACACGAGCTTCTCGCACTGGAACTGCACCGCCGACGGCGACCTTCACGCCTGCGCTGGCGGCGGTGCGTACATCGACGAGTCGTGCGGTGGGCGCGGCTGCGACGTCGGTCCGGTGGGCGTCAGCGATACGTGCAAGCTCCCCGCATCTGCCCTCGCCCCGGTGATCGCCGCGCTCGGCCCCAAGTGCGGCGCGCTCTCCGCGGGGAGCGATTGCGGCATCACCGTGCACGACCTCGTCACGGGCGAGACCGCGCACTGGCGCGGCAACGCTCCGTACGTGAGCGCGAGCTCGGCCAAGGCGGTGTGGGTCGCGGCTGCGCTCTACGACGTGGGCATCGCCGCGGTGCAGCCGCACGCGACGCCCATCTTCGCCAACTCGGACAACAACGAGTCGGGGCTCGTCATCGATCTTCTCTCCTCGCCCGACCGCGTGAACACCTTCATGTGGCAAGACCTGGCGGTACCGGACAGCGGGTTCTGCAACTGGAGCTTCGGTAAGACGCGCCACGCGAACAACTGCCCGAACACCATGGGCGGCGACAACTTCTTCACCTCCGACGACATGACGAGCTTCCTCACGTCGCTTTGGGATCGCTCGCTCCTCGGCGACGCCAAAGCGAGCGCCGAGCTCGACTGGATGAAGCTCTCGCCGCGCTCGGGCTACGGCGGCTGGCTCGGGACACAGCTCCCCCAAGCGGCGCAGGCGACGATGCACCACAAGGCCGGCTGGCTCCCGCCCGACCAAGTCCCCGGCTACTCGAACTCGAACGACATCGGCATCGTCGAGGTCCCCGGCGGGCACGCGTACGCCGTGTCGATCTTGCTCAACGGCGCGCCGAACATCGACGCCTACAACAACAAGCAGCTCCCCACGCTCGAGTACGCGTCGTGCGTCGTCTTCCACGCCGTAGCGAAGGACGTCGCCGATCCCTTCGCCGCCTGCACTGCGCCGTAGGGGCTGTCCAAGCGACCGTGGGACGGTGCACGTCCTCCCGAAGCTCGCGCGCCGAGCCTCACGCGAGGAGGGCGGCGGCGAGCGCGTCGCCGACGAACTTGCCGAGGCGCTCGGGCGAGAAGCCGCGGCGACGCACGAGAAGATCGAAGAGCTCGGGCGAGGAGTAGGTCCACAGAATGTCGGTCGCTTCGTGGAGGCCGAGGCCCTCGCGCAGAAAGCCACGCGTGGCGAGCACCTCGGCGTTGTGACGCATGCGTTCGAGGCGCGCCTCGTCGCTCGCGCGCTGAAGAGCCGCGAGCTCCGGGTCGGTCGCTGCCGCATCGCGCACGAGGAGCAGGACGGGCGACACGAGCGGTGACACCTCGGACGTGAGCACGCCCCAACGCCGCACGATCTCGCGCCCGTCGGGCTCCTTGGCGCTCATGGCGTCGGAGCGCGTGTACGCGGGGACGGCGCCGCGCCCCTCGAGCGCTCGCTCGTAGATTGCGCGCACGAGCCCCGCCTTCCCGCCGAACACCTTGTGAAGCATCTCCACCGAGACCGCGGCCCGCGACGCGACGTCGGCGAGCGTCGTCTTCGCGTAGCCGCGCTCGAGGAACATGCGCCGCGCCTCCACGAGGACCTTTTCCCGATTTTGCCGTGCGCGCTCGGCGCGGCCTCGCGCGTCGTAGGTGCGCTTCTTCGTGGGCTTCTTGACGCCGACCATATTGAGTACATACTAACGTACTCAATATGTGTCGACCGAGAAGGGGGTGATCGTGACGAACGAAACGAGTGCAGAAGGCCGCGACCCGGCCCAGCGAGCGCGCGAGGCGGAGGCGCCGCTCGCCACCATCGAGCGGCTCGTGCGCGTGACCAACGCGCACGATCTCGAGGGGATCGTCTCCTGCTTCGCCGAGGACTACGCGCTCGAGTCGCCGATTCATCCGGCGCGCTCCTTCCGCGGCACGGAGCAAGTACGCCGCAACTGGACGCAGATCCTCGGCGGCGTCCCCGACATCGAGGCGCGCGTCCTCCGCTCGTCGTGCGACGCCGACACGGTGTGGACGGAGTGGGAGATGGCGGGCACGCGTCGCGACGGCGCGCGCCAGGTGCTCCGTGGCGTCTTCATCTTCGGCGTCACCGGCGGGCTCATTCGCTGGGGGCGCATGTTCCTCGAGCCGGTCGACGCGTCGCTGGTCGATCAAGACGCGGCGCTCCGCGCGACCCTCGCCGAGCCGCGCGGTAGTGGGGCGCGCCGGTGATCCTCGTCGCCGGAGGGACGGGCCTCCTCGGCACGCGCGTCGTTCGCCTCCTCGTCGTCGCGGGGGAGCGCGTTCGTGTCCTCACGCGCGACACGGAGCGCGCGCGCGAGCTCCTCCAGGGGGTCGAGATCGTGGGCGGCGACATTCGCTCGCCGTCCGACGTCGCGGCAGCCGTTCGCGGATGCAGCGCCGTGGTGTCGGCGGTGCACGGCTTCGTCGGTCCGCGTGGGGTGAGCCCCGAGTCGATCGACCGCGACGGCAATCGCGCGCTCATCCGCGCCGCGCGCGCTGCCGGTGTCACCCGCTTCGTGCTCGTCTCGGTGAGCGGTGCGAGCGCGGTCCATCCGATGTCCCTCCACCGCGCGAAGTTCGCCGCGGAAGAGGAGCTCCGAGCGAGCGGCATGCCCTTCACCATCGTGCGACCGACCGCGTTCCTCGAGACATGGATCAACGTCATCGGCGGGCCGCTCGCTCGAGGAGGTCCCGCCCTCGTCTTCGGACCGGGGCAGAACCCGATCAACTTCGTCTCGGTGCGCGACGTCGCGCCGCTCGTGGCGCTCGCCGCGCGCGGCGGCGTGTACAGCGAGGTCGTGGAGATCGGCGGCCCCGAGAGCCTCCCTTTCGTGACCCTCGCCGAGCGTCTCGCCGCGCGCGCGGGCGAGTCGGGGAAGATTCGTCACCTCCCGCTGCCCATGCTCCGCGCGATGGCGATCGTGGCGCGCCCGTTTTCTCCAGCGTTTGCCCGCCAGGCGCGCGCCGCGGTCGTCATGAACACGATCGACATGGCAACCGTGGCTCGGGACACGCCGCGGCCGTTCGGGGTCCCGACCACGACGCTCGACGAGCTCCTCGCCGAGGGCGCCGCGGCCACCGGCTGAGCGCGCTCGTCACTGCGCGCAGGAGTCCGGCGCCGCCATCAGGTCTTGGCAGGGGACGTTGGTCCCCGTGGGATCGAAGGGGATCGGCGGGTTCGAATCTTCGTCCTCGCGCCCGTGACGGAAGTGCGCGGTGGCGAAGGCGTGCGCGCTCGTGGTGTCGAGGCAATCGGACGCGTAGGACCAACGCCACGCACGCACGCCGAACTTGGTCGGCTGCGAGGGATCGGGCGTGACGATCACGCGCGATTCGCCCAGCGACTCGGCGAGGCTCACGAGCTCGGTCTCCATCGTCTTGCACTCGGTGCTCGCGTTCGACGGGCACTGGTACGAGAAGACGAGCCCGCCGTGCTCGAGGTTGTGGAGGAGGAAGCCCAGCTTCACCGGCTTGGCGTACACGCTGCTCCAAGCCGCCCACGCACCCCAGTGGTTGCCCGAGGCGGGGAAGGGCTCGTCGGCTTGCGACGTGTTCGAGCCCACGCGGAGGTGCGTGTGGTCGGTGTCGACGAGGTGCGCGGTGCTCCAAGCGCGGCAGGTGCTGCTCGTGGGGACGGAGGTGGCGCGCACCGAGCAATCGACCGGCGTGCCCGTGCTCTTCAGCGTCAGCGTGTGGTCGCCTGCGGGGACGCTCGCCGTGAAGCTGACGTAGCCGGCGCGCGCCGGCGTGGTGACGCCGAGGGTCGGCGCGTCGACGGCGACGACCGGGCCGAGGGTGTCGGGATCTTCGCTCGGGTGGCAGTCCACCGTGACCGTGAGGTCCTTCGTCGTCGTGGCGTGCAGGGTCGTGGTCGCGCTCCCGGTCGCCCCGATGTGGACCGTCGAGCCGAGGGCCGAACCGGCGGCCTCGTCGGCGTCATCTCCCGTTTGAGCGGCGCAACCGAAGATAGAAGCGCATGAAATCACTGCAACAATCGCCGCCGATGTGTTCATGGCGCGCACCTTAGCACCCATGTAGGTGCATGCAAGTGACGCAATGCACAAAATGGGACGCGTGGCCCCGCGTGGCGACCTCCTCGGCCCCCGCGCGACGACTCACGGCGCGCCGGCCTCCGCGCGGAGGATCCCCGCGCGCCCCTCAGCTCACGGGGCGAGGTGCGCGGTGAAGGCGGTGAAGACGTAGCCCTCGGGGGCGTCGCTCTCGGGGATCTCGCCGGTGATGTGCGGCGAGGGGTGGAGCGCCTGTCCGTACTCGCCCTTCGCGGCGTAGCGCGCGTAGACGGTGACGTCGCAGCCGTGCGGATCGTCGAGCGCGACCTTGTTGAAGTCCACGCTCCCGCATCCGGCGAGCAGCGAGCCCGAGCTCGCGGTGAAGATCGTCGTGCCGGTGGTGCAGATGCCGAAGACGCCGAGATCGTTTTCGAACGGGCCGGGCGCCTTGGCGTTCGCGTCTTGAGGAGCCCAGCACACGTCGAGCTTGCCGTGCGTCGTCGCCGTCGTCGCTTGCTGGCCGCTCACGCCGATCGACCCTTCGAGGACGAGGTGCGCGACGTTCACCGGGCCTCCGCGCACCGTGGCGCGCGTGAGGTCGACCGAGATCTCGAGCGGACCGGTCGACTTCACCGTCGTGCTCGCGGCGTAATAGACGTCGTCGGCGAGCTTCGAAGAGAAGTCGCGGAGCATCGTGCTCTGGCGGAACGCGTAGCCCGAGTAGTTGGCGAAGGTGGTCATCGGCACCTTCTCGCCGGCGAAGGTCACCGACAGCGCGTCGTCCCCGGCGAGCCCCACCGGCTTCGGCGCCGGATCGGCCATCATCCGGAGCCCCACGTACACTGTGACGGTCTTCGCGTCGGCCTCCGCCACCACCCAGGGAATGAGGTCGGCGGTCGTCACCGTCGTCGACGCCGTGGAGCGATCCGGCGTGCCTCCGCCGCACGCGGCGCCGAGGAGTGCGAACGCCGTCACTGCGTACGCCGCGCGCCCTTGGCTCATGAAGGGAGTGTACCACCGGGGCGCCCCCGAGCTTGCGCCCCCTCTTCGCTTCCGCTTTCCTTCAGGCATGGCGGCGTCACGCACGCTCGGTGTGTTCGTGGGCGGAACGCAGCGAAGCGATCCGACGACGGGCGCCCAGGTCTTCACGCTCGACGTGGCCGATCTCGACGCGGGCGAGATCCGTCGCATTCCCCTCGGCTTCTTGGCGCACGGGTTCACGACCGATCCCACGCGGCCGCATCTTGCCGTCGTGACCGAGAAGAAAGGGCCCGGCGCCGCGCTCGTGGATCTTCGCGAAGGGCGCGCCGTGGGGCTCTTGAAGACGCGCGCCGGCCGCGCGTTCTACGGGCACGGGAGCTACTCGGCCGCGGGCGACGTGGTCTACGTGGTGGAGACCGAGCTGGCGACGCGCGGCGGACTGCTCAGCGTGCGCGACGCCAAGACCTTCGCCGTGCTCGAGGAGTTCCCCACGTTCGGCGCGAGCCCCCACGACTGCGCCCTAGTCGACGAAGGCAAGACGCTCGTCGTCACCAACGGCGGCGGCCCCGAGGGATCCCCCGAGCTCCCCTGCGTGACCGTGGTCGACGTCGCCACGCGGAAGCTCATCGACAAGATCCTCATCCCTGCGAGCCACTTGAACGCCGGGCACCTCGCCGTCGCCGAGGGGGACCTCGCTGTCTCCTCGGCGCCACGCGAAGGACTCCCCGAACGCGAATCGCTGGGCGGCTTGAGCCTTCGCCCCGCGGGCGAGGCGTGCAAGACCGTGGACGATCCCATCGCCTCGCGTATGCGGGGCGAATCGCTGAGCGTGTGCTTCTTCGACCGCGAAGCGCCGTCGGGCGGGCGCGTGCGCATCGCCGCGGTCACGAACCCGTGGGGGAATTTGCTCACCTTCTGGGATCTGCGTGCGCGGCGCCTCGTCCTCGCCATGGATCTCGAGCTCCCGCGCGGCGTGGCGATGACGACCGAGGGGCATCACCTTTTGGTCTCGTACGGCGCGCGCGCGACGCTTCTTCGCATCGACACGCGCACGCTCGAGCCTCTGGCCGACGAGCACCTCGGCGACGCGCGCTTCTCCGGCTCGCACCTCTATCGCTGGACGGCCGCCGACTCTTCGGCGTAAGGGCGCAGGGATTCGGGCCGCGCGAAGAGCGCCTCTTGAATACGCGCGCGTGTCGCCTCGGCGAAGCTCGCGACGTCCGGGTAGTCGAGGGGAAAGAGCGGCTCGAGCACTTCGACCGTGAGCTCGGCGTGGGTGGCGAAGGCCTTTCCGTGCTTGGGAATGAGCTTGTGCCCGCCGTGGATCGCGATGGGGAGCACCGGCACGTTGGCGTCACGCGCCAGGACGAACGCCCCCGACTTGAAGGGCTTCACTTGGCCGTCCTTCGAGCGCGTCCCCTCGGGGAACATCATGATGCTCATGCCTCGACGGAGGAGCGAGGAGCAGGTGTCCATCATGCGCTTCGTGCTCGCCTGGTCACCGCGCACGAGCGGCACGTAGCCGGAAAGGTGCATGTTCCAGCCAATGAGCGGGAGGCGGAAATTCTCCCGCTTGCTGACCCACTTGTACTGACGGAACAGCGTGAAGAGCAGGACGATGTCCGCCACCGAGGTGTGGTTGGCCGCCAACACGTAGGCCCGACCCGGCTCGATCTTCTCGCGGTGGATGGTGCGCACCTTCCACCCTGGGTAGGCGTACGCGTAGAGCGAAGCCCAGGTGCACGCCCAAAGGTGGTTCGCCTTGCGCAGCGGATCGAACGGCGTGGTGACGATCCAGATCACCACCGCGATCAAAAAACACAGGACCGACGTGATGGCCAGGTAGGTCCAAAAGAGGACCGAGAAAAACTTCTTCACGCGCTCGCCCTCCCGACGCGTCCTCTCCGTTCACCGTTCTCGCGCGCTGCTTCGCGCGTTCACCCTCGGCGCGGACCGTGCAGCCCGCAGGTCACGCCCTCGCTTCGACTGCTCGGCTCCCTTCGACGCGGCGCTCGAGCTCGTGGATCAGCTCGAGGCCCGGCTTGCGCTCGCCGCGCGCGATCATGTGCACGAGCTTCCGCGCTTCGGCGTTGTACGGCGTGGGGATGTGGTGCGTCTTCCCGCGATCCACGACCTCGCCGTTGAGGAAGTCGACCGCCGGCGGCCGACCGCGCTCGATCGCCGCGAGCATCGAGGAGCGCATGCGCCGGTAGCGCGCGCCGACGGCGAGGAGCATCGAGTGCTTCGCGAGGAGCCCGGGCGAGCCCGCGGCCTTGCGCTCGCTCTCGGTCAACGCGATCCAATCGAGATCGA
Organism: uncultured Polyangiaceae bacterium; assembly: GCA_964531795.1. Taxonomy (GTDB): domain Bacteria; phylum Myxococcota_A; class Polyangia; order Polyangiales; family Polyangiaceae; genus CAZHHD01. Next base: position 4,293 of record CAZHHD010000018.1, on the reverse strand, counting down.
TGGTGCCCGACACCTTCTCGAGACGCACGCGCTCGGCGTGGGCCACGTGCACGACCTCGGTCATGATCTCGAGCCCGAGGCGCCGCACGATGCGATGGAGCATGAGGGTGCCGAGGCGCGCGCCGCCGAGCGTGCCCAGCGTGGAGATGCAGCAGTTGATGGCGAGCTTGCTCCACCGCGAGCCGGCGAGGTTGTCGGTGACGAGCACCGGCCCGACCGGCTCGAAGATCGTCGTCAGGCGCGCGATCTTCTCGCTCATCGCGCTGCCCGCGCCTTGAAGGGCACCGAGGGTGAAGCCGCCGGCGGACGTGCGCTCGTAGAGCCCCGGCTCCGGCATCGCGCCGCCCCAACCCACGACGGCGCCGATCACGTGATCGACACCGACGATGCGCGCGACGCGCTCTTCGCAGAGGCCGTTCTGCAAACACACCATGGCCCCGTTCTCGGCGAGGTACGGGGCGGCGCTCCTGGCGGCTTCCTCGACTTGCGGCGGCTGCGCGGCGAGGACGATGAAGTCGAAGGGGGCTTCGTTCGAGGCGAGCTCGGTCCGCACGTCGCCTGCGACCTCGCGCGGTCCGTCGACCCCGCGCACACGGAAGCCGCGCTCTCGCAGCGCCTTGGCGATGGTCGGATTGGTGGTGAGGCTGACGACCTCGAGCCCGCCTCCTGGCCGCCCGCCTTGGGCCGGCTCGACGTTTCGGAGCGGGTGCTCCAACAAGGCGGCCGAGAGAACCCCCCCGAGCCCGCCACATCCGACGATGAGGACGCGCTGATTCACGCGCCGGTTCTACAACACGGGGCGCGGGGCGCAACGCAGCCCGAGGCATCGCGCCTGGATCGATGGACCCCCAACCCGCACCAGGTGGCGTTCACAGCGCTGCTTGGGTGGACGGCGCTCCGTTCACGCGCACAAGGGTCGGGAATGATTCGAAGTTCATCCCTGGGGGACCTCGTGCTCCCGCCGCCGTCCCCGCCGGAGACCCCGCGGCGCGACGGTACGGTGATTGCTCTAGTACCCCGCGACGAGGCGTTCCGGTCCGGTTTGGAGGGAGACCCCATGATGACACTCAGCTCGCGCAACAGAATGCTTGCCCTGGGAGCCCCGCTCCTGGCGGTCGCGATCGGCCTCGCGGCCGGGCACAAGGAAGCCCGCGCCACCGATCCCGACACGGCGGCCTTCAACGAGCGCTGCGCGAACCGCGTGTCGATCGCCTTCCTCGGCAAGAGCGCCGACGCGACCCAGATCGCGTCGAGCTCGCCGCAGAACGCCGTCGACACCTACCTGACGAGCCCCGACTTCCAGGAGCGCTTCGCCCGGTTCGTGAACTCGCAGTCGAACGAGATCCCCGGCGTGAACCCGGAAGACGACTCGCCCTACTGGCTCGCCAAGTACGTCCTCCAGAACAACAAGCCCTGGTCGGACCTCTACGTCGGTCCGTACAACGTCGACGTCGACCCGGCGAACAAGAACAACGTCCTCGTCACGAACGACCCGAACGGCCTCGGCTACTTCCGCAGCAAGCCGTGGATGATTCGCTACGCCGGCAACGAGCCCGCGGGCATCAAGATCTCGACCGCGTACCACATGCTCAACAACACGTTGGGCCTCACGCTCGTCGCTTCGACGAACGCGCCGGGCGCGGACATCTCGGCCACCGGCCGTCAGGCCTCGCCGTGCAACCAGTGCCACTACGACAACTGGTACGCGCTCGACAAGGTCGCGAGCATCCTCTCCAAGCGCGTCGGCACCGGGACCAACATCACGTTCGGCCCGCAGTTCCAGGCGAGCGCCAGCATCCTCGGGAACATCACGATCCACGACGACAAGGAGCTCATCACCACCTTGGTGAACTCGGACGCCTTCAAGTTCCACGCGTGCCGCATGGCCTTCAACTTCCTCTACGGCCGCAACGAGTCGAGCTGCGAAGGTCCGGTGTTCGACAAGTGCATCGACGCCTTCACGCAACAGGGGACCATCCAAGCGGCCCTCTCGACCGTCGCCAAAGACCCGTCGTTCTGCCAGTGAGAAAGGAGGATAAGATCATGAAGAGCACGTTGATTCACGTTCTGTTCGGTTCGGCCGTCCTCCTGGCGGTCGCAGGTTGCAGCTCGGACCCCAACTCCCTCGGTGACGGCAGCGGCGATCAGCCCGGCGGCGGTGGCCCCGGCGCGGGTGGCGGCGGCGGTGGCGGAGGTGGCGGCGGCACCGGCCCCGCGTGCACCGACAAGGGCAAGGCGTACGTCGGCTTCGCGGGCACGCAGCTCGTCGCCGATCGCATCGAGTTCCCCGTCGGCCAAGATCGCGATCGCGTGAAGCCGTTCAGCGCGCTGCAGACCGAGTACCCGCGGGTGCTCGGCGCCTCGCCGGCGAGCCTCGCCAAGATGGGCCCGACGTTCGGCCAGTCGCAGGCGCGCTGGTACGACGAGCCCGAAGCCAACGCCGTCAGCATCTACAGCGCGTTCAGCGTCGCCTTCGACGGTTGCCTCACCTACACGGCGAGCGACGCGAAGTACGCGGCGGCGCCCGACGCGACCAGCGCCCCGATCGAGTGCGCCTCGATGGCGCGCAAGTTCTGGAGCCGCGACGCGACGCCCGACGAGGTCACCGCCTGCGTGACCGCGGCCACGAGCGACACGTCGAGCGAGACGAACCCGCGACGGAAGTGGGCGTATACCTGTGCCTCGGTCCTTTCGGCCGCCGGCTTCCTGACCTACTGAGGAGAGAGACGACCATGAAGAACATCGGTCTTTCGCGTCGTGGCTTCCTCAAGAGCGCAGCCGTGGGCGCCGGCGCCGTCGTCGGGACGCGTCTCGCCGGCGGGGGCCAGCTCCTCGGTCAGGCGAACGCCGCACCCCTCGGTCCGGAGAAGCCGGCCCTGCTCATCATCCACCTCGTCGGTGGGTTCAACTCGCTCTTCGTGAGCGCCGACTCGCTGCAAGGCAAGTTCGGCATCACCGCCGGGAACCACACGCTCCTCCCGAGCGGTGTCGGCATCGACAACACGTGGGCGAACTCGATGTCCGGCTACGTGAAGGGGCACCTCGCGGCCATCGGCGTGCGCCACGGCATCAGCGCCCACACCTCCGCGCGGACCGCCGACTGGTCGTACATGAACCGGAACTCCGGTCTCATCCTGGCCAACGCGCTCGGCGGCACGGCGTCGATCAAAGCGGCGATCGCCGGCAGCGGCACCCCCGACGGGCCGCACCCGCCCGAAGGCGACGTCACGCTGCAGAACATCCTCGACATGAAGACGACGATCGACGCGCTCGGCGGCGGAACGCCCGACCCGAAGACGCCCGATCGCACGATCGCCGCCAAGGGGATCACCGAGTCGCAGGCGATGTCGCAAGGCCGACTCGGCGCCAGCCCGACGTCGCTCACCTCGCTCCGCGAAGGCTACGGCACGGTCATCAACACCTTGAACGCGCCGGTGCAGCCTTTCAGCTTCGCCGACCTCGCCACCGCCTACGGTCTTGGCGCCAACGCCACCGCCGTCAACAGCTTCGCCTCGAAGATGGCGGCGGCCGAGCTCATGATCACCGCCGGCTCCAACGTCGTCACCGTCTTCGACGGTGGCTGGGACACGCACGGCGACTCGAGCGGCACCACGGTGCGCAACAAGATGACGAGCTACGTGCTGCCGTCGCTGAACGCCTTCTTGAACCGCATGGTCGTCGACCCCACGGTCGCGGCGAACAGCACGCTCCCCGGCTACAACCGAAACGTGGTCGTCTGCATCTTCGGCGACTTCGCCCGCAGCCTCCCCGGCTCGGACCACCAGCCGAACATGACGGCCGCAGTCATGGGCCGCTACGTCAAGGCCGGCACCACCGGCAAGACCGACGCGAACGTCGGCCTCCCGCCGAGCACGCCGAGCACCCCGGGGTGGTGGGCGTACCTCGCCGCCGTCACGAAGGCGCCGACCACGCCCTTCGGCGCGAACCCGCACGCGCTCGTTCTTTAGTGTCCCGAGTCTGAAGTTCGTCGGCGTCGCCGACGAACGTTCGACTCGGGCCCCTAGCCACCCTGGTGGGGAACTTCGTTCCCCCTCATCGCTTCGCGATGAGCCTCCCCCGCGTCGCCTTCGGCGAGCTCGTGCGCTGCACGAGCCGTTCACTGGCGCGGCCTCGCTTGCTTCCGAGCACGAAGAAGAAGATGCGGCTCCCCAATGCTGGGCGCGTCAGGCTCGCGCTCGTGCGAAGCACGAGTCGCCGGAGGCGAGGCGGGGGAGGAGCGCGAAGGGAGCGCGAGCGACCGAGCGAGGGGGAGCGCAAGCTCCCCACCAGAGT
>CAZHHD010000017.1:0-144521 GCA_964531795.1 uncultured Polyangiaceae bacterium | reverse complement strand
GGCGGCACGTGGCGCGCGGGCGGGCGCGAGGCCGCGGGTCGCTCCCCCGAGGTGGCCATGGTCGGCGGCTTCGATCCGCTCGGTGCCGCTGGCTTCGCGGCCGGCGAAGGCGGTCGTGACGGCGCGCCCGCGCTCCGCGTGGTCGCCACCGGGAGCGCCGAGGCCGAAGGGGTCGCCGCGGGGATCTCTCCCGTCGACACGCGCGCGCCGCGAACGAGCGTCGGCGCCGAAGGGGGCGGCGGCTCGGAGCTCGGCGGGCGCGCGGGCCGCGGCGGGCTCGCGTCGGTGGACGTCGTCTCTTCTTGTGCCCACGCGGTCCCCGGCGCGGTCTTCCCTGCGCCTGCGCCCGTGGCCATCGCCATGCGGAGCGCTTGCTGCATCGTGCGCGCGTCGGGCCAGCGATCTTGAATGTCGAACGCGATGGCGCGATCGACCACCGCCACGAGCTCGGGCGTCGCCTCGGGCCACGCGCGGGCGAGGGAAGGGAGCGGCTCGGTCATCGCGAGGAGCAACTCCTCGTTCATCGCCTCCGCCTCGCGCGGCTTCTTCCCCGAGAGCAGCGCGTAGAGCGAAGCGCCCACGGCGAAGAGATCCGACCGGCCGTCGACGACGTTCCACTTCCCCCGCGCTTGCTCGGGAGGCATGTACGCCGGCGTGCCGATGCCGATGCCGAGCTGCGTGCCCCCGGGGGCGCTCTCGCCGAGGCGCGCGATGCCGAAGTCGAGGACCTTCACCGCCCCTTCGGTGGTGACGAAGATGTTCGCCGGCTTGATGTCGCGGTGCACGACGCCGACGGCGTGCGCCGCAGCGAGCAGATCGAGCACCTCGTCGAACACGCGGCCGAGCTCGGGGAGCGCGAGGCGCTCCTTCTCTCCGAGGTACGGTTCGAGCGACGTCCCCTCGAGAAGATCCATGACGAGGTACACCGAGCCGTCGTCGTCGCGATCGTCGTCGAGCACCGAGACGGCCGAGCGATGGCCGATCTTGTTCGCCAGGTAGCCTTCGCGGAGGAGCCTTCGAACCACGTCGCGGTTGGCGCAGAGCTCGGGGTGGAGGATCTTCACCGCCGTGCGCTTGCCGTTGTTCACATGCGAGGCGGCGTAGACCGAGGCCGTCGAGCCGACGCCGAGGAGCGACTCGAGCCGCCACTTCCCGCGCAAGACAGCGCCGACACGCCCCGCCGCGCTGGGGTCGGACTTCTCGCCGCGCTTGTCCGGATCTGTCGTCTCTGCCGGCATCTCGAATCACGCCCTCGCGGGCTGGTCTGTCGTGCACACGAAGACCGCCCCAAGGTACCAAGACTTTCTGCCTCGCGGGGTAGAACCGGTCGTTACCGTGCGGGCGCGATTTGCAGTTGGTCCTCGAAAAGCGGCGGCTCCACCGTAAGCCCGCCGGTCTTCGCCGGGAGAGCTTCCACGAGCACGATTCGCGCAGCGGCGTTGCCGCGCGCGTGCACCGCGCGGAGCCGCTTCGGCTCGAGCCCCCGGGCGCGAAGGGCGGCGAGGAGCGCCAGCGCTTCGCGTGCAGGATACACGAAACAGACACGTGCGCGCCTGCCCGCCACGTGGCGCGCGGCGTCGACGAAGTGCTCGAGCGATCCGGTGCGCGCTCGTGCGCGGCGCGGTTCGCGTGGTGCTCGACCGCGACCTGGCTCGAAGTAAGGCGGATTGCACACGACGAGATCCGCTTCGCCGCGCCTCGTCGCCGCGACCTCCAGCACGTCGCCGTGGACGATCTCGGCGTGCGGCGCATGGCCACGCGCGAGCACGTTTTCTTGGGCGAAACGCGCGGCTTCGTCGTCGGCCTCGACGAGCACCGCGCGGGCGGTGGCACCGGCGTCGAGGAGCGCGATGGCGATCGGCCCGACCCCCGCGCCGAGGTCGAACGTTCGCCGCGCCGCGCGCGCCGCCCCGCCGGCGAACGTCGCGAGCCGGTACGCGTCCACGTTCACGCGGTAGCCGGCGCTCCGCGCGGGCTGCACGAGGGGCGGCGGATCGAGAGGTGCGCGGGGAGAGGCGAGGCGCATTCCCGACGAGCCTGCCCGACGCGCCGTTTGCCGTCTACGACCGCGCGGCGTAAAGAGCGCGAATGTCGTCTGCGTCACGCGCCGCCGCCCTCACGGCCCGCGTCCGCGCGCGGGCGGGGGAGCTCGGCTTCGAGGCGGTGGGGATCGCCCGGGCCGACGTCCCGCTGGAGGCCGACTTCGCTCGCTACGAGGCCTTCGTCGACGCCGGCATGCACGGGGAGATGAGCTGGCTCGCCGACGATCGCGAGGTGCGGCGCCGCCTCGACGGTGAGGCGATCCTCGCGGGGGCGAAGAGCGTCATCTGCCTCGCGAGGAGGTACGCGCGCGATCTCCCCGAGGGGGCGCCCCCCATCGCCGAGAAGATCGCCCGCTACGCGCGCGGGCAGGACTACCACGTGTTCTTGCGGAAGAAGCTCCGCAAGCTCGCCGCCTTCGTGCGCACGCTCGACGCCGAGGCGCCGGCCGAAGCGCGCCCCTTGCTCGACGTCGCGCCGGTGCTCGAGCGCGCGTGGGCGGCGCGCGCGGGGCTCGGTTTCGTCGGGAAAAATGGGCTCCTCATCGTGCCGGGCCAAGGCTCGTTCGTACTCCTCGGCGAGGTGGTGACGACGCTCGAGCTCACGCCCGACACGCCGCTCCCCGAGCGCTGCGGCGCGTGCACGCGCTGCCTCGACGCGTGCCCCACCGGCGCGCTCGTCCGCCCCTTCGTGCTCGACGCGCGGAGGTGCGTCTCGTACCTGACCATCGAGCAGCGCGGCGCGACCGATCCGGCGCTTCGCGAAGGGGTGGGGGAGCACCTCTTCGGCTGCGACGATTGTCAGACCGTGTGCCCGTTCAACGCCGCGGCGGCGCCACCGGCGAGCGCCCCGTTTCGCCCGCGTGAGGCGTGGCGCGAGGTGTCCTTGGCGGGGCTCCTGCGTCTCGACGTCGACGCCTGGGCGCGCCTCGCCGAGGGGAGCCCGGTGCACCGCGCGACCCAAGAAGGCATGGTGCGTAACGCGTCGATTGTCCTGGGAAACATGGCTCTTCGTGGCGCGCACGTCGCGCCCGAGGAGGCCGAGGCGCTGCGCGCGGTCGCCGCCGACGAGCGCCGCGACGAAGCCGCCCGATCCGCCGCCGCGTGGGCCCTCGTGCAGGTGGAAAAGCACGCGGAGCGCGCGACGTGCTAGAGCGCTCGAAGAGGCCGATGGGCCTCGCGAGGTTGACCATGTCCTCCGTCCGTCGCGCGTCACTTTTTGCCATCGTCGTCGGGCTCTGTGCGGCGCCGGCGTCCGCCCAAGAGTCGGCGCTCGACGGTGCGCGCGCGGCGGTGCGAAGCAACGCGAACGATCCCGCCGCCTCGCTGGCCTTCGGGCGCGCGCTTCGTCGCGCGGGCCGCATCCCCGAGGCGATCACCGAGCTCCGTCGCGGCACGGCGCTGTGGGGCGGGCGCACCGGCGAGGTCGCGGTGGATCTCCACGTCGAGCTCGCGCGCGCGTTCATCGCCCAGCGTGATTTCGGCCAGGCGATGGTCCAGTGCAAGGTCGCGGGGAATCTCGGCGGCGGCGCGGCCCGCGGACACGCCTGCGCGGCCGAGGCCCACCTCCTCTGGAAGCGCGCGAGCGAGGCGCACCGCGAGGCGGGGCTCGCCCTCGCCGGCGGCGCGCACGTGTACGACGCCAAGGTCGCCGATGCGCGCGCCTTCGCGCTCGAGCTCAAAGAGAAGGAAGCCGAAGCCGCGCTCCGCGAAGCGGTCTCGTGGAAGCCGGAGGTGGCGACGGCGCACGTCGAGCTGGGGAAGCTCCTCGCGTCGTCCGCTCGCATGGGCGCGGCGGGGGGCGATCGCACCGCCGACGCCGTGCGCGAGCTTCGCGAAGCGCTCCGTCTCGATCCGGCGAGCCCCGAGGCGAGCTACGAGCTAGGTCGCGCCCTCGGCAGCGGGCCCGACGCGGCAGCGGCGCTCGAGCGCGCGCTCCACGAGAGGCCGTCGTACGCCGAAGCGGCCTACCGGCTCGGCGAGCTCGCACTCGACGCGGGCAAGCTCGACCAAGCGCGGGAGGCCGCCGAACGCGCGAAGAAATACGATCCCCAAGACGCCGGCGCGCACGTCCTCCTCGGCCGCGTCGCCTTGGCCGAGGGGAAGCCCGACGCCGCGCTCGACGAAGCGCGCGCCGCCCTCGGCATTCTGGCGAACTCGGCGCCGGCCAAGCTCCTCACCGGCGACGCGTGGGCCAAGAAGGGCGAGGTCGATCTCGCGGTCGAGAGCTACCAAGCGGCGTACGGCCTCGATCACAGCGATCCGGCGGCGCTCGTGAACGCGAGCGTCGCCTGCCACGCGGCCGGCCGCGACACGAGCGCCAAGGCCTTCGCCGAGAAGGCGACGATGGAGTACCCCGACTGGGCACCGGCGTGGGTCGCCTTGGGGGACGCGCTCGTCGCCGACAAGGATCCCGGGCGCGCGCGCGCGGCCTACGACACCGCGCTGAAGTCCAAAGGCCCGCTCGATCGCGCGGCCGTCCAACGGAAGATCGCCTCGATCAAGTGATGCACGATCTCGCTTCCCGTGTGCTCGCCTCCGACGTTCGCGCCGCCGCGCGCGTGATGCGCCTCATCGACGATCGCGCCGGCGACTACGTCGCGATCCTCAAAGATCTCTTCCCTCACACCGGCAAGGCCTACGTCATCGGCGTCACCGGAAACCCGGGCGCTGGGAAATCGACCTTGTGCGACAGGCTCATCGAGTCGCTCCGCGCCCAAGGGCGCCGCGTCGGCGTCATCGCCGTGGATCCCTCGAGCCCGTACTCGGGCGGGGCCATCTTGGGCGATCGCATTCGCATGGCGCGCCACGCGACCGATCCCGGGGTCTTCATTCGCTCGGTCGCCACGCGCGGGCACCTGGGGGGGCTCTCCCGATCGGCGCGCGACATGGTGCGCGTGCTCGACGCCTTCGGGTGCGACGTGGTCCTCGTCGAGACCGTGGGCGTCGGTCAGGACGAGCTCGAGATCACGAGGACCGCGCACACCACGCTGGTGGTGATGGCGCCGGGGCTCGGCGACGAAGTGCAGGCCATCAAGGCCGGGCTCCTCGAGTGCGCCGACGTCTTCGCCGTGAACAAGGCCGACCGCGAAGGGGCCGACGCCACCGTGCGCGATCTCGAGCTCATGATCGCGCTCGGCAAGGACACGATGATCGCCTCGGGGAAGACGCGCGGCCACGTGGTGCACGACGCGTCGTACGTGCCGGGCGCTCCCTCCACCGACGGTGCAGCTCCGGTCACCGCGGAGGTGCCGGCGTATTGGACCCCGCCGATCCTCCGCTGCGTCGCTACGAAAAAGCAGGGGATCGAAGAGCTCCTCGCCGCGTGCGATCGTCACCACGCCTGGATCTCGGGCTCGGAGGCGGGGCGCGCGCGCCGCGCGATGCGCCTCACCGAAGAAGTGCGCGAGACGCTGCGCGAGGCGCTCATCGACGCCGCGGTGGACGCCCTCGGCGCGCAGCTCGAGGCGGCGGTGAAGGACGTCGACGCGCGCGCGCTCGATCCGTACACGGCGGTAGAAGGCCTCGTCGAGGCGTTCCGAGGAAGGGGAGCATGATGCGTTTCTTGAGCGTGCTCGCGGCGGCGCTCGTCGCCGGATGCTCTGCGGACTCGTTCGTCACCGCGAGCGATGGCGGCAGCGACGGAGGCGGCGGCGCGCCCGACGGCGCGAGCCCGAGCGACGCCGGCGGCGGGAGCGAAGGCGGAGACGGCGCGACAGGGAGCCCGTGCTCCGCGACCCACACCGTCTGCGTCGATTTCGAGGACGGCGTGTTCCCGCCGGCGAGGCGGGACCGTTCGCGCTTTCGGGCGGCGGCTGGCACGAGCTTGGGCTCACGGTCGACGTGAAGGGGGGAGTCTCCAGCGCCGCTGTCGACGGCACCCTCGTCATGTCGAGTCACCCGGTGCAGATCCCCTCCGGGCTCAGCGCGTACGACTTCGGTGCCGGCTTGGCGTACGTCGACCCGACCCTGCCCGCGCTCGAGATCGGCGTCGACGACATGATCGCCGACGTGAAGTGACGCCGAGCAGGCCTCAGTCGCCGAACAGCTTGTCGAGCGCCGAGAGCGCCATGCGCAGGTGCGGCGGGAGCCAGCGCCGGCTCGCCTTCTGCTCCGCGGCGTCGATGCGCGCGTCGCGCTTGGCCGCCTCGGCCCGGCGCGCGGCGATGGAGCGCTGAAAGTCCTCTTCGGCCCAAATCTGCTCTTTGGGGATCGGCGCGACGCCGCCGTTTTGCTCGCGTCGCTTGACGAAGGTCATGGCCGCCTGGAGCTCGCCGGCGTCGACCCAAATCCCGTGCATGTTGCAAATGTCGACGACCACGTCGGAGCGCGCGCCGAAGGTGATGCGATCCATGACGCGCGTGCAGTCGGGGCAGCGCACCCACTCGAGGAGCACCTGGCGAGGGAGCTCACGCCCCGGCTCCGGCGGGAGGAAGTGGGCGATCTCGGCGGTCGAGGCCAAGGAGGCGCGGTCCAAGATCTCCGACCAAGCGTGCAGGCGGAGGAAGCACCCGCGGCAGTCGACGCACTGGAGCACCATCGTCCGGCCGTCCATCTCGAGACGCTCGAGCGCCGAGCTGCACCGCGGGCAGCCGGCCACGCGATCCACGATGAGGCGCGCGCCGCACGTGCACCGCTCGAGGCCGGCCACGGACACACGATTGCAGCGCGTGCACCGGACCTTGGGGACCTCCGCGCCGCAGGTGGGGCAGGGGAAGTCGCCACGGCGAACGGCACCGCAGTAGAAGCAGCGCGACGCGTCGAGGTCGCTCACTCCTGGGAGTATACCAAGCCTCTCGGGATCGTGCTCCCGCCCGCGTCGGGAGGCGAGTATGCTGCCGCCCCATGTTCGGCTGGCCCGCGCCTCGTCTCCCCCTTGGGGGAAAGCTCGCTCTCGCTTCGATCGCCCTCGTCGGCGCTGCCTCGTGTGCGGTGGATCCGCCGCTCTACGTGCACACGTCGCGCCTGGGGCAGACCTCGGAGCCCGAGATCGGCAAGCCGATGTCGTTCGACCGCATCGCCGAGGCAGCGGACGAAGGGCACCCCGGCGGGTACTTCGCGATTCGCAGCACGAACGAATGGGACGTGTTCTTCGCCGACACCCCTTCGCACCCGCACGTCCCCGACGTCGACTTCTCCAAGGAGACGATCGTCGCGCTCTACGCCTCCGACCCGAAGGTCGTCTCCCTCGGCGTTCACCGCGCGGTCGCCGCCGACAACGGCACGCACCTCTACGTGACCCAAGTGCTCCCCGGGAAGGGCTGCAAGGGGGACGTCCTCGCGCACCAAGCGTTCGACGTGGTGAAGATCCCGAGAAACGATCGGGCGATCCACGTCCACGTGGATCTCGAGCAGGCCGAGGCGTGCGACAAGGGGGCGGCGCCGAGCGTGGCGCTCTCGTGCCATCTCCCCGCGGTGGAAGGGCAAACCGCGACGCCGCCCGCCGGCGCCATCAAGGCCGAGCTCGGTCAAACGGTGGAGTGCGATGCACAAGTGACGCCGGGCGATCGCCCGCTCGTGGACCGGAGCCTCACCATCGCCAACGTCGCCAAGGGCTCGGGGACGAAGCTCGCGTACGCGCAGGGCGGGGGCTCGGTCACCTTCACCGTCGATTCGGTGGGAAAGTACACGCTTCACGCCGACGCCGTGGACGACGCGCAGCAGCGCGGCCAAGCGACGGCCACCGTGGAAGTCCCGCCTCCGAGCGGCGACACCTACGCGACCACGGCGTGGACCAAGTTCAGCCCGACCGACGAGCTCGACACCTTCCCCCGCGTGGAGCTCCACGCGGTGGACTCGCGCCCGCTCCCGACCTACGGCGGGCGTGGTGCGCCGCTGGCCAAGAAGGACTGCTCCTTCGGCTCCACCGACAAGCCGTCCTACTGCCAAGCGACCAAGTGGGGCGTGACCTACCTGACGCGCCTCAAGGCCGATCCGCCGGGCCGTTACGACGTGAGCGTGAAGTACGTCGACGATCGCTTCGACGGCGCGCCGGTCTTGTGCGTGCGCCTCTTCACGAAGGGGGCCATCACCACCGAGAAGTGCGATCCCACCGTTCGCAAAGCGGGCGCGGTGTGGGACGTCGGGACGGTCGACGAGGCGAGCGGCACGTTCGTTCTCCCCGTGACCGCGAGCACACCGGTCGGGAGCGCCGCGGCGGCGGCCAGCGCCGCACCCGTGGCGAAGACGGCGCCGGCGGCCAAGAGCGCTCCGTCCGCCGCCCCCGCTGCGTCGGCCGCTCCCGCGAAGGCGCCGAAGAAGCTGTAATCCTGCGCCGATGAATCAGCGCGCCTCGCGGCTCGTCCGAGGGGGCGTGAGGCGCGTCGTCTTCTCGTGGGCTCTCGCCGCGGCGACGTGCGCGTTCCCCGTATCGGCGCGCGCCCAGCAGCCGATCTGCATTCCCGGGACGAGCATTTGTGTCGGGCAGCAGGGGAACGGCCAAGCGCAGGTCGGCGGACAAGCTTCGGGGCAGGCCGGCCCGAACGGTGCGCAAGGCCAGGCGCGCGGGCAAGGGGGCGCGCAAGGGGCCGCGACCTCGCCGCCTCCGCCGCCGCCACCTCCGCCACCTCCGCCGCCACCCCCGCCGCCACCCCCGCCGCCACCACCACCTCCTCCTCCTCCTCCTCCGCCACCCCCGCCGGCCGCCCCGTCGTCGCCGCCACCGCCCATGGTGACGAGCGGTCCGTCGTCACCCGGGGGCCACAGCGAGGTGTACTTGGGTCTCGCGCTCGGGCCTCGCGTCGGTTTCACGTCCGGGTGGCACGGCGGCGGCGGGCTCGTCGTCGCGCCGACGTGGGGCGCGTGGGGGATCGAGCTCGACACGCTGGTCTTTCACGGCGGGACGGTGCCGCGCACCGATCTCGACATTCTCCTCGGGCCGATTTGGCACCCGTTCGAGGACTACGTCGGCGCCGACGGCTTCTACCTCTCCTTGACCGGCGAGGTGCGCTTCGGCTTCAAGGGGCATGAAGATCAGCTCACGAGCTTGGGAGGCGACGTCGGCCTCGGGTACGAGCTGCCGCTCTCGCGCAATGTGACCTGGCGCGTCGCCGACGCGCGCTTCTTCGCCTTGGCGCGCACCGACTCGGGCCCGTCGCAAGAGGATCGCCTGGGGCACAAGTACGATCTCGGCGTCCTCGTGTTGACGGGGATCGGCTTTCACTGAGCGAAGCCAGGGAAGGCGCGTAGCGACGCCGTCGCGGGGCGGAGCTTCCTGCGAGCCTCGCGTCAGCGCGCGCGCACGCGCGGCGGCTTGCGACCGACCTTCTCGGCGCGAAACGCGCTCGGGCAAGCGTCGTGGACGCCGCACGTCGCGCAGCTCGGCTTCTGCGCGAAGCAGATACGCCGGCCGTGGAAGATGAGCACGTGGCTCGCCTGCGCCCACTCCCTCCGCGGCAAGAGCGCCGCGAGGTCCTTCTCGATCTTCTCGGGGGTGTCGTTCTTCGTCCACTTCAGGCGCTGCGAGATGCGCTGCACGTGCGTGTCGACGACGACCCCTTCGGGCGCGCCGAAGGCGACACCGAGGACGACGTTGGCGGTCTTTCTCCCGACACCGGGGAGCGCGACGAGGGCGTCGAGCGAGCGCGGGACCTCGCCGCCGTGCTTCTCGACGAGCCCCTTCGCGAGGCCGATGAGGTTCTTCGCCTTCTGGCGGTACATGCCGATGCGGTTGATGAGCGCTTCGACGTCCTCTTGCCTCGCCGCCGCGAGCGCCGGCGCGTTCGGGTAGCGCGCGAAGAGCGCGGGGGTGATCTTGTTCACCGCGACGTCGGTGCTCTGCGCCGAGAGGACGGTGGCGCACACGAGCTGGAACGGATCTTCGTGCACGAGCTCGCAGTGCGCGTCGGGGTGGAGCGCGGAGAGACGCTTGTAGACTGCACGTGCCTCGTCGGCGGTGGGTGCACGGCGCGAGGGAGCGGCTTTCTTCGAGGCGGCCATGGTCGCGGAGAATACGCGATCGCGCCGAGAGAACCTCAGCCCAACGCGCCCACCGCGACGCCGGCGAGCACCACCGCGACCGCGGGGTTGACCCACCTTCGAGTGACGGCCACGGCGACGAGCGCGGCGAGGACGCCGAGCGACGCGTGGGTCAACGTCGCGCGCCCGACGACGTAGACCCCTCCCGCCATCAACCCGAGCCCCACCGGCAAGAGACCGCGCCGCAGACGAAGCGTCCAGGCGTGCGTGGCGAGTCGAGACCACGCGCGGCCGCACACCGCCGAGAGGGTCGCGCCCGGCGCCACCACCGCCACCGTGGCGAGGAGCGCAGCGCCGAGCCCCGCGGCGCGGTAGGCGTAGAAGACCATGCAGAGCATGTTCGGCCCCGGCGAGAGCTGCGCGAGCGCGTAGCCGTCGGCGAACTCCCGCGGAGTGATCCACGCGTGGTTCACGACGAGCTCGCGATGCATCTCGGGGAGCACGGCGAGGCCTCCGCCGAAGCTCACGAGCCCCATCCAGAGGCTGATCCACGCGACCTCGCGTCCAGGGCTCATCGCGCCTCTTCGCCTGGCAAGAGCCACGAAGCGAGCGGCGTGAGGACAGCGAGCACGAGCAGCACGCTCCATCCCATCACGGCGACGCCGGCGAAGGCCGCTGCGGCGCAGGCCATCGCTCTTGCCGAGCGCGCGCTCGTCTTCGCGGCTTGAAAGACGAGCGCCGCCATCAGCCCGGCCGCGCCGGCGCCGAGCCCGTGGAGCACGCGCGCGAGGAGCTCGGTCGGCACGCCCAATCGGCTGTATGCGATCGCCAACGCCAAGATCGTCAGCGCCCCTGGCGTGACGACGCCGAGCACGGCGACGAGCGCTCCGCGGTAGCCGCCCAGGACCGAGCCGACGAACGCCGCGAGGTTCGAGACGTTCGTCCCCGGCAGCACACGCGCGACAGTCATGCCCTCGAGGAAGCGCTCTTCGTCGAGCCACCGCTCGCGCTCCACCACCGCGCGATGGATGTGCGCGCTCGCCCCGCCGCCGAACCCCGTCGCCCCGATGACGACGAACACCCGGAAAATGTGCCGCAACGGGACGCGCGCGGCGGGCTCGGCGGGCTCGTGCACTTCAGTTTACTTCGCTCGCAGGGCGAGCTCGTGGACTTCCGTGCACTCGTCTACGCGTGACGCGCTTCGCGATCCCCGAAGGGGGAGACTCGTGTACTTCAGTTTACTTCGCTCGCAAGGCGAGCTCGTTGACTTCCGTGCACTCGTCCACGCGTGACGCGCTTCGCGATCCCCGACGGGGGAGACTCGTGCACTTCAGTTCAAGTCGTTGGGGTCGTCGCTCGGAACGTCGCTCGGCGGAGGAACACTCCCGCCTTCGCCCTCGGACGGCGGCATCAGGCTCCCCGCGTCGGCTTCGGGCGGCGTCTCGGCGAGGCGCTCGAGCGCGACGATGCGTTCGTCGCCCTCGAGGGTCATGAGCTTCACGCCCTGCGCGTTGCGCCCCGTCTCGCGGATCTCGTCGGTGCTCGTGCGGAGCGTTTGTCCGCGGTCGGTGATGAGCATGAGCTCGTCGCCCGCCTTCACGAGCTTCACGTCGACGACCGGTCCGTTGCGGTCGCTGGCGTCGATGAGGATGATCCCCTTGCCGCCGCGGTTTTGCTTCCGGAACTCGTCGATGTGTGTGCGCTTGCCGAAGCCGCGCTCGCAGACGGCGAGCACGTGGTGGCGCTCGTCCTCGGTCACGGTGAGGCCGACGACGGCGTCCCCCTCGCTCACGTCGATGGCGCGGACGCCCATGGTCGAGCGACCCATCGGACGCACCTGCTCCTCGGGGAAGCGGATGCTCATGCCCATCTTCGTGGCGATGACGAACTCGCGCGTGCCGTCGGTCAGCGCGGCGGAGAGGAGCTGGTCGTTCTCCTCCACCTTCACGCCGATGATCCCCTTCTCGCGGAAGTTCTCGTACTCGGTGAGCTCGGTCTTCTTGATCTGACCGGCCCGCGTGAGGGTCACGACGAACTTCCCCGGCTCGATCTTCGGCACCTCGACGATGGCGGCGATCTTCTCGCCCTGCTCCATGCCGACGAAGTTGACGATGGCGCGCCCCTTCGACGTGCGGGCGGCGAGGGGGACCTCGTACACCTTCTTCACGTAGACCTTCCCCTTGTCGGAGAAGAAGAAGACGTAGGCGTGGGTCGAGGCGATGAAGAGCTGGGTCACCCAGTCTTCCTCACGCGCCTCCATGCCGATCTTCCCGCGGCCGCCGCGGCGCTGCGCGCGGTACGTGCTCGTGCTCGTCCGCTTGATGTAGCCGGCGTGGGAGATGGTGACGACCATGTCCTCTTCTTGGATGAGATCCTCGTCCTGAATGTCCGCCTCGCTGGCCACGATCTCGGTGCGACGCTTGTCGGCGTACTTCGCGCGGATCTCCTCGAGCTCGGCCACGATGACGTTCAAGAGGAGCGATTCGTCGGCGAGGATGGCGCGGAGCTTGGCGATCTCGTCGCAAAGATCGGCGTACTCCTTCGCCAGCTCGTCGGCGGCAAGTCCGGTGAGGCGCGAGAGGCGCATCTCGAGGATCGCCTTCGCCTGACGATCGGAGAGGTAGTAGTCCCCGCGCTTCTTGGCGGCGTCGATCTCGCCCACCGGACGACCGGCGCGCATGACGTACTTCTCGAGGCCCTGGAGCGGGAGCTTCATGAGCTCCACCTTGGCCTCTTCGCTGTCCTTGGCGGCTTTGATGGTGGCGATCACCTTGTCGATGTCGGTGACGGCCATGCCGAGGCCTTCGTTGATCTCGCGCGCGGCTTCGGCCATGCGAAGCTCGTAACGAGACCTCCGCGTGACGACGTCGCGGCGGTGCTCCACGAAGACCGCGAGCGTGCTCTTGAGATCGAGGATCGCCGGGCGGCCCTTGACGATCGAGAGGTTGATGACGCCGAAGGTCGTCTGCAGATCGGTCATCCGGTAGAGCTGGTTGATGAGGACCTGCGGGAGCACGTCCTTCTTCAGCTCGATGACGAGGCGAATGCCGTCGCGATCCGATTCGTCGCGGACCTCGCTGATGCCTTCGATCTTCTTGTCGCGAATCAGCTCGCCGATGCGCGCGTGCACGCGCGCCTTGTTCACCTGGTAGGGGATCTCGGTGACGACGATCTGCTCGCGCTCGCCCTTGCCCGGCGCCTTCTCCACGTCGACGCGCGCGCGCATCACGATGGT
The DNA here is from genome assembly GCA_964531795.1 of uncultured Polyangiaceae bacterium. Lineage (GTDB taxonomy): Bacteria > Myxococcota_A > Polyangia > Polyangiales > Polyangiaceae > CAZHHD01. The sequence continues at coordinate 131,330 of CAZHHD010000017.1, read as the reverse complement.
GCCGCGCCCGGTGCGCTGCGCCGCCTCGATGCCCGAGCGGCCGTAGATGAGGCCGGCGGTGGGGAAATCCGGGCCGGGGACGAAGCGCATCAAGTCGTCGATGGGCGCCTGCGGGTTGCGAATCAGGTGCACCGTGGCGTCCAAGATCTCGCCCAAATTGTGCGGCGGGACGTTGGTCGCCATGCCGACGGCGATGCCGCCCGAGCCGTTCACGAGGAGGTTCGGGATGCGCGCGGGGAGGACCTTGGGCTCTTCGAGGCGATCGTCGAAGTTGGGCGCCATGTCGACGCACTCCTTCTCGATGTCCTGAAGGAGATCCATCGCGATGCGCGCGAGGCGTGCTTCCGTGTAGCGGTAGGCCGCCGCGGGGTCGCCGTCGACGCTGCCGAAGTTCCCTTGGCCGTCGATGAGCGGGTAGCGCATCGAGAAGCCCTGCGCGAGGCGGACCATCGCGTCGTAGACCGAGGCGTCGCCGTGCGGGTGGTACTTACCGAGCACGTCACCGACGACCGTCGCGCTCTTTCGATGCGCGCCCCCGGGGACGATCTTCTGCTCGTACATCGAGTAGAGGATCCGGCGGTGCACCGGCTTGAGCCCGTCGCGCGCGTCGGGGATGGCGCGCCCGATGATCACGCTCATCGCGTAATCGAGGTAGCTCGTGCGCATCTCCTCTTCGATGGAGACGGGGATCTTCTGGTTGTGATTGCTCGGGGTGTTGGGGACGTCGGTCACGGGTTCGAGCTCCGCACGCGCCGGGGAAAATCACCCTCGAACGAGGGTCTGTTCCGCGGGGTTTCGCAGGCGCGTGGGCGCCGTCGAAACCTCGAGAAAATGGCGCGATTTCGAGGTGCTTGCTTCTACTACGGGAGGGGGCCGGCGACCACCCCGAAGCGCGGTTTCGAGGCGTGAATTTCGAGCCGATTTCGTGCGCAAATTTGCCCCTCGGCGCGCATCGACGGCGCACGGTCGAGCTCTCCGCGGGCTCGCCCCCCGCCGCGTCTTGTGACCCGCGAAGCCGGTGGTTACGGTCTCGACCTCGCATCCACGTACACACGAGGGGAGACGGAAGATGAAGATCGGAATCTTGGGGAGTGGGGACGTCGGCAAGGCGCTCGGTCGCGGCTTCGTGTCGCGCGGGCACGAGGTGAAGATCGGCTCGCGCGATCCGAAGAAACTCGAAGGCTGGGTCAAAGAGACCGGCGCGAAGGCTTCGGCGGGCACCTTCGCCGAGGCGGCGAAGTTCGGCGACCTCGTCGTCCTCGCCACGCTGTGGAGCGGCACCGAGAGCGCTATCGGCCTCGCGGGGAAGGAGAGCTTCAAGGGGAAGATCGTCATCGACGCCACCAACCCGCTCCAAATGAACCCGAACGGCCCGCCGTCGCTCGCCGTCGGTCACACCGACTCGGGCGGCGAGCAGGTGCAGCGCTGGCTCCCCGACGCCAAGGTCGTGAAGTGCTTCAACATCGTGGGCAACGCTCACATGGTCGATCCGAGCTTCCCCGGCGGCCCGCCCGACATGTTCATCGCCGGCAACGACGCCGACGCGAAGGCCAAGGTGAGCGAGATCTGCAAGAGCTTCGGCTGGCCGACGATCGACATGGGCGGCATCGAAGGGGCCCGGCTCCTCGAGCCGATGTGCATCGCCTGGGTGCTCTACGCCATCAAGAACAAGACCTGGAACCACGCCTTCAAGATGCTCCGGAAGTGAGGGTGCCCCCCCTCGCCGCGTCCTCGCCGCGCTGACGCGCGGCTGCGGGCGCGGCGGTCCCCCCCAAATCGCACCGCCCTGCGGTGCTCAGGGGGGGACACCCAGGAGGCAGGTGATAGAACCGAAGGATGGGCGCGCGTAAGAAGTCGAAGACGACGAAGAAGGCCACGCGAGCGAGCTCGGCGAAGGGCGCGAAGCGCGCGCCCGCCAAGAGCGTGCGGGCCGCGAAGCCGGTGAAGAGGCTCGCGACGAAAGTCGCGAAGAAGCCCGCAAGAAAGGCTCAAAAGAGGCCCGCGACGAAGGCGGCGCAGAAGCCGGCAACGAAGGCGCAGAAGGCGCCGGCCAAGAGGCCTCGGCCCTCCGCCGCGCCGAAACCGCGCACGCCGGGGGAGGCGCACCTCCGCGCGTTCGCGCTCAGTTATCCCAGCGCGACCGAGGATCTTCCGTGGGGGCACCGCGCGTTCAAAGTGAAGGGGAAGGTGTTCTGCTTCCTCCACACCGACGACGAGGGGATGAGCATCAGCGTGAAGCTCCCCGTCTCCAACGCGGCGGCGCTCTCGCTCCACTTCGCCGAGCCCACCGGCTACGGCCTCGGGCAGAGCGGTTGGGTCTCGGCGTACTTCTGGACGAAAGAGCCGCTCCCCATGCCGCTGCTCGAGGCGTGGATCGACGAGAGCTTCTGCTCGATCGCTCCCAAGCGCGTGGTGGCGGAGCTGGCGCGGCGCGGCGCGTCTTGAAATGACGACGCTGGCCGGGCGCGCCCTCCGCGAGGCGTACCGTCGCGAGCTCCTCCCGGCGCGCGCGCGCTGGTGGCTCGCGGCGACGGGGATGCGCGACTGGTTCCGCATCCTCGCGAAGGGGCTCACGCCGCATCTCCCCGCGCCGAAGGACGTGCTCGCGCGCCACGCGCTCCGCGTCTTCCGCCGCCGCGCGAAGGCGCTCGACGCCTCGCACCCTGCGCTTCGTCTCGGCTCCTCCGACGTGCGCCTCGCCGACTTCATGGCGGCGCTCTACCGGGTGAACGTGCAGAGTGCATGGGTCTTCGGCGCCCTCGGCCCGGTCGACTTCACGGTCCCCGCGCGCGTTCGCCGCGAGCTCGCGCTCCGCTCGCTTCGTGCTCCGGCGCGGTGGGAGGAGCTCACCGTGCACCTCGGGGATCTGCTCATCGTGCTCACCGAGGATCTCCCCGCCGAGCTGCCGCACGCGCGGAAGATCCTCGGCGACATTTGCTTCGAGGCGGGCGCCCGCTTTGCCAAGCACGCCACGCGTGCCTTCGGCATCGTGACGGACGAGCACGATCCGGCGAAGACGGCCATCGAGGTGCTTCGCATGAGCGAGTACGTCTTCCGCGTGAACCCCCAGCATTGGTCGGAGACCAAGCCGAGCGAGGGGCGCGGCTCGCTCGAGGGGACCGCGTGCCCGTGGTTCGCCGAGCCAGGGTGGAACGGCGGGCACTGCGGGATCTTCGGCCAGTTCCAGGCGGGGATCTCCTCCGAGTTCGGGCTCAAGTACCACCTCGCCAAGACCATCCCCAAGCACGGGGGGTCGACCTGCCGCGTGGATCTCAAGCCCATCGTGCTCCGCCGATCGCGCGACGACCAAAGCGCCTCGGGCTAGCATGATCGATATGACGCGCCTTCTGCCCCTCGTCGTCACGTCGGGGTTGAGCGCTGCGATCGTCGTCGCCGCCAGCGCATCTCTCGCCGCGTGCGGCTCCTCGAGCGGTGGCGCGTCACCCGCGGACGCCGGCGCCACGAGCGACGCCGGCGGAACCGCCGACGCACCGTCGAGCGACAGCGGACCGAGCGCGCCGACGCTCGACGAGCGCAAGGCCGCCGCCAGCGCAGCGTCGAAGAGCGACGCCGTGTGCAAGGGGATCCCTTCCTTCTATTGGGAGATCGGCGACGTGAACGGCGTCATCGTCTCCGGCGCGCAGGGGAACCTCTTCGGTCGCGACAGTCCGATGGCCATCGCCTCGGCGTCCAAGCTCGTCTTCGGCGCCTACGTCGTCGAGCGGTTCAAGAGCGACCTCACCCAGGTCGACATGAACGCCATGCGCATGATGAGCGGCTACGTGAACCTCATCTACGAGCACTGCCTCGGCGCTGCCAGCGTGGCCACGTGCTTCCACACCGCGGGGAACGACCAGCCCGAGGCGCAGGAGGTCGGCTACTTCGACTACAACGGCGGCCACTTCCAGAAGTACGCCATCGACCTGGGCCTCGGCGACGACGACGACGCGAAGCTCGAGGCCGACGTGAAGTCGCTCGTCGGGACCGAGCTCGCGTTTACGTACGGATCGCCCCAGCTCGCCGCCGGCATCAAGACGTCGCCCGGCGACTATGCCGTCTTCCTCCAGAAGATCCTCGCCGGGAAGCTCGCGATCAAAGATCACCTCGGAGAGAGTGCAGTCTGCACGCTTCCTGGCAGGTCCTGCGCCACGGCGTTTCAATCGCCGGCTCCGCTCGCGTGGCACTACTCGTACGGGCACTGGGTCGAGGACCAACCGGCGGGGACGGCCGGTGGCGGCGCGGCGACGGATCCAGCGGGCGACGGTGCGTTCTCGAGCGCAGGAGCCTTTGGCTTCTATCCGTGGATCGACGCGACGAAGACGTACTACGGCATCGTCGCGCGCTACGCGCTCACGAGCACCGCGTACCTCGAGTCGGCGGAATGCGGCGCGAGCGTGCGGCGGGCGTTCGCGACGGGGAAGGGGCCGTGAAGGATCGCGGCCTGGGACGACAGAGCCCCGCGCGGGCTGGCGCCGGTGAGCCTCACGGGACGCGCGAGGTGACGCGCGCGAGAAAGTCGTCGATCGACGCCGTGACCGGCGCGGTCGTGGCGCTCCCCGAGAGGTAGGCGTAGACGCCGACGGTGCCGGCGACTTGGAGACTCGCCGTGTCGTCTGTCTTGTCGAGCGTCCACCCCGTCGGCTCGGCGGCCGCGGTCTTCCACACCTTGATGCGGAGGCGCGTCGGCGACCTCCCCGAAGCTTGGAACCGAGCACGGAGACGCTCGCCGGGAGAGGCCGTGAGCCCAGTGTCGGCTTGCGCGATGGTGACGCTCCCCGGATCGTACGCCAGAGAGCACGTCACAGTGCCGTCCGAGCGAAAGATGAGCACCCCGCGATACGCGTTGGTCTCGTTCACGCGGCGCCCGGCGAGCTCGACGTAGAATCCAGCGCCGGTCGGCGCCTTGTCGATCCAGGTGGTGAGCTCCACGTCGGCGTCGTCGGTGGTCACGGCGGCGAGCCAGGCTTCGCGCGCTTGCCCGGCGGCGCCGATGACGATGGTCCCTTCGGTGCCGTCCACCGCGAAGGAGGACGAGGACGCCCCGCCCGGGACGCTCCACGCGCCCCCCACGTCGGCGACGCCGAAGGTACCGGCGATGTTGCGCGAGAACGTGTCGCTCGCGAGGAGCGGATCGCCCGCGTCGATGCCGCCTGCGTCGCCGGTCGCGGCATCGGTGGCGGGAGCTGCGTCGGCGCCGCCGTCGTGCGGAGCGGCGTTGAACGCGTCGTTGCCGCACGCCGCGCACGCGAGCGCGAGGAGCGTGAGGGCGAGGCTTCGCCAGGGCACTCTCGAGACGCCGCGCATCGGTGCATCTTCGCACGAAGGCCGGGCGGTCGCAGCGTTCGCGTGCCGCCCTCCGCACGCCGGATTCTCGCCGCGGCTGGGCTGGGCGGGTTCAAGGGGGCAAGCCGCGCACGCCTCGAATCGGGGTCCACACCAAGGTCCCGCTCGGTAGGTCGCTCGGACATTGCACCCGATGAAGGGCCCGCTCGATGCAACGCGCCACCGGCGTCCTTACGAAGGGCGCATCGTCCACAGAGACGCTCGCCACGTGACCGTGAGATCCGAGGATCATGGCGGCGAACACGAACATCGGGTGGCCTGCATCTCGCGCCTCGGCGGTCCTCCTGTCGTCGCCGCGGCCCAGCAGGCGGATGCCGCCGCGGCGAGAGTCAGCGCGCAGAACCATGCAATATGCACGGGATATGTCGCGCCGGGTCGCCCCTTGTTCACATGGCGAGCGTTTCACGTCGGGCATGGATGGTCGAGGAGTGCGCTCAGCTGGTCCTCAGCGCGCAGCGGGTGCAGACCTTCTGACCAAGATCCCCACGCGCGTCCCTCGAGGCTCGCGCGGGGGCATTTGCACGTTGGCCAGCGCGGCTTCGAAGCATCGCGCGTCGGTCGTCGTAAACGATCGACCCGTCAGCACCTGCGCGAGCTTCCCCCCCCCATCGAAGTCGATCGTAAGCCACTCGCTCGCCGCTCCAATTTTCGCGCACTCTCTGATCGCGTCCTGCAGCCTTGCTTCGAGTGCGTGGCTGGGGGAGCACGCTCCGGGAGTCGCGGGGAGAGGGCGGTAGAGGCTGTCTTCCCGCGGACCGCCATACCCCGTCAGCGAGTCCTTCGACGAACGTGGGAGATCTGCGCGGGTGCACAAGGAGTCCCACGAGTCCGCGCCGGCCGTACCCGTACGCGCACCCGCGCGTGTGATCGGCGACGGGGGGGGACGAGCACGCTCGCACCCGGTAGCGGAGAGTGCGAACACGGACGCGACCGTCGCTGCGACGCTCAGTGCATCCATCACGTCCACATCTTCTCCGTCGCGCGCATCGGCGAGGAACACTTCGACCCGCCGCGGTGCGTTGCCTTGGATCGTTCGCGCGCGCCGCGATCGCCGGATCTGTCCCCCCCTGGCGCGCGCAGCCGCAGAGCGGCGAGCACGCCTTTGGGGGGGACCGTGCCGCCGCAGCGCCGAAGCGCGCTACGGCGCGGGGTGTCGCCGTGCGATCAGCACGGCGGCGCAGGCGCGAGGAGGCACGAGGGGGGGCATCAGAAGAAATTCCCGATCGTAAACTCGAACACGTAGCTCTCTTCGTAGGGCAGCGGCATGAGCGGGAAGCCCCACTCGAAGCGCAGCGGGCCGAGCGGCGAGAACCAGCGGATGCCGAAGCCGGTGCTCGTGCGGAGGTACGTGAGGGCGTTCGCCTTGAAGCACGGTGACACCACGCTGTCGAACTGCGGCGCGGGCGTCGTCTTGCAGAATTGGTCTTCGGTGTTCCACGCGTTGCCCATGTCGTAGAAGACGACGCCGCGGATACCGACCTTGTCGATGATGGGGAACTCGAGCTCGAGGTTGCCGTAGGCCTCGAGGTTACCGCCGATGTTCGCGCCGTTGGCGATGGGGGGCGCGTTCACGTCGAGCGTCTGGTTCAGCGGCAAGCGCGGGCCGATGGTGCGGAGGCGATAGCCGCGCACGTCGAGGATGCCGCCCAAGAAGAAGCGCTGGAAGATGGGGACGCCGGCGGCGTCGGGGCTCGTGATGAAGCCGATCTCGGTGTTCGCCTTGAGCACGAAGCCCGAGCCCGGCTGGCCCGTTTGTCCGCCGAGCGGGTAGTAGAAGCGCCCGGTGAAGCGGTGGCGGAGGAACTGGATCTCGCTCGCGATGGCCTTGTTCGCCCACTCGGTCGAGACTTGCAGATAGACGCCGGCAGAGGGGAAGAGGCGGTTGTCGCGCGTGTCGTAGATGAGCGCGGGCCGTAGCGAGAAGGTGCGTCCGTCGTTGAAGAGGTTCGCCAGCGGCAGGCGTTGGAAGACGTTGGCGAAGCCGGCCGAGCTGCCGAAGAAGAACGTGTTGGTGCTCGACGTGTCGACCGAGTCGTACTCCGCGGTGCCGGTGAGCGAGAGGCGCAGCCACGGCTGCACGAGGGCGTAGCCGTAGGTGAGCGAGCCGCCGAGCGACCTTCGCGCGAAGTCGGGGAAGACGTAGAGCTGATCGAACAGCTCCGCCGAGTACGACCAGTCGGAGTCGAGGAAGTACGGCTCGAAGTAGCGCAGGCTGATGATCTGCCGGAGGCTCGACACCTGCGCTTGGAGCGCGAGGGACGTACCGTTGCCGAACAGGTTCGCCTGCTGGACCTGCGCCGTGGCGATGAAGTTCTCGACCGAGCTGAAGCCGGCGCCGACCTGGAACGTGCCGGTCGGGCGCTCCGCCACTTCGAAGTAGATGACGACCTTGTCGGGCGCCGATCCCTGCTCGGTGGTGACGTCGACGCGCTCGAAGTAGCCGAGCGCGGTCATGCGTCGCTTCGAGTCCTCGACCTTGGTCTCGGAGTAGAGCTGGCCCTCTTCGATCTCCATCTCGCGACGGAGGACCTTGTCGCGCGTCTTGGTGTTCCCCTTGACCTCGATGCGCTCGACGCGCGTGAGCGGTCCGCGGCGAATGGGGATGACGATGTCGACCTCGCGGTGGACGGCGTCGATCTCGGTCTCGGGGTCGGCTTCCACGCTGTAGTAGCCGTGGTCGCGGTAGAGGGTGCGGACCGCTTGCAGGTCCTTCACGATGTCGGCGCGATTGAACCAATCGCCCGAGTGCGCGTGCACCATCTGCCTTAGCGCGCGGCGCCCGCCGATGGGCTCGACCTCGTTGCCGTCGTTGTCGCGCTCGTAGATCTTGAGCTGGCGGATCTTGAAGCGCGGCCCCTCGTGGATGACGAGGGTGATCTCGATCCCCTCGCGATCGGGCGTGAGCATCACGCGCGGCGTGCCGATCTGCACGCTCATGTAGCCCTTGTCGTAATAGAGGGCCGAGAGCATCAAGACGTCGCGCTCGAAGGCGTCTTGTCGGTACGAGCCACCGGAGCCGAAGTCGAAGAACGAGCCTTGGCCGGTCTGCATGACCGCGCGGAGCTCGGAGTCGGAGACGTGCTCGTTGCCGATGAAGGTGATGCGGCGAACGGTGACCGGCGAGTGCTCGGTCACCTTGAAGCGGACCACGACCTCGTTGTCGCGCTGCGGCTCGATGGTGAAGTCGACGTCGGCGAGGAAGTAGCCCTTCTCGGCGTAGGAATCCTTGATCTTCTGCACGCTGCGGCGCACGGCCGGCACGCTCAAGATCGTGTTGGGCTTCACTTCGATCGACTCGCCGAGCTTGTCGGAGTCGAGCTCCTCGTTCCCTTCGAACTCGACCGACTTGATGTTCGGCCGCTCGCGGACGAGGAAGCGGAGCGTGACGCCGCGATCGCCGCGGGTGAGGTCGACCTCGATGTCGTCGAAGAAGCCGGCCTCCCAGAGCGCGCGCACGTCGGAGGTGAGGATCTCGGCCTTGAAGATCGCCCCCGGCTTCTCCTTCAAGTAGGAGAGGACGTCCTCGCGCGCCACGCGGCGGTTGCCGGTGATGTCGATGGCGACGATGGGGTTCCCCTCGGCCTTCTCCGCCTCGCTCGGGGGAATGCGGACCTGCGGGGCCTGGGCGGCCGCGCCGAGATCGAGCGGGTCCGACAGCGTGCCGCCGTCGGCGAGGGCGGCGGTGTCGATCGCCGCGGGATCCGTGGCGGCCGCGCCGGTCGCTCCTGCGTCGGCGCCGCTCGTCGCGGCCCCTTTGCCTGCGCCGCCGTCAGCCTTGCCCGCGCCGGCATCGACGGTCTTCGGAGCGCCGGCGTCGAGCCCTTTGGCGCCCGCCGCGGGCGCGCCTGCATCGGCGTGCACTTGGGCGAACGCGCGCGGCGCCGCGACGGTCCACGCCGCAAGGACGACCGCGACGACCAGCGTCAGCCGCAAAAGCCACGTCCGACGAGCCCGCACGGGCGGGGACGGGGTCTTTTGGGATCGCATCTAAGGAGCTCGAGGGGGAAGCGAGGGGAAAGTGCGCGGCCTGTCGCGCGGAACCTGCACGAACGCTTAGGGCCTCGTAGCGCAGCCAAGGCTGTGAGGTCAACCGCGTCCCCGCTCGTAGGACGGCGATTTCCGGCTTGAATTTCCCGCCTCGCAGAGGCAACCCCGCCACGGTCGAGGTGCCCGCGGCGACGGTCTGGCGCACCTGGCCGGATCCCGAGCGTGGTCGGACGGGGCGGAGCGACGCGTCAGCGGCGCGAGCGCGCCTCGATCTCGTCGCGGAGGTGCACGTAGCCCTCACGGAGCGGCACCGTCGCCGCGAAGGCGAGCGCCTCACGAAGTGCCGCCTTTTCCGCGGTGGTGTCCCCCTTGGCCTTCAGGATGTCCGCCTTCTGCACGTAGATGCGGAGCTTCCGCGGGCCGTAGGCGAGGGCGAGCGCCTTGTCCGCCTCGGCCACGGCGTCGTCGTAACGACGCAGCTCGAGGTAGGCGCGCGCGAGGCGCGCATGCGGGTTGTAGTCGCTCGGGAAGTCCTTGGCGGTCTGCTCGAGCATCGGGATCGCGCGCGCCGGCTCGTGGAGCTCCACGTAGGCGAGCAGGCGATGGGGGTCGAACACGGCGCGCGCTGCAGCGTTCGGGGCGGTGCGGGCTTCCTGTTCGAGGAAGGAGGCCCACGCCTCCGCCGCTTCGGCGAGCTCTCGCTGGGGGCGGAGCGTCTTCGGACCCCGGGGCTCCGCGTGCAGCAAGTCCACGAGGGCCTCGAACGCCCCCGAGCGATCGTCGGCGACGAGAGGCAGCGTGCGATCGGAGGTCAAGGTCCGAAGCTCGGCCAAGAGCGCCGGCACGTACGCGTCGACCTCGCGTGCGGCGCCGGCGTCTTCGGGGCCGAGCGCGCACGTGGCCCCCGCGACCGCGACGTCCACGCGCGCCGTCCCCGGCGGGAGCTTGGGCCCCTCGGCGACGGCGAGGCGTGCGCACGCGACGTAGTCCTTCTTGGCCTCGAGCTGAGTGACGAGGGAGTCGACGAGCCGTCCGCGTCGCGACCAGGTGGCGGACGCCGCGGCCAGTGCGGCGCGATACTCGGAGATGGCCTCGTCGGTGGCGCCGCGCGCAGCCGAGCGATCGCCGCGAAGAAGGAGGCCCGACGCGTCGCCCTGCTGCGTCTCCTTGGTCTTCGCGTCGTCGAGGAGGTCCACGAGCTCGGGCGCGGTGAGCGTGCCGGGCCACTTCACGAGCGCGGTCTCGTGGTCGGGGTCGATGACGAAGAGTGTGGGCAAGGCGTCGAGCGGAAAGCGCTGCACGAAGCCCGCGTTCTCCGCCTTTTCCGTGTCGATGGAGAGCCAGGCGAAGTCGCCCGCGCGCGCTGTCACGCGCGGATCGACGAAGACGAACGAGCGCAGGCTCATGCAGCTGTGGCACCACGGGGCCCAGGCGTCGACGAAGAGCGGCACGTGGCGCGTGCGTGCGTCGGTGAGAGCGCGCGCGTAGTCGTCCTCGACGAAGGGGAGGCTTCCGGCGGAGCCTTTGGGCGCGGGCTGCCGGGTCTCGGTCGTGGCGGCCTTGGGCGCGGGCTTCGGAGAGCCGGCGCAGGCGGAGAGAGCCACGAGCCACGCAAGGAGGAGCGAGCGACGCATCGCGCGTAGCTTACTCGATGCGTGCGCTCAGAACGCGCCGCTCCACGTGAGCGTCGGGGCGCGGGTGCCGCGAGCTTCGGCGGGGAGCGTGAGCGCGGGGACGAGACGCGCCCAACGGGGCGGATCGGGCTCGTCGAACGCGAGGAGCGCGATGTCCACGGCGCTCGCGACGAGCCCCGCGCCGACGACCGAGACGGCGTCGACCTCGCGCGAAGCGGCGATGACGCCGATCGCGTGGCCGCCGAGCGGGAAGAGGACACGCATGCCCAGGCTCCCCACGGCTTTCACCGCGTGATCGTGGAGCGCGTGCACGGTAGGTCCGTTGACGAGGAAGATGACCTCGCCGAGCGTCATGAGCGGCCTGCCCACGCTGCGGTTCGAGTCGAGGAGACCCAGGCCCAAGATGAAGCTGAGAGCCGCCGCACCGTCGCCGGGGAGGATCTGCCAGCCGTACCAGGTACGCGTGACCCGCTCTTCGAGCACGCGATCGTCGTGAGGCTCGCTGCCGCCCTTTGGGGCGTGGCGCGGGGCTTCGCTCGTCGGCTTCGCGGGGTCCGCGGCGACGACCTCGGCAGCGAAGGGCGCGACGGCGAAGGGCATCATGCGGTGACCTCGGCCCGGCGCTTCGTCACCCACCAGAGCGCGGCGGCGATGCCGAAGGCGAAGGGGAGCGGGAGCATCGCGATCTGGATGGGCATGAGGTCGGCCAGCTTTCCCACGAAGGGCGGCGACCAGAGATCGCCGAGCAGGTGGATGCCGAAGATGGCGACCGCCATCGCGCTCGCGCGGAGGCTCGGCGGCACGCTGCGCAAGAAGGCCGCGTTGATGGGCGAGGTCGAGAGGAAGAGGAAGATCTCGCAGAAGAAGACGACGACGAAGAACGCCGTGGCCGTGGGAGCGAAGAAGGCGACGAGGGCGAGCGGTGCACCGATCGCGCAGGTGACCGCGGAAAATCGCAGGTAGCCGAGCGCAGCAAAGTCGTCGGTCGCTTCGTTCGCCGCCTGGGCTTTCTTCGCCGCGCGATCGCCGAGCGCGCCACCGACCACCGTGCCGATGGCGCCGGCGACGACGGTGAGGGGACCGAAGATGAAGTTCGCGCGGTCGAGCTCGAGGCGGTAGCGGACGTGAAGGAACGTCGGCGCCCAATAGGCGAACGCACCAATGGCGAACGTGTACGCGGCGTAGCCGAGGACGCCGCGCCGGTAGAGACGGATCGGGAGGAGGCGCTTGGCCGACTCCCACGTCTGGACGAACGAGCCGTGCGCGCTCGGCTCGGCGGTGGCGCGCCGCTCCGGCTCGACGATCAGGAGGCAGAGCGCAGCGAGGAGAAGCCCCGGCCCACCGGCGACGAAGAAGCACGCGCGCCAGCCGATGTGCGTGGCGAAGCCGCCGACCACGTAGCCGAGCGCCGAGCCGATGGGGCTCGCGGCGAAGAAGATGGCGAGCCAGCGCCCCTTCTTCTGTGCGGGGGCGATGTCGTCGATGATCGTAGGGGCGATGGTGGCGTAGCTCGCTTCGCCGACGCCGACGAGCGCGCGCACCGCGAGGAGCGACCATTGCCCGACGGCGAAGCCCGTGGCCACCGTGGCGATGCTCCAGATGGCGACGCCCAAGGCGATGAGCCCCTTGCGCTTGCCGCGATCGGCGAGCGCGCCGAAGAACGGGCTCGTCAGGAAGTAGCCGAGGAGAAATACCGTCGCGAGAACACCGGAGACGAAGTGCGTGAGGTGAAGCTCGGGCTCCACCTTGCCGAGCACGGCGGCGAGGACCATGCGGTCCAAGTAGTTGAGGAGGTTCAGCCCCGTGAGGAGCACCAGGAGCGTTCCGGGGCGACGGATCAACGCGCCACTCAGTGCCGCGCCACGACCACGAGGATCGCGACCGCGACGAGGAGGAGCAGCACGAGGAGCCCGAGGATCATGATCACGAGCACCTGTTGGAAGACAGGTGTCGCGCGACGCTTCCCTGGAGCGGTGATGTCTCGCCCCGACAGCTCGCCGACGGAGGCGCCCGAGGACCGCTGCGGGACGACGACCCCCGGCGACGCCACCGTCTGCACCGCAGGGAGAGCGACGGCCGGTGTCATCTTCGGTGCCTGCGGCGCCGGAGCGGCGGGCGCCGCGACGACGATTTGCGGAGGAGGCGCGCTGGCCATCGCCACGCGCCGCGCGCCGACGTACACGGCCGTCGCGTGCTCCTGGTAGGTGTTTCCCACGCGCCAATCCTCTTCGACGATCTTTGCCGTCACGATGCTCGCGAGAGGATCGATCTCGCGAAGCATGTCGCACATGGCGGTAGCGGCGGTGACGGCGGCGGCGAGCGAAGCGGCGGGATAGAACGCGCCGTCCCAGGTGCTCACGTGCGCTTGCCACAAGAGCAGCCCCTGCTCGGGGAGGGTCGTCCAATCGAGCTCGATCGTGCCGGTGCCCACCTCCGAGCGCAGATCGAAGGTCTCCGACGCACGTCGCGCCGCGCGCACGCCGGCGACGCGCGCCAGCACCATCGCGCGACCGTCGAGGAAGGTCGAGCCCCGCACGAGGGCCGCGGCGATCTCGGTCATACGAACTTCGCAATGAGCGACCGTCGCACGGAGCGGATCGCTCGAGCTCGCCACCGCCTCGGGGAGGATCTCCTGCGCCGCGCGCCAGAGGAGGCGCGGGTTCAAGACGAGGCTCTTCAAGACGTGGCGATCGAGCGGCCGGAGCGCCTTCCAGTCGTCTTCGGTGAGGCGCCGCGCCGGGCCGAGCGTGTGCACGAGCTCGGGGGGGAGCCCTTCGTTCGGCGCGGCGTTCAGACGCGGCACGAGCCGAAGCTCGCCCACGCTCGCGCGGCGAACGAGCTGCTCGATGTGCGCGGTGTCGAGCACGTCCTTCCCGCCGGCGTCGGCGATGGCCTGGCGCACCTCCAGCGGGAGCTGCGTCCATCCGCGCGGCGAGAGCACCATGCCGACGGCGAGCAACGCGCGCATCGCCGCCATGGGAGGACGAGGCAGATCCCGCGCGAGATCTTCGAACGCGTAGACGACAGGAGGCTCGGGCACGAGACTCTCTTCTACTCGAATTTAGCGCCGCGGTCGCGAGCTGCTCGCTTGACATCTGTTCAACCCTCGGGCTACCGCTCCCCCGATGGGCAAGAAAGCCGCACAAGACCAGGAGAGCCTCGACTTGGAGACCGCGCCGGAGAGCCAGGCCAAGCCGGCACGCCGCGCGACCGCCGAGACGATGGCCTCGCGCCAACGCGAGATCTCGGTGAGCGAGTTCTTCACCAAGAACCGTCACCTGCTCGGCTTCGACAATCCGGCGAAGGCGCTCCTCACCACCATCAAAGAGGCGGTCGACAACTCGCTCGACGCTTGTGAAGAAGCGGGGATCCTCCCCGAGCTTCGCGTCGAGGTGAAGGAGGTCTCCGAGGGGCGCTTCCGCGTCGCCATCGAAGACAACGGTCCCGGCATCGTGAAGCCGCAGATCCCGAAGATCTTCGCCAAGCTCCTCTACGGCTCCAAGTTCCACCGCCTGAAGCAGTCGCGCGGCCAGCAGGGCATCGGCATCAGCGCCGCCGGCCTCTACGCGCAGCTCACCACCGGCAAGCCGGTCGTCATCATCTCGAAGACGGGGAGGGGGCGTCCGGCGTTCCGCATCGATCTTCGCCTCGACACGAAGCGCAACCAACCCGACGTGGTGAAAGAAGACGTCGTCAGCGGCACCGTCGAGCCCGGCGGCACCGACTGGTCGGAGAAAGAGCACGGCACGCGCGTCGAGCTCGAGCTCGTCGCGGCCTACCGCGGCGGCCGCACCGGCGTCGACGCGTACCTCGAGCAGACCGTCGTCGCGAACCCGCATCTCGGGCTCACGTACTTGCCGCCCAAGGGCGAGCCGATGGTCTACCCGCGCGTGTCGAACGAGCTTCCGCGCGAAGCGCAGGAGATCAAGCCGCACCCGCACGGCGTCGAGCTCGGGATGCTCCTCCGCATGCTCCAGGACTCGCCGGGCAAGACCGTGAAGCAAGTCCTGATGGACGATTTTTCGCGCATCAGCTCGTCCATCGCCGAGCAGATCTGCGCGCAAGCGAAGGTGAAGCCCAAGACCTCCGCCGCGTCGATTCACGGTGACGACGTCGATCGCCTCCACAAGGCGCTCGGCGAGGTGAAGGTGATGGCGCCCCCGGCTTCGTGCGTCGTCCCCATCGGCGAGGCGCTCCTCATCGAAGGGCTCAAGCGCCGCTTTCCCAAGGCCGACTTCTACGTCTCGACGACGCGTCCGCCTTCGGTCTATCGCGGCAACCCCTTCGTCGTCGAAGTCGGTCTGGCGTGGGGCGGCGACTTGCCCGTCGACGAGCCGGCGGAGGTGATGCGCTTCGCCAACCGCGTGCCGCTCCAATACCAACCCAAGGCGTGCGCGATCAGCGAGGCCATCTACGACACCAACTGGCGCTCGTACGAGGTCTCGCAGCCGAAGGGGTCGCTCCCGCTCGGCCCGCTCGCCGTCGCCGTGCACCTCGCCAGCGTGTGGGTCCCCTTCACCAGCGAGGCGAAGGAGGCCGTCGCCCACTACGACGACCTTCTCAAAGAGATGCGCCTCGCGGTGCAAGAGTGCGGGCGAAAGCTCGGTGCGCACCTCCGCGCGCGAGAGAAGGCGGCGAGCGAGCAAAAGCGCCTCTCCCTCTTCCAGCGGTACATCCCCGAGGTCGCGGCGGCGATCGCCAACATCTTGGGCACGCCGAAGGACGGCATCGAGAAGGCGTTCCACGCCACGCTCCCCAACTTCGTGCGCATGGCCGACGAGACCGCGCCGCCCGAAGAAAAGCCGGGCGCGCCGAGCATGCCTCCGCCCGCCGGAGCCGCCGACAGCGTGGCGCCGCCCCCAGCGCCCGAGCCGGCGACGAAGGGGAAGAAGGGGAAGGGGCCCGCGAGCCCGGTGGCGAAGAGCGCACCGAAAGCGGCGCCGACGAAGAGCGAAGCGAAGCCGGGGCCGAAGAGCTCCGCGAAGCCGGCCAAGGCCGAAGCCAAGGCGATCAACCCGGCGGCGAAGGTCGCGCCGAAGAAGGGCAAGCCCGAAGCGCCCGCGAAGAGCGCGAAGGGTGACGCCAAGACTTCGGCGAAGCCGGCCAAGCCGACGAAGAAGCCCGCGGGCAAGCGCGGCGAGCAGCTCACGCTCGCCGACTGACACGACTCGGAGGCGCGACGGGCGCTCGCCGCGCCCCCTCGTCTCCTGCGCGCGCCGCGCGCACCCACGACTTTCACTCTCTCGAGGACGCGACACATGGCTGCGAAGAAGACGACGACGACGACCGCGCCGAAGGCGACCCCCGCGCCGAACAAGAAGGCCACCGAACGCGACGCGAAGACGCTCGGCAAGATCGAGCGCCTCGCCCAGGCCGCGCTGAAGACGGTTCAGAAGGGCTCGAACCCCGCGCTCGAGATCCGCATGCGCGCGCTCTCGAACGTCACCTTCAACGAGAAGAAGCGCATCATCGAGCTCGGCGAAAAGACGCAGTCGCGCGAGTTCTTCAACGTCGCGATGGCGCGCAAATACATGCAGACCTTCCTCGTGGCCGACAAGTGCCGCGAGCTCATTCAGGCCGACAAGACGATCACGATTCGTCAGATGTATTACCTGTGCAAGCACACGGTGAAGGGCTCGAGCGAGAACACGTTCGAGGAGCAGAACGAGAGCGACCCGATCATCGAGGACCTCGAGGTCGGCATCGACGCGCTCCGCGAAGAGCTCCACCTCTACGCGAACAAGAAGGGGCTCGTGGCCGGTCCGCTCGTCGTGAACGACGCCGGCGACGAGATCGATCTCACGCGCATGGGTCGCGGTGGTTGGGGCATCCCCAGCATCTCCGAGCCGGACTTCCTCAAGTTCGTCCGCTGCAAGGCCGACTACGTGCTCCTCGTCGAGAAGGTCGCCGTCTGGTCGCGCCTCAACGAGGACGGCTTCTGGAAGAAGAACAACTGCATCTTGATGACGAGCGAGGGCCAAGCCGCGCGCGGCATTCGTCGCTTGCTCCAGCGCTTCGCCACCGAGCTCAAGCTCCCGGTGTTCGTCCTCGTCGATAACGATCCGTGGGGGCTCTACATCTACTCGGTGCTCAAGCAGGGCTCGATCAACCTCGCCTACGAATCCATGCGGATGTCCGTGCCGGGGGTGAAGTTCCTCGGCATGAGCTCGTTCGACTACAAGAAGTTCAACCTCTCGCCGGCCGTGCAGATCAAGCTGTCGAAGGAGGACCTCGCGCGCGCCGCGCAGATGAAGGCGTACCCGTGGTTCCAAGACAAGAAGTGGCAGCGCGAGATCGACGAGCTCGTGAGGAACGGCTTCAAGATGGAAGTCGACGGCTTCCTCACGAAGAGCGTCACCTTCATCGCCGAGGAGTACATCCCGAAGAAGCTCCGGGATAAGGACTACCTCCAGTAGCGCGTGAGTCGCACGTGGCCCCTCGCGCGGGGCGCGATCCGCTGCCTCGGCGCGCATGTGCGACAGGTGCGAGATACTGCCCCAAATCATTCAAAAACGGGACCGCTTGGACTCGTTTGAGACGTGCTGGAAAATCGCCTGACGCCATTCTGCGCGGGCCATGAACCTCCGCTCCTCCTCGCTCCTCGGTCTCGGTTCGGTCGCGCTCCTCAGCCTCCTCGCGGCGTGCAGCAGCGCCCCGAAGAACAGCGGCTTCGGGACACCGGACGACGGCTCCGGGGGGAGCAAGGCCACGGGCGACGACGGCAGCGGCTCGGGCAACGGCGGGGGTGGCGGCACCTTCGGCAACACCGACGGCGGCACGGCGAGCGGCGTGTGCACCCCGGCCCCCGGGAACTTCGACGTGCCGGGCAACGGCTGCGACGACGACGGCGACGGCACGGTCGACAACGCCGCGGCGTGCGACACCGGCCTCTCGGTCAGCGGCTCGGCGGACGACTTCGCCAAGGCGATCGGCCTCTGCCAGACGGCGAGCGGCCCGAGCGACACCAAGTGGGGCGTCATCTCGGCGCAGTACACCCGCGGTTACAACCAGAACACCGCTCCGGCCGACGGCCAGCACGGCATCCTGGGCAAGTTCGGCAACACGGTGAAGCCGCAAGAGGGCGGCTCGCTCGGTGTTCTCTCGAGCGGCTGGGCGCGCGAGTTCGACTCGAGCAGCGGCTCGAGCGGCGCGTTCAAGGGGATCAAGAGCGGCATGACCGGCGCGGGCGCCGTTCCGCCGGGCTACCCCAAGGCGGCGAGCGGCTGCCAAATCTCGAACGAGGTGCACGACGTCGCCTCGCTCAAGCTGCAAATCAAGGTGCCGGCGAACGCGCAGGGGATCGCCTTCGATTTCAATTTCCACTCGGGCGAGTGGCCGGAGTTCGTCTGCACGACCTTCAACGACGGGTTCATCGCGTACCTCTCGTCGAGCGCGTTCAACAACGGCCAGCCGGAGAACATCTCCTTCGACTCGCAGAACAACCCCGTCAGCGTGAACAACAGCTTCTTCGACCGCTGCACCCCGTCGACGCAGACCGGCTGCGCGGGCGGCGTGAAGAAGACCGCGGCGTGCCCCGGCGGCGCGACCGAGCTCGCCGGCACCGGCTTCGGCACGACCGGCACCTACTGCTCGACGTCGTCCACGTCGGGCGGCGCGACGGGCTGGCTGACGTCGCAGGCCCCTGTCGCCCCCGGCGAGGTCATCACCCTCGAGTTCATGATCTGGGACACGGGCGACGCGAGCTACGACTCCAGCGTCATCCTCGACCACCTCACCTGGCTCCCCACGCCGACGCAGGCGAAGACCGATCGCCCGAAGTGAGCGGTCGACCACGCGGGACGATCTGTCGCTATCTGCCCCATCTCACTGGGACGGAGGGTGTCATCGGTCGCCGGTGCGGGGGCACGGTCGAGCCTGATTTGGGCGGGGAAGCACAACTCGCATTGCTGGTGCGCGCCTTGCCTTTGCGCCCCCAGCCATGTCCTCGTCCGGGCCCTTGAGCCCTCGTAAGTCCTTGAAGCGCCACGCGCTTGCTTCGGGGCTCCGCCTCGCTCTCTTCGCTTGCGCCACGCTCGCGGGCACGACCTCGGCGCGAGCCGCCGAGGCACCGTCCACCGTGGAGATCCCGGGGCGCCTCACGCTCGACGAGGCGATCCGCATCTTCCGCGCGCGCGGGCTCGACCTCCTCATCGCCGACGCCAACGTGCGCTCGGCGGAGGCGGATCTACGCGCGGCCGGCGCGGTGAACAACCCGGCGCTCGGCCTCTCCTACGGGCGCGTGTTGAACTACGACGCCTCGGCGGCCGGGTGCGACGGCTGCTCGGCGAACCAATACACGGTCGGCATCTCCGACCAGGCGACGCTGCTCGACATCCTCTCGGGCAAGCGCGGCCTCCGCAAAGACGTCGCACGCGCGGCCATCGAAGCGGCGCGCATGGGCCGCGCGGATGCGCAGCGCCAGCTCGAGTTTCAGATCAAAGGCCAGTACCTCCAAGTGGTCGCGGCGCGCGCCGCGCTCGACTTCGCGCGCGAGGTGCAGCTCTCCGCCGGCCGCACGCTCGATCTCCAAAAGCTCCGCTACCCCCGTGTCATCGACGAAGGACAGCTCGCGCGCTTCGAGACGGCGAAGCTCGAGTCGGATCAAGCGGTCGACGCCGCCGAAGAAGGGGTGCGCCAAGCGCAGGTCGGGCTCGCGTACCTGCTCGGCGTGCGCGGTCGCGTCCCCGCCTTCGAGGTCGACCTGGGCGTCCTCAAGTACGCCGTCCCCCAGCGACTCTCCGCCACCTCGCCCGACGCGCTCCTCAAAGAAGCGTACGCCCACCGGCCCGATCTTCTCGCCGCGTACCACGTACAAGAGCGGGCCTCGGCATCGATCGATCTCGCCAAGCGCCAGCGCTTCCCCGACATCGCGCTCTCGGCGCAGTACAGCCAGACCGGCACCGGACAGAGCGCGATTCAGCCGCCGACCGTCACCTTCGGAGTCACCGCGCCCATCCCGATCTTCTACCAACAGCAGGGCGAGGTGATGCGCGCCGAGGCCGACTACTCGCGCGGCACGCTCGCTCGCAGCAAGGTCGAAGCGCAGATCACGAGCGACGTCGAGTCGGCCTTCGCCGCCTTCGTCGCCTCGAAGAAGCAGGTCGAGCGTATGGAATCCGGGCTCCTCGATCGCGCCAAAAAGGCGCGCGACATCACCGAGCTCCAATTCAACGCCGGCTCCGCCACCCTCATCGATTTCCTCGACGCCCAGCGCACTTTCATCGCCGCCAACATCGAGTACCTCCAAGACCTGACGAGCTATTGGACCGCCGTCTACCAGCTCGAGCTCGCCGTGGGGGAGAACCTACGCCCATGAACCGCCTCTTCGCGATCGTCCTCTGTCTCGCCCCCGCCGCGCTCACCGCGGCGTGCCACCACTCGCAAGCTGCGACGGAGGCGGGAGTCCAGCCTCCGCCTGGCGAGGTGTGGCTCACCGATCAACAGGTGAAGGAGGGGAAGATCGAGGTCGAGCCGGTGGACCTCCAGAACGTCGACGACACCGTGCTCGCGAGCGGGCGCGTGGCCTTCGACGACTTGCGCGTCTCGCACATCTTCTCGCCGGTGACCGGCAAGGTGACGCGCATCGACGCCAAGCTCGGCGAGCGCGTGAAGGCCGGGCAAACCCTCGCGGTGCTCGAATCGCCGGATATCGGCATGGCGAGCTCGGACTTGGGGAAGGCGCAGGCCGATCTCATCGCCGCCGAGCACGACTGGAAGCGTCAGCAAGAGCTCTTCGCCGCGCACGCTTCCTCGCAGAAGGACTACGAGCAGTCGGAGGACAACTACCGCAAGGCCAAGGCGGAGATGGAGCGCGCGCGCGCCAAGGCTTCGCTCCTCCACACCGGCGGAGGCGCCACCGCGGACGTCTCGCAAGGCTACGCGCTAAGGAGCGGCATCGAGGGCGAGGTCATCGCCCGCAACGTGAGCCCCGGCGTCGAGGTGCAAGGGCAATACGGCGGCGGCCAAGCGGTGGAGCTCTTCACGGTCGGCGAGCTCGATCGCGTGTGGGTGCTGGCGGACATCTTCGAGATGGATCTCCCGCGCGTGACGCTCGGGTCGAAGGCCACGGTGAAGGTCGTCGCCTACCCGAACAAGGTCTTCGAGGGGAAGGTCGACTGGGTCTCGGGCGCGCTCGACCCCACGACGCGCACGGCGAAGGTGCGCTGCACCTTCGACAACCCGGAGCGGCTCTTGAAGCCGGAGATGTACGCCACCGTGCAGATCTCGGTCGAAGAGCGCAAGGCGCTGGCCATCCCGCGGAGCGCGCTGCTCCGCTTGGGCGAGCAGACGGTCGTCTTCGTCGAGACTGGCAAGGCCCCCGACGGGCGTCGCAAGTTCGAGCGCGTCCCCGTCGCCGTCGACGAAGGCGAGGGGAGCAAGTGGGTTCCGGTGACGCACGGCCTCGAGAAGGGGCAGATCATCGTCACCTCGGGCGCCATTCTCCTCGCCGGAATGGTGTGACCCCGTGATTCAGCGTCTCGTCGCCTTCGCCCTCAAGATGCAGGGGGTGGTGCTCACCGTCGTCGTCATTCTGATCGGCGTCGGCCTCGCGGCTTATGGGGATCTCGACATCGAGGCGTACCCGAACCCGGTGCCGCCGATGGTCGAGGTCATCACCCAGCCGAACGGCGCGAGCGCCGAGGAGGTCGAGCGCTACGTCACCGTGCCGCTGGAAATCGGCCTCTCCGGCATGCCCGGGCTCGACCACGTGCGCTCGCAGTCGCTCTTCGGTCTGTCCGACGTGAAGTGCTACTTCAAGTGGGGGACCGACTACGCCGCCGCGCGCCAGGAGGTCATCAACCGACTCCAGTTCGTCGAGCTGCCGGGCGAGGTGCACCCCGAGCTCTCCCCCTCGAACGCCATCGGCGAGGTCTTTCGCTACACGCTGAAGGGGAAGGGCTACACCCTCCGCGATCTGAAGACCGCCGAAGACTGGGTGCTCGAGCGCCAGTTCAAGCAAGTGCCCGGCGTCATCGACGTCGTGAGCTTCGGCGGTGAGACCAAGCAGTACCAAGTCGGCGTCGACCCGTACCGCCTCAAAGGGCAGGGGGTCGCGCTTCAAGACCTGATGGACGCCATCCAGAACGCCAACAAGAACGTCGGCGGTCAGCGGCTCAACATCGGCGAGCAGTCGTACAACGTCCGCGGCATCGGTCTCCTTCGGAACACGCACGACATCGACGACGTCGTCATCGCCGAGCACAAGGGTGTCCCCGTCCGCGTGCGCGACGTGGCCCACACCGACATGGGGGCGGCGCCGCGGCTCGGCGTCGTCGGCCACGACGACGAGCCCGACGTCGTTCAGGGCATCGTGCTCATGCGCTACGGCGGAGAGACGCCGAAGACCCTGGAAGGGATCCACGAGCGCATCAAGTACATCGAGGAGAACCACCTCCTGCCGCCGGGGATGAAGATCGTCCCCTACTACGACCGCGGCGATCTCGTGGCGCTCACGACCCACACCGTCTTGCACAACCTCGTGGAGGGGATGGTGCTCGTCAGCGTGGTGCTCATCCTCTTCCTGGGGAACGTGCGCGCGGCGCTCATCGCCGCCATCAACATCCCCATCGCGCTGCTCATCGCCTTCACCGGCATGGTGGCGACGAAGACGTCGGCCAACCTCATCTCGCTCGGTGCCGTCGACTTCGGCATCGTCGTCGACTCCTCCGTCATCATGATGGAGAACATCTTCCGGCACCTCGGCGCGCACGGAAAAGGGACGATGGCCGAGCGCGTCATGGCGAGCGCGCGCGAGGTCGCGACCCCGATGGCGTTCTCCACCGCCATCATCGCCGTCGCGCTCTTGCCGCTCTTCACCATGACCGGCGTCTCGGGGGTCATCTTCTCCCCCATGGCGCATATGGACGCCTTCGCCATCGGCGGCGCCATCGTGATGGCGCTCACGTTGAGCCCGGTCCTCGCGACGCGCCTCATCAAGCCGCAGACGGAAGAGAAGGACAGCGCGGTCATGCGTGCGCTCCAGGCGGTGTACCGGCCGGTGTGCGAGTGGACCTTGATGCGGCCGCGCGTGGGGCTCCTCCTCACCGTGGTGCTCGCGGGGCTGTGCTTCTCGCTCTTCCCGCTCCTCGGCGGCGAGTTCATGCCCAAGCTCGAAGAGGGAAACCTCTGGGTGCGCGCCACGCTCCCCACCTCCATCTCGCTCGATCAGTCGTCGAAGTACGTCGGCCGGATGCGCGACGTGCTCCGCGGCTGCCCCGAGAACGCGCCCTGCACCGACGACAAGCGCACCCACAAAGAGGTGCTCACCGTCATCTCGCAGATCGGCCGCCCCGACGACGGAACCGACGTCTCCGGCTTCCAGAACATCGAGCTCTTCGCCCCGCTCGCGCCCTTCGACACCTGGCCGCGCGGCATGACCAAGGACAAGCTCACGGACGAGCTCTCCAAGGAGCTCGCGAAGTCCTTCCCCGGCGTGGTGTTCAACTTCTCCCAGCTCATCTCCGACAACGTCGAAGAGGCGCTCTCCGGGGTGAAGGGGGAGAACTCGGTCAAGATCATCGGTCGCGACCTCGACATCAACGAGAAGAACGCCTCCGACATCCTCGACGTGATGGAGAAGGTCCCGGGCGTGCAGGACCTCGGCATGTTCCACTCGCTCGGGCAGCCGAGCGTGAAGATCGTCCCCGATCGCGCGGCGTGCGCCCGCTACGGCTTGAACACCGGCGACGTCGAAGACGTGGTGCAAGCGGCCATCGGCGGGAAGGCGCTCACCCAGGTGTACGAGGGTGAAAAGCACTTCGACCTCATCGTCCGCTGGCTGAAGCCCTACCGCGAGTCGATCGAAGCCATCCGCGAGATCACGGTCACCACGCCCGCCGGCGGATCGATCCCGCTCGGTCAGATCGCCAGCGTGACGCAAGAGGACGGGCCGGCGGTCATCTACCGCGAAGACGGCCGAAGGTACGTGCCGGTGAAGTTCTCGGTGCGCGGGCGCGACCTCACCTCGACGATTCAAGACGCCAAGCAGCGCATCGCCGCGCAGGTGCACATGCCCTACGACTCCGAGCTCGATTGGGGCGGCGAGTTCAACGAGCTGAAAGAGGCGCTCGGTCGCCTCATCTACGTCATTCCGCTCACGCTGCTCCTCATCGGGTTCCTCGTCTTCAGCGCAGTGAAGAACTGGCTCGACACCGCTATCGTGCTCGTGGCCATCCCCGTGGCCTGCGCCGGCGGTGTGATCGCGCTCCTCATCACCGGCATCAACTTCTCGGTCGCGGCAGCGATGGGGTTCATCTTCATCTTCGGCATCGCGATCCAGGACTCGATCCTGCTCGTGACCTACTTCCAGCGCCTGAGGAGCATCGACGGGCTCTCGATCGAGGACGCCGCGCGCGAAGCCGGCGACAAGCGCTTCCGCCCCGCGCTCATGACCACGCTGGTGTCGACGCTCGGCCTCATGCCGGCCGCGCTCTCCAACGGCATCGGCGCCCAGACGCAAAAGCCGCTCGCCATCGTCGTCATCGGCGGCGCGCTGAGCCTCGCGCTCCTCTCGCGCGCGCGTCAGCCGCCGCTGCTCGTGCTCGCGCACCGCTGGCTGGAGAGGCGCCGCGAGAAGCGCGGCAGCGGGGGAGAGGCTTCGCCTGGCCTGGCGATGGCCGAGCCGATCGCGCCCGAGCCGTAGGTGGGCCCTTCGAGCGGGTTGACGCGGCGCCGCCGCCTTGGAAGATTCGCCCGCGCATGTCCACGACCAAGCCCTTCGAGAAGGTCCTCATCGCCAACCGCGGGGAGATCGCTCGCCGCGTCATTCGCACGTGCAAGCGGCTCGGGATCCGCACCGTCGCCGTCTACTCCGAGGCGGACAAGGACGCGCCGCACGTGAGCGAAGCCGACGAAGCGGTGGCCATCGGCGCGGCTGCTCCCAAAGAGTCGTATTTGAACGTCGAAGCGCTCCTCGCGGCCATCGACCAGACGAAGCCCGACGCCGTGCACCCGGGCTACGGTTTTCTGAGCGAGCGATCGCCCTTTGCGCGCGCGGTGGCCGAGCGCGGCGTGACCTTCGTCGGTCCGCCCCCCGACGTGCTCGACGCCTTCGGCGACAAGATGAAGGCGCGCAGCGTCGCCCTCGCCGCCGGCACGCGCCCTGTCCCCGGCACCGACGCGCCGATCCCCATCGGCACCCCCGAAGGGCTCGCGGCGGCGAAGGAGACCGCGGCTCGTGTGGGCTACCCGGTCGTCGTCAAAGCGGTCGGCGGCGGCGGCGGGATCGGGATGCAGGTCGTGCGTGAAGAGGCGGGGATGGAGCGCGCGCTCCAGAGCTGCTCCGACCGCGGCAAGGCCTCGTTCTCCGATCCGCGCGTGTACCTCGAGCGCTACGTCACCGAGCCGCGGCACATCGAGGTGCAGGTCTTCTGCGACACGCACGGCGCGGCCTACGCCCTGGGCGAGCGCGAGTGCTCGCTCCAGCGCCGCCACCAGAAGATCGTCGAGGAGTCGCCTTCCCCCGCGGCGTTCTTCCAAGGCGAGGCGGGCGCGGCGCGACGAAGGGCGCTCTTCGAATCGGCCCTCCGCGTGGTGAAGAGCGTCGGCTACGTGGGCGCCGGCACCTGCGAGTTCATCGCCGACAACGAGGGGAATCTCTATTTCCTCGAGGTGAACGCGCGCCTCCAGGTCGAGCACCCCGTCACCGAGATGGTCACCGGGCTCGATCTCGTGGAGCTCCAGCTCCGCGTCGCCGCCGGCGAGGCGCTCCCCGATCTGTCGAACGTGGCGCCGAGCGGGCACTCGATCGAGGCGCGGCTCTACGCCGAAGACCCGTGGAAGGGCTTCATCCCCAAGCCGGGCCCCATCGACGAGCTCGCGTGGGAAGGCGGCAGAGGGGAAGCGCAGACGAAGGAGCTCCGGATCGAGAGCGGCGTGCGCGCCGGCAACAAGGTCACCCCCTTCTACGATCCGATGGTGGCGAAGATCGTCTCGTGGGGACCGACCCGCGCCGACGCCATCGCGCGCCTCGACCGCGCGCTCGGAGAGACGAAGCTCGCGCCGTGCGTGACGAACAAGGACTTCCTCCGCGCTGCGCTCGCGAGCCCCGAGTTCGCCAGCGGCCACTACGACACCGCCTTCGCCGAAGTGCTCGCCAAGCGCGCGAAGCCGGTGACGTGATGACGCGCCCCCGCGCCTTCGCGAAGCGCTTCGCGATGTCCTTCAAGAAGGCTCTGGCCGTCGGCGCGGGATCCGCCGTTCTTCTCGTCGCGAGCGGGGCGCACGCCGCCTCGCCGCTCGGCGCGTACACCATCGATCCGAGCACGGTCACCGTGGCGGGGATCTCGTCCGGCGGCTTCATGGCCGTGCAGCTCCAAGTGGCGTACAGCGCGCGCTTCCACGGCGCGGCGGTCTTCGCCGGCGGCCCGTACGACTGCGCCGCGGGGAGCCTCTCGAACGCCGGCGGCCGCTGCACCACCGGCTCGGGGATCCCGCTCACGGATCTCTACGCCTTCACCGACGACCACGCGTCGAAGGGCGACATCGATCCGACGACCGGCCTCGCGGGGAAGCCGATCTACATGTTCAGCGGCACGCTCGACGGCACCGTCCAGCAGCCGGTCATGAACGCGCTCGAGCAGTTCTACGAGCACTACACGCCGCCCTCGAACATCACCTACGACAAGACCACCGCCGCCGGCCACGCGTGGATCACGCCGAGCGGGCCGGGCGCATGCGGCGTCACGCAGTCGCCCTTCATGAACGACTGCGGCAAAGACGCCGAGCAGACCTTCCTCGGCCTCTTCTACGGATCGCTCGCCGCCAAGAACGCGGGGACGCTCGGGGGCGCTCTCGTCACGTTCGACCAAGACGCGTTCTGCCCAGGCAACGATTGCAGCGCGATCGACATGGACTCGACCGCGCGCGCCTTCGTCCCCGCCTCGTGCGCCGCCGGCGCGCCGTGCAAGCTCGTGGTCGCGCTCCACGGCTGCTCGCAGAACCAAGGCTTTCTCGGCGACACCTTCGTCATCAAGTCGGGCATCAACCCGTGGGCGGACACCAACCGCATCGTCGTCGTCTATCCGCAGACCATCGCCACCGGGAGCAATCCCCTCGGCTGCTGGGATTTCTGGGGCTACACCGGCGCGAGCTACGCGCTGAAGAGCGCACCGCAAATGCGCGCGATCGTCGGCATGGTCGATCGCCTTCTGGGCGTGGCTCCTACGAGCGACGGGGGCGCGGCCGACGGCGGCGTGGGCGACGCAGCCGGCTCCTCGGACGCTGCCGGAGCGATCGGGGAGGGGGGCGCGGGCGGAGACGGCGGCGCACCGAGCAGCGGCGGAGGCGACGGCTCCGATTGCGGATGCCGCGCGGTGGGCTCGCGCTCGACCGACCGTGGCGTCGTGCTCGCGTGGCTCGCCCTCGGCCTTCTGGTCTACCGTCGTCGTCGCGCGATCTGAGGCGAGGAGCGCGGCCTGTGTGGCGTCACCCGACGGCGTCGGGGGGCGTAGCGCCGCTGAGGAACGCGAGCACGTTCTTCGCTGCGCGGTCGGCCATCGCCGCGCGGGTCTCGGCGTCGCCGCTGGCGATGTGCGGGGCGAAGACGACGTTCGGGCACGCGAGGAGCGCGGCCGGCACATGAACCGCGCGCGCCTCCTCGCCGGCGAAGACGTCGAGCCCGGCCGCGCCCAAGGGCCCCTTCGCGAGAGCCTCGGCGAGCGCGAGCTCGTCCACGCACGCGCCGCGCGCGGTGTTCACCAGCACCGCGCCAGGACGCATCTTCGCGAGGCGCGCGCGCGAGACGAGCCCGCGCGTGGAGTCGGTGAGCGGGCAGTGCAGGCTCACGAAGTCGGCCGCGGCGAAGAGGTCGTCGAGCGCGACGTAGGTCGCCCCCAGCGCGCGCTCCATCGGCTCGGCCAGGCGCGAGCGTTGATGGTAGAGTACATGCATCCCGAAGCCGCGCGCCCGCCGCGCGACCGCCTGTCCGATGCGCCCGAGGCCCAGGATGCCCAAGGTCTTGCCGAACACCTTGGTGCCGAGGAGGAGATCCGGCCGCCACCCGTGAAATCCGCCGGCGCGGACGAGCCTGTCGCCCTCCGCGACCCGCCGCGCGGCAGCGAGCAAGAGCGCGAAGGCGAAGTCGGCGGTCGCCTCGGTCAAGACGCCCGGCGTGTTCGTCACCGTCACCTGGCGCGCACGGCACGCGGCCAGGTCCACGTTGTCGAACCCCACGGCCATGTTGGCGACGAGGCGCACGCGCGGCGCGCGCCCGAGGAGCGCCTCGTCCACCGTGTCGGTCAAGAGCGTGAGGAGCGCGTCGAAAGAGCCGGCGCCCGCGGCGAAGCTCGGGGAGAGGAGCCCGAGCCCGGGTTCCCCCAGGACCACCTCGCACGAAGCGCGAAGCGCCTCCACGGCGCCGCCGGGGAGCTGTGCGCTCACGAAGACGCGAGGCATGTCAGTCCTGATCGAAGGGGACGATCTCGTGCGAGGCGAGGCGAGGGATCTTCCCCTTCACGCCGTCGAGGATCTCGGACGCCGTGCCGACCACCGTCACCACGAGGTTCTCGGGGTGGAGGCGATCCTTCACGGCGCGGTTCGCCTGCTCGAGCGTCACTCCCTGCACGCTCTCCACGTGCCGCGTGAAGTAGTCGGCGGGGAGGCCGAGGAGCTCGACGTCGAGCGCTTGCTGCACCCGCTTCGAGGCGGTGTCGACCTCGAAGGCGTACGAGCGGGCGAGGTAACGTTGGATGAACGCGAGCTCGCGGGCGGTGATCCCGTCGTTCACGAAGCGCTCGAGGAGATCGAGCTCGAGCTCGATGCACGGCGCGCAGTCGGTGGCGGCGGGGAAGGTCCACATCGTGAAGGCGTGCCTCTGGCGATCGAGCCCGAGGCGCGCGGCGGCGCCGTACGACCAGCCGCGCTTGGAGCGCACTTCGCGCATGAGGCGCGAGGTGAAGGTACCGCCGAAGACGGCGTTGGCCACCGAGAGCGCCATGTGATCGGGATCGTGCCCGTGCGTCCCCAGGGCCCCGATGACGATCTGCGTCTGCGTGCGCTCCGGTTTGTCGACGAAGACGAGCCTTCGCCCCTTCGGCTCTTCGGGAGCGCCCACACGATCCACGGGGCCTGCGCCGGCGGCGACCCCTTGCAGCAAGCGGGTCGCCGCGCGCTCCGAGGCTTCGCGGGTGATGTCGCCGGAGAAGGCGACGACGAGGTTTTCGCTGCGGAGGTGCTCGGCGTAGGCCTTCTTGACGTCGTCGGAGGTGAAGCTCTCGACGGTGCGTACGGTCCCCGAGCTCGAGCGCGCGTAGGCGTGCCCGCGGAAGAACGCGCGGCGAAAGGCTCGCTGCGCCAAGGCGCGGTCGTTGTCGCGGGATTCGACGATCTCCGCCGAGGTCTCGCGCTTGAGACGCGCGAGCTCGTCGTCGGGGAAGGTCGGCGCGCCGAGCAAGGTGGCGAAGAGCTCGAGGAACGGCTCGAGGTTCCGCCCGATGACCTGCGCGTAGACGGTGGCGCTCGAGGCCGACACTTCGACGGAGAGTTCGGCGCCGAGGCGATCGAGCGCGTCCTCGATCTGCTGTGCACTGAGCCCGCGCGCTCCGCGGCGGAGCATCCGCAACGTGGCGCGGAGGAGCCCCTCTTTGCCGTCGGGATCGTGGGTGGCGCCGCTCCGCAGGGCGACCACCATGGAGACGAGAGGGATGGCGTGCGAAGGCTCGACGAGGAGGAGCGATCCTCCAGGGAGCGTCGCGCGTCCCGTGCCCGCCGCTTCGCCCTTGGTGCGCGTCACGGCGCTCATTGTGCCGCCTCGGCGCCGGCGTCGCTGTCGGGCACGACACGCACCAGCGTGCGCGCGCGATCGACGAGGTAGCGCCGTGCCACGCGCCGCAGATCGGCGGTCGTGACGCGGCGGTACTCGGCGAGGCGACGGAACGCGGCCGCCGGATCGCCGAGCAAGGTCTCGTAGAAGCCGATTTGCTCGGCCTTGCCGGCGGTGGACTCCATCGACTGAAGGAGCGAGAGCTCGAGACGCGATTTTGCGCGCGCGAGCTCGTCGTCGGTCACGACCTCGCGCTTCACCTTCTCGATCTCGCGATCGATGACGCGCAAGAGGTCGGGGGTGCTCTTCCCCGGGCGCGCTGTGGCGTACATCTCGTAGAGCCCCGGGTCGCGGAAGGTCGCTACCCAGCCGCGCAGATCGGTCGCGAGCTCTTCGTCGATGAGGAGCGCGCGGTACATGCGCGAGGCGCGGCCACCGAAGAGCACTTCGTTCAACACCGTGAGCGGTGCGTGCCCTTCGTCGCCGAGCGCGGGCCCGTGGAAGCCGAGGAAAATCTTCTCGGTGGCGGTGGGCTTCTTGATCTCCACGCGTCGCTCTTCGAGCTGCGGCGGCTCGGGCTCGAGGTCCTCGGCGGGGATCTCGGCGGCGGCGAGGGGACCGTAGGCGTCGCGGAGCTTCGTGAGGGCGGCGCGCTCCGAGACGTCGCCCACCACGACGACCGTGGCGTTGTTGGGCGCGTAGTACGTCTTGTAGAAGGCGGCGCAGTCTTCGGGGGTGAAGTTCTGGATGTCTTCCATCCAGCCGATGGTGGGCCAGTGGTAGGGGTGCTTCGTGAAGGCGACCTTGTAAAGGAGCTCGCTCGCGGCCCCTTCCACGTCGTCGTCCACGCGGTAACGGCGCTCGTTGGCGACCACTTCTTTCTCGCTCTTCACCTGCGGCTCGCGGAGCACGAGGTGCGC
Source organism: uncultured Polyangiaceae bacterium (assembly GCA_964531795.1). Classification (GTDB taxonomy): domain Bacteria; phylum Myxococcota_A; class Polyangia; order Polyangiales; family Polyangiaceae; genus CAZHHD01. The sequence goes on along the minus strand of CAZHHD010000017.1, from coordinate 100,686 downwards.
CATGCGGTCGCTCTCGAGCTTCACCGCCAGGCCGAAGCGGTCCGCAGGGAGGCTCTCGTAGTAGTACGTCCAGTCGAACCAGGTCGCGGCGTTGGTCTCGGCGCCGCTCTCCTCGAGCTTGCGATCGAACTCGCCGGCTTTCAGCGACTCGGTCTCGTTGAACATCAAGTGCTCGAAGAGGTGCGCGAGCCCCGTCTTCCCGGTGCGCTCGTGACGCGAGCCGACGCGGTACCAGGTGAAGAAGCTGACGACCGGCGCGCTCTTGTCGATGAGCAGCAGGATCGCGAGGCCGTTCCCCAGGCGGTAGCGCAAGACGTCGCCGCTCCCTCCGAAGGCCACCGAGCCTTCGTAGGTGATGCGCGCGCCGTCGGTCTTCGCGCTTTGGTTGATGTCGGAAACAAGCTTCTCGCGTGCGGTCGCACTCGCCATCAGAACTCCCGAAGATCGATCACGGAAAAGCCGCCGTCCTTCCAGACCCACGCGTTGGGCCCGCAGACGGCGACGAGTGCGCTGCTCTCCGTTTTGGTTTCGCCACGCAGAGAGCCGCCTTGGCGCGGAGTGCTGCCGACGCGGGAGAGCCGCGCCTGCTCCTGCGCGCTGCCCGGCGCGGAGTAGAAGATCGGCTCGCCCGATCCGACGGCGAGCACGCCGCCGTCGCTCGCGAGCAAGAGCCCGCCGTCGTAGCCGCGGACCATGTGGAGCGGCCGCAGCACCCCCTCGTGGAGGAAGGCGTCTTGCCGCCGATCCCAGCTCACCGGGCGGGGCGAGCCTTGCGGCCCCTCGATGCGGAAGACGCGGCCGTCGCGCGCGAGGACGAGCGTCACGCCGCGCCACACGTCGAAGTCGACGAGGGCCGTGTCGATCACTTGGTGCTCGGCGATGGGGACCCAGCCGTGGCCGTCGTAGCGCGCGACCGCGCCTACGTGATCGCCGGAGACGAGCATGGCGACTTCGCGCTTGCTCGCCCAAAGCGCGGTCACGAGCTCGTTCTCGAGGAGGCCGGCGTCGGGGACGAAGGGTGAGAAGCGCGCCCCGTCGAACTCGAGGAGCGCGCCCGCGCCCCACGCGAGCACGCGGTCCCCGCCGAGCCCGATGCCGTACCAGGCGGGGCGCCCGCGGGTCGCGCGGGCGAGGGGGAAGGTGTTGGCGATCCCGCCGGCGAAGCGCACCGCGGCGCCGGCATGCGAGAGCCCCCACACGACGCCGTCGTTCGTGACGTAGAGATCCTGCAGCGACTCGTTGACCGCCGTCGCCTCGCGGACCTCGCCGCGCAGCACGTGGACGAGCAGGCTCGAGCCGCGACCGCTCGTCGAATGCGAGCGCCCGAGCACGTAGAAGTCGTCGATGCTCCGGCCGCTGGCGGCGCGAAACACGTGGCGGCGCGCGGGGAGCACGCGCATCTCGGTCACGCCGCGCTGGATGAGCGGCGCCTCGCGCGGAGCCTTGCGGAGGTCGCGTGCGTGGTCGGGGTGCTGCGCCGGCTTCGCCGCCTCGCTGAAGAAGTTCTCGTCGCGGAAGTGGCGGAGCCAGCGGAAGACGTCCTCGGCCTCGTAGACGAAGATGCCGGTGCGAAGCGAGAGCGCGAGGGTGAACTCGTCCAGGTTGAGGGTGAGCGAGGCCTTGCCGCTCGAGTCGAAGAGGCGATCGACCTGGCCACGGATCTCGCGCGCGGTGTCGCGGCCGATGAGCATCTCGATCGCGGCGACGTCGCCGGTCTCGAGCCGGCCGATGACGGGGTCGTCGAAGGAGAAGCCGAGCTGCACGAGCAGCTTCCGGAGGCCCATGGGGATCGTCGCCGATCGCTCGAGCTCCTCTTCGCGCGAGTCGGCGACGAGATCGAGCCACTCGGCGAAGTGTGCCGCAGCGAAGCGAGGCGAGCCGTCGGTCCACTCGATGACGCCGAGCTCGCCGTTGCTCTCGCGAATGTGCTTGTCGAAGCAGAGGATGCGTTCGGGCCCGGTGCCACGCGCCACGACGCCGAAGGGGATGTAGCGCTCGGTGTCGGCGCCTTCGCGGTCGAGCTTCGCCGTCGTCGTCTTCATCGTGGCCGCGTCGAGCACCGTCTCCGGCTCACCGAACGCGCGCGCCACACGCATCGCCGCTTCGTAGCTCGGCGGGAGGACACGACCGAGCACGGTCTCGCGCGCGAGCATCTCGCGAGCGTCGGCCGGTGGTCCGAAACGATCGAGCTTTCCCGTCCGCGAGAGGACCGTCTTGATGCGCTCGATCGCCGCAAGCGCGAGGCGAACGGGGTCCACGTTGGTGGGCCGGACGCGGCGGGGGGCAGGGCGTTTTCGCGCGGGGCGGCGGAGCGGCATGGGGTTCGCCGCGTTCCAAGGGGCGCTCGGGCCTCGTGGATGCGGCTCGTTCGGGAGGGGGCGAAGGGCCGTCTTTCTTGGACGTTGGACCTTGCGCCGAGGCTATCACCCCCGCTCGCGCCGCGGGAGCAGGAAGACGGCAAGAGGCCACATGCGAGGTGGTGTAAGAGGCGCAGGAAAGTGGCGGATCCCTGGCGTCGGCCCTTTGGCCCCAGCTAAAGTGGAAAGTTGATGGCGGACTCCGATCGACCGTCCCCGCTGGAGCCCGGGTATCGCATCGATCGTTACGAGCTCCTCTACGCCGTCGCCCAAGGCGGCATGGGATCGGTGTGGGTCGCGCGCTTGCTCGGCAAGCACGGCTTCGAGAAGCTCTACGCCATCAAGACGATCCTTCCGCAGTACGCGTCGGACGAGCGCTTTCGCACGATGTTCCTCGACGAGGCGCGCATCGCTTCGGGGATCGATCACCCGAACGTCGTGCAAGTGCTCGATCTCGGCGAGCAGCAAGGGATCCTCTACACCGTCATGGAGTGGGTCGAGGGAGACTCGCTCCACCGCATCGCGCGGCTCGCCGACAAGGACGGGAAGAAGCTCCCGCTCGGCGTCGTGCTGCGCATCCTCGCCGACACCTCGGCGGGGCTCCACGCCGCGCACGAGCTCGCCGACAGCGAAGGGGCGGGGTTCGAGATCGTCCACCGCGACGTGTCGCCGCAGAACATCCTCGTCTCCACCGGCGGAAGCTCCAAGCTCATCGACTTCGGTGTGGCGAAGGCGCGCGATCGTCTCGCGGGGGAGACGTCCGAGGCGGTGCTCAAAGGCAAGGTGCGCTACGTCGCCGTCGAGCAGGTGCTCGGCAGCGCCGTCGATCGCCGCGCCGACATCTGGAGCATGGGCGCCGTGCTGCACACGGTGCTCGCGGGATCGTGCCCGTTCCCCGGGGAGAGCGACGTCGCGATCCTTCGCGCCGTCCTCTCCGGCGTCGAGCCGCGTCCGCCCCCGGAGTGGGTGCCGAAGCCTGTCGCGGGGATCATCGAGCGCTGCCTGCAGCGCGATCCGGCGCTACGTTTCGGGAGCGCGCTCGAGATGCAGCGCGCGATCGAAGGGGCGATGGTGGCGTCGGGCCACACCTGCACGGCGAGCGAGGTCGGCTCTTTCGTCAGCGACCTCACCAAAGAGCGGATGGCGTCGCGCAAGAGCTCGCTGCAGCTCGCGCGGCGCGCCGTGGCCGAGCGCCAGCGCATTCGCGAGCTGCTCGAAAAGCCCCCCGCCGCCGATCCCAGCGGCTCGGACGTGAACCGCCTCCCCCCGCAGCTCACCGACGTCGCGGCGAGCGCCCTTCGTCGCCCGCCGGCCGACGACGCCGACTCGGTGCTGACGCGCGCCGAGACGCGCCCCGCGCAAGGCGAGGCGAAGCCGTCCGACGTGACGTCGGCCGAGGCGTCGATCTCGCTCGCCGGCCTTCGCGCTCCGCCGAAGCGGGGAAGGACGGCGTGGCTGATCGCGCTGGTCGGCGTGGCCACCTTCGCCGCCATGGGCTTCGCGCTCCGCGGCGCGTTCGTCGCCGGTCAGAATCGACCGACGGCCACAGCCGCGCGCGAATCTGCGCCGCCCGAGCTCGCCGTCCCCGCGGTTCCACCGAGCGCGACCAGCGCGCCGACGGCGTCCGCGTCCGCTGCGGCGAGCGCGACCGCGACGGCGGCGACCACCTTCGCCGATGCGCCGCCTGTCCAGACGGCGGCGGCCAAGCACGCGGCGACCGTGCACGCGACAGTCAAGACCAGGCCAGCGACGACCGCGACCGCGACCGGCGCAGCGAAGACGAACGGGGGAGAACTGGGTGGCACGATCGATTCGCGCAAGTAGCGCTCTCACCGTCGTGGCGTTCGTGGCGCTCCTCGCGTCGCCGGCGCTCGCGCAACAGACGGACGAGGCCATGGCCGAGAGCCTCTTTCGTGAGGCGAAGACCCTCATGACGAGCGGGAGCTACGCCGAGGCGTGTCCCAAGCTCGCCGAGAGCCAACGCCTCGATCCGGGCACGGGGACGCTGCTGGCGCTCGCCTTCTGTCACGAGAAGGAGGGGAAGGTCGCCAGCGCTTGGGCGGAGTACACGAGCGTGCTGCAAGCGGCGGAGAAGGCCGGCCAAGCCGACCGCGCCAAGGTCGCGCGCGAGCACGTCGCTGCGCTCGAGCCAGAGCTCCCGAAGCTCACGGTCCGCGCTTCGGAAGCGGCGCGGGGCATCGAAGGGCTCGAGGTGCAGCGCGACGAGATCCACATCGGCGCAGCCGCGCTGGGGACTTCGTCTCCGGTGGACCCGGGCAAGCACGTCATCCTCGCGACCGCCCAGGGCTACAAGCCGCTTCGCGTCGAGGTTACGCTCGCCCCCGCCGAGTCGCGCGAGGTCCTCGTTCCGGCGCTCGAGCATGAGGCCGCGCCCGCTCCGCCGCCGCCGGCGGTCGTCGCCCCTCGGCCTCTCGTGCCCCCGCCGGAAGAGCCCGCCCGGGACGGAAGCGGTCGCCGGCTCGTCGGCTACGTCGTCGGCGGAGCCGGTGTCGTCGCCATCGGCGTCGGAAGCTTCTTCGGCGTACAAGCGATTCAGAAAGCCGGCGACGCCAACTCGGCGTGCCCCTCTTCTCCGTGCTCGAACGCCGACGCGGTGCACGAGAACGACCAAGCGAAGACCGCCGCCACCATCTCCACCGTCACCCTCGTCGTCGGCGCGGTCGCCGTCGCCGCCGGCGCGTACTTGATTCTCTCGGCTCCTTCCGGCCATGCGAAGAGCACCGGCGCTGCCGCGCACCCGTCGGGCATCGCCCCCACGTTCGGAGGCTTCACGTGGTGACCCGCTCTCGCGTGACGAGCCGTCTCGCCTTCCTCGTCGCCGCGGCGAGCGCGGCGGGGTGCAGCCTGGTGGCGGGGATCAACGACCTCGAGTTCGCCCCTGCGGGCGACGACGGCGGCGGGACCGACGCGGTCGCTGCCGACGGATCGACCGCCGACAGTCCGAGCGGCGACGACGCTTCGAGCGGAGACGATACGAGCGTGGACGGCGCCATCGCCTTCACGGTCGATCCGCTCTCCGTCTACGTCGGCCAGACGGCCACGCTCGTCTCCCACGTCCCCGTCGGCACCACGGGCGTGACCTACGCGTGGACCTTGGACGTCGTTCCTCTCAACAGCACCCTGACGACCGCTTCGCTCGGGCAAGCGACGACCGGCGCGCCGACGTTCGTCCCTGATCAAGTGGGGACGTACGCGCTGACCGGCGTCGCGACCCACCAGGGGGCCGTGGAGATCGCGCACGTCCAGGTGCGCGCCTACGAAGCGCCCATTTTTTACCTTCAAGCGCAGACATCGCCCAGCACCGCGGCGTTCGTGCGGGCGATCGGAACTCTGGGCACCGACGCCGGAGCGCTCGACTGCTTCCTCTCGACCCCGCAAGGGCCCAACGAGACATGGGGCCCTCGCGTCGGCGGTGCCGGCGCAGATTTCTGGGAAGGGGCGCCGGGCACCGAGTCGCGGCTCGCGCTCATGTATCCCGACAACGATCCCGACACCGGCGTGAACGGCATCTCGCTCATCGCGATCAGCTCGAAGACCTCCGCGTGCTCCGGCGCGCGACTCCGCCGCGACGAAGGGGCGCCGGTCCCGTTCATCCAGCCGCGGCTCTCGCCCGACGGAGCTCGCATCGCCTACGTGCGCGCGGTGCCCGGGGCCGCCGCCGTGGCCGCCGTCGGCTTCGACGGGCAGAACCCGCACCTCGACGTCGCGCCCTACTTCGCCGACGCCGACGGCGGCCCGGTGTACGACGGCTCGATCCCGCTGGCGCAGCCCATTCCGCGTCGCCCGTCGTGGAAGGACACGACCCACTTCGGCTTCGTCCAACAGCTCGCCGGGCGCTTCCAGATCGCGCTCGTCACCGATCAAGATCAGTCGCCGATCTCGGTCTACATGCAGTGCGGCTTGCAGACGCCGAGCGAGTTCGCCTTCCTCCCGAACGGCGACGTCCTCGCGAGCCTCTACGTGCCGCAAGTCGACGGAGGGCAGGGGGCCGTCGACATCGTCGTGCTCACGCCCGATCCGACGACGCGCCAGTGCAGCCTCGTGCGAAACCTCACGCATGGTGCGCCGACGGCGAGCTTCACCGACTTCTCGCTCTCCCCCGACGGCGCGCAGGTGGCCTTCGCCGGCTTCGATCCGGCCATCAACGGCTCCGCGCCGTACGTGGCAGCGGTCGACGGTAGCTCCGCCCCCGTGCGCCTCGCGGGCACGGTCGCCGCAGGGAGCGGCCCGCGTTGGGTCGCCGGCGGATCGCTCCTCGCCTACGGTCTGAGCGCCACCTCGCTCCGCGCGATCCCCCCCACGGCCGTGAAGGTCTTCCCCCCCGACGCCGGCGTGACGGACGCAGGCGATGCCGGTGACGGCGGTGACGCCGACGCAGCCCAGCCCCCGTTCGACGCCGGGCCCGCGCTCGAGCGCGTCCTCGTCCAAGCCAAAGGGACCGACCACGTCTACAGCTTCGGCAACGGCGTCTACACTGGGTGCGCCACGAGCCGTGGCGCCAGTGGACCGCTCGCGACGCTGGGTGGTGCGCTCGCGGCGCTCGGTCTGCTCCTCGCACGCCGTCGCCGGAAGTGAGCGCACGCGCGTCGGGCGGCGCGCAGCGCTTACGTCAGCCGTCGACCTTCAGAATCGCCAAGAAGGCCTGCTGCGGGATCTCCACGCTGCCGACCTGCTTCATGCGCTTCTTCCCCTCTTTTTGCTTCTCGAGGAGCTTCCGCTTTCGGCTGATGTCGCCGCCGTAGCACTTGGCGGTCACGTCCTTGCGGAGCGCGCGCACGGTCTCGCGGGCGATGATCTTGCCGCCGATCGCCGCTTGGATCGCCACCTCGTACTGCTGCTGGGGGACGAACTCTTTGAGCTTCTCCGCCAGCGCGCGACCGCGGTTGTACGCGCGATCTTTGTGCACGATGATCGACAACGCATCGAGCGGATCGCCGTTCACCATCATGTCGACTTTGACGAGGTTCCCCGGCTTGTAGTCGGTGAACTCGTAGTCCATGGAGGCGTAGCCGCGCGACACGCTCTTCAGCTTGTCGTGGAAGTCGAAGAGCACCTCACCGAAGGGGAGCTCGTAGGTGATGATGACGCGCTCGGTGGAGGCGTACTGCATCCCGAGCTGCGTGCCGCGCTTGTCTTGGCAGAGCGCGAGCACCGGCCCCACGTGCTCGGCCGGCACGTGGATGGCCATCTTCACGAAGGGCTCTTCGATCCGATTGATGTACTGGGGCGAGGGGAGCTTCGCCGGGTTGTCGACCACGACCTCCGAGCCGTCGGTCTTGAACACGTGGTAAACGACGCTCGGCGCGGTCGTGATGAGGTCGAGGTTGAACTCGCGCTCCAGCCGCTCCTGGATGATCTCCATGTGGAGCAGGCCGAGGAAGCCGCAGCGGAACCCGAAGCCGAGCGCCTCCGACGAGTCGGGCTCGAAGGAGAACGCCGCGTCGTTCATGTGGAGCTTCTCGAGCGCGTCGCGAAGGTCCGGGTAGTCCGAGCTGTCCGTCGGGAAGATCCCGGCGAAGACCATGGGCTTCACGTCTTTGAAGCCGGGGAGCGGCTTGTCGCTCGGGCGGCTCGCGAGCGTCACCGTGTCGCCCACCTTCGTGTCGTGGACGCTCTTGATGTTCCCCGCGAGGAAGCCGACCTCGCCGGGGCCGATCTCGTCGAGCGGCACGGCGAAGGGCTGGAACGAGCCGAGCTCGGTCACCTCGTAGTCGCGCTTGGTGGCGAGGAAGCGGATCTTGTCGCCGCGGCGCAGCGTGCCGTCGACGACGCGCACCATGACCATGGCCCCGCGGTAGCTGTCGTACCAAGAGTCGAAGATCAGGGCGCGGAGCGGCCCGTTCTCGTCGCCCTTGGGGGCGGGGATTTTCCGCACGATCTGGTCGAGGATTTCTTTGACCCCCGCGCCGGTCTTCCCGCTGCACGAGAGCGCGTCGGAGCAGTCGAGGCCGATGACCTGTTCGATCTGCTCCTTCGTCCCGTCCACGTCGGAAGAGGGGAGGTCGATCTTGTTCAGCACCGGCACGATCTCGAGCCCCTGATCGAGCGCGAGGTACACGTTGGCGAGCGTCTGCGCTTCGACCCCCTGCGTCGAGTCGACGACCAAGATGGCCCCCTCGCACGCCGACAGGCTGCGCGAGACCTCGTAGTTGAAGTCGACGTGCCCTGGGGTGTCGATGAGATTGAGCTGGTAGGTCTCGCCGTCGTCGGCGGTGTACTTGAGTCGCGCGTTCTGCGCCTTGATGGTGATCCCGCGCTCGCGCTCGATGTCCATCTTGTCCATGAACTGATCGCGCGCCTCGCGATCGGTCAGGGCGCCGGTGAGGGACAGGATGCGATCGGCCAGCGTCGATTTTCCGTGATCGATGTGGGCGATGATCGAGAAATTGCGAATCTTGGACTGCGGGGTGGGCATGGTGGATCGGTCGGCGCGCGCCGCGAGAGGCGGCCCTGCCTTCTAGCAAGGACCGGCGGCGTTGGCAGGCGCTTCTTCGCGACGGGCGCGCGCGGAGCTCCGCGCGTTCACCGGGGAAGGTCGCGCGGCGCTACTTCTTGCCTCCAGAGGCGGCGGGGGTCGGCGCGGCCTCTTCGTCGTCGTTGGCGACCGGCAGCTTCGCGGAGCTCTGACGCTCTCGCTTGGGCCGCGGCTCGGCGGCATCGAGCGCGAGCTGACCGGGGAGCAAGTGCGCGTAGTGCTTGAGCACGAGGTCGATCCCCTCCCGGATGTACACGGCGACCGGGACCTTCGTGCGATCATGGAGCAGGCGGAGCTTGTCTGCCTGTTCCGGCGTCACGTAGATGGTCGTCGAAATCTTCTTCCGGGACATCGCGAAACCTTCGAGCTGCATGCGTGACCGCGTCGTGCGGGTTCTGGGTGCGGGGGAAACGGGCGTCGGTTCGAGGACTGGTCGCTGCGGCGAGCACGCGAAGTGTCACGATCGACGTCAACATACAATACGTGAACATACGTCAGGTTCAAGGTGTGGGTTCACAGGACGCGGAGACAATATGCCCCACCGTCTTAGGTGACTGATCTCGCAACGAATTTTTCAGATGCGGGGGGAAGTGCCCCCGGAACCTCGCGCCTGGTCGCGAGGGGGGCGTCCACGGGCGACGACGTCTCCGCAGCGCCTCGACGCGCGGCGCGCGAGGGGAGATCGTCGTGTGCGTTCGACGTTCGAGAGGCGCGTCACGGTGCTCGCCGACGAGCACGCGAAGAACGAGCTCGCGAGCGCGACGGCGCGCCGCGCCGCGCGACCGCGATGCGCACGAGACGCGCGAGGATCGCGTCGGACGAAGCGGAGCCGACGCGCGGCTTGCAGCCGCCCCCTGCGCCTGGGTATCGTGGTCGCCGCTCGCATGACATCCCGATCTTCTTCGTTGCCTTGGATCGCGCGTGGCTCGCTCGCCGCCGCGGCGCTGTGTGTCGGCGGCTACCTCGTCGCCTGCGGCGGAAGCTCGGAGCAGACCGGCACGGCCGACGCCAAGCTCCCCGAAGGGGTCCGCTCCGAGAACGTCGAGCACGAGGCGTGCACCGAGTCGGGGAACAAGGTCGAGAGCCTCGACGCCAACGGCGACGGCAAGGCCGACATTCGCCGCGTGTACGACAAGGGGACCAACCGCGAGGTCTGTCGCATCACCGACTTGAACCACGACGGCAAGCCCGACATGTTCGAGTACTACGACCCCGCAGGGAATCTCCGGCGGCGCGAGGCCGACTACGACGACAGCGGCGTGGTCGATGCCATCGAGTACTTCGAGGGGGGCAAGCTGGTGCGGCGCGAGCTCGATACGAGCGGCCAGCACCGCATCGACACTTGGGACTACTTCGATCCCGCGACCGGCAAGCGCATCAAGCGTGAGCGCGACGCCACCGGCGACGGCCGCGTCGATCAGTGGTGGACCTGGAGCGGCGACCAAGTGACGATCGCCTTCGACAAGAACAACGACGGCAAGCCCGATCCTGCCGACACCTTGGTGCTCGGTGCGAACGGTACGGCGGTCGCGCCTCCCGTCGCCGACGCCGGCGCCCCGGTCGCGCCGGTGGCTTCTCCGTCCTCCGACGCCGGCGGTCCGACGCTGGCCCCCGCGCCCGACACGAGCAGCGCGGCGGACGCCGGTGCGGCGAAGTCGACGAAGGGGACCACCAAGAGCACAGGGGGAGCGAAGAAATGAGCCGCGCCGCCTTTACATCCATCGCGCTCGCGTTGGCCGCCTCGGGCGTCGTCCTCGACGTCGGCTGCGGTGGCTCGGACGCACCGCCCCCCAAGACCGCCACGGTGAGCCCCGGCGGTAACAAAGACCCGTCGAAGTGGCCGAAGGACGACCGCTCGATGTGCGCCGACTGGCGCACGCACCCCGAGCTCGAGGTCAGCGAGACCGCCGGGCCGGGCGCGCTTCGCCCCAACATTCGCCGCGTCTACAAAACGTTCGGCGAAGGGGAGACGCGCCACAAGTCGCTCGTCTGCCGCGAGCTCGACGCCAACTTGGACGGCATCAAGGACGTGGCCCGCACCTTCAACGCGAAGGGCGAAGCGCAGCACGAAGAGGCCGACACCAACTTCGACGGCAAGGTCGACGTGTGGATGAACTTCGTCGGCGGACGCCTCGCCGAAGAGGACGTGGACGAGAACCACGACGGGAAGCCCGACGTCTGGAAGTTCTACACGAACGGCGATCTCTCGCGCATCAAGCGGGATCGCAACTTCGACGGCCAGCCCGACGTCTGGGAGATTTACACGAAGGGGGTGCTCGAGCGCATGGGCGTCGACTCCACCTACGACGGTCACGTCGATCGCTGGGACCGCGACGACGAGCTCCGCGCCAAGGCCGAAGCGGCCGATCGCCAAACGCGCGATCAGCTCGCGGCGGCGGCCGGCGACGGCGGCGCCCCGACAGCGACGCCGACTCAAGACGCGTTCATCGACGCCGGTGCCGCGGGCACCTCGGGCAAGAAGCCCGCGGCGAAGAAGAAGTAGTCCCGCGCCGCCGTCACGCGGACGGCGGCCGCGACGTCGGGACGCTCAGCTCGGGCCGCAGTAACCGTAGGCCTTGTTGAAGATGGTGCACGATTGCCCGGTCGGGCAACCGGTGCCACCGCCCGGCGGGTTGTACGGATCGCAGCTCGAGCCCGAGCAGCACTGCTGGCCGTAGCACTTGCCGCCGCCCACGTCGTTGCCGACGCACGTGAGGTCGCTGTTGCACGGACCGCTCGTCCCTTGGCAGATGTAGTCGCCGCTCGCGCCGGGGCAGGTGCACGCTTCGCCGAGCGCCTTGTAGCCGCCGCCGGAGCTCCCCGAGCTCGTCGAGCCGCTCGAGGTGGAGCCGCTGGACGTGGAGCCGCTCGAGGTCGAGCCGCTGGAGCTCGACGACGTCGAGCTGCCGCCCGAGCTGGAACAAGCCGCGCCGAGCAACGCCACGGCGCAAACGACCAAACGAGCCGCACGGTTCATGTTCTTCTCCATCTTCTAGGGGATGCCCCTGATTCCACGAGCGCGGGAACCGCGCCCTTCCCAGGTCGAACTTCGTCAGTGAGCGGCTCGCGGCGCGGGGTCGGGAGCGCTCAGGGGGCGTTCGTCCCCTCGCGGCCGTAGACGTCCTCGAGCCGCACGACGTCGTCGAGCTCGGGCGTCGACACCTCGACCACGTCCACGTCCGTCACCGCCACCATGCGGTGCACGGTCTTCGGGAGACAGTGGAAAGTGTCGTGCTTTTTCATGCGGATGGTCTTCATCTCGGCGCCGGTGCCGACCTCGAGATCCATCTCTCCGCTCTCCACGAGGAAGGTCTCTTCCTTCTTGTTGTGGTACTGGCGAGAGAGCTTCTGCCCGGCGGTGATGTGGAGGATCTTCCCCACGTAGCGCTCGGCCTCGGCCCAGATCAGCTCGTAACCCCACGGCTTTTCCACGCGACGCATGGCTCTGAAATAGAGGAAGAACGCATCGATGGCTAGTGAGCGCCTCCAAAAAATTCTCGCCCGTGGCGGCGTGGCGTCGCGTCGGGCCGCAGAGCAGTGGATCACCTCGGGGCGCGTGCGCGTGAACGGTCGTGTCGTGACCGAGCTCGGCGCGAAGGCCGATCCGTTGAACGACAAGATCGAGGTCGACGGCACGCGGCTCGTGGCCGAGAGCTTCGTCTATTTGATCCTGCACAAGCCGCGCGGCGTCGTGGCGACCCTCCACGATCCCGAGGGGCGTCCCACGGTGAAGGAGCTCCTCGGCGGCGTCGATGCGCGTGTCTACCCGGTCGGCCGTCTCGATTTTGCCACCAGCGGCGTGCTCCTCGTGACCAACGACGGCGCCTTCGCCGACGGCCTCTTGCACCCGCGGAAGGCGGTGCCGAAGACGTACGTGTTGAAGACGCAAGGCGAGATGTCGCCGGCCGACGTCGAGCGCTGGCGCACCGGCGTGCGGCTCGAAGACGGCATGACGCTCCCCGCCGAGGCTTCCCTCCTTCGTCACGAAGCGGGCAAGACTTGGCTCGAGCTCACCATTCGCGAGGGTCGCAATCAACAGATCCGCCGCATGGGCGAGGCGACGGGCTTCCGCGTCATGCGGCTCGCGCGGACGTCGTTCGCCGGCATCACGTCGGAGGGGCTGCGCCCCGGCGCGTGGCGTCACCTCACGCGCGACGAGCTGACGGCTCTTCGGCAGGCGTACGGCGTGCCGCAGAAGCTCCCGCGCCCGCCGGAGGAGACGGCCTCGCGGCGGCCCACGTCGCCTCGCGGGAGGCCGCGCGGACACGCGGCGCCGCGTGGCGAGCCGCGCCACGAAGGTCGCGGACGAAGCGAGGAACGCAGCGCGCCGAACCCGCGCGGACGCGGCGAAGGGCGCGCCGACACACGCGCTCCGCGGTCCGACGCACGCCCGTCGCGAGGCAGCGCGGACACGCGAGCCCCGCGTCCTGCGCAGCGGCGCGAGAGCGACGCGCGAGCGCCGCGAGCTGACACGCGGGCGCCGCGGCCGGACACGCGCGGCCCGTCGCGCGATTCGCGCGGCGGCTCGCGCCCGCGATCGCGCTGAGCCCCGCTCACTCCGATTCGCGCGGAGGAGTCTCGGGCTCCGGTACGGGCCGAGCCGCTGCGGCGCGCGGATCGTCGATCTTCGCCGGCACGCTCCAATCGTTCTCGAAGAATCCCGCGGCGAGGGCACGTCCGGCGCCGAGGAGGAGCTGCCCGCGCGCCGGGGCGAGCCCCGCGTCGTAGACGACGAAGTCGGGGATCAAGTCGGGCAAGGACAGCGAGCGCAAGGTCCCCGTCGCGTCGACCCCTTCGACCACCGCCACGTAGCGATCGGGGCGCTTCGGATTGGGGTACACGAACGCCGCGCCGGCCTCGCGCCCGCGGAGGCGCTGCCCGCCGACGACCACCGCGCCGCCTTCGATGTGCACCGGCAGGTCGGCCTCGAGCGCGGCCACCACACGGTTCGTGCGCGCGTTCCCCACGAGGAAGAGCGCGCGGTCGTTCGCCAGCTTGTCGCCGCGCGCGAGGAAATCGACGTCGCTGACCACTTCGTAGCTCACGTCGATCCCTGGGTGCACCGAGGCCCACGCTCGCGCGACCTCTTCGTTCACCCGCGCGTCGAGCGGATCGCTCGCGCCGTACACGAAGAGGAGCGGCACGCGGTACACGTCACGGAACGGGCCGGCGAGCAGGCCGCGCTTCACGGTCTTTCCCGCGGGCCGCTCGCCCGCTACCCATGCGCTGCCCTCGCGATGAAGAGCGAGCGGCGCTCCTTCGGCGAAGGCGAGGCGCGCGCCGTCCACCGTCACCGTCACTGCGCCGCGCGGATCGAGGAGCTTCTCGTCACGATCGAGATGCAGCGCGTTCACGCTCCGTGTCGTGAGCTCGACCGACCCTTTGCCGGTCACCCGCGCCTCGACGTCGCCCCACGCGTTCGGCGCGCCGAGCTCGTCGACGTGGAGCCACGCGTCGTCGCCGTCGCGTGCTTCGGCGGTGCGAAAGTGGATGCGTGCAGGATGCACGTCCGCGGTGTGGCCGAGGAGCCAGTTGACCCCCTTCATGTTCTCGTACGTCGTCTGCCACACGTTGTGACCCAAGTGCGGGTGCTCGTGGGTGACGTCGAACTTCAACGTCTCGTAGCGCTCGATGAGCGAGCCGCTGTTGGCCTCGGGCAAGTCGAGCGTGCCGTGCACGATGAAGAGCGGGAGGCGCGCGCCGTTCTCCGCCCAAAAGGCGTTGGAGCGCTCTTCGGCGAGGAAGCGCTCCCACGGGCGGAGCGGACGCCCGGCGACGTCGTGACGTACGAAGTAGCTGTGGTAACCGCACAGGGGCTCGGCGGCGGCGAAGCGATCGGGATGGCGCAGCGGGACGAGCGCCGAACCGATGCCCCCCATGGATGGACCTGTGATCGTCACCTTGCGCAGATCGATGGGGTAGAGCGCGAGCACCTCATCGAGCGCGGCGAGGACGTCTTCTTCCCCTTGCTCGCGGTACATCGTGCTGCCGCGCCCGCTCGGCGTGAGAATAAACGCCTCGAGGGGGGGCGAGAGCGGCGGCGCGGGGGGCGTCGCCATCGCCAGGTGACGATCCTCCCAGTAGCCGTCGTGCTTGGGATCGTCTCCGCCGAAGAGCCAGCGGATCATCTCCATGGGCTGACCGTTCAAGCCGTGCAGCGCGACCACGAGCGGGTAGCGCCGCGTGGTCCCCGGCGTGTACGAGGCGGGGACGTAGACGCCGTACTCGCTGAGCGCGCCGTCGAGGGGCGAGCGGTACGCGCGTCGCATCGGGCCGGTGCGGCCGGCGAACGGATCGACGTGGGCCTCGAGGCTCTTGGCGACGGCGTCGATCTCACGCGCTTCGTCGCGCTCGGCTTCGAGGTCCGCGTCGCCGTGGGCGACGAAGCGAACGAGGCGATCGCGGAGGCGGGTCGCGCTCTCGCGCGTGCCTCGTCCGAGCCACGGCGGCGCGTCGCTGCCGAGAGAGGCGAGGGCCCGGTCGAGCCGCGCGACGGCGAGCCGCACGTCACGTCGCGGAGCGAAGGGGAGGGTGAGCGAGCGACCGGCGACATCCAACGACCAGGCGACCGGGCGGTCTTCGATCTTGGCGAGGAGATCGGAGGAGAGCCAAGGGAGCGCGACCTCGAGCGCGGCGGCCTTGGCCGGCACCTCACCGGCCGAGACGTCGACGAGTGGCGCAGCGTCGCCGACGCGCGTGAGCCGTGCGCGAACGGGGAGGGGCACGTCGAGGGGGAAGCCCCCGCGGAGCTCGACCTTGAGCCGCGGCGCATAGCCCTCGGCGCGGAGCCCGCGATCGAGCGAGACCCACGACATCTTCGTCGCGAGGATGCGCGCGTCGGTGCTCGTCGTGCCGGGGAGCGTGAGCCACGTGCCGTCTTCGCGCGTGAAGGCCGCGTCGACGAAGCGCGGTCGAAAGGCCCAGGCGCCGTCGCGCTGATGAAGCTTCAGCACGACCAGGTGATCCCCCGCGGTGAGCTCGAGCGGGACGACGTCGTCGTCCTCGCGTACGGGGCGCGCATCGTCGCGCGTCAGGACGACGCGCCCATCGATCGAGACACGCACGCCGTCGTCGCAGCCGAGCAGCAAGTAGTGACGACCCGGCTTCCCGACGTGCAGCACGCCCGCGGCGTAGGCCACGAGATCGCTCTTTTGCGCCGCCCCGAGCGGAGCGACGAGATCCACGGTCCCCTCGCTCCCCGACGCGAGCGTCCACCGCGGAGGCTCGCCTCGCGGGGGGAGCGCGGGACCCGCCGCCGTCCCCGCGCGCGGCGCGAGCTCGGCCTCCTCGACGCCGGACGGCGGAGTGGTGAGCGCGGCGCCCGCCGGCGCGCTCTTCGTCTGCCCCGATGCCGTGCCGTGCGTCGCCGAAGGGAAGGGGCCGAGCACGAGCCACGCACCGAGGCCTCCGTCGGGACCGGGAGCGATCCGCACTTGGTCGTCGTGCGACGAGCTCGCCGGCGTCGCGTCGGCCTGAGCGGCACGCGCGCTCGACGCGACGACGAACGGCGCGAGCGCGAGGACGACGAGGCGACGTCGCCTCACGTCGTCCCCTCGAAGGTCGCGCGCACCGACGCGAGCTCGCGCATCACCGCGTCGCGCTGCTCACGAAGGCGCGTCATCGTGCGCGGGGAGGCCAAGAGCGTCGCCAGCGCCCGTCCGAGCTTGGGCGTACGATCGAGCCACGCGAGCGTGGCGAACGGCGCTGCGAGCACGATCGCCGTCCCGAGGAGCGCTTCGCCGAGCGGGCGCGACACGAAGAGCAGCGCGACGAGCGCCGTGGCCCACAAGGGGAAGACGACGAGCCCCGACGCGAGCTTGTAGGTGGAAGCGACGTCGGTCGAGGCCGCGCGGGCGACGAGGCGAGGCACCTGGTAGGGGAGAAAATAGAGCGGCACCCCGAGGAGCGCGAGCGGCGAGGTGAGGAGCAAGAGCGCGGCGCGCGCCTTCTCGCCCGGGCGGCGCACGCGCCCTCCGGCCACGACCTCGGCGTCGCCGAGCCCCGCGGCTTCGAGCGCGACGAAGTACGCGTCGATCGCCCGCTCGATCGCACGGTGGCGATCGGGCGCGCTCTTGGCGAGCGCCGCGCGGGTCGCTTCGACGACCTGGCCGATCGAGCTCCATCCGGCGAGCGAAGGATCCCGCGCGTCGTCGGCGAACATCTCGGCGACGCGCCCGATGAGGCGGCGCTCGGCGAACGTCTCTCCTTCGACGAGGAGGCGCGCGAGATCCTCGGCGAGCATCGTGGTGATGGTCGCGGCGAGTGTGGTTTCGTCGCTCCCCAGCGCGTCGACGCTCCGGACCGGACCGTACGTGAGGAGCGCGCGCGAACGAAAGATGTCGCGCGCCTCGAACTCGAGCCCGACGGCTTGGAACGTGAGCCCGTGCCCGCCGTCTTCGCGGGCCCGCGCGAGCATGCGCCCCGCGCCCGAGCGGAGCTTCACGAGGTGCGGCTCGTTGTGGCTGGTCCCTTCGGGGAAAATGAGGATATTCCCCCCGCCGGCGAGGTGCGCGCCCACCCGAGCGAACACCTCGTCGTTGGCCGCGGCGCTCTTGTCCGGATCGTCCCGCCGTCGCACGATCGGCACTGCGTCCACGGCGTCGAGGAGCGCGCGGAGCACCGGGATCTTCCACAGCGGCGCCTTGCCCACCGGCGAAACCGGGGCGGGGTTGAAGACGAGCACCAGCAGCGGGTCGACGAGCCCGTTCACGTGGTTCGCGGCGAAGAGGCGCCCGCGCACGTGGGCGTCGGGGACGTCGCCGGCGATCTCGATGTCGCGAAAATAGATGACGAGGACGCGACGAAACGCGGCGCGCAGCGCGGTGAGCACGAGCCCCCCGCGCCGTTTCACGCCCGGGTCACGGACAGTGCGCGCGTCCGCGCCGTCCACCGCTCAGTCGACGAGCGCTTGCGCCAGAGTGCGCGGCTCGTCTTTGAAGAGGATCTCGACCTTGTGCGCGTCGAGCACGCGCGTCACGACGCCGTCCCCGAACTTCGTGTGGCGGATGAGATCCCCCTCGTGGAAGGTCTCGCTCACCTTGTAGCGGCGAAAATCGCTGACCCCGCGGCCGGCGATGGCTTTCTCCCACGTCTTCTCGCGCGCGAGAGCCTCTTGCGCGGCGCGTGTGTGCCCGCTGACGCGGATGCTCTTAGGACCCGAGGCGCTCTTGGCAGAGCCTTTCCCCTCCGCCTTCTCGCCCGGTGGATGCGCGCGGTAGTTGTGCTGCGAGCTGCAGCTCAAACACTCCACGCGTGCCGGCTTGGGGCCGACCATGGCGATGATGCGGTGTCCAACCCAGCGCCGGCACTTGGTGCACCAGCTGTCGATCTCTCCCCCGGCTTTCGGCGGCTTCACGTGGTCTCTCTACTCCGATCCTCTGCGGCGACGCTCACGGCGTTCGTCGCGTTTGACGTACATGTCCGTCTTGACCTCGGGCTTGGGGAGGGGCGCGGGCGCAGCTGCGTCGGCCTTCTCTCCCCCCTTCTTCGCGCTGTCGTCGGTCGGCGGGGTCGCCGGCGCGTCGTTGGGCGTGAAGCGGATGGTGGTGTTGATCTCGAACTGCACCGTCGTGAGGACCTTCTGGATGTCCCCGGCGATGTTCGTTTGGCCGAGAAAGTCGCGCACTTCTTTGGCGACGACGCGAAGGAGGCCGTTCTTGGTCTCGTCGACCTGGGTGAAGAGGTAGGTCGCGATCTCCTTCGGCAGCTTCATGTCGCCGACGAAGCTCTTGATGTTGTCGGGCGCGCTCGAGGCGGTCTCGACCCCTTTTTCGACCGCACGCTTGAAGAGCTCGGGGATGACCCCCTCGAGCCTTCGGCGCTTCGGCTCGTCGCCGTCCTGGTCGCTCATCTCCCCCCCGGAGTACCGCTCCTTGCGCCTCCTGTCGATTGAATGTCGGTCGAATCCCGGCCCGCGCCGAGAATTCGGCCCCCCAAAACGTCACGAGGCGAGGCGGGGGGGACCCGTCTCGCCTCGTTCGCGCGTCGTCCGCCAGGGACGCCGCGTGGTTTTGCGCCGTCAGGCGGCGTCGGAGAGGATGCGCGTGACCCCTTCGCTCGCGCGGCTCATCGCCAAGTCGAGCACCCATTTGTCGACGGTTTGGCCCGATTGGCGCGCGCAGAGGAGGACCTCTTGGCCGCCGACCTGGAGGTGACGGACCTCGACCTCGCCGCGCATTTCGACGATGCGCGGCGAGCCGGCGTCTTCGTCGCGCTGGGCGAGGAGCGGAGCGTAGGCGGCGATCTCCTCGCAGGCGGCCCAGGCGCCGGCGCCGGCGACGACGACCCCCGAGGTATCGGCGAGGACCAGCGCTTCGAGCGACCCGTCTTGGCGGGCGCGAGACAGCTGGTAGTGAAGGGCGATCAACGGGTCTTGGCTGCGCTTGCGACGACGGTCCTCGAGGTGCATGGGCATAGATTGCCGATGTAGGTGTGTGTGGGCCAACTTCGAGCGCCCCTTTTTGTCGCTCGGTTTCCTAGGGGTTGCCCCGAGGGCGCGGCGCCCTCTTGAAGGGGGCGCGCCTCTCTGGAATGACCCCACCTCCTTCGAGGAGACGTCATGCAGAAGATCTTCAAAGAGCGTCGCGGAGCTTTCTTCGAAGCGATGCAGGCGCGTGGCGGCGGCGACGCGGTCGCCGTCCTGTTTTCTGCCCCGGTGGCGACGCGCAACAACGACGTCGAGCACGAGTATCGCCAGGACTCGGACTTCTTCTACCTGACCGGCTTCACCGAGCCGGAGAGCGTGGTTGTCCTCTCGACGCGCGGCCGCAAGATGACCCTCTTCGTGCGTCCGCGCGATCCCGAGCGCGAGGTGTGGGACGGCCCGCGCGCCGGCGTCGACGGGGCCAAGGAGCGCTTCGGCGCCGACGAGGCGTTCCCGGTGGCCGACTTCGACGCCAAGCTGGCCGGTCTGCTCGCCGATCACCGTCGTCTCTTCTATCTCGTCGGGCGAAACCGCACGCAGGACGACAAGGTCCTCTCGGTGATCGAACGCGGCCGTGCGCGGACGCGCTTCGCCACGTTCTATCCGAGCGAGATCCACGATCCGTCGAGCGTCGTGCACGAGCAGCGCCTCTTCAAAGGGGACATCGAGCTCGACGCCATGCGCCGCGCGGCGAAGATCACCGGCGAGGCGCACGTGCGGGCGATGGCCGCGGCGCGTCCGGGGATGTACGAGTTCGAGCTCGAGGCGATGCTCCTCGAGACCTTCCGACGGCACGGCTCGGAGCGCGTCGCTTACGGAAGCATCGTCGGCTCGGGGCCCAACGCTACGGTGCTCCACTACCGCGCGAACGATCGGCGCATCGAAGACGGTGATCTCGTCCTCATCGATGCCGGCTGCGAGCTCGACTACTACGCGAGCGACGTCACCCGAACCTTCCCCGCCAATGGGAAATTCACCCGCGAGCAGCGCGCGATCTACGACCTCGTCCTCGCGGCGCAGCTCGCGAGCATCGAGAAGACCGTGGTCGGCGCCACGCTGGAGGAGATCCACGCCGTCGGCGTCGAGATCATCGTCGACGGTCTCTTGCGTCTTGGATTGCTGCATGGAACGCGCGAATCCATAGTGAAAGACGAGTCTTACAAGGCATTTTTCATGCACCGAACGAGCCACTGGCTCGGCATGGATGTGCACGACGTGGGGCCGTACTTCGTCGACGGCCGCTCGCGCCCGCTCGCCGAGGGGATGGTCCTCACCGTCGAGCCGGGGATTTATCTCGGCGCGAACGACGCGCGCGTTCCTCTGCCGTACCGCGGCATCGGCGTGCGCATCGAGGACGACATTCTCGTCACGAAGGCGGGGCCGGTGAACCTGACGGCGGCGATTCCGAAGTCGGCGGACGAGGTGGAGCGAGCCTGCGCGCACGGGTGACGCGCCACTTCGCGATGGCGTAGGCGAGGGCGCCGAACACGGCGCCGAGGACCGCCCCGACCGGGATCGCACCGAAGATCCAGTCGACGAGGAGGAACGGCGCGCGTTCGAGGACCGTGTCTGCCGAGAGCGAGACCCACGCTCCGGTGCGCAGGCGATGGGAGATCTCGATCTCGGCCATCACGATCCAAGGCAGCACCAAGATGTTCGAGATGCGCGAGCCGAGCCACGTCCAGATCTTGTTCCGCTGAAGCAAAATGGCGCTGCCGAGCGCGACTGCGCCGTGAAAGCCGAGGGCCGGCGAGCAGCCGACGAAGACACCGACGGCGACCGCTTGGCCGATCTCCCTTGGGCTCGCGTGCTCCTCGCGGAGGCGCTTCACGAGATCGCGCAGGCGGTCGCGCTGTCGGCCGAGCCACGTCATTGCATCCTTCTATATGGGAGAAAATTGCGCACGCCGATCCCCGGGTGCTACGCCCTCCCTAATCCGGTGAAGCTCGACGAGGCGATCGACAAGTTTCTCTCGCACCTCGAGGCGGAGCGGCGCGCGTCCCCGCACACGCGGAGCGCGTACCAGCGCGACCTCGCTGGGCTCGCCGTCTTCGTCCGCGAAAAGCGCGGGGAGGGGGCTTCGCCGGGCGACGTGGATCTCTACGCCCTCCGCGGGTGGCTGGGGCTCCTCTCGCGCTCGCTCAGCGCGACTTCGGTGGCGCGCAAGGTGGCGGCGGTCCGCACGTGGATGCGCTGGATGCGAAAGCACGGCATCGTCGCCTCGAACCCAGCCGAAGAGCTCTCGAGCCCCAAGGTGCGTCGCCCGCTCCCGACGTTCCTCTCGGTCGACGCCGCCAAGGAGGTCGTCGAAGCGCCCGACCTCACGACCACGGCGGGGAAGCGCGACCGCGCGCTCCTCGAGGTCCTCTACGGCTCGGGGCTCCGCGTGAGCGAAGCGGCGGGTCTCGATCGCGGCGACGTCGATCTCCGCGGCGCCGAGGCGCGCGTCCTCGGCAAAGGCTCGAAGGAGCGCACCGTGCCGCTCGGCGGGGCCTCGGTCGACGCGATCCACGCCTACCTGGCGGTGCGTGGCGAGCTCCGTCATCCGAAGACCGGCGCCCAAGACCCGAGCGCGCTCTTTCTCAGCGCCCGCGGCAAGCGCCTCGGGGTGCGCGCCATCCAGGATCTCGTCCATCGCTACGGCGCCCTCGGCGCCGGGCGCGCCGACCTGCATCCGCACGCCCTTCGCCACACCGCCGCCACGCACCTGCTCGACGGCGGGGCCGACCTGCGCTCGATCCAAGAGCTCCTCGGCCACAGCTCCCTCTCGACCACCCAGCGCTACACCCACGTCTCCATGGAGCAGCTGCTCAAGGTCTACGACGCTGCGCATCCTCTCGCGCGCGCCCGCCGAACGAAGTAAAGACGTCAGGGGCGTGGTCGGGACTTGGACAAAACGAGGGATTGTCGCCCTCTCCGGAGGCGCGTTCGGCGCGCTCCTCGTGGCGCTCGTCGAGGCGCGCTCGTGCGCTTTGGCGGGGGCGGCGCGCGGGCCGAGCTTCGGGGCGCTCCTCCTCGCCGACGTCGGCGTCGTCGCCCCGGTGGCGCTCGTGGTGTCGGCGGCGGTGGCGATCGGGTTCCAGTTCCTCGAGCCCACGGGGGTCCGCTCGCTGCGAGAGCACGTGTGGGCGCTCCGCGAGGCCGAGGTGCTGACGCGGTCGCGCGTCGCGGCCATGGCGCCGCTCGCCGTGCTCGTCGCGCTCGGCTGGCTCATCGGCGCCGCCCACCTCGCGCGCGTGCTGCTCGCCCGCGGGGCCCCTTCGGCGGTCGGCGTCGAGCTCGCCGGCGGGGCGATGGCGTGGCTCGTCGTCTTGGGCGTGACCGCGCTCGCGCTCCTGTCGCCGCTGCGTCGCTTCCTCGCCGCCGGCGCGCAGACGAGCCCCCGGCTCATCGATCCGGTCGTGACCGGAGGCGCGGCGCTCGTCCTCTTCGTGCTCGTCGTGGGCTCGGGCGTGGCGTTCGGCAGCACGGGAGGCGAGGGGGGCGTGCTCGATCTCTTCGGCGTGCTTCGTCGCTCCGAGCTCGATCTTCGCCCGGCCTTCGACCTGTTGGCCATCGCACTCACCACGCACGTGGCGCTGTCCGCCCTGGCGCGCGGCAAGGTGCCGATGGTGCGCGTCCTCGTCGCGTTGGTGGCAACGGCGCTGCCGCTCGGCCTCACGGTTCGTGCCGCCCACGCGCTCGACGAAGCGCCGCTCGCGCGGGCCCTCGAGCGTGACGCGCCGCTCGGTCGCATCGCGCTCGCGGTCCTCCGCAAGGCGACGGATCGCGATCACGACGGTGCCTCTCCACACTTCGGCGGCGGCGACTGCGCCGATCACGACCCGACGCGCTCGCCCACGGCCATCGACATCCCGGGCAACGGCATCGACGAAGACTGCAACGGCGAGGACACGCCGCTCCCCGCGCCGGTCGAGCGCCCCGTGCACGCCGCCGACACCGACGCGTTCCCCGAGGGGCAGAACCTCATCCTCATCACCATCGACACGCTCCGGACCGACGTCGGCTTCATGGGCTATCCGCTCCCGACGACGCCGAACCTCGATCGCCTCGCCGAGAAGGGGGTGATCTTCGATCGCGCCTACTCGATGGCCTCGTACACGGGGAAGAGCCTCGGCCCGATCCTGATCGGAAAGTATCCGAGCGAGACGCTGCGCAACGGCGCGCACTTCAACACCTACGCGCCGGCGAACGTCTTCGTCGCCGAGCGCTTTCAGAAGGCGGGGATCCGCACGCTGGGCGCCGCCTCGCACTGGTACTTCCACGGGTGGAGCGGCCTCACGCAGGGGATCGACGTCTTCGATCTCTCGGCGAAGCCCGCGTCGGGCCAAGGCGACACCGACACTTCGGTCACGAGCAAAGAGCTGACCGACGCGGCGCTGAAGCTCCTCGCCAAGCCGGAGAACACGGGCGGTCGGTTCTTTCTCTGGGTGCACTACTTCGATCCCCACGCGCAGTACGCGCCGCACCCTGGCGCGCCGGATTTCCTGCAGGGGAAGAAGGGCTTCCTCGCCGAGCAAAAGGCGCTCTACGACGGCGAGGTGTGGTTCACCGACCAAAACGTCGGCCGACTCCTCGACTACGTGCAGGCCGAGCCGTGGGGGAAGAAGACGGCGGTCGTCGTCACCGCCGACCACGGTGAGGCCTTCGCCGATCACAACATGAGCTGGCACGGCGTCGAGATTTGGGAGTCGCTCGTGCGCGTGCCGCTCCTCGTCTACTACCCGGGCGCGAGGCCGCATCACGTGCCGGTCAAGCGAAGCCAGGTCGATCTCGTCCCCACGCTCCTCGATCTGATGCGCATCCCCGCGCCCGAGCCGGGCGAGCTCTCCGGCGTGAGCCTCGCCGAGGATCTCCTCGCGCCCGAGGGGGCGAAGTTCGCCGAGCGCGACGTCTACATCGACATGCCGATCGGCCCGTACACCGGGATGCGCCGCGCGCTCATTCACGGCGAAACCCCGGGGAAGAAGCTCATTCAGACCGGCGGCAACCAGTACAGCCTCTTCGACCTCGCCAAAGATCCCGGGGAGAAGGAAGACCTCGCGGGCGACAAGGCGCAGCTCGTGCCGATGCAGAAGGCGATGCAGTCGCTCCGCGCCGGGCTGAAGGAGATCGAAGTGAAGCCCGACAACCCGAGCGGCGGCGGGCAGTAGCGCGCGTCTTCGCGTCCCGCCGGCGGAGCGCTGCTCGTTACAGCTCGCGGTAGATCGGCGGGAGCTCCTCGAGCGAGTCGAGCAGCACGTCCGGCGCCGCGCCTGCGAGGCGATCGCGCTCCACGAAGCCGTAGACGCCGATGGTCGTGCACCCGACGGCGCGTCCTGCGCCGACGTCTTGCGGGCTGTCGCCGACCATCCACACGTCCTTGGCCGCCAGACGCATCTCGCCGAGCACCTTCTCGAGGAGCGCGGGATCGGGCTTGAGCGGCCCGTCACCGCCGGCGGCGACGGCGACGAAGCGCGAGGCGATGCCGAGCCCCGCGAGGACGAGCTCGGTGGCGCGACGTGGCTTGTTGGTCGCGAGCGCGACGGGCAAGCCGGAGAAGCATTCGAAGCACGCCTCGACACCGGGGAGGAGGCGCGTGTCGACGACCGGCCTCGCCTCGTAGGAGACGCGGAAGTGCCCGAGCCCGACCTCGACCTCCGGCGCGTGCGGCTCGGCGCGGAGCGCGCGGGCCACGAGCATGCGCGCGCCGTCGCCGACGAAGGTGCTCACCTCTTCGACCGGCAAGGGTTCGCGACCCATGGCCATGAGCGCGTCGTTGCACGCGCGCGCGATGTCGACGCGCGAGTCGATCAGCGTGCCGTCGAGGTCGAAGATGATCGCCCGCGGCTTGGGGGCTCGCCGGAGGCGAAGAAGGCGTTCGGAGATGGTCATTTCAAGGTCGAAATCGGCGCTTCGGAGCGTCGCGGAGAGCTCGATCTAGCACACGAGGCCAGCTGCACGTGATTGACGCGCCGCGGTCCTGTACGTCAAATGGCGCCGTGTCCGAGCCCCCGCCGCCCGCTCGCCTGCCGCTCCCCGAGGGGATGCAGGATCTCCTCCCCGCCGAGGCGCGGACGCGTCGCGCGCTCATCGCTCGCTTGCTCGAGGTGATCGGCCGCGCCGGTTACATGGAGATCGCGCCGCCGCTCTTCGAGTTCACCGAGGTGCTCGAGCGTGGCATGGGAGATCTCGATCCGCGCGACGTCCTTCGCTTCGTCGAGCCGGCCTCGGGGGAGGTCGCCGCCCTGAGGCCCGACATGACGCCGCAGATCGCGCGAGTCATCGCCACGCGGCTCCGCGCGCATCCTTCGCCTTATCGCCTCGCGTACGAGGGGACGGTGCTCCGGCGTCGCAGCGGGCGCGCACGAACGAGCCGGCAGATCCCCCAAGTGGGCGTGGAGCTCGCGGGCGTCGGCGCACCCGAGGGCGATCTCGAGGCCCTCGGCCTCCTCGAAGAGGCGCTCGCGTATGCCGGTCTCGAAGACTTCACGCTCGACCTCGGCCACGCGGGAATCGTTCACGCGCTCCTTCGCGGTCTCCCCGAGGATCTCGCGCGTCGTGGGGCCGAGGCCCTCGCGCGCAAGAACGAGTCGGCGCTCGAAGCCTTCGCCGTCGCCGCGCGCGAGGTCGGGGCCGAAGCGGGCCGTCACGCCGAGGTCCTCGCCGAGCTCGCGCGGCTCCACGGCCAGGTGAACGTGCTCGATCGCGGCGCCGAGCTCGTCCGCGGAACGCCGGCCGCCCCCTCGCTCGACGCGCTCCGCCACGTGGCGCTCGAGGCGTCGCGACGCGGACCGGCCCGGGTGACGGTGGACCTCGGCGAGGTGCGCGGGTTCGCTTACTACACCGGGCTCATCTTCCACGCCTACGCCGAAGGGCCGGGCGAGCCTGTTGCTGCCGGCGGGCGCTACGACGCCCTCTTGGCGCGCTTCGGTGTGCCGATGGACGCCGTGGGCTTCGCCATCGACTTGCGCGCGCTCGAGTGGGCACGCCGCGCGGCCGGGTGCGCCGAGGATCACGGCGAGCGTATCGTCGTCGTAGGTCCTCCGGACGACGCGCGTGTCCTCGAGGCGCGCCGCCGTGGCCTCGCCGCCGTCGCCATCGCCGACGAGGGCGAGGCGCGCGCCTACGCCGACGCGTGGGGTTTCTCGCGCGTTCTTCCCCCTGGCGAAGAGCTATGAGCGCGTCTCACGCGTTTGCACGGGCGCGCCGCGAGCGGTTGGACTAGGCTCCCGCCCATGCCCGCCGTCGTCATCGTCGGCGCCCAATGGGGCGACGAGGGGAAGGGGAAGATCGTCGATCACTTCACCGAGCACGCCGAGCTCGTCGTGCGCTACGCCGGCGGTCCCAACGCGGGGCACACGCTCGTCGTCGGGAACGACAAGGTCGTCGTTCGGCTCATTCCCAGCGGGATTTTGCGGCCCGCGACGCGTTGCGTGCTCGCTCAAGGGATGGCCATCGACCCCGGCACGCTCCTCGAAGAGATCGACGAGCTCACCCGCCGCGGTCACCTGCGTCCCGGGAGCGGCGCCGCCGACAAGCTCGTCGTCTCGCGTCGCGCGCACGCGATCTTGCCGTACCACGTGGCCATCGACACCTTGCGCGAGCAGGGCGCGGGCGCGCTCGGCACCACCAAGCGCGGCGTGGGCCCTTGCTACGAAGACAAGGCCGCGCGTCGCGGCGTCACCATGGGCGCGTTCCTCGATCTCGGGGAGATGGATCGCCTCGTCCGCCGCGCGCTCGAAGCGTGGGCGCCGGTCGCCACCTCGCTCGGAGGGTCGCTCCCCAGCGCCGATTCGGTGATGGAGCGCGCGCGCGCTCTTCAGCCGCGTATCGCGCCGCTCCTCGCCGAGACCTCGCTCCTCGTCGATCGCGCGCTCCGCGACGGCAAGACCGTGCTCCTCGAAGGGGCGCAAGGGGCGCTCCTCGACGTCGACCACGGCACCTATCCCTTCGTCACGTCGTCGACGGCGACCTCGGGCGGCGCGTGCACCGGCGTGGGCATCGGGCCGACGCGGATCGATCGCGTCATCGGCCTCGTGAAGGCGTACACCACGCGCGTCGGCGCCGGCCCGTTCCCCACCGAGCTTCACGACGAGGTCGGCGAGCGCCTCCGCAAGGTCGGCGCCGAGTTTGGCTCGGTGACCGGTCGGCCGCGCCGCTGCGGTTGGCTCGATCTGCCGGCGCTTCGTTACGCTACGCGCATCAACGGCTTGGACGGTCTCGCTCTCACCAAGCTCGACGTCCTCACCGGGCTCGACGAGATCAAGGTCGCCGTCGCGTACCGCACGAGCGCCGGCGAATCGGAAGAATTTCCCATCGACGAGCTCGCGCGCGTCGGGGGGGCTCTCCCGGAGCCGGTCTACCGCACGTTCCCCGGTTGGAAGGAGGAGCTCGCTACGGCTCGCCGCATGAGCGAGCTCCCCGCGGCGGCGCGTCGCTACCTCGACTTCATCGAAGAGCAAGCGGGCTGCCGGCTCGTCCTCGTGAGCGTCGGCTCGCGCCGCGACGAGACCATCGTCGTCGAAGAGCCGCTGCCGAAGACCTCCCGCGCGCCGCGCGGCGCCTGACCGCGACGTGCTAGATTTCGGCGGCCATGCTGGCGCCGCTCGTGCTCGTCTTCGCGCAGGCCATTCCTGCGCCCGCGGGGCGTCCACTCGAGTGCTCGGGGATCGAGACGCGCGCGGGGAACGTCTGGGAGCGCGCCAAGGCACCGGCGCTTCGTCGCTATTGTGATCTGCTCGCCAGCGGCGCGTCGAAGCTCGCGTCGAGCGGCGGACCGGCCGACGAAGTCCTCGCCCTCGCCGACGAAGCCGATCGCGTCGCCCCCGGTCACGCCGCCCCCGCGGTGCTCCGCGGCCGTGCCCTCGCGCGTCTCGGCCGCTACCCCGAGGCCTACGCCGCGCTGAAGGACGTGCGCGCCAAGGACGACCGCGCGCTCGACGACGCGCTCTCGCTCCTCACGTGGGCTCGCGTGGCTTCTCACACGGGGCACCTCGACGAAGGGCGCGAAGCGTACCGCGCGCTCTTGCCGCGCGCGTCGACGCTGGGATCGCCCGACCGAGGGCTCGCCTACCTCGAGGCGGGGATGGCGCTCATGGCGCACGGCCCGCGGGATCTCGACGAGGCCATCGCCGCGCTTCGCCAGGCGCGTCGCGAAGGGCCGGAGACGTTGTCGGTCGTGGCCTTGGCGCTCGCCCTCGATCGGGCGGGGGAGCACGACGAAGCGCGCGCCACGCTCGAAGAGCGCCTCCACGGCGATCCGCGACCGCTCCTCGCCGAGGCACGGGCGCACCACGTGTTCGACGCGACGGGGAGCGATGTGGAGATCGACGCGCTCGAAGGGCTCGCGCTCGAAGGACGCGACGCCCCCGCGGCGCGCGCCGCGTGGCAACGCTACGCAGCAGCGGCGGCGAGCGGCCCGTGGGCGGCGCACGCGCGCGAGCGCGAAGCGGCGCTCACGGGGCGGGGAGGGAAGCACCGATGAAGCGCGTCTCCGCCCTCTCGGCGCTCGCTCTCTTCGCGTGTACGACCTCCGCGCGAGCCGACACGCCGCCGTCGCTTTGGGACGCGGCGAAGGATGCCGAGGCGCGCAGCGCGTATCTTTTGCACGTTCAGGTCGAGCAGCTGCGCGAGGCCCCCGCCGAGGATCGCTTGGGCGCGCCGGCGCTCGAGGCGCGGCGCATGGAACGCGCGCGCGAGCTCTTGATCGACGGCCACGCGGAGACGAGCCGCGACGTGCGGCTACGCTTCGACCTCGGCGAGATCGACGAGCGCCTCGAGCGTCACGAGGAGGCCATTCGCATCCTCACGCCGGCCCTGGCCGAGGCGCCAACGCACCCCGCCTCCATCGAGGCGTGGCTGTCGCTCGCCTACGCGCACGCCAAGCTCGATCAGCCGCGCGAAGAGCGCGCCGCCTACGAGGGCTATCTGCGCCTCGCGCTCGACGATCGCGAGCGCCTGACCGCAGTCCTGAACCTCGCCGAAGCGAACATGCGCGACGGTCGGCTCGACGAGGCCGTCGCCGGTTACCGCGACGCCGTGCGCCTCTCGATCGCGACCGCGGGCGGGCTGTTCACCCACGGGACCGAGGCGCTCGCCGAGTGGGGCTTGGCGGTAGCGCTCGACCGCGCTGGCGATCCCGCGGCCGCCGCCGAAGCCGCGCGGACCGCATCGGGCCTCGACCCGCGCGGCATGGGCTTCGGAAGGCGCCAGCACATCGAGGACATGTCGCAGGTCTTCTTCATCCCGCGCTACGAGCGGCTTTGGTACCTCGCGCTCGGCGAGAGCGCGGACGCGAAAGCGGCGCTCGCGGTCGGCCGCGCGCGCCATGCGGCGTACCTCTATCGGCGCGTCGAGCAGATGTGGACGCTCTACATCGACCGCGCCGAGCACGCGGTGGTCAAAGATCGCTGGATCCCCTTGGCGCGTGCGCATCGCGTGCGCGCCCACGCGGACCGCGTCGCCGCCGAGGCGCGCGCGGCGTCGAACCCGGGGCCTTGGTCGCCAGAGGAAGAAGAGCTCCCGCCGGTCGACACTTCGTTCTGAAGATCGCGCGCCGTCAGAGGACGCCGGCCTGTTGCATGCGCTGCTGGTACGCGGCGATCTGCTGATCGAGCGCTTGCGGTGGGACGCGAAGCGCCTGGCACACGCGCTCGAGCATCTGACGCTCGCTGCGATCGATCTGTCCGTCGACCAGCGCGGCAGCAATGAGCCCAGCGAGAAAATACTCCGGTGAAGCGACGGCGATGGGGGCCGCCTGCGCCGCACGCGGCTGGGCGAACACCTGCACCACGAGATCCTCGGGGAGCGACCAGCGCGCCGCGCACAAGCGGAGGAGGCGCTTCTCTTTGCGGGCCAAAGGCTGCCCATCGCCGGTCATGCACGCCGCCATCTGCGCGAAGAGGAGCGCGCGCTCGCGTGGATCGCCGATGTCGGGCACGAGCCAGTCGGGCAGCTGTCCGCCTTGGGCTTGGCTCCGGCGCGGGTGGACGCCGCCGGGGGCGAGGATCCCGTCGAGGACCCATGCCGTCGAGCCGTCGGCGAGCTCGCTGCCGCAGTGGTCGCAACGCGTGCTGTCGGTCTCTTGCAGCGGGGCGCCGCACGTCCCGCATACGAGGGCGCTCATCGCCAGCTTCGATGTCACCCCCGCGCGTCGCGCGAGGCGCACGATCGTTTGCATGGGGGTCGAGGCCGAGCCCGGCGTGAGCTTCGCCGACCAATAGATCTTCACGTAGGCGAGGTCGAAGTCGCCGTCGGGCCCCGGATCGCAGAGAACACAATCGGCGGCGCCCACGGCGACATCGTGGGCTTGTGCCACGGACTGAAAATTCGCCGCTTGGCTGAGGAACGCGGCGCTCGCGCATTTCCGGAGAGGGACGGGGGACTGCTTGCGCGCAGCCTCGACCCACTTCCAAAAGAGGTACGACGCGCGGTCTTCCAGCGTCTCGCGCGCGGTGCCGGGGTCGTCCTGGCGGAGCTCGTCGAGGCCGGGCACGCGCTCGTACGACTCGGGATACCACTCGCTCACTTGGGTGATCTCGGCGAGCACCCAGTCGTGCTCCGCCGAGCAGACGAGCGCCTTGCAATACTTGCAGGTGATCATCTCTCCGCCTTCGAGCGGCGCGCCACACGCCGGGCACTTCGTGCCGACCTCGCCGGGCGCGAGGCGGCTCACCGCGCCTTGGCGTCGCACGAGCGTCCAGATCTCGGTGTACGGCTCCACGGGAGCGGACCGGAGGGCTACGGCCACTTGCTCCGGCGTCGAGTTGTAGGGGACGTTACGATCACGCGCCTGCGCGGTGAACCGCACGTGCACCGCGTCGAGCGGCGGGTTCGTCGCGACCGCCTCGATGGTCGTGTAGAGCACCTGTGCGTCGGTCATCACGTTGCGCACGCCTTCGCCGCGCATGAGCTCGAGCTGCACCTGAAAGCGGCTGTAAATGCCGTCGGAGACGAAGGGGCGAGCTGGGCGCATGTCGAGCCCGCACCACGCGCCCCGGAGGATGTCGCTCATCACGCGGACGCGCTGGACGATGCTCTCCTCGGTGATTTGAGGGTCGCGTTGGCGCAGGAGCTCGATGCCCGGCGGGCGCGGGGCAACCGGCGGGCTCGCGCGGTACTGCTGATCGAGGATGGCGTTCCGCGTGTTGCGCGACGAGCTCTGGGACCATTGCACGTAGAGGACAAGGAAGAAGATCGCGAAGACGATGAAGCCGAGAATGCACGCGCCGGCGCCTCCGCCGCCGGAAGAACCGCTGCTCCCTCCCGAGCCGCCGCTCGACGAGGTCGAGCCGCCGAACGATCCGGAGCTCGAGCTGTGCGATCCGCCGAAGGACCCCGAGCTCGATCCGCGCGAGAAGCTCCCGCTGCTCGACGAGCCCGATCGGCTACCTCCGCCGGAGTAGCTCCCGCCGCCACCGGGCCGAGCATCTACCGCGCCGGCGAGCGTGAGGACGAAGAAGAGAGACGCCGCGAGGGCGACGAGGCGGCGAAAGAATCCGAGCTGTGCGCGCACGCGCGCATCCTACCCAATCCGGCGGAGAGCGGGCTCGGCTACTTGGTCGCGGCGTTGCAGTCGGTCGCGCCGTTGCAGCCGGCGGCGCTCGAGCACTGGGTGCAGTCGCTGGCGCAGCTCGCGCGGCACTGGAGGCTCGCGTTCTGGCATTGCTGCCGGCACCCGTTGTTCGTGCACTTGGTGTTGCACTGGTCGCGCGTCTTGTCGCACGCGATGACGCAGGTGCCGGCTTCTTCGAGGCACGTCTGCGGCGCGCCGCACGCCGTGCCACCGTCGCGCGATCCGCCGCCTTCGCCGCTGCCGCCGTCGTCGCCGCTCGCTGCGTCACCGGGGGCGCTGACGAAGCCGTCGAAGTCGTGGGTGCACGCAACGGCGAAGAGGGGCCCAGAGAGCGCCGCGAACGGGACCAGGAACACGAGCCTTCGGCGCATCAGAACCTCCCCTGGACGAACGCGCCTGTCGGCCCGACGCGGAGCGCCGCCGAGGCGGGCGGCGTGGTCGCGTCTTGCTTCGGCGGCATGCTGATCACGTAGAGGGCCACGCCGGCGCCGGCGCCGAGCACCCCGAAGACGAGGCCGATGTTGGCGATGGTCTGCTGCGTCTTGCCGCGCGAGATGGCGTCTTGCTGATTGCTCGAGCAGCGGCCGTTCGGGCAAGCGTCTTGGAGATCCCCGTAGGTGCCGTTGGCCGCGATGCCGGCGATGATGAACGTCAAGAAGCCGGCCGCGCCGACGCCGCCGGCGACGTAGGCGAAGGGGCGCAGGTTCGTGTGATCGGCGTGGCTCCCGGTGTCGACCTCGGCGTGCGCCTCGCCGCTGCCGCCCTTGTCGTCGCCGCTCCCGGAAGGGCCGCCCTCCGAAGAGCCGTCGAAGGTCGCTTCGGCGGTGCTCCCAGCGGTGACGTGCACGGTCTTCTTCTCGGTCTTGCCGTTCCGCGTGACGACCACCTCGGTGTCACCGGCGGCCACGATCACCGGCTCGCCCCAGTCCTTCTTCGGGACCTCTTTGCCGCCGACGGTCGCGGTCGTCGTGTCGTCGGCGTTCTTTACGTCGAGGTGGACACTCCCCACGCTCGAGGCGAGCGACGCCTTCTCGTCGTGGGCCGCGCTGGCGGCGTCGTGGTAGCGCGGCTCCTTGCCGGCGTCGTTCTCGGTGCGAAAGAACTCGGCGTACGCGTCGCCCGGTCGTCCGGCCTCGCGCAGCGAGCGCGCCAAGTAGAGGCGCGTGTTCGGGCTGTCGACGACTTCGAGCGAGGCGGTGAACTTCGTCACCGCGGTGGCGTAGTCGGCCTTCTCGTAGGCTTCGCGTCCTTCACCGAAGCGCGCCTGGGCCTCTTGCTTCTGCGCAGCGGTGGCCTTGGCGGGCTTCACGCCCTCGGCGTGGGCGGCACCCGCGAGGAGCGTCGCGGCGACGAGACACGTGGCAACGAAGCTCGTGCGCATCAGATTCCGCTCGGTTCGTACTTCGAGTGGGGGGGCTTCTTCTTCACGGTCGGCGCGGGGGCCGGCGCGGGCTTGGCAGTAGCGACAGGATGCGGCGCGGGCGCCACCGGCGCGGGGGCCGTGTGCACGACCGGGGCCGGCGTGGGGGCGACGTGCGTGACCGGCGGCGTCGGATCGGGCGTCGCTTGGACGATGGTCACCGCCGGCTCGGGCGCGGGAGGCGGCGGAGTGGGGGGCGGCTCGGGAGGAGGCGGCGTCACGACGGCCGACGCCGAGGCGACCGGCTCGGCAGTGGGCTTCGCGGCCGGAGCCGGATCCGCGGGGATCGTGGTCGACGTCTTGGCGTGGGTCGTCGACGTCAGCGTCGTCGCGCTCGCCTCTTCGCCCGCGTGACCGCCGAACGCGAGGTGGAGGAGGGTCACGAAGGCGAGCGCGGACGCGGCCCCGATCACGCCGAAGACGATCCTCCTTCTTCGCAGGACCGCGTGCGGATCGAGCATCCCAAACGCCGCGAGGTCGCCCGCCTCGTCGTCGCTCACGTTCGGCGTCGTCGGCGCCATGTCGCCCGGCGCAGCCGACGCGATTGCGGCGAAGCGCGCGGCCGCGTCGTCGTCGAGCGCCGAGCTTTGTCCGCTGGCCTCGGCCTCCACGCGCGCAGGCGCCGGCGGCAGCGGCATGTCCGCGAGAGCGAGGATTTCCGGCGGCGGCGGCTGGATGGGGATCGGCACCATCGACGGGCTGACGTCGGGCGCGTTCGGGCGTGCGCTCGCGCGCACCGGGGGCGGCATCGCGCTGGGGGCCGGGGCGAAAGGGGACACGGCCGGCGGCGGGCGGCTCGCCGTGGTCGCAGCGGGGGCGGGCGTCGCGGAGCGCGGCGCGGGCTTCGGCGCGGCCTCGCGCGTCTGAGGCGCCGGCGGCGTGACGGCGGTCATCGCCGGCACTTCGGTCTCGGTGGGCGTCGCCGTCGTGGTGGTGGTGGTCGTCGTCGTGATGCTCGGGCTGCTCTGCGTGTGCACCGGAGGCGCCGAGACCATCGTGACGATGTCGTTCTCGTCTTCGTCGTCGGTCACGACCGACATCGGCTCGGTCGCTTCTGCCGGAGGAGGCACCACGGGGCTTGCGGCCGCTGGCGGCGGGGAAGCGCCGCGCGAGGTCGACGTTGCCGGGGGCGCCGCTGCGCGCGAGGGTGCGGCCGGTGCCGTCGAAGTCGCGGAGGGCTTCGTCGACCGCGACGTCGTCGTCGGACCGGGCCCTTTGAGGATCACGGCGCCGGCGAGCGCGGGCCTCGGCGGTCCGGTCTTCACCGGCGGCGCGGGGGCGGCGGAGGCGCGTGGCGGGAGCGGCGGTGCAACGCTCTTCCCCGGCACGCGCGGCGGCGCCTTGCTCGCGCGGGCAGGGAGCGGCGGCGGACGTGACGGCGCGGCGGGCGCGCGAGAGACCGGGCGGCCCGCGGCTGGCACCGGCGCCGGCATGTGGGCGAGCACGTCGGGCTCGGTCGCGGGGGCGAAGGGGATGGGCGCGGAGAGGGCAGGGGAGGTCTCCGCCTCGATGCTCACGTCGATGTCGGCGAGATCGATCTCCTCCACCGCGCGGCCACGCGCCGTCGGCGGAGGCGCGCTTTCGAGCCGGCGCGCCACGATGCCCGAGCGCTCTTGCGCACGATCGCGGGCGTGCGCGTCGGGCGACGTCGTGCGCTCGGCGGCGCGCGCGCGTGCGGCCACGGGGCGCGCCTCTTCGCCGAGGGCGCGACGTCGGGCGCGGATCTTCTCCCCTGCGAGCTCGGAGACGCGTGTCGCGACGTCGGCGGGGGCGGCCAGTCGGTTCTTGGCGGCGAGTCGAATCGCGCCCGCGAGCTCGGCGGCGGACGCGTAGCGGTTGAAGGGATCGAGCGACATCGCCTTCATCGCCACGTCGGCGAGCGGAGCGCACCACGGCGCGTTGTCCGGCACGCGCGGCCGCGGAAGGTCGCCCGCGACCTGGCGCGCGAGCACCGTCGGCGCGTCCTCGTTCGCGAAGAGCCCGTGGCCGGCGAGCGCTTCCCAAAGGAGCGCTCCCATCGCGTAGATGTCCACCCGTCCATCGGCGGCGCTGTCGTTGAGGAGCTGCTCGGGCGAGGCCCAGCGCGCCCACGCGTTCGCCAGCTCGGGCCGCGTGCGCGCGGGGTACGCGCGGACCGTGCGGGTGAGACGCGTCGCGCCGTCCAGCCCGACGACGATGTGCGCGTCGCTGATCTCTCCGTGCACCACGTGGGCCTGAGCGGCGACCACCGGCAAGGTCGACGGATCGCTGTGGAGCGCGTTCACCGCCGAGAGCACGTCGACGACGATGCGCAGGCGGCTCGCGATAGGGAAGCTCGCGAGCTTGAGCTCATCGAGCCATTCGCCGTCGGTGAAGTCGTGGACGACCGCGACGACCTCGGGCGTGTCCACCACCGCGCGCACGCGAAAGAGGCTCGCGTGCTTCATGTTGGAGATGCCGCGCGCCCGCTCGAGGAAGACCTTCACGTCCTCTTCGGTGGCCGACGCGCGCTCGAGCCGCTCGGCGACGAGGAGCCCCTCTTCCCCGCGGACGATACACGCCACCCCGCCCGGCACGTGGCCAAGCACCCGAACACAAGGGAATTTGCCGATGACCTCGTCGGCCGTGGTCATCGGCGCAGAGGTCGCCGTCACCCAGAGGGGAGCATAGCAGAGGCGTCCTCCCGAGTGGAGCAAGCGGCACGCCGGGTTACGTCCACCTGCGTCATACCGCCCCTGCTCGCGCCCTGGTCACTCGAGTGACCCAGCCTGGAGACGCCCGCCCTCAGGACTTCTCGCGGAAGAGGTTCCGGTTCTGCCAAGCGGGGAGCTCGCGCAAATCGGCCCAAACCTCGCGAGGCGAGGTGTAGCGGTACGCCTCGCGTCGCCGCAGCATCTTGGCGATGAGGCCGCCGAGCGGCGTGCCGATCTCCTCCGCGCGCGCTCGCGGGCCGCCGTCCGACACCTGACGGACGAGCTCTTGGTAGGGGATGCCGACCGGAATGGCCGGGCTCCCGGTCAGCATCCAGAAGAGGAGGAGGCCGACCTGGTAGAGGTCGCTCTGCTTGCTCGTGTAGCCCGTCGCCACGACCTCGGGCGCCATGATCTTGTGATGCACGACGTTCGGTCGGATCGCCGGCATGCCGCGGAGCTCGTGGCTGATGCCGAAGTCCGAGATCTTCACGATGGGCCGGTCGGCGTGGGTGATGAGCACGTTCCCCGGGTGGAGATCGTCGTGCACGATGTCGTTGTCGTGGAGAAACTGCACGGCGGCGAGGAGCTGACGCGCGAGCTCGATGACGAGCCCCTCCTGCATCGGCGTGCCGAGCATTGCCGTGAGCGGGTGATCGCAGCGCTCGAGCGCGCAGTAGAAGAGATGCCCCTGTTCGAAGGCGTCGAAGATGTAGACGACGTTCGGGTGCCGGAGGCTCATGAGCCGTTGCACCTCGCGCGCCCACTCGGCGTGCACCTCGGCGTACGGGCGATTCGCCGGGCGAATCATCTTCACCGCGTACGCTTGATCGAACGGGCCGACGCAGTCGTAGACGGCGCCGAACTCCCCCGAGCCGACGATCGAACGCACCACGTAGGTGCCGAGCTTGGAGGAGAGCGTGGCGCCGACCTGCGGGTACTGCACCGTGATGCGCGGCTGCATCGCCGGATGCGTCGGCGGCTGCTGCAGCGCGGGCTGCGAAGCGTACGGCGGCGGATACGGTAGCTGCGGCGCGGGGTGGGAGGCCGGTGCGAGATCCGGTCGCGAGCTCGGCGCGGGCGGAGGCACCATCGCCGGCGCGCTCGGCGTGGGCGCGTGAACCACCGGATATTGTCCGGTGCCCGGCGCGCCCGGGGGAAGCGTCCCGGTCTTCGAAGGAGGGCCCGACACACGATGACTTTAGCGCGCGACCGCCGAGCGCGGCGAGTACCATCCGACCCCCCATGACCATTCGCGGCAGGCGCACGGCAGAAGCAGCTCGTCTCGAAGAGGCCAAGGCCGGGAAGAAGTGGCGCCGTTGGGGCACGTACCTGAGCGAGCGCCAGTGGGGCACCGTGCGTGAGGACTACTCGCCGGGCGGCGACGCGTGGGAGTACTTCTCCTACGAAGACGCCACCGCGCGCGCGTACCGGTGGGGGGAGGACGGCCTCCTCGGGATCTCCGACAACCGCGGGCTCTTCGCGCTCTCGTTCGCCTTGTGGAACGAGCACGATCCGATCTTGAAGGAGCGCCTCTTCGGCCTCACCGGTCCCGAGGGGAACCACGGCGAGGACGTGAAGGAGGTCTACTTCTACCTCGACGCCACGCCGACCACCTCGTACGCGCGTGCACTCTACAAGTACCCGCAGCGGCGCTTCCCCTACGAAGAGCTGCGTGACCGCGCGCAAAGAGCCGGGCGCGAGGCGCCGGAGACGAAGATCTGGGACACCGGGGTCTTCGAAGGCGATCGCTACTTCGACGTCGAGGTCGAGTACGCCAAGGCCGACGTCGAGGACCTCCTCGTGCGCATCACGGTGACGAACCGCGGCCCCGACCCCGCGCCCATCCACGTGCTCCCCACGCTGTGGCTTCGCAACACCTGGACGTGGAACGGCGAGAAGCCCGACGGCGGGACGTGGGCGGAGTGGGCGCGCGACGCCTACGCCGTCATCGCCGCCGAGCAGTCGCACCTCGGCCCGCGCTGGCTCTTCCTCGAGGGGAAGCCGGAGCTCCTCTTCACCGAGAACGAGACCAACGCCGAGAAGCTCTTTCGCGCACCCAACGGCGCTCCGCACGTGAAGGACGCGTTCCACGCGCGCGTCGTGCGCGGCGAGGAGAACGCGGTGAACCCCTCACGCCGCGGCACGAAGGGGGCCGGCTGGTACCAAGCGACGCTCGGCCCCGGCGAGTCGAAGACCTTCCGCGCGCGCTTCACCGACAAGCGGCTCGAGCAACCGTTCCCGCTGACGGCGCTCCCCGACGCGCCCCGCTTCGACGAGATCATCGAGCTCCGAAAGCGCGAGGCCGACGCCTTCTACGCGCAGGTGATCCCCGGCGAGCTCGGCGAGGAAGAGAAGCATGTCTACCGCCAGGCCATGGCCGGGCTCTTGTGGACGAAGCAGTTCTATTGCTTCGACGTCGATCGCTGGCTGCGCGGCGATCCGGCGACCCCCGCCCCGCCTCTCTCTCGCACGCGGGGGCGGAACCACGAGTGGCGTCACCTCTACAACAGCGAGATCCTCTCCGTCCCCGACAAGTGGGAGTACCCCTGGTACGCGGCGTGGGACCTCGCGTTTCACTGCATCCCGCTCTCCCTGATCGACACCGAGTTCGCCAAGCAGCAGCTCTCGTTGCTCTTGCGTGAATGGTACATGCATCCCAACGGGCAGCTCCCGGCCTACGAGTGGTCGTTCTCCGACGTGAACCCGCCGGTGCACGCGTGGGCGGCCCTCCGCGTCTATCAAATCGAGCGGCGCCAGACCGGCGAGCCCGACCGCGCCTTCCTCGAGAGCGTCTTCCACAAGCTGATGCTGAACTTCACCTGGTGGGTGAACCGCAAAGACGCCGCCGGGAACAACGTCTTCGAAGGGGGCTTCCTCGGCCTCGACAACATCGGCGTGTTCGACCGCTCGAACGCCCTCCCCGCCGGCGGTCAGCTCGAGCAAGCCGACGCCACGAGCTGGATGGGGATGTACTGCCTGAACCTGCTCGCCATCGCCCTCGAGCTCGCGCGCGAGAACCCGAGCTACCAAGACGTCGCCAACAAGTTCTTCGAGCACTTCCTCTACATCGCGCGGGCGATGAACGACGCCGAGCAGGGGATGGGGCTCTGGGACGAAGAGGACGGCTTCTTCTACGACGTGCTCCACCTTCCGAGCGGCAAGAAGGTGCCGATGAAGGTGCGCTCGATGGTCGGGCTCACGCCGCTCTTCGCGGTGGAGACCGTGGACTCGGCGGTGCTCGAGCGCTTCCCCGCGTTCGTGAAGCGCATGGAGTGGTTCGTCGAGAACCGCCCCGAGCTCGCGGTGCATCTCACGCACATGCACTCGACGGGGTCGAGCACCGAGCGCCACATCCTCGCGCTCCTCTCGCGCGAGCGGCTCGTGCGCATCTTGAAGCGGATGCTCGACGAGAACGAGTTCCTCTCGCCGTACGGCATTCGCGCGCTCTCCCGCGTGCACGCCGAGCACCCGTACGAGATCCAGCTCGACGGCCAGCTGCACCGCGTGGCCTACGAGCCGGCGGAGTCGTCGAGCGGGCTCTTCGGCGGTAACTCGAACTGGCGCGGGCCGGTGTGGATGCCGGTGAACTTCCTCATCATCGAGGCGCTCCAGCGCTACCACCACTTTTACGGTGACGACCTCAAGGTCGAGTGCCCGACCGGCTCGGGGAACTTCATGAACCTCTGGCAGGTCGCGTCCGAGATCTCGGAGCGGCTCACGCGCCTCTTTCTACGCGACGAGAAGACCGGCAAACGCCCGGCCGACGGACCCGAAGACCGGTACCGCGACGATCCGTTCTTCAAGGACCACGTCACGTTCCACGAGTACTTCCACGGCGACACCGGGCAAGGGCTCGGCGCGGCCCACCAAACGGGATGGACCGCGCTCGTGGCGAAGCTGCTTCAGCAGAGCCCCTTGTGGCGCGAGGCGACGGCGAGCCGCGGGCTCTCGGGGACCATCGCCCCCCAGAAGCCCGCGGAGTAGCTCCGTCGAGGCGCGCGCGGTCAGTACCCCATCGCGTCCATGCCGCCGGCGTTCAGCTTGAGCGCTTGCATGCGCTGCATCGGCGCGGGGGCGGCGGCGGCGGCCTTGGTGCTGGCGCGCGCGGCGGCGACGACTTGCGCTTGCTCGTGGAGGCGCGTGCGCTCCTTGTCGTCGCGGGTGACGCTCGCTTGCGCTTCGAGCTTCTTTTCCGCGGCGGCGAGCTGCTGATCGGCGCCGTCGAACTTCCCCTTGTTCACGTCCTGCGCCGCGCGCATCTCGAGGTTCGCCGCGTCTTGCACGGCGAGGATCGACTGCGTCTTGGCGTTTTGGTGGGAAGCGACCTCGCTCCCGTCGGTGGTGATGGCGACGCGCGCGACCGTCTCCTGGATGCGCTCGAGCTCGCCCTCCGAAGGATCCTTGAAGCGGAGTCGCACGCTGGCGAGCGGCGAGCTCGGGCCGCCCGCTTCGCCGAAGCCGTCGAGACGCACGCGCACGAGCGCCTCGCGGTGCTGCCCGGCGTAGAGCGCGCCGAGCGGAATACGGAGCGAGCCCGCTTCGCCGCGGTCGAAGCGCACGCCGTCGGCGCTGACGAGCTGGACGCCCGGCGCCGGCACGACCTCGACGAACGCGTCGCTCGCCACCGTCGACTCGAGGAGCTCGAGCTCGTGGCGGAGCATCGACACCATCTCCTGCGGATCGGTGATGTGGTAGAGGCGCCCGCTCGAGCGGACGGCGAGGGCGTTCAAGGTGTTCTCGTCGTAGTCGGTCCCCACGCCGAGCGAGGTGACCTGCGCCTGCACGCGCGTGCCGCGCGCCGCGAGCTCGCCCAGCGCCGTGGCCGAGGAGGGGCCGACGTTGGCCATGCCGTCGGAGATGACGACGACGCGCCGCACGCTGTGCGTGGCCGGCGCGCGGGCGACGTGCGCTTCGCCGAGGGCGAGGCCGTCGTAGAGGTTCGTCGAGCCGCCGGTGCCGAGCCCGTCGATGCGCGTGCGGAGCTCGCCGCGCGACGACTTGGTGAGGACGGTGGGGGCGACGAGCGGGCGCGCTTCGTCGTCGAAGGTGTCGATGGAGACGATGTCGCCGTCGGAGAGCTGCTCGATGAGGAGCTTGGCCGCCGAGCGCGCGTTCTCGAGCTTGGCG
Organism: uncultured Polyangiaceae bacterium; assembly: GCA_964531795.1. GTDB lineage: Bacteria > Myxococcota_A > Polyangia > Polyangiales > Polyangiaceae > CAZHHD01. The sequence goes on along the minus strand of CAZHHD010000017.1, from coordinate 59,635 downwards.
CCGGCCATCGAGCCCGAGGTGTCGACCACGAGGGCGACGTCGACCGGCGTGTGCACGCGCGTCTTCACCTTGGGCGCGTCGACCCACACCCCGAGCGCGACGTCCGATTGGCCGGCGAGGACCACGTCGGTCTCGGCGCCTGCGCCGATCCACGTGCCGTTCCTGGGAGCGCCGTCGTCTTTGGCGATGGCGGCGTCGTTCGTCCCTGCGGCCGTCTGCGCCACCGGCGCGGCCCCGCGGCTCGCGCCTCCGCAACCCGCCAAGACCAACGCGCCCAAGAGCCCAATCGCCACGCTTCGCATCCCGCTTCTCCCTCGTTAGGACCGGGCGTCCCGCGCCGGTGTGCCCTCTCCGACGCGCCAGGGAGAAGAAAGTTCTGTAGCTTCGTCGGCGGCATGTCAGGCAAGTCGGCACCCCCCTTCGATCAGGCCTATTACGAGCGGTTTTACGAGTCGAAGCGCACGCGCGTGTACGGCAAGGAGCAGATCTCCCACCTCGCGCGCGGCGTCACCGACCTGATCGCGTGGTACGGCGGCGAGCTCCGGAACGCGCTCGACGTCGGCGCCGGCACGGGGCTCTGGCGCGACTGGTTTCGCAAGCACAAGCCGAAGGTGAAGTACCGCTCCACCGAGGTGAGCGCGTACGCGTGCGAGCGCTACGGCCACGAGCAGCGCGACATCACCACCTGGCGCGACAAGGAGCGCTTCGACCTCGTCGTGTGCCAAGGGGTGTTGCCGTACCTCGCCGACCGCGACGCCGAGCGCGCGATCGAGAACCTTTCGGCGATGGCCCGCGGCTTCCTCTACCTCGAGGCGGTCACCGCGCGTGACTTCGAGGAGGTGTGCGACCGCGACGCCACCGACGCCGCGCAACACGCACGCAAGGGGAGCTGGTACCGCGCGCGTCTCGCGCCGCATTTCGTGACGCTCGGCTGCGGGCTCTACTACGCGAAGCGCGGGCCGCTCGGCTTCTACGAGCTCGAGATGGCGTGACGTAGGCACTCGTGCATTTCGCACGAGTGCACAGGGCTTATGAGTTGCGCGCTAGGAGGAACTGCGCCACGGGCTCGAACACGTCGCGCTGAGCGTGGTGCGAGAGGAAGAGATCGGCGTGGGCGATGCGTTGGCCCTTGCCGCCCACGACGACGAGCTCCTTCTCGCGCGAAGAGATGGCGTCGAACGCCCAGCGCGCCGTCGACGTCGGCACGATGCCGTCGTCTTCGGCGACGACGCAGAGGAACGGGAGCGTCATGTTGCGCACCGCCTGGGAGACGTTCACCCCACGCACCTTGAGGTCACGCGCGGCGATCCAGTGGGCGATTTGCCGATTGATGTGCGGGTTCGGGTCTTCGACGGTCTGCACCATGGAAGCGGCGTGGCGCGTGTCGGTGCTCTCGGCGTTCAAGTAGACCGAGAGGAGCCCGGGCAGAAACCGCGTGAGCACCGGGAGCGCGAGACCGGCGAGGAGGCGCGTGTGCTTGATGTTCACGCGACCGACGAGCGCTGGCGAGGCGAAGGCGGCGCGGACTGCGGGGTGGATCTTCACCCACGTGACGAGGCCGCCGAGGCTCACCAGCGAGCCGACCTTGGCCTCGGGCACGCACGCGAGGTGAGCGAAGGCGAGCGCGGCACCGAGGCTGCAGCCGATGAGATCCACCTCGCGCCGGCCGGTGCTCGTCGCCGAGAGCACGTAATCGATGGCCGCGCCGACGTCGTCCACGGCGAGCTCGGCGAGGCCGTAGACCGGCGGCTCGCTCTTCGTTCGACGCGAGCGACCTTGGGCGCGGAGATCGACGCTCCACACCTCGAGACCGCGCGAGGCGAGGTGCTCTTCGAGCGAGAGCCCCTCGGGATGGAACCCGAAGATGAACGAGTTCATCCCGTAGCCGGGGACGATGAGCACCGGCCGGGCGCGCGCCGGCTCGCCGTGGGGCGCCACCCGCTTCAGCGAGATCGTCCAGCCGGTCTTGGGATCGACCTCGTGGATCTCGGAGCGCGGACGGCTGCTCGGCGGCAGGGAAGAGTCGGGGGCGTTCATTGCAGAGTGCACGCGGTCTCTACCTCAAGACGGCGAACTTCAAATAGCGCCCCTCGGGCCATGCCGCGAGGGTCGGGTGATCGGGCGGCGGGCCGTGAAGCTCGACGAGGCGGAGGTCCGCGCGGCCGAGCGTGGCGTCGTCGAGCGTGGCGGCGAAGGCGCGCGCGTCGACGTGGCTCGAGCACGAGGCAGCGCAAAAGATGGCGCCCGGTGCCAGCACCTCGGCGCAGGCGCGGTGGAGCGAGCGGTAGGCGGCGAGCGCGCGCGGCAGCGCCTTTTCACTGGGAGCGAAGCTCGGCGGATCGCACACGACGAGCTCCCACGTGTCGCCGCGGCGCTTCGCCGACTCGAGGAAGGCGAAGGCGTCGGCGGCGACGAGCTCGTGGCGCCCGAGATCGAGCCCGGCGGCGCGGAAGCTCGCTTGCGCCGCGGCGTGAGCCTGGGCGGCAATGTCGACGCTCGTCACGTGCGTCGCGCCTCCGCGCGCTGCGTGGAGCGAGAAGCCCCCTGCGTACGAGAAGAGGTTCAGCACGCGGCGACCGCGCGCGAGCTCGCCGACGCGCTTTCGGTTGTCGCGCTGATCGAGGAACGCGCCGGTCTTCTGGCCGGTGTGCACGTCGACGACGAAGGGCACGCCGTGCTCCTTCACCGTCACGTGGCGCTCGGGCATCGGCCCGCGGAGGAGCTCGGGCAACGCCCCGCGCTCGCCGCTTCGCGCGAGGAGCGAGCGCGCGCCGCGGCGTGCGAGCTCGGGCCACGCGATCTCGACCAGCGCGTCGCGGCGGGCGCGTGCGGCGTCGCCGTCCACGCGGAGGACAGCTACGTCGCCGTAGCGATCGATCACGAAGCCGGGGACGCGATCCCCCTCGCCGTGGAGCGCGCGGTACGCGTCGGTGCCGCCGTCGTCGAAGAGCGCGGCCCGGAGATCGAACGCGGCGGCGAGGCGCGCCCCCACGAGCGCGGCGTCGATGCGTACGTCCCCTTGCGTCCACACGCGCACGGCGATGGGCGAAGCGGGGTCGAACACGCCGTGACCGACGAGCGCCCCCTCGGGATCGAAGAGGCGCACCTCGGCCCCCGAGGCGAGCCCTTCGCCCGGGCGTTCGGCGAGCCCCCCTTGCCAGACCCACGGGTGCCCGCGCCGCGCCGCATCTGCGGCGGCGCCTGTGAGAGAAAGATCCGTCTCGGCGCGACGAGCCCGCGGCCTCGCCCCCTCGGCGCGCGGGGCCTGCGCGGTCCGCGGCAGAGGTCGCGCGTGGCTTGCGTGACGCCCCGGACCCGGCGGGCGAGGGGGCGTCCGAGTTGGCGATGGGCGGCGGCGCACCCCCTCTCTTTACTCCGAGTGCGAGGCGTCGGGGCGTGTCATGGTGGCGCACCTGGGGGCGAGTTTCGGATCCTTTTGTCGTGCAGCCCTTGACGGGCGAGGGTCCTGCCGCTCAATTTCTAGGTCCCGAGAGTTGGCAGCTCGCTTGCTTCTCGCCGCGCATCCTCATGGCCGCCCCCAAGCGCATTCTCGAGAACGAGTCGCCCTCACAAGACGAGGCGTCCCCGGTCACACCTACTGCGGAGCTCGGCCAGGTCGGCTCCGGCACCACCCGAACCACAGGCAAATCGATGGGTCAGAAGGGCAAAGGGCAGGGGAACGGCAAGAAGGGGAAGCGTAAAGGCTCCGTTCCGCCGTCGAAGAACCCCAAGGCGCTCGCGAGCGCCAAGACGTCCAAGCGCCCGAGCGCGCCGCCCACGTCGAGCCGCCCTTCGGGGATTCAAATCAGCACGTCGAGCGCGCGTCCGGCGGAGGGCGAGTCGCCCGTCGCTCCCGAGGCGCTCGAGGTGAAGATCCCGCCCCCGGCGCCGGTGGGCGACATCGAAGAGAGCTTCTTCTCGCAGCCGCAGCTGCCGGTCGTCGACGCGCACCCGCACGAAGACGACGTGCGGCTCCAACATCCGAAAATGACCGCCGCGGCGCACGCACGTCGCGCGCACCTCTCGCGCTACGTGAAGTGGACGGTGGCCTGCGCGGGGGCGCTCTGCGCGCTCGCGCTCGTGCGCGTGTCGCTCAGCGGCGCCGCCAAGGGGCTCCCCGCCAACGCCGCCGAGCCGCCGCGGGCGAACGTCGCCGCGACGCCGCCGGCCCCCCAGCCCGAGCCGGTCGCGCCTCCCGCCGCGGCCAAGCCCGAGAACGCCCCCGCCGCCGAGGCCAAGCCCGAAGCGAAGGACGAGGCACCGAAGCCGGCGGATCCCAAGCCTGCGGAGCCCGCGGCGCCGCAAGCGGCTGCCCCCTCGGGGGACGTCCCCGCGCCGGCCGCAGCCGCGGCCCCTGCCGCCGACGGCAAGACGGCCGCGCAGGAGAAGAAGGACGCGAAGAGCGCCCTCGAGCGCGGGCGCATCGCCGACGCGATCGACTCGGGCGAGCGGGCCGTCGCGCTCGATCCGACCGACGGCGAGTCGTGGCTCGTGCTCGGCGCCGCGTACCAAGAGAAGGGGAAGATCGCCGATGCCCGCCGTTGCTTCACCGCGTGCGTGAAGCAGGGGAAAAAGGGGCCGATCGGCGAGTGCTCGGCGATGCTTCGCTGACGCGTCGCTCGCCCTCTCCGCCCGAACTTTCGCACCTCCGCGCCGTGGGCTAGGCTGCCGCGCACGGCGGGGGTGCCTCCGCCGGCACAAGACGCGGAGGGTTCGATGGGACGCGTGGCGAGCTTCGTGATGGTGACGACGGTGGCGGCGCTCGGCGTCGTCGCGTGCAGCAAGAAGACCGAGCCGCCGAAGGACGACACGCCGGCCGCCAGTGCCCAGGCGAGCGCCGCCCCCAGCGCGGCACCGAGCGCAGCTGCCAGCGCCGCGCCGAGCGCCGCCGCTGCGGCGGGGAAGATGGCCCACTGCCCCAACACCGTCGAAGGGGCGACGACGGTCGTCAAAGACGGTCCGAGCGGCGTGGTCCTCACGGTGACGGCCAAGGACGCGAAGGCGACAGAGGACATCCGCGACCGCGCGAAGTTCCTCGCCGACTCGGCGAAGAACGCGTCGCCCGAGGTGAAGCACAACGGAACCGGCGAAGGGGGCGGCGTCTTCGGTCGCTGCCCGGTCGTCATGCGCAACACCGAGGTCACCAACAAGGACGTCGAAGGCGGCGCCGAGATCGCCGTCAAGACGAAGGACCCGAAGGAGCTCGACTGGCTGCGCTACGAGACGCGCGATCGCCAGAAGGAGATCGGCGATCCCAACGCCAAGGAAGCCGGCCAAGGGAGGATGGCCCACTGCCCGAGCGCGGTGACGGGCGCGAGCACCGTCATCGCCGACACGAAGGACGGCTTCGACGTCACCGTCACCGGCAAAGACGAAGCGACCACCAAGGAGATCCGCGACCGCGGCACGAAGCTCGTCGCCGCCTCGAAGATCGACAGCAAGACGATCGCGCACAACGGCAGCGGCTCGGGAGGCGGCGGCTATGGCCGTTGCCCGGTCGTGCTCGAAGACACGACGGTCACCTCGAAAGAGGTCCCGGGCGGCGCGACCTTCAGCGTGAAGCCGGCGAAGGCCACCGAGCTCGCAAACGTGCGCAAGGAAGCGCGCGAGCGCGCGCTCGCCTTCACCGCGAAGTAGAGGAGTCGTTCGACGCGGCGGCGGGCGCGGCCTTCGCGCTCGCGCCGCGCGCACGCTTCCACACGAGAAACAGCGCGACGAACGCGCCGACGAGGGCGAAGATCCATCGCCCGCCGAGGGGCGTCTTCGGCGCCACGGCGCGGAGGGCGGCGTCGTTGGAGACGAACGGCGCGAGGTCGATGCCGTCGAGCTTCGGTGCCTCACGCCCCGCGGGGAAGAGCGCCAGGGCCGGCGCGAGCCCGGCGACGCTGACCTCGGGCGAAGCGGGGATCGCCGGCGCGTAGATCTTCACGATCGTCTCGATGCGACGGCGGTCCATCTTGGGGAACTCGTTCGCGAGCCCTTGGACGGCGGCGCTCGGGTCGTCGTGGACCAGCTTCTCGGCGCGGGACACGGCGCGCACGAGGCGTTCGATCGTCGTCGGGCTGGCTTCGAGCAATCGGCGCGAGACGACCAGCGCGTGGATCTGGCGCGACGCGAGGCTCGGCACGTCGCCGCCTGGCTGATCGACCAAAATGCGCGCGCCTTGATCGACGATCGCCGTCTCGAGGTAGGGCGTGTGGGCGTAGAGCGCGTCGACCTTCTGCTCGCCGAAGGCCGCGTTCTGCTCCGGGCCGTGGAGGATCACCATCGAGATGTCTTTGTCGGCGTCGAGGCCGGCCGTGGCGAAGAGCGCGCGGAGCCGCTTGGGCGGGTGCGGCGCGACGCCGATCTTGAGCCCTTCGAGCGAGCGCAAGCGGTCGGCCACCGGCGCGTCCTTCGACATGTGACGCGCGTCGAACACCGCCCCTTGCACGATGAGCGCGATGGGATCGTTCTTGAGGAGGTTGGCGACGAGCGCGATGGGCACGCGCTCGGCGATCAGCTCGAGGTACATCGGCGGCGGCAAGACGTAGACGTCGGTCTCCCCTTTGCGCACGAGATCGGCGGCGAGCTGCGGCCTCGGCGGCGCGACGACCTCGATCTCGATCCCTTCGTCGGCGAAGAGCTTCGCCCCGTCGGCGAGCCAGAAGCTCATGTACTGGAGGTTGTCGTTGTCGGGGACGACGACGCGGATCTTCTCCGCTCGCGCGACGCTCGACGAGAGGAGCGCGATCGCGCAGGCGACGAACGAGGTCGCGAGGCGCCGCTTCACTTGGCGCTCTCGTCGCTCGCCGCTTTGTCGTACTCCCAACGAAGCCCCACGTAGATGAGGCGAAAGCCCGAGGCGAAGATCCCCTCCGGCCGCCGCGCCACGATGTAGACGTCGTCGAGCGCGTTCTTGACGGTGAGCCGGAGCGAGAGCCCCGTGGGCTTGTGCTTGTAGTGCGCCGTCACGTCGACGATGTTGTACGCGGGCATCAAACCCACGCGGCCGGTGGCGTCGGGAGCCACGGTGTCCTGCGTGTCGGTGTATTGATTCGACACGTGCTGGTAGGCGACCTCGCCGCCGACGACGCCGGTCGTGCGCACCGGCTGCTCGACGTCGAGCGTACCGCCGAAGGTGTGGAGCGGCGCGTAGGGGAGCAGGTTCCCCGAGTTCGCGCCGTCGAGGAAGGTCGCGCGAGCGAACGTGTAACGCGCGCCCACGTCGACGGTGGTGGGGATCTCGAGCAGCTTGCCGAGGCCGAGGATCGCCGCTGACTCCACGCCGATGTGGCGCGTGTGGCCGCCGTCGGCTTCGGTCGTCGCCGCGCCGGGGGAGGTGTTCAAGACGACTTGATTCTCGAAGTTCGAGAGAAAGCCGGTGGCCTCGGCGCGCAGCCACTTGGTGGGCGCGAGGCGCGAGCCCACTTCGTAGTTGATGCTCTCCTCGGCGGAGAGCTCGGCGGGGACCCCCTTCGGGCTGATCGACGACGTGATGCGCGGCGGCGCCCACCCGACGTGGAGCCCGCCGAAGACGTGCGCCTTGCGCGTGCCGTAGATCATGCCGATGCCGGGGATGAGCCCGCTCGCCGAGCTGTCCCCCGCGATGTCGACGTCTTGCCCGCCCTGGCGAAGGATCGATCGGTGAAACTCCGCATGCTCGTAGCGAAAGCCGGGGGTGACGAGCAGCTTGTCGGTGAAGGCGACGCGATCCTGCACGTAGCCGGCGAGCGCGATCGTGCGGTGCTGTTCTTCGTAGTCGAGCGTGCCCGAGTAGGAGAACGGGTTCTGGCCGCTCCTCTGCTGGTAGTGCGCGGCCTCGCCGAGGAGTCGCGCGCCGACGTCGAAGGTGTGGCCCACGGGGCCGGTGCGGAGGCGCTGCTCCAGGCGCGGCTCGATGCCGGCGACTTGGTAGTCGCGGTCGAGGATCGTGTCCGAGTTCTCGAAGTAGACGGCGCCGTTGGGGAGCTGCGTGTCGCCCGCGACGTGCTCGTAGGCGGTCCCCGGCGTCGGCGCGCGCACGTAGTCTTGGCGCCGCCAGATGCGCCCGAGATCGTAGGCGTAGAAGAGCGTCTTGAGCTTCGTGTCCTTCGAGAAGGTGTGCTCGTGGATGACCGACGCCTCGTAGCGATCGAGCTTCAAATGCCCGTTGGGGGAGATCGTGCCGCGCCGCGGATCGGCGGCGTACATGTCGCGCGTGAGGCCGACGTCGTCCGAGTCGTTCGACTCGTGGTGGTAGCCGACCTTGAACGTGGCTTCCCCGCGCTCGGAGGTGGGGAAGGCGATCTTGGTGAAGGTGTCGAGCGTCGCGAAGCGTTCCTCGCGGAACCCGTCGCCGCGTTTGGCCATCGCCTGCACGACGTAGCGAGCCGTGCCGAACGTGTCGCCGTAGTTGGCGAGCCCGCGGAGGTAGCCGAGCTGGCCCCCTTCGAAGTCGACCACGGCGTGGCGCGCTTCGGGCGGCGCGAGCGTGAGGAAGTTCACGACGCCGCCGATGGTCTGCGGACCGAAGAGGATGCTGCCGCTCCCTTTGACGACCTCGATGCCGCGCATGCGCTCGATGGGCGGCGCGTAGTACATGTCCGGCTCGGCGTAGGGGTTGAGCGCGACGGGGATGCCGTCTTCGAGCACGAGCACGCGCCGGCTACGACCCGACTCGAGCCCGCGGATCCCGATGTCGAGTCGTCCGCCGCCGCCGGTCTCTTCACGCACCTGCACGCCAGGCACGCGGCGCAGCATCTCGCCGACGCCCGAGGGATCGGCGCGCTCGATCTGCTGCTTCGTGATGATCGTCCCCGAGCCGGGGATCTTCTGCAGGCTGTCGGCCTTGTCACCGATGACGCGCACCTCGACGACGTCGTTCTTCTTCGGCGGCTCGGGAGGCGAAGCGTCGGCCGGGGCGGGCGGGGTTTGCGCGGCGGCGGGGGAGGCCAGCGCGAAGCCGAACAACGCGAGAGGCAGTGAGAGATGACGAGCGCGCCTCACGGGATCTTGCACTCCCCGAGGTTGCTGCAGCCGAGCCCGGGCGGCGTGGGGCAGTCGGTGTTGCTCGCGCACTTCTTCGAGCAGTGCGGACCCTTGGCGTTGAACGGGTAGCACTCGAGGCCCGGCTTGCAGTCGACGTTCTCCTTGCACGCCTCGCCGAAGTCCGCCTTCGGAGGCGCCGCGTCGGCCGCGTCCTCTCCTTGCGCGTCGCTCGCTTCTTCCGCCGCGTCGAGACCGGCGTCGGTCCACACGCCAGGCGGCGCGACGCCGCTGCAATCGCACGGGCCGTAGCCAGCGCCGTCGCTCGTGCAGACCGAGTAGCCATGGGCGACGCTGGGGCACGCGCAATAGACGTAGTCCCCGGCGTTGCATGGCGTTTCGTGCACTGTGCACGCAGCCGACAGGACGGCGCCGAGGGCGGCGAGAGCGAGGGCGAGGGGGATCCGCACGTGACCTTTCGAGAGAGCACGCGCCGGGCCAACGACGAACTGGGCCGGCGGTGCTTGGGCAGCCCATGCTAGTGGGCCCGTTCTTGCGTGGCGAGATCGTCGATCGCCCGCAAATACAAGGGCAGAAGTTACACGATTGTTACAAGCGGTCGCCCGCCTTCGCGCGACGCTTCGTTCTCCGAGGAGGTCTCCGATGGTTCTTCGACGTGTCTCGTACGTGGCGCTCGCAACGTTCTTCGTCGTCGGCTCGACGCTCTTGGCGTGCAGCAGCGACAGCGGCGGCGGCACCGGCGGGGGAGGCGACGCCGGGAATGGCGGGGACGACGGCGGGAGCTCGGCGACCGACAGCGGCGGTGGCGGCCAGGACTCGGGCGGCGGAGGGAACGACTCCGGCGGCGGAGGCCAGGATTCCGGCGGTGATTCCGGCGGCGGCACCGTGACGTTCGGCAATCCGTGTCAGACGCCCAACGCGCAGAGCGACTGCGCGCCCGGCCTCACGTGTCGCAGCTACCCGAACAAGTCGGCGAACCTCTGCACGAAGACCTGCTCGGTCGACGGCGACTGCCCCGCGCCCTCGAACAAGTGCGGCGGCGCGAAGTACTGCGCGTTCCCCTGAGCACGTCGCGTCGCGCCGCGCGCGCGGCCCGCGGGGTCGCGCGCGACGAAGCGTGCGCTCTGCACGCTTTGGGGCGCGTCACTTCGGTGTCACAAAACGAAGTGGGCGCCGCGCGGGCGCCCACATTTCTGCTGAGTCGACGTTTCCCCAACGTGGATCGTCGACGATGCGCCGCGAGCTGCTCGAGCGAGCGCTCGCGGCGTTCGTACGTCAGCCCTTGCCCGCGTCCTTCGGGCCGCTGTCCGCGGAGCCGCTGTCGTGGCCCGCGTCGGGGATGGGGGTGCCGAGGCACGGGTGACCGCACGGGCCGGTGATGCAATCGTTGTAGGCCTTCTGGGCCGCCTGCGCCGCGGGGTACTTCGCGTTGCACGCGTCACGACACGAAGCTGCGGTCCCGCCGTCGCCGCCACTCCCGCCGCCGTCCTTGCCACCACCACCGCCGTCACCGCCGCCGCCGCCACCACCGCCGTCCTTGCCGCCGCCCGCCCCGGGGACAGGGCAGTCGAGGATGCACTGTTGGAGGAGCGCGCAGTTCGGATCGCTCTTCACACACGCGACGGTCACGTCGCAGCAGCTCGTCTGCATGCACGTGTCGCAGTCGGCGATGTTGAAGGAGAGCCCGTCGTTCTTCAGGTTGCATGCGCCGCCCGAGGTGTCGTCGCCCGAGCTGCCTCCCCCGTTGCCTTGCGTCGTGCTCGACGTCGCGGGGGTCGCGGGGTCGCTCTTGCCTCCACCCGACGAGCCAGAAGAAGAGCAAGCGGCGACGGCCACAGTGGCGAGACCGAGGACGACGACGTTGGCGACGAGCAGACGTAGAGCGCGCATGGGTGGGGGCCAAAGCAGGGTGCGTGCCCCGGCGATTTGTCGCGAAAACCCGGCGAATTCCTCCTTGGAATGCCGCGCTTCGTGGATCGCGAGGAGCCCATAGGTGGTTCGTACACGTCGGGGACCGCGGAAAATCCACGCGGTTCAATGTGTGTGCAGAGCGCACTCATTTCGGACCCCCTCTTCTTGTGGGCAATCCGACGAGGCCTGCAATTCGAGGGCGGCCCGAGCCGCGGCTCTTCGGGCCAATCCCAGGCTGAATTTTCCAGCGAAGTACACCTGCGCGCACCTACCGAGCGGGCCGGTGGGAAAGATTGGAGCGGAAAGGGACGGCCTCCTACGCCCAAGGAGAGCGTTCTTTTACGGCCTCTCGGTCACAAGAGCGGAGGTTTACCTACATGTAGGAAGTTTAGTGCTAACGCCAACTTACGATGCCGAAGTGGGGTATCGGCGATCGCTTCTGGATCCGATGCCATCCATGTGACAGCCGCTCGAGCGGTCCGTGTAACAAGTCGGCCTGGTCGCCGTTCCGGCCAGGTTCTCGAGGAAAACGCGAAATCGGTGCGTGAAGAATTCCGCTTTCAGAGGTCGGCACGCGCTGTGCTCTACCGACCACTGAACGATGCGAACGATGACCTCCACCGCCGCCCTCGCCCTTCTCGGGATCCTCTCGGGATGCTCGAAGAAGGCGCCCGAGCCGACCGCGGTGAAGGGGCAGCCTGCCGCGGCCGTCCAGGCCGAGGAGCAGGCCAAGAGTGAGTCCGCGGGCCCGGCCGCCGCCGGTCACGGCTCGCGCAAGTTGAAGGGCATCGACGTCCCGGTCTACGTGGACGGCGAGCAGAAGTCGGTCCTCCGCTTCGGCGAGCTCCCCAACGTCAAGCAGTACGGCGCCGAGTTCGACCCGGAGTTCCGCCTCGCCGACTACCTCAAGGAGATCGGCGTCGCCCCCGAGTCGGTGAAGAGCGTCTACCTCTTCGATCAGACGAACCGCATCGCCAGCATCGAAGGCAAAGAACTGAACGCCGACCGCGCCCGTTTCGTGTTCCACTTTACGTCGGGCAACACGGGCAATGCGGAAACGGTTTGGGACACGACGGGCCTCAAGAACACGTTCATCGTCCACGAGATTCGTCGCGTGAGCGTGTTCGTGAACAAGGCCGCCCCTGCGATCGACCCCCAACGCCAGTGCATCCTCAACGCTTCGCACGACTGCGAAGAGAAGATGCCGTACGCCTCGGTCGACCCGGCGAAGGGGACGCGCGTCTACATGGACGGCCACCTCGTCGGCGTCGTGAAGCGCCGCCTCATCGGCGACGACCTCGTCCTCGGGACCACCGAGCACGGCGAGCGCAAGCTCTCGGTCGCGAAGCTCGCGGCCTCGTTCGGTGTCGACCCGCAGACCGTCAAGTCGGTCGAGCTCGTGTCCGGCGACGACCTCGTCGCCCGCGGCGATGCCGCCACGTGGAGCAAGTACGCCCACGACATGTACTTCACCTTGCCCGAGCATCAGCACGGCAAGGTCCGCGTCCACGTCCCCGCCGATATGCAGGCGAAGGACGGGGCCGCTCAGGATCGCGATGCACTCGTCACTTCGGTGCTCCTGCACAAGAGCACCTCTGTCCCCAATCGCGAGGTCGTCGCGATCAGTGAAGCGACCGACCTGAGCGCGCAGCTCGCATCCAATCAGGTGCAGGCGCGGCGCGGAGAAGAACCCACCACGGAGCAGTGAGCTCCATTTCGAACCGTTTCGTCGGAGGATCCCATGAGGAAAGCTCAAGTTTTTGCAGGTGCCATCGCGACGCTCGCCATCTTCGCGTCGGGTTCGGCCAAAGCAGACGGCGGAACGGTCGTCCTCAACACCTTCAACGACGTCTTGCCGAAGATGATCGGTGACGGCCTCGGGCCGAAGAAGACGGACGGCAGCCCCCGCGTCGGGAAGAACACCGGCGTCGGTTACATGGACTCGCAGGTGAAGATCGACGACAGCGTCGCCGCCAAGGCGAACTTCGCGACGGAGGTCCCCCTCCTCATCACCGCGACCCGCACGTCGAACACGGCGGTCAACACCGGCGGCAACCCGAGCTACATGCAGGGCGCCTTCTCGGTGGTGAAGCTCACGTCGGCGGGCCCGCAGCTCTCGACCATGCAGGAGGTCGACCTCCCGCAGCTCAATGGTGAGCGCAACTGGCAGAAGCCGAACATCGTCGCGACGGACAAGTACTACCTCCTCGTCGCCGCCAGCGAAGACAACGGGAACAACAACAACCCGCAGGTCGTCGCCTTCGTCTACGACAAGACCACGCTGCAGCCGGTGAAGGTGCTCAACACCAACCGCGGTGACAGCACGAAGAAGCCGACCAACCTGATTCAGCTCTCGGGCAAGCAGGACGGCCAGCAGTACGGCCCGCACAGCATCGCCCGCGTCGCGCCGAACTCCTTCGTGATGGGCGTGCAGCGCAACAACCAGAACGCGTACGTCATGCGCGTCACCGTGGACGAGACCCCGGCCACCGGCGTCAACCTCCAGGTCAACTACCTGACCCGCGTCATCGACAACGCGCGTCACTGCCGCCCCGAGGTGACGTCGGACGGCTACCTCACGTCGGTCGAGGCGAACAACCAGCCGGCCGACATCGGCGTCCGCCTCCTCAAGTTCGACCTCAACACCGGCAAGGTGCTGAACGACGCCTCCGGCAAGCCGATGAGCATCCTCGTCGCCAAGTCGAGCCCGGGGAACAACAAGTACGCGGTGCAACCGAACATCGCCGACCTCGGCAACTACATCGGTGTCACCTACCAGATGAGCGAGAAGACCCGCGGCGCCGGCGGTCACACCGGCGGCTCGAACCTCTCGATGGCGCAGGTCTTCGACAAGGCGACCTTGAAGCCGATGATGGCCACGCCGTCGATGGCGGTCGCCCCCTACGCTCGCCACGCTGCCGGCACCGCGACCCTCTGGGGCGAGGAAGGCAAAGAGATGCAGACGCTCGTGTCGCTCGGCGGCTCGTCGATCGGCACCGGCAAGGGCTTCGCCCAGATGATCCCGCTCGATCAGACCGGCGCGCTCGGCACGAAGGACCCGGCCAAGCTCTACGAAGTGTCGCGCTACTCGGACATCGCCGGCACCATCGTGCGCGGCAAGCGCAACCCGAACGACCAGGGCCGCGGCTTCATCTACGCCCTCGGCGGGGTGCCTAACCCGGGCTTCAACGGCGGCGCCACCGCCTTCATGCCGGAAGTGAAGACCTTCATGGCCTCGGCCGTGAGCGGCTACACGAGCGCGACGACGGCGACGCAGGCGGCGCGTGAGAGCATCTGGCTCTCCCTCGTCCCCTCGACCTGGAAGGCGGGTCTCCAGACCACGCCGGGCCAGGCGACGCCGACCCCGGGCACCAACCCCGACGGCACGGGTCCGCTTCCGCGCACCGATGCGCCGGCGACCAACCCGAGCCCCGGTGCGACCGAGCCCGGCAGCGTGATCCCCGGCGGCGACAGCCCGACCCCCCCCGGCGACGACCCGAACTTCGGCGGGCAGGGCGGCGGTTGCTCGGTCTCCTCGACGAACGCGAGCACGGGCGCTACCGGCGGCATCTTCCTCGCTCTCGGCCTCGCTCTCCTCGGCCTCCGTCGCAAGGGCTCCAAGCAGGAGGAGGCGTGACATGATCGCCCGATACGCATTCGCTGCCGCGCTGGTCGCGGCAGCATCTCTCGCGGCCTGCTCGAGCAGCCAAGGCTCGCTCGGCGGGGGTGACGGAACCGGGGACCCCGGAACGGGCGACCCGAGCGGGACCGGCGGCTCCGGTGGTAGCGGCGGCAACGGCGACACCACTGGCGGCGGCGGAAGCAGCGCGGCGACCCCGCCTGCGCAACCGCAGGATCAGCAGCCGCCTCCGGGTGTGACCGACAACGCGGCGAAGACCTTCTTCGTCCAGAAGGTCGACCCCTCGCTCCTCGGAACGTGCGGCGGTTGCCACGCGGCGCCGGGCTCGGCCGGCGCGCCGGTCTACCTCTCGTCGACCAGCGCCTCCGACGGGTACACGATGGTCGAAGCCCGCGGCTACATCAGCGGCTCGTCCTCGATGCTCCTCAAGAAGGGGGCGCACGAGGGCCCGGCGCTGACGGCCGACCAGGTCTCGCTCATCAACCAGTGGTTCGCCCTCGAGCTCCAGGTCCGTGGCAACCAAGCCCCGGTCAACTTGCTCTCGAAGCTCGGCACCTGCGTCGATCCGCAGAAGTTCGCGGCTATCCAGCTCCAGAACCTCCGCACGATCAAGCGCACCAACGAGAACGGCAACAACTGCACGGGGTGCAACAACGCGGTCTGCCAGACCTGCCACCAGCAGGGCGAGTACGCGATGCACTCGAACTTCTCGAACCTCGGTCAGAAGACCTCCGACGCGCTCGTCGCGAACGGCACCTCACCCGAGGGCGTCTTCCTGATCAACAAGTACGTCACGACCAACGGCACGACGCTCGTCCCCTCGACGGCGCTCGCCGACAAGGCGAAGGTCACGCAGACCGGCACGCCCTACTCGCACCCGATGTTCCAGATCTCGCCGACGATGGCGACGGCGATTACGGCCTTTGCGAACGACATCATTACCAAGTACAACAACAAGCAGTGCGGCCAATGATGACGAAGCGTCCGTGCGAATCTGCACGGACGCACTCAGCTCGCGAAGGCTCGGTCCCGAACAGGGATCTGCGTGGGGACCTCGGGTCGAACAAGACCCCGGGGTCCCTTCGTGTTTTCTGGGGCGCAATTCTTGGCTCCTGTTTCGGTCTCGTGGCGGCGGGCGCGTTCGGCGCGTCCCTCGTCGCGACCGCGGCGTGCAGCTCGAGCAGCAGCGGGTCGAACGACGCCGACGGCGGCAACTCGGATCGCAGCAAGGCGACGGTCGAGGTCGGTGCGCAAGCGGTGCAGGACCGCAAGTGCCAGAGCTGCCACACGCAGAACATGGCCGGGCAGATGACGCCGCTCGCGTACCCGCAGGACACGCGGGTCGAGCTCTACCCGCCGAACCTCACGCCCGACATGGCCACGGGCCTCGGCACGTGGACGGACGATCAAATCGCCTACGCGATCCGCTTCGGGCAGGACAAAGACGGCCTCGAGCTCTGTCCGCAGATGAAGCACTTTTCGACGATGAACGACTACGAGGTCTATTCGATCGTCAAATACCTCCGGTCGATCCCCGCGGTGAATCAGAAGATCCCGCGCAGCGTGTGTCCGCCGTTGAAGACCAAAGACGAGCAAGACGCCGGCTGACGCGCCGCGCACGGACGGTCGTGCGCGACTCTCTTTACCCACGAAGCGTAGCCTCGAGCGGTCGCTGGACGACCGTGGCAGGATTACGTTAACGGCGATGCCCAGCGAGACCCGCATCGATCCGCGACTCCGCGTGCTGTATCTGGCGGCGCTCGCGGTCGGCGTGTTCCTCGTGAAGCCGCTCTGGGCGCTCAGCGCGCTCGCGCTCTCGCAGGCGCTCGCCTGGCTCCTCGTGGGGATCCCGGCGCGAAGGCTCCTTCGTCAGGTGACGAAGCTGTGGGGCTTCGCGCTCTTCATCGTCACGTCGTACGCGCTGACGGCCGACGACCCCGCGACCGATCGCTGGGTCCCGGTGTCGCTCGTCGTGACCTCGATCTCGGTCAACGTGATCGGCGCGCTCACCGGCGCGGCGATGATCGTGCGCGTGCTCACCGTGGTCATGGCCTCGCAAGTCGCCCGCGCCGGTGACAGCCGGGCGATCGCGCAAGGGCTCGGCAAGCTCGGCGTACCCAAGGTGGTGGCCGCCTCGATCGACGCGGTGCTCGCGCTCTTCGGCGGCGCGGACGGACGTGGGCGCGGTGGTGGCGGAGGCGGAGGCGGGCGGGGGACCGGCGGCGGCGGCGGCAGGCATCGCGGCGGCGAAGGCGGCACGGACGACGGCGCGCCCCACGAGTCGTTCTGGGCCGGCGTGAAGCGCATCGGTCGCGGCGACGTCGGCCCGATCGTGCGCCGTATCGAGCAGCAAATCGCCCGCGCCGAGGCGCACGTCGCCGCCGATCCGAGCCTCGACGGCCGGAGTCGCGAGTACGTGCGCGACGTCGCCGTCATCGCCGGTGTGTCGCTGAGCATGCTCGGCATCAAGGCGCTCAAGGTGCTCCCCAGCATCCCCTTCGCGCCCGGGCACAAGCTCGTCGTCCTCACGCCGCTCTACGTGGTCGCCGCGCTGCTCACGAAGCGTCGCTTCGGCGCAACCCTCACCGGCCTCACGATGGGGACGGTCGCGTTCCTCATGGGCGACGGGCGTTACGGCATCTTCGAGATCGTGAAGCACGTGACGCCGGGGCTCGCGACCGACCTGATGCTCCCGTTCCTCGTGCGCCAGGGGCCCGACGGCGTGCGGATGCCCGGGCCCTTCGGTTGGTCGGTGGTCGGTGGCATCATCGGCGCTGCGCGCTTCGCTACCATCTTCACCATCACCCTCATGGTCCAAGCCCCGGCGGTGGCCTATGGCTTCCTCATTCCGGGCTTCGTGATCCACACCACCTTCGGTACCCTCTCGGGCTTCGTCACCCATCACATCGTCCGCGCGCTCGAGCGCGTTCGCACGGAAGTCGCCGCCGAGCGCGCGCGCGAAGAAGAAGCACAGCGAGCTACGCCTCAGGAGAATTCATGAGCAAAGAAAACGGCCCGAAAGGTCTCGTCACGGGGGACGGACGCACGCACATCGCCTCGCCGCTGATGCGCGAGTCGCTGGTGAATCGGAGCGTCGCCGCCAAGACGGACTCGGCGAACGAGTTCTCGATCATGCCCGACGTGATCCTCGTCGGCCTCGGCGGCCAGTCGATCTTCGATCGCGGGAAAGAGGCGATTTTGCCGCTCGTTCGCGAGATCGCCGCGCTCCGCGAGGGGAAGAAGTACAAGCTCGTCATCTCGGTGGGCGGCGGCACGCGCGTGCGCCACACGGTGTCGATCGCGATCGACCTCGGTCTCCCGACCGGCGGCATCGCCCAGCTCGTCGGCGCGATGGAGGAGGCGAACGCGGTCTTCTTGAACGCGCTCCTCGCCAAGCACGGATCGATCGTGATGCAGCGCGAGCACTTCTGGGAGCTCCCGCTCTACCTCGAGAGCGGCATGCTCCCCATCGTCATCTCCACGCCGCCGTACCACTTCTGGGAGCCGCCGCCGGAGAGCGGGCCGCTCCCGACCCACGGATCGGACTTCGGTCTCTTCATCCACGCCGAGGTGCTCGGCATGAAGAAGATCGTCTTCGTGAAGGACGAGGACGGCCTCTACACGAAGGATCCGAAGAAGCACGCCGACGCGAAGCAGATTCGGAGGACGTCGCTCCCCGAGCTCCTCGCCAACATGCCCGAGGAGCTCATCTTGGATCACCAGCTCTTCGAGGCCTGGCGCACCGCGCGCCACGTCGAGGAGGTGCAGATCGTCAGCGGTCTCCAAGAGGGGGCGCTCACCCGCGCGCTCGCCGGCGAAGAGGTCGGCACCATCATCACGCGCGAGCCGCAAAAAGCTGCCGCCGCGCGCCCCGGCGCGTCGTCGCCTTCGAAGGAGGTGCGTCATGCCTGAGGCTCCCCGTCGTGTGATCGAGAGCGCGCTCGGCGAGTCGTCGCTCACCGGAGATTCGGCCGCGGGGCTCTCCTACGACCCCGTGGCGATGATGCCCGACGTGAAGGTCTTCAAGATCGGCGGCCAGTCGATCATGGACCGCGGGCGCGCTGCGCTGTTCCCCATCTTGGACGAGCTCGTGGCGGTGCGCGAGAAGCACAAGCTCCTCCTCTGCTGCGGCGGCGGTACGCGCGCGCGCCACATCTACGCGGTGGCCTCGGACCTCGAGCTCCCCACCGGTCTCCTCGCCGCGCTCGGCGGCTACGTGCCGCGGCAGAACGCGCGCATGCTGCAGATGCTCCTCGCCAAGCACGGCGGCATCTACATCATGAACGACGACTTCGAGAAGTTGCCGCTCTACTTCCGCCTCGGGTGCATCCCCATCATGACCGGCATGCCGCCGTTCGGGTATTGGGAGAAGCCCTCCGAAGGGAGCCGCATCCCGCAGCACCGCACCGACGCGGGGGTCTTCCTCTCCGCCGAGGCGCTCGGGGTGAAGCGCGCCATCTTCATCAAGGACGAGGACGGTCTCTACACCGACGACCCGAAGAAGAACCCTTCGGCGAAGCTCGTCCCCCGCATCAGCGCGCGCGAGCTCTTGAAGCTCGATCTCGTCGACCTCGCCGTCGAACGCGTCGTCATCGAGTACCTCACGCGCTCGCGCTTCTGCACCGAGCTGCAGATCGTGAACGGCCTGAAGCGCGGGATGGTGACGCGCGCCCTGGAGGGCGAAGATGTCGGAACGATCATCTACCAAGACTGAGCGCAGAGCGCGGAGTGGCTCGGTCGCGACGTGCGGCGCTCGCAGTGCCGCCGTCGCGCTATGCGCTCTCGCGGTGCTCGCCTCGGGTGGATGCAAGTCGAGCAGCTCGTCGAGCGACTCCGCGGATTCGATGCGTCCGCCGCTCAAAGTGGCGGCGGCGGCCGATCTCTCACGCGCTTTCGCCGATCTCGGCGCGGCGTACGAGAAGAAGACCGGGCAGAGGGTGGTGCTCTCCTTCGGCTCGACGGGGCTCTTGGCGAAGCAAATCTCCCAAGGCGCGCCGTTCGACGTCTTCGCCGCCGCCAACGTCTCCTTCGTCGACGACGTGGTGAAGGACAAGGCCTGTATCGGCGAGACGCAAACGCTCTACGCCCGCGGGCAGATCGTCGCATGGGTGCGCAAGGGGACGCCCAAGCCGGCGACGCTCTTCGAGCTTCACGAACCGCGCTTTTCCAAGATCGCCATCGCCAACCCCGAGCACGCGCCGTACGGACAAGCGGCGAAGCAAGCGCTCACCAAAGTGGGCGCGTGGAGCTCCGTCTCCACCAAGGTCGTCTACGGCGAGAACGTGCAGCAGACCTTGCAGTTTGCTCAGTCGGGGAACGCCGACGTCGCCATCGTCGCGCTCTCGCTTGCGGTGGTAGCGCCCGAGGGGGACTACCTCCCCATCGATCCCACGCTGCACGAGCCGCTCGATCAAGCGCTCGTCGTCTGCCACGGCGCACCCGAGGCAAAGGGCGCGCGCGAGAACGACGCGCGCGCGTTCGTCGCCTTCGTCGGCTCGGAGCCAGGGCGCGCGGTGATGCGTCGCTACGGCTTTCTCCTCCCCGGCGAATCGCTGAGCGCGGCTGCACCGAAGGCCCCCTGAGAGGAGCGCGCGGTGGAGATCACGCCGCTCGTCCTCTCGTTCGAGATCGCTCTCCTTTCGACGCTCCTCGCCGCCGTGTTCGGCGTCGCGCTCGGGGCCGCGCTCGCCGCGCGTCGCTTTCCCGGTCGCGACATCGTCGACGTGATCCTCACCGCGCCGCTCGTGCTCCCGCCGACGGTGCTCGGCTACTACTTGCTCGTCGCCATCGGCCGAAAGAGCCTCATCGGTCACGCCTTCGAGGCGCTCACCGGCTCGTCGATCGTCTTCACCCGCACCGGCGCGGTGTGCGCCGCGGCCATCGGCGCCATCCCCGTCGTCGTGAAGTCGAGCCGCGCGGCGCTCGAGGACGTCGACCCGCGCCTCGTGATGGCGGCGCGCACGCTCGGCGCGACGCCGCTCCGCGCGTTCCTCACGGTGAAGCTCCCGCTGGCGACGCGCGGTATCGTCGCCGCGTTGATGCTCGCGTTTGCCCGCTCCCTCGGTGACTTCGGCGTCACTCTGATGGTCGCCGGCGATATTCCCGGCGAGACGCAGACCGCTTCGCTCGCCATCTACGACGCCATTCAGGCGCGCCGCGAGTCGGACGCGCTCGCGATGGTGTGCGTGCTCACGGCGCTCGCGCTCGGCGTGCTCTACGCGGTGAACAAGCTCTCCGCCCGCGGAGCCCAGCATGGGTGACACGCTGACGGCGAAGGTGAAGGTGACGCGCTCGGGGTTTGGGCTCGACGTCGATCTCGAATTCCCCCCTGGCGTCACGATCCTCTTTGGCCCTTCGGGAGCAGGAAAAAGCACGGTGCTCGCCGCGGTCGCCGGGCTCGTGCGCCCGGAGGCGGGGAGGGTGGCGCTCGGCCAAGACGCGTGGTTCGACGCACAAGCGCGCGTCGATCGGCCGGTGCACGAGCGCCGCGTGGCGTTCGTCTTCCAGTCGCTCGCGCTCTTCCCTCACATGACCGCGCTCGCCAACGTGGGCTACGGCATGGACCGCGCGCTCCCCGCCGCCGAGCGGAGCACCGCGGCGAAGAAGATGCTCGAGCGCTTTCACGTCGGTCACGTGGCCGAGCGTCGACCGCCGACGCTCTCGGGCGGGGAGGCGCAGCGCGTGGCGCTCGCGCGCGCTCTGGCGATGACGCCGCGCGTGGTCCTCTTGGACGAGCCGTTCTCGGCGCTCGACCGCGAGCTCCGCGCTGCGCTCTGCACCGACTTGCGCGCGCAAGCCGTCGAGCTCGGTGTGCCCGTCGTCCACGTCACGCACCATCGGGGCGAAGCGCGCTCCCTCGGCGATCGGGTCATCAAGATGGAGAAGGGGCGTGTCGTGGCCCAAGGGAGCCTGAACGAGCTCTTGCCGGAGGACGGATGAAGCGATCGTCGAGTCTCGCGCTCGCCCTGCTCCTCGTGACGTCGGGGTGCACCAAGGCGAGCGAGTCCCAAGAGGCGAAGCGGAGCCCCAAGCCCCCGCCGCCGCCCGTGGCCGAGGCCGGCCCTTCGGTGAGCATCGAGGTGGAGATCGACGGCGCCGCCGCGCCGCCCATCGACGGCGCGCGCCTCGCGGCGGTGAAGCCGGACTACGAAGAGGACGATCGCCGCGCGTGGCGCATCGGCACCTTGCTCGGCCCCGCGGCCGACCGACCGGGGGTTGCGGTCGCCGTCACCGGAGAAAAAGGGATCACGCTCGTCGCTCACCCGCCGAGATCACTCGTCGATCCGGTGCCGGTGCTCTTCGTGAGCCGCCGCGGCGAGGCGCATTTCGTGCTCGTCACCCCCGGCGAGCCGTTCCCCGGCTACCACGGAAGGGGCGGACGCCTCGCGCGGCCGGGCGATCCGCTGCCGCGAATCAACGGCGTCACGAAGATTCGTGTCTTTCTCGACGCCGACGCTGCCGCGCCGCGTTGACACATGCGTACCCGCTAGCTACACCTCGCGCGCCCGGGGGTGTCGGGCGTTTGCCCGTCCTCGCCTCGCGTCCTCTGGAGGGCTCGTATGTTCAAGAAGGTCTGTATCTTCTCCGGGAACGCCAACCCCGAGCTGTCCCGGAAGATCGCCGAGCACCTCGAGACGCCGCTCTCACGCAGCAAGATCACGCGGTTCTCCGACGGTGAGTCGTTCTGCGAGATCAACGAGAACGTCCGCGGCGTCGACGCCTTCGTGATTCAGCCGACGTGCAGCCCCGTCAACGACAACGTGATGGAGCTCCTCATCATGTGCGACGCGCTTCGTCGCGCGTCGGCCGGGTCGATCACCGCGGTGATGCCCTACTACGGCTACGGCCGCCAAGACCGTAAGGTCGCGCCGCGCACGCCCATCACGTCGAAGCTCGTGGCCGACTTGATCCAAGCGGCGGGCGTCACGCGCGTCGTCGCCGTCGACCTCCACGCCGGGCAGATCCAGGGCTTCTTCAACATGCCCTTCGATCACCTCTACGCGATGCCGGTGATGCTCGAGGACTACCTGAAGAAGAACTTCGACTCCTCGGCGGTCTTCGTCTCCCCCGACGCCGGCGGCGTCGAGCGCGCGCGCGCGTACTCGAAGCGCCTCAACAACGCGTCGCTCGCCATCGTCGACAAGCGCCGCGAGCGCGCCAACGTCAGCGAGGTGATGCACCTCATCGGCGACGTGAAGGGGAAGGACTGCATCATCATCGACGACATGATCGACACGGCCGGCACCCTCGGTGGCGCGGCCAAGGCGCTCGTCGACAAAGGGGCGAAGAAGGTCGTCGCCTGCGCCACGCACGGCGTCTTCTCCGGCCCGGCGGTGCAGCGCATCACCGAGTCGCCGCTCACCGAGGTGGTCGTGACCGACACGATCCCGCTCTCCGACGCGGCCCGCGCGTGTCCGAAGATCAAGCAGATCAGCATCGCCAAGCTCCTGGCCGAGGCGATCAAGCGCATTCACAGCTCGGATAGCGTTTCTTCTCTGTTCGCGTAGGACGCGAACAGAGAAGAAACTCCACCCTGGTGGGGCTCCGCCCCCTCGAAACGCTGGGCGTTTTCGAGCCTCCCCGGCTTCGCTGCCGCGAGCGACTTTCGCCCTGGGGCGAAAGTCGCGGGGGCGGGACTGCCAGGGCGTTGCGTTGGGTGGCGTTGGGGGCGCGAAGGGTCAGCGGGCGATGGAGAGGTAGTAGCCGCTGGCGATGCTGGCGTTCGTCGCGTGTTGGGCGACGAAGTCGGCCTCGAGGACCTTGGCGCCGTCGTGGATGTTGTGAATGACCGTGAGCACGGTGACGATGGCGGCGCTGTTGCCGGTGTAGAGGGCGTCGCAGAGGGCGTCGAGCTTGTACGTGGGGCTCGGGGGCGACGCGCCGGCTGCGTCGGCGTACGACGCGGGATCGTAGGCGGCGACCATGCCGATGACTCCGCCGTCGCCCGCGGCGGTCCACTTGCCGTCGGCGCCGACGAGGTACCAGTAGACGCCCGCGTCGGGCTGGGGGATCTCGAGCATCCCGAGTGCTTGGAGCGTGAAGCCGAATGCCTGGGCTTTGCAGTCGGCGACCGACGCGAAGCGATCGGGGCCCACCGCGCGCAGCTGGAGCGCCGTCTCGGTGCTGGTCCCCGAAGGGATGCCGTTGACCTGATCGGGGGTGCCCCCTTGCTTCAGATGGGCCCACGAGCACTTCGGGAAGCCGGTCTTGTCGTCGGCGAAGCAGCCGGAGGGTCCGGTCCCGCCGCCGCTGTCGCCGCCTCCGCCGCCGTCGACCTTGACGCCGCCGTCGTCGCCTCCGCCCCCACCTGTCGGGCCCGGGTCGTGCGAATCGCTCGCGGGCGGCGGAAGGTCACGGCTGCTGCTGCAGCTCGCGACCGCGAAGAGGACGCCGAGGAAGCAGAAGGTCGATCGTGAGAAGGGCATGTTGTTCGTGGGCTCCGCGCAAGAAAGATAGGTGCAGGGTGATCCTTTCGCACCGCACCCCTCCCGTCAACCTGTCGACGCGACTCGCGTCACCTTCGAGGGGCCGTAGTAAGGTCGGGGTGATGCGACCTTCACGAGCCCTCGCTCTTCTCGTCGCGGTCGCCTTGGGGATCGCCGGTGGGGTGGGGGGCGCGGGCTGCTCCTCCAGCGGCGGAGATGCGCTCGGGCCCCTCGACGAGGCCGGTACGTCTGGCGGCGGTGGCGACGGATCTTCGTCGGACGCGGCCACCTCCGAAGGCGGAGGCGGCGGCGGAGGCGATGCCGCGAGCGGAGGGGGCGACGCGGGGACGAGCGCGTTCCCCGGTCCCTCGAACACGGGGTACACCCACGCGCCCGGCTGCAGCTCGCTGACAGCGTGGAACGGCACGCCCATCGCGAGCGGGCAGACCTACACGTGCATCGATTTTCCCGGCGGGGTCGACGTCGGCTCCTCGTCGACGGCGGTGACCGGCGTCACGTTCGTCGGGTGTCGCTTTCACGGCAACGCCCCCAACGACAAGCTGGTGGGGCTCTTCGGCGACGACATCGCCTTCGACTACTGCACCTTCGAGCCCGACGTGCAGCCTCCGCAGAACGTGGATCTCGCGCACTCGTACCAATACGGGCTCGCGGGGAACGGCGGCTACTACACGCACGTGGGCAAGCTCACGGTGACGCACTCGGATTTTTGGGGCTTCGGCAACGCCATCGACGTCAACCCCACGACCGACGCGTCGAAGCCGCAGACCTACCGCGACAACTTCCTTCACCACGCCGCCGACGTGCAAAACGCCGTCTACCACCACGACGGCATCGGCGCCGAGTCCGGCGCTTCGAAGGGGAGCTACGTGGTCATCGACCACAACACCATCGAGAGCCTGGGGAACACGAACGGCGTCGCGTACCAGGCGACGGGCCCGTACTCGCACTTCACCATCACCCACAACTTGTTCGGTGGCTTCGGTTACACCGTCGCGATCCTGGGCGGCGCGACCGACGTGACCTTCACCGACAACACCTTCTCGACGCGCATCGACGCCACCTACGGCCCGCTCTACCCCGACGACTTCTGGACCAAGGCCGGGAGCACGTGGAAGCGGAACCGCTGGAGCGTGCCGAGCGGCGCGGCGTGGGGGAACCCGCAGCACGACGGGTGGTTCTGGGTCCCCGGCGCCGGGTCGAAGAGCGACGACACCGGGTTCGTCAGCACGACCGACGTCCCCTGACCCCTGGCATTCCCGCCGCGCCTCTGCTATTTCGCGCGTCCCCGTATCCCGTCCGGGCCTCGCGTCATTCCGACCCGCGGCTGCCAGGCACGCTTCCGGGGCAAAGAGAGAGAGCCTTCGATGAGCACCAACATGATCTCGTTGTCCGCCCAGGCCCGCGTCGCGGGTGGTAAGGGCGCGGCCAAGCGTCTTCGTCGCACCGGCGGCGTCCCCGCCGTCACGTACGGCAAGGGTCACCCCGCGACGCCGATCACCGTCGGTCCGAAGGACGTCCTCGCGGTGTTGAACAGCGAGCGCGGCAAGAACACGGTCATCCAGATGAACGTGGGCGGCGCCAAGGATCTGCTCGTCATGATCCGCGAGTACAGCTACCACCCGCTCACCCGCTCGCTCGAGCACGTGGACTTCGTCGAGGTGAAGCTCGACGAGGAGATCGACGTCGAGATCCCGCTCGTCTTCACCGGCAAGCCGGCCGGTCTCGCGCAGGGCGGCCTCATTCGCCAGGTCTACCGCACGGTGCCGATCCGCACGCGCCCCGACCTCATCCCGGTCAAGGTGACGATCGACATCGCCCACTTGAACCTCGGCGAGCACGTCGCCACGCAAGATCTCAAGCTCCCGCAGGGGGTCGCGGTGCGCCTCCCGGCGGAGCAGACGCTCATCGCCATCGTCACGCCGGAGAAGGATCGCTCGGCGGAGGAAGAGGCGGCGGCGACTGCGGCGGCTCCGGGCGCGGCGGGGGCTGCGGCTCCGGCGGCGGGCGGTGCGGCTGCGGCGAAGACGGCCGATGCGAAGGCCCCGGCGGCGAAGGACGCGAAGCCCGCGGCCGACAAGAAGAAGTGAGCTACGACGGCGCGCTCTCTGCGCGCCTGTGACACGAGGAAGAACGCGTCGCGCGCGCCCCAGCACGGGTCGCCGCGGCGCGTCTTCGTATGTGGAGGCAGCGGTGCACCTCGTCGTCGGTCTGGGAAACCCGGGCAAGAAGTACCAAGGCAACCGGCACAACGTCGGCTTCATGGCGCTCGACGAGCTTCGCGCGCGCGAAGGGCTTGCCGATTTCAAGGAGAAGTTCTCCGGCGTGTGGACCAAGGGGCCCGTCGCGGGGAAGGACGCGGCGCTCCTCAAGCCGATGACCTACATGAACCTGTCGGGTGACAGCGTGCAGCCGGCGATGGCCTTCTTGAAGGTCGCGCCGGGCGAGGTCATCGTCGTGCACGACGAGCTCGATCTTCCGTGGGGCGAGGTCCGCCTGAAGGTCGGGGGAGGGCACGCCGGCCACAACGGCCTAAGGAGCATGATCCAGCGCCTCGGCTCGCCCGAGTTCGTGCGCGTGCGCGTCGGCATCGGCCGTCCGCCCGCAGGCTTTCAGGGCGACGTCGCCGACTACGTGCTCGCGAACTTCGACACGATGGAGAAGGCCGAGCTCTCCGGGGTCATCGACAAGACGATCGACGCCGTGCGCGCCGTCTTGAAGGACGGCGTGGCCGCGGCGATGAACGCGCTCAACGCGAAGGCGCCGGTGCGGAACGGGCCGGCGAAGAAGTAGCGGGCGCGACGAGCGTCAGTCGGAGGGAGCGTCGCTGGCGTCGGACGCGTCGAGGGCGCGCGCGTCCGCGGGGCCGGTGTCGGGCGGGCCGGCGTCGGGGAAGGTACAGGCGTAGGTCGGGACGTCGATGGAGTATCCAGGCGGGATCCCGCACTCCGTCGTCGATGCGCGCCCCCCGTCAGCGCAGTTGCATGCATAGACATCGACGGCGCCGTCTCGACACGAGCTCTCGGCGGCGGTGTAGCAGTGCCCCTGCGCGCTGCACCCCTTGGTCGAGTCGAAGATGCAGACGAACGTCGGATTGGGGGGGAAGTTGCGCTGGCAATCTCGACTCGAGGTGCACGGCCCGAGATCGTCACTCCCGGCGTCCGAGCCCGCGTCCACCGGAGTCGTGTTGGTCGTGCTGCAGGCGACGCCGAAAGTCGCGAGCACCGCCGCGCAAAGAAGAGCGCGGAGCCGCTTCGGGCGCCTCTGTGCAACTTCTGGAACGCCGTAGCGTCTCACCATGAGCTCGTCCCCCGCTCGACCCATGAGCCCCGTCCCACGAAGTCACCACGCATGAGCATGCTCCCCTGACGAGTTCAGCGGCAAGCCGTTTCTGCGGATTGGCCGAGCGTCTCGAGACCCGACGTCACGCGTGCGCGAACGACAACTGCAGCCGTGATGCAGCGACGTGCTGCGTGCAAATGGCGGACTAGCCGCGCGTCTCGCGTGGCCCGCGCCCCTTACGGAAGCGCGCCGCTGCCGGTGCCGGGCCTGCGCCCTTTGATCTCGTCGCGCTCTTTGCCGTTCAGGAGCGAGTTCGACGAAAGATCGGGGATGCTCGGCGCGGTGCGCGCGTCGTCGGGGTTCCGGAGCGCCACCGAGATGTGCCCCTTGTCGGCCGCGAGGGCGACGAGCTGCGTCTCGGGGACGGTGAGGCTCAAGGTGAGAATGGTGTTGTGCCCGTCGGTCTTCGGCTGCGCGACCATGTCGTCGCGCGAGGTGAAGGTCCCCGAGGCGAGCACGAGCACGTGCTGCACGAGCACGATCGATCCGAGCTGGTGGTCGGGGGTTGGGTTCGCGCCGTCGAACGACACGCGGCTCGCGCTGTAGGCGGTGTAGCGGCTCGAGTCGCGAAAATTCCCCCCTTCCCCCGGCGGGCGCGGGGTCTGCGAGACGACGCCGATGATGTCCACGTAGTCGCCGGGGAGGATGAGCGCCGCGCTCGAGTCCCCCTCGACGCGGAAGGAGACCGCGCGGTTGCCGACCGGCACGAGCGAGCTGAGCTCGACCTTGTGGTCGCCGGTGGTGACGAGATCGGTCCAGAGCATCGTCTCGCCGATGCCGACGGCGTGGGCGAGGTGGAGGCCGAGCACCTTGGAGCGCTCGAGGTCCTTCACCGCGCGGTCCTCGACGTAGCCCTGCGGGACCTCGCGGACCACGAGCATCTCGTCGGTGATGACCTTGTCGCGCTCGATCGCCTTGGCGAACGTGAGGATCTTGATGGGCTCGCCGCCGGAGGCCGTCGCCGCGAATTGGCGCTGATAAAGCGCCAAAAAGGACAGCCCGGCCCCAAGGAGGAGCAGCGCGAGGAGCTGCGTCGGACGCACGGGCAAAGACTACCAGCCCGGGGCGCCCCTTGCGGGGATTTCTGTTCAGGGATCGAGGGCGTAGCCAGACGCCTCGGCCGATGCTATGAAGCCGCCCCTTCCTTCCGGACCTCCCTTTGGGCGGCCCCCTGGTACCTCACGGTACGGAAGGAATCCTTGCTCGTGGCAATGACCACGGGCCGTAGCCCAAAAGGAGTTTCATCCATGGCGATCGTCACGACGACGCAAGCACTGAAGTCGAAGGAATACGAGACCATCTACATCCTGCGTGGGGACGTCGACGCCGACGCGGCGGAGAAGGTCCAGCAGCGCGTGGCCGAGGTGGTGAACCGCGAGAGCGGCACCCTCTTGAAGGTCGAGGCCTGGGGGCGGCGTAAGCTTTCCTACCCGGTCGCGAAGTTCAAGAAGGGCGTCTACGTCTACGTGAAGTACGTGGGCAAGGGCGGCCTCGTGAACGAGCTCGAGCGCAACCTGAAGCTCGCCGACGCGGTCCTCAAGTTCCAGACCGTCCTCCTCAAGGAAGATGTCGACACCGCGGCCATCACGGTCGATCCGGAAGAAGTGAAGATGGCTCGCCTCGAGCTTCCGGCAGAGGAAGAGGAGAAAGAGTCGCGCGAGCGCGCGCTCGGTCTGCTCGATCTCGGTCCGGACGCCCCCCGTTCGCGCAGCTTCGAGCCGCGCGGCGATCGTGACGACGACTTCGCGGCGCCCGACGACGCCGAAGAGCCGGCCGCCGCCGAGGCCGAGGCCCCCGCCAGCAAGAAGGAAGAGGAGGTCTGATCATGAACAGGCCCAGCATGTTCGACGACGACAAGGACTTCGGCCGCACGCCGGATTTGAACCAAGACGCACCGGGGCGCCGCCGCACCGGCAAGAAGCGCGTTTGCAAGTTCTGCGCGGAGAAGATCGAGTTCATCGACTACAAGGACCCGCAAGCCTTGAAGTACTTCGTGTCCGATCGCGGGAAGGTCGTTCCGCGCCGGATCAGCGGCAACTGCGCTCTCCACCAGCGCAAGGTCACGCAGGCGATCAAGCGCGCGCGCAACATCGCTCTGCTCCCCTTCACCGTGACGGCCTGAGAAGAGGCAAGCCATGGCAACCACGATTCAGGTCGTTTTGCAGCAGGACGTCGAGAACGTCGGATCTTCCGGCGAGCTCGTGAAGGTGCGCCCGGGCTTCGCCCGCAACTACCTTCTCCCCCGGTCGCTCGCGGTCCCCGCCACCACGGCGGCGATCAACCGCATCAACCACGAGAAGGCCGTCGCGGTCGCGAAGAACGAGAAGCTGAAGAAGGAGGCCCGCGAAGTGGCCGCCAAGATCAGCGCGCTCGAGATCAAGCTCTCCCACGCCGTGGGCGAGGACGAGAAGCTCTTCGGCGCGGTCACCGCGAAGGAGATCCACGCGGCCGCCGAGGCCAAGGGGGTCCACTTCGACCGCAAGAAGATGCACCTCGCCGAGCCGATTCGTCAGCTCGGGACCTTCGAGATCCCGGTCAAGCTCCTCCCCGACGTCGTCGGCACCCTCAAGGTCGAAGTCGTCGCGAAGTGAAACTTCGCGACGCAGGACCAGGCGGCGCGAAGTGAAACTTCGCGACGCGGAAATGAAGCCCTGGGCCGCTCCGGCGACCCGGGGCTTCGCGTTTTGTGCGAAACTGATCGTTCCTGAAGACCGATGCGACCGAACTGGGAGAAGCGAGACACCCCGCGTGAGCCGCCGGTCATCGAGGGGCGAGTACCGCCTCACGATCTCGACGCCGAGGCCGCCGTTCTCTCGGCGGTGATGATCGACAACCTCGCGCTCGACAAGGTGCTCGAGTTCCTCAAGCCCGAGCACTTCTACTCCGAGGCGCACCGGCGCATCTACGAGGCGTGCCTCGAGCTGAAGAGCCAAGGCCAGCCCGTCGACATCGTGCAGGTCGGCACGTGGCTCAAGAACCGCGAGCGCATCGCGCAGGTCGGCGGCATGTCGTACCTGACCGAGGTGCTCAACGCGGCGCCCGCCGTGGCCAACGTCGCCGCCTACGGAAAGACGATTCACGAAAAGTCGCGCGTGCGGCAGCTCATCGCCGTGTGCCAGCGCGTCTCGGCGCAGGGCTACATCGACTACGGCGACGCGCAGGCGTTCATCGACGGCGCCGAGCAGTCGGTCTACCAGCTCGCGCGCACCAGCGAGTCGAGCAGCGTGGAGCCTTTGCTCCACGTCATGAAGAAGAGCTTCAAGCAGCTCACCGAAGCGATGCAGCGCGGCGACCGCATCACCGGCGTCGCCACCGGCTTCGATCGCTACGACCGCCTCACCGCCGGTCTCCACGACGGCGACCTCACCATCGTCGCCGCGCGCCCCGGCATGGGAAAGACGTCGTTCGTCTTGAACCTCGCGGTGAACGTCGCGCGCCCGAAGCCGCGCGAGGCGGTGGCCGACGGCCAACGCTGGGACGAGCCCGGCACCGGCGCCGTCGTGTTCTCCCTCGAAATGCCCCGCGAGCAGATCGCCAACCGTATG
Organism: uncultured Polyangiaceae bacterium; assembly: GCA_964531795.1. GTDB lineage: Bacteria > Myxococcota_A > Polyangia > Polyangiales > Polyangiaceae > CAZHHD01. The sequence goes on along the minus strand of CAZHHD010000017.1, from coordinate 28,787 downwards.
GTGTGCTGCGAGGGGAAGGTCGACGTCGGCAAGGTGCGCCAGGGCTTCCTCGGCCAGCAAGACTGGAGCCGCCTCACCCAAGCGGCCTCGTACCTCGGCGGCTTGCCCATCTGGATCGACGACTCGCCGAGCCTCGGCATCCTCGAGCTCCGCGCCAAGGTGCGGCGTCTCCAGGCCGAGTACGATCGCACCGACGATCAGGGGCGCAAAGTGAAGCGCATCGGCCTCGTCGTCGTCGACTACCTCCAGCTCATGAAGGGGCGCGACGGCGTGAACTCGCGCGAGCAGGAGATCAGCGAGATCTCCCGTGGGCTGAAGCAGCTCGCCAAGGAGCTCCGCGTGCCGGTCATCGCCCTCTCGCAGCTCAATCGCGCCGTCGAGACACGAAGCGAGAAGTCCAAGCGCCCGCAGCTCTCCGACCTTCGCGAGTCCGGCGCCATCGAGCAGGACGCCGACAACATCTGCTTCATTTACCGCGACGACTACTACAACAAGGAAACGTCGGAAGAGCGCAACATCGCCGAGCTCATCATTGCCAAGCAGCGAAACGGCCCTACGGGGACCGTCAAGGTGCGCTTCGACAACCAGTACACGCGCTTCGACAACCTCGCCGAGGGCGAGTACGTCGACGACGACGCGGGCGGAGGCGGCTGACGCGCGCTCGATGCCCACGCCGCTCGAAGAAATCATCGCCACACGCCGCGTGGTCATCACCGTGGGTGCCGGCGGGGTAGGGAAGACCACCAGCGCCGCCGCGCTCGGCGTCGCTGCCGCGCGCCGTGGCCGCCGCGTGCTCTGCCTCACCATCGACCCTGCGCATCGCTTGGCCGAGAGCCTCGGCATCTCCGAGATGTCCACCGAGGCCGTGGAGATCGACAAGGCCCGCTTCGCCGCGGCGAACATCCCCATCGACGGCTCGCTCACCGTGATGATGCTCGACACGAAGCGCACCTTCGACGAGCTCGTGCACAAGTACTCGTCGTCGAAGGAGAAGGCCGAGCAGCTCCTCTCGAACAAGCTCTATCAGTACGTCTCCACGTCGCTCGCGGGCACGCAGGAGTACATGGCGATGGAGAAGCTCATCGCCGTCAAAGACGACCCGCGCTACGACCTCATCGTCCTCGACACGCCCCCCACGGCCAACGCGCTGGATTTTCTCGACGCTCCCGAGCGCATGATGGAGGCGCTCGACTCGGCGGCGATGCGGTGGTTCGTCGAGGCGTTCCAGTCGACCGGCAAAGTGTCGTTGAACCTCCTCGCCAAGTCGGCGGCGCTGGTGCTCAAGACCATCGGCACCATCACCGGCGGCGGCTTCCTCGACGACCTCGCGCGGTTCATCACCGAGCTGAACGATCTCTTCGGCGGCTTCAAGCAGCGTGCGGCGCGCGTGCAGGCCACCTTGCGCGCAAGTGACGTCGCCTTCGTCATGGTCACCTCGCCGGCGCCCATGAGCATGAAGGAGGTCCTCTACTTCTCCGACCGCCTCGCCGAGCACCACATGCCGCGCGGCGCGTTCGTCATCAACCGCTTCCACATGCCTCCGCCGCACGCCGGCGAGACCATCTCCCAGGCCTCGGTGGCCGAGGCCATCGGCACGGCCAAGCTCGCGCTCGAGGAGGACGCGCCGGAGCGGCTCCTCGTGGCCCACGCCGACGCGACCAAGCTCGCCGATCTCGATCGCGTGCACGTGCGCGCGCTCGACGACCGCGCGCGCGGCGCGGGAGGGACGACGATCCCGCTCGTCCGCGTCCCCGAGCTCGCCTCCGACGTGCACGATCTCGTGCTGCTCGGAGAGCTCGCCGACATCCTGATGTCCGGCGGGGTCAGCGCGGCTTCTTCTTGATGTCGATCTTGCGCTTCGCTCGGTAAAAGACGCGCACCGGCACCCCTTCGAAGCCGAAGTGCTTCCGGAGCTGGTTCACCACGAACCTTCGGTAGGAGAAGTGGACGTTGTCGGGCGCGTTGCTGATGGCGACGAACGCCGGCGGCGAGCTCTCCGCCTGGGTGATGTAAAAGAGGCGCGGCGCCTTGCCGCCGCTGGTCGGCGGGGGATGGGTGTCGAGCACCTCGGCGAAGAAGCGGTTGAGCGCGCCGGTGGCGACGCGCTGCGAGTACGCCTCCTTCACCCGGTCGATGGTGTCGAAGAGCTCCTTCAGCCCGCGGCCGGTCTTGGCGCTCAAGCGCACGACCGGCACGTAGGGGGCGAAGGAGATCTTGTCGCGCGCGAGCTCCTCGGCCTTCTTGAGCTCGTCCTTGTCGAGGAGATCGCACTTGTTGAGCACGATGATCATGGCGCGGGATCGGTCCTCGGCGAGGCCCAGGATCTTCGCGTCTTGCTCGGCCACGCCTTCGCGCGCGTCGCACATGAGCACGGTGATGTGCGCGCGCTCGATGGAGCGAATGGCGTGGAGCACGCTCATCGCCTCCACGGCGTCCTCCGCCTTGGTGACTCGGCCCTTCTTCCGAATGCCGGCGGTGTCGATGAAGATGTACGAGCGCTCGTCGCGCGTCACGAGCGCGTCGATGGCGTCGCGGGTCGTCCCCGGCTTGTCGTCGACCAGCATGCGGTCTTCGCCGAGGAGGCGGTTCATCAGGCTCGATTTGCCGGCGTTCGGGCGACCGACGATGGCGATGCGCGCCACGGTGTCGTCGTCGGGGACGTCGGCTTCTTCTTCGGGGGGGAAGCTGGCGACGAGGGCGCTCTCGAGGTCGCCCACGCCGCGCCCGTGGAGCGCGCTGACCGGGTACACGTGCTCGACCCCGAGGCGGTACACCTCGAAGGCCTCGGCGTCGCGGAGCGGGCCGTCGGCTTTGTTGGCGGCGTAGAACACCGGCTTCTTGGCGGCGCGGAGCAGCTTGATGGCCGCGCGGTCGGCGGAGGTGAGCTCGGTCGTCGCGTCGGTCACGAAGATCACCGCGTCGGCCTCGGCGAGCGCCGCCTTCACGTGGCGGGCGATGCCGGTCTTCATCGGATCGTCGTCCTCGGGGTCGAAGCCGCCGGTGTCGACGAGGGTGTAGGCGCGCCCGAAGGCCTCGGTGTCGGCGTAGTGGCGGTCGCGCGTGACGCCCGGCTCGTCGTGGACGATGGCGAGCTTGCGCCGCGCCAGGCGGTTGAAGAGGGTGGATTTGCCGACGTTGGGGCGCCCCACGACGCACACGATGGGGAGGCCGCGGGCGCCGCCGGGCAGGTGGCTCTGCTCGCGCGACTTGTGATGCTTGGTCATTTCTCGGTCTCTCCGTAGCCCATTTCGCGAAGCCCCGCGGCCGACTCGTACCAGCCGGGCGTGACGCGCACCCAGATCTCGAGGTGCACTTTCTTCCCCACGAGCTCTTCGACGCGCTTGCGCGCCTCGATGCCGATGCGCTTCAGGAGCGTCCCCTGCTTGCCGATGACGATGCGCTTGTGCGACTCGCGGTCGACGTGGACCGAGAGGAGAATGCGCGGCACCTTCGGCGCTTCGTCGAACGAGTCGACGATCACCGCCACGCCGTGCGGCACCTCTTGGCGCGTGTGGTGGAGCACCTGCTCGCGCACGAGCTCGGCCACGAGGTAGCGCACGGGGCGATCGGTGAGGGTGTCCTCGTCGAAGGGGAGGGGCGTCCCCTTGGGGAGCTCGGGGAGGTGCTCGCGGAGAGCGCGCTTCAAGGACTCCATGCCGCTCGAGACCTTGCCGCTCACCGGGACGAGCGCGGCGAAGTCGAACGCGCGCGCGTGCGCCTCGAGGAGGCCCAAGAGCTCGGTCTTGTCCTTCACGCGATCGATCTTGTTCAGGGCGAGCACCACCGGGATCCCCTCGGGGAGGCTCTTCACGAGGGTCATGTCGACGTCGCGGGCCACGGGCGCCGCGCCAGGGACGACGTCGGTCACGAGGACCAGCACGTCCGCTTCGCGCGCGGCCTCACGGGCCTCGCGGTTCATGCGCGCGCCGAGCTTGGAGCGCGCGGCGTGGATGCCGGGGGTATCGAGGAAGACGAACTGCGCCCCCGGCTCGGTGAGGACGCCGAGGATCCGGTCGCGCGTGGTCTGCGGGTGCGGGCTCGTGATGGCGATGCGCTCGCCGAGGAGCGCGTTCAAGAGCGTGCTCTTGCCGACGTTGGGTCGACCGACGAGCGCCACCTTGCCGGCGCGCGGCGTCACCTTGGCGGGGGCTTTCTTGGCCGGGCGCGGTCGAGGCTTGGGCGGGGTCAAAGCCCGGGGAACTTACACTCCTCCCGCCCCGTTTGGCGCGACGATCGCGCCATTTTTCGCGGCTTTTCCTCCGGCGAAAAATCCCGACGCCCCTCCTCGGATGTACTAGTGTGCGCCCGCCCGCCAGCCCTTTGGGCGCGCGCGGAAGGCTTGTTTTCCCACGGACGCCATGACCTCCGAACCCCAAGAAGAAGCCCGCTCGAACGCACCGCAGGCGGAGACCGGGCCTCGCTTCCCGAGCTACACGCCGCTCCTCCTCGCGATCCTCGCGCCGGTGCTCTTCTTCCTCCTGCTCCCGCCGCTCTCGCGCAGCGGGCTTTGGGATCCCTACGAGCTCAACGTCGCCGACCTCGCCCGTCGCATCGGCCTGAACCTCTTTCACGCCGACGCGCTCGCGCTGAGCGGCGCCGACAACTCGCTCCCGCACTTGAACGATCTCGGTCGTCCCGAGCTCCCGTTCACGTCCATCGCACTCGGCTTCAAGCTCTTCGGCTTGCACGAGTGGGCGGGCCGCCTGCCGCTCGCGGTGTGGGGGATCGCCGGTGTGCTCACCACCTTCGGCGTCGTGCGTCGTCTCGTCGACGCGCGTGCCGCGGTCTACGCCGCCGTGGTCCTCACGAGCACCCCGCTCTACTTCGTCCAGGCGCGCACCATGCTGGGCGACGTCGTCACCATGAGCGCCTTCGCCATGGCGTTCGGCGGTCTCTGCGTCGTCGTCATCGACGACGAGAAGGGGCCCGCGCGCTTCGCGTGGCTCGCCCTCGCTCTCCTCGGCCTCGTGTCCGGCTACTACAGCCGCGGCCTGCTCCTCGGCGTCGGCGTGCCGCTCGCGGCGATCGGTCTCGTATGGCTCGTCTCGCTCGGCGCCGGGCAGCGCGCGGGGGATACGCTCTCGGCCGTCGTGGCGCTCGCCGGCCTCGCGGTAGCGGTCTTCGCGGGATGGCGCGCGGTCGCAGCGATTCGCGAGAACGACACCAAGAACCTCTCCATGGCCATCGGGGCCATGCTCCACCTGCCGTCGAAGTACCCGACGTTCGACTACTTCGTCGGCTACCTCGGTCACGCCGCCGCGCCGTGGAGCGCGTTCGTGCCGTTCGCCCTCGGGCGCTTGTTCATCCCGCCGATCGGGCGCGAAGGGGCGGCGCACAAGCGCGAGAGCCTCTTCCGCATGGCGCTCCTCATCGGCGTGAGCACGGCGTTCGTGGGCCACGGGTTCCTCGCGGCGCACACCGAGCTCCTCGCGTTCAGCGCGCCCGCGGCGCTCGCCGCCGTCTGCGCGGTCTCCATCCGCGACTTCGAGCGCGGCGCCCACGGCTCGGTGGCCGTCGGTGTCGGCACCGGCGTTTTGCTCGGCGTCTTCCACCACGACTTCCACGAGCTCCCGGAGAAGGCCTACAACGCCTTCGGCGTCCTCAGCGCGAGCTTCCCCGAGTCGTACAAGGATCGCGCGCTCGCCCTCTGGTGGGTGTCGCTCTTCGGCTTCGCCGGCATCGCCTTCCTCACCTGGGTCGAGCGCGATTCGAAGCGCCGCCCCTTCGATCCCAAGAACTACCTCGGCGTGCTCTACGCGCTCCGCGACGCGTGGGACGGCCTCTTGGCCCTCGTCTACTTCGCGCTCGTCGCCGGCGCCTCGCTCGCCGGCCTGGCGATTTGGGCGGGCACGCGGTTCCACGCCAAGTGGCTCCCGACGATCTCGCTGCAAGTGCGCGACGGCGTGCTCAACGCGTGGTGGATCACGGCGTTCGTCCCGCCGCTCGTCATCCTCGGCATCTTCTTCGCGTGCGATCTTTGGCTCTGGGCCTTCGCCCGCGCGCGCCCGCTCTCGGTGGCCTCGCTCACCCGCGGCTTCGAGCCGTTCGAAGAGCTCTTCGGCGACGCCGCGGACACCGCGCTGCCCGGCGCGGGGACGACGAGCGTCGACGCCGAGGCGAAGAAGGAAGCCGACGCGAAGAGAGAAGACGGCGACGCGAAGACCGAGGGCGACGCGAAGAAGGACGCGGCGAAGCCCGCCACGAAGCCGGAAGAGCGCGGCATGATCTCGATCCTTCCTTCGCTCGCGCTCGCCGCGTTGACCGGCGGTCGCGTCGGGTCGCCGCCGAAGAGCCTCTTCGTCAAAGACGAGGGGCTCACCGATCGCGGGCGTGAGGTGCTGGCCTCGGCCTTCCTGCTGTTCCCGATGATGGGGCTCGCGCTCCCCGCGCTCATCTTCTTGGGCGCGACCGCGCAGCACCTGCGCTGGACGGTCGCCGCCGCGCTCGGTCTTCCTTCGGGGATCGCGATGTTCCTCGTCCTCGGTCTCCTCGGCGATCTCCTCCAGGGTCGTCGCGCGGCGGCCTTCGCGCTCTCCGGCGCGGCGGCGGGGTTCGTTCTCTGCTTCTGGTACTACCCGGCGCTTGCGAACCAGCTCTCCCCCAAGGAGGTCTTCGAGAGCTACGAGACCACGCACCAAAGCGGCGAGCCGCTCGGCCTCTTCGGAGTCGGCGGACGCACGGCGGCGTACTACGCCGGTGGCGAGCCGGCCTCGTTCACCGACACCGGAAGCGCGTACCGCTGGCTCATGGAAGCGCCGAGCGGCAAGCGCCGCTACCTGGCGATGCGCGCCGACGAGCTCGCGCGCCTCAACGCGATGTTCCGCGAGCACGCGCAGCCGCGCACCAACTTGCCGGTGCTCGACGCGCGATCGAGCCAAATTCTCCTCGTGGCGTCGGCGCTCTTGCCGGGCGAGAAGAACCAGAACCCGCTCGACAAGATCCTCCTCGACGGGCCGCCGAAGCCGCACCACGCGCTCGACGTGAACATGGAGGACAAGCTCCAGGTGCTCGGCTACGACATCACCGACGGCAACGGGAAGATGGTGAGCACCGTGGCTCCCGGCCGGAAATACCGCATGCGCACCTACTACAAGGTGCTCGCGCCCATCACGACGGAGTGGGAAGCCTTCATCCACATCGACGGCTTCCGTCGCCGACACAACGGCGACCACAAGCCGCTCGAGGGGAAGTATCCGTTCGCGCTGTGGCTCACCGACGACTACATCGTCGACGACTACGAGTTCCAACTCGAGCCGAACTTCACCCCCGGCAGTTACACCATTTACTTCGGCCTCTTCGTGGGCGAGACCCGGCTCAAGGTGAAGAGCGGGCCCAGCGACGGTGAGAACCGCGTCATCGCCGGCGCACTTCACGTGCAATGAAGCCTTTTGGACGAATGCTGCCGCGCTCCTGGCGCCGCGGACGAGAGTAGGGAGGGACCGATGTCCGAAGAACGCAAGTCACCGAGCTCGATCCCGCCCAACGAGCGGCGCGTTCACGATCGCATCGACGTCGACGAGTGGTCGGTCGACTGCGTGGCCGAGGACACGTTCCTCTACGCGGCGATCTCCAACATCAGTCAGATGGGCGTCTTCGTGCGCACCGAGAAGCCCTTGGCCATCGGCACCGAGATCCGTCTGTCGTTCGCGCCACCGGGGCAGCCGTCGTTCAAGCTGGTCGGTGTCGTCGCCTGGATCAACCGGGTGCGCCCCTCGGGCGACAACCCGAACCCGGGCATGGGCGTGCGCTTCGTCGACCTGAAGCCCGACGACCGCGAGCGCCTCGTCGACGTCATCCGCACCATCGTCTACCTGCGGGAACAAAACTGAACGAGTCCACGCAGTGGACGAGTGCAGTTTTGTCCACGAGCAGAGCGAGTGAACAGCCTCCCTGAACGAGTCCACGTAGTGGACGAGTGCAGTTTTGTCCACGAGCAGAGCGAGTGAACAGGGGACCTACGGCGTCGGCAGCGGGAAGCGACGACCGTAAATCCCCGGGTCGGTGGACGCGTCGTCCTCCCACCCGATGGCGATGTTCGGCCCTGCGCCGCCGACGGCGATCGTCGGGCTCGTGCGCTTTCGCCCGGTGGCGATGCTCGCGGCGAACTCGCTGTCTTGCCCGTCGACGCTGTTGAAGAGGAACCCCGCCGAGCCGCCGAGCAAGCGCGCGCGCACCTGGCTCGAAGCGGCGTCGACCCAGGCGGCGACGTACGAGCCGCCGATCGCCGGGCTCGCGGCGATCACCGGGCTGTTTTGATCGCCGTCGGAGACGACGTTGTTCACGTGCGTCTGCTGATCACCGGCGATGGGCTTGGTGTCCGATCCGAAGCGCTGCACGAAGATGTCGGTCGAGCCGCGATCGTTCCACGCGACGGCGAAGCGCCCGTCGGAGAGCCCCGCCACCGAAGGATGCTGCTGCACCCCCGAGTGCGAGCTGTCGTTGACCCGCTGCTCGGTCGCGAGAGGCGTTCCGTCGGCTCCGAGCGCGCGGACCTTCACGTCTTGCCCGCTCTCCCACACCGCGACCCACCCCGCGCCGTTGGAGGCGATGGCGACGTTCCCGTTGTTCGCGCCGGTCGAGATCTCGACCTGCTGCCCGACGGCGTTGTTCTGCGGGTTGAACGTGCGCCCGCGCACGGTGTGGCTGTCTTCGTCCTGCCAGGCGATGAAGAGGAGCCCGCTCGAGCTCGCCGCCATCGACGGCGCCGACTGCTTCCCCGGCTCACCGGAGGTGGTCCCGTTGATGGTGATGGGCGACCCCTGCTCCGCGGTCATCGTGGTGTCGAGCGAGCGAAGGCGAACGTCGACGGTGCCGAGGCTGTCGTCTTCGAACGCCACGAAGTAGCGCCCGCCGACGAAGGCGCCCGTGGGGGACGCTTGGTTGTTGGGCGCGGCGTCGGGGGGGAAGCCGGCGGTGGGGTTGTTCGGGAGGAAGAACGAGTAGTCGGCGAGGACGTCGCCCTGCTTCGCGTAACGACCGAAGGCGTCGGAGAGGACGCGCATCGTCACGTCGGAGAGCGAGGGGGTGTTGTCGGTGAAGAACGCGAGAAACCGACCGTCGTCGTTTGCCGCGAGCGGCCAGAGGAACGCCGGGCGCTTCTTGTCCCCCGGGTTTCCGTTGGCGGTCTTGCTGATCGCCGCCTTGCCGCCGGAGAGGAGCACTTCACGCGTGTGGCACTGCTCGTCGCACACCGGATCGGTCGCGCTGCCGCCTTCGCATTGCTCGGTCGGCTCGACTTGGCCGTTGCCGCAGACCGCCGGCTTCACGAAGCGCTGCATCTTGATCTGCAAGGGGAGCGCGTCTTGGTTCACCTTGGCCTTGGCGCAGCCGATGGCGAGTTGATCGCCGTTCGACGCGAACCCCGCGGCCGAGAACACGCGGTCCTGATCCGACTCGGTCAAGGTCAGGTCGCCGCAGAACGTCGCGCCGCCGGCGCAGTTCTTCTGCAAGTCCTTGGTGGTGATCGGCTTCTGCGTGTTGCCGGTGACGGCGTCTTTGGCTGCGTCGCAGTCGGCGCCGTCGGTCGCTTCGTAGACCGTCAGCGTGACCTTCTTCACGTTGTCGAGGAGCGCGTGGGGGAAGATCAGCGTCGGGCCGACCCCCACGTGCACCGAGTCGTCGGCGGCGCAGCCGACGCACGCGAGCAGAGCCGCCGCCGTCACGCTCGCTCGTCGCCGTCGCATCGCTGGCTTGTATAGCACTCTCGCGACCGGGTTCAGAAGCCCGTCCTCGCCGCTTTTCCGCCGCTCCGCTTCAGGGGAGGGGCCACAGGCGAAAGCGCTTCGCCGGCGCCGGCGCGGCGGGGGCGGGGAGCTCGCGGAGGATCTCGATGCCTGCCGTCTCGAGCGCGGCGGAGAGCGCTTCGCACGCTTGTTCGCTGCCGCTCAAGACCACGCGACGAACGCCTGCGCGCACCGCGGCGTGGGCGACGCGATCGCTCCACGCCGCGAGCCCCTCGCCGTCGTCCACCGGATAGCCGGCGACGATGGCCATCGTCGTGGCGTCGAGCCGCACAGCGCACTTCGGATACGTCCACGCCGCCGCTGCCTCGCGCCGCGCGACCTCGCGCTGGCCGGCGCTGTAGCCCTCGGCGAGCGCCGATCGCATCGGCTCCCACGGCGCGTTCGCGTGCGGCATCGCCTCGCGCGCGCCGTCGAGCGTCAGGGCGGCGAGGGAAGGGGAGGCGCCGCGCTCTCCGAGGTAACGACCGAGGTCGGCACACGCTTGAAAGAGGTCGCGCCCCGGGCGCTCGCTCAGCACCGCTTCGACCACGAGCGCGCGAAGCGAACGCGTGGCGTCGATGAGCTCGTGATCCGCAGGGAGCACCGCGCGCGTCTCGTCGCGCGTGCACCAAAGATGGACGATCGCGTCCGTCTCCATCGCCCCCTCAGTACCCTTGCGAGTCGACGGCCGCCGGCTTCGCCGCGCGGGCGGGAGCACGCATCGGCTGCTGCATCTGACCCCGCGGGGTCATCGCGTCGAGCTCGGCCTGCGCGCGCGCGGCGTGCGAGGGGACGGTGAGCAAGCGGACGAAGCGCGTCCGCGCGGCGTCGAACGAGCCCATCGCCTTGTAGCAGCGGCCCCCTTCGAGCGTGGCGTCGTAGCCCGCCTGGTTGCCGAACGAGCGAGCGGCCACTTGGTCGAAGCGCGACACCGCCGAGGCGCATCCCGCCGACTCGCGCACGCTCCTCGCGGCCCAGAGCGCCGCGTTGGGATCGCCGGCGGCGGCGAGCGCGTCGAACTCGCGTGTCGCGGTGTCGTAGCTCTTGTTGCGGTAGGCGGTCATGGCGTCCGTGAAGGTCGCCCCCTGCTGCTGCGCGCCGCCCGCCACCGTGCCTTGCGTCTCCGCTGCCGCACCGGGAGCTTGCGCCGCGGGGAGCGCGGCTGGGACGGGCGCACCCGCGGGGGCCGCGGCGTTCATCGCGCCGCGTTGCGCGACCTCTTGCCTCTCGAGCGACGGGGCGAGCGTGCGTGAATCGGCCGTCGTGTCCTTGTCGGCGAGCGCGAGACGATCGTTGCCGTAGGCGTTGTTCGCGCTGGCCGCGGGCTCGGCGGTCATCGTGGCGACGGGGGCCGCCGCCACCTTTTGCTCCACGCCGTGCGCGTTCGCCGCCGCGGTCAAATCACCCGGCTGATCTTGCTCCGGCGGTGACGCCGCGGACGCCGCAGGGCTCCCGCGCTCCGACACCACCATCGACGCCCCGGCCGGCGCGCTCGCGCGGTTCTGTCCGTGAAGGAAGAGCGCGCTCGTCCCCACCATCAAGAGGAACACGGCGGCCATCGCCGTCTGCGGGCGCATCGCCCAGCTTCCTGCCAGCGAGACCACCTTGGCCACGCGCCCGCGGAGTGGCACGACCTTCTGTGCGTCGCGCGCAGCGGCGAGGATGCGCTCTTCGAGATCGGGCGGCGGGGCGACGAGCGGGAGCACCGCCACGCGGCGCGTGGCGCGAAGTCCCGCGAGCAGGCCGGCGCACCGCGAGCAACCGGCCACGTGCCGCTTGCTGGCTGCGCTGGTCAGCTCGTCGAGCTCTTCGTAGAGCTCATCGAGCACCGTGCTCTCGAACTTCTCGCAATCCATGATCCTGCCGTCGCTCTCGTTCTTCTCTTCTTCTCTACCCACTATCGTTCGACCGAAATTCGCCCCCCGCAAGGGCTAGAACACCTTGATTCGCGCCGCCTTCATCGCAGCGCGCGCGCGTACTCCTCGTAGTCGCTGAGCGCCGCTTGCAGCCGCTCGAGCGCGTAGCGCATGCGGCTCTTCACCGTGTTCTCCGGCACGCCGGTGATCTCGGCGATCTCCTTGAACGGGAGGTTCGCCACTTCGCGCATCAAGAAGACCTCGCGCTGATCGTCGGGGAGCGTGTCCACCGCCGCCACGATGCGCTCTTTGATCTCCATCCCCGAGACGTCGCGCTCCACGCTCGCGCGCGTGTCCGCCGTCTGCTCGCCCAAGGTCGGCCCGTCCTCGTCGCCGCGGCTCTCGTCGAGAGAAGCGTGACGCCTGAGCGCTCGCTTCCGCATCTGATCGATGCAGAGGTTTCTCGTGATCGTGTAGACCCACGTCGTGAAGCGCGCCTCGTGCTTGAAGTCGGCTGCGTTCTGCACGACACGGACGAAGGCTTCCTGCACCACGTCCTCCGCCGCCGATTGCACGCGGAGCTGACGAAAGGCGAAGTTGTAGAGCGGCGTCTGGTGTCGCCGAACGAGCAGGGCGAACGCGCTCCGGTCTCCGCGCTGGTAGCGGATCATGAGCGCTTCGTCGGTCACCTCCCCACGGCCGGTCGTCACGCGCACCTCCGCCGAGGCGTCGCGAGGACGCTCGGCAAGGCCGGTGCCGGCAGGGGAAACAGGAGGAGCGCATTTCTTTGGGGATACCGACGGGCGGGACCCCACAAAGTTCTCCTCTTTTCGCGCCCGCGGGTCCTCATGTCCTGGCTCGGCGGCGGGGAGCTCTCCGCGCGACGTCGAGGGCCCCACTCTACCCCGATGCCCGCGAGGGGTGTACCGCCGCGTTTCCATGTCTCAAGGGACGTGGCGGCGGCCCGCGACCTTGGGCCGAGCCCGGGTACGGGGCGGGGCGCACCGGCTGCGCTGGTCACGGGCGTGACCAGCGCGCGGGCAACTCGAAGCTCAACGCGATTGTGCCCATTGCAAGCGAGGGGATCGCGCAACTACACTGCCCCCGCCGAAGGCAGCTTGGTTTTGGGAGACACATGTCTCCAACGATTCGCGGACTTGGTCGGTTCCCCTTCCAAAACGGGGACCGCAATGTGTGGAGACGGTGATCCGAAACGGGCCACCGCAACGACGAAGGGGAAGCTTTGATGCGACGCTACGTGGCGATGGGTCTCGCGTTCGTGATGTCGGTGGCGATTGCTGTCCCCACCGTGGCCCAGCAGCCTGCGGCTTCGGCCAAGCCTGCAGCTTCGGCCAGCGCCAAGACCGCCGCTTCCGCGGCCCCTGCAGCTGCCGCCCCCGCGGCCGCGGCCAAGGGCGCAGACGCCGGCGCCGCTCCGACGACCGCGAGCTCCGCGGGCGCTGGTTCTCCCACACCCATGGCGCCGAGCACCGCGCCTGCGGCGGCTTCGTCGGCGGCCCCCGGTCAGATGGATGGCGCTACGTACACCGTGCGCCTCCGTGACCTCGAGGCTCGCGTCGACGAGCTGAAGGACCAAATCCGACGGAGCCACACGCGCCTCGCGCTCCTCTCCGACACCATCATGTCGGGCGGCGTCGGCGGCTCCCGCGCCGAGATCGCCTTCCACAACGAGATGTCGAGCGCCTTCAAGCTCGTGCGCGCGGTCGTCGTCCTCGACGGCGCGGTTCAGTACAACCGCCAAGACGACACCGGTGCGCTCGCCGATCAGAAGGACATCCCGGTCTTCACCGGCTCGGTCCCGCCGGGCGACCACACCGTCTCGACGCTCCTCGTCTTCCAGGGGAACGGCTACGGCGTCTTCACCTACCTCCGCGGCTACAAGTTCGAAGTGAAGTCGGCCCACTCCTTCACCGCAGTCGAAGGCAAGGCGATGACGATCACCGCCACGGCGCTCGAGAAGGGCGGCGTCACCACGCCGCTCGAGCAGCGCCCGCAGGTCGACTGGAAGGAGAAGGTCCAGTCCCTCGGTGGCACCGCTCCCGCGGCCGCGCCCACGCCGGCTCCGGCCGGTGGCGCGAGCGGTGGCGTGACGACGGGGAACAACGGCGGCTCCGCCGGGCTGTCGGTCGGAGGGGGGACGAAGTGAATCGAGCCAGCGCGGGCCTCCGCGCGCGGCGTCTCGGCGCGCTTCGCGTCGCGGCGGTGGCTGCCTCGCTCGCAGTGTGGCCGGTGGCCGCGCACGCGAACAGCGAGGACAACGCCACCACGGCGCAGAGCGCGGTGCAGGACGCCGACCGCGAGAGCGCGTCGGTGCAGGCCGCGGTGCAGACCGCGCGCACCCAGCAGCTCACCGTCGAACAGAGGCTCGCCAACGGCGAGCTCCTCTACCGCACGAAGGACTACGCCCGCGCGGGCGTGATCCTGAGCGAGATCATCGAGGGCTTCCCCAACACGCCGTCGTACCCCGACGCGACCTGGCTTCGCGGGGAGACCTACTACGCCTCCGGCGAGTACCTCTCGGCGCGACGCGACTACAGGGTGCTGGTCGACCACGGGGGCGAGCCGCGCTTTGCTCCGTACTTCGGCAAGGCGCTCGCGCGTCTCGTCGACGTGGCGGTGCGCACCGGCGATCTCGCGTCGCTCGACGACGTCTTCCAAAAGCTCGAAGGGATGGGCCCCGGCGTCGACGCCGGCATCCACTACGCGCGTGGCAAGGCGCTCTACTTCCGCAAGGACTACGCAGCGGCGGGGCAAGACTTCGCCGCGGTGACGAACGGCACGCCGTTCACCCACCAAGCTCGTTACTTCCAAGGGCTCGTGGCCATGCGCCAGGCGCAGCCGCAGCAGCTCCCCCCGGCCCCCGCCGGTGCACCGCCGCCGCCCGCCGACTTCAAGGCGCCGCTCAACTACAAGCCGGCCATCGACGTCTTCCGCGTGCTCACGCAGCTCCCGGGCGACACGAAAGAGCACCAGCACGTCATCGATCTCGGGTGGATGGCCATCGGTCGCCTCTTCTACGAGATGGAGCAGTTCCGCCAGGCGGCGGACGCGTACTCGAAGGTCGGGCGCGAGTCGCCCGAGTTCGACACGATGCTCTACGAGCTCGCGTGGGTGTACGTCCGTCTCGGCGACGTGCAGCGCGCCGAGCGCGCGCTCGAGGTCTTGGCCATCGCCGATCCGAGCTCGCAATACGCGGGCGACGGCGCGCTCCTCCGCGCCGACCTGCTCCTCCGCGCCGGGTCGTTCGACAAGGCGCTCCAGCTCTACACCCAGGTGCGCGATCAGTTCGACCCGATGCGCGCCAAGGTCGACAGCTTCCTCAACTCCACCAAAGACCCGGCGGTCTACTACGAGAAGCTCTCGCAGCAGGAGATGGAAGCGCTCGACGCGAACGACCAGCTCCCGCCGCTCGCCGTGCGTTGGGCGCGCGAGGCGGAAGACGGCCCGATGGCCTTCGCCGTCATCGCCGACGTCAACCAGTGCAAAAAGCTCATCAGCGAGAGCGAGATCCTCATCGAGAAGCTCAACGCCCTGACGAGCTCCTCGAACCGCGTTCGCGCGTTCCCCGAGCTCCTCGCCGGTGAAGCGCGCGCGCTCGGTCTCATCAACAAGATCTCGCACGCGCGCCTCGACCTCGCGAAGGGGCTCGACCAGGAAGAGTCGTCCGACGTCGCCGGAGAGATGGCGCAAGTGCGCGCCCAGCGTCGCGCGCTCATGTCGGTCATTGAAGGAACGCCGGTCACCACCGCGGACTTCGATCAGCGCGACTACGACGGCACGAAGCAGTGGAACACGCTCTCGCAGGAGCTCTCGCGCCGCATGCTCGAGACCGACCAGCTCCAAGCGGTCGTCAACGGCCTCCGCCGTCTCCTCAAAGAGGACAGCGAGCGCGGCGTCACGCGAGATCCGGTGAGCCTCCAGCGCTTCCAGGCGGAGATCGACGCCAACGAGCACGACCTCAAGCTCTATCGCGAAGAAGCGACGGTCCTCCGTCGCCAGATCGAGGTGGGGCGCGCGCAAATCGGCCTCGGCGACGCGCGCTACCAGAACGACGCCCTCGCGCGCGCGCAGTTCCGTGATCTCCTCGATCGCGAAGTGCAGCTCGCCTCTGCGGGGCAGGCGGGGAGCGACGGCGCCAAGTACGGCGCGCGCATCTCGCCCATCCTCGTGCAGGCGCGCGTGACCGAGGACCGCTTGGTCGCGACCTTCGCCCAGCTCGACGCCCAGGTGGAGCAGCGCATCGCCGAGCTCCGCGGGAAGATCGACGCCGAGGCGCAGAAGATGGCCGGCTACAAGACGCAGCTCGCCGCGCTCGACACCGAAGCGCGCGATCTCGTCGGCCACGTGGCGGAGCGCAATTTCCGGCTCGTCGGCGATCGCCTGAAGAACATCGTTCTTCGCGCCGACGTCGGCATCACCGAGCAAGCGTGGGAGGTCCGCGAAGAGGAGCTCTACCGCGTGCGCAACCTGCAGAACGAGCGCGCCCGCGAAGAGCAGCTCCTCGACGAAGAGCTCCGCGAGGTGCTCGACGACGCGGGCGACCAAGCGCCGACTCCGCCGGCGGGTGGTGCGAAATGAGCACGACCATGAAGACGCGCGCCTCTCGTTGGCTGTTCACCGGCACGTCGGTCGTCGCGCTCGCCTTCGGCGTCTCGGCGCAAGGCCTCGCGCAGCAGCCGGCGGCGAAGCCCGCGACGTCCGGATCCGCGGCCCCCGCGGCCTCGGCCCCCAAAGGGGACGCCGGCGCCGCCACCGCTTCGAGCGCCGCGCCCGCCCAGAGCGCGGCTTCGGCGACGAGCGCTTCGGTCGACGGCGGAGTCACCCCCGCGTCGCTCGCCAGCGCAGCTCCCTTGCAGCGCAAGACCGCGCCGCCCCCGCCGCCGCCCACGCCGCAGCAGGTCGCCGCGCTCAACGCCTTGAAGGCCGAGACCGACGCCTACGAGCAAGGGGCGAAGGACTACCGCGACACGGTCACCACCATCGTGAAGCTCCACTACGAGGCGAAGAAGAAGGAGATCCTCTCCGGCCTCGACCGCGAGATCGCCATCGAGAAGGGCGAGCTCAAGAAGGCGCGCGACACCGCGATCCTCCGCTTGGAAGAGTTCGTCGCCAAGTACTCCGGGCCGAACGCGCAGCCCGAAGCGACGCCCGACGCCATGTACCGCCTCGCCGCGCTCTACGAAGAGCGCGCGCGATCCGAAGAAGCCACCGACGATCTTTCGATCGGCCTGAAGCCGGCCATCGCGCTCTACAAGCGCGTCATCAACGAGTTCCCCAACTACAAGGAGCTCGCCGGCATCTACTACTTCCTCGGTCACGCCTACAACGACTCGAGCCGCACCGAAGAAGCGCAGCAGGTCTGGCGCTCGCTCGTCTGCCACAACAAGTTCAACTACCCGACGCCGCCCGATCCGAAGAACGCCGACGCCGACACCATCGTGCCGTTGCCGCAGGATCACGACGAGCAGTTCTGGACGGCGTGGCGCTCGACGCACCAAGATCCCAAGGACGGAAAGCGCGCCAAGCCCCCCGAGGGGAAGTACGTCGACCCGTACCCGCAAGACTGCACCTACGTGCCGCAGCCCAACGTGAAGTCGGGCGACGAGCCGAAGTACGTGGCCGAAGTCTGGTGGCAGATCGGAAACTGGGAGTTCGATCAGCAGGACGTCCGCGGCGGCGTCGTGCGCGACGAAGCCTCGGCGGTCTACGACTACAACCGCGCGGCGAGCGCCTACATGCACTCGCTCGTCTACAAGAAGCCGCCGCTCTACGGCGTCGCCCTCTACAAGTACGCGTGGACCCTCTTCAAGCAGCAGCGCTACGAGGCGGCGACGCGTGAGTTCGTGCACCTGCTGCTCTACACCGACGAGCAGCAGAAGCTGACCGGTGACCCGGGCGCCGACTTCCGCGGCGAGGCCTACACGTACATCGCCGGCTCGCTCACCAACATCGATTTCCAGGGCCCCGGGCCCGACGAGCCGTTCATCCAGCGGCCGGACATCGTCGACGTCGAGCCCAAGCCCGAGGTCGCCGAGCAGAAGCTCCACGTGGCCATCGACCGGGTGAAGGATCCGAACCTCATCCCGCAAGACAAACCCTGGACGATCGAGATCTACAAGGCGCTCGCCTCGGAGTACCGGTCGCTCAACCAGTTCTCCAACGCCATCGAGATCTACGAGACGATCTTGAAGCGCTGGCCGATGGACCCGACTGCGCCCGAGGTGCAGAACGACATCGCCGAGACGTACGACCAGATGAACTTGACGAAGCGCCCGGGCACGC
Organism: uncultured Polyangiaceae bacterium; assembly: GCA_964531795.1. Lineage (GTDB taxonomy): Bacteria > Myxococcota_A > Polyangia > Polyangiales > Polyangiaceae > CAZHHD01. The sequence goes on along the minus strand of CAZHHD010000017.1, from coordinate 10,906 downwards.
CCGAGCACGACGCCAACGCGGCCAAGGCGCTCGAAGCGCGCACCAAGCTCGCGAACTACATCGGCAACACGCCGTGGGTCGACGCCAACAAGGACAACCCGGAGGCGATCCAGAACGCCGAGCGCCTCGTGAAGGGCGGCCTCCGTCAAGCGGCGGCGCAGCACACGAACCTCGGCAAGCAGCAGCTCGTGGCCGCGAGCCAAACGGGCGACTCGAAGCAGCAGATCGAGCTGCTCACGCGGTCGCTTGCAGAATACAAGCTCGCGGCGCTCGGCTGGCAGGGCTACCTCCGCCAGGACGAGAACGCCCCCGACGCCTACGAGAGCCGTTACTGGCTCGCCGACGCGCTCCACCAAGAAGTGCGCATCGCCGTCGTCCTCCACCGCTTGAAGCCCGCGCAGTACGGCGAGCCCACGTCGCAGGAGATCCAAACGGCGAAGGCCGCGGCCATCGACGTGCGCGACTCGAACGAAGACGACACCTACCTCGACAACGCGGCGTACTTCGTCGTGGACGAGAGCGACGTCGGCCGCGACCTCGAGTACCAGCGCTACGACGACACCAAGGGGACGGCCGGCTTCCCCAAGCGCGACGAGGTGAAGTTCGATCCCCCGGAAGGGGCCGATCGCAAGGTCGTCACCGATCCGATCCCGCAGCAGATCACCGACAGCATCAAGGCGCGCGACGAGTACGTGGCGCGCGTCCCCGCGCAGCTCGACACCCAGAAGCACTCGCTCGACTACCAGTTCTACGCGGGCGACACGTACTTCGTGTACGGCCACTTCGAAGAGGCGCGCGCGCGCTTCGAGCCGATGTGGAAGGAGCACTGCGGCAAGGATCCCTACGGCTACATGGCGTGGGAGAAGCTCATCTCGATGAGCAACATGGCGCGCGACGCCGAGCGTTCACGACAGCTCGCCGAAGCGGAGAAGGCGCACTCGTGCGCCGTCAGCGCCGAGCAGACGTCGTCGTCGGGTCTCCTCATCAACCCCACGTTGCAAGAGGCGGCCTTCATCGACGCGCGAAAGAAGTTCGCCGAAGCCAAGGCGGCACCGCCTGGACCTGCGAAGGACAAGCTGTGGCGCGAAGCCGCTGGCATGTACGAAGCGGCGCTCCAAGCGGCGCCCGCGCGTGACGAAGCTCCGGAGGCGGCGATGAACGCGGCCTACGCCTACAAGCAGGTCGGCGAGTTCGCCAAGGCCATCGAGCTCTACAACAAGTTCATCAGCGAGTACGGGAGCGAAGAGCGCCTGAACGGCCTGCAGAAGGGCGATCCCAAGGCGAAGACCGCGCCCGATCCGAAGAAGTACCAAGAGCGCCTCGGCTATCTCGGTACGGCGTACGACGAGCTCGGCACCACGTACTACGGCTTCTTCGATTACCCGAAGGCGGCCGATACGTACTCGAAGGTCGCGGGCAACGAGCGCTTCGACGAAGCGAAGCGCAAGGTCGCGGCGAAGAACGCGATGATCCTCTTCGCCAACCTGGCGCAGCGCGACAAGATGAGGACCGAGTACGGCATCCTCCTCAAGCTTCACCCGACCGCCGACGAGAAGGCGAACGCCGACTTCCTCGTCGCCAACTACGACTACGGGCAGTGGAACCCGACCGGTGGCGACACCGGCACGAACCACGCGAACCGCGCGGCGGCGCAGCAGTCGCTCATCGGCTTTTACAGCACGAACCGCGGCAACGCGGCGGCGGCGAAGTACGCGCTCACCGCGGCCTACCAGACGGCCAAGATGATGCACACTGCAAACGATCCCTCGTACCACCTCTGGTACAAGAACACGATCGCCGCCTGGGAGTTCTTCCGCGCTCACCCGACGGCGACGAAGGACGGCAAGGACGAGTCGAAGCTCCCGCCGTTCGTCGACATGCCGGCAGAGGCGGAGTACGTCGCCGCCGACGAGACGATCAAGAAGGAGTACGAGACCGATCGTCACAAGTACACGGGGTCGAGCGAGGACGTCATCGGCAAGGTCGACGCCAAGACGGGCGCGACCATCAAGACCGGCAAGTACCAAGAGAACGCCAAGGCGGCCGAGAAGTACGACCAGATGCTCCAGCACATCGTCGACACGTACGCGTCGCTCGAGTACGTGCCCGCGGCGCTGGCCCGCCAAGGCTCGATCTACGACACCCTCCGCACCGGTCTCTACAACACCGCCACCACGGTGAAGCTCTTCAGCCCGCAGCAAGAGCAAGTGCTGAAGCAGATGGAGAACTCGAACCGCGACGACCTCATCGACAAGGCGGATCAGATCCGCGCTGCGGTGAAGGACGCGTGGCGCACCAAGCGCGAGAAGGAGCTGAACGCCGCCGACGAGGTCATGGTGCGCAGGTACGCGACGTCGGTCGCGCTCGCGCGTCAGTACAACGTCCGGAACCCCGCGGTGACGCGGGCCATCGGGCGTCTCGCGTACTTCACCGACATCATCGGCGATCCGAAGATGAAGGAGTACGTCACCAAGACGACGGACCCGACCGATCCGGCGAAGTCGAGGAAGCTCGACTACAAGGACGGCCAATACGTCCAGAGCCGCCCGGGCATCACCAGCGTGCCGCCTCCGTCGGCCGTGGCCGATCCGCTTCCGGTGGCGCCGTGAGGAGCAAGGCGATGACCGTGAAGAGGAACGCGACGATGGGCGTGATTCGAATCTCGAGCGCGACGCTCGCGATCGGGACGCTCGCCGTCGCGCTCGCTGTCCCGGCGTGCGGCGGCGACGACAAGACCGTGAAGTACCCCAGCGGCACCGCGGCCGACGCCGGCGCCGGCGCGGGGACGGTGAGCACCGGGAGCACGAACCAGGACGTCGGCATCACCGGCGGACCGGAGGGGACGGGGCTCACCGGCGCCGCGAAGGACGCCTACGACCGCGGGTGGAAGGCGTGGCTCGCCGGCGATTTGCCGACGGCCAAAGCGGCCTTCACCGAGGCCGGGCAGAAGGACACGAAGTCCCCCGCGCCGCACTACTCGCTCGGCACCGTGCTCGAGCGTCTCGGCGACGACTCGGGCGCGCAGCAAGAGTTCCGCACCGCGTTCTCGCTCAAGACCGACTACGAGCCGGCGATGTGCGCCTACGGTCTCTCGCTCGCGCGCGCGAAGCACACCGGCGAGGCCGACACCTTCCTCACCGACAAGCACGGGAAGATGGCGACCTCACCGCGCATCGCCACGTGCCTCGCCGAGGTCAAGTCGATCGCCGGCGACAGCGCCGGCGCCCAGGAGCTCGCCCGCTCGGCCCTGCAGATGAACCCGGACTACAAGGACGCGATGATCACCATCGCGCGCGATCACTACCGCGCGCACCGGATGGACCTCGCCAAGTACGCGCTCCAAGCGATCCTGGACGGCTTCGGGGAATCGTCGCCGCCGCGCGACAAGGACAACGCCGAGGCGCATCTCCTTCGCGGCGTCATCGAGCGCGAGCAGGGCGCGCGCATCGCCGCGATGGCCGACTTCGAAGCGGCGAAGAACAAGCGGCCCGATCTGGTCGAGGCGCTCATTCAGACGGGCGCGATGAAGCTCGAAGCCGGCAACGTCACCGAGGCGACGCCGCTGCTCGAGAGCGCGATCCGCTACGCGCCGGTGAACGCGCTCGCGCACTTGAACCTCGGCGACTGCTACCGGCTCGGCGGGCGACCCACCGACGCCAAGCGCGAGTTCGACCAAGCGCTCTCGCTCGACTCGAGCCTCGCGGTCACGCACTACGACCTCGGCTTGATGTACCTCTTCTCGCCGAGCGTCCCCGGCATGAACGCCGACTCGCAGGTCGCGACGGCGATCAAAGAGCTCGAGACCTACCGCTCGATGCGCGGCGCGAAAGCCGCCCCCGGTCAGACCGACGACGTCGACGAGCTCTTGAGCCGCGCCAAGCAGAAGCAGGCCGAGCTCCACCCGCCCACGGCGGCGGCCCCGGCGACTCCTGCCAAACCTGCCGCTTCGGCGGCTCCTGCCAAACCCGCTTCGGCTGCGCCCAAGAAGTGACACGCGAGCCGCGAACGCGCCGCCTGCTAGAATGGAGATCGTGATGCACCAATCGACACGACGCCTCGCGACCGGTTCGAGCGTGCTTCGTCTCGCTGTCTCCGTCGCCTGCGCATTCGCGCTCACGACGGCGGTCGACGCTTCGGCGCAGCAAGCGGGGAAGGTCATCACCATCGGCGAGGTCACCATCGTCGGCCGCGTGCAGAAGCCCATCGCTTCGGTCGACGTGAGCAAGATCCAACCGAAGCTCACGCTCGAAGAGCTCCGCCAACCGTTCCTCGATCGCATCGAGCAAGCGGTCCTCCATGATCCGTTCTGAGGTCGCGCGGACGAGCGGCCGACCCACCGCGCTGGCGTGATCGTCTTCGTCGCCGCCGCCGTCTCGCTCGCCTGCGTCGCCGCGAGCACGCGAAGGCTCGCCTTCGTGATGGACGCCACGTGGCTCGACCCAGCGCGCCTCCTTCGCGCCCTCCAAGGCGACCGCGGACGCGCGCGCCATCCGCGGATCCTCGCGGCGATCGCCGCTGAAGCCGGCGCGGCGTGGGAGCGTGAGATTTGCGACGCGCTCGCCGAAGGGGGACCCGCCGGCGCCGCGCGCGTGAACGAGCAGCTGCGCGAGCTCGATTGGCGCATGCAGCGCTGGTCGCGCGTGCCGCGCGTGTGCGCCAGCATCGCCAGCTCGAGCGGGTTTCTCCTCGCCTCGCTCGCCCTTCGCAACGGCCTGACCGCGGCGTCGGCGAGCCCCGACGGCACCATGAGCGACGCGCTCCAGGGGCTCGTCACCCAGGCCTTGGGCGTCGCGGCGTTCGGCGTCGCCGGCACGGTGTGGTGCATCGCCCTCCAGCGCCAAGCGACGCAAGAGACGCGCATCCGCGCCGTGGCCGCCGACAAGCTGGTCGAGCGCCTGGAAACCTTGCTCGCGCGGCTCTCGACCGAGCGCGGCGAGCCGGAGCCTGGCGCGGCGAGCTAAAGCGCCCGGAAGGCCGCGAGAACGCACCGTGTTTTGGAGATGCGCGGACGTAAATTGTCCGGTAGCGTGGGGTTTCGCACGAGGTGGGATCCCCACATCGGGCGCTCCCAGGGGTTCTCGGCCAAATCGCGGGCGATCTTCTTTCGCGATCTTTTTGGGAACTCACGGGACGATCGAGCAGTCTGAACGAGTGGGGCCGACCCTCCGTCGGCGCGGGAGCAGCAAGCCCGCAGCTTCGAGCAAGCTTGGAAAGGCGATCGACGATGCGCACACTGCGTAGTGACGGGAGGCGGTCATGACGATGGGAACTGGACCGCAGGGGCCGCAGGCCGGCGGAGCGCCGCAAGCAGGAGGCCGCCCCGGACAGATGACGGCCGTCATGCGCGCCGTCGCGCAGCAGAGCGGACCCAAGGTCCTCCGCATCGGTCTCGTGCAGGGTGGGCGCGTGCTCGAAGAGCGCATCATCAAGCAGCGCACGAGCGTGACGGTCGGCCAGAGCGAGAAGGCGATGTTCGTCATCCCCGCTCAGAGCATCCCAGCGCAGTTCAAGCTCTTCGAGCTCGTCGGCTCCGACTACCACCTGAACTTCCTCGACGGCATGACCGGCCGCGTCGCGCTGCAAACGGGCATCAGCGACATCAGCGCGCTCAAGGGCCAAGCGCGGAAGCTTCCCACGGGCGGCTACCAGATCAAGCTCACCGAGGACGCGCGCGGAAAGATCGTCGTCGGCGACACGACGTTCCTCTTCCAGTTCGTCGCGCCCCCGCCGCCGCAGCCGCGCCCGCAGCTCCCGCTCGCCGTCAAGGGCGGCCTCGCGAGCCAGATCGACTGGAACCTCACCATCATCGCCGCGTTCAGCTTCATGCTGCACTTCGGGTTGATCGGCGCGATGTACTCCGACTGGATGGACCCGGTCGTCACCGACGAGTTCAACGTGCAGGCGCTCGTCGACCTGCAGAAGAACATCCCGCCGGCCCCCATCGAGACACCGCAAGAAGCGACGACGGCCACGGCGGCGAGCACCGCCGAAGCCCCGAAGCCCGCGGCCGGCGGCAAGCCGAGCTCGGCGCCCGGCAAGTCGGGCGGCGCGGTGAGCGACAAGCAGGCGGCGGCGTTGTCGGCGCAGGCCGACGCGATGCAGATGCAGATGCTCGCGGCCTTCGGCGGCAACTCGGCGGTGCAAGGCGCGTTGAGCCGCACCGACGTCCCCCCGCAAGACTTGAGCGGCGCGGCGGCGTCCGGCGCCGGCGTGTCGAGCACCGGCGGTGACCTTCACCTCGGTTCGGGCGGCGGCGGCGTCGTTCGTCCGGGCTCCGCGGGCAACGGCCTCGCGGGCATCGGCGTGACGGGCGGAAGCGGGAAGGGGACCGGCGCCGGTTCCGAGACCGCGGTGAAGGGCCCGACGGGCGACGCACAGGTCGGCGCGACGAGCGCCTCGGTGCCCGTGAGCAACGCCGAGCGCGTGGTCGCCGGCCTAAGGCCGAAGTTCCGTGCATGTTACAACAAGGGCCTGGCGCAGGACCCGAGCATGGCCGGACAGGTCATCATCACCGCCAAGATCGCCCCCAACGGCGAAGTGCAGACGGCGGACGCGAGCAGCGCCAGCGGCCTCTCGTCCGACGTTCAGCAGTGCATCGCCCGCGTGGTGCGCAACGCCAACTTCGACCCCCCGGGTGGCAGCGGCTCGACGCTCAACATCCCGGTGAAGTTCGTCCAGCAAAAGTAGGAAACCACGGCGTTCGTGCGGCGCGTGCCTTCGGCGGAAGCCGAGGCCACGCGCCGTCGCCGTTTCGGGGTGGCGAGGTCGGTGGGGCTCCTACAGAGCCGCGCGAGGCCGCCCCTGAACAAGCCGGCGCGCTCCCTGAACAGCCGCTGAACAGTCTCGGAAGTCCCGCGATGAATGACCGGGGTGGGGCATGCATCCAACCTCATGTTGCCGCGGCTCTTTTGTAGTTTCATCCGTTGCGCTTGAGCCTTTGGCGAACGTTGACACCCCCACTGCGCGTCGATAGAGTCTCCGTGCTCCGTCCTGGGAGGGACCGACCGATGCTTCCTGGCCAACCGAACCTTTCGTCGTCTCGCTCACGCGGTCGCGTGCTCGTGAAGGGTGCGCGCTGGGCGTTCGCCTTTGTCGTTCTCGCGGTGGCGGCCGGTCCGGCCGGCGCGCAGCCGCAGGGCGGTGGAGCCGCTGCGGGCGGCGGTGCGGCAGGCCCCAGCGCTGACGGCCAGGTCGGTTTTTCGCGCAGAGCGCAGCTCTCGCCGCAAGACGAAGTGGTCGAAGGCGAGCAGATCCTCGCCCGCATGGAGGGCGCGTCGGCGGGCATTCGTCGTCAGCTCGAGACGGCTCGCTCGCAGCGCGACGTGGTGAAGACGCTTTGTCTGAACGACAAGCTCTCGCAGGTCGACGTCGCGATTCGCTCGGCGACGGACCGCCAGGGCTCGCTCAAGGCGGCTGCCTCACACAACGACGTCGAGCTCTCCAATCACGAATTCACGATTCTTTCGGTTCTCCGGCAGCGCGCGGAGCAGTTGACCGCAGAGGCGAACCAATGCATCGGCGAGGAGGCAGGGTTCACCGGCGAAACGAAGATCACTTCGAGCGTCGATCCCACGCTGCCGCCTGACGACACCGACAATCCGACGACCGATCCCACGGTCATCAGTGAACCGCCGAAGTGCACCTCCTGCAGCCGTTGATCGCGACGTACGGCTGATCAGGTCCTCCCCGTTCCCGCGCTAGCCCGCTCATGATCCAGCGATTCTTCGCCAAGAGATATCTTACGTGTATCGCCGGCCTGGTGGGCCTGGCTGCGCCGCTGTGCGTGGCGAGCCCCGCGTCGGCGCAAGAGTGGCTCAAGGACCGCCGCTACCAAGAGGGTATCGGTATCCGCGCCGGTGACCTCGAGCTCCACCCGGGGCTGGCCGGCGAAATTGGGTACGACTCGAACTACCTGCTTCGGACGAACAAGTCGGGGGCGAACATCGCCAACGGCGATCCGAACGCCCCCGTGCTCGACGGCGGGATGCTGCGCATCACCCCTTCGCTCTCGCTCGGCACCATCAGCCAGCAGCGCAAGGAGGGGGACACGGGAGCCGACGTGGAGCCTCCGAAGATCGCCTTCCGTGGCGGGCTCTCGGCGACCTACCGCGAGTTCATCGGCAAGGAAGATCTGCGAAAGCAGCGCAACGTCAGCGGCGACGCGAACCTCCGCCTCGACATCCTCCCCGGTGCGCCGCTCGGCTTCGGCATCTTCGGCCTCTACAACCGCACCATCCAGGCCAACACGGCGAACGCCGATCCGGACCTCTCCTTCAACCGCGACACGCTCGGTGGCGGCGCGGAGGTCATCACGACCCCGGGGCGAGGCACGCTCAACTGGCGCTGGGGGTACGATTTTTCGGCGGCGCTCTTCGAGCAGACCAACGGCGTCGGCTTCGACAACACGACGCACCACTTCTACACGAAGGGGAACTGGCGCTTCCGCCCCAAGACGGCGGTCATCTACGACGGTGACGTCCGGCTCTTCAACTACACGGCGCTCGAGCGGGCGAACAACCTGCTCCACGACTCGACCCCGACACGCTCGCGCATCGGTCTCACGGGCCTCGTGACGCCGCGCTTCGGCTTCCTCGGGATGGTCGGTTGGGGCGCGAGCTTCTTCCGCCCCGGATCGTCGCCGCAGGTGCAGCAGTACAACAGCGTCATCGGCCAGGCGGAGGCGAAGTTCTTCCTCACCGCGAACCCCAACGCGCAAGAGGAGAACGCGGCCGTCTCGCTGTCGATCTCGTCGCTCGCGATCGGTTACACGCGCGACTTCGCCAACAGCTACCTCGCGGACTTCTACGGAAGCGACCGCGGCTACGCCAAGCTCTCGTACTTCTTCGCCGGCCGCGCGCTCCTCTCCCTCGAGGGGGGCGTGGGGGCGATCGAGTACCCGACGATCTTCGACAAGACGACCGCGGCGCCGGCGCACGACGCCTTCACCGACGTGCGCGCCGACGGAACGCTCTTTGGCGAGTACCGCTTCACCAACACCATCGGCGTGAACACCACGCTCCGCTACACCGCGAACTTCAGCAGCACCCAGCTGCCGATCGCGGCGGCCCCCGGCACCGGTGGGGCAGCGGGCACTCCGGGGCAGGTCTACGACATGAACTGGCGGCGCTTCGAAGCGTTCCTCGGCGCGCGCTGGTTCATGTGACGCGATTCATGTGACGCGCGCGCTCGCGCGTCGCGCCACCACGAGGCATTCCGTGAACCGAAGCAGCACCTTGTGCCCCCTCGCGCGGTGGGCTCTGACGGCCTTGCTCGTCCTTTCGACCCTGCTTGCGGTGGGGTGCTCGGGCTCGCGACCGCCGCCGCCCAAGAACCTGCCGGCGCCGATTCAGAGCACCGAGGTCGGCCCGGGCGACCTGTTCGAGGTGAGCATCGTCGGCGAGAAGGATCTGCCCAAGGAGTACCGCGTCCAGCCCGACGGCTCGATCGACTTCCCCTACCTCGACCGCATTCACGTCGCCGGGCTCGAGCCGCAGATGATCACCGACGTCATTCGCAAGGGGCTCGCCGAGAAGAAGATCCTCACCGATCCGCAGGTCACGCTCGTCGTAAAGCAATACGCGTCGAAGAAGGTGAGCCTCATCGGTCAGGTGCAGAAGCCGGGGAGCATCTCCTGGACGGACGGGATGAAGCTCGTCGACGCCGTGTCGCAGGCCGGCGGCTTCACCTCGATCGCCGACAGCAACCACGTGATCCTCACGCGCCAAGTCTCCAAGGACAAGACCGTGACCGTCGTCGTCAGCGTCGACGCCATCACCGACGGTGACCAAGCCGACATCCCGCTGCAAGCGGGCGACACGATCAAGGTCGACGCGCGGGTCTTCTGATGCGTCTGCTCTTTCTCCTCACCGGTGGCACGCTCCTCATGCGTCCCGGGGAGGGGAGGACGCTGTCCGTGGACCTCTCGGCGCGCGACCTCCTCACCGAGGTCCCGAGCCTCGGGCGCGTGGCTTCGATCGAGACGCGCGTCCTCTTCAACCTCGATTCGGGGGACGTGCAGCCCGAGCACTGGGTCGGCCTCGCCCGCGAGGTGCACGCTGCGCTCTCCGGCGGCGCGTACGACGGCATCGTCGTCGTCCACGGCACCGACACGATGGCTTACTCGACGAGCGCGCTCGCGTTCCTCCTCGGCCCGCTGCCGCGCCCAGTCGTCTTCACCGGCGCACAAAGGCCGCTCGCCGAAGTGCGCACCGACGCGCGCGAGAACCTGGTCGACGCGGCCCTCGTCGCCACGCTGCCGGTCCCGGAGGTGAGCATCGCCTTCGCGTCACGCGTCTTCCGCGGCGCGCGCGCCATGAAGCGCGACGCGTGGGCGCTCGAGGCGTTCGACTCGCCCAATTGTCCCCCCCTCGTCGAGCTTGGCCTCGGCGTCGAGGTGGCCGACCACGTGCGCGCTCCGTCCCCCCTCGCGCCCTTCGACGCGCGCGTGGACGCGCGTGTGCTCGCGGTGCGCGTCTTCCCCGGCCTCGACCCGGCCATCGTCCAAGGAGCGCTCGCGGCGGGGGTGCGCGGGATGGTGCTCGAGGCGTACGGCACGGGGAATTTTCCCCACCTCTCCGGCTCGCTCATCCCTGCGCTCGAAGAGGCGAAGGAGCGCGGCGTGCCGGTCGTCGTGGTCAGCCAATGCCCGCGCGGCTTCGTCGACCTCGCGCGCTATGCCGGCGGCGCGGCGGCGGCCTCGGCGGGGGCGATCTCCGGCGGCGACATGACGCGCGAGGCCGCGCTCGCGAAGCTCATGGTCGGGCTCGGTCGTTACGGTGCGGGCGAGGAGCTCCGCGCCTACCTCGAGTCGGACGTCGTCGGCGAGCGCACCGTCGAGGACGTCGCGCACATCGCCTAGTGTCCCGAGTCTGAAGTTCGTCGGCATGCCGACGAACGTTCGACTCGG
>CAZHHD010000016.1:0-149994 GCA_964531795.1 uncultured Polyangiaceae bacterium | reverse complement strand
TCCGCTGCGATTGCTCCCGCAGCGCCCCCTCCACCTTCCCGCTCACCCCCAACGCGACGGCGCTCCCCTTCGCGGCCTGGCCGTCGGACCACGCGTACTTCTCGGCGGCCTCGGCGGGCGGCTCACTCATCACCACGTGCGCGTTGGTCCCGCCGAAGCCGAACGAGCTCACCCCGGCGACGAGCTCACCTTCTCCTTGGGGCCAATCGCCGAGCTCCGTCTGCACGCGGAGCTTCATCTTGTCGAAGCCGATGTGGGGATTCGGGCGGTGAAAGTGGAGACTCGCGGGGAGCTTTCGATGGCTCAGCGTGAGCGCCAGCTTGATGAGCCCGGCCACGCCCGCCGCCGACTCCAAGTGACCGATGTTCGTCTTCACCGATCCCAGCGCGCACACCCCCTCGCGCGCTCCGTACACCGCGTGGAGCGCCTCGACCTCGATCGGATCGCCGAGCACCGTCCCCGTGCCGTGCGCTTCGACGTACCTCACCGCTTGACCAGCGAGCCCGGCGGTCTTCAGCGCCTCGCGAATGACCCGCTCTTGCGCCAAGCCGTTCGGCGCCGTGAGCCCCGCGCTCCGCCCGTCTTGATTCACCGCGCTCCCGCGGATCACACCCCAAATGTGATCCCCGTTGGCCTCCGCGTCCGAAAGACGCTTCAACACCAAGACCCCGCAGCCCTCACCGCGCACGTAGCCGTTCGCGCTCGCGTCGAACGTCTTGCAGCGGCCGTCCGGCGACAGTGCGCCGAGCTTGCACATGCCGACGGTGATCTCGGGGAGGAGCATCACGTTCACGCCGCCGGCAAGGGCGACCGCGCTCTCTCCTCTTCGCAAGCTGTCGCAGGCGAGGTGCGCGGCGACGAGGGACGACGAGCACGCCGTGTCCACCGTGAGGCTCGGACCGAGCAGGTTGAGCGCATACGAGATGCGATTCGACATGATGCTCAGCGCGACACCGGTCTCGTTGTAGACGTCCATCGTCCCCGGGGACGCGTGGGACATCTGCGAGAAGTCGTTCCACGAGCAGCCGACGAACACGCCACACGCCGTGCGCGCTACTTGCTGGCGCGTGAGACCGGCGGAGAAAAGCGCGTCACACGCCGTCTCCAGAAGGAGCCGCTGCGCCGGATCCATCGAGCGCGCTTCACGCCCGGAGATTCCGAAGAACGCGGCGTCGAAGCGATCGATGCCCTCGATGAACGCGCCCGCCTTCGTGTAGGCCTTCCCCGGCGCGTTGGGATCGGCGTCGAAGTACGCCGCGACGTCCCAGCGATCCGCCGGCACCTCGCCGACGGCGTCCTGCCCCTTCACCAAGAGATCCCAGAACGCAGCAGGGCTGTCGGCGCCTCCCGGGAGGCGGCACCCCATACCGACGATGGCGATGGGCTCGTTGCGCGCCTTCTCGCGCGCCTCCAGCTGCTGGAGCTGGCGGACCATCGCCAGCATGCGCTCCTTCGCTGCGCCCCCTGTGTTGCTCATACTCGCTCAGCCCCCCGAGGAGGTGTTCGCTTCGTCTTGCTCTTGGAAGAACGCCGCGGCGTCTTCATCGGAGATCTCGCTCAGAGCTTCGAGGCTCGCCGCGTCGTACACCGCCGAAGGCGGAGGTTCGTCGTCCTGCACCGGGCCCAGGCCGAGCTCGCCGATCAAGAAGGCCGCGAGGGCGCGGACGTTCGGATAGTTCCAGAGATGCGTCGCCGAGACGCGATGCCCGAGCAGCACCTCCAGGCGGTTGCGAAGCTCGAGCGACGTGAGCGAATCGACCCCGAGCTGCGAGAACGGCGCGGTGACGTCGATGCGCGACGCCACCGACCGCAGCACCGCGGCGAGCTGCTCGCGCAAGCACTGCTCGAGCTCTGCGGGGCGGTCGGCCTCGAGCGTCTCTTCGAGCTTCGCGCGGAAGCCCGCTTTGCCTGCTTCGGCGCCGGCGCCAGCCGCGGAGCCGCCACGGAGCTCCGACAGCCACGGGCTCGTGCCGGTGCCGGGGAAGGTCTCGGCCCAGCGGCCCTTGTCGAACGACATGGCGATGATCTCGGGCGCGCTCCCCGGGTCGCGCGTGAGGAGCAGCGATCGATCGAAGATCTCCCCTCCGCCGTCGGGAGTGAACGGCCTTAGCCCGCGTTGCTCGAGACGATCGCCTCGGCCGACGGCGGCGGCCATCCCGACCTCGGCCCACGGACCCCAGTTCACCGAAATGACGCGACGCCCTTCGGCAGCAGCGGCGTGTGCCCAGCCGTCGAGAAAGGCGTTGGCGGCGGCGTAGTTCGCCTGGCCCGGAGAGCCGAGCACGGAGGCGACCGACGAGAAGGCCACGAAGAAGTCGAGGTCGAGCGGGCGCGCGAGGTCGGCGAGAATGCGTGTACCCTGCACCTTCGGCGCGAAGACGTGCTGGAAGCGCTCCGCCGTCATCGTGGGGAGCATGCCGTCGTCGAGCACACCGGCGGAGTGCACGATCCCGGCGAGCGGCGGGAGCTTTGCGCGAAGCTCGGCGAAGATCTCGGTCATGCGACGCTCGTCGGCAACGTCACCGGAGAGGACATGCGCCTCGCATCCAGCTGCGCGGAGACGGCCGAGCACCGCCATGACCTCGGGCGACGGCTCGCGGCGCGAGAGGAGCGCGACGTGCTTTGCCCCCGCGCGAGCGAGTCGTTGAGCGACGGTGAGGCCGAGACCACCGAGGCCGCCGGTGACCAGGTAGGTGGCGTCGGCGCGCACGTTCGTGGCGGGCGCTTCCACCTCGAGCTCGTCGCGCGAGGTGACGACGACCTTGCCGATGTGCGTCCCCTGGGTGAGGTAGCGGAACGCGTCGCCGATCTCGGTCGCAGGGAAGGCTCGCGTGGGGAGCGGACGGTAGACGCCGCTCGCGACGAGGGTGAGGACCTCCTCGAGGAGGGCGCCGGCTGCCTCGGGACGAGCGGCGATGAGCTGGTCGAGCGCGACGGCGGAGACCGTCACGTTGTTGCGGAGGGCGGCGAGACCGACCGGCGCGTTCTCGTAGATGTCGCGCTTGCCTAGCTCGACGAAACGACCGAAGGGGGCGAGGACCGAGAGGCCGGCGGGGATGGCGGCGCCGGCCAAGGAGTTGAGCACCACGTCGACGCCGCGACCGCCGGTGGCTTCGAGGACGTCGCTCGCCCACGTCAGGCTCCGCGAGTCCATCACGTGCGTAACGCCGAGCTCCTTCATGAGCGCGCGCTTCTCTTCGGTCCCCACCGTGGCGAAGACCTCCGCGCCCACGTGCTTGGCGTACTGAATGGCCGCGAGTCCGATTCCGCCGGCCGCCGAGTGCACGAGGATCTTCTCTCCGCGCTCGAGCCGCGCCACGCGATTCAACGCGTAGTGCACGGTCATGAGGACGGTGGGGAGACCGGCGGCCTCCTCGAACGAGATCCCCTTCGGCTTCGGCGCGGCGAGCTCGGCGCGCGTCACCACGTAGCCGTCGAAGGTGTGAAAGCCCGTGGCGACCACTTCGTCGCCCACCTTGGGGGACGTCACCCCGGGGCCGACCGCCGTCACCACGCCGGCGCACTCGGTCCCCACCGGCAGACGCGCGTCGCCGAGCCCGGGGTACATGCCGAGGGCGATCATGACGTCGCGGAAGTTCACGCCGCTCGCGCGCACGCGGATCTCGACCTCTCCCTCGAGGGGAGGTGTGCGCGACGCGCGCTTCATGCGAACCGTGTCGAGCAGCCCGGGCTTCCCTACGTCGAGGGCGTACCCGACGTCTCCCACGCGGAGGGTCTCGGTCCGTACCAGGGGCGGTGGATGGGCGAAGTGCGCGAGCCGCGCCACGCGACGCTTGCCGCCACGCCACGCCACGCGATCTTCGTTGCTGCCGAGCGCGACCTCGCGAACCAGGTGGGTGGCGAGATCGGCGGGCTCGAGATCGAGCGCCACGCAGCGGAGCTGGGGCACCTCGAGCTGGAAGGTGAGCGCCATGCTGAAGAGCGCCGTTTGCTCGGGGTCCACGGCCGCGCCTGCGACCACCGGCTGGGCGCCCACGGTCGCCACGTAGAGACGCGGCGGCTGGTCCATCTCCAATCGACTCAAGGCCGCGGCGAGGTGGGCGAGCGCGCTGGCCCGCGCCGCCAAGCTGGAGCTCGCGCGCGAAGAAGGCG
This sequence comes from uncultured Polyangiaceae bacterium, assembly GCA_964531795.1. Classification (GTDB taxonomy): domain Bacteria; phylum Myxococcota_A; class Polyangia; order Polyangiales; family Polyangiaceae; genus CAZHHD01. The sequence continues at coordinate 145,881 of CAZHHD010000016.1, read as the reverse complement.
ACGTGGTGCCCGCGGCCGGGACACCGAGCATGGCGACGACGCCGGCGATCGACGCGCGCTCCATGGCAATGGTGCGAAGGGCGGCGACGAACGAGTCGACCGTGCCGTCGACGGCGCGCACCGCTCCTCGAGGCAGGCCTCGCTCGAGGGCGAGGGTGATCACGTGAGCCCCCGCCGAGTTCAGGCGCGCGGCCACGGGGGCCGCTTGCTCGGGCGTCTCGGCGACGACGACGTACGTCCCGGAGACCGTCGGCTCGCTCGGCGCGCGCTCGTCACTCTCCCGCCACGCCACCACGTAGAGGCTCTCTTCGATCGATGCCGCCGGCGCGCTCGCTTGCGCCCGGCGCATGACGAGGTCGTCCACTTCGAGAAGGATCCGCCCGTCGGCGGCGACGAGCTCGATCCGAGCGCGCACCTCGCTGGCCTCTTCCGAAGCCGTCGCCGGATCGTCCGACTCGAGAACCGCACGCGCCAACACGCCTTCGGCGACGTCGCCGAAGAGCCGCACGCTGCCAAAACGAATCGGCACGAAGGTCGTGGCGGTCGGGCGCAAGGCCGCGAAGGTCACCTGGAGGCAGGCGTCCAGGAGCGAAGGATGCACGCGATGCAGACCGCCCTGAGCGCGCACCCCCTCGGGGAGCGTGATCTCGGCCAGCGCCTCGCCGTCTCTGCGGAAGACGCGGCGCACCCCCTGGAAGCGTGGGCCGTAGTCGAGGCCGCGCGTCCTCGCTTGGTCGTAGAACGTGGCGGCGTCGACGACCTCTTGGCAACGCGCGCGGGCGCGTTCCACGTCCAAGCGCGCGGCGACCGGCGCCGACGTCCGGGGGACGAAGCGTCCGCCCGCGTGGAGCACCCACGCGTCGGGCTTGGCGTCTGCCCGCGGCGACGAGAAGATCTGCACCGAGCCGCCGCCATCGACGCCGCCTGCCTCGATGCGTACCTGGAGCGCCACCTCGGCCCCGCCCTGGAGCTCGAGCATCTCGTTCAAGGCAAAATCGGTCAGGGCGACGTGTCCCCCGCCGAGCGAGTCCTCGGCGACCGCGATCGCAAGGTCGGCGTAGGCCGCACCTGGGAAGACCACGCGCCCGCCCACGCGATGATCGGCGAGGAAGGGGAAGCGCCCGAGGTCGAGCGTTCCCGCGACCACATAACCACCTTTGGTCGCCGCGAGAGGAACGCGCGCGTCGAGCATCGGGTGCCCTGCGTCGCCACGCGATCGCGCGGGACCGAGCTCGGGCTCGTACCAGAATCGCTCGTGCTGCCAAGGGACCTGCGGGAGCTCGACCACGCGCGCCCGCGTGGAGTGCAGCCGGTGCCAGGGCACGGGGTGACCCGCAGAGTGCAGCGCCGCGAGCGACTCCGCCATGGTCGCGCGCTCGGGGCTCTTGCGCTTCAACGTAGCGAGGACGTGAACGTCGCCTGCGTGGGCGCGCGCCGTGTCGGTGAGACCGGCGGCGAGCACGGGGTGCGGACCTACCTCGAGGAGAGCCGCGGGCTCGTCGGTCAGCGTGGTCTTCACGGCCGGGTGGAGGCGCACGGGCTCGACGATCTGCCGAGCCCAATATCTTGCCCCGAGCTCGCGACCGGAGAGGACCGCTCCGGTCACCGTGGAGACGAAGGGGAGGAAGCCGGGGCGCGGCTTGAGAAAATCGAGCTCCTTCTCCAGAGTCTCGACGAACGGCGCCATCTGGGGCGTGTGGAAGGCGTAGTCGACCGGCAACTCCTTGCAGTCGATGCCACGACCGCCGAGAACCGAGAGCGCGCGCGCCACGACATCGGGCGAGCCACCGAGGACGCTCGTCGAGGGGCCGTTCTCCGCCGTGACCGTCAGGTCTCCACCGATCTCGCGCGCGAGAGCTTGCGCGTCGGCGAAGGGGAGATCGACCGAGGCCATCCTCCCCTTGCCTGTCGCGGCCTGCATGAGGCGCGCGCGACGCACGACGAGGCGCGCCGCTTCTTCGACGCTGAGGGCGTTGGAGACGTGGGCGGCCGTGATCTCGCCGACGCTGTGGCCGACGACCATGTCGGGCTTGATTCCCCACGAAGCCCACAGGGCGGTGAGGGCGACCTCGAGCGCGAAGAGCGCCGGCTGCGCCACCGAGGTCTGCATGATCCTCGAAGACGCCTCGTCCTTGTCGAGCTCGTCGAGGAGCGACCAGCCGGCCTCGGCCGAGACGAGGTGAGCGACCCGCTCGAAGGCGTCCTTGAACACGGGCTCGTGCTTTCGCAGCTCGTGCCCCATCGCCCACCACTGCGAGCCTTGTCCGGCGAAGACGAAGATCACGCGGGGACGCCCCTCGCGCGCGACACCGGAGAAGACGCCGCGCGGGCGCCCGCCCGAACGGTGCTCACGCAGTCGCGTGGCGAGCTCCTCGAGATTGCTCCCCACGACCGCCAGCCGGTGCTCGAAGTGATCGCGGCGCGCGCTCGTCGTGAGGCAGACGTCGCGATGGGTCACCCCTGCTGCGGGCGACGCCAGATAGTCGCTCATCGCCGCGGCGTACGCTTCGAGCGCCGGAGCGCTGCGCGCCGACAAGGTGAGGACGCCGGGCTGACCGTCGGCCGCGAGCTTGTCCGACACGGCGAGCTCGGCCACACGCTCTTCGCTGTCCTCGGGGGACTCCTCGAGGAGCACGTGGGCGATGGTCCCGCCGAAACCGAACGAGCTCACTCCCCCCAAGCGCGGCGACGCCTGCGGCCACGGGCCGATCTCGGTCTGAACACGGAGCGGCAAGCGCTCGAGGTTCAAGTGAGGGTTCGGCGTGTGGAAGTGCAACGTCGGCGGGATGAGCCCCTTCTCCAGGGCGAGCACCATCTTCACGAAGCCGGCGATCCCCGCCGCCGCTTCGAGGTGGCCGATGTTCGTCTTCACCGAGCTCAGCACGCAGGGCGATTGTCCGTCCCGTCCGGCGGAGAGCACGGCGCCGAGCGCGGCGACCTCGATCGGATCTCCCAGCGCCGTTCCCGTGCCGTGCGCCTCCACGTAGCCCACGTCGGCCGGCTCCACCTGCGCCTGCTCGATGGCGGCGCGAATGACGCGCTCTTGCATGGCCGAGTTGGGGGCGGTGATGCTCGAGGTGTGACCGTCCTGCGCGACGGCCGAGCCGACGAGGACGGCGCGGATGCGATCGCCGTCGCGGATGGCGTCGGCGAGCCGCTTCAAGACGACGGCGCCGCACCCTTCGCCACGGACGTAGCCGTCGGCGGCGGCGTCGAACGTCTTGCATCGCCCGTCCTTCGCCATCATCCCCGCTTTGGAGAAGGACATGGTGAACTCGGGCGAGCCGATGAAGTGCGCGCCGCCGGCGACGGCGATGTCGCACTCGCCGAGCCTCAGGCTCTGGGCCGCGAGGTGCACGGCCACGAGCGACGACGAGCACGCCGTATCGACGGCGACGCTCGGTCCCTTCATGTCGAAGTGAAACGAGACTCGGTTGGCGACGATGCTGTGGCTGTTCCCGGTAGCGAGATAGCCGTCGACGGCCTCCGCCTTGGCGGCGGCGCGAAACGCGTAGTCGGTCAAGAAGACCCCGAAGAACACCCCGGCGGTGATCTTCGCCAGCATCCTTCGTGTGATGCCGGCATCGCACAACGCCTCGCGGCTCACTTCGAGAGCCCAGCGCTGCTGCGGATCCATCATCGTGGCTTCGCGCGGCGAGATGCCGAAGAAGCCAGCGTCGAATCCGGCGGCGTCGTCGACGAACGCGCCCCACTTCGTGATCATCTTCCCCGCGACCTCGGGATCGGCGTCGTAGAGGCGCGCCGCGTCCCAGCGGTCCTTCGGGATCTCGCCGACCGCGTCGACGCGGTTCGCGAGGAGGCTCCAGAAGCGATCGGGCGAGGTCGCTCCCCCGGGGAAACGGCAGCCCATGCCGATGACCGCGATGGGCCCGGTCCGCATGGCCTCGAGCGCGTCGAGGCGCTGTCGCATCTCGCGCAGCGCGAGGAGTGCGCGCTTCTCAGGGGAGAGCTGACTCACTCACTTACCTCGACGACGATTCAGCGCACGCTGAGACGGTGGTCCGCTGGTGAGGTTGTGGAGCTCCTCTTCGAGGAGGTTCCGCGCCGCGTCCTCCGAGAGCACCGTCATGCGGAGCGTCTGAGCTTCGAACCCCTCGGCGAAGCTCGCGGGGGTCGGCGGCGCGACCGACTGCGGGACGGTGAAGCCCATCTGCTTGACGAGGAACGGCGCGAGCGCGGCCACCGTCGGGTACGCCCAAATCACGCCGACGGCGAGCGGCAGCTCGAGGAGTCTCTCGAGTCGGTTTCTGAGCTCGACCGCGAGCAACGACTCGAGACCGAGCCTCTTGAAGGGGACGTGAGGGCTCACGTGCGACTTGCTCACGCGGAGGGCCTGGGCGAGCTCGGAGAGGACGAGATCCTCGAGGAGCTCGAGGCGCGCTTGATCGGTCGCGGCGGCGAGGCGCGCACGAACCCCCACGGCCATGTCCACCGGGCGTGACGGACGCTCTTCGACGACCGCTTGAGCGACACCGCGTGCGGGCTCGAGCGTCGCTTGCCGAACCTCCATGAGGACGCGCCCCGTGGCGTCGAGGACGGAGGCGGTCACCGACGCGGCATCGGCGAAGCTCCCGACATTCGCGCTCTTCACGTAAATCCAGGCCGGCGGTCCTCCGCTCTCCCACGAGGCGCGGACGCCGCTGAGGCTGACGATCTCGAGCGGTCGGAACTGCCCACCGAGCAGCGCGGCGGGGGCGGCACGCAGGAAGAGCCCGAGCATCGACGCGATCCCGTGCCCGCGCACGTGGTCGTCGATCTCGGCGAGGGTCTCGCCGTCGCCCGCGACGATCGACTTGAGCGCCGTGCCTCCGACGAGCGGCCGCAAGAACGGCGCAGGATCGGCGACCGGCGTGCAGCGGCTCTTGACGTCGCTGATCCAGACCACCTTGGCGACGTCCGTCGACGTCGAGCGCACGACCTCGCCGCTCACGTTGCGCGTCCACGGATCCGCCACGCCGTCGCGCGTGGCGTAGGAGATCGACCAGACCCCTGCCTTGCGGGGGGTGAAGACCAACTGCCCAGAGGTCGGCAAGCGCCCGTTGGCGTCGGGAGCGCGTTCGACGACGAGGCTCTCGACGACGTACGGTCCGGCGCCGTAGGCCTCGTTGGCCGCGGTGACCACCGCCTCGGCGAGGGCGTCGCCGATCGACTCGCCTTTTCCGGCGGCGAGAGCGTCGGCGGGTCGGCTCTCCCAACAGTGGATGCCCGGGCTCGCCGAGAGCTCCCAGTGGCGTTGCAAGAGCGAGTGCGCGCCGGCGCGAATGGAACCGACGCGAGCCTCGGGCGGCGCCTTCTCGGCGGCGAGATCGGCGAGCCAGTGGCGCTGCTTCTGCCACGGATAGAGCGGGAGATCGACGAGGCGAGCGGTGCTGTTCGCGTGGCGCGTCCAGTCGACGGGGTAGCCGGCAGAGTGGAGCGCGCCGAGCGTGGCCAGCATGTCCTCGCGTTCCTCGGGTCCGCGGCGGAAGGAGGCCATGACCTTGGCGCGCGTGTCGCGGCGCCCGTCGCGCAGGATGTCCGTCACCGCCGTGGTGAGGAGCGGGTGCGGCGAGATCTCGACGAACAACTCGAAGCCCTGCGCGGCGAGGTCTTGCACGCGCGGCATGAACTGCACCGGCTGACGGAAGTTCCGCCACCAGTACGACGCGTCCATGACCGGCTGCACGAGCTCGGCGTGCGCCGTGGAGTAGATGGGGATCGCCGGCGCGCGCGGAACGACCCAGGCGAGCTGCTCCAAGAGCTCCGCCTCGAGCTCGTCGATCTGCGAGCAGTGGGCGGCGGCCTGCACCTTCACCAAGCGACCGAAGCGCTTCTTCTCGACGACCTCGGCGAGGGCCGCCTCGACGGCCTCCTGGGAGCCGGAGAGGACGATGGACCGCGGTCCGTTGATCGCCGCGATCGAGACCGCGCCGCCGTGACGAGCGATCGTCTCTTCGGCTTCCGCGCGCGAAAGCTCGACCACCGCCGTGGCCCCGCGGCCGCGCAGACGGCTGAAGAGACGCGTGCGGATGCAGATGACGCGCGCCGCGTCTTCGACCGTCAGCGCCCCCGCCACGCAGGACGCCGCGATCTCACCCATGCTGTGCCCGACCACCGCGTCGGGAACGACGCCCCATCCGCGGAACAGCTCGGCGATCGCCACCTGCACGCTGAAGAGCAGCGGGGGGACGATTTCGAACTCCTCGAGGCGCGACGTCTTCTCGTCGGCGCCGAGCTCTTCGAGCACCGACCAACCGGCGGCCTCGCGGACAGCACGATCGGCGCGCTCGATCGCCGCGCGGAAGGCTGGCTCCTCGGCGAGCAGGCGCTTGCCCATCCCGAGCCACTGCGAACCCTGACCGGGGAAGAAGAACGCCACCCGCGGGCGCTCGTCGCTCGTCGTCCCGACGGCGAGGCCGGGCGGCATCTCTCCACGGGCATACGCGCGAAGACGATCGGCGGCCTCGGCCTTGTCGCGCGCGACCACCGTCATCCGCTCGGAGAGGTGCGCGCGCCGGAGCGTCGTCGTGAAGCACACGTCGGCGAACGAGACCGCGGTCGAGCTCGAACCGAGGAAGGTCGCGAAGCGCCGCGCTTGCTCGTCGAGGGCCTCCTTGCTCTGCGCCGAGAGGGCGAGGACGCGAGCGCGCGGGGGCTCGGGCGGGGCCGGCGTCACGTCCCTCTCGCGGCGCGGAGCCTCTTCGAGGATCACGTGCGCGTTCGTCCCGCCGAAGGAGAACGCGCTCACGCCGGCGATCAGCGGCTCGTGGGGACGCGGCCACTCTCCGCGCTCGGCTTGCACGCGAATCGGGAGCGTATCGAACGGGATGTGCGGGTTCGCCGAGACGAAGTGAAGGTTCTGCGGCAAGCGCCGATGCTTGAGCGCGAGCACCACCTTGGTGAGCCCGGCGATGCCTGCTGCTGCTTCCAGGTGGCCGATGTTCGTCTTCACCGAGCCGAGCGCGAGGTAGCGCTCGTGCGTGTGCCCTTCGCCGAGAGCGCTGCCGAGCGCGCCGACCTCGATCGGATCCCCGATGGGCGTTCCGCTGCCGTGCGCCTCGACGTACTGCACGTCGGCGCTCGTGACGGCGGCTGCGTCCAAGGCGTCGCGAATCACCGCTTCTTGCGCGTGACGGTTGGGCGCGGTCAGCCCGTTGGTGCGCCCGTCTTGGTTGACGGCGCTCCCGCGGATGACCGCCCAGATGTTGTCTCCGTCGGCGAGCGCGGACGAGAGCAGCTTCAGCACCACCATGCCGGCCCCCTCACCGCGGACGTACCCGTTCGCGCGATGATCGAAGGCTCGGCAGCGCCCGTCGGGAGAGAGGAAGCCCGAGTTCGAGAAGCGGACGCTGATGTCGGGGAGGAGGATCGCGTTGACGCCGCCGGCGAGCGCCAGCTCGCACTCGCCCTTCCGCAGGCTGTCGCACGCCAGGTGAATGGCCACGAGCGACGAGGAACAGGCGGTGTCGATGCTCACGCTCGGACCGCGGAGATCGAGCTCGTAGGAGATCCGGTTCGCGGCGATGCTGTTGGCGACGCCGGTCGAAGAGAACGGCGAGTGGACGGGCGCGCCGTGCGCCAGGAGCGCCGCGATCGTGCCGTAGTCCTGCTGGGCGATGCCGAGGAAGACGCCGGTTCGCGTCCCCGCGAGCTTGTCGGCGGGCACCCCCGCGGACTCGAGGGCTTCCCACGCGGTCTCCAGCGACATGCGCTGCTGCGGATCGATGAAGGCGGCCTCACGCGGCGCGATGCGGAAGAAGGCCGGGTCGAACATGTCGAGCCCTCGCACGAGGCCCGCCCAACGCGAGTTGCTCTTGCCGGGGACGCCCGCGGTCGGGTCGTAGTAGTCGTCGACGAGCCAGCGCTCGGGCGGGATCTCGTCGATGGCGTCGACGCCTCCCCACAGGTTCTGCCAAAAGGCTTCGGGCGTGTCGGCGCCGCCGGGGAAGCGACAGGCCAACCCGACGATGGCGATCGCTTCTTGCCCCTCCTTCTCGAGCATCCGCTCGAGGAGCGCCAGACGCTCGGGCGAGAGCGTCCCCAGCCGTTTCGACGCGTCGCTCATCGCTTCGATCCCCCGGCGAGCGCTGCGGCGACGGCCTCGTCGGACATGCTCTCGACCAGCTGTACGAGTCTACTCACGTCGTGCCGGCGACGCGTGGCACGCCGCACCGCCGCCGGCGCCTTGCGTGAAGTCTCCGCTTCGACGAGCGCTGCCGACAGCTTCTCGACGTTGGGGAAATCGTAGACGACGGTCGGCGGGATCCGGCGCCCGAGCCAGGTGGTGAGATCCTGCGCGAGGGCCACGGCGGCCGGCGAGTCGAGACCGTAGCTCGCGAACGTGTGACGAGCGTCGACGGCGTCGGCAGAGATCCCGAAGCGGCGCGCGCACCAGCCGGTGAGCCACGCGCGGATCTCCACGCTGGTCGCGAGGTTCGCCGGGCGCCCGGCAACGGGACGAGCCCCCGAGGCGACCGCGTCTTCGGCGTCGGCGGTCCACGCGACGACGACCTCGAGCTCACCGCGCACGTACGCGTCGCGGGAAGCGCGACGCATGATCTTGCCGCTCGAGGTCTTTTGGATCGTTCCGGCGCGCACGAGCACCACACCGGCGAGCAACACGCCGCACTGCTCGGCGACCGCCCTTCGGACGGAGGTCACCACGTCGTCGGGGACGAGCGGCGGCGGCTTGGGGAGGACCGGCTCGGAGAACGCGTCGACTTCAGGGTCGAGCGACCGCCTGTCTCCGCCGCGTTGCAGAGGCGATCGCGCGCTCGGCGGCGCGCTGGGCGTCGCTCCCGCCGGGGCACCCGTCGCGCGGCGGTCCGGCCGATGCCGGCGCTCGAACTCGCCGAGGAGGACGATGCGCTCCTCGCCGTCGACCTCTACGGAGAAGGCGGCGCTGCATCCGGCGCGAACGGCAGGATGGCTCTCTTCCGCGGCTCGCTCGATGTCCTGCGGGTAGATCTTCGCGCCGCGGACGATGAGCATGTCCTTCGATCGACCGGTGACGAAGAGCTCGCCTCGATCGTCGACGAAGCCCAAATCGCCGGTGCGGAGGTGCGTGCCCGAAACGCCGTCGAGCTTCGCTCCGAACGTCGCCTCGGTCTCTTCGACGCGCCCGTGATAGGCGCGCGCCACGTTCGGACCTCGAACCCAGATCTCGCCCACCTCGAACGGGCCCACCGCGGCCCCGGCCTCGCCGACGATCGCGAGCTCCTGGGGCGGCACCGGCGGACCGCACGACACGAACTCGCGCGACGCAGGCTCGCCCGCGGGGACGACACGCGCACGGCCGCGTCCCAGATCTTCGGCGTCGACGGCGAGCACACGCGGAGCGCGACCACCGGTGACGATGAGCGTCGCCTCGGCGAGGCCATAGCAGGGCATGAAGGCGTCGCGACGAAAGCCACACGGCGCGAACGTCCGCGAGAAGCGCTCGATGGTCGTGGCGCGCACCGGCTCGGCGGCGTTGTAGAGCACCTCGACGGACGACAGGTCGAGCGTCGCGCGCTCCTCGTCGGAGACCTTGCGACAGCACAGCTCGAAGGCGAAGTTCGGCGCGCCGCCGTGCGTCCCCTTGTAGGTCGACATGGCCTTGAGCCAGTCGAAGGGCGAGGCCATGAAGTGGAGCGGCGAGAGGAGAACGCCCAAACAACCCGAGTAAACGGGCTGCAGAATGCCGTCCACCAGGCCGGCGTCGTGGAAGGGCGGGAGCCAACTGACCTTCACCGCGTCGCGTCGATAGCCGGCGCGCTGGCGGAACATCTCCAGGTTGGCGACGAGGTTGTCGTGGCTCACGACGACGCCGCGGGGAACACCGGTCGAGCCCGACGTGTATTGCAGGTAGGCGACCGGGTTGCCGGCTCGGCGCGGTGGTGTGGCGATGGGCTCGGCGTGCTCGGCGGCGCGCATCGAGACGCACGCGCGCACCGTCGCGCCGTACGAGACCGCGGGGCTCGCGGAGCTCGCGTCGACGTCGCTCACGAGGACCAAGGCCGCGCGCGCGTCTTCGATCATCCGCCGGAGGGCCGCCGAGCTCGATGCCCGACGAAGCTGGTCGGGCGGGTAGACCGGGACCGCGACCACGCCGGCGTACATGCAGCCGAAGAGCGCGACGACGTAGTCGAGCCCCGGGGGGAGCGCGATGGCGACGGTCTCGTCGGCGGCGAGGTGGTGTCGCTCCGTGAGCACGTGCGCGAGGCGACGCGCCCGCACGTCGAGCTCGCTGTACGTCAGATCGGTCCTTGCCTCGTCACGGCCGAGAAACACAAAGGCCGTGTCCCCCGGACGCTCACTCGCGCGCGCCGAGGCCACTTCAGCAAGATTGAAGATTTCGCAGCTCATTCCATGCGGCGCGGACGCCAGACTCGAGCGAGCTGAGCCGCGCTCGCGCGCAGTTGGAACGGCTGCAGCGGCGGCTCGATCCCCCGGGCTTAGGTAGTGCTTACGCCCAGAAAGAGAGTACCGTAGCGCCCCCTGCACCGCTAGTTCCGCAGCAGAGGATTCGCGGGATTACGAGCGTGGAACTTCGGGTTGCCTGGGCGGAGGAGCAAGGAAGCGCGTGACAGCGATCTGGTTCCCGCTTCGCGACGAGAGGAAGCTTCCGAAAATACGACTGTTTTGTTTCCCGTCGGCCGGCGCCGGGGCAGTTTCGTACCGCACCTGGCTCGGGGGTTTGTCCCCCCACATCGAGCTCGTTCCCGTGGAGTTGCCGGGGCGCGGGGGCCGGTTCGACGAGCCTCCGTTCCACGCGTGGCCTCCGCTCGTCGATGCCGCGACACAGGCGATACGACCTTTGCTCGATCTGCCGTTCGCGTTCTTCGGTCACAGCATGGGGGCGAAGGTGGCGTACGCCGTCACGCGCGCGCTCGCCGAGCAAGGTCCCTTGCCGTCGCTCTTGGTGGTTTCAGCCTCATGCGCGCCGCACATCAAGCGGCAGTCGGCGGCGCGCTCCACGTTCACCGACGACGCGCTCGTCGCCGAGCTGCGTCGCCTCGGGGGAACGCCGTCCGGGATTCTCGAATCACCCGACATGCTCGAGCTCTTCTTACCGGTCGTTCGCGCCGACTTCGAGCTCGTGGATTCCTTCTTCGTCGCCAAGGGATCGCCGGTGGACGTACCGCTCGCGGCCTTCGCCGGAACGCGCGACCCGGAAGTCCCCCCGCGTCACGTCGAAGCGTGGGAATCGCACACCTCGCGCGACTTCACCTTCGAGGAGGTCGACGGCGGGCACTTCTACCTGGAGTCGGCGCGCGAGCGGATCTTCGAACGAATCCGGCGCGCGTTCCCTCAGCTCGACTGACGCCGCTTGCGGCTCGCGCGGAGCACGGCCGCGGCGACGAACGCCAACGCTCCGGCGAGAGGAGCACCGCCGTCGGCGGCGCGCCCGCTCGAGCACGCGCAGTTGTTGCTCGGTGGCGGCGCCGGAAGGATCGACTCCGAGAAGCAGAAGCCACCGCTCGTCGAAGCGAGGCAGCGGAAGCCCGACGGACACGAGCCCGACTGCTGAGGGTTGCAGGCCTGCGAGCAGTAGAACGCTTTCTGATCGGGCAGTGAGCCGCACACCTGGGAGTCGCAGCCCGCGGCTTCGTAGCAGGGGTAGCCGAGCGCGCGCGGCGCGAACTTCGACGTCTCTTGGAAGTTCCCCCACGTGGGCTTCGTGTAGCTGCCCGCCGTCGAGGCGACATCCGCCGCGTAGGCGAGCAATCCCTGCCACTTGTCGGTGCGCGTGTAGATGCCGAACGCGCACGTGCTCCCTTGCTCGAGCCCGCGCGAGAGGACGCCGAGCGAGCGAGCGCGCCCGTTCGCGAGCTCGGACTGTGCGTAGGCGCTCGAGCCCGAGTCGCCGAAGCAAACTCCGCTGCCGGAGACGAACTCCTTGTCGGTGAGATCGAAGCCCTCGCTCGAGGAGCAGTCGAGGGAAGGATCCCCGGGGATGCAGTGGATGGGGATGCTCTGAAGGACGCGTCGCGTTCCTTGATCGGGCGCCGTGGGGGAGGTGTTGCCGTAGCCGATCGCCGCGACCGCCGTGCCGTAGTGCGCGTGATCGGCGATCGAGTCGACGATGGGGTCGACGAGCGTCGCCTCGGTCGCCGGGACGGTGTCCTTCAGCACGATGAAGGCGATGTCGCGCCCGCAGAAAGAAGAGCCTGGCGTGGTGATGATCCGGCTCGCTTGATGCCAGCCACGCGTCGTTTGATCGGTGGTCTCGTCGGTCGTCACCCAGAACGCGTCGGTCGCCCCGCGTTGCGGACCGAAGGCGTCGCTCGCGCAGTGGATGGCCGTGTCGGGTGCGACGTCGACGCAGTGGCGCGACGTGAGCACGAGGTTCGGGGTGACGAGCGCCCCCGAGCAAAGCGTGCGACAGACGCCCGGCCCACCGACGCAGATGCCGACGGCGAAAGAGTAGTCCTTGGTCTCGGTCCCCCCTTGGATCGCCTGCGAGGTTTGCCCCGTGCTCTCCCTGTCGTCGCCGGCGCCGGACGGCGACGTGGGGTCCGAAGAGCACGAAGCCGCCGCAGCGACGAGCGCGGCGGCGGCTAAGGCGTGTCTCACGAGGCCTGCTCGCTCGCGCGAACCCGCGCGAGCCCCGAGGGGCGAGAAGAAGCGCGGCATGTGCTCAGGCTTCTTTGCGGGGCGAGGCCAGCAGCGTCAGAAGCAGGAGATGCTGCCGGTGATGGCGTCGCCGGGGCGGTGCATCGTGGGGCCGGTGAAGACGAACGTCGGGTTCGACGAGACCGGATCACGATCCACGCAGAAGCTACCCGCTTCCATCTTGATGACCGCGAGGCTCAAGTCCCAGTCGAGGTTGGTGCCGGCGCCCTTGAGGTCGACGTTGAGGCCCGCAGCGAACGCGGCGAGCGCCGACTGCACGCTGGAAGGATTGCCGTCGAGGTTGATCGTCGGGCCCGGGCCGATGAGGCGCCCCATGCCGGCCTTGATGTCCTGCGCGGTGGGAACCGCTTGGGGCGAAGCCGCCATCGAGTAGAGGATGCTGAAGAACGCGTCGTACGAAGCCGAGGACGCGGCGCCGAAGTCGACGGAGACCGGCACGTACTGCGGCGCGAGCACCGACGGGAGCCGGACGAAGTAGTCGGTGAGGTTCGCCGAGCAGTCCGCGTCCGGGTTGGGGAGGATGCCGACGACGCGACGACGAAGGTCTTCGTTCGTCCCGACCATGCGCGCGACGTAGTCGAGCTGGGTCGGGCTCATCACGTAGTACGGGCGCGCCTGCGAGGAGCCCCACAAGCTCTCGATGAGCGGCACCTCGAGGAGCGAAGCCTCGACGTCGTTCGTGAGGAGCACGACGTGCGGGTGGAAGGCGGCGATTCGCTGCGCCGCGCGGTAGACCGACGCCGACGAGCCGTCCTTGACCCAGTAGTCGTTGTCGGTGCGGAGGAAGTTCGTGGTGTTCTGCGAGAGCGGCTTGTTGCCGTTCCACGTGAGGCTGTCTTGCACCGCCTCGGCGAGGCCGGACATGTAGATGTCGCTCGGCGACGCCGAGAGCGCGACCTTCACGTCGCCGCCGGAGCCCACGCCGTAGGCCGGGTTGGCCCGCACCTTGGCCTCGAAGAGACCGAGCATGTGATTCCAGAGCGGCGCTTCACTCTTGTAGGAACCGAGAGCCGCCCAGACGATCCCCTTCGTGTCGACCGCGCCCGCCGAGGGGTTGGTCTGGCAGAAGCTGCACATCGAGAAGATGTCGGCGTCGACGAGCGGCTTCAGGCTCGGCACGAGCGTGTGCTCGTCCTGCACCATGGCGGCGTGAACACCGAGATCCTTCAAGTGCGAGACGACGGCTTGGCCGTCGGCGACGCGCTCCGAGTCGCCCTTGAGCGCTTCGAGCGAGCAGAAGAGACCGACGAGCGGGTGGTTGGTCCCCTTGATCGTGAGCCCCTTGCCGGGGCCGGCGAACTCGTTGATCGCGAGGTGCATCGCGGCTTCTTGCTCGTCACCGAAGATGGCGTCGGCGCGGTCCTGCGTGCGCGACTGGCTCATGCTCGCGACGATGATCGCGTCGGGGTTGTCCCACCCGTCGGTCACGACCGGGCAGGCGTCGGTGACGACGTCGACGCACGGTTGACCGGGGGTGCGACAGAGGCTCGGCCTTCCGCCGTTCGCCGCCGTACACGCCGCGGTGGTCGTGCACCCCGCGCCACCGTCACCGGCGATGATGACCGGTCCGTTGCCACCGTTGGCGGACGAAGGTTTGACGCACGTGTTGCTTGCTCCGCAGACGTAGCCGCCGAGACAATCGGCGTTCGTCGAGCATTGTTCGGCGTTGAGATTCAAGCAGCCCGCGGTGTAGATCGCGGAGGCCGCGACCAACAGGAACGCACCCGTGCCAAAAAGTGCCCTGCCGAACCCCATGACTCGCCTACCTTTCACGCCTTGTGTCGCCATCTCTTTAGTCTTCTGGTCTGGGGGCGCGCCTAGAGAGGACACGCTCGACTGACTCCAACCAACCCTATTGCAACTCGCCGTCCATCACGATTTAGCCGAAAAAACCCGCTTCCTCGACGACTAGTGCATGGCAGTCCATTGCATTACGGACTGGCAGTCTACAAACCTTGTCAGTTCGGCGCCGCCAGGTAGGGGAACGTCTGACTCGCGGGCTTGGCGGGAGCGCCGACGCCGTCGCTGACGCCGGTGGCCGACTTGCCGACGATCCACGAGAGCGAGGTGTCGGTCGCGTCTTCGTTGAGCCATCGACCGCCGGAGGTGGTGTGGGCGCCCAGGCCGAGCTCCTCCTTCTCGAGATCGAAGTAGCCGCTCTGGGTGAACGGCTTCGAGGTGTCGAGGAGAAGCACGTCGACCTTGAGCACCGCGCCGAGCGGGTGAACGAGGTAGCCGCCGTCGGGCGCGCCGCCGGCGCCGGCGTCGACGGGGAGCGCGCCGCCGTTCCAGTCGTTCTTACCGTCCCACATGTCGGCGTTCACGAGGCCGGCCTGCATGTCGAAGTCGAACGGGTACGGGGTCGCGCTCAGGTCGGTGAACGTGTCGAACGCGTTGTAGGCCGCGCGATCGGTGACGGGGATGGTCGCGAGCTTGACGGCCGGACGGCCGACGCGGTCGATCTGACCGTGCTGCAGGATGGTGCTCGTCTCGCTCGGAGCGTCCTTGGAGGCGTCGGTGCCGCCCGCTTCGACGGTGGGCTGCTCGTCGGCAGCGTCGCCCGGGGTGCCGGTCGAGTCGTCGCTGCAGCCGATCGCGACGGCGGAGACGCCGGTCACGACGAGGGTGGAGAGGATCAGGCGAAGATAGGTGCGCATGTCCAAGCTCCTCAGTTCCGGGTGGTCTCGCCCGAGACGGCGAGCATCGGGGTTGCGCTACCGGCGTCGTTGAGGCGGAACGCCTTGGCGACGTTCACTTCGACGACCAGGCTGAGAACGTTCTGCCCGGCGTACGTGTTGGTTCCCGAGGCCGAGAACTTGAGCTGATTGGCCGCCGCCGTCTGGTCGAAGGCCGTGCGATCGAAGAAGGCGCTGTCGGCGCGGGGACCGGCAAAAATGCGGACGTCGTCGGTGTCGGCGCCGGCGTCGGGGCGCTCGCCGATGTCCACCGTGTGCGAGCCGAGGTTCGGGACGTCGCAGTTCATCGCCGCGAGCTCCCCTGCCTCTTCACCGGCCGCGACATAGCGGCAGGTGATGCGAAGATCGGCGGAGTCGATCGTCATCGGGCTGAGGCTCGTCACGCGTTGGATGCGGAACGTGTAGAGGACCTTGTCGGAGAACGTCGAGCCTCCGGTGCTCGCGGCGTTCGCGCTCGGCGTCACGTTCATGACGAAGACCGCGTGCGTGCTGAGCCCGCCGTCTCCCTCGGGGCGCATGAAGGTGTAGACGTCCGTGATGTCCGACGCCGGGTCGGCGACGGTCAGCGGGTTGTCTTTGTGATCTGCCGCGCGGCTCGGCGACGCGGGGAGCAAGACGAGGCAAAGCCCCGCGGCCGCAAGCATGATCGACCCACCCATAAGCCATCTCTTCAGCATCGTCCGATCTCCTCGGGCACGGTGGCGGAGCCACTGTGTTCGAAATACCAATCTCAGCGAGACTCGCCCTCTTCGTCGTCCCCCGCGAGCGCTTCGATGAGCGCGCGCACTTCTCGATTCTTCATGTCGGTATCCGTGCTCGGTCCGTCGACGTCGGTCGTCGCTGCGATCCCTCGCCACTCTTCCGACACCAGGCGACGAAGCGCCGAGGTGTTTCCGGTGAGCGCGCCCGGCGACTCACTCTCGGTCCAGAGCTTGGGGACTTTGCTGAGATCGACGGTCGTCCCACGACGACGCGACCCCTTCTTGGAGCTCCGCGACGAGCTGCGCGATCGCTTCTGATCACTCCCCATCCACCTCAAAGGAATATCACCCGCGCAGCTTCCCAGCTACCGCGGCACAGCGGGAACTCGCGACCTCGGACGCGATTCCTAGGTGAAGATGCTACACCCCCCACCCGCCTTCGGACAAAGAAGCCGTGGCGCTCGGGGCGCGGAAAATCCCGGGCGGTGCGCATGTTTGTCCCACGCCGGAAGCAGCGGGCCGGCGGCGAAGACCGCCGAGATTCACGGTCCGCCGAAGGGATTCTTCTGATCGATCGGACGCCGGACCCGCTCGCCGTGCGAAGTCGTGCTCGCTTCGGCCGAGGGCGCAGGCGTCGTGTCCGTCGGCGTCGCGCTCGTCGAGGCGCCGGTGCGATTCCCCGTCGCGGAGCTCGTTCCCCCGCGAGAGACGATCGGCACGCTCGCCTGCCCCGAGGACGGGACGATCGTCTCGCGCTCGAGCGCTTCTTCGATGAGGATGTTCGCCGCGAAGGTGATGGGCCGGTCGACCGACTTGTAGCCGTCGGCGCGGATGCTCACCATGTGCTCGGCGCCGTCCCGCGCGAAGCGGCCGACGTACGGATTGGGCAAAGGGGGGCCGTTGTCGATCGAGAAGAGTGCTTGCGCGGGCGTGGCGCGGAGCGTGAGCTCGATCTCTTCGACGTGGTCTTTGCCGCTCGCGGGGGGCCGCGGCCCCGGTGATGCGTCGTGATCGCCACGCGACGTGGACCACCGCGCAAGGCCGAAGACGACGAGCCCGACGGCCATGAACGCAGGGACGCGAAACATGTCCGTTTGGTAAAACTTGGGTTTGCGCGACGAGCGCCGAGACGACGCGCGCGGCCGCTCGGCGACGATGCTCGAGCTCGATCGCGAAGGGGGTTTCGGCCCGGCGCGTGCGATGCTCGACGTCGCGACGCGCGGCGTGGAGGAGCCGCCGGACATGCTCCCGGTGCCGCTCCCGGACGAGGAGATCGCGCCGTTCGTTCCTCCGGAAGAGAAGCTCGGCACGCTCGCAGGCCCCGAGTCGGTCATGCCCGTGTCGCCGCCGAAGGGCTCGCTGGCTGCCGCAGCGAGGCGCTCTTCGATGAGTCGCTTCACCTCGGTCCGCTTGTCGGCGAACATCTCTTTGAGGAGCGTGGCCAGCTCGTCGGGCGCCGGTCTGCCGCCCATGCGCTGCAAGAGCTTCTCGAGGTCGCGCTGGAGCTCGGGCCCGTTCGCGTAGCGATCGGCCGGATCGTGAGCGAGCGCGCGCTGGCAGATCGCGTCGAGCTCGTCGGGCACCGTCGGGTTGAGCGCCTTCGGCGAGCGCGGGACGTTCCCGGCGAGGAGGCGCTTCATCACCTCGATGTCTTCGACCTTCGACCACAGGCGGTGGCCGACGGCGGCCTCCCAGAGCATGACGCCGACGGCGAACAAGTCGGCGCGACGATCGATCGCGCCGCCGAGCACCTGCTCCGGCGCCATGTACGCGATCTTTCCTTTGATGATCCCCTTCTGCGTCTCCACGGTGCGCCGCGCGGCCTTGGCGATGCCGAAGTCGACGACCTTCACGAAGCCGTCGTAGGTGACGAAGAGGTTGTGCGGGGACACGTCGCGGTGAACGATGGAGAGCGGCGTCCCGTCGTAGTCGGCGAGCTCGTGCGCGTGGTGAAGACCGGCGACGGCGTCGGCGAGGATCATCAGGTGCATGCGGAGCGGGAGCCCCCGCCCCTTGCGCGCGCGGCTGATGATGCGATGGAGCGGCTGGCCGTCCAGGTACTCCATCGCGATGTAACTGAGCTTGCCGGCCTGGCCGATCTCGTTCGTCTGCACCACGTTCGGGTGATTGACGCGCGCGGCGAGGCGGGCCTCGTCGAGGAACATGGCGAGGAAGCTCGGGTCCTCGGAGAGGTTCGGCTTGAGGACCTTGAGCACCTGCAGCTTGTTGAAGCCCGACCCGGCAGGCCCTTGGCGTACCGCCAGGTACACGGTGGCCATGCCACCGCGCCCGAGCTCGCCGACAATCCTGTACTTGCCGATGGTCGCTTCCACGAGACGACTTCCTCGCGGGCTCGACGGCGAAAGCTCGTCGACGCGCCCGCGACGCGGTCAGAACGTTCCGAACACAGTCACGCTTCCGGGGCCCGCGCCGACCTTCACGTTGGCCGACCCCTTGTTGTCCTTGAGCGTGAAGTAGAGCGTGACCCCCGCGGCGACGACGGCGGCGCCGCCCAAGATGGCGGTGGTGACGTAGAAGGTCTGCGTCTTCGACTTGTCGTCGTTGATCGCCTGTGCCTTCTTCGTGCCGTCGGGATCGTCGGGGGCCGCCGGAGCGTCGCGCTCGTTCTTGAAGTTCGAGTAGGCGTTGGCCGTCAGGATTCCGGTGGTGATGGCGCCGGCGGCGAGCACCGCGCTCGTGGTCCACCCGACCCAGGTGTACGACTTCTTCTCCGGCGCGGGAGTATTGGGGCCGCCGCCCGCGGTGGGGATGAGCGGGAGCTTGAGCGCGATCTTCGTGGTGTCGCCGGGGGCGAGCGTCACGAATTGCGTGGCGTCGCGGTGCCCGGGAGCCACGGCGACGATCTTGTGCTGCCCCGCGTCCACGAGGAGGGACGTGAGCGGCACCTTCCCGGCGGGGACGTCGTCGATGGTCACGTCGGCCCCGAGCACGTCAGCTTCGACGCTCACGTGCGCGGTGCGCGCCGCGAGCTGCTGCAAGTCGGCTTCGACTTCGTGGCGCCGGTCGGCGGGGATCGCCTCGCACCCCTCTTCGAGGTACTGGCGGAACGCCTTCAACGCGCCGGCGTAGTTGTTCAGCTGAAAGTTGACCTGCCCGATGTTGTAGAGGACGAGGTAGTTCGGAACGAGCTCGTAGGCTCGATTGAACTCGATGAGCGCCAGCTTGTAGTCGCCCTCGTTGTAGAGCTGCGTCCCCCGCGTGAAGCGCGTGCTCGCCTCCGACTTCTGCTCGGCCGTCGGGTTGGGCGCCTGTGCTGCCGGCTTGCAGGCGACAGGAGGAGCGTCTGCAGCGAAAGCGAATTGCGGCGTGAGCTGGATGACCAGCAGGAGCGCGACGCCGCGCGAGAACTTGTTCATAGGTCAGTTCGTTCCAGGCTGCGAATAGGGGTTGTTCGGGTCGATGATCTTGGGAGGGCGCTTGTGGAGATCGCCGCCGGGCTGCGCCTCCGTCGTGACCGGCGCGGCGTGCGTCTCGGTGACGGTCGACGTAGGTGCGGCGACGGTCGTCGTGTGGCGCGCGCCGCCACCGTACTTGCCGCCGGTGGGGAGCGTCTCGACACGAGCTTGCGAAGCGGTCGGCAGAGCGGGCGCGACGTCTTCCTTCATGAGGCTGATGTCGACCATCGCGCTGTCACGGAACGAGACCGTGCGGACGTCGGGCTTGTAGCCGGGCGCGGTCGCGCGAACCACGTGCGTCCACTCGTCGCGCTTCAGCATCCCGATGTACGGGTTCGGGAGAGCCGCGCCGTCGTCGATGGTGATCTTCGCATCGAGGGGCGTGACGCGCACGGTGAGCTCGATGGTCTGGTCCTTGGGAGTGCTCGGCGCGGGGGTGGCGGTCGTGGCCGGCGTCGTGTGCGTCACCTTCCAGCCGACTGCGAGGGCGAGCACGAGCGCGAGACCGCCGAGCGCGTAGAGCGGCGCCCGCTGCGGGCTCGACTTCCGCATCGCCTCGAGGCTCGCCGGCGTCTGCATCGTCGCGGCGGTGCCGTCGGGCGTCGGCGCCGTCTCGCTCTCTGCGCTCAGCGTCGACGACAGCGGCTCGAGCTCGGGGATCGAGTCGCGCGGCGAAGGCGACGTGATCGTCGTGAGCTGCTTCTCGATGATGCTGCGCACCTCTTTTCGCTTGTCGGCGAAGAGGGCCATCATCTGCGTGTTGATCTCTTCCGCGGTGGCGCGCCCGCCGACCGTCTGGAGGTACGCGTTCAGATCGCGTTGGAACTCGGCGGCGGTCGCGTAGCGCTTCTTTTGGTCGGCCTCGAGCGCGCGACGGCAGATCTTGTCGAGCGCCTCGGGGACCTCGGCCTTCGCGGCCTTCGGCGAAGCAGGGATGTCGCCGTTCACGAGCCGCTGCATGATCGTGAGGTGCTCGACGTCGCCCCACATGCGCTCGCCGGTCGCTGCCTCCCAAACCATGATGCCGACGACGAAGATGTCCGCGCGCCGGTCGACGTCCACGCCGGAGAGCTGCTCCGGCGCCATGTACGCGACCTTGCCCTTCACCATGCCGTGCTCGGTCTCGACGGCGCGACGAGCCGCCTTGGCGATACCGAAGTCGACGACCTTGACGAAGCCGTCGTAGGTGACGAAGACGTTCTGCGGGGTCGCGTCGCGGTGCACGACGTTGAGCGGCGTGCCGTCGTAGTCGGCGAGCTCGTGCGCGTGGTGCAGACCGGCGAGCACGTCGGCGAGGATCGTCAGGTGGACGCGCTGGTCGAGCCCGCCGTGCGCTTTCGCGCGGTGCACGACGCGGTGGAGCGGCTGGCCGTCCAAGTACTCCATCGCGATGAAGTAGTTCTTGCCGGCCTGGCCGATCTCGTTGGTCTGGACGATGTTCGGGTGATTGACCCGCGCGGCGAGGCGCGCCTCGTCCATGAACATCGCGACGAAGGAGGGATCTTCGGCGAGGTTCGGCTTAAGACGCTTGAGGACCTGGAGCTTGTTGAAGCCAGTGCCGGCCGGTCCCTCGGCCACCGCGAGGTACACGTCCGCCATGCCTCCGTGACCAAGCTCCGCGATCAGGCGGTACTTGCCGAAACTCTGGCCCATGTGCGCAGTCGAGCCGACGGGCTCGCACTCCTCCCTCGCTACAAACTCTAACCCTCAACGGGTTGCCGAGTCCACACGCCGACCGAAAGACAACGCGGGGCGCGGCGCGCTTACACTCTCGCGCGCCGTCGCCTACATGCCGTGCTTACGTATCAATCGATACATGTAGGTCCGGTCGACCGCGGCCTCTTCGGCGGCCGTCGCGACATTTCGTCCGTGACGCTCGAGCAGCCGCAGCAGGTACTCGCGCTCGCCAAGGTCGATCCACTTCTCGCGGAAGTCTTTGAAGCCTTGCCTGAAATTGATGTCGAGCTGCGGGAGCGACGTGGTCGCCTCCGACGCGCCGGCGCCGTCCTGCGAGGCCGGCCCGTCGGCCGAGGCCGTCAGCATTGCCGCGGGCATTGCGCCCGAAGGCGGCGGGGGACGCGCCCGCGTGTCTTCGTGCGCCATGGCGAGCGCCTGCGTCGGCCCGAGCGCGAGCACGCGCTCGACGAAGTTTCGGAGCTCGCGAACGTTTCCGCGCCACGGACGCGACGAGAGCTCGCGCAGGAGCTCGGGGGTGACCGCGCCGCGCGCCTCGGGGTGGAAGTGCATGATGAGCGGCCCGACGTCCTCGGTGCGATCGCGGAGCGGCGGCGTGACGACCGGGAGCACGGCGAGTCGGAAGTAGAGGTCCTCGCGGAACTCGCCCGCGTTCACCATCGTGAGCAGATCGCGGTGCGTCGCCGAGATGAAGCGCACGTTCACCTTGCGGTGCTGCGTCTCTCCGATGCGACGCACGGTGCGCGACTCGAGCACGCGAAGGAGCTTCGGTTGCATCTGCAGCGGGAGCTCACCGATCTCGTCGAGGAAGACGGTGCCGCCGTCGGCCGCTTCGATCGAACCGATACGACCGCCGACCGCGCCGGTGAACGCGCCCTTGGCGTGCCCGAAGAGCTCGCTGTCCAAGAGGTTGTCGGGCAGCGCGCCGCAGTCGACGACGACGAACGGCCCGCTCGCGCGCGAGGACGCCTCGTGAATGGCGCGCGCGACGAGCTCTTTGCCGGTCCCCGTCTCTCCGTACACGAGCACCGAGGAGTCGAGCGGCGCGATGCGCGCGAGCGACGCGAACAAAGAGCGCATCGCGGGGGCCGTGCCGATGAGGGGGCCGAAGCGCCCTTCCGGCCAGAGCGCGACCTCGCGCTTCAACGCCACGTAGTTCACGTGGAACTCGGTCGAGCCGATCTTGATGTGGCCGCCGTCGGGGACGTGTGCAGCTTGCACTTGAATGCCGTTCACGAACGTTCCGTTTCGGCTGCCGACGTCGCGCACCCAGACGCCGTTCTCACGGAGCTCGAGCTCGGCGTGCAGTCGCGACACCGCGGGGTCGACGACGACGAGACCGTTGCCGTGCGCCGAACCGACCGTCGTTCGTTCTTCGAGGCGCGCGGTGTGCTCACCGGCGAGATCGCGCCACGTGAGGATGGCGAGCCCAGGGCCGGCCGCCTGCCACGCGATCGATCGCTGCAGCTGCGTCTCTTCGCCGGCCGGTGGCTGCGACTTCATTGCGCCCGAGTATAGGCCGCGATTCGCGAAGGGTCACCGGTTGGTCGCCACGGCGTTGGCCCTGTGGCAGAATGCCGCCTGGCGGCGGGCCCCTCACGCTCCCCCCGACAGAGGCGGCTTCGTGGATCGGAAGGAGAAGGACGCAACTCCCGTCCCTGTTCTCTGGGCGCCCGAGCCCGGCGAAGGGCCGGAGTCTCGCGCGCTGCACGTGAAGGGGGAAATTCCCGTTCCCGTGCCGATGACGCAGCCACCTCCGGCCGCGCCCACGACCCTCCCCGTGCCCGCGCGCGGTGCGTCGATGCCGCCCGGGCAATACGACGCGTCCGTCGGCCCCGGCTCGCGAAGGGGCGTGTCGATCCAGCCGGGCCGCGCCCGAACGACGATGCCACCGGCGCTCCCGACGGGGACGGTCGTCGCCCCGACCATCGAGCCCGCGAGGAAGGACGGAGCCGGCGAAGCGCCCGACGATCCGACGCAGCTGATGGTCTCTTCGCCTTCGGAGACGTCGGCCGCGCGCGGCCGGAGCGAAAGTAGCGAGAGCCGCTCCGACAGCCGAGTCACCGCGCGGATCGACGCCATCATCGTCCTCGGGAGCGGGAAGAAGATCCGGGTGCAGACGACGAACATGTCGCCGCGCGGTTTCCTCGTGCTCGAGAAGCGCAAGGACCGTGCGCTCGAGGCCGGCGCGCTCTGCCAAGTACGCCTTCAGCACCACTCGCGCGACATCGACGTCGCGGCGCGCGTCGTCTGGAGCAAGCCTCACGCAGAAGGGATGCTCCATGGGCTCGAGATCCTCTCGCTGACGCGACTTCAGCAAGCGGCGCTCGTCCAGCTCATCGAAGAGGCGCGCGAGCCGCCTTGGCATCGACGGCACCTCCCTGCCCTCTCGGTGGCCTTCCTCGCGTGCGCGACGCTGACGCTCGGGATCGTGATCGCACGCAAGCACGGGTATTTGAAGCCGGCGGTGAAGGTCACGCTGGCGGAGGTGACGCGGGGCGATCTCCTCGAGGTGGCCCGCGCCACCCGAGAAGCGGAGGTGGCGACGGTCGGGCGCGTGACCCTCACGTCGAACTCGCCGACCCCTCATGCCATGGCCGTTCGTGTGAAGCGGGGCGACCACGTGACGGCGGGCACCGTGATCGCCGAGACCCTGGACGAGCACCTGGCCCAGGTCCTCGGAGCGGCGCACACCAAGGTGGAAGCAGCGGAGATCCGGCGGGCGCGGGGCAAGGACGCGCTGGACCGAGCGCTGCGCGCCGTGCCTCTGGACGAGGCGGCGATCGCGCGGGCGCGGCGGGAGCTCGGGGCCGCGACCGTCGCCGTCAGCGAAGCGCAGGCCGAGCTCGACGGCCTCAACGGCGATACGCGCCAGAGTCGCGTGACGGCGCCGTTCGACGGCGTGATCACCGACGTGATGGTGTCGACCGGGGCGACGGTGCCGGCATTCGGCCCCATCTGCAACGTCGTCGACGACAGGGCGCGGACGATTCGCGCCGCCTACGAGCCGAGCACGGCCGAGCGCATCAAGGTCGGGATGCAGGGGCGCGTCGTCGTGCCCGGGCGATCGTCTCCCTTGTCGGCGACCGTGAGCTGGGTCTCCCCCCTCGTGAAGGAGGAGGCGCAAGGGCGATCGGTGGAGGTCGACCTGGCCGCGCCTTCCGACGCAGCGCTCCGTGTGGGAGGGAGCGTGAACGTCGAGGTCGTCGTGGCTCGCCACGAGAAGGTGCTCTCGATTCCCACGTCGGCGATGGTCGAGATCGACGGGAAACCGTCGGTCTTCGTCGTCGGCAACCACTCCCGGCTCGAGGCCCGGCGGGTGGGGACCGGCGCGCAAGCCGACGCGGCGATCGAAGTCACGAGCGGCCTGGAAGAGGGCGCCGCGATCGTCGCCGACGCGCACGCCGACGACCTTCGGGTGGGGACGCTGGTCTCACCCGAGAGATAGGCTGCCGCGAATTCACGCTTGCGAGCGCGCCACGGTATCATCCGATCCGTGAGCCCGATGTTTCCGAGCAGCGCCGAGCCGGCACCGGAGCCCGCGCCGCGTCCGCGCGCTCGCGGCGCGGTCATGGCGGCACCGCTCACGATCCGTCCTTCCCCGCGCACCTCGTGGGAAGCGATGGGGCGCGTGGCCGTGCGCATGCTGTTTCACGATCGCCTGAAGCTCGTGGGCTCGGTCTTCGGCGTCGTGCTCGCCATCGTGCTCTGCAACTTCAACATCACGCTCATGTCGTTCCTCGTCTACCGGCAGTCGATGCTGGTGCAGAACGCGGGCGCCGAGCTGTGGATCGTCCCCTACGGCACCAAGGATCTGAACGTCGGCCGCCTGATGCCGATGGCGCCGCTCATGGAGGCGCGCGGCGATCCGGGGGTGGCGTGGGCCGAGCCCCTCCTCTGGAGCTTCGGCGAGATCACCTGGCCGCACAGCGCGTTCGGCAACGAGCAGATGGTCCTCGTCGGAACGCGCGGGCCCACCCTTCGCGGGGGGCCGTGGAACCTGGTCGTGGGGACGAAAGAGGCGCTGCTGCTCCCCGACACGATGATCTTCGAAGACTCGTACCGCGAAAAGCTCGGCGGTCTGAACCCCGGGCAAGAAGTCGAGGTCAACGAGCATCGCGTGCACGTCGGCGGCTTCACCTGGGGCCTCACCCCGCTCGGCCGCACCTTCGCCTTCGCCGAGTTCGATCTCGCCCGTGAGATCCTGCACGTCCCTTCGGACCGGGTGAACTACATCCTCGTGCACGTCCGCCCCGGCGAAAACGTGCGCGAAGTGCAGCGTCGCATCCAAGCGCGGACCCCGGAGGTCGAGGTCCTCACCCGCGAGGAGCTCGTCGCCAAGATCCGCCACTTCGTGATCTTCGAGGCCGGCGTCGGGGTGATGCTCGGAACCTCCGCCATCATCGGGCTCATCGCCGCCTTCGCCATCGTGGCGCTGACGATGCTCTCCGCCGTGCTCGACAACGTCCGCGAGTTCGGGACCCTCAAGGCCATGGGGGCGACGAATCGGGACATCTCCAAAGTGCTGCTCATCCAGTCGCTGCTGATCTCGGCGCTCGGCACGGTCGTGGGGATGGGCCTCCTCACGTTGATCGCTTCGGGCCACAGCCCGAACATGATGCTGAACTACGACCCCTCGGTCCTCGCGGGATCGATCGGGGTCATCACGACGCTTTGTGTGCTGGCGTCGGGCGTGGCCCTCACGCGTGTTCGACGCCTCGAGCCGGCAATGGTGTTCCGCTGACCGCCGCCGTCGAAACCAGTCACGTGACGAAGGAATTCGTCGAAGGCGACAAGGTGACCGTCGTCCTCGACGGGGTGAATTTCTTCGCCGCGCGCGGCGAGTTCCTCATGCTCGTCGGCCCGTCGGGGAGCGGCAAGACCACGCTCCTCTCCATCGTGGGCTGCGCGCTCAGGCCGACGTCGGGGGCGGTGCGCCTCTACGGCGAAGACGTCGCGCGCCTCTCCGAAGCGGAGCTCCCGGCGCTTCGCCGCTCGCACATCGGGTTCATCTTCCAGGGGCACAACCTCGTCGCGTCGATGTCGGCGACCGAGAACGTGGTCTTCCAGATGCAGCTCCGCGGCTACGGCAGGAGCGAATCGCTGCGCGAAGCTCAAAGGCTCCTCGAGCGCGTGGGGCTGGAGAAGGAGCGCGATCGCCTTCCGCGCGACATGTCGGGCGGGCAGAGGCAACGCGTGGCCATCGCACGGGCCGTCGCCGGCGCGCCTCCGCTCATTCTCGCCGACGAGCCCACCGCCAGCCTCGATCACAAGACCGGCGGGATCGTCGTCGAGCTCCTTCGAAACCTCGCCGACGAGGGCGGGCACACCGTCGTCGTCGTGACCCACGACCCGCGCATCTTCAAGTTCGCCGACCGCATCGAGTACATGCAGGACGGGCACATCGTGCCTCGGGAAGAAGCGTCGATTCCCATGATCAACGTCTCGGATTTCGGAGGTTAGTTCGTGAAGCTCCGCGAGAGACTCCCGCGCCTGAATTGGAAGTTCTACGGCGCCCTTTCGATCGTCGTCGTCACGTGGTCGGTGTTCAAGCTCGCCACGCAGACCCGCAGCCCCCTGGCGAAGAACTTCGCCTTCGCGCAGCGCGTCGCCAACGCCGCCGTGCCGCCCGGGCAGGCACCGCCCGACGGCTCGCGCGTCGTCGGCAACGGCGTCATCGAGCCGCTCCAACCGGAGCTCCGCGTCGCCGCGAGCGCGGCCGGGCGGATCGGCACCGTGCACGTGAAGGAGGGCGACCGCGTCGAGGCGGGGACGCTCTTGCTCGAGCTCGAGAACTCGACGCAGCGGGCGTCGCTCGCCTCCGCGCTCTCCGACGTCGACGTGGCCCAGGCCGAGCTCACGCGCACGGCGCACGGTCTCCCCACGCAGGAGGTCGACGCCGTGGTGTCCGACGCGACGGCCGCGCGCGCGCGCAGAGACCTCGCCACCCAGGAGCTCGCTCGCGTGCAGCATCTCGTCGAGGCCGGATCGGTGCCGCAAGCCGAGCTCGATCGCGCGAGGCAAGTCGCCGGTGCCGAGGGGGCCGCCGCCCACGCCGCCGAGGCCCGCGCCCGCGCCGCCCGCGGAGGCGCCCGCTTCGAAGACATCTTGGTCGCCGAGGCCCAGCTCCGCGCGGCGAAGACGCGCGCCGATCTGGCGAAGGCGAACCTCGAGCAGACGATGGTCTACGCCCCGATCAGCGGCGAGATTCTCCGCGTGAAGTTCCACACCGGCGAGTACTACACGCCGAGCGTGTCCGTTCCCCTCCTCCTCATGGGAGACACGAGCAGCTTGCGCGCGCGCATCGACGTGAACGAGCGCGACGTCGCTCGCCTGAAGGAGGCGGCCAAGGCCTACGTCACCGTGGGCGCGCACGGCGACGCGAAGTTCCCCGGCGTCGTCGTCGAGATCGGCAAGCGCATGGGGCGCAAGAACCTGCGCTCGGACGACCCGGGCGACCGTATCGACGTCGAGATCCTCGAAGCGGTGGTGCAGCTCGACGGCCACCCGCCGCTCATCCCCGGCCTCCGCGTCGTCGGCTACATCGATCCTGCGGCGAACTGACGGCCGAGGTCGATCCGATCAGTCGGCGCCGGCGTCCGTGGCGGTTCCACCGCCCCCGCCGCCCCCCGTGCAAAGGGGCAAGGTCGCGCCGCTCGCCAGCGGCAACGCTTGGCAGGTCTCCCCTGCGGCGCAACCCGTCCCCGCATCGGCGTCGCAATAGGCGACGCACGTGGGCTGCGAGGCGTTGGGTTTGCGAAGGCAGACGAGCCCGGTCGAGCACGTGGGGACACCGACCAGCGCTTCGCACGCCGAGTTGGCGCCCGCGTCGGCGGTCGAGTGCTTGCAGACGAACGTGGTCGCCAGGCCGTCGGAGTACCAGCAGGTCTCGCCCGCGGGGCACGCGCCCGGGTTGCCGGTGCACGGCGTGTTGCTGTCCGGGGTCTGCTGGTGCGACGGCGGATCCGAGCTGCAACGCGCAAGAAGCAGGGAGAGCACCGCCGCAGCGAGAACACTCCCTCGCGCCGTCCATGTCCTCATGCCTAGCCCCTCGCTCAACTTGTCACCCCCGCCTGTCGATGAGTATCCACGATCGGACGCTGGCGCGGCAAGGATCTCGGTTCTCGCGCGCGTGGGCCTCGCTCGCGCGCTCAGGAAGGGGCCTTCTCTTCGCGGGAAACGGACGACGTCGCCTCGATGCGGGCGATGGCGAAAAGGAGCACGCTCGTGAGGGCGGCCACCACGACCACGGTCAGGATCCCGGCGCGGTAGCTCCCCGAGGCGGAGACGACGGCACCCACGGCCACCGAGCCGCCGACACCGCCGAGGAGCACCCCGATCCCGTTGTAGACCCCGGTTCCGCGGCTGATGTGCTCCTTGGGGACCAGGTGCTGCAACATCGCGAACTCTTGGCCGCTGTACCAACTCATGAAGAAGACGGCGACGGCGAAGAAAGCGATGGTGGCCGCGGTCGATACCGCCGCGGTGGCGAGGTACACCGCGATGGCGGTGGCCACGTAGCCGACCGCGGCGATGAGCGCGCGCTTGCCCAACCTGTCGCCGAGCCACGCAGCAACGAGGATGCCGACCAGCGTCGTGAAATAGGGGAACGAGGCGGCCCAGCGGAGCTCTTTGAAGTCGAGGTGACGCCCCTCGGCGAAGTACGTCGGGAGCCACGACATGATGGCGTAGACGCAGAAGTTGTTCAGCGAGCCGGCGACGACGATGAGCCAGAAGCGCCAGGTGCGAAGGAAGCGCCACCCCTTCCCCGTCGGCTCGCCTTGGGTGCTCGCTTCGTCGAGGGCCGCGATCTCGCGCGCTTCGGCGGCGGGGAGCCAGCGTGCGTCCTTCGGCGTGTCGTAGACGGCCAGCAGCATCGCCGGGAAGGTCAGGCAGAGACCGGCGAGGCCGAGCACGACGAACATCGCGCGCCAGCCGAACGCCGAGATGATCGGCACGACGACGAGCGGAGTTGCCATCGTCGCCACCACCGCGCCGAGGACCCAAATCGCGTTGGCGCGTGATCGCTCGCCGGGCGGGAACCAGTGGCGCGTGACCGTCGACATCATCGGGAAGTGAGGACCTTCGCCGAGGCCGAGGAGGACGCGCATGCCGATGAAGACCGCGAGCGAACGCGAGAGCGGCCCGGTGAGGATCGACACCGTCGAGAACGTGAGGACGATGACGAGCAGCGCCTTGCGTGGACCGAGCCGCGCCGCGAGCGGCGTCACGAAGACGTTCGAGAGGCCGTACCCGAGGAAGAACGCTGCCAGGAGAAAGCCGCCGTACGAGCCGATCTGCTCGGTCGTCCAGCCGAAGTCGTGCGCGATGGTCGGGAGGGCCACCGACAAGTTGAGCCGGTCGAGAAAGCCGGTCGTCGTCGAGACCGCGAGGGCCGCCGGGAGAAACCAGCGGCGCGATGTCGTCGGAGCGTTCATCCTCGTCCCCACGAGAGCCGGACAGTACAGGATCCATCGGCAAAAAGCCCCTTCCCGCAGCACCCCCGGCGCTACCCGTCGTGCAGTTCTGTCCGTGGGATCGGTGGTGTATGTTCGAGCTCGTCGGACGCGCGTCGCGAAACCGCGGGGGAGACAGACGAAGATGACGGTCCGGCAAGAGGCCCTGACTGCGCACGGGCTGCCGTGGATGTTCGAGAACGACGGCCCGGGGCTGACGCTCGAGACCTTCGCCCGCGAGAACAAGCAGGAGATCCTCGAGAAGCTCCTCGTGCACGGATCGCTCTTCTTCCGCGGCTTCGGGACGAAGAGCGTCGAGGCCTTCGAGGCCTTCGCTCGCGTGATCTGCCCCGAGCTCTACGCCGAATACGGCGACCTTCCGCCGGAGCGGCCGGGGTCGAAGGTGTACGGCGCGACGCCCTACCCGCCGAACCGACGGATCATGTTCCACAACGAGGGCTCCCACACGCCCACGTGGCCGATCAAGCAGATGTTCTGCTGCATCGAGCAAGCGCCTTCGGGCGGTGAGTCGCCGCTCGTGGACGGCCGGCGCGTCGTTCAAGCGCTCGATCCGAAGATCGCCGCGCGCTTCGCCGAGAAGGGTCTCCTCTACGTCCGCAACTTCATCCCCGGCCTCGTCATCTTCGACGGTTTCACCGACGTCTCCTGGCAAGACTTCTTCCGCACCGAGAGCCGCCAAGACGTGGTCGACACGTGCAAGGCGCAAGGAGTCGACGTGGAGTGGCTCGCGAACGGCAACCTCCGCACGCGGCGCAGGGCGGTGGCGATCACGAAGCACCCCCGCACCGGCGAAACGATTTGGTTCAACCAAATCCAGCTCCACACCGGGAAGCTCCTCCTCGACGCTCCCCGCTACGCAGAGCTGCTGGCCGAGCTCGGCGAGGACAACCTCCCCCGCGCCGTCTACTACGGCGACGGCTCGCGCATCGAGGACGAGGTGATGGCCGCGGTGTGCGAGGTCCTCGAGAAGGAGTCGGTGAAGGTCCGCATGGAAGCGGGCGACGTCTTCTTGAACGACAACATGCTCGTCGCCCACGGACGCGAGACGTTCAGAGGGCCGCGCAAGATCATCGTCGCCATGGGGGAGATGATGTCCGAAGCGGCCCTCGTTTAGAGCTGAGTTCCCAAGGGCCCGCGCCATGTAGCGGGCCCTCGAGTGCAGTCGAGACGCACGACAGGAGATCCGATGTCGACCGAGAAGTCTTCGACAGAGAAGTTGGTGGTGGCGCTCGTCGCCGCGCTGCAGTTCACGAGCATGCTCGACCTCCTGGTCGTCATGCCCCTCGGCCCCGACTTCGCGCTCGGCCTCGGCATCCCGGCCTCGCAGCTCGGCATCGTCGGCGGGATGTACGCCGCCGCGGCCGCGATCAGCGGCATCGCCGGCATGTTCCTCCTCGATCGGTTCGATCGCCGGCCGGTCTTGCTCCTCGGCATCTTCGGCCTGGCCATAGGCACCTTCGCGTGTGCGGGCGCCACGAGCTTCGCGACCCTCGTCGCCGCGCGCGCCCTCGCCGGCTTCTTCGGCGGCCCCGTCACCTCGCTCGGCACGGCCATCATCGCCGACGTCGTCCCCGAGGCGCGCCGCGGTCGCGCCATGGCCGGGGTCGTCGTCGGCTACGCGGCAGCCAACATCCTCGGCGTGCCCGCCGGCCTCGCGCTGGCGCACATGGGCGGGTGGCGCACCCCCTTCCTCGGCGTCGGCGCTTTGGCGGTCATCTGCGGCATCGCTGCCTTGAAGCTCCCATCGCTCAAGGGGCATATCGCCCAAGCGGCGAACATGCCGTCGGCCAAGGAGCTCTTTCGAAAGCCGGCGGTGCTCCTCGCGTACGTCATGTTCATGGCGGCCGCGCTGGCGACCTCCACGATCCTCATCAACGCGCCCGCCTTCGTCGAATACAACCTCGGCTACCCGCGCACGCAGCTCTGGCTGCTCTATCTCGTCGGCGGCCTCATCGGGATCGTCGTCGTGCCGCCGGCAGGGCGCTTGGTCGACAAGGTCGGCTCCACCCCCGTCGCCGTGGCCGGCGGGCTCATCGGCGTGCTGACCAACTACTTCGGCTTCATCACCGCCACGCCGATCCCCGCCATGCCGATGCTCATCGGCGTGATGGTCGGCTCGGGCGTGCGCTTCATCTCGCTCCAGACGTTGACGACGAAGATCCCCGAGCCGGCCGAGCGCGCGCGGTTCATGTCGGGTCAGTCGGTCATCCAGCAGGTGGGCGTGGCCATCGGCGCGTTCGCCTCGTCGGCGCTCATGACCGAGGGCGAGGGGCACAAGTTGATCGGTATGGGCTCGGTGGCGCTGCTCGCCATCTGCGCCACGGTCCTTCTCCCCATCCTCGTCGCCGTCATCGAGCGCATGCTCCGCGGGCGCGAAGCCGGGGCGACGGCGCCCGCGTCCGCGACCTAGGTCGTTTCTCTGGTCATCGGCGACGAGGAAGGTCGCCGATGGCGCGCTCGGGGCTCTCGGCCATCGCTCGCACCGTCTCGGTGAGCTCGGCGAGAAGACGCTCGAGCGTGGCGCGCTCGAAGAGCTCTTCGGCGCCGGCGAGCCACCCCACGGGAGCGCCCTTGGCCGGCATCGAGACGTAGAGGGTGAGCCCTTCGTCGAAGCCCTCGCGCGTGTGGGGCTTCTGCCCGGGGAAGACCGTGTCGACCATGGTGCCCGAGTCTTCTTCCTCGGTGAGCGCCACGAAGTTGAACACCATGCCGGCGAGCTTCCGGCCGCCGACAGGGTCGAGGACCATCGGCGAGAGGTCCTTGTGCTTGCGCGCCAAGAGGAGCCCGTCGGTCACGCGGGCCACGAGCTCCTTCACCGTGGTCTTGTCGTCGAGCTTGGTGCGGACGAAAAGCATGTCGGCGAAGGGGCCCATCACGCGTTGGACGTCGGCGCGGCGCTTCGTCGTGGTGACCACCACGACCATGTCCTCTTGGCGCGAGTAGGAGAAGAGGAGCGCATGAAGCGCGGCGAGGAGCACCATCGAGACCGAGGTGTGCGCCGCTTCGGCGAGACGCGCGGCGGACGTGACGAGGTCGGCGGAGAACTCGATGGGCGCGCGGGCCACGGTCCCCGTGAGCTCGGCAGGGCGCGGGCGGTCGAGAGGCAGCTCGACAGGCACCGCGCCGGCGAGCGCGGTCTTCCAGAACGCGGCCAGCTTCCCCAACGCGGGCCCCTGATAGAAGGCGCGCTGCCAGGCGGCGAAGTCGGCGTACTGCAACGTGACCGGGGGGAGGCTCGGCTCCTCGCCGCGCGAGAGGGCGGAGATCGCGCCCTGGAGCTCGCGCCCGACGAGGGCCGCGGACATCACGTCGACGATGATGTGGTGGTAGGTGACGACCACGGTCTGCCGATCGTCTTCGAGTTGGAAGTGCCGCGCGCGAAAGAGCGGGCCTCGACCGAGATCGAACGTCCCTTCGACCGCTTCCGCGGCGTACGCGCGCACGCGCGCCTCGCGCTCGCTCGGCGCGAGAGGGCGAAGGTCCTCCGAGGCGAGCTCGATCACGCCCACCGCGCCGGCGACTTGCAGGGCCTTGCCGTCCGCGCCGCGATGGAACGTCGTGCGGAAGGCCTCGTGGCGCGAGACGACGTGGGCGAGGGCATCGCGCGTACGATCGGCGCGCCCGACGAGCTCGTAGATGAGGCTGCGATTGAACCGCGTCGAGGTGGGGTTGCTCGTGGAGTACCCGAAGAGGAGCTCTTGGGTGAACGAGAGCGGCAGCGGCGCCTCGCGCGAGGCGCGCGAGATGGTCTTCGCGTCGACGCTCACGGGACCTCTCCTTTGGCGCGGCGAATCCCCATCTTGATCTCGCGCTGCATGAGGACGAGGTACTGCAGGTGGTCGACCTCGATGGTGTGGCGGCTCGTCTTGACGAAGCGAGCCGAGGCCTCGGCCAAGGTCCGGTCGATCTCCTTCCACATCGCCTCGCGCGAAGGGAGCTTCGCCTCACCGGTGAGGACCTTGGCGACCCACTGGCCCTGAGCTTCGGCCGAGGGCATGAGCGCCCCCTGCACCTGGATGAGGCCGATGAAGTAGAGCCCCTCGACGTCCGGGTGCACGAGGTGGCGGTAAAGCCTGACCCGGTTGTCGATGGGGTCGATGACGTCCGAGCTGAAGAAGGGGAACGAGATCTCGTAGCCGGTGGCGCAGATGATGGCGTCGATCTGCTCTTCCGACCCGTCGACGAAGGCGACGCGATCGCCGCGTAGCTCTTTGATGTCCGGCTTGATGTGGAGGCGCCCTTGGCGCACCAAGGGGAGAAATTCTTCGCTCGCCGTCGCGTGCGTGTCGAAGAGGCGGTGATCGGGCTTGGGGAGGCCCCAGTCGGTCACGTCACCGCGATAGAGGTGAAGGAGCTTGTCGATGTACCAGCGCGTCACGCCGAACGGCAGCTTGCTCAACGCCGCCATCATCCAAAGCGGGAGCACCTCGTCGACCGGCTTGCCGAAGGCAAACTTGGGAATGATGTGGCAGCCGCGACGCGTGGAGACCCAGGTCTTGTCGGCGATGCGGCAGACCTCGGCGGCGATGTCCGATCCCGACGCGCCGATGCCCACGACGAGGGTGCGCTTGCCGTCGAACGGGCGCGGCTCGCGGTAGTAGTGCGAATGGATGAGCGTGCCGCTGAACTCGCCGGCGAACTGGGGGAGCTTCTCTTTCCAGTGGTGCCCGTTGGCGACGAGGAGGGCGCGGTAGGTCTCCACCTTGCCGTCGCTCGTCTCGACGCGCCACAGGTCGCCCTCGCGTCGCGCCGAGGCCACCTCGGTCCGAAAGCGAATGTGCGGTCGCACGCCGAAGTGATCGGCGTAGTCGTTCAAGTACTCGCAGTACTGCGAGTGATGCGGGTACGGCGGATACCTCTCGGGGAGCGGGAAGTCGGAGAACTCGCTCAGCCGCTTGGAGGTGTTCATGTAGAGCGAGCGGTACGCGCTCGATCGACCGTTGGGGTTGTCGTACGCCCAGTTTCCCCCGACGCGATCGCTCATCTCGAGGAGATCGAAGGGGATGCCGTGTTGCTTGAGAGCCTTCGCCGCGGTGAGGCCGGAGCACCCCGCGCCGATCACACAGACTTTGGAGGTCATGGAGGAGGTCAGCCCATCTTGGCGACGCCGAGGTCGCGCGACATGAAGCGGAGAAGATCCTCGCGAGCGCTGCGCACGAAGAAGTGGTCGCCCGGGAGGACGCGCAAAGAGAACTCGCGCGTCGTGTGGGCCATCCAGCCGGCCATCTGCTCACGGGTGGCGAGGTGGTCCGAAGAGCCGGCGAAGGCGGCAATGGGACAGTCGAGGGGGGCCTCGTGCGCGTACACGTACGAGGCTCGAAGCCCGAGGTCGACGCGCAAGGTGGGGACGAATTCGCGCATGATCGACGCATCCTCGAGGATCGCCGCGGGCACGCCGTAGCCGAGGAGGAGATCGTGGATCCCCTTGGCGTCCAGCCCGTCGAGCGTCTGGCTCGCGTTGGGATCGGGGAACTGCGGCGCCGGGTCGCCCGACACCGCGAGCAGGCGAGGGACGAGGCCAGCCGCGCGGCGGAGCGAGCGAGCGATCTCGAACGACAAGAGCGCCCCCATGCTGTGCCCGAAGAAGGCGAAGGGGCGATCGATCTGGCCACGAATCGCCTCGGCGAGCTCGGCGACGAGCGCGGAGAAGCTCGTGGGGATCGCGTCTCCCGCGACGCGACCGGGGAGCTCCACGAGGAAGAGCTCGGCGTGCTCGGCGAGCGCCGTGTCCCACCCCGCGAAGGTTCCGATGTTCCCCCCCGCGTGGTGAAAGCAAAAGAGGCGCATCGGCGCCGAAGGGTTTGCGCGACGCACGAGTCGCTTCGCCGACGCCGCCGCGACGCGCGTTGCCGTGGGACGTGGCGACGTCGCGCGCACCCGCAGGAGATCGATGCCCGAGGCGAACGCCGCAAGGACCTCGGCGAGGTCACGGTCGGTGTGGGCCGGTGAGATGTAGAATGCATCGAGCTCGGGTGCGTGCACGCCGCGCGTCGCCAAGTGGAGCGACAGCCAATCGACGAGCTCGGGCGAGCCCGAGAGATGAAAGAGCGGCCCGAGGTGACGGACCGAGAAGATCCCCCCGGTGATCTCTCGCAGGCGAGAGGCGAAGGCCTCGGCCCGCTCGGCGAGGGCGCCGAGCGCCTCGCGGCCAGCTCCGGCGACGTGATCGAGGGTTGCGAGCGCCGCCGCGGTGGCCACCGGGTGCTTGTTGAACGTGCCGGCGAGGAAGGTCTTGTCCTTCGTGGGCACCGAGTCGTCGCCGAAGCTCCAGGTGCCGCCGTCCACGGCGTCGAGGTAGCGCGCCCGACCGGCGATCATCGCGAGGGGCATGCCCGCGGCGAGCGTCCTGCCGTAGACGCTGATCTCCGGCTCGATGCCGAGGACACCGGCGGCCCCGCGAGGGCCGAGCCACAGGCTCGTCGCGCGCTCGTCGAGCAGGAGCGGGATCCCCTCCCCTTTCGTGTAGTCGCGCACGCGACGTACGAGCTCGTGAAGTTCGGAGGGCGCGGCGAACGCGAGATGCGCGGCGTCGATCACCACGGTCGCCAGCGTGCCGCGCGCCGCTTCGAGCGCGCGCGAGAGCCCCGCCACGTCGAGGGGAAGGATCAACGTCTCTTTCACCGCGGTCTCGGCGACGCCAGGGCTGGAAGGAACCGTGGCAGCGCCCTCGCCTCTTCGTGCGAGGAGGCCGTCGTAGTGGCCGTGATGCGCGCCGTCGAAGACGGCGATGCGGCTCTTCTGGGTCACGCAACGCGCGAGCCGGAGCGCGACCATCATCGCCTCCGACCCCGTCGTCAGGAAGGCGCTCCGCTCATGCCCGGTCAAGGCGTGGAGTCGCTCGGCGACCTCGCCGGCGAGGTCGGAGTTCGGACCGATGCAGACACCGCGCTCGACCTGACCGGCGATGGCCGTTCGGATCGCCGGCTGCGCGTGGCCGAACACGTGCGAGCCCCCGCCGAGTGCGAGGTCGACGTAGTCGTTACCGTCTACGTCGCGAACATGGCCGGCCTCGCCCGCGGTGAGGACGATGGGATGCGCGAGATCTTGTCGGCCAAGGCGCAACCCGGGCGTCGACCGCGCCCACGTGAGCCCCTCGAGGGACCGTTCGTGGACGCGGCGCGAGCCCGGGGTGCGCGCCCTGTATCCGGCGCCGATCGCCCCCGTCGCTTGTTCGGCCTCGGCCGAAGCGATGGGGGCGGACGCCGGAGCTCCCGTGGTCACGGACCGTTGGGGACGGCGACGATGCGGATGCCGTCGTTCGTATCGTTCGGCACCACCGCCGGGTCGCCAAGGAGCACGAAGGTGTAGTTCTGGCGATCCTTCCAGAGCACCGACGCGTCCGGATCACCCGTGGAGAAGAGCGCCACGAGGTCGAGCGGGAAGTCCGCGCCGAGCGGCGCGTTCGGGACGCCGCCGTCGACGTTGTCGAAGAGCGAGAACGTCGTCGCGCTCACGTTCGTCAGCGCGCCGGGCACCCCGACGACGGTCGTCGGCGTGGGAACGGTCGGGTTCGGCGTGAAGGTCGTGCCCTGGCCGACGGCCACGAAGCCACCGTCGGGATAGACGACGGCCGACTTCACCCCTTCGGGGATCTCCACCTGCGCCTGCGTGGAGACGTGGAGGAATTGCGCGCCGATGCTGCCGGCCGCGACCTTCGTCTTCATGTCGAGCTCGACGAGTGCTTCACGCACGGTCGTCGTACCGCCGTCGAAGTCGGCGCCGCAGTTGAGCGCGCCGCCGTCGTCACCCTTGGAGCAGCCGAGGAGGACGAACATGTACGACTTGCCGGCCTTGAGGGTACCGGCAGCGGTGAAGAGACCGGGGAAGACCGAGGTCTGGGGCACGCCACCGGTGCCGCCGACGATCGCCGTGCAGGAAGGCATGCCGCCGTCCGCCGTCGTGGGAATCGCCGCGAGCGGAATGATGAAGTCCTGGCTCGGGAACACGGTGAGGGCGAGCGCGTCCGAGGCCGAGAGAGGGAAGTGGAATCCGGAGAGAGCCGGCACGGGCTGACTGGGAGTGTCCGGCGTGAAGGAGCCGGCGATCTTCGTGCAGACGACGATGGGGCCGAGCTGCGGCGCAGCGTGCACGTAGGCGAAAGAGGGGGGCACTTGCGGGCCCGAGTCACCCGAGTCGGTGTTCTGCTGCCCGTCTCCACCGCCGCCGCCATCGGTGACGTTGCCGTCGCCGGTGCTGCTGGTGTCGTTCGTCGCGTCGCTCGCGGCGTCGCCGCCGGTGACCGGAGCGACGGTGTCGTCGCCACATCCAAAGAACGGAACAGCTGCAGACAGCGTGACGAGTGCGCTCGCGACGATAAGCCGAGTTCTCATGATCCCTCCATCGACGACGGCGAGCCTAGAGCTCACGCCAATCGTCAGGAAGTCAGCGTACCCGATCGACGCGGGACTAGGTCAAGGAAGCGCACGCGCGAGAGCAGAGAGGGATTCCCCTACTCCCCCGCTCCCCACTCCTCCAATGTCCGCCATGTCCCCAAATGGGCATTTTGCG
The DNA here is from genome assembly GCA_964531795.1 of uncultured Polyangiaceae bacterium. Lineage (GTDB taxonomy): Bacteria > Myxococcota_A > Polyangia > Polyangiales > Polyangiaceae > CAZHHD01. Next base: position 107,770 of record CAZHHD010000016.1, on the reverse strand, counting down.
TCAGTCGTCCGCTCGCCAGGATCCGCAGCGAACTTGGACCCCAACCGCGCCCACGTGGTAAAAACGTGCGGAATTTTGGCTCGAAATTGGGGCGGGGCGGCGGTCAGCTGACTGACCACCCGCGAGGCTGGCGCGTCGTCGAGGTCGACGAGCGACGGACCTCGAAGAGAGAAGAGGAGCGAGCATGGATGCGATGAGAGAGCGGAGCGTGCGCCGCACGACCGCGTTTGCCGGAGTTGCTTTCGTGGTGCTGGGTCTCCTTTCGACGGTGGCGCCGCTGGCGATGCCTCACCCGATGACTTCGGCGACGGCGAAGGACGTCGCGACGTACATGACCGGCGAGCGCGCTTCGCTGCTCGCGGGCATGTACATGTTCGGGCTCGGATGGTGCGCGGTGCTCCTCGTGTTCAGCACGGGGCTCCGTCACGTGCTGGGAAAGGCCGAGGGTGAGCCGGCGTTCCTCTCGACGCTCGGGCTCGTCGGTGGCGTCGCCGTCGCGGCGGTGCTCCTCGTGCTCGCGGCGATCTTCTCGACCGCGTGCTTCCAGACCGCAGCGGACGATCCGAACGGAGCGCGCGTGCTCTACCACGAGCTCTTCATCCTCGGGAACTTCAGCGCGTTCCCCACGATCGCCAACATCCTCCCGTTCAGCATCGTGATGATTCGCACGGGCGCCGTCGGCAAAGGCGTCGGTTGGATCGGCGTCGTCGCTTCGATCGCCCACGCGGTTGCATCGGGCGCACTCCTGCTCGAAGGGCCGATGTCGCCGGCGGGGATCATCCCGGCTCTCGCGCCCGTCTGCTACCTCGTGTGGGCTGGAGCGACGAGCGTGAAGCTCTTCAAGGCACCCGCGGCCTGAGCGGCCACGGTTCCGTAGCCAAACAGACTGGAGAGCACCTCGCACCTGGGCGCTATGTGGCGGGGCGAGCCACTGCGCGGGTGTACGCAACGCGCGTAACGTTCCGGAACCTGGAGCGACCGGTGGATCCACCCCCGTGGCACGCTCGGTGCTCTACAGCTCCCCGGGACGCGCGGCTCACGGTGAGCCGGGCCCCCGAACAAGGGAGACCTCGACATGCGCCACCTCCACTTCGCTGCACCCCTCCTCGGACTCGTCCTGATGGCTTGCAGCGGTGCGCCGGCGGATGGCGGTGACTCGTCGTCGACCGACTCGACGGCGAACCAGAGCCAAGAGGCGCTGAGCGCGACGGCGCTCTGCGGCGCGCAGGCCGGCACGTGGGCCGACACCGAGCCGGTCACGTTCACTTCGCAGGATCCGAACACCGGCGCATTCACCGGGACGGGCTCTTCGAACTGGGCGGGCTCGCTCACGGGGACCACGCAATACTCGATCGGCGGCAAGTTCACCGCCAACGGCTACGGCTCGGGGACCATCGACGAAGTGTTCACCGGCCGCGATGTGCGCGGCCGCCAGGGCACCCTCAGCTTCCACGAGACGTGGACCTCCGATCCGCTCGGCAACACGTCGATTCACGCGGTCGTGAAGAGCGGCAGCGGGGACTTCCACGGCGCCATCGGGCAGCTCACCTTCAAGGGCGTGACCGACGCGACCGGCGTCGGCGGCGGGACGTTCAGCGGCACGATCCACTACTGAGGCGCGCGGGCGGCGCACATCCACCGCACGACCGAACACCGTTCGCAGTGAACGCGGACACCGCACTCACGCGGCGAGAGCTCCCCCTCTCGCCGCGTGTTCTTTTGTGCGGAACGGCTCCCCTCGTGTGACAATCACTCGGGGGAACGTGGCGTACAAATCTGCTCTGCCCGACGCGCGCGCCATCGGCATCTTCTCGCGATCGATCCTTCGCGAGCTCAAGCGAGCCCATTACTCGCGGCAGGACGTCCTCCTCCTCGTCAACGCGCTCCTCGAGGCGACGGGGACGGAGTTCGGGGCCGACGCCGCTTCTTGGCGCGGCCGCGTGCACGACGCGGAGACCGATCTGCTCGCCGACGCCACCTTGCGCGACGCGCTCGCCTTCGTGCTGCGTGCCTCGCGTGAAGCCGGCGCATCGGTGCTCCTCGTCGTGGTGTCGGTCGAGGCCGAGGCCCACTGCTCCGACGAGAGCCTCTTGGCGGCGCACGAGGCGATCGCGGCGCGACTCCACCGCGACGTGCGCGACGGCGACGTGACGGGACGTCTCTCGTCGAACGATTACGTGATCGCCCTCCCCGGCGCGACGACGGCGAGCGCGCGTCCCATCCTGCGTCGCTTCTTGAAGCCGCTCGTCGACGAGGTGTCGCGCGATCCACGCACGCGCGGCGTCTCCTTCACGACGCGCGCCGCCGACGCAGCAGAGGACGACGACGTCTCGGTCTGGGTCGCACGCACGCTCGCCGCCACGCCGTTCGCGTACGGAACCGACGCCCCTCCGGCCAGCGTGGTCGCACCGCCGCGACGAGCCCCGGAAGACGGCGTCACGCTCGCGCTCGGCGGTGGCGCCGCGCGTGCGGCGGCCCACGTCGGTGTCCTCGACGCGCTCGCCAGCGAGGGGGTGCCGGTTCGCGGCATCGCCGGCACCGGAGGCGGCGCCCTCGTCGGCGCGATGTACCTCACCGGCATGCGACCGGCGGCGATCCTCGACGCGTTCGTCTCGTTCGCCGAGTCCTCGGTCTACGCACAGATCCGCCGCGAGTACGCTTCGTTCCTACGGCACGCGCGCGTGGCCGACGGAACGCCGCGCGCGCTGCGCCGGTTCGACGTCAACGCCGCGCTCTACGCGACCGATCGCGCCGCCGCGCTGACCGAGCGGCACTTCCAGGGGCTCTTCGAGTTCTTCGTCGGCGAGGACCGCGACCTCGCGACGCTCGAGGCGCCGTTCTGCGCCACGGCGGTCGATCTCGTGAGCGGCCGCGCGGTGCACCTCTCCCACGGATCGCTCTACGCGGCGCTGCGCGCGGCGCTGGCTCTCCCCGGGCTCTTCCCCCCCTTCACCGACGGCGACCGCGAGCTCGTGGACGGCTCGGCGATCGTGGAGCTCCCGGTGGCGGCCGCCGAGAAGTTGAGCGCAGCGCACCAGGTCCTCGCCGTGTACCTCGCGCGCCCGCCGCTCCCGCGAATCGATCTCGTGACGAGCGCGGAGATCCTCGCGCGGGTGAACGCCATCGTGCACGCCGAGCTCCTGCGCGAGCAGCTCAAACGCGCCCACCATCACCTCACGGTCCACGTCGAGCCGTTCGGGTGGCTCGAGTTCCGCCGCGCCCGCCAGGCGGCGAACCTCGGGGCCATCGCCGCGCGGCAGTGGCTCGCGCCGCTCAGCTCGCGGCTTTGAGGCCGTCCACCAGCTGACAGATCGCGCTGACGCTCGCGAGGTTCTGCGGCGTGAGCTTGGCGGGGGGAATGTCGACCCCGAAGGTGCTCTGCACGAACCGTTGAATCAACACGATCGACATCGAGTCGATGACGCCGAGCTCGAGCAGCGGCGTCGTGTCCGTCAGCCCGACGTCTTCTCCCTCGAGGAGCTCGCGCGCCACGAACTCCAGAAGCTGCTGCGACATGGTCCCCATCTTCGTCTTCCCCTCCCCTCGCGACCCGAGGCTCACAGGCCCAAGCGGGCGGCCACCAAGTTCCGTTGAATGTCCGACGTGCCGGAGAAGATCGTCGCCGGGATGGCGTCACGAACGCCGCGCTCCACGCCGACCTCGGTCATGACCCCAAGGCCTCCGTGCACGGCGATGAGATCGAGGCCCGACTGGACCGCGGCCTCGCTGACGGCGATCTTCGACAAGGCGATCTCCAAGGTCGCGTCCTTCCCCGTGTCGTGCGCCCAGCACGCGCGGTAGAGGAGCAGCCTCGCCGCGTCGAGGCGAAGCTTCATGTCGGCGATGCGATGGGAGACCGCCTGGTTCTTCCCGATCGCCTTCTTCCCTTGTTTGCGCGAGCGCGCGTGCTCGACGGCGAGCTCGAGGTGACGGTCCATCACGCCGAGGTAGAGCGCGAAGAGGCACGCGCGCTCCCACCCCATCGAGCGCGTGAAGAGGAGCGCGCCTTGCCCCTCGGCGCCGAGGAGCGCGTCTTCGCCGACGACGCAGTCCTCGAAATAGACGGGGGCGATGGGCGCCGACTCGAGCCCCATCTTGTGGAACGGCTGGCCGACGACCAAGCCCTTCGTCTCGCGGGGGACGACGAACGCGCTGATGCCCATGTAGCCGTGCGCCCTGTTCGTCACCGCGTAGACGAGGAACACGTCCGCCGCGGGCGAGTTCGTGACGTACGACTTGGCGCCGTTGAGGCGGTAGCTCGAGCCTTCGCGAACGGCGTTCGTCTGCAGCGCGAAGACGTCGGAGCCCGCCTCCGACTCGGTGATGGCATTCGCCCCGACCTTCGCGCCGCTGGCGAGCCCCGGGAGGTAGCGGCTCTTCAGCGCCTCGCTCCCGCTCTCCACGATCGGCATCGCGCACGCGAAGAGATGCGCCGACGCGGCGAAGAGGAGCCCCGTGTCTTCGGTCGCGCGGCCGAAGGCCTCGAGCACGTGCGCCGTCGCGAGCGCACCGAGCCCCGACCCGCCGTACTCGGAAGGGACCGAGAGCCCGAGGAGGCCGAAGCCGCCGCAGGCGTCCCACGCCTCGCGCGGGAGATTGCCGCCGACGCCACGCGGCCGCTTCGACAAGTGATCACGACAGAACGCGAGCGCCTTGTCGTGAAGCTCTTCCTCCGCCGCCGACCAGCCGAAGTCCATTCACCCGCTCTCCAGCATCTCTGTCAGCTTGCGCCGATCGATCTTGCCGTTGCCCGTGCGCGGTAGCGCCTCCAGGCAGCGTACCCGGTCGACGATCATGTAGCGAGGGAGCCGGTCGGCACAATGCTTCTTCATGGCGAGGAGCCCCGGCGGCGGCGCGCTCGCGTCTTTGAGCGAGACGAAGGCGATGAGGCGAGAAGTCGCGCCCGCCGTGTGCACGACGACGGCGGCCTCGCGCAGCGCTTCGTGCTCGAGGAGCGCCGACTCGATCTCGCCGAGCTCCACGCGGTGCCCGTGGACCTTCACCATGTGGTCGCGTCGACCGATGTAGAGGTAGTCGCCGTTCTCTTCGAGCTTCACGAGGTCGCCGGTGCGGTACGGGCCGGCGCCGTGACGCGGCTTCCCCCAGTAGCCGAGCATGACGGTGGGACCCGAGCAGAGGAGCTCGCCCTCCTCGCCGACCCCGGCGCGGCTGCCGTCTTCTTTCTCCGCCCAGACCTCGTCGCCCGAGCACGCGCGCCCGATGGGCACCGGCCGGGTGCGCCCGTCGAGCGATTCCGTGAGCTCGTAATAAGTGCACACGTTCGTCTCGGTCGGGCCGTAGAGGTTCATCATGCGCACGCTCGGCCAGCGCTCGTAGAGGCGGCGAAGATGCGCGATGGGGAACGGCTCGCCGGCGAAGAAGACGACGCGCATCGGCAGCTCGGGGAGATCGAGGAAGCCGCCGTGGTCCATCATCATCATCAAGGCCGAGGGGACCGAGTACCAAACCGTCGGCCGTTCTTTGGCGACGAACTCGACGAGCCCCGGCGCCGAATAGGCGACCCCTTCGGGAATGATGACCACCGCCGCGCCGGCGAGGAACGCCACGTAGATGTCGAGGACCGAGAGGTCGAAGTGGAACGGCGCGTGGTTCGCGAAGGAATCGGTGGGCGAGGCCGCGATGATCTCCGCCGCCCACTCGACGAAGGCGAGCGCGTTCTTGTGGCTGATGCAGACCCCCTTGGGGGTCCCCGTCGAGCCCGACGTGTAGAGGATGTACGCGAGCTCGTCGTCACCCGCCGGGTGCGGATCGAGCGGCAACGGCGAGAGCCCGCGAACCTCGCCCCACGGCGTGGCCCCGGCGACGCCCTCACCGCCGTCGACGAGGATGAGCGAGAGTTGCGGCGGCACTCCCTCTGCACCAAAGCTCGTCGCGCGCGCACCGGTCGTCACGAGCGCGCGCATGGCGCAGTCGTCGATGATCTTCCGCGCGCGGGCTGGCGGGCTGAAGGGATCGATGGGCACGTAGACGGCGCCGACGCGCAACGCCGCTTGCATGACGGCGATCCCCTCGGCGGCCTTCTCCAGCCAGATCCCCACCCGGTCTCCAGGGGCGACACCGGCGGCGCGGAGAGCGCGCGCGAGCTGATTGGCCAGGGCGTCGAGCTCTCCGTAGGAGACCGAGCGCCCGGGGCTCCTCACGGCGGGGCTCTCCGGCGAACGAGCCAGAGAGCGCGCCATGAGGTCCGCGAGCGGCATGTCAGTAGGCCGGGCTGAACGCGTTCGAGGTCAGGTCTCCGAGGAGCGCGTGCCACGGATGATCGGGGGTCTGTTCGACCGCTGCCACCGTCTCGCGCATCTTGGCGAGCACCGGCGGCTCGTCCTCGTCGTACACATCGCCCTGGAGGAGCTTGAGCACGTCCAAACGATACCGCGGATCTTTGATGAATGCGGTGAAGAGAACGTTGAGGCGGTAGTAACAGCGGATAAATTCGTACCAATTTTTGGTTCCGCGGCGCATCGTCGCCTCGTAGTTCGCGAACGCGCTGCGGGTGAAGTTGCCGGTCTCCATGGCTTGGAGAATGTCCTTGCTGGCGAAGCGCGCGCCGTTGAGCGCGATGCTCACGCCGGTCGAGAAGATCGGATCGACGAAGCGCGCGGCGTCGCCGATGAGCATGAGACGGTCGCCGGCGATCTGCTTCATCGCGTAGCTGTAGTCCCCCTCTTCGGTGAAGGGGCGCACCTGCTCCGCCTTCTTGAGCGCGTCGTGAAGCTCGGGGCGTGACTCGAGGCACTTCCAGAAGAAGTCCTTCCGCGCCCCCGAGTCCTTGGGGAAGTTCTTCTTCTGCGTGACGACACCGATGCTCGTCACCGTGTCGGTGATCGGGATCTGCCAGATCCAGCTGTTCGAGATCGGCAAGAAGTGGATGTAGATGTAATCGCCCTTGGACTTGTTCTTCGCGGTGACGGTGCGGTCGAAATCACCGAACCACGCGTGGATGGCGTACTGGTCGAAGACGTCGTCGCGCAGGCGCCATTTCAGCTGATTTCCCACGAGCGTTTTGCGCCCGCTGGCGTCGACGACGATGCTGCAGGTCGTGCTCGTCTCGCGACGCCCCATCGCGAAGCTCACGCGCGCGAACCGAGGATCGGAGAAGTCGACCGTCTTCACCGCCACGCCTTCGTAGACAGCGGCGCCGAGCTTGTGCGCGTGGTGAAGGAGCAGGTTGTCGAACTTCCCGCGATCGACGTGGTACGTGTAGAGCTTGTCGACGCCGGGTTGCGCGCGCTCGTCGAAGCGAATGTCGGCGTAGGCCTCGGCGCCCAAGCCGTCCCAGTCGTGCTCGTAGGCCTTGGCGCTCGCCGTCGCCGTCCACACCGCGCCGAACTTGTGGGGGAACTTCGCCTCCTCCATCGCGTCGAGGAAGTCGAGATCCTTGAAGACCCGCGTCGACGAAGGGACGAGCGACTCACCGACGTGAGGGCGCGGGAAGAGCTCGCGCTCGAAGACGACGCATTTGAGTCCTGCTTTGGCCAGATACGCGGCCATCCCGCCGCCGCCCGGTCCGCCGCCAACAATCCCCACATCGAAGTCAGGTCGCTCGACCGTCATCGCTGCCCTCCCCACTTTTTTGATCGCCCACGATGAGACGATTTTTCCCAGCCCACGGGACAGGACAGCTTATCCTCAAGTGGCCGTCAATGCGATGCTCCGCTTTCAATCGCCGGGGAAATCCCCCGGGCGCGCGCAGGTGGCGGCAATTTGCCTCAAGGCAACCGAGGCAACTCGCCGTCAACTATCTTCTTTCTTGCCCCTACTTACCGGTCGGAAAAGATCGATTCTAGAGGTGGTCGGTGGACAGCTGTCGGTCGCCCGCCTAGTGAACGGTATGCGATTGTTTTCTTGTTTGACGTGGGGGGCCGCGATCGCATGTGTCGCGGTTCCCGGGTGCACCTTCTTCGTGAAGAACGACGCGTCGCAGTGCGCGACCGACAAGGACTGCACGTCACGGGGGCCGGCGTTCGAGGGGACGTTCTGCAGTGCCGGGGGGATTTGTCAGAGCAACGCCAGCTACTGCTTCTCGAACCAGCAATGTATCGACCGCGCCAAGGGTGGGCCGGCGATCTGCCGAAAGAGCACCGATCACACCTGCGTTTCGATCTTGTCGCCGGAGTGCGCGCGCATCATCGGCGACACGGCCGACTTGAAGAACGACGACGTGGTCGTCCTCGGCACCATCATGATGCCGTCGTGGAACCCGCTCTTGAAGGCGGCGGAAGACACGATCGAGCTCGCCATGACGGACCTGAAGACCACCGCCGGCGGGTTGAAGGCGACGAACGGGAGCGGCACGCCGCGCCCTGTCGTCGTCGCAGCGTGTGACATCGCGCTGTCGGAGCAAGAGAAGAATCGGCCGGCGAGCGATCACCTCATCGGAGATCTGCACGTGCCGGTGATGTTCGGTCCGCTCCCGGCGGTGTGGATCAACTACGCGTTCCAGAAGTCACTGGCCACCACGCCCAAAACGGTGATCATCACCCCCTCGGCGGCGACGGGTGCGGAGCTGACGAAGGCTCCCGGGCGGCGCGGCGTCTTCTTTCGCAGCGGGTACACGGCGACCTCCGTGGCGGCGACGGTGAGCCAGCTCGTCCCCAACTTCATCGAGCCGGCCGTGCGACAACAGCGAGGGATCTCGCCGAGCACCCCCATTCGCTACGCGGTGGTGGGGACGGGGCGCGGCCCCGAGGGCGACATCATCTCGTCCATCTACGACCGGCTCGTCTTCAACGGGAAGACCGCGCCCGAGAACGGTGCAAACTACAAGGAGTTCAGCTACGGCGATCCTTCGCAAGCCGACTTCGACACCAAGCTCGCCGACGTGCTCGTGGGGGTCCAGGCCTTCCAGCCGGACATCGTCTTTCTCATCGGCAACCAGGAGATCCCGAGCGTCCTCATCCAAATCGACAAGCTCGGCATCCCCTCGCCTCACTTCATCGGCACCGCCGACTTCCTCGGGACGAACGACGTACCGAACTACGTGGGGACGGACGAGACCATCCGGCGGCGCATTTGGATCCTGCAGCCGGGCCGCGGGTCGCAGAGCCCCGAGGTCGCGCGCTTCTTTCAGCGCCTCGGCGCCGCCTACCCCGAAGACGTCCCCAACGAGCTCGCCGCCCTCACGCTCGATACGACGTACATGTCCTTGTACGCGATGGCGTCGGCCGGCGATCGCCCCGTCACGCCGGAGATCGTGGGGGACGCGCTCCTCACCAAGTTGAACGTGGGGGCCCCCATCGCCGTAGGGCCCGCGGACATGCTCAACGCCCTCGGCACCTTGGAGGCCGGCGGGACCATCTCGTTTCACGGCACCGAGGTGAACGGCAATTTCGACGACAACGGCGACATCCCGGTGAACTACCAAGTCTTTTGTGTCGACAGCGAAGCCACTTCCAGTGATCTTATCGGCTTCAAACCCACGGGGATTACCTACGACCCCGTGACCGACAAGCTGACCGGTACGAACACCTGCTTCTAGATGCCCCTGTCCCGCGCGCTCCGTTCGAACACCTGGAAGAAGTTCTTCGCTCTCGCGTCGCTCGCCGCGGCGGCTGGGTGCACGTTCTTGGTGAAGAACGACACCGACCAGTGCTCGTCGAACGCCGACTGCGTGGCCAAAGGACCGGCGTTCGAAGGGACGATCTGCGGGGCGAGCCACACCTGCGTCACCGACCCGGTGTACTGCTCGAACAACAAGGCGTGCATCGACCGCGTCGGTAGCGCGACGGTCATCTGCCAGCGGCCCGAGCACCGCTGCGTGCAGGTCACGTCGAAAGAGTGCCCGACGATCCTCGCCGAGCCGGCCGACCTCGCCAACGACAACGCCTTCATCGTCGGCGCCATCGGCCTCGACCAAGCGGACTCGACCCCCAACGGCGTGGCCGCGGTGGCCAACGGCATTTCGCTCGCGCGCCAAGACTTCGGCGAGATCGCCAAAGGGGTGCTCGACGGCGGCGGCCGTGGCTTCACGAGCCCGGTCGTCATCCTCATGTGCGACCACGGCGCGGGTGACGCCGACGCGCACACCGAGGTCGACCACCTGATCAACGACCTCCGCTCGCAGATGCTCATCGGCCCCTTCACCAAGGACGCCCTCACCTACGCCACCAGCAAGGCGATCCCCGCGCACACGGTCATCGTGACCCCGGCCTACGGCGGTGACGAGCTCACGGCGACTGCAGGCCGTGCGGGCCTCTTCTTCCGCTACGCGCCGTCGTTCGCCGGCATGGGCACGGCGCAGGCGAAGCTCGTCCCCGTCGTGGAGGATCTCGTGCGCACGCGCGGGGCCACCGGCACGGTGAAGGTCGCGGCGGTCTTCGCCGACGACCCCGCGAGCCAAGCGCGCCTCAAGGCCTTCAAGGACGCGGTCTCCTTCAACAGCGCGCCGCTCAGCGGCAACACCGGCGCGTACCTCGACGTGTCGGTGCACCAAGCCGCGTCGCAAGCCGATCTCACCACCGCGGCTCAAGCCGTGGCGGCGTTCGCGCCGAACATCATCGTCGTCGCCGGCTCACCGGCGCTGGCCGGGCTCGTCGACGCGCTCGAGCCGCTCTACTCGACCGGCACGTACATCTTCGACGAGCAGGCGCGGCAGCCGTCGATCGTGCAGCGCGCGTCGACCGACGCGCTCTTCCGTCTCCGCGTGCTCGGCCTCCAGCCGGGGCGACCGGGGAACGCGCCGGAGATGACGCGCTACTCGCTCCGCTACGGCGTGAAGTTCCCGAAGAGCGATCCCACGTCGCTCAGCGCCGCCTCGTTCGACCTCGTGTACCTGGCGGGGCTCGGGCTGGCGGGCGCGTCGTTCGACACCACCGCCGGCGACAAGATCGGGCAAGCGCTCCTCGGCCGCGTGACCAACGGCACGCTCGCCATCACGACCCAGGAGACGAGCATCCAAGCCGCGCTGCAGCAGCTCGCCGCGGGCCAAGGGGTCAACATCGACGGCACCCCGTACGCGGTGCACTTCGACGCCAACGGCGACCTCACCGGATGGGGCGCGTCGGTCTATTGCGTGAAGGTCCCCTCGGGCAAGGCGACGTTCGGCGACACCGGCCTCACGTACTCGTCGCAAGACAGCAAGTTCACCGGCACGAACACCTGCTTCCAGTGAGGCGCGGCGTGCGGAAGCGCGCGCGAGGCACGGAGCAGAAGAGACCCGATCAGTTGAACGGGTGGTCGTTCGCCATGTTCGGCTGATTCGTCGGCTTGGGCGGCGCGCCCGAGGAGCCGTACGGCAGCTCGTTGTCCATCTTGTGCGTCGCGGCCGCGGCGGTGTCGGCGGGTTTCGTCGTCGTCGTCGGCGGCGGCGGCGCGGCCGTCGCGGCCGTCGCAGCGCCGGCATGGGCGCCCGATCGCGTGCGCGCACCCGCCCGCGTAGGCGCGGCGCTCGCGGTCCCCGATCCGGCGCTCCCCGCGGGCTCCGCGGGTGCCCCGCTCGCCGCGGGTGCCGGATCGGCCGCGGCCTGCGAAGGCTGCGGCGGCGGCGTCACCGGCGTGGGCGGCGGAGGCGGCGCAGCGGGCGTCGCCGAGGCGGGCGGCGATGCGTTCGACGAGTCGCTCGATTGATCTTTGCACGCCGACGACGCGACCAGCGACGCGACAGCGGCGACGAGACACATGGTGCGGCCGAAGTGCATGGCTCGATTGTAGAGGAGCCCGCGCCGGGCCGCGAGCGGCCTCTACCCCCGTGTGAAGGTCAGAAGGTCAGAACGTTCCGGTGAGCGAGAGCCCGCCCGGCGTGATGCCCGCGCGCATCGTCGGCATCGTGAGGACCGGCGCCTTGGCGGTGGCCGGCTTCGGCGGGCTGGTGGTCTCCTTGGGCGTCTCTTTCCCCCACTTGATGGTGAAGTAGAGCGAGATGCCGCCGGCGATGATGGCCGAAGCGCCGAGGAGGTCCGCCGTGATCGAGTACGCCTTGATGCGCTTCGAGCGGCTGTCCAAGCTCGAGGGATCGGGGTTGGGGCCGGCGTTCTTCGCGTCGTCGAGCTTCGAGCTCTGATCGATGGCGAGGTAGCCGAAGACACCCGAGCCGATGGCCAGCGCGCCGGTGGCGATCCAGCCGACCCACGGGATGCGTCGCGACGTGTTGGTCACGATGACCGTGGTGCCGCCCGCTTGCGGGAGATCGAGGCTCACGTGCACCTGCTCCGAGCCGGCGACGTCGACGACCTTGGTCGCGGGGAGGCGGCCCTTGTGGCTCGCGCTGATCTTTCGACGACCCGGGTTGACCGAGAGCGGCGCGGTGAGAGGCGACTTGCCGACCGGCACGTCGTCGACGAAGACGTCGGAGCCGGGGACGTTGATGGTGACGTCCACCTTGCCGATACGCGGGAGGAGCTTGGCGATTTCCGCCTCGACGACCTTCTTACGCTCGGGGCTGAGCTCGTCGCCGCCCTCTTTGAGGTAGCGCTGGAAGTTGTCGAGCGCCGAGACGAAGTCGGCGAGCTGCTCGCGCACGAGGGCGATGTTGTAGAGCAGCTTGTACGTCGGCACGAGCGAGTAGGCGCGCTCGAACTCGGAGCGAGCGGCTTCGTACGCGCCTTCGTCGTAGAGACGAATGCCTCGCTCGTAGCGGGCGCGAGCTTCGGCCATCTTGTCGGCCTCGCTCTGCGGCGGCGTCGTCGCGCCGCCGGTCGTCGGCCCGGAGGGGGCGGCCGGACCCGAAGGCGACGCGGGCGACGTCGTCGCCGGTTGGGCCCACGCGAAACTCGGCGTGAGCTGTGTAGCAACCAGAAGGACCCCGAGGCCGATGGAGCGAGTTCTCATGCCAGCAGAGCTAACGCTACCAGGGCCCACCAAGGCGTTCAACGAATACGCAATTTCGGATCGGGTCGCCTCCCGCGGCGTGCCCTACCGGCGGGCACGCCCCCCTCGCGCGTCGTCCTCGTGAGAGGGCCGCGCGGGAGCGGGAAGCTCCTCCGCATTCCGTAGATTGGGGGCGAGAAAGGACGTATCCTCCCCGGTTGGGGCGACAGACGTGAGCAACATCCCGAGAGGGCCCACCAGCGGACAATTCCCCTTCGGGGGTGCGTCCTCCACGCCGGGCGTGCCGGCCGCTCCAGGCTCGAATTCGCGCCTGCCTGCGCCGCCGTCTTCGAACCAGCGCCTCCCCGCGCCCCCTTCTTCCAATCAGCGCCTCCCGGCGCCTGGGTCGAACCCGCTCCTCGCCGGAGCGCCGCCGGTGGCGGGCGCGGGTCCGTTCCCTTCTTCGTCTGGACCTTCTCCCGTGGCGCAGATGTGGGATCCGACCATCGACCTCGAGATGACGACCGCGGTTGGCCCGCAGGCGCAAGTCGCCGCCGGCACCACGGCAACGCAAGCCCAGGGCGCTCCCCCCTTCCCCGCGACCGAGGCGCCGCAAGCGCCCCCCGCCGCGCCCGCCGCTCCCCGCCCGGACATCGACGAGCCGCCGCGCACGTCGGTGCTGGCGATCCTCGGGAAGATCATCCGCCGCCTCATCCCCATCGGCGTCATCGCCTTGGCGATCGGTGCGTACTACGCGCAGCGCAAGCAGGACATGACGCGCCCCTACGAGTGGAGCGGCTCGGTGGAGGCGCGCACCATCTCCATCGGCTCACGCACCGGCGGCCGCATCAAAGAGGTGAAGGTCCACGAGGGCGATCACGTCAAAGAGGGCGACGTCCTCATCGAGCTCGAGCCGGGCGATCTGCAGGCGCAGAAGCTCATCGCCGAGGCGCAGCTCGCGCAGGCGAAGGCCGCGCTCGAGAAGCTGCAGAAGGGATCGCGCGGCGGAGAGATCTCGGCGGCGCGCGCCCACGCGGTCGGCGCCAGCGTCCAAGTGAGCAAGGCGCGCCAAGACCTCGATCGCGTCCGCAAGCTCTACGCCTCGAACGCCATCTCGCGCGCCGAGCTCGATCACGCCGAGGCGGCGTTCGCCGAAGCCAACGCCGGCGCCTCGGAGGCGAACGCGCAGGCGAGCCTCGTCGTGCAGGGCTCGCGCTCCGAGGACATCAAAGCCGCCGCTTCGTCGGTCGACGCGATGGCCGGACGGCTCGCGCAGATCGGCGTGCTCATCGACGAGCTCGAGATCCGCGCCCCGCGAACGGCGCGCGTCGAGTCGCTCGATCTTCGCCCCGGCGACATCCTCGCGCCCAACGCCCCGGCGGCGACGCTCCTCGAAGACGGGCAGCTCTACGTCCGCGTCTACGTCCCCGAGACGCGGCTCGCCTCGCTCAAAGTGGGCACCGAGGTTCCGGTCAAGGTCGACCAGTTCCCCAACCGCACCTTCACCGGGCGCGTCGAGCACCTGAACTCGGTCGGCGAGTACACGCCGCGCAACCTCCAGACCGCCGACGAGCGCGCCGACTACGTGTTCGCTGCGCGCATCGGTCTCCTCGATCCTCAGGATCTCCGCGCCGGCATGGTCGCGTTCATCCTGGTGCCGAAGTGAGCACGACGTGAACGGGACCAAGGCCGGGAGCCCGGCCACGATCGAGGCCCTGCGTGTCACGCGGAAGTTCGGCGCCTTCACCGCGCTCGACGACGTCACGCTGCGCGTCCCCGAGGGTTCGATCTACGGCCTGCTCGGCCCCAACGGGTCGGGCAAGTCGACGCTCATTCGGATCCTCTGCGGCCTGCTCGCGCCGACGGGCGGAAGGGCGCAAGTGCTGGGGCTCGACGTCGTGCGCGAGGGGGAGCAGATCCGCCGACGCATCGGCTACGTGAGCCAGAAGTTCGCGCTCTACCCCGACCTCACCGTCGTCGAGAACCTCGATTTCTACGCGCGGGTCTACGGCATCAAGGGGAAGGACCGCAAAGGTCAGATCGACAACGCCATCCAGCAGACGCACCTGAAGAAGTACGTCAACGCGCGCGCCGGCAACCTCTCCGGCGGGTGGAAGCAGCGCCTCGCGGTGGCCGCCGCGGTCATGCACGGCCCGCGCGTTCTCTTCCTCGACGAGCCCACCGCCGGCATCGACCCGGTCGCGCGCCGCGAGCTGTGGGACCTCCTCTTTCAGTTCGCCAGCGACGGCATGACGCTCCTCGTGACGACGCACTACATGGACGAGGCCGAGCGCTGCAGCATGCTCGGCTACCTGTACCTCTCGAAGATGATCGTCGACGGCACGCCGGAGCAGCTCCGCGGCCACCCGGCGGTGAACGAGCCCGACACGAACCGCTTCGAGATCGGATCGAGCGAGACGGCGCGCATCTTCATGTGGCTGAAGAAGCAGCCCTACTGCCGCCAAGCGACGATCTTCGGCAACACCGTGCACGCCGTGGTCGACGGCAGGGTCGGCGCCGACGAGCTCACCGGGCGCTTGGGCGCGGCGGGCTTCTTCTGCGAGGTGCGGCCCATCGCGCCTTCGCTCGAGGACGTCTTCGTCACGCTGACCGAGCAGACGTACCAAGAGAAGAAACCCGCCGCCCCGGCGCAGCCGCGAGCCTGATCGCCATGTGGAACTCGTTCATCGCAGTCCTGACGAAAGAGCTTCGCCACATCAGCCGCGATCGGCCGACGATCATCGCGGCGATCATGCAGCCGCTCTTCCTGCTGGCCGTGTTCGGCTTCATCGATCTGAACGTGCGGCGCATGCCGACCATCCTGGTCGATCAGGACAAGTCGGTGCAGAGCCGCATGCTCGTCGACAAGCTCCGCTCGACCGGCACCTTCACCTTCGAGCGCGTGCTCGAGGACGGCCGCACCGCCCGCGCCGAGATCGTCGCCGGCCGCGCGCGCGGCGCGCTGGTCATCCCGTCCGACTACCACAACAAACGCGCGCAGGGTGAGCCGGCCCAGGTGCTCTTCCTCGTCGACGGATCCGATCCGCAGGTGGCGACGCAGGCGCTCGCCGCGGTCGCCGGCGTGGCGACCGACGTCACGATTCACGACCTCTCCGAGGCCCACGCCGGCGCCAACGCCGGCGGGCTCGCGGTGCAGACCATCACATTGTTCAACCCGTCGGCCCGCACGGCGAACTACATGATCCCCGGGCTCTTCTCGATCGCCCTATTTTTCGTGGCGATCTTCACCTCCACGTCGCTCGTGCGCGAGCGCGAGCAAGGGACACTCGAGCAGCTCCTCGTGACCCCCATCAACGCGCTGGGGCTCCTCTTGGGGAAGCTCGTGCCGTACTTGGTCGTCGGCGTCGTCGAGCTCTGCATCATCCTCGCGCTCATGCGCTACGGCTTCGACGTCCCCATTCGCGGTGACCTCGCCACCGTCATCGGCACCGGCACGCTCTACATGATCGCCGTGCTGGCGATCGGCCTCTTCATCTCGGTGCAGTCGACCACGCAGCCGCAGGCGATGCAGCTCGTCCAGCTGTTCCTCATCCCTTCGATCTTCCTCTCGGGATACATCTGGCCGGTCGAGTCGCTCCCGCCGGTGATGCGCTACGTCGGGCTCGCGCTGCCGGCCACGCACATGGTCGCGATGATGCGCGGCCTCGTGCTCCGCGACGCTTCGTTCACCGAGATCCTCCCGCACATCTTGGCGCTCTGCGCGATCATCACCTTCTTCATGTCGGTGAGCCTCGAACGCTTCCGCAAGATCGCCTGAGCGAACACGCGCGCTACGCGATCCGTGTGCCCGAAGCGCGCCGTCGCACCCACACGGTTTTGTCCAACTTTTCCGGCAATTCCTGCGCGAACGGGGGCTCGAACCGGCCGGAATGGCCTCGCGACGGCGGGGCTTCTCGTACGGCCTCCCACACATCTGAGAACGGGCGCGACAAACTGGTTCCTCCGCCTCTGCTGCGCGGTACATTTCGAAGTGCTTCCCCTTCGACGATTCGCGCGCGCCCACGCGCCCGACGCCGACGGTGGCCAGTGCGTCAGATCAGCGGCCTGCGGGCCGGAGGATGTGCATGAACCAGATCACGATTCTTGGTGGGGGCCTCTCTGCGAACCTGGCGGCCGCTTATTTCCGTAAGCGCCTGCCGCACCTCAACGTGGTGGTGCTGGGCAAGAACGACGAGAAGCGCCCGATCGTCGGCGAGTCGACGATCGAGTACACGGTCCGCTTCATGTACGAGATCGGCCTCGGGCCGCTCCTCGAAGAGAAGCACTCGCCCAAGCACGGGCTGACCTACTACCACAAAGAGAACATCGACGACCCGAGCTGCAAGAAGTACTACCTCAGCGAGTCGCCGAGCTGCCTCCGTATGCCGTCGTTCAACTTGAACCGGCACACGTTCGACCGCGATCTCGAAGCGCACAACCGCAACCTCGGCGGCATCTCCTTCGTCGACGCGAACATCGTCGACGTCGACCTCGGCATGAAGGGGATGCCTCACCGCATCCACTACACGACCGCCGACGGCATGAAGCACTCGGTGGAGACGCGTTACCTCATCGACGCGACCGGCATGCGCGGCATGATCGGCAAGAAGCTCGGCATCCGGAAGAAGCTCAACGAGCAGCGCTCGTGCTTCTGGTTCCGCCTCGAGGACTTCGACGCGAACCTCCTCGGCGACCTCCAGCTCACGAAGAAGGAGAACCACTGCTTCGACTCGTACAACGCGACGCACCACTTCCTCGGTCGCGGCAACTGGATGTGGTGCATCCCGATGCGCACCGATCGTCCGCGCAGCATGATCAGCGTGGGCATCACGTACCGTCCGGACATCTATCCGCACGCGAAGCACATCACGAACATGAAGCAGTTCCTCGAGGCGGTGGACAAGGAGCACCCCACCGTCGCGAACTTCGTGCGTAGCGGCAAAGTCGTCGATACGAACGTCTACAGCCAGTACATCTACAAGTCGGACAAGTACTACGACGCCAGCGGCTGGTTCCTCCTCGGCGACGCCGGGCGCTCGTTCGATCCGCTCTTCTCCAACGGCATCATGTTCACGTGCATGCAGTCGACGCAGATCGCGGCGATGATCGCCAAGGCCGAAGAGGGGATGCTGACCGACGACTACGCGATGTCGCTCGAGACCATCTACAAGATGACCGGCGCCGCCTCGCAAGACACGATCACGAACCTCTACCACTTCATGCACAAGCCGGTGCAGGCGGCCTGGACGCTCTTCGCCGGTACGGCGCGTTGGTACAACGTCGTCCTCCCGATGTTCGCGAACGGGTTCCAGACCGACCCCGACACGGCCAAGGGGATGATGCGGTCGATGGAGAAGTCGATGGCGAAGATGAAGAAGATGGGCAAGGTCCATCTCGAGGGGACGATGGAACCCCATCCCTCGAACTTCAATCCGCTCTACGAGCTCGCCAACCACGTCGCGATGCGCGAAGGCGCCACGCCCGAGGTCATGCGCAACCGCTTCGACGAGGCGATCAACTGGAACCTCCGCGGCGGAGAGGACGTCCCCCCGCCGCTGCTCGTCTCGAACTTCCTCCGCCGCGTCGTGAAGTTCCGTTTGGATCTTCTCCGCCACGCCGAGCCGAAGGTCGCGGTCCAGAACCTCGGCATCGCCGCCAAGGAAGCGGCGCAAGCCGTGCTCCTCGGCGCGCTCGGGACGGTGCAGCGCAAGATGAAGAAGAGCAACTCGCTCCCCTTCCGCTTCGCCGACATCACCCAGCGCTACGAGCCCATCGCCGACTACTGGCCGGAGTGGGCGGACGCCAACGTCCTTTGGGACCCGGCGGCCGCACAGATGAACACGAAGGCCATGCCCATGGGCGAGATGGCCGCGGGGATGGCCGAAGAGTAGCCAAGAGGCGCTCGAGGCCCAGAAGGCGCCGTCGGTCCTCGCGGGCCGGCGGCGCTTTTTCGTTGTTGTGCTCGGGGGCGCGGTCGTTGCACCCTACGCGCCATGATTTTTACGCAAGTGGACGCGTCCTCGCGCGTCGCCGGTGCCTCGCGCCTCGTCGTCCTCGCGCCGCTCGCGCTCGTCGTGCTCGGAGCTTCGGGTTGCTTCCTCGGCTACCCGAAGACCGTGCAAACGGCCCCCGGCGCGGTCAGCCCGGCGCAGGTCAGCGCGGCGCAGCAGAAGTGGCCCGACGCCACCGAGGCGCAGCTCACGCAAGGTCATGATCTCTTCACCGCCAAGTGCAACGGCTGCCACGGCTACCCCGACGTCGCGACCATCGCCGACGAGAAGTGGCCCGACATCATGAAGAGCATGGGGAGCAAGGCCGACCTCGACGACAAGCAGACCGAGGCCGTCCTCCGCTTCGTCGTGAGCTCGAAGGCGAGCGGCAGCGCCCCCGCGACGACCGGCGCGAGCACGGCGTCCCCCGCCTCTTCTCCCGCGGCGCCCCCGGCCCCCGCAGCGCCCGCGGCCTCGGCGGCCCCCGCGCCGGCCCCCGCCGCCAAGTAGTCGCGCACGCGCCATCCCCCCAAATGCCCAAGAAGCCTCTCCTCCTCGAGATCGGCGTCGAGGAGCTCCCCTCTTCGTACGTCGACGCCGCCCTCAAGGCGCTCCCCGAGCTCGTCACGAACAAGCTCACGGGGCTCCGCCTCGGTCACGGCGCGATTCACGCCTACGGAACGCCGCGTCGTCTCGCGGTCCTCGTCGAGGACTTGGACGACGCGCAGCCCGATCTCGACGAGGAGGTGCTCGGGCCGCCGGAGAGCGCCGCGTACAAAGACGGCAAGCCCACCAAGGCCGCCGAAGCGTTCGCCACCAAGCTCGGCGTCGCCGTCGAGGCGCTCACCGTCGTGGCCAAGGAGGCGAGCGGCAAGCAGAAGGCCGGTCGCTACGTCGTCGGGCGTCGCAAGGAGAAGGGGCGCCCGGCGCGCGAGCTCCTCGGCGTCGCCCTCGCCGAAGTGTGCGGCGCCATCGCCTTCCGCAAGTCGATGCGCTGGGGCTCGGGCGAAGCGACCTTCGGTCGTCCGGTGCAGTGGCTCGTCGTGCTCTTCGGCGCCGACGTGGTCGACGCCTCGTTCGCCGGCGTGCGCAGCGGGCGCGCCACGCGCGGGCACCGCTTCCTCGCCCCCGCGGTCTTCGATCTTCCCAGCGCCGACACGTACGTCGCCCGCCTCCGCGAGGCGCACGTGCTCGTGGATCGCGACGAGCGCGCGCGCCGGATGATGGAGCGCGTCGCGGCCGCGGCCAAGGCCGCAGGCGGTGTGCACGATCCCGATCCGTACCTCGTGGACGAGAACGCGTCGCTCGTCGAAGAGCCGCACGTCGTCACCGGGAGCTTCGATCCGGCGTACTTGGCGCTCCCCGCCGCGGTCATCCGGGCCGTGGCCCGCGGCCATCAAAAGTACTTCTGCGTGCTCAAATCCGAAGACGAGCTCCTCCCGCACTACCTCACGGTGGTGAACACGGCGAACGAGCCGAAGAACGTCGCCAAGGGGAACGATCGCGTCATGCGCGCGCGCTTGGCCGACGGCCGGTTCTTCTTCGAAGAGGACAAGAAGGTCGACGCCGAGAAGCGCATCGAGAAGCTCGCGGGGCTCGTCTTCCAGAACCGACTCGGCTCGGTGAAGGAGAAGACCGAGCGTCTCGAAAAGCACGCCAAAGCCCTCGCCGCGCGCGTCGGCCAAGGGCTCGCGCCAGCCGAGCAGGCGAACCTCGCGCGCCGCGCCACGAGCGCCGCGCACCTCGCCAAGAACGATCTCGTCTCGCTCATGGTCGGCGAGTTCCCCGAGCTCCAAGGGCAGATGGGGCGCGCCTACGCCCTCGCCGCCGGCGTGGAGCCGGAGATCGCCGACGCCATTCGCGACCACTACAAGCCGGTGGGCGCACAAGACGACGTCCCTTCCACCGACGTGGCCACGCTGGTCGCGCTGGCCGATCGCTTCGACACGCTCGTCGGGTGCTTCGCCATCGGGCTCTCGCCCACCGGCGCGGCCGATCCTTACGCCCTTCGCCGCGCGTGCATCGCCGCGCTGAACCTCCTCGTGCGGAGCGCGCCGCGAAACCCGGCGTACGCGAAGCTCTGCTTCTCGGACATCGTGCGCCTCGCCTACCAAGGCTACGCCGGGAAGAAGCTCGACCTCGACGAAGCGGCCACCGTGCAGAAGGTCGAAGAGTTCGCCTCCGAGCGCCTGCGCGGGCTCATCGCCGCCGAGACCAGCGCCGCCGCTGCCGAGGCTGTCCTCGCCGGGCGCACGCTGCAAAACGGCGCGTCCCACCCGGCCGTCGATTTCCCCGCCTACGCCTTCGACAAGGCGCGCGCGCTTCACGCCGCCCTCGCCTCGGGCGCGAGCTGGATCGAAACGGCGCGCGGCGTGTCGAAGCGCCTCCTCGGCATCGGCAAGAGCGCCGCCCCCGACCGCGACGCCTGGCTCGCCTTGGAGAAGGCCGGCGAGAAGAACGCCGAGATCTTCGCCGTCATCGGCGTCATCGAGGCAGCGACCGAAAACCTCGACGGCGAAGCGGCCATCCGCGCCGCGCTCGAGCGTATGGAAGACGTGGCCAAGCGCCTGGAGACGATCTTCGTCAACGTGCTGGTCAACGACCCGGCCGATCCGGTCACCCCCAAGCGGCTCGCGGCTCTGTCGTACGCCCACGACCGAATGCGACTCATCGCGGACTTCTCTCGGCTCTCTTGACCCGCTATACCCGGCGCCATGCAGAAGGTCTTCTTCTTCGGAGACGGCAAGGCGGAGGGGGACGCGAAGCGTCGCGATCTGCTCGGAGGTAAAGGGGTCGGGCTGGTCGAGATGACCGCGCTCGGACTGCCGGTGCCGCCGGGGTTCACGATCTCCACCGAGGTGTGCGTCGCCTTCATGAAGGAGGGCGCTGTCCCCGCGTCCCTCGACGCCGAGGTCGAGCGCGCCCTCGCCGAGGTCGAGGCCAGCGTGGGCACGCGGCTCGGCGACAAGGAGAACCCGCTCCTCGTCAGCGTCCGCTCCGGCGCCCGCGCCTCCATGCCGGGGATGATGGACACCATCTTGAACCTCGGCCTGAACGACGTGACGGTCGAGGGGCTCGCCGCGCGGACGCAGAACAAGCGCTTCGCCTACGACGCCTACCGCCGCTTCATCGCCATGTACTCGGACGTCGCCCTCGGCGTGTCCAAGGAGCTCTTCGAGCACTCGCTCGAGGAGGCGCGCCTCCGCACCGCCACGAAGCGGGGGATCGACCCGACCCGGATGAACAAAGAGGAGCTCAAACGAAAGCTCCCCGACTCCGAGCTCCCGGTCGAAGAGCTCGCGCTCGTCGTCCTTGCCTTCAAGAAGATCGTGAAGGAAAAGACGGGCAAGGACTTCCCCTCGGACACGAAGGAGCAGCTCAAAGGGGCGATCCTGGCGGTCTTCAAGTCGTGGAACAACCCGCGCGCCCAGGTGTACCGCCGCATGCAGGACATCCCCGACACGTGGGGCACTGCGTGCACTGTGCAAGCAATGGTCTTCGGCAACCTCGGGGACACGAGCGCCACCGGCGTGGCCTTCACGCGGAACCCCTCCACCGGGGAGAAGAAGCTCTTCGGCGAGTGGCTCGCCAACGCGCAGGGCGAAGACGTCGTCGCCGGCATTCGCACGCCGCACCCCATCGACGGCGTCCCCGAGTCGCTCGAAGCGAAGATGCCCGAGGCTTACCAAGCCTTGCGCGCCATCTGCGACAAGCTCGAGGCGCACTTCAAGGACATGCAGGACCTCGAGTTCACCATCCAGACCGGCAAGCTCTACATGCTGCAGTGCCGGAACGGAAAGCGCACCGGGCGCGCGGCGATCCGCATCGCCGTCGAGCAGGTGAAGGAGGGGCTCATCACCGAGGAGCAGGCGGTCCTCCGTGTCGACCCCACGTCGCTCGATCAGCTCCTCCACCCCACGCTCGATCCCAAGGCAAAGAAGACGCTCCTCGCCAAGGGGCTCGCGGCGAGCCCCGGCGCGGCCAGCGGGCACATCGTCTTCTCCGCCGACGAAGCGGAGACGCGCGCCTCGCAAGGCAAGCCGGTCATCTTGGTGCGCATCGAGACGTCACCCGAGGACATCCACGGGATGAAGGCGGCGCGCGGCATCGTGACGGCGCGCGGCGGCATGACCAGCCACGCCGCCGTCGTGGCGCGCGGCATGGGCAAGGCGTGCATCGCCGGCTGCTCGGCCATCAGCGTCAGCTACCAAGACCAGACGATGACCGTCGGCGTGACCGACGAGCAGGGGCGCGTCACCCAGAGCCGCACCTTCAAGAAGCTCGACGTCATCACCATCGACGGTGGCACCGGCGCCATCTACGAGGGCGCGGTCCCCACCGTCCCGGCGGCGCTCGCCGGTGAGTTCGGCACGCTCATGAAGTGGGCCGACGCCATGCGCACGGTGAAGGTGCGGGCCAACGCCGACACCCCGCTCGACGCGAAGACCGCGCGCTCCTTCGGCGCCGAGGGGATCGGCCTCTGTCGCACCGAGCACATGTTCTTCGACGAAGATCGCATCGCCGCGGTACGGGAGATGATCCTCGCCGAGGAGGCCTCGCAGAGGCGCACAGCGCTCGCCAAGATCCTCCCCTTCCAGCGCGAGGACTTCGTCGGCATCTTCCGCGAGATGGCCGGGCTCCCGGTCACGATTCGTCTCCTCGATCCTCCGCTCCACGAGTTCTTGCCGCACGGCAAAGAGCAGATCGCCGCGCTGGCGAAGACCATGGGCGTGAGCGCCGAGCGCCTCGAGTCGCGAGTGAAGGATCTCCACGAGTTCAACCCGATGCTCGGGCACCGCGGCTGCCGGCTCGCCATCACCTACCCCGAGATCTACGCCATGCAGGTGCGGGCGATCCTCGAGGCCGCCGCGCAAGTGCAGAAGGAGGGGGTGAGCGTCCTCCCCGAGATCATGATCCCGCTCGCCATCACCCGCGGCGAGCTCGAGCGCACGAAGGCCATCGTCGAAGAGGTCACCAAGGAGATCTTCGGCGGCCCCTCGCCCGTCCCCTTCACCTTCGGTTCGATGGTGGAGCTCCCGCGCGCGGCCCTTCGCGCCGCCGAGCTCGCCGAGGTCGCCGAGTTCTTCTCCTTCGGCACGAACGATCTCACGCAAGCGACCATGGGTCTCTCGCGCGACGACGCCGGCCGGTTCCTCCCCGCCTACGTGGACGAAGGGATCCTGCCGAAGGATCCGTTCGTCTCGCTCGATCAAGAAGGCGTCGGCGCGCTCGTGAAGCTCGCCGCCGTCGAGGGGCGCAAGGCGCGACCGGGCATGAAGCTCGGCGTGTGCGGCGAGCACGGCGGCGATCCGCCGAGCATCGAATTTTTCGTCGGCGCCGGCCTCGACTACGTGAGCTGCTCGCCGTTCCGCGTCCCCATCGCTCGACTCGCCGCAGCGCAAGCTTGCGTGCGTCGCGCCAAGGCCGGCGCATCGTAAGGAGATCATTCGAGAGCGCGCGCGTCGTGGGCTCTCTTCGATCCATGGACACGCCCTGCGCCAGTGCGGCGAGGTGTTACAAAAAAGTGTCGATGTGGGGCCGCGTGGTGGGGTCGCGTGCTATCGATCGATCCATGCGCACGTCAACTCTCCTTGGGGTTACCACCGCAGGCGCCTTGGCTCTCGTCGCTTCGGCGGCCTGGGGCCACGCAGAGCTCACGCAGCCGGCCGCGCGCCCGGGGACGCAGATCAAGATGGGCCCGTGCGGCGGTGTCGCCCCGGGGAACCCGACCTTCGTCTTCGCCAAAGACGCCGGCGCCAAGATGCCCGTGCAGTGGGTCGAGATGATCGACCACGAAGGCTGCTTCGTCTTCGACATCGCGAAGGCCGGCGACGATCAGAACTTCCAAACGGTGAAGGTCGTCCCCGACGACGCCGGCACCGCCACGCCGCACACCTACTCGACCAACATCAACATCCCGGCCGACGGCGGGCTCGACTGCCAGTTCTGCACGCTGCGTCTCCGCCAGTTCATGGGGGCGAACCCGGCCACCTGCAACGCCAACACGACGCCTTCGCAGGGCTACTACTACTCGTGCGCCGACATTCAGATCGGCGACTGGCCGACGGCGGTGCGCCCCGACTCGGGAACCCCCGCGGGCGGTGACGGCGGCACGACCACGGGCACCGACGGCGGGACCGGCACCGGCTCGAGCGGCGGCTCGTCGAGCGGAGGCGCCGTGACACCCGACGGCGGACCGAGCGGCTTCGACGACACCGGCGACGGCCTCCCCAAGAACGACTCCGGCTGCACGACGAGCCCCGTGGGCGCGACCTCCGGCTTCACCGGGATGGTGGCGATCGCCGCGCTCGCTTTGGTGCGGGCGCGCCGCCGACGGAAGTAGTCGCCTTCCGCTCTTCGAGCTCTTCGATCGAGCGCGGCCAGTCGTCGCGGAGTAGACGCGACAGCGATCGATCGGCGAGGAGCTTGCCGCCGGTTTGGCAGTTCGCGCAATAGTCGGTCTCGCTCTCGGCGTAGACGATGCGCTGGACCGGCGCTCCGCAATCGGGGCACGGCAGCTTGAAGCGCCCGTGCACGCGCATCTCGGGGCGAAACGCGGTGACCTTCTCGGGGAAGCCGCGGGGGATATCCATCTCCTTGCGGAGGCGCGCGGTCCACTCGTCGAAGGTGGCGAGGATGGCGACGCGAAGCCCTTCGATCTCCGACTCTTTGAGCTGCGAGGTGAGACGCACCGGCGAGAGCCGCGCGCGGTGGAGGATCTCGTCGGAATACGCGTTGCCGATCCCCGAGAAAATATGGGGATCGGTGAGGGCGCGCTTCAGCGTGTGGTTCTCGCGCACGAGGACCTCGGCGAAGTGCTCGGGGCTCGCCCCCTCGACCTCGAGCCCACCGGGATCGAGCGCGGCGAGCGACTCCTTGCCGACGAAGAGATGCAGCGACGCGCGCCGCTTCGTCCCCGCCTCGGTGAGGATCAACGTGCCGCGCTCGAAGTCGAAGGCGGCGAGGCCGAGCTTTTTGGGGATGGGCGGAAGGACGCGCGCCCCCTCGGCGCCGTCGCGCGGGATCCACCGAAAGCGCCCGGCCTTCATGAGGTGCACGACGAGGAAGTGATCCCCCTCGAAGCCGAAGACGATGCGCTTCCCCATCCGCGCGAGCGACGTCACGGAACGTCCGGCGAGGTCGGCGGGGCGTGGCGCGAACGTCCGGAGCACGAAGGGGCTCGCGAGGCGCGTCCCTTCGAGCTTCGTCCCAAGGACGCGCGCCTCGAGCGCCTCGATGTACACGGTGATGTCGGGGAGCTCGGGCACCCGCGTTCACTCTTTCTTCGCCGCGCGCGCGCCGGCGAGGCGCGGGCTCACGCCGAAGCGCGAAGGGCGGCGACGCTCGCGGCGACGGTGCCGTCGATGTCCGCCTCGCTGTGGGCACCGCTCAAGAACGCCGCTTCGTACTGCGAAGGGGGCCAGTAGTGCCCGGCGGCGAGCATCGCCGCGTGCCAGCGCCCGAAGCGCTTCGTGTCCGACGCGCTGGCTTCCTTCCACGAGCGCACGGGTCCGGGCTGGAAGAAGAGGGTGAGCATCGCCCCCACGCGCTGCACGCAGCCGGGGGTCTTCGTCTCGGCGAGACCTTGGCGGAGGCCGGCTTCGAGGCGCGCGCCGAGCTTCTCGAGCTTGTCGTAGAGCGCGGCGTCGAGACGCTCGAGCGTCGCGAGCCCGGCGGCGGTGGCCACCGGGTTTCCGCTCAGCGTTCCCGCTTGGTACACCGGGCCGAGCGGCGCGATGCGCTGCATGATCTCGCGCTTGCCGCCGTACGCCGCGAGCGGCATGCCGCCGCCGACGATCTTGCCGAGGCACGTCATGTCGGGGCGAAGCCCGGCGCGCTCCTGCATGCCGCCTCGCGCCACGCGGCAGCCGGTCATCACCTCGTCGAAGATGGAGACCGCGCCGTGTTCCTTGCACAGTGCAATCATCGCTTCGAGAAAGCCCGGCTCGGGAGGCACGAGCCCCATGTTGCCGACGACCGGCTCGACGATGACCGCGGCGATCTCCTTGCCGCGCGCAGCGAAGAGGGCCTTCAGGGCGGGCACGTCGTTGTAGGGGAGCGTGACGGTGGCTTTGGCTGTCCCCTCGGGGACGCCGGCCGAGTCGGGCACGCCGAAGGTCGCGGCGCCCGAGCCCGCCTTCACCAGCAAGAAGTCGGCGTGACCGTGGTAACAGCCCTCGAACTTCACCACGACCTCGCGCCCGGTGAAGCCGCGCGCGGCGCGAAGCGCGGCCATCGTCGCCTCGGTGCCGCTCGAGACCGCGCGCATCATCTCGATGCTCGGATAGATCTCGATCACCTTCTCGGCGAAGCGGACCTCGGCCTCGGTGGGGGCGCCGTAGCTCGTGCCGCGCGCGGCGGCCTCGCAGATCGCCGCGACGACCGCGGGGTGCGCATGGCCGAGGATCATCGGCCCCCAGCTGCCTACGTAGTCGACGTAGCGCGCGCCGTCGGCGCCGAAGAGGTACGCCCCTTCGGCGCGCGAGATGAAGACGGGCGAGCCGCCGACCGCACGAAACGCGCGGACCGGGCTGTTCACGCCACCGGGGAGGACGCGCTCCGCGCGCGCGAAGAGGTCTACCGAGATCGGGTCGGCCATGATGGCGGCCTCACTTGTTGATGTGGAACGTGTAGTCGACGACGCCGGGCGGCCCGTCGAACTTCGTGACGTGAGCGAGCTTGAAGCGACTGGCCGCGCACTCGCCGACCGGGGTCCCTTCGTAAGGCGCGCCGAGGATGACGGAGCTCATCGCCGTGCCGTCGTTGGCGAAGGTCACGCGCACGTGGCCGGCGCCGGTGGGACCGTCGGGACGCTTGCAGCTTGCAAGGATCGACTCCATCGAGCGGAGCGAACGCTGCGCCTCGCTCTGGCTGAACGCGCCGGGCTCGGTCGGCGCCGCCGACGCAGCCGGCTTGGCCGAAGCCGAGGGGGTCGGCGTAGGGGTCGGCGTGGGGAGCGGCGTCGGACGCGGCGTCTCGGCGACGTGCGTCTCGGTCGGGTGCGTCTCGGTGGGGCGCTGGGTCGGTGCCGCAGCGGTCGCCGCCGCGGCGGTGGGGGCCGGGTGCTCGGGCGCTTCGGCGGTCTCGGTCGCCGTGGGGGCCGCCGTCTCGGTCGGCGCCGCGGTAGCGACGACAGGCTCGGTGGGCATCGCCGTCGGAGGCGGAGGGACCGGCGCGACGACCGAGGCGGACGCCGTGTCCGCCGATTGAGCGGCTTGCTGGATCTTCGCGGCGGCGCGCGCGCGAACGTATTGGAGCCCGAGGTACCCGGCGGTGCCGAGGAGAATGAGCCCCGCGAGCACACCGACGATGATCGCCGGCGCTTTGCTCTGCGGACCTCCGGGCTGCGCGGCCCCTTGGGCTTGCGGCGCGGCGCCCGCCGGCCAACCGGACATGCCCCCTTGGGCGCCGGGCATCTGGCCGGGCATTTGGCCGGGCATCCCAGGCATGGGGCCCGACGCGCCGCCCATCATCGCGCCGCCGGCCATTCCCATGGGCGCGCCCGGCATCGGTGCGCCCGGCATGGGCGCGCCGGGCATCGGTGCATTCTGCATGTGTCCGCCGGGCATCGCCCCAGGCATCGGCGCGCCAGGCATCCCTTGCGGCATGCCGCCCGGCATCGCCGCGGGCGCGGCCGCGAGCGGCATGTACGGCGTGGGAGCTCCGGGCCCAGGCGCGCCCGGCATTCCCGGGTACTGCTGCTGGAGCGGCATCGTCGCGCCGAAGTTCGCCGGCGCGCCGCCACCTTGGAGGGGCGCGTGCGCCACCAACGTGGGCTGCTCGCTGCCTGGGCCCCCCTGCACCGCGGGCGCCTGCGCGCCGGGGGCGAAGGGCGACATCACGCCGACGCCCACCGTCGGGCCGAACGGGTTCGGCGGCACGCTCGTGCGATCGGGCGGCGGAGCACCCGCCGCAGGAGTCGGCGCAGCCGGTCGCACGATCGGCGCGCCCAGGGGCGGCGTCGGTTGCTGCTGGCGTTGGAGGAAATCGCGAACGTCCTGAGGGACCGCGCCGCCGCCGCTCCCATCGGGGTTCATCGGCATCGTGGCGTTCAGATCGACGGTGCGGGTCGGCTCGTCCGAGTCGTCCTTCGAGTCGAACATCCCGGTCGTGTCGGTGACGATCGTCGCCGGATCACCTTCCCCGTCGATGCTGTCCGGAGGCGCATCCGAATCGTACGGCGCGGATGCGTTCTGGTTGTTGCCGTCACGAAGCATGGCATTCCTCAGCTGTCCCCAGAACTCTCCCATGTCCTGCGGACGCTCTTTCGGGTTGATGGAAAGCGCGCGGGAAAAAAGCTCGTCGATCGCCGGGCCGGATTTTGCGCCCATGCTGCGCGGCGTAGCGCGCTGGCTCGGGTCGCACGCTTGCATCAGGCAGTCGGCCAAGCCCTCGCCGCTCCGCACGCGCTTGTCCGAGAGCACCTCGAGCAAGACGAGCGCGAACGCGTAGACGTCGGTCCACGTGCCGATGGTGCCGTAGCGCGGCTCGAACTGCTCCGGCGCGGCGTACGGGGCGGAGAAGACCGCGATCCTCCCCATGCTCTTCGCCAAGGGAGAGACCCCGAGATCGCCGTCGCTCAGGATCTTCGCCATCCCGAAGTCGAGCACCTTGAGGCGCGTCCCTTCGCGCGTGCGCGCGACGAAGAGGTTCCCCGGCTTCACGTCGCGGTGCACGACGCCGTGGGCGTGGGCGTAGGCCAAGGCTTCGGCCGCGGGGGCAAAATCGCGCACGACGTCCTCGAGCGAGCGCCCGGTGAGACGTTGCTCGCGACGACGACGGAGCTCGGCGGCGAGCGACTCCCCTTCGAGCCACTCGAGCACCATGTACGGCACGAGGGCACCGTCGCCGGTCTGCAACGTGCCGCTCGTCGTGCTGCGCACGATGTGGAGGTTCCCTTGCGAGAGCCGGTACGCGATGCGGCTCTCGTCGCGGAAGCGGCGCGTGAACTGCTCGATGAACTCCTTCGGCTGGTCACGCGGGATCTTGAGGCACTTGACCGCTACCGCCTCGGAGAGCCCCAGGTGGAAGCCCTTGTAGACGACGCTGAAGCCGCCGTCGCCGACCCATTGATCCACGCGAAATTGCCCGTCGACGATCTGACCGACCAGACCGAGCGGATCGGTGGGGGTGGCGGAGCGTGTCGCCGACATGCGAGGGCAAACGATATCACGAAGCCGATCGAGTCTCCGGCGCGGTGACGAGGCTTCCGTGGCGCAAAGGTGGGGGCGAGGAGGACAACCACCGGGCGAGGAAAAAGAGCCCGATCGCCGCGAGGGTGGCCCCGAGCAGAACCGCGAGAGCGATGGTCATCCACCTTCGTGCCGGCGCTTCGCGCGTCATCGGCGGGACCGTCGGGAGCGCCGCGCGCGGCGGAGACGAGCCGCTCCACGCAGGGAGCATCGGCGCCGCCGCTTCCGGCGGAGGCGTGTAGAGCGCAGGAGGCGGCGGGCCGACCGGCGACGCGGGGGGCGCGGCGTCCTCGAAGCGCATCTTCGGTGGGGCGAGCGGAGGAGCGGGCGGAGCGGCGACCGGAGGAGCGGGCGGCGGCGCCAGCGGGGGCGCGAGCGGCAGGGTGCGGTCGAGCACGGTCGTCGGCGTGGGGACCGAGAGCCTCGGCGGTCCTGCCGGGGGCGCGCCGCTGATCCCGGGCGGTAGATCCATCCGCACTGTGTCGGGGGCGAGCTCTTCGTCGGCGGTCTGCCTCGGCGGCCCGGACGATTGCGTCCGCCGGTAGATCCCCTTGAGCGTGCTCCAGAACTCTCCGACGTCGACGTAGCGCTCGCGCGGATCGAGCGCGAGCGCGCGCGCGAAGACCTCTTCGATCGCTTGCGGGACGGGGATGCCGAGCGCGTGCGGCGTCGGACGACGCGAAGGGTCGAGGGTCTGTTGGTAGAGCGTGGCGAGATCTTCGCCGGTCATCGCCGGGCTGTCGCGGAGCGCTTCGAGCACGACGAGCGCGAGGGTGTAGACGTCGGTCCAGGGGGCGATCTTGCCGATGCGATCGTCGAGCTGCTCGGGGGCGGCGTACGCCGGCGAGAAGATGCGGAGCTGACCGAACGTGGGGGCGCGCGGGCCGAGCTCGAGCACGTGATCGCTCACGACCTTGGCGATGCCGAAGTCGAGCACCTTGGCGCGCATCCCCTCGCGCGTCTCGGTGAGGAAGATGTTCCCCGGGTTCAAGTCGCGATGGACGACGCCCGCCTCGTGCGCGTAGGCGATCGCGCCGGCGGCGGAGTCGAGGAGCGCCATCGTCGCTTCGAGCGTGCGGCCTTTTTGTCCGGCGGCGTGGCGCGCGTCGAAGTCGGCGGCGAGCGAGCGCCCCTCGAGCCACTCGAGGACGATGTACGGCACGAGCGCATTGGTGACCGGCGCGACGGTGGTGCCGCTGGCGATGCTCCGCACGATGTGGAGGTTGCCCTGCGAGAGGCGGTAGAGGATCCGCCCTTCGTCGCGGAAACGACGCAAGAACGACTCGACCACCGCCGATCCGAGCGAGCCTTGGAGACGCAGGCACTTGATGGCGACCGGCTCGGAGAGCCCAAGGTGAAAGCCGCGGTAGACGACGCTGAAGCCGCCGGCGCCGACGACCGCCTCGATACGAAACTGACCGTCGAGCGTCTGCCCGACGAGTCCCATCGGATCGGCAGCGGCATCGCTCGGGCCCGGAGGCCGGAGCGTCCTCACGGGCCGCCGTAAAACGCCACGCGCCCGCTCAAGACCACGCCGTGGTACTCGGCCGAGCTCGACGTGATGGCCTGGTACTCGAGCTGCGGCCCGCCGGAGAGGTGACCGCCGAGCATCTTCACGAACCAGCCGTCGTAGAAGAGCCCGCCGCTGATGAAGGACTCGGCCCCCTCGGCCCCCGGCGACGCGCCGTGCTTGGCTTCGAGCTTGGAGTAGCCGACACCGAACTGACCGAAGACCCCGAGGTCACGCGCCTTGGGGACGAGCGAATAGAGCGGGAACACGTCGACGCGGAACCCGCCGCCGCCGCCCATCGCCTTCCAGTGCTTGTTGTCGAACGACGAGCCGCCGGCCCAGAAGCCGAAGTTCACGTAGTCGGAGAGCGCGCCCATGATGAGCAGCGTGTTGGAGAAGCCCAGGCCCGGGCCGCTCGCCGCGTAGTAGTTGGGATCGTCGACCTTGGTGGCGTCCTTGGGGAAGCCGCTCGAAGCGAAGAGCCCTTGCCCCAAGGTCAGACTGAGGACGATGCCGCTCCTTCGCTGCGGAGGCTTGTTCAGCTCGGCGGCCTTGGCTGCGTCGGTCTCTTCGGCGCGCGCCTTCGAGGCGAGCGCGCTCGAAAGGGCGAGGCTCCCCGCGAGGGCGAGCGAAAAGACATGCCGCCCCGACACACGGCCCGACACACCGAAGGACTTCGCCAAAGAGCGCGCGCTCACGTCTCGACGAATACCACAGGTCGGGTAGGCTTCCCCGACCATGACGCCGCCGCCCGCCACGCCCCCCCACGCCCACGGCTCATCCCTCCTCGAGGTCGACTCCGAGATCGCCGATCTCGTGCGGCTGGAGAATCAGCGGGAGCACGAGACCCTGCGCCTCATCGCCAGCGAGAACTACGCCTCGCGCGCGGTGATGGAGGCGACCGGCTCGTGCCTCACCAACAAGTACTCCGAGGGCTACGCCGGCAAGCGCTACTACGAGGGGCAGCAGCAGATCGACAAGGTCGAGGAGCTCGCCATCGCTCGGCTGAAGAAGCTCTTCGGCGCCACGGCCGCCCCCGGCGCCGAGGACGATCTCCACGTCAACGTGCAGCCGTACTCCGGGAGCCCGGCGAACCTCGCCGTGTACCTCGCGTTCTGCAACGCCGGCGACACCATCATGGGGCTCGGCCTCCCCGCGGGCGGCCACCTCACGCACGGCCACACGGTGTCGATCACCGGCAAGTACTTCAAGTCGGTCCCCTACGGCGTACGAAAGAGCGACCACCGCATCGACATGGACGAGGTGCGGAGCCTCGCCAAAGAGCACAAGCCGAAGCTGATTTGGTGCGGCACCACCGCGTATCCGCGCGCGCTCGACTTCGCCGCGTTCCGCTCCATCGCCGACGAGGTGGGGGCCATCCTCGCCGCCGACATCGCGCACATCTCCGGGCTCGTGTGCGCCGGCGTGCACCCCTCGCCCATCGGCATCGCCGACGTCGTCACCTCGACGACGCACAAGACCTTCCGCGGCCCGCGCGGAGGGATGATCTTCTGCAAGAAGGCCCACGCCTCGGCCATCGATCGCGCCGTCTTCCCCGGGCTCCAAGGCGGGCCGCACAACCACACGACGGCGGCCATCGCGGTGGCGGCGAAAGAGGCGCTGGCCCCTTCGTTCAAAGCGTACGCGCAAGCGGTGGTCGACAACGCCAAGGCGCTCGGCGAAGCGCTCGCTTCGCGCGGCTTCTCGCTCGTCACCGGCGGCACCGACAACCACCTCTTGCTCGTCGATCTCACGAGCAAGGGGGTGCCGGGCAAGGTCGCGGCGAAGGCGCTCGACCGCGCCGGCATCGTGCTGAACTACAACTCGGTCCCCTTCGATCCGCGAAAGCCCTTCGACCCGTCGGGGATTCGCTTGGGCACGCCGGCCATCACCTCGCGCGGCATCGGCAAGGACGTGATGCCCAAGCTCGCCGAGTGGATGGACAAGGTCGTCTCGGCACCGGCCGACGAAGCGCTCCACGCCAAGGTCTTCGCCGAGGTGAAGGACACTTGCGCGAAGTACCCGGCGCCGGGGCTCACGATCTAGCGATCAGCCCACCACCTTGCTGGGGCGCTTGGCGGCGAGCTCGAGCACGAAGCGCGTGCGTCCGTCGGGATCCTTCACACCGAACATGGTGCCGAACGGCTTCGTCTCGAGCGGGTGGCTCACCGCCCCCTTGGCGCTCATCGCCCGATAGGCCGCCTGGGCGTCGTCGACGAGCCAGTAGAGCTCGGTGTCACCGTCCGGCGTCAGCGGCGTGTCGCTCGAGATGGCGAAGTGCTCGAACTGCACGAAGGTGGGCGCCTCGCGCTCGACGGCGAGCCCGAGCGACTCGACGTAGAAGCGCTTGGTCTTCTCGATGTCATGGGCGTGGACCACGGCGAAACCGAATCGAATGCTCATGGAAAAACCTCCAGAGCGGACACGGTAGGTCGAGCGGGTGACAGGCTCTTGTCAGGATTGTCCCAGGCCGCCCCGATTTCGGCCGAAAACGGGCGCCTCGTTGTCGCCGTGGTAATCTTCTTTCGTGCGCGTTTCTGCCACTGTCGCGCTCCTCGCGCTGGGCTTTGCGCTCGGCTGCACGAAGGAGAGCAAGTCGCCTCCTCCTGCCCCCGCGGCCCCCCCCGCCCCGGCGCCGGTGGCCAAGGTGGAAGCGCCTGCTCCTCCCGCGTACGAGGCCGAGTGGACGCCGACGAGCTTCGGCCACTACCTGATGCCGCACGCGGCGTTCCCCGACGGCAACGTCGATCTCGTCTTCCACTTTCACGCGGGGCGCGCCGCCGAGAAGGATTTTCGCGAGAGCGGATCGACGCCGGTCATCGTCGTCGGCACGTGGGGGGCGACGACGCAGGCGTACAGCGGCCCGTTCGCCGATCCCAAGCGCTTCGACAAGATGATCACCGAGGTGATGCGGCTCCTCCGCGAGCGGACGGGGAATCAGGATCTCAAGCTCCGCCGCCTCTCGCTCTTCGCGTGGAGCGCGGGCTTCGCGTCGGTCGGGCGCATCTTGCGAGAGGGCTACGCCGATCGCATCGACACCGTCGTGCTCCTCGACGCGCCGCACACCGCGTACACCGACGCGCCGCCGAAGCACCCGAAGCCGGGTGCGGCGGTGAAGCGGCAGATGAGCCTCGCGATGCTCGACCCGTACATCCGCTTCGCCAAGGAGGCGGCGGCAGGAAGGAAGGAGTTCGTCATGACGCACTCCTCCATCGTCCCCATCGGCTACGCCAGCACCACCGAGTGCGCGGGCGCGTTCATCGACGCGGTAGGCGCGACGCGCGTGGAGGACAACATCGACGCCGGCAACGGCTTCACGCAGCTCTATCACGCCGACATCGGGAACTTTCACGTACGCGGCTACTCCGGCGAGACGAAAGAAGCGCACGTCGCGCAGATTCATCTGCTCACGCCGGTCTTCCACGACTACATCGTGCCGCGCTGGCGCGAGCTCGACGCCCCCGCGGTGCCGAGCGCCATCGTCCGGAAAGAGTGACCTTCGCGCCTCAGTGCGCGCCGAGAACACGGCGCGCGCGCTCGAGCTCCTCGGCTTGGTCGATCTTGTGCGGCGGCTTCGGCCGAGGCTGCGAGGCGACGGCCAAGAGGGCGAGGATCCCCGCGGCGGCGAGCACGAGCGCGATGGTGACCCAAGGCTTGCGGCCCTGCGGCGGCGGACGGCGCAGGGCCATCGCGATGTCCTCGCTCGCGGCGGAGAGGCGCGCCGAGTCTTCCGGGGTCGGCTCGATCAGCGTCGGCGCCGAGGAGGTCTTCGCCATGGACCCGGGGAGGACGGAGGCCGCGTGGATACGCGCAGGGAGCTCGAGCTCGGACGAAGCGAGACGAAGCGCCGCGCGCATGTCCTTGGCGCTCGGCCAGCGGTCTACGGGCGCGAGCGCCAGCGCGCGGTCGATGACGCTCACGATCGACGGGGGCACCTCGGGGGCCGCCGTCGCGAGGGATCGCGGTGCTTGCGTGCACAAGAGGCGGAGCTGATCGGCGACGGTGGGCGCCGAGTGGACCGCTTGACCGGAGACCAAGGCGAAGAACGTCGCTCCCACCGAGAACACGTCGGACGCCGGCCCCACGAGGGTGCTGTCGCCCATCGCTTGCTCCGGCGCCATGTAGTCGGGTGTACCGATGATGAGCCCGCGCTGCGTCGACCCCACGTTCATGTCGAGGGCGATGGAGGGGCGCGCCAGACCAAAGTCGAGGATCTTCACCGTGCCGTCGATGGTGAGAAAGACGTTCTCCGGCTTGATGTCGCGATGCACGATGCCGCGCTCGTGCGCCGCCGAGAGGATGTCGAGCACGCGGTCGACGATCGTGAGCAGCTCGGCGAGGGGGATCTTCCCCCCCTGGCGCGCGGCGCGCGACTCGAGCGACTCCCCGTCGAGGAGCTCGACGACGAGGAACGGACAACCGTCGCTCGTGGCACCGTCGTCGAGGACGCGGGTCACCCCCGGGTGCTCGATGCCGTTGGCCATGTAGCCTTCGCGGAGGAAGCGCGCGCGAATATCGGTGTTCGACGCGAGGCGCGCGTGGAGCACCTTCAGCGCGACCTTGTAGCCGTTCCGATGCGTGGCGGCGTAAACGGTCGCCGTGCCGCCTTCGCCGATGCGGCGGTCGACGCGCCAGCGGTCCCCGAGGACGTGACCGACGGGCAGCTCTTTCTCGTCGTCGGAGGCCACGGGTACGCTCGTTAGGGTAGCACCACTCGTGCACCCTTCGCGTGGTCACCCGAGGGATCGGGAAGTTCGTGCTTACTCCGCGACCTTACGCCACGTGACGTATTTTCCACGATGCTCGGGGTGCTCGTTCTCGAAGGCTTCGAGGCTCTCGCGGGTGATCTCGACCTCCACCTCGCCCTCTTCGAGGATCTTCGACTGACATCCGAGGCGCGACGCGGCGCGCACGTCGAAGGCCTTGTCCAGCATGTCCTCTTCTTCCTCTTCTTGCTCGGAGAGCAGCTCGCCCCCGCGGAGCACGTAGACGTGGCACGTCGAGCACGCGCACACGCCACCGCACGCGTAGCCCTCGGGAGCGTCGAGCGTCTGCGCCGCCTTGAGGATCGTCGTCCCCACCGGCACGTCGATCGAGCCGTAGCCCTTGAAAATGACCTTTGCCATCGCTCGCTCCTACTTGCCCCCGGCCTGTTCCACGTCGTCCACGCGACGCCCCTCGATGGCACGGGCCACCGCGCGGTTCATGCGCCGCGTCGCGAAGCCCTTGCTCGCCAGATCGAGGTCCTCGACGAGCGCATGCATCTTCCCCGGATCTTCGCCGCGCGCGGCCTCGGCCAAGGCCGCCATCGCGCGCTCGATCGTCTCCTTCTCGCCCGGCTCGAGCAGATCGGGCTCTTGGGCGATCGACTTGGCGGTTGCGGCGAGGATGCGTTGTGCGTCGACGCGGTTCTCGGCGATGCGGCGCAGGCGAAGATCCTCTTCGCCGTGGTCGAGCGCGTCGAGGAGCATCTTCTCCACCGCGGCGTCGTCGAGGCCGTACGAAGGCTTGACCGTCACCTTCTGCTCGGCGCCGGTCACGAGCTCGTGCGCGTCGACGGAGAGGAGCCCGTCGGCGTCGACTTGGAACGTGACCTCGAGCTTGGCCATCCCCGCGGGCATGGGGGGAATACCGCCGAGCACGAAGCGGGCGAGGCTCCGGCAATCGGAGGCGAGCTCGCGCTCGCCTTGGACCACGTGGATCACGAAGCCGGTCTGTTGGTCTTCTTGGGTCGTGTACGAAGCGCGTGCGCCGGTGGGGATGGTGACGTTGCGCGGGAGGATCTTGTCGACGACCCCTCCGCCGACCTCGATCCCGAGCGAGAGCGGGAGCACGTCCAGGAGGAGCACCTCGTCCTTCGGCCCTTCGCCGGCGAGGAGGTCGGCCTGCACCGCCGCGCCGAGAGCCACCACCCGATCGGGATCGATGTCGGCGAGCGGCGGCTTGCCGAACATGGCCTCCACGTAGGCGCGCACCGCCGGGACGCGCGTCGCGCCGCCGACGAGGATCACGCCGTCGAGCTCCTCTTTGGTGAGCCCCGCGTCGCGAAGCGCGCGCCGGCAAGCGACGCCGGTCCTCTCGAGGAGCGTGGCGATGGCCGCTTCGAAGCGCGCGCGCGTGACGACGACCGGACGGTCCTGCCCCTTGGCGTCGGGGAGGCTCACCTCCACCTCCAGCGCGTCGGTGAGGCCGTGCTTCACCTGCCGCGCAGTGTCGAGCACGAGGCGGACGAACGAAGGGTCGGTGGCTGCCTTCGTCGCCGGTACCTCGGGGCTCCCGTGGCCGAGATCGTGGAGGAGGATCCGCGCGAGGGCGTGATCCATGTCGTCACCGCCGAGCGCGCTGTCGCCCCCGGTGGCTTTCACTTGGAACACGCCGTCTTCGAGGAGGAGCGCGGTCACGTCGAAGGTGCCACCGCCCAAGTCGTAGACGACGAAGTGGCCGTCCTTCTTCTTGTCGAGGCCGTAAGCGAGCGCCGCGGCCGTCGGCTCGTTCAAGAGACGCAAGACCTCGAGCCCGGCGAGGCGCCCGGCGTCTTTCGTCGCTTGGCGCTGCGCGTCGTCGAAGTACGCAGGGACGGTGATGACCGCGGGACCCACGGTGCGGAGCTCGTCCTCGGCGAGGCGCTTCAACGCGCGGAGGATCTCGGCGCTCACCTCCACCGGGGTGACGACGCGCGAGCCGGCGACCTTGAAGCGCACGACGTTGGGCCCGCCCTCTTCGCGGGGGAGAAACTCGTAGGGGCCGAGCTTCCGCGTCTCCGGATCGTCGGCGCCGCGCCCCATGAAGCGCTTCACGCTGACGATGGTGTCTTTGGGCTTTTCGACCGCGCGATCTTTCGCCG
The DNA here is from genome assembly GCA_964531795.1 of uncultured Polyangiaceae bacterium. Lineage (GTDB taxonomy): Bacteria > Myxococcota_A > Polyangia > Polyangiales > Polyangiaceae > CAZHHD01. Next base: position 69,472 of record CAZHHD010000016.1, on the reverse strand, counting down.
GCTGGCCGACGACGACGTCGGCCGGGCCGTAGGCGACGACGCTGGGGAGGAGCATCTCGCCGTTGCAGTCGGCGATGGCCTCGGGATCGGCGAAGGCGACGCCGTCGAGATCGACGCCGGTGCGCACGTAGGCCACCAGCGAGTGGGTGGTGCCGAGATCGATCCCGATGGGCCGAGGGCGGGCTTTGGGGTCGAAGATTTCGAGGAGGGCTTGCGGCATGATCAGCGCTCTTTTCGAGGTGCGGCGTGCGAGAGCTCGACGAGGTGCTCCTCGATGGCGCGCACCTCCTCGAGGAAGCGGCGGTAGAAGCGGAGCTCGCCCAGCTTGGGGACGAGCGGCTCGAAGTCTTTGCGCGCGAGCTTGGTGTCGGCGGCTGGTGCGCCCCCCGCTTCGCCCCCGAGGGCGCGGGCAAAGGCGACGGCGAGCTCCGCCTCCACCTCTTTGGCGCGCGCGTTCACGTCGGCGGCGAGGCGCGCCACCTTCGTGGCGTCGCGCGCGGCGCGAGCTTCGGCGAGCGACTCGCGGAGCTCCATCACGTCCATCAAGAGCGCGGGGCTCGGCTTGGGCTCGTGCGTCTCGCCGGTGGGCACGCCGGCGAGGGTGAAGAGCGCCTCGGCGCGGCGCACCGGATCCTTCACGATGCGGTACGCCTCGTTCACCTCGACCGCCCGCGACAGCGCCTCCTTGCGATGAAGAGGCGCGGCGTCGGCGTGGCGATCGGGGTGGAGCGCGCGCGCGAGATCGCGGTGCGTCTTCTCCAGCGCCTTCAGATCGACGTCGAAGCGCGGGGCGAGGCCCAAAGTGGCGAACGGATTCATCGAGCTGCTCGAGGGCGATCCAAGGTCGGCGGCGTCACAGCGAGCGAGGCGGGCGTGAACGCGGGCCGAGCGTCAGACGGTAAAGGAGTGGCCGCAGCCGCAGCTGGCCTTCTCGTTCGGGTTCACGAACTTGAAGCCCTGGCGCATGAGCGTCTGCTCCCAGTCGAGCTCGGTCCCGTTCAAGTAGATGAGGCTCTTCGGGTCGACCACCACCGTCACGTCGCCGTAGGTGAAGACCTTGTCGCGCGCGCGCGGCGGACCGTCGTGGAACTCGATGACGTAGGAGAAGCCGGAGCAGCCGCCGCCGCGAATGCCGACGCGGAGGCTCGTGCCTTGGGTGCCGCGCTTTTGGATCTGCCGCCGGATGGCGTCGACCGCCTTGGGGCTGACGGTGATGAAGGGCTCCTTCTTCGTCGTGTCGCCCGCGGGGGCAGAGGTCGACGACGCACCTTCGGCGTCCGAGCCCTGCGGGGGCGCGGCGTTCGCTTGGGTGGGCTCGGGGAGCGAGACGGCGGTCATGAACGATCTCTCCTTGGCTTCGACGGTCCGTTTCGCCGTCGCGCGCTCGGAGCACGCGACGACGCGCGGGGCTCAGACCCGCTTCTCGATCTCGGCAGCGGGTTTGTCGGCCAGCGCGGCGCGACGCGCGGCCTGCTTCTTTCGGTAGTCCTCGATGGCGCTCTTGATGGCGTCTTCGGCGAGCACCGAGCAGTGGATCTTCACCGGCGGGAGGTTCAGCTCCTCGACGATGTCGGAGTTCTTGATCTTCTCCGCGTCCGCCACGCTCTTGCCTTTGAGCCACTCGGTAGCGAGCGCCGACGAGGCGATGGCCGACCCGCAGCCGAAGGTCTTGAACTTGGCGTCTTCGATGACCCCCTCGTCCGAGACCTTGATCTGCAGGCGCATCACGTCGCCGCACGCGGGCGCGCCGACGAGACCGGTCCCGACGTTCGGGTCGTCCTTGTCGAGCGTCCCGAAGTTGCGCGGGTTCTCTACGTAGTCGATGACTTTGTCGCTGTACGCCATGGCGTCCTCAATTCCTCGTCAAACTCGATTCAACGTCTTCTGATTCTTCATTGGGGGGCGTCGGGTGGGGCACCCCCCGACCGTGATCGTGCGGGGCGTCGGGTGGGGCACCCCCGACCGTGATCAATGAGCTGTCCACTGGACGCTCTTCAAATCGATGCCTTCTTTGTGCATCTCGTAGAGCGGCGACATGTCGCGGAGCTGCGCGGTCTTGTCGACCACCAGCTTGGCCACGAAGTCGACCTCTTCTTCGGTGTTGAACCGACCGAGACCGAACCGGATGCTCGAGTGCGCGAGCTCGTCCCCCACGCCGAGGGCGCGGAGCACGTAGCTCGGCTCGAGGCTCGCCGACGTGCACGCCGAGCCGGAGCTCACCGCCACGTCTTTGATCGCCATCATCATCGCCTCGCCTTCCACGAAGGCGAAGGAGATGTTCAGGTTGCCCGGGAGCCTGTGCTCCATCGAGCCGTTCACGAACGTCTCTTCGAGCTTGTCTTGGATCTTCTCGCGGAGGCGCTCGCGGAGCTTCAAGAGGCGCGCGCTCTCGGCCTTGCCTTCGAGGCGGAGGATCTCCGCCGCTTTGCCGAAGCCGACGATGGCCGGCACGTTCAGCGTGCCCGAGCGGTTGCCGCGCTCGTGGCCGCCGCCGTCCATTTCGGCGACGAGGCGCACGCGCGGGAGCGGGATCGCCACGACGCTCTCGGGGACGATCGGGGTCTCCAGGGTGGCGGCGTTCGCCTCGAGGAGCTTCTTCTCGCGCACGCCGTAGGCCGCCGCGAGGCTTGCCCAGGTGTCGCCCGCCTTGGCCACGTGGTCCTGACGACCGCGACGCACCCAGAGCGCGCCGACCCCTTTCGGGCCGTACATCTTGTGGGCGGTGATGCTGACGAGGTCGAGGTTCATCTTCTGAACGTCGAAGTCGACCTTGCCGATCCCTTGCACGGCGTCGGAGTGGAAGAGGATCCCCTTCGGGCGGGTGATCTTCCCGATCTCCTCGAGCGGCTGCACGGTGCCGATCTCGTTGTTGGCGAGCATGATCGACACGAGGATGGTCTTGTCGGTGATGGCGTTCGCCACCGCCTGCGGGTCGACGCGGCCGTCTTTGCCGACGGGGAGGTACGTGACCTCGAAGCCTTGCTTCTCGAGGCGCTTGCACGTGTCGAGGATCGCCTTGTGCTCGATCACCGACGTGATGATGTGGTTCCCCTTCCCCTTCGCGTACTCGGCGACGCCCTTCAGCGCGAGGTTGTCGCTCTCGGTCGCGCCCGAGGTGAAGACGATCTCCTTCTCGCTCTGGGCGTTGATGAGCTTGGCGATGCGCTCGCGGGCGTAGTCCACCGCTTCTTCCGCCTGCCAGCCGAAGGCGTGGTTGCGGCTGGCGGCGTTGCCGAACTTCTCGGTGAAGTAGGGGAGCATCTCCTCGAGGACGCGCGGATCCATCGGCGTCGTCGAGTGGTTGTCCATGAAGATGGGGAACTTGAGGGCCATGGTGTTCTTGCTTCTTGCTAGGCCGCGCGGGGGCGGCGACGTCAGTGAAGGTCTCCGTCGGTGGACGAAGGGGCCGCGGGCTTGGCTCCGTGATCGCAGCGCTGGTGCGAGTGCGCGTGGAAGCCAGCGACGAGCTCGGGCACGCCGTCGTTGCACGTGTGCAGATCGCACGCTTTGCAGGCGGTGAGCAGGCGCTCGGGATCGCAGACCTCGCAGGTGTCGAGATAGACGAGGCTCGCCTCGAGCTCGCTCTTCAGCGCCTCGAGCCTCCTGAGATGCTCGCGCGTGTCGGCGAGCTTCTTCGTGAAGATGTCGCGCACGTGCACCATCGCGCGGGGCGCCGAGCTCGACTGCTCCCAGTCGCGCACGATGGCTTGGATCTCGGTGAGGCTGAAGCCCATGTCTTGGAGCTTGCCGATCCACCGAATGCGGGCGAGCGCCTCCGGGCCGTAGAGGCGGTAGCGCCCCTTCGAACGACCCGCGGGGCGAAGGAGATCGAGCTCCTCGTAGAGATGGATCGCGCGCACGGTCTTCCCCGACTCGCGCGCGAGGTCGCCGACCTGCAGCGTCGCGTGCACCCTCGCGTCCGACGCTTCGCCGAGATCTTCGGCGGCGCTCTTGGTCGAGATGAGGGGGAGACGAACGGTGGTCACGGTTCCTCGCGGGGGCTGAGGCTCACGTGCACGTGAGACTCGAGCAGGTAGCAGAGCTTTTAGGCGGGACGAGCGGGCCCGTCAAGACCAACTCTTACGTTAACGTGACCCCTCCCTAAGACCACGTCAATCACTGAGTTTTTCCCAGGCTTGGACCAGATGGGGCACGAAGAAACTTGCCCGCGACCCCCGCTTGGGTGGATAGGACAAGACGGTAGGTCCCGGATGGCCAAAGCCCCCTCGCTCGAAGCTCAAATTACAGAAATCACACGGCAATTCGTGGCGCGCCTGCTCGCCGCGGTCCGTGCCGCCTCCTTTTCGGAGATCGCCGGGTACACCGCCGCCGCACCGCGCGGGGCTCGGGGCGCCAAAGGCCGAGGGAAGGCGGCACCCGCCGCTCCCCCGCCGCCGACCGCCGGTCCGAAGCGGCGTGGACGGAAACCGCGTCAAACCGTGGAGAAGCGCGCCGAGCTGGCGGAGCGGATCCTCGGGGCGCTGGGGGACGCCGGGGGCCCGCTCGGCGTGCGCGCGCTCGCCAGCCAAGTGGGGACGGCGGCGGACTTGTTGGCCACGCCCCTCCGCGAGCTTCGTCAGGCGGGCAAAATCAAGAAGCACGGCGAGAAGCGGAACACGACCTACTCGGCGAGCTGAGGCACGCGCCACGCGGCGTCTCGCCTGATCTGGGCGCTGACCACGCGCCCGGCGCGGCCCACGGCACGGTCCTCGCACGAGTCCCTCCAGAAGCCGCGCATTTCGCGCGGCTCGAGGGGAGACCGAACGATGCGCCGCGATGCGGGCGCCACGCCGATGCGACCGAGCCTGCCGACACGCCGGGTCGAAGAAGATCCCGTGTGGGCCGACGCGCGTCCATGCGAGGATCTCCCACCTCCACCGCATTCGGCCATCTGCGCTTGGGACGGCGACACCACGTCGGACGCGGAGCTCTGGGAGGAGTCGCTCGACACGGCGACCCCCGAAGCGGTCACCCCCGAGCGCGGGGTCCCTCCGAGCGGTTCGCCGAGGAGCCTCGTCCCCGAGAGCCTCGCGCCGCCGGACAGCCTCGAGCACGAGAGCCTCGAGCCGGACGTCGTCGATCTGAGCAGCGACGATCTCGAGGACGTGACCGAGCTTCCGCCCGGGGCGCGACGCACGGCGCGTGAGCTCGAGCGCGAGGTCGGCCTCGAGGGCGATCAAGCGCGCCGCGTGAAGATCCTCGTGCAGATCGCCGAGCTCCACGAGCGCGAATTTCTGCGCCCGGCGACGGCGGTCGAGAAGCTCGAGGAGGCGCTCTCGATCGATCCCACGTCGGTGCCGGCGCTCGACGCGCTCGCGCGCTGCTACCGCGCGCTCAGGTCGTGGGACCGCCTCGTCGACGTCCTCGAGCGTCGTGCCTCGCGCGAGCGGAACCCGCGGCGAGGCGCCGAGCTCTGGGCGCACGTGGCGGAGGTCCACGCGACGCAACGAAGCGACGCCGAAGCAGCGACGCGCGCGTACCTCGCAGCGCTCCGTCACCGGCCGAAGAGCCGCCGCATCGTCTGGGCGCTCGCGCGCTTGAGCGAGAGGCGTGGCGACTACGGCGCCGCGGCGGCCTACCACGGGCAGCTCGCGAGCCTCACCGAAGACAAGGGGCGACGCGCGCAGATCTACTGCGCCATCGGCGAGCTCCTGGCGGAGGACGGGCGCGATCCGGCGGGCGCGCGGGCGAACTTCGAACGCGCCGTGGCGATCGATCCGACGCGCGAGCGGGCGTGGGAAGCGCTCCAGGCCTACGCCATGGACGAAGGCGACGACGAGCGCGCCGCTTCGTGCCTGGAGAGGCGCGCCGCGCACACGAAGACGCCGCGCGTGAAGAGCGCCCTGTACGTCGACCTCGGCAACCTTCGCGCGCACGGGCTCGCCGACGCCGAGGGGGCCTTCGCGGCGTTCGACGCGGCGTTCATCGCCGACCCGACCAACGAAGCAGCGGCGGCAGCGACCTTGGATCGCTACGTGGCCAACGGCTCGTACGAGAAGGCGCGCGCCGCCTGCGAGCTCCTCTTGGAGGCCGCGCGTCGCGACGGCGATCGCAGCGCGCTCCAGGAGCTCCTCGTGGTGGCCTCGCGCGTCGCGCAAGCGAGCGGTGACGAGGGGCGCGCGCTCTTCGGCCTCGTGGCGAGCTTCGAGCTCGCGCCCATGGCCGAGGGGGTGAGCGACAGCCTCATCGAGAGCGCGCACGCGCTCCGCGATCAACCGCACCTTCTCGCGTCGGCCCGGTGCGCGCTGGAGGCGATGGCGCTCGAAGCGAAGACGCTCTCCGCCGATCTGGTGTTCAAGCTCGGCGATCTGTTCGGCGTGATGGGCGAGCGCGACCGGGCAACGCACCTCCTCGAGATCGCCTTGGCGAAGGCGCCGCACCACGTGCCGGCGATCGATCGGCTCATCGAGCTCGCCAAGAGCGAAGAAGACCACCTGACGGTGGCGCGCGGCCTCCGCCGCAAGGCCCAGGTCACGCGCGACGTCGCGACCCAGGTGCGGCTCCTCCTCGACGCCGGCGACGTGATGTCGAAGAAGCTCGGTCACCTGCCGGCCGCCGCGGAGGACTACGAAGCGGCGCGCGCGCTCGCCCCGCGCGACCACAAGATCCTGCACACGCTCCTCGGCGTGTACACCGAGCTCGGCCAGTTCCACGAGGTCGCGCGCACACTCCGCAGCATCGTCGAAGCCGAGCCCGACTCCGAGAAGCGCGCCAAGGTCCTCTTCACCCTCGCCCAAGTGGCCGAGCAGCGGCTCGGGGATCCCGAATGGGCCGCCGAGGTCTTCGGCGAGGTGCTCGACCTCGACGGTGGCAGGCTCGACGCCTTCGAGCAGATCGCCCGAATTCACACCGAGCAGCACGCCTGGGACGCGCTCGCCGACGCCTACGTGGCGATGGTGAAGCGCCTCCGCGCGAGCGGCGACGTCGCGCTGAAGCACGCGCTCTGTCATCAGCTCGGGCTCATCTACCGCGACCGCTTGGGCGACGCCGAGCTCGCTCTAGCTTCGTTCCAGACGGCGCTCGCGCTGCGTCCCGACGACGCCGAAGACCAGCGCATCTTGACCGAGCTGCTCGTGGTGCTGAAGGACGTGCCTTCGGCGATCGAGCTCACGCGAAGGAGCCTCGCGCGCGCGCCGCTTGCCGACGCGCCCCTCCGCGAGCTCTACGCGCTCTTTCTCCGTCAAAGGAGCTTCGACCTCGCCTGGTGCGCGGCGGATCTCTTGGCGCTCCGCGGCCCCTTGAGCAAAGAGCAATCGAGCTTCCTCGAGCGCTTCCCCCCCACCCCGCTCCACCACGTGCAGGGGTCGCTCACGGCGCCGGCGTGGGACAGCCATCTCCTTCACCCCGAGCTCGACGGCACGCTGACCGATCTGCTGCGTGCGGTCACGCCGGCGCTCCTTCGCGCGCGGAAGCTCGCGCGGATCGAGCGCGGCGACGCCAAGGTCACGCCGATGACCCGCGTGCCCGAGCACGTGCAGATGATCTTCGCCCACGCGGCGGAGATTCTGGGAGTCCGCGCGCCCCGCCTTCGCCCGCGGCAGCGCCTCGATCAGCCGTTCGTCGTCGCCGACGACGCCGAGGACACCGTGCTCGTCTCCGTCGAGCTCGCGTCGACCTTGGACGACGAGGTCCTCGCCTTCCTCGCCGGCAAGTGCATCGCGCTCGGCCGACCGGAGCTCTTGGCCCGCGCTCTCTGCCCCGCCACCTCGGAGCTCTCGAGCCTCGTTCGCGCCGCGGTTCGGGTCGGCGCGGCGGTCGACACCGGCGCCGTGACGACCGGGCGCTTCGACGCTGCGCTGCTCTCGCACATGAAAGAGGACGAGGTGCAGGCGCTTCGCGCGGTGGTCGTCGAGGTGCTGCGCTCGCAGCCGGTGCTCGACGTCAAGCGCTGGGCGGAGTGCGCCGCGCTCTCCGCTGCCCGCGCCGGCCTCTTGCTCGCCGGGACCGCGGGGGCCGCGAAGCGCGCCGAAGGCCACGAGCGCCGCGCGCCGACGGACGTGCCGCCCGCCGCCCTCTTCGCGCACCTGACCCTCTTCGCGACGAGCGACGCCTACGGCGAGCTACGTAGCGCGCTCGGCTTCGGCGTGCGCGCCTGAGCGCGACTCAGTCGAAAGAGAGCTCGACGCCCGCGGTGTCGTGAACGACTCGCGCGAGGTGAGCGAAGAGCTCGAGGCTCGCGTCCTTGTCGTCGACCCAGCTCCCGGCGGCGTCGAGCGAGAAGTGCCAAGCGCGCGCGCCGGCCGCCATCCAGATCTGACGCGTGGGGCGCTGCGTGTTGATGACGCAGCGCTTGCCGGAGGCGAACGTGAGGGTCAGCACGTCGCCGGCGCGCTCGCAGTCCACGCGGTCGGCGTCGACGTCGCGAAACGCGTCCTCGATGCGACGGAACACGCCGTCGGCGAGCTTCTGGTACTCGGGCTCGTTCACGGCGCCTTCAATTGAGTGAATGCGGCAAGGCGAGCGCGAAGGGGGCGATGACGGCGTCGAAGGAGCGGCCGTCGGGGCGATGCATCTGGTAGCTCCCCTGCATCTCGCCGCGCGGAGTCTGCAGCACGCAGCCGCTCGTGTACTCGAAGTGATCGCCCGGGCGAAGGTGCGGCTGTTGCCCGACGACCCCCGGGCCGCGCACCTCTTCGACCTTGCCGTTGCCGTCGGTGATGATCCAGTGGCGTGTCTTGAGCTCGGCCGGTTCGGTCCCTTCGTTGGCGATCTTCACCGTGTAGGCGAAGACGTAGCGATGGGTCCGCGGCGACGACTGCTCCGCGACGTACGTGGACTCGACCGTGACGCGGATCCCCTCGGTAATGGCGACGGACACGGCCAGGGACTTGCCACGGAGCGCCGCCCAGTTCAAGAGCGGAGCGCCGCAGCGGTGCGGCAAAAGCCGGTCAGCCGGCGAGCGCGGGGGGCTCGTCCGCCACCGCGATCTCCCCCATGTGCCGGGCGAGAAAGAGGTGCGCGCGGTCCCATTTTTCCTGGGCGGCCTTGCGCCACACCATGGCGTCGTAGCCGTGAATTTCCCCGGGAGCGATGAGTAGCTCGCTCTCCACACCGAGCGTGGTGAGCACGCTCTTCAGGCGCCTCGAGTGCTCGAGCAGAGGATCGCGCGTCCCTGCCGAGAGGAAGAACGGCGGGAGCGGTCGCTCCGGCACGAAGCCCCCCTCGAGGACCAATAGGGGACTGGCGAGGAGCGCGGCACCGCTCGGGGCGAAGGCGTCGTGACCGACGTACGCGCAGGTGGCGTCGAAGAGCATGCCCTTCGCCCAGAAGGGGATCTTCGGGTGCGCGAGGTACCGGCCGATGTCGGTCATGTCGAGGTACGGGTAAGTGCACACGGTGGCCCGCACCGCGACGTTGGCGTCGAACAGGCGGCGCGCGAACGGCTCGGAGAAACGCTTGCTCGTGACGAGCGAGAGCGCGGCGACGAGGTTCCCGCCCGCCGACTCCCCGGCGAGAGCGATGCGAGAAGGATCTCCGCCGAAGCGCGCGGCGTTGCGCTGCACCCAGACGAGCGCCTCCGACGCGTCCTCGAGCGGCGCGGGGTACACGTGCTTCGGGCCCAGGCGGTAGTTGATGTTGAAGACGAGGTAGCCGCGGCGCGCGAGCGACATCGCCATCACGTAGTGCGTGTCCTTCGACAGCATCGAGAAGCCGCCGCCGTGCACGTACATGACGACCGGGAGAGGCCGCATGGCGCGCGCCGGGACATAGACGTCGAGGTGGTGATGGCTCTTGCCGTCCGGCCCGTAGCGGACGTCCCGCGTGACCGAGACGTGGAAGCGCTTCGGGTGCGCGTCGGGCATGGCGTAGCGGACACGCGCGAGCGCGTGCGCGGCGCTGTCGATCGCAGCGGCGTGGAGGGCTGCGCGTCGAATGCGCAGCCGCTGCCTCAAGGTCGGGCTAGGCATGGGACCTCTTCTCGCGGGCGTGACACGCCCAGGAATTGAACCATTCCTCCCCCCCTCTCGCAACGTCGGGGCACGCGCCTCGCGCGATTTCCCCTCGTCGTTGACAGACGCCCGCGCGCCCTTAGCTTGAGATCAGCGTGAGGTATTTCGCCCACGCGTGACGCGCGTCCGCACGACCTCGTGCGGGCGTGGCAAACCCCGTCGGGAGCGACAGCCCCGGCGAGTTGGAGAGAACAATGCATCCTGGTTTTTATTGGTGGAATCGCGCGCGCGAGGCCGCGGGCGCGGCGGCGTGCGGAGTGCACGCGGGGCACGGACCGGGCCATCACGGCCCTCACGATCACGGCGAGTCGCGTCACTTCGGCGGCTTCGGGCACGGCGGTCCCGGCGACGACGGCGGGCACGGCGGCTTGGGCGTGCGTCGCCCGCTCCGCTTCCTCGCCCACCGGCTCGACTTGAAAGAGTCGCAGGTCGCCGAGCTCGCGCGCATCTTGAACGAGCTCAAGACCGAGCGTGCGCAAGCGGAGGTCGACGACCGCCGCACGCACGCCGCGTTCGCCGACGCCGTCGCCGGCGAGTCCTTCGATCCGAAGCGCGCCGACGAGGGGGCGGAGATCCGTCTCGCCAGCGCCAAGCGACTGCGCGAGGCGGTAGGCAAGGCGCTCGCGAGCATCCACGCCCTGCTCGACGCCGAGCAGCGGGGGAAGCTCGCGTACATGATCCGCACCGGCACGCTCACGCTCTGATCTGGACGGCCGCCTAGTGTCCCGAGTCTGAAGTTCGTCGGCGTGCCGACGAACTTTCGACTCGGGCCCCTAGCCGACCCTGGTGGGGTTCTGCGACCCCCTCATCGCTTCGCGATGAGACTCCCCCGCGTCGCCTTCGGCGAACGCGCCGTGCGTCGTTGACGCGGCGCACGCTCGGTGAGACGTGGAGAGCATGCACTCTCCACGTCTCTCCGGGGCGGCGATCCGTGCGGTCGCGCGCGTCGCACGCACGAGGGCCGGCGCGCTCGCGCTCTACCGCGCGCTCCGCGCCGATCTGCGCTTGCCCGATCTCGAAGCGCTCCCCGAATCGGCGCGCGGCGACGTCCCGCTCGACACGCGCCCGCTCGCCGGACAGCCGCCGCGCAAGCTCTCCGACGAGCGGCTCGGCGCGCCGGTCCCCCAAGGCCTGTGGCCCATGACCGGAGCGCGCTACCGCGAGGCCTACGCCCGGGGCGCGCGAACCCCACTCGACGTGGTGGAGCGCTGCCTCCGCGCCGCCGAGGAGCTCGCTTCACGCACGCCCAGCATGGGACCGCTGAACGGCACGACCGCCGCCACGGCGCGACGCGAAGCCGAAGAGTCGACGGCGCGTCTTCGCGAAGGGCGCGCCCGCGGTCCGCTCGACGGCCTCCCCTTCGCGGTGAAGGAACAAACCGCGGTGGCCGGTCTCCCGCGTCGCGCGGGGACGTCGTATCTTCCCGAGACGAACGAACGCGAAGACGCGACGGTGGTCGCGCGCCTTCGCGCCGCCGGGGCGATCGTCGTCGGCCAGACGCCCATGACCGAGCTCGGCATGTCGCCCATCGGTCAGAACGCGCAGCGCAAGCTCCCGAAAAATCCCCACGATCCGCGGCGCGTGGCCGGTGGCTCGTCGACCGGGTCGGGGGTCGCCGTCGCGACCGGCCTCGTCCCCTTCGCCATCGGCGCCGACGGCGGCGGCTCGATTCGCATTCCTTCGGCGATGAACGGCGTCTTCGGCATCAAGCCGACGTGGGGACGCGTCAGCCGCGCCGGCGACTTCTCCACCGGCAGCGTCGCCCACGTGGGTCCGCTCGCGGCTTCGACCGCCGATCTCGCCGACGTGCTCGAGGCGATTGGCCAGCGCGATCCGAAAGACGACCAGACGAGCTTCGCGCCGGATCTCGCGCCCGGTGAGCTCACGCGCGCGCTCGGTCGCGGCGTGAAAGGGCTTCGCGTGGGCGTCGACGCCGGCGAGTGGCGCGACGCGTCTCCCTCGGTGCAGCGCGCGGGCGAAGAGGCGATCCGCGCGCTCGAGCAGGCCGGCGCGGTGATCGTCGCGATCGACGTGCCGCTCCTCCGCGCGGCGCCGGCGGTGGGGTATTTGACCATCGGCCCCGAGACGCGCGCCGCCATTCGCGCCGACTGGGAAGCGCACGCCGACACGATGAGCGCGGACCTGCAGATCGCCATGTCGGCGCTCGGCGAGGTCGCGACCACCGACTACATCGACGGGCAGCGCCTTCGCTCGGGGCTGAGGCGCGAGGTAGCGCGCGCGTTCGGCGACGTGGATCTCTTCGCCCTCCCTTCGACCGTCGACACCGCGGCGACGGCGTCGGACGCCGAGATGCAATCCGGCTTCCTCGACGCACGGCTCCTCGCCTCGCTCTGCCGCTTCATGTTCCTCGGCAACCTCACCGGGCTACCGGCGGCGTCCGTCCCCGTCGGGCTCGACGGCGAAGGCCTCCCCATCGGCTTTCAGCTCCTCGGGGACGCGTGGGACGAAGCGACGGTGCTCGCCGCCGCCGCGCACCTCGAAAGGCTCGGCGTCGCGCGCGCGAGCCGCCCGCAGGTCGCCGTCGATTTGCTCCCGTGACGACCTTGGAAGAGGACGGGCGGCCCATCCGCCTCAGCCCTTTCACTTCAACGATCGATGAATTGAGTTATTCCTCCCCCGAAATCGGAGGACGCGCGAGCATCGACGGGTGACGTGGAGCCCCGCGCAGTACGAGCGATTCCGTGACGAGCGGAGCCAGCCCTTCTTCGATCTCCTCGACCTCGTGAAGCGACCGAAGCCCGGCGCGCGCGTCGTCGATCTCGGCTGCGGCACCGGCGAGCTCACGCGGGTGGCCCACGAGCGCCTCGGCGCCGCGCACACGTTGGGGATCGACAGCTCGGAGGCGATGCTCGCGCGCGCGCCGCACGCCGAGGGGCTCACCTTCGCGTGCGGAGATCTTCGTGAGGCGATGCGCCAAGAAGGCGAAGCCCCCTTCGACGTCATCCTCTCCAATGCTGCCCTGCAGTGGGTCCCCGATCACCCCGCGCTCTTCGCCGAGCTCGCGGCGCGCCTCACGCCGCCTTCCCCCGACGATCCCGAGAGCGGCGGCCAGCTCGCGGTGCAGATGCCGGCGAACTTCGATCATCCGTCGCACGTCGTCGCCGCGCAGGTCGCGACCGAAGGGGCCTTCGCCTCGCGCCTCGCGGGGACCGAGAGGCCGCGGCCGGTGCTCCTCCCCGAAGACTATGCGCGTCTGCTCGATCGACTCGGCTTTCGCCGCCAGCGCGTGCGCCTCGAGGTCTACGCGCACCGCCTCGCGTCGCGAGAAGAGGTCATCGAATGGGTCCGGGGGACGTTGCTCACGCAGTACCGCGCGCGCCTCGACGACCCGACCTACGAAGCGTTCCTGCGGCGTTACACCGAGCGGCTCCTCGGCATGCTCCCCGACGATCGCCCCTTCCTCTATCCGTTCAAGCGCATCCTCCTTTGGGCGCAGCGCTGATCCTTACGATGCGCCGAGAGCGCGTGATACCCTGGCGATCCGTGCGTCGGCTCTCTGCGTCTCTCCTTCTCTTCCTCGTGGCGTCGCCGCTCTTCGGCTGCGCGAAGGAGGACACCCACTACGAGTCGGTGTGTCAGCTCATTCGGCGCGACGTGGTCGAGCAGGACGAGAAGGGCGGACCGAAGCTCGTCGACATCGAGCTCGAGTGGGACCCCTGCCCCGGCGAGCAATACCAGGTAGTGCGCGGTGGCCACGACTTCGCCACCTGCACCGCCAAATACAAGATGGGCGACTTCGTCCCCGTCACCGTCGTGCACCACTGGGACACGCGCGGGTTCTACACGTGGGATCTCTCGCGCGTCGGCGACTGCAATCACATCGTCGATTGGGAAGCCGAGGGCTCCTTCGAAAAGTCGCAAAAGTGCACGAAGGCCGAGAGCTACGGAGCGGTGAACGGGTTCGTGTGCAGCCGAAGGCCCACGGGGAGGCTCCTGGCGGTCTGCCCGTGGACCGCGCGCGATTGAATCGCCGAGGGGAAAGAGCGACGTGAAGGGGAACGGACGAATGATGCGTGGGCTTGTGCCGGGAGTGGCCTTCGCCGTGGTGTCGGTGGCCTTGGTGATGCCGGCGTGCGGCGGGCGCTCGCTCCAGGACTTCTCCTCGGACGACGCCGGCGGCGAGGGCGGCAAGAGCGACGCCGGCGGCAGCACGTCGTGCGGCAAGAGCGGCTTTTTGTGCCTCGGCAACGAGTTCTGCGCGCTCGACCCGCCCGGCTCCTGCGACTTGAGCAGCGAGGGGCTTTGTCGCCCGCGGCCGACGGTGTGCGGAACCGAGTGCGGCGGCGTCTGCGGCTGCGACGGCAAGGCCTACTGCAACACGTGCGAAGCCCAGCGCGCCGGCACCGACGTGAGCGGCGACAAGGGCTGCTTCTCTTCGACCGGGGACTACCAGGCCTTCACCCTCATCACCGACCTTCCCCGCTTCGTGCTCTTCAAGGCGAACACCGCGAGGAACGTGTGCATGCGCGTCACCTTCGCGCAGACGGGCACCGGGCCGTACCACGTGACCGCGCCGTCGAACTACGCGGTGGAGAAGGCCGAGATCACCGACCACGCCGGCGACTGCATCATCACCAGCGCGGGTGTGCCGCCCACGCCGAGCGGCAACAGCGTGCAAGCGCAAGACGGCGACGGCTTCGTGCAGTTCCTCGACGGCGACGCGGCGGCGCCGAGGCCCTGCGGTCTCTTCTTGCACATGCGATTCGGCTTCGATCGCACGAGCGCCCCGTGGGCTCCGGCGCTCGAGGCGCTCGACGCCGACAACATCGACGTCGCCGGCTCGTGCCAGTGAGGCCTCGGCGCGATCAGTTCCGCGACCAGCGCTTGCCGTCGGCGCAGGTGTAGCTGTCGATCTGCCCGAGCACCACGTTCGCGTGGTTCGGGAAGTTCACGTGGCGCTCGACCTTCGCTTGGTCGTTCGCGGCGATGCGCTCGTCGTCGGGCGGGCCGTCGTCGGCGCTGGCAGACCCTCTGGGCGCCTGCGGCGGCGGCGAGGCGAAGGCGACGAACTGCTCGCCGTGCTTGTTGAACGGCTCGGGGAAGCCGTGCGCGTCGAAGGCGTAGGCCACGCCTTGGTAGGCCACGATCTGGCAATCGGCGTGATTTTCGAGCATGAGGTGAAGATCGACCGCGGTGTCGTCACGACCCACCGATCCGACGACGACCTTGAGCGGGTCCTTCGCCGTGAGCTCGCGGAGCGCGAGGCGCGCCCTTTGGATGGGCATCGGGCGGAGGACGCGGGTGCCGGCGGCGGGCGCGGGATCGGCCCCGTCGCTCGCGGCGCGTGAGGCGTCGTCTTGCGAGAGGACCATCGTGGGATCGGCCCACTGGTGCTCGAGCGTCGCCCGGCCGAGGAAATACCCGGCGGCGAGGCCGATGAGGAGCGCGGGGACGGCGAAGGCGAGGACGAGCTTGGTCGGGTTCATGTCTCACTCGATTCGGGGACGGCCCGAGGGTCAGAGCAGCGTGACGAAGACCATGATGAGCACCGTGATCGGGGGGACCCAGGCGCGGGCCCAACGGAACGCACGCTCCACCTGGTCTTCCTGGACGATGAGGAACGTCCAGGTGGAGGCCATGTTGAGGAGCAGCGAGATGTACACGCCGAACATGAGCTTGTCGGCGCGCGTCAGGTACCCGGTCGCGGGGAGCGCTTGGGTGAGGGCGTAGTGGAAGAAGACGGCGGCGGCGAGCATCGGCGCGCCGGCGTTGGAGCGGACCTCGAGCTCTTCGGCCGGCACCCACAGGCCCATCAGCGAGATGAGCACGATGATGTACGCCGGCACGAAGACGCTGAACGCAGCCGAGGTGGCGAAGCGCCCGATGGCGAGCGTGAACTTGTAACGAGAGACGTAGAGGTCGTCGCGATCGAAGCGCGAGGGATAGAGGTGCCGGTACGCTTTGGCCCCCACCGAGTCGACGCCCCAACCCGCCATCACGAAGTCGTCGTCGAGCGACGTGCGCTCCTGGTACGGCACGAAGAGGAGCTGATCGACGCCGGCGCGGAGATCCTCGACCTCGATGGTGAGGTCCTGCGAGTCGAAGGGGTATTTCCTGAGGTCGACCGGACTTATGAAAGTGCCTGTATAGCGGTACGCCTTGAAGGTCGGCGTGTCCGCCAGCACCGTCTCGTTCACGTCGTGGCCGTTCGTGAAGAAGAGGTGCACGTCTCCCATGGGCTTGTCGCTCATGAGCGAGAGGAAGAAATCGGCGTCGAACGAGCCGGTTTGGATGTTGTATTCGCGGACGTTGTTGAGGACGAGGCCGACCTTGGCGGTGGCCGGACCACCGAAACGCGGGTGAGCGAAGGGGGAGCGGAAGCTCCCCTCGCGGTGGATCGGCACCTTTCCGGTGCCCATCGCGATGCGCTGCTCCTCGCTCAGGCCCTTGGGAAAGTCGTCCTCCGTCTGCAACGTGGCGTAATCGAGCGGGGATCCCGCGTCGGCAGAGGCGTCGTCGCCCGCGTCGGCGCTTCCGGAAACAGCGAGCGCGCCGCCGTCGACCGCGCCTCGGGGAGCCCCGCCGGCGCCGCCTCCGCCTCCGCCAAGCGCTGCCGGGGCGGACGTCTGTGCCGAAAGCTTCGTCGCGAAGATGACGCAGCCGACCACGAAGGCCACAATGAGGGACACCACCTGAAGAACGGTGGAGCGGGTCCTGAGTCGGCGCATCGGAGCAGCGAAGGTAACTCCAAGTGGAGCACAAGAGCTACAAGTCTCGGGGGAGAGCACGCGCGAGCACGGCCGCGTTGTGCCTCGCCTTGGCCTTCGCCTGCGGGCTCGCCGCCTGTCGCGACAAGAAGGTGGACCCGCCCCCCGATCCGCCGAAGGCCGAAGAGGACGTCGTCCTCACGCCCGAGGCGCTCCAGTCGGCCGGAGTCACGACGGCGAAGGCTCGGCTCGAGCCGCGACGCACCAGCGTAGCGGTGACGGGGCTCCTCGACTTCGTCCCCAACCGTGTGGCCCGCGTGGGACCGCTCATCGACGGACGCATCACGTCGATCCGCGTCGACCCCGGTCAGACCGTGCCGAAAGGGGCGATCCTCGCGCGCGAGGAGAGCGTCGACGTCGGCCGCGCGCGGTCGGACTACCTGAGCTCCCAAGTGAAGGTGGCCTTCGCCGAGCGCGAGCGGCAACGTCAGTACCGCCTCGCCGACGGCGGTCTCACCACCGGACAAGACGTGCTGAACGCCGAGAACGAGCGCAACCTCGCCGATCTCGAGAAGCGCGCCGCCGCCGAGCGGCTCCGCGCCGTCGGCGTGCAGGTCGACTCGTCGAAGGCCGACACGAGCGGCCAGGGGGATCCCGGCACCGGCGTCGCCCTGACCACGCCGCTCGGCGGCCTCGTCCTCGAGGTGAACGCGCGCCTCGGCCAGGCGGTGAAGGCCAGCGACACCTTGTTCGTGGTCGGCGACATCGAGCGCGTGTGGATGATCGTCGACGTCTACGAGCGCGATCTCGCCCGCGTACACGTGGGCGACGAGGCGCGCGCGCGCGTCCTCGCGTACCCCGATCGGATCTTCAGCGGGAAGGTCGACTACGTGGGGGGCGTCGTCGACGCCGTACGCCGCGCGGTGCAGGCGCGCATCGTGCTCGAGAACCCCGACGGCGCGCTCAGGCCGGGGATGAGCACCACCGCGCACATCTACGGGGCGGCGGGCGCGGTCGGGACCGGCGTCACGGCCGCCAAGGACGCCTCGGCGGAGGAGCCGATGGCGCTCGTCGTGCCGCGCGGTGCCATCCAGACCATCGACGGGCAGCCGTTCGTCTTCGTGGCGAAGGGCGCGGGGAAGTTCGAGCTCCGCGCCGTCGAGCGCGGAGCCGACGTGGAGAACGAGACCGAGATCACGCGCGGCCTCGGCGCGGGAGAGACCATCGCCGTCGAGGGGACGTTCATCTTGAAGAGCGAAGCCCTCCGCGAGCAGATGGGGAAGAACGACTGAGGGTGGTGACGACGTGATCGATCGCCTCCTCGAGCTCGCCGTTCGCCAGCGGGTGCTGGTGCTCGTGCTCGCTCTCTTGTTCGTGCTCGTCGGCGCGTTCGCCGCGACGCGCGTGCCGATCGACGCCGTCCCCGACGTGACCAACGTCCAGGTCCAGGTCATCACCGCCGCGCCGGCGCTCGGCCCGGTCGACGTCGAGACCTACGTCACCTTCCCCGTCGAGACGACCATGGCGGGGATCCCCGGGCTCGAAGAGGTGCGAAGCATCTCCCGCCCGGGCGTGAGCGTCGTCACGCTCATCTTCGACGAGGACATCGATCTCCTCCAGGCGCGTCAGTTCGTCGCCGAGCGCCTCCCCAAAGCGCGCGACGCGATCCCCGGTGGCTACGGCGAGCCGGAGATGGGCCCGCTCTCCAGCGGGCTCGGCGAAGTGCTCCACTTCGAGGTGCGTGGCGACGGCAAGCAGAGCTTGATGGAGCTCCGCACCGTGCTCGACTGGCAGATCGCGCCGCGGCTTCGGCTCGTGCCCGGCGTCGCCGAGGTGAACTCCTTCGGCGGCCAGGCCAAGACGCTCGAGCTCTCGCTCGACCCCGATAGGCTCGCGGCGGCGGGCGTCGACGTCGCCCAGGTCATCGCCGCCGTGCAAGACAACCACCTCGCGGTGGGCGGCGCGTACATCGTCGACGGACGTGAGAACGTGACCGTGCGCGGCGAAGGGCGCGTCCGAACACCAGCGGATCTCGAGGACGTCGTCATCCTCTCGCGCGCCGATCAGACGCCGCTCTACGCCAAAGACCTCGGCACGGTTCATTACGCGCCGCGCGTTCGCTACGGCGCGGCGACGCGCGACGGGCGCGGCGAGATCGTGATCGGCGTCGTCCTCATGCGGAGCGGCGAGAACTCCGGTGACGTCGTGTCGCGGGCGAAGGAAGAGCTCGCCGACATCGGCAAATCGCTCCCCCCCGGCGTATCGGTCGACATCTACTACGACCGCACGTGGCTCGTGCAGCGCACGATCCACACCGTCTCGAAGAACATGGTCGAGGCGAGCGTCCTCGTCGTGCTCGTCCTCTTCCTCACCCTGGCGAACCTGCGCGCGGGGGCGGTCGTCGCGCTCGCCATCCCCCTCGCCCTCCTCGGCGTCTTCATCGGCATGTGGCTCGGCGGGGTGTCGGGCAACCTGCTCAGCCTAGGCGCCATCGACTTCGGCTTGGTCGTCGACGGAGCGATCATCATCATAGAGAACGCGCAGCGGCGGCTCTCGGAGAAGCGCGCGCAACTGGACCGCCCGCTCGACGACGAAGAGCGCCGCCACGAGGTGCTCGCCGCCGCCAAAGAGGTGCGGAGCGCGACGGCCTTCGGCGAGGCGATCATCGCCCTCGTCTACGTCCCCATCCTCGCGCTCTCCAGCGTCGAGGGGCGCACCTTCCGCCCGATGGCGCTCACCGTGCTCTTCGCGCTCGCCGCGGCGTTCGTCCTCTCGCTCACGCTGGTGCCAGCGCTCGCGTCGCTCGTCCTCTCGCGCGACGCGAAGGACAAAGAGAGCCTCCTCATCCGAGCGAGCCACAAGGTCTACGATCCGCTCCTCGAGCGCGCGCTCGCCTGGCCGCGTGTCACCGCTGGCCTCGCGGTGCTGGCCTTCGCCGGGAGCGCCGTCGTCGCCAGCCAGCTCGGGCGCGAGTTTCTCCCCAAGCTCGACGAAGGGACGCTCGTCATCCCCGCGATCCAGCTCCCCTCGGCTTCGCTCGAGCAGGTGACCGGACAGACGACGCGCATCGAGAAGGTCTTGAAGGATTCCTTCCCCGAGATCACGTCGGTCGTGTGCCGCTCGGGCCGCGCCGAGATCGCCATCGACCCGATGGGGATCAACATGACCGACATCTACGTGCTCCTGAAGCCCCGCGAAGAGTGGACGACCGTCCATTCGCGCGAGGAGCTCATCGAGGCCGTCGACAAGAAGCTCACGGCGACGATCCCCGGCGTGGGTCTCTCCTATTCGCAGCCGATCGAGATGAACACGAACGATCTCCTCGCGGGGATCACCTCCGACGTCGCCATCAACATCTACGGGAACGATCTCACCGCGCTCAAGCGCCTGGGGGACGACACCGTGCGGACACTGAAGAGCATTCCCGGCGCGGTCGACGTGCGCGCCGAGATGGTCGCGGGGCTGAACGTGCTCACGGTGAGCGTCGATCGACGGGCGATCGCCCGCTACGGCCTCTCGGAGAAGAACGTGCTCGACACCATCTCCGCTCTCGGCGGTGTGGAGGCGGGGGAGATCGTCGACGGCGCCGAGCGCTATCCGATCCAAGTACGCCTCTCCCCCGAGGCTCGGGCTTCCGCCGAGTCGGTGTCGGCGGTCCGCGTGCGCACCCCGTCCGGCACGCTCATTCCCCTCGGCGAGCTCGCCACCATCGAGGTCGGACCGGGCCCCTCCGAAGTGAATCGCGAGCGCCTCCAGCGGCGCATCACCGTGCAAGCGAACGTGCGTGGTCGCGATCTCGCGTCGTTCGTGGAGACGGCGCAGCTCGCCGTGGCGAAGGAGGTGAAGCTCCCGACCGGCTACTCGGTGGCGTGGGCCGGAGAGTACGAGCGCCTCAAGAGCGCGTCGTCGCGCCTGCTCGTCGTCGTGCCGGTGGCCCTCGTCACCATCTTGGTGTTGCTCGTCGCCACCTTCGGTCGGTTCCGGCCGGCGCTCCTCATCTTCACCAACGTGCCCATGTCGGTGAGCGGCGGCGTGGCCGCGCTCGCCCTACGCGGAATGCCGTTCAGCATCTCCGCCGGCGTCGGGTTCATCGCGCTCTTCGGCGTGGCCGTGCTCAACGGGCTCGTGCTCGTCTCTTCGATCGAGCACCTTCGTGAGGCCGGCGTCCCTGTCGCCGAAGCCGTCCGGCGCGGGGCCGAAGGGCGGCTGCGCCCGGTGCTCACCACCGCGCTCGTCGCCTCGCTCGGCTTCCTGCCGATGGCGCTCGCCAACGGCGCCGGCGCCGAGGTGCAGCGCCCGCTCGCCACCGTGGTCATCGGAGGGCTCGTCTCGGCGACGCTCCTCACGCTCCTCGTTCTCCCCGCCGTCTACGAGATCGTGGCCGGCGGCGCCAAGGTGCGCGCCGTAGCCCCCGCCCCCTCACCCGTCGTCGATCCCGTCTCGAGCCCTGCTTCGCACGCCGAGTGACGAACCGCGTCGCTACCGAAGGACAGGGTGCTCGCAGGCGCCGTTGACGCAGTTGCCTTCGGACGGCTTCTCGCACGCGTAGTAGCTCGTCTGGTACTGGCAGGCGCCAGCGACACAGGTGCCGTTGAAGTAGAAAGCGACCCACGTGTCGTCGAGGCACTTCGAAGGGGGTGAAGAGAAGCACGGATCGCCCGCGTCGCCGCCATCGGCGCCGGCGTCGCCGCACGCCACGTAAGGCTGCGGGCCGGCTTCGGGATGCTGGCCCGCGTCGAAGGCGGGGCCGCTGTCGAAGCCGCTGCTCCCGTCGCCGCTCGTCGCGTCGCCTTGGGCGGTGCCGTCGGTGGCGGCGGATCCGTCCTTCGCCCCCGCGTCGCCGACGTCGGTGTCGTCGCCGCAGGCCGGCGCGACGAGCCCGATCAGAATCAAGGCGATCCCCCCTGCCAGGATGCGGCGCATGGAGCGACGTTAGCACGATGGTGCGCGACGTCACGGGGGAGCGGGCGCGCCTCGTCGCCGCGTTCGTCCTCTGCCTAGGGATCCCCGCCTGGGCCTGGGCCCGCGGCGACGGCGCCTTCACCATGTACGCGCGTTCGGAGGAGTACCGCCTCCGCATCGTGGCCACGAGCGCGGGCGGCAAAGCGACGCTCGTTCCGCCCACCGAGCTCGCCAGGCACGTGGGGCCCACCGCTTCGCACTACTTCGCCGGCGCCGATCACGCGACGCGCGCGCCCAACGTGGACGCGCTCCGCGCTCGCCTCCCGGCGGTGACGAAGCTCGCGTGCGAGGGGGCGCGCGCGCTCGGCATCGAGGCCGCGCGCATCGACGTCGAGCTTTGGGAGCGCCCGCTCGGCGGCGAGGAGCGCGTCACCTCCGCCCAAGGGACGTGCCCGTGACCGAGACCCGCGCGCTCGGCCTCGCACGCATCGCCATGGGAGCGCTCTTCGTCGTGCGGACCACCGCGCTCTCGAACCTGCTCCCCGTCCCGCTCGCGCACGTGAGCGGCCCGCTCCTCGGTTGGCCCGCCGCGGGCTTCCGCTTCGGGTGGTGCGATCTCGTGCTCCCCACCGCGCTCGTCGCCGCGCTGTGCGTGGTGCGCACCCTCGCCGGGCTCGCGTTCGCCACGGGGCTCGCCCCCAGGACGACGGGCCTCGTCGCCTCGACGTCGGCCTTGGCGGTCCTCTCTCAAGATCCGTTTGGTGTGTACTACACGCTTCTCGTGCTCTTCGCCGGGGTCGGGGTGCTCGCGCTCACGGAGTCGGGGACGGAGCTCGCCGTGCGGATGCCGGGCTCGGCCAAGCGCCCCCCGCCGCGCGACGGCTCGGGCGCGTGGCTCGTCGTCGTCTTCGTGGCGTCGATCTACGCCTGGTCGGCTTTGGCCAAGCTCCACGCGAGCTGGCTCGACGGCGCGGTGCTCCGCGCGCTGGCCGAAGATCGTCACCTCCACGAGCCGATCGCGAGCTGGCTGCTCGAGAGCGCCGGACTCCGTCACGCCGTGGCCCTCGGCGTCCCCCTGGCCGAGCTCGCTCTCGCGGCGCTCCTCCTCGGCCGAAGGACGCGGCGCACGGCCGTCGTCCTCGCGGTACTCTTCCACGCGATGCTCGAGATCGCCGCGCGACCGGACGTCATCGGCTGGGCGATGCTCGCGCTCCTCCCCGCCGCTTGGGGCTCGACTCCCGCACGCGCCGAGGCTCGATGAGCGTTCGGCGCGCGTGGCTCGCACCGGCGGCGTACCTCACGGCGACGGCGTTTGCCCTGGCCGCAGCGGAGCACGTCGTGGGGCTTGTCGCGCCGCGCCTCGCCATCTTCGACACGCCGCTCCGGCACGCTTCCTTCGTCGTGCTCAACCTCACGTGCGCCGTGGGCTTCACCGCGCGCGGGCACGCCGTCGCCCACGGGCGGAAGGAGCTCTCGCGCCCCGAGCGCGCGTTCCCTTACGTCTTCGCGCTCTTGGTCCTCCAGCAGCTCGAGAGCCACGGGTGGGACGCGTGGCTCGCGCATCAGGAAGGGCGCCTGGACCTCGCGTCGATCGCCGTGGTCCTCTTCATGCCCTTCGCCTTCGCGCTGCTCGTGCTCAGCCCGGGCCGAGCACGTGGCGAGCAATGACGATGCGCTGCACTTCGCTCGTCCCCTCGTAGATCATCGTGACGCGCACGTCGCGGAGGTGGCGCTCGGCGGGGAACTCGCGGATGTAGCCGTAGCCGCCGTGGATCTGCACCGCTTCGTTGCAGATCTTCACCGCCGTCTCGCTGGCGAAGAGCTTGGCCATCGACGCCTCGCGCGAGAAGGGGCGGCCCTTCTCCTTCAGCGTGGCGGCGCGCATCGAGAGGAGGTGCGCGGCGTCGAGCTCGGTCTTCATGTCGGCGAGCTTCCACTTGATGGCCTGGAACTCGCCGATCGCCTTGCCGAACTGCTTCCGGTCCTTTGCATACTGCACGCTCTCGGCCAAGGCCGCGCGAGCGATGCCGATGGCCTGCGAGCTGATGCCGATGCGCCCGCCGTCGAGGGCCATCATCGCGATCTTGAAGCCGCCGTGGAGCTCGCCCAGGAGCGCGCTCTCGGGGACGCGGCACCCCTCGAACTGAAGAGAGACCGTGTTCGATCCACGGAGGCCCATCTTGTCTTCGGCTTTGCCGACCTTGAGGCCCGGCGTCCCCCCTTCGACGAGGAAGCAGGAGATGCCGCGTGTCCCGGGGTGCGTGTCCTTCGGGCCGGTGCGCGCCCACACGACGAACACGCCGGCGTGCGCGCCGCTCGTGATCCACTGCTTCTCGCCGTCGAGGACCCACTCGGCGCCGTCCTTCTTCGCCGTCGTGAGCATGCCGCCGGGATCGCTCCCCGCGCCGGGCTCGCTCAAGGCGAAGGCACCGGCGAGCCACTCGGCCGAAGCGAGCTTGGGGCAGCACCGCGCCTTCTGCGCTTCGGTGCCGAACGCGGCGATGACCTCGCCGACCATGTTGGTGACGGCCATCGTGACGGCGGTCGAGGCGCACGCGCTCGCCACTTCTTGCATCGCCAGGGCATACGAGACGACGCCGGCCGCGGCGCCGCCGAGCGCCTCGGGAACGTTGACCGCGAGGAGACCGAGCTCGCCGAGCCCCTTCAAGATCTCCGTGGGGAAGCGCTCGTGGCGATCGATGTCCGCCGCTTGCGGTTTGATCACCCGCTCGGCGTAGTCGCGCGCGGTCTTCTGGACGAGGGCTTGGGTCTCGGTGAGGGCAAGGTCCATCGTGGGCTCCGCTCCGCGGTTAGAGGACGAAGCTCACCTTGGCGGCGTAGCTCCCGGGGCTCGGGATCTTCTTCATGTCCTTGAGGGCGTCGACGAGGCACTCGATCTTCCCCTCGCCCTCTTTGCTCGGAGGGGTGATGCCGACGGCGGTGATCTTGCCGTGCTTGCCGTCGGGCTCGACGTACGCCGTCACCTTGAAGGAGCCGCTCACCCCCTCTTTGCACTTTTTGAACTCGGCGTCGTGCTTGCCGAGATCCTCGGCGAGCTTGTCCCCGCTCCAGGCGTTCGGCTGGCGCACGTCGTCGGCCGGATCGAAGCCGGTGGAGCTGCGGATCTCCCCCTCGCCCCCTTGCGGCTTGGGCCACGAAGCCGTCTGCATGACGTCGAGCATGCATTTCTCGGTTTCGCGATCGCCGAGGGTCGAGTCCTCGAGGTAGCCGAACTTCACCGCGCCGTCGGTCCCGACGTGGAGGAAGAACTTCACGTCCCCGGCGAGGTACTCGACGCGCTTCTGCCCCTTCTTGAAGCAGCCGCGGAGCTTGGGGAGGAGGCGATTGAACGCCGCGTCGACCGCCTGCGGATCGAGCGAGCCGAGCTCGCCGCTCACGGTCATCTTCGGTCCGTCGTCCTTCGGCGCGGGTCGGGGCGGAGGCGCGTCGCTCGTGTCGGGTCCGCGGGGCTCGGGGGTGCCCCCGCCGCACGCGGCGAGCGCGAGACCGAGGAGGACGGTGAGGGTGACGTGGGCTTTCTTCATCATCGACTCCGATTCGCTCGCTTGTTCTTCGTCCCCCCTGAGCGCCGCGGGAACGGCGCGCCGATCAGCCTGCCAAAAGACTGGCGGCGATGACGATGCGTTGGATCTCGCTCGTCCCCTCGTAGATCTCGGTGATGCGCGCGTCGCGGTAGTTGCGCTCGACGGGGAACTCGGCCGAGTAGCCGTAGCCGCCGTGCACCTGGATGGCCTTGTGGGCCACGCGGGTCGCCATCTCGCTGGCGAAGAGCTTGGCCATCGCGCTCTCCGGCGAGTGGCGGACGCCCTGGTCCTTCATGGCGGCGGCGCGCCAGGTGAGGAGGCGCGCGGCGTCGAGCTCCATCGCCATGTTGGCGATCATGAACTGGATGGCCTGGTGCTGGGCGATGGGGACGCCGAAGCTCTTACGCTCTTTGGCGTAGGCCACCGAGGTGTCGAGCGCGGCCTTGGCGATGCCGAGCGCTTGCGAGGCGATGCCGATGCGGCCGCCGTCGAGCGTGGCCATGGCGACCTTGAAGCCCTCGCCCACCTTGCCGACGATGGCGCTCTCGGGGACCTTGCAGTTCTCGAAGAACACGGTGCACGAGTGCGCGGCGTGGATGCCGAGCTTGTGGTCGGCGGGGTTCTGCGTGTAGCCCGGCGTCCCCTTCTCGACGAGGAAGGCGGTGTGCTTCAACTTCGGCGGCTTGCCCGCGCCCTGGTCCTGCTTCTCGGTGACGGCGAAGACGATGATGTAGTCGGCGTGGGGGCCGTTGGTGATCCAGTTCTTGGCGCCGTTCAGGACCCAGTCGCTCCCGACCTTCTCGCCGCTCGTGACCATCGTCTGCGCGTCGGAGCCGCTCATCGGCTCGGTGAGACCGAAGCAGCCGAGCTTCTCGCCGCGGGCGACGGGCGTGAGGATGTTCTTCTTCTGCTCCTCGGTGCCGAACTTGTAGACCGGGTCGCAGAAGAGCGAGTTGTTCACGCTCATGATGACGCCGCACGAAGCGCACGCCGCGCTGATCTCTTCCATCGCCAGCGCGTAGCTCACCGCGTCGAGCCCGCCGCCGCCGTACTCCTCGGGGATCGCCATCCCGAGGAAGCCGAGCTCGGCCATGCGCTTGACGATCTCGCTCGGCCAGCGCGACGTCTTGTCGAGCTCCGCCGCCTTGGGGGCCACCTCCCGCTGCGCGAAGTCGCGCGCGGTCTGTCGAATCATCTGCTGCTCTTCGGTGAGGTCGAAATTCATCGAGGCGCGTTTATAGGTTTTGTCGCGCCGGAACGGAAGGGGCGCGGGGTGCGCGCCGCCTCGTTTCCCCGTGTCAGCCGCGGAGCATCGCGGTGTTGCCGACCATGACGTCGACGAGCCGCTTGAAGCGCTTTGTGACCCCCTCCTGCACGTAGGGGATGCCGTACTTCTCGCAGAGCGCCTTCACCTTGGGCTGGGCCTCTTGGTACTTGAGCATCGGCAGGTCGGGGAAGAGGTGGTGCTCGATCTGGTAGTTGAGCCAGAGGTGCGCGAAGTCGATCGTGTCGGTGCCGGTGGCGTAGTTCACCGAGCCGAGCACCTGGCGCACTTCGCTCTCGCCTTGCGAGGCCGGGCGCGTGGAGAAGCGCCACAAGTCGTCGCCGGTGTGGTTCGGGCCGACGACGAAGAAGGTGTGGATGTTCGTCAGCACCTCGGCGACGAGCGAGTTGGTGAAGGCGTTGGCTGCGGCGATGGGGCCGAGCGGCAAGAAGGCCGCGGGGAGCACGACGAGGTGCGAGAAGATCGGCGGCGCGTAGCAGGTGGTGACGAGCTCTTTCGTGACCTTCAGCTTGTGGCGGAGCCGCGCGGCGAGCCCCTTCCCGCCGGCGGTCTTGGGCGCGGACTTCCCCTTCGCCGTGCCGTCGTCGCTCTTGGCGGCGCCGGCGGTGCTCTGAACGGCCTCGTCGGCGTGGATCTCTTGGCGGGCGTCGGCGACGCGGGCCGCGCGCGCGGCGTTCTTGCGATCGCGATGGGTGATCCACGCGTCGAGTGTGCTCGGCGCGTAGTAGGTCGCGCGCCACGTGGCGGCGAGGCCGGCGACGACGAGGTAGCGGAGCGGCTTGGGAATGTACGGGACGCGGAGATCCTCGGTGTTCCGCTCGACGAGATCCGGATCCTTCTCTTCGCCGGTGTTCGCGTGGTGGAGCACGTTGTGCTCGTACATCCACGCTTCGGGGATCATCCAATCGTTCCAGTCGAGGTACCGGCGGCGCCCGCGCGCGAAGACACGGCTCGTGTAGCGCGGCGGCACGCCGGGGACCTTGTCGTAACCGCGGTGACCGATGTGATGCATCATCAGCCAGCGGGTGCCGCGGCCGATGCTGAGCGCGACCATGCTCACCGGGTTCGGAGCGATCCAGCAGGTGGCGAGACCGATGGCCGTCGCCGTGCGCCCCCAGCGCTCGATCTTCTTTAGGTGATCGAGATCCGCTTGGCCGAGCCCCGCCTCGAGCTCGCGACGGAGCGCGCGCACGTCACGCAAGAACCCGTCGACGTCGATGCCGAGCGCCGCGGGCGAGGAGACCGGCGAGCGACGCGCCCCCGGCTCGACGACCGAAGAAGGGACCGGCACGGGGGCGGGCACGCCGTTCGTCGACGGCGAGAAAGCGGACAGCATCTTGCGCGTTTACCCGATGCCGGGCGGGGCGTCACCGACTTCCGACGTCGAAAAGGCCTCGCGCGCGTCACGTGTTGGTCACGGCCGGCGCGGACCGGGGAGCGGTCACGCGCGCGCGTTCAGTGGCAGCTCTTTTGGTAGTAGACCTTCGGCCCGCCGGACGCGCCCATGTCCTCTACGACGAGGTGCTCGGCGCCCGAGGGGCCCAGGGCGAGCGCGACGCGATCGGCGTGCGCGCCGGTGGGGAGCGAAGCGAGCGGCGTGGCGGTGAATCCGGCAGCGCCGGGAGCGCGCGTGGCGCGGAAGGTCCCCGTGGGGGTCGCGTAGACCGCCACGAAGCCGGCGCTCGTGCCCACGAGATCCGAGGCCGTAATCCCCTGCGCGTCGAAGGCTTCCGGCGCGAGCTTTCCGGCGAAGCCCGCGGGGTCTTGGGTCGCGGCGGCGAACTTCGCCTGGCCGCCGCCGGTGACGAGCACACCCACCGTGCTGCCGGCCTTCGCCACGGCGCACGTCTTCGCCGCCGCCGAGCCGTCGAGGCTCACGACGCCGAAGTCGCTCGCGCTGCCACTTCCCCCCCAGCCGCGCACGAGGACCGGCGCGGCGCTCGCCCCTTCGTCGGCGACGAAGCAGTAGGGCGAGCCGTCGGCGGTGCCGCTCAGCGCGTGCGCGCCACCGGGGAACGAGATGGACGACTCTTGAAGATCTTCGTCCATCCATTGCCCGTCGCTTTGGACGGCGGCGGCGAGCGAGGCGTACTTCCCTTCGAAGAAGAGCACGCTCCCCTCGACCCCTTCGCGGTAGGCGAGCGGCGCCGAAGGATCGATCTCGGTCGTGAGCTTCGTGTCGACGACCGAAAAATCGGGCGCGCACGCGGTGTGGATGCCGTACGGCTTCCCCAAGCCCCACGCTGCGCACACCTTGCCGTCGGCCTTGGTGGTGATGGCGGCGGCGGCGACGTTCGACGCTTCGAGCGTGTGCTTCTCGCCCCCCGAAGCGCGCGCCACAGTGAGCGAGCCGTCTTGTCCTTTGAGGAGGAGCCACGCCCCGGCGGCGTCGGCAGCGACGTCGACGAGCGTGGAAGAAGCGGGGAGCGCGGTCACTTCGGCGAGCGGGCTCTCGGTGCACGAGGCGCCGCCACCGCCGTCGTCACCCGAGCCGCTGCCACCGTCCTGGCCCCCGGTGCCGCCCGAGCTCGCGCCGTTCGAGCTCGAGCTCGAGCAACCGGCCAACAGCAACATCCCCACGACGAGCGAAAGCTTGCGCATCGAATCCTCCAAGACCAAAGCCACCACGGGTCCCGCGGCGGTCAGCAATGGACGGCTCGCGCCGCGAGGTATTCAACGAGGGTGCGCGGGGCGAGCTACGCCGGCACGAGCTCGATGAGCCCCGGGACCTCGGACGCGCGCGCGCGCAGGCGATCCTTCGGCCGGACGGCCACGGCCACCGGCGCTTCGCGGAGCATGGCCACGTCGAAGGCGTTGTCGCCGAAGGCGGCGAGCAGCTTGGTCGTGCCGAGGCGCGCGCGGAGGCCGGTCACTTTGCCGGGGCCGTAAGGGATGGGACGGAGCGCGGCGGGCGTCATCACGTCGCGCTCGTAGCGGGCGGTCGCGGCGACGATGTCCTCGGGGGCGAAGCCGACGAGCGCGCCCGCCGCCTCCACCACTTCGCGCGGCGAGGCGCTGACGAGCACGACGAGGATCCCCGCGCGACGCGCCCAACGCACGACCTCGCGGAGCTCTTCGTGCACGCGCGTCGCGACCCCCTCGGCGGCGACGACGTGACGCGTGAACGCGGTGATCTCCTCGCGCTGCCACCCGGCGCACGCCCACGTCATCATCTCGCACGTTCGCTCTTCGGGGTATTGGCCGGCGACGTACGCGGCGTGGAGCGCGCGGGCGATCGAGGCCCCCTCGGTCTCGCGCTCGGCGCCCGCGGGGAGCGCCACGCCGAACTCACGCGCCTCGGCGAGGAGCGCGGCGTGCGCCTCCGGGCGTACGTCGCCGTGCGCGACGAGGGCGTGGAAGAAGTCCTCGCCGACGTCGCCGCTCCACAAGGTGCCGTCGCCGTCGCAGGCGATGGCCGCGGGGGCGTCGCCCACGAAGAGCTCTTCGATCCTCTGGACCACGGTCTCCCCGGTGAGGCGCTGCATCGGAAAAACCATAGCCAGCCCTTGACGCACCTAACCACGACAACTACGTTAACAACGTTAAGTGAGAGACCTCGGTTAAGTCTGGTACCGCGTCTCCAACGGCGATAGCGCGACGATCATGGGATCCAACGAACGACGCGAGCGGGAAAAGCAGGAGACGCGGGCGAAGATCCTCGACGCCGCGCGGGAGCTCTTTGCCGCGCACGGCTTCGAGGCGGTCACGATGCGCAAGATCGCCGAGCGCATCGAGTACACGCCCACGGCCATTTATTTTCACTTCGAGGACAAGGACGCGCTCATCCGCGAGCTCTGCCTCACCGACTTCCAGAACTTCGCCCACCGCTTCGGGCGCGCCGCCCTGGAGACGGATCCCATCGAGCGCCTGCGCATCGCCGGCGAGGTGTACGCCGAGTTCGCGCTCGAGCACCCCCAGAGTTACCGGCTCATGTTCATGACGCCGGCGAAATCGACGCTCTACAAGACCGACCTCCCGCACAAGGGGAACCCAGCCGAGGACGCCTACGCCTTCCTCCACGCCACGGTGGTGCAGGCGATCAGCGAGGGTCGCCTCCGCGAGGAGCTCACCGACGCCGACCTCGTCTCGCAGACGATCTGGTCGGGGATGCACGGCTTCGCTTCGCTCGACATCACGATGCGCGAAGACCCGTGGATCCCTTGGCGCCCTCTGCCGGTGCGCCTCCGCGCGATGACCGACGCGCTCATTTACGGCCTCGCCCGCGAGCGGAGCCCAAAGAAGACGAAGCCGAGCGCCCCCGCGCCTTCGGCGAAGACGAAGAAGAAGAAAGGCTGAGACCATGGTCGACCTCGCCCTGAAGACGCTCCTCCACGACAAGGTCCGCTTCGCCATCACGGTGAGCGGCGTGGCCTTCGCCGTGACGCTCGTCCTCATGCAGGTCGGCCTCTTCCAGGGGCTCTTGGGCAACGCGTCCATCACCATCGAGAAGACCGACGCCGAGCTCTGGATCACGTCGAAGAACACGCCCAACGTCGACTTCGCCCACACCTTCCCCGAATCACGCGTCGAGCGCGTGCGCAGCGTCCCCGGCGTGGCTTACGCCGACAACCTCATCGTGCAGTTCATGAACGTCCAGCTCCCGAACGGCGCCGAAGAGGGCACGCTGGTCTACGCGCTCGAGGATTTCCACCGCTGGGGGCTGCCGTGGGCGGTCGACAAGGGGGACACCGAGGACCTTCGCCGCGGGCCGTACATGGTGCTCGACGCCGCGAGCGTGAAGCGCTTCGGGGCCTTTTCGGTGGGCGAGTACCGCGAGATCCTCGGCAAGCGCCTCAAGATCATCGGCCAATCGCAAGGGGCGAAGTCGTTCACCACGACCCCGATCACCTTCCTCGACTACGACCTCGCGCAGTCGCTCTCCCCCACCCTGCGCGGCAACACGACCTACGTGCTCGTGAAGCTCGCGCCGGGCGCCGACGTCGAGACGGTGAAGAAGGAGATCCGCGCGCGCCTCCCCTACAACGACGTCTACACCAAGGCCGAGTGGGCCAACCGCTCGCGGAGCTACTGGGTCGACAACACCGGCATCGGCCTGAACATGTACATGACGGTGTTCCTCGGCTGCCTCGTCGGCATCGTCGTCGTGGCGCAGACGCTCTACACGTCGACGATGGAGCACCTGAAAGAGTTCGGCACCGTCAAAGCCATCGGCGGTTCGAACTTGGACATCTATTCGATCCTCGCGCGCCAAGCCTCCATCAGCGCGGTGGTCGGCTTCGTCGTCGGCATCGTGCCGCCGCTCCTCCTCCGCCCCGTGCTCGAAGCCAAAGCGGGGCTCACCCTCGTGCTCACGCCCACGTTCGTCGCCACGGTGTTCGTGGGGACGCTCGCCATGTGTCTCGTCGCCTCCGCGGTCTCGTTCCGCAAAGTCGCCGGTATCGATCCGAGCCTCGTGTTCCGCAGCTGAAGGTCCGCTCCTCGGGGCCTCTCCCGCGGAAGACCGCTCGAAAACCTTCGCCCTCTCCCGCCCCACGCCACGCGCGTGCGGGCCAAGGCAGGGTCTTGTCTCGAAAGGGAACCCATGCAACTTGCACTCGAAGCCCACGACATCGTGAAGACGTTCCAAGAGGGGC
Organism: uncultured Polyangiaceae bacterium; assembly: GCA_964531795.1. Taxonomy (GTDB): domain Bacteria; phylum Myxococcota_A; class Polyangia; order Polyangiales; family Polyangiaceae; genus CAZHHD01. The sequence goes on along the minus strand of CAZHHD010000016.1, from coordinate 37,528 downwards.
GCGAGACCGTCGAGGTCTTGAAGGGCGTCTCGCTCGAGCTCGCGCCGGGGGAGATCGTCGCCCTCGAAGGGCCGAGCGGCTCGGGGAAGACCACCTTCCTCTCGATCCTCGGCTGCATCCTCACCCCCACGAGCGGGCGCGTCGTCGTCGACGGCACGCCCATCGATCCCGACAAGCCCTCGCGCCTCCCCGCGGTGCGGAAGCGGTCCATCGGCTTCGTCTTCCAGCAGTACAACCTCTTCCCCGCGCTCACCGCGATCGAGAACGTCGCCTACGCGCTCTCCATCAAGGGGGCCACGCCGCGCGAGGCCACGAAGGAAGCGGTGGCGCTCCTCGACCGCGTGGGGCTCGGCGATCGCATGCATTTTCTCCCGCGCGATCTGTCGGGCGGGCAGAAGCAGCGCGTGGCCATCGCGCGGGCGATGGGAGGGAAGCCGGCGGTGCTCCTCGCCGACGAGCCGACGGCGAACCTCGACTCGCAGGTCGGCGGCCAAGTGCTCGACCTCTTCCAGAAGCTCGCGCGCGAAGAGCAGCGCGCGCTCCTCATCGTCACCCACGATCCGCGCGTGCGCGCGGTGTGCGACCGCGTGGTCGCCATCCGCGACGGGCGCGTCGTCCCCCCCGAAGCCCACGCCGCGTGAAGCCAAGACCCGCGCGCCGACCGTCGCGCGCGGCCCCGTGAAGGAGACCTCCATGCACAATACATCCAACTCCACGTCCGCCACCTACCCCTGGCTCGCGCGCCTAAGCGCGCCACGCGCCAAGACCCTCGTCACGCTCGTGGCGCTCGGCGGCGCGGCCGCGCTCGGGCTCAAGCTCCACGGCGAGCACGCGATCCCCTCGGCCGTCGCCGCAGAGGCTTCGCCCCCCCACGCCCGCGGCGTCGTCGCCGAGGGGCGCGTCGCCACCTACCCCGGCGGCTTCGTCACGCTGGGAACCGAGATGGCCGGGCGCCTGGTGAAGGTCGGCACCGAGAAGGACCACGTGCACCGCGGGGACGTCGTCGCCGAGGTCGCGTCGGAGGAGCAGCGGGCCGCGCTCGTCGAAGCTTCGGCGCGCGCCGAGGAGGCACGCAGCGATCGTGCGTTCTTGGGACGCGAGGCGGACCGCGCGCGCACGCTCTTCGGGAGCGGCACGGTGGCCTTCGCCGGCTTCGATCGCGCCGACCACGATCAAGCGACGTCCAAGGCACGCTACGAGACGGTGCTCGCGGACGCTGCGCGCCTCAAGGCGGTGGTCGACAAGGCCAAGATCGCCTCCCCCATCGACGGGACGATCCTCGAGCGACGCGCCGAGCCTGGGGAGACGGTCCCCGCGGGGGCCCCGGTCCTGGTGGTCGCCGATCTCTCGCGCCTCCGCATCGAGGCGGAGATCGACGAGTACGACGCGGCGAAAATTCGTCTTGGACAGGAGGTGGACATCACCGCCGAGGGGTATCCGGGGGCGCACTGGCGCGGAAAAGTGGAGGAGATCCCCGATCAGGTGGTCTCACGGCGCCTGAAGCCCCAGGATCCGGGCCGACCGACCGACACGCGGGTGCTCCTCGTGAAGGTCGGCCTCTTGGAAACCTCCCCCGTTTTCCTCGGACAACGAGTAGAGGTGGAGGTCCTGACCGGCAGGGGGGAATGACTCGCCATCACGTGAGCCCCCCGCTGTCCCTGGACGAGACCCGGAGAGAGAGAAGATGAGACTGTTTCGGTTCGTCGCCGTCGCCGTCCCCGCCATCCTCGCCATCCCCCAGATGGCCCACGCGCAGCCGCGCCCCGCGCGCGCCAAGCCGCCGACCGCCGCGCCCACGCCCGCGCCCACGCCGCCGCCCGAAGCGGCCGCAGCGCCCGCAGCGCCGATGGTGGAGATCCCCAACGAGCTCTTGAAGGTGACCCCGGGCGGGCTCACCGCGGATCAAGTCGGCGCACGCGCCGGCGCCACCAGCTTCGCCGCCAAGTCCTCCGAAGAGTCGGTGCGCGCCGCGGCCGCGCGCGTGGACGTCGCGTGGGCGGCGTTCTTGCCGCGCCTCACCGGCACGGCGCGCTACACCCGCCTCAGCGACTTTTCCCCGCCGAGCTTGGGGAGCGGATCGCTCGTGGCGACGCCCGCCGCCGCCGGCACGTTGAACCCGACGCCCACCGTCGCCGCGGGGCTCAGCTTCCCCAACGTGCTGAACCAGTGGCTCCTCCAAGCGAGCATCGTGGTCCCCATCTCGGACTACTTCTTCCGCATCAACCAGAACTACTCCGCAGCCACCGCCTCGGTCGAGGCGGCGCGCTACGACGTCGTGACGGCGCGGGCGCGCTCGGTCACCGACGGCAAGCTCGCCTACTACAGCTGGCTCCGCGCGCGTGGAGCCGTGGTGGTCGCCGCGCTGGCCCTCGAAGATCAGCAGACGCACTTGAACGACGCGAAGAACCTCTTCAACGTCGGCAACGCGTCGCGCGCCGACGTGCTTCGCGCCGAGACCGCGGTCGCCGCCGCCGAGCTCGCCCTCGAGCGCGCGCGAAACCTCGCCGATCTCACGGAGAAGCAGGTGCGCGTGGCCATGCACGCGTCCGACGACGAAGCGCTCCACCCCGCCGAGGCGCTCGACGGCGTGACGCCCGAGCAGGCGGGCAACCTGAAGCAGCTCACGAACGAGGCGATCGCCAATCGCAACGAGGTGAAGAGCATCGACGCCAACGCCGAGGTCGCGCGCAAGCAGGCCAAGGTCTTCCGGGCCTCGACGTATCCGACCATCTCCGCCTTCGGCGATCTCATCGAGGCGAACCCCAACCAGCGCCGCTTCCCCGCGACGCAGGACTGGTTCCCCACCTGGGACCTCGGCGCCCAGCTCGTGTGGTCACCGAACGACATCCTCACGAGCAGCGGCAACGTGCACGACTTCGAAGCGCGCGCCGTAGCCATCGAGACCCAGCGCGGCGTCGTCCGCGACGGCATCGAGATCGAGGTCACGCAGGCCTGGCAGCTGCTCAAAGAGTCGAAGGTCGCCCTCGAGTCGACCAAGCGCCAGCTCGCCAGCGCCACCGAGGCCTACCGCGTGGCGCACGAGCTCTTCGTGAACGGGCGCGGCACGTCGACGACGCTCACCGACGCCGAGACCGAGCTCACGCGCGCTCGCCTCGACGCCCTGAACGCCAACGCCGACGCGCGCATCGCCCGCGTCCGCTTGGATCACGCCCTCGGGCGCGACGTCCTTCGCGACAACAAGTAGGCGCGCTCAGCGACCGCGGACTTCGGCCGGCCAGTAGTGCGTCGTGCCGTCGGACGAGACGCTGACCACGACGTACTGCGCGTAGCCGCCGCTCGGCCTGCCGGTGAGCGTGATGGTGAGCTTCGGCTTCGAGCCGTTGTGCACCTTCGAGCGGTCCCAGGCAAAATCGAGCACGGTGTCCCCGCCGGTCATGCGCGCGAGGTCGGTGGCGTGGATTTGCCACTCGTCCATGGGCGCGTCGGAGAAGGCGTCGATCTCGATGGTCTTGCTCTCGCCGACCTTGAGATCGATCTCGTCCGAGCCCTGCGCGGGGGCGGCGTTGAAGTAGACCTCGCCCGAGGGGATGGGGACGCAGGGGTTGTGGCCGGCCTTGGCGCTGTTGTTCGACCACGCGCGCTGCACGACGAAGCCCGACTCCTGCACGGTGTCGTTGCCTCCGGTGAAGTCGACGCAGAGGTCGCCGTTCTCGCCGCCGGCGAAGGCCCAGAGGCGATCCTGCATGTAGTAGCCGATGTCCCCGATGCCGATGTCCGGATCGGTCGCGGCCTCGGTGAACTCGTGGCTCGCGGCGACCGTGAGGCGGTGCTCGCTCGATCCGCAGCGCGGCATGATCGCGTACGCCACGACCTGCTCGGTGCCGCCGGGGGGCGTGACCTTGGTCGTGTTGTGGTACGCGCCGAAGGCGTCGCAGCTCTTGGATCCGTCGAGGGTGACGGTCGTGTCGGCGGGGAAGTAGATCGCGTAGAGCGTGTCCGTCGTCGGCGCAGGGAACCCACCGGCGGCCGCGCCCTTGGCGACCTGGGCCTTGATGAAGTCCTGGATGCTCGAGGAGCCGCCCTGCGACGAGTCGTCGTAGGACGTGTCGTGCGTGTCGAGCACCACGTGCCCGGCGCCGGCGCCGCGACCGACGCAACCGGCCGAGTCGCAGTAGCCGTCGGAGACCGTGTCCCACCACGGCGTGGCGGTGATGGTGTCGCCGAAGAGCTGGAGACGATCTTGGAGCGCGTCCCCGGTGAACGTGACGGTCACGATCTGCGCGGCGTGAAGCACGCGCGCGCCGTGGTAGTCGTTCTGCGGCATCGCCGCGTGGGGCGCCGGGTAGTTCGGGTTCAACGGATCGTCGGCGGGGGCGGCCTCGGCGGCCGCGTCGGGGACCACCGGCACGTAGACCCCCGCGTCTCCTTGATCGGTTGCGGCGGGGGACGAGGAGCCTCCGCACGCCACGAGGGCGGGGCCGAGGACGAGAGCCGAGGTGAAGAGCGACGTGACGAGCTTGCGCGATCGGAGCATGGGGGCGCTGCCTCCTACGACTACGGGACCTACCGAACGCGGGCGGCGCGCGGAAGATGAATGATCCGAATGGTATTGTATGCGTTCGGCATACAGTTCCCGATGCGGCCCGCAAGGCGTAGCGCAGGATCCGGCGCACAAGTAGCCGGTTCTTGGTTTCGCTATGTTTCTTCAGCGGAAAACGACATGCGCCCACACGGCGCCGAGGGGCCGCGTGCCGCGATCAGGGGGTGTGCTTGTGCAGGACGAACCCGGCGGCGACGACGTAGACGTCCTTGCCGTCGGCGCTGGCCCACACCGCGTGGAGATCTTGGTCGGTCCCGCTCGGCTCCAAGGCCCAGCCACTCGACGAGCCGCGGTGAAGGATCGTCCCCGCGTCGCCCACGGCGTAGGCCTCGGCTGGGCCGACGCCGTAGACCGCACGAAGGCCACGAACCGTCCCGCCCGGCCACGCCGGGATCGTCTCGGTGTTCCACGAAGAGCCGCAGCCGGTGGAGCTGCTGAGGAGCGTGCCTTGGTCGCCGGCGACGAGCACGGCGTTCCCGCCGGGGGCGGCCCACACGCCGCGGAGGGTGTGGCCACCGGCCGAGCCCTCGGTCCACGCGACCCCCTGCAAGGGGTTCTGCGCGACGACGCGTCCGGACTCGCCCACCGCGCACATGTTCCCCGAGGAGTCGGCGGAGAGCGCGTGGAGCGCGGTCGATCCCGCGTCGACGTCGATGTCCTTGGACGACGAGGGCGATCCACCAGAGATGACGTAGTACTGGCCGTTCGAGGCGATGGCCGTCGTCATCATGCTGGCGGCACCGGAGCTGTACCAGCTCGCGCACCCGACGGCGTCGGGGGGGAGCGAGCCGCTCAGGCCGATCGACGCCCACGCGCTCGAGCCGACGCCCAGGAAGAGCCCGCGCATCCCCGCCGGCGCGCCGTCCACGCCGAAGGCAAAGACCGGATAGGTGCCGTCAATCGTGCAGAGTGCACGGACATCCATCGTCGAGCTCGGCGTCGACAGCGCGTTCCACGAGCCGTCGCCGGCGCGTTGGGCGATGAGCCCTTTGTCCCCGGCGAGCCACACGGAGGTGCCGCGACCCCACACGGTGTTGAGGACGTGCCCGGTGTTGCTCGCCTCGGTCTTGTATTGGGTGGCGGTGCCGGTGAGCGAAGCGGTGACGGCGCCGACCGTGAGCGTCGCTTGGTATTCGCCGACGCCGGGCGCGGCGAAGGCCACGGTGACCGTGCACGTCGCCTTGGGGGCGAGCGGCAAGCCGCGGCACGCGTCGCTGGTGATCTGAAAGCGCGCAGCGTCGGGTCCGCTCAGCCCCGCCGAGGCCATGGAGTCGATCGACGTGGTGCCGTCGTTGGTCAGGACGAAGCCGTGGGGGACGGGGGCGCCGGCGGGCTCGTTGACGAAGTGGAACGTGCCGGGGGTGAGCGTGAGGACGCTGGCGCCTCCTTCGCCGTTCGCCCCGTCGCTCGCGCCGCCGTCTTGGGTCGTCGCGCCGTCAGTGGAGCCGCCGTCGCCCAGCGGCGTGTCGCTCGGCGGATCGCTCACGCACGCGAAGCCAGCGGTGAACGTGACGGCGAGGGCGACGGCTGCGACCGAGAGACGCATGGCCGCGATGTAGCAGACGCGAGCGCCCGTGCGTACGTGGAAGGCTCGCTCAGGGTCTTCGGCGAGGTGAGCCGTGGCGTGGGCCGCGGCGAGGCCCGCTTGCCCCGGAGGTCGGGCGATCCCCGCGCGAAACGAGCCGATCCTTCGCCCCTTCGAAGGGGACGAGGCATCGCGGCGAGTTGCCGATGAGGTCACGCCGCCCCGCCTTCTTCAAGGCTTCGCGCGCGAGCGGCCAGTGCTGCGCGTCCCAGTAGAAGAGGAGCGCCTTCATCATGCGCTTCTCGCGAAGATCGGTCGCGGTGTAGACCGGCTGCATCGTGAGCGGATCGACGCCCGTGTAGAACATCGTCGTGGCCACGGCCATCGGCGTGGGGATGAAGTCTTGGATCTGCCGCGGGCGCATCCCGCGCTCCTTCAAGTAGAGCGCGAGCTCGATGGTGTCCTTCAAGGTCGAGCCGGGGTGCCCGGTGATGAAGTAGGGGACGAGGTACTGCTCTTTCCCCGCGTCTTCGCTCGCTTGGCAGAAGGCCTGGGCGAAGCGCTCGTAGCTCTTGATGGACGGCTTCTTCATCTTGTCGAGCACGCCGTCGTTCGAGTGCTCGGGGGCGACCGAGAGCTGGCCGCCGGTGTGGTGCTGCGCGAGCTCCTTCACGAACTCGGGGCTCCGCTCGGCGAGGTCGTAGCGCACGCCCGAGGCGATGAAGACCTTCTTGATGCCGGGCGCGTTCCGCACCTCTTTCATCAGCTCGATGAGCGGCGCGTGATCGGTCTTCAAGTTCTCGCAGATCCCCGGGTGCACGCACGAGAGCCTGCGGCACGCGCTCTCGGTCGCGTCGTCCTTGCAGCTCATCTTGTACATGTTGGCGGTCGGCCCGCCGAGATCGGTGAGCACGCCGCGGAAGCCCTCCATGCGCGTGAGCGCGCGGACCTCGCGGAGCACGCTGTTCGTGGAGCGGCTCTGGATGATGCGCCCCTCGTGCTCGGTGATGCTGCAGAAGGTGCACCCGCCGAAGCAGCCGCGCATGGTGACGATGGAGTGCTTCACCGTCTCGTAGGCGGGGATCTTGTCCGCGTAGCTCGGGTGCGGAAGGCGGGTGAAGGGCAGATCGTAGAGCCCGTCCATCTCGCTCTCGTCGAGCGGCTCGGCGGGGGAGTTGAAGTACACCGCTTCGTCGCCGTGCACCTGGAGGAGCGGGCGCCCGTTGTGCGGGTTGGTCTCGTACTGAAACGCGCGCGACATCTTGGCGAAGGCGTTCTTGTCGCTCTTCACCTCGTCGTAGGAGGGGAGCACCACGAGCTTCTTGTCGGTGACGAAGCGGCTCGTGTCTTCGAGGAGCGGCTCCCACGCTCGCTTGTTCTTCTTCACGTGCGCGGTGCCGCGAATGTCGGTGAGCGCCGAGACCGGCTCGCCTTGGGCGAGGCGCTTCGCGATCTCCCACGCGGGGCGCTCGCCCATGCCGAAGACGAGCAGGTCCGCTTTGGCGTCGAGGAGCACCGAGCGGCGCACGGAGTCCGACCAATAGTCGTAGTGGGCGATGCGACGGAGCGAGGCCTCGATGCCCCCGAGCACCACCGGAAGACCGGGGAAGGCCTGTCGACACAGGTTCGCGTAGACGATGCTCGCGCGGTTCGGCCGCGCGTCGGGGGTGCCGCCGGGGGAGTATTGATCCTCCGAGCGCACCTTCTTTTGCGCCGTCAGCTTGTTGAGCATCGAGTCGAGGTTGCCGGCGCTGATCCCCACGAAGAGGCGCGGCCTCCCCATACGCGCGATGTCCTCGACGTTGTCCCAGCGCGGCTGCGCGACGACGCCGACCTTGTAGCCGCGCCCTTCGAGAAAGCGCGCAATGAGGATGGGGCCGAACGCCGGGTGATCGACGTAGGCGTCGCCGGTGACGATGAGGATGTCGAGCTCGTCCCAGCCGCGCTCGGCCATCTCTTCGCGCGTGGTCGGGAGAAACGCGCGGGTACGCGAGGGGGCACCGCGCGCGGGGTTTCGAAGCTGGACGAGCGACACGACGCCGAGAGTGTGCGCGATCACCCCGGCGGGCGCCACGTGATACGGTCGCCCTCGTGTACGGCGCGACGGTAGGGGTAATCGGGGGCGGCCCGTGGGGCCTGGGTCTCGCAGCGGCGGCGGCGCGGACCGGCTCGCGCGCGCTCATCCACTCGCGACGGAAGCTCGAAGCGCTCCCCCACGGGGTCGAGCAGGTGAGCGATCTCACCGCGCTGGGGAAAGAAGCGCGGATGATCGTCCTCGCCGTCCCCTCCGAGGTCGCGCGCGGCGTGGCGCGCTCGCTCGGCGACGTGGTCGACGGCCGGCACCTCCTCGTGCACGGGATCCGCGGGCTCGAGGTCTCGACGGCGAAAGAAGACGTCGGGGCGAAGGGGGCGCCGCGCCTCCTCGCCATCAGCGAAGTGCTTCGCCAAGAGACCCCCGCGCGACGCATCGGCGCGCTCGGCGGGCCGATCTTGTCCGAGGACTTGCTCAAGGGGACCCCCAGCGCGCTCGTCTCGGCGTCGCGCTACCCGGAGGTCAACGACGCCATCGCCGCCGCCTTCGGCACGCCGCTCCTTCGCATCTACGCTTCGTCGGATCTCGTCGGCGTCGAGTGGGCGAGCGCGCTCGTCGGGTGTCTCGGTCTCGCGGTGGGCTACGGCCAAGCGCTCGGCCTCTCGGCAGGAGCGATGGCGGCGCTCGTCTCGCGCGGCGTCGAGGAGGCCGCGCGCATGGCGAGCGCGGCGGGCGGCGTCGAGCGGACGCTCCTCGGCCTCGCCGGCTACGGAGACTTGCTCGCTTCGATCGCCGAAAAAGATCGGCCCGAGGTGCTCCTGGGCGCAGCGCTCGCGCGCGGCAAGAGCGTGGAAGAGGCCGCGGCCGAGGCGGGCCAGCGCGTCGAAGCGGTGGAGCTCATTCCCTGCCTCGCCGCCTGGGCCGAAGAGCGCAAAGTCCCGACGCCGATCTTCCAGGCGCTCGCCAAGGGGGTGCTCTCCGGGCGCCCCGCGGACTCGATCGTCAAGGAGCTGATGGCGCTCCCTGCGCAGCGCCTCGCGTAATACGTGCACAGCACACGTATCCCGAACGCGTTTCGCAGCACTCAGTCGGACGGCTTGCTCGGCGGCCACGAAGGGAGCGGCGGCAGCGTGGCCTCGAGCGAGGATCCCGACGAAGAAGGCGGCATGGGCGGCACCGCCATGCTCGGCGTGGGGAGGATCGCCGGCGGGGCCATCGAGGCGCGCGCCGAGACGCCGAGCCACTCACGGAGAACGGGGAGCTTCTCTTCGACGCAGAACACGAGCAGATCGGCCACGCGCGCGTCGTCGTCGAGCTCCGCCACTTCACGCTGCTCGCGGTGGAGCACGGAGGCGGCGACCGCCAAGTCGCCGGCGAGGACGAGCCCGGCGCGGCACGCCGAGAGCTCGACGCTGCGAATGAACGCCGCGAGGTCGGTGCGCCCCCCTTCGCGCTCGAAGCGGTGCACCGCGTCTTCGAGCGCGGTCTTGGCTTCTTCGTCGAGGCGTGAGGCGATCTCGGGGCGGAGCGCGGAGACGGCCTCGGCCATCGCCTCGTCGGGAATGGGGAGGTCCTCGAGCACGACGGTGACGCTCGCGAGAAAGAGCGTGGTCAGCTCCGCGAGCGAGGGGAAGTAGACGAGCGCGAAGTGCTCGGGCCGATAGTAGGTGAGGTGGCGCCCCGCCAAGAAGGCGAGCTCCTGCATCGAGCGCCCCGAGGTGACCTCGTCGCCGAGCGCCGTCGCCGGGGGGAGCACGGGGACCGCAGCGATGCCGCCGGGGACGTCGTCGAGCACGTAGAGCTCGGGTACGGCGACGCCGAGCACGTTCCCCGCCCACGCGAACGAGCGCACCGTGGTGGCGGTGCTCTCGGGATCTTGCCGGCGCGTAGGATCGAGCGTGGCGAGCTTCCCAAGCGCTGCGAGATCGGCGACGCGCGCGGCGACCGCGGCGTTGCCCACCGCACGAAGGACCTCGGCCACCGCGCCGTCGTAGCCCGGCGCGCGGAGGAACTGATCCCACGCGTCGTCGTCGAGCGCATTCGTCGGGCGAATGACCCCTTCGGGCCGGTACTGCGAGGCGATGAGCTCGTGATCGAGCTCGGCGGCTTGGAGCTCCTCGAGGGCCATCGCCGCGAGCCACGCGCGATCGGTGCGCCCGCCTTTGGTGTGAAGCTCGAAGAGCGTGCGGTAGGTCTGCCGCCTTTGCGGCGCGAGGCTCGCCGTCACCTCGAGCTCGTGGATCGCCGCGCGCACGTCCCCCGCGGCCACGAAGAGGCTGGCCAAGGCGGCGCGCGCCTCGACGTCCTCCGGCTTGCAGCGGAGCGCGCCGGAGAAGGCCTCGATGGCCCCTTCGAGATCTCCGAGCTTGTCGCGACGGAGCTCCCCCAAGAGGCGGCAGAAGTGGAACGCGCGCTCCACGCGCCCCGACTCCGCCGACGAGTCGATGAGACGCGCATAGAGGCGCTCGAGCTGGCGGAGCTCGCGGCGGCGCGTGCGAAGGCGCACGAGCCGGGCGAGCGCGGCCTCGAACGAAGGCTCTTCTTCGAGCGCCGCTTCGTAGAAGTGCATCGCTTGCGGCTCGTCGCGGAGCTTCTCTTCCGAGATCTCCGCTTGGCGCATGCGGTAGCCGGCGCGCTCGCGCGCGTCGTCGGACTCGAGGCACGCCGCGCCCAACGTGGCGACGAGCTTTCCCCACGCGCCGAGCTTCTCGTAGAGCTCGACGAGGCGCGTGAAGATCGGGCGGTCGTCGGGGCGAAGGGCGCGCGCCTCTTCGAGCGCTTCGGTGGCGGCCTCGGCATCGCCGAGAAAATCGGCGAGGAGCGTGGCGATGCGCATCAGCTCGTCGGCCTTCTCCATCGGATCGGAGAGCGCGACCACGAGCTTCTTCCGGTGACGGAGCGCGCGCGGCAGATCTTCGTCCTGCATCGCGATCTCGATGAGCTCCTCGAGCGATCGACGATGCGTGGGGACGACGGAGAGGGCCTTTTCGTAGTTGAGCTCGGCCTCGCGGAGCTTCCCTTCCTCTTTCTTGATCGCTCCGATGTGTGCGTAGAGCGAAGCGCGCACCGCGGCGTCGGCGTCGCCGGCGAGCATGAGCGCCTTCTTGTAGGCATCGAGCGCGGAGTCGAGCTCACCGCGCGCACGATGGTACGCGCCGGCGGAGAGCATCGGCTCGAGGAGCGGAGGCGGGGGCCTGGACTCGTGGGTCATGGCTCGATCTCGACGAGGAGGGGAGCGTGGTCGGAGTCCGTGGGACGCGGCGCGCCCTCGGCGTAGCGTGTGGCGTCGTCGCGCAGCCCGTCGTTCAAAAAGCGCGCGGTCTTGAGGCGCGCGTGGAGTGAAGCGCTGAGGAGCACGTGATCGATGGCCGTGGGCGCCCCGCCGTGGAGCACGCTGTAGCGCACGGTCTTGGCGATCCCCGCCGAAGCCGAGGCGAGACGAAAAGCCGGCTCGGCGGTCCCTTCCCCCGACACGATCCGGAGGACGAGCGAGGTGGGGCCGTCGTTTAGATCCCCCATGAGGGCCACGGCACACGAAGGATCGGCGCCCAGGAGATCGTCCACGAGGCCGCGGAGAAAGAGCGCTTCGGCGGCGCGGAAGACGAGGCTTCGGAGCTCCCCCTCGGCGCGCGCCCGCGCGGTCGTCGGCTCGACGCGGTCGCCGTTCGCGGTTCGAAGCGGCATCGCCCGACCTGATTTCAGATGCGCGGAGAGCGCGTGGAGCACGCGTCCGCCGGGGAGCGCGATCTCGGCATGGACCACGCCGCGACGGAGCGGGATGCGACCGGCGAAGGGGGGCGCGTCGCCCACGGCGAACGCGGGGAACGGCAGGTCTTGGGCGGTGTGCACGCGGCTCGCGCGCACGGGAAGGGCCGAGACGATGGCGCAGCGGATCCCGCGCACGTCGGGGGTCCCGAGCACGACCTCGCGCGCCCCTCCCCCAGGGAGCGGCGGGAGCCGATCGAGGAGCGCCGCGAGGGCCTTCTCCGAGCCGATTTCCTGGAGCGCGAGGACGTCGGCGTCGATGCGGGCGATCATCCCGCTCAAGAACGCGAGGCGACGATCGAGGAAGCCGTCCTCTTCCGGCCCCGCGGCGTCGAAGAGGTTCTCGACGTTGTAGGTAGCCAGCCGTAGCACTGCACACTGTTCTATCACGCGCTAAGCTCAGAGGGCGATGGAGCTCCCCCACGACGAAGCGCTGACTTGGCTCGTGACCCACTACGCGCGGCTCCTCGCGGCGCACGGCGAGGCCTTCCGCGAGCCGGTCCTCCTCGAGCCCACGGGGAAGCACTTCCCCGACCCCTTCGAGCGCGACGCGGCGAGCGTCGACAGGCTCCTCCGCCGCATGATCGGCTACGCGCCGCTCCACGACGATTTGGGCCTCGCCCTCCGCTTCCTCGAGCCCGACGAGCCGGCCACGGGCGGGGGTTGCGGCACGGGGGGATGCGGCACCGGCGCCTGCGCCCCGGGGGAGAAGAAGGAGACGGCGCGCGGCGTGGTCGAGATCGACGACGGCTACATCGTCGACGTGAACGTGAGCGACGTCGGCCACGCGACCCTCCTCACGTCGAGCCTCGCGCGGAGCGTGGGCTCGCTCATCCTCGCCGAGGCGGAAGAGGACGTCCTCGCCGAGGAGCTCGTCCCGGTGAGCGAGATGGCCGCGCTCGCGTCGGGTTTCGGCGTGCTGCTCCTCGAGGGGGCGCACATCTACGGAAAATCCTGTGGCGGCGTGCGTGTGCACCAAGCGACGTCGCTCGGCGTCATGGAGCTCGCGGTGGCGCTCGGGCTCTTCGTCCGCGTGAACGATCTCCGCCCCGGCGCGGCCCGCGCGCACTTGAGCGTCACGCAGGCCGAGGCCTTCGACAAAGCCATGGAGTGGGTCGACTCGAACCCCGAGATCGTCCGCGGCCTCAAGGAGCACCCCGAGACGCTCGCCGAGGGGCTCTTCACGCTCGAGCCGGTCCGCGGCTTCTTCGGCCGGCTCTTCGGGAAGAAGAGCGAGCCGCTCCCCGACTTCACCAAGGCCGCGCCCAAGAAGAAGGTGCGCACCCCCGAGGAGCAACGAAAGCACGACGAGATCCGTGCCTTGGTCGACGAGGCTTTCGGCGATCGGTAGTAGGCTCGTCCCGCGCATGGAACGCCAAGCCCCGCTCGCCGCCGCAGACGAAATCGATCTCTACGTCCGCACCTATACGTCGCTGCTCCGCTCGTCGGGCGAGGTCCGCGTCCGCGCCTTCGAGGAGTCTCACTCCTTCAGCGGCTCGTCGCTCCACCCCGGCGCGCTCTCGCCCAACCCCGACATCTCCGCCTTCGCTTACGCGGCGGCGCGCTTGCCGGAGACGATGCCCGACACGCGGCTCGTCGTCATGGGGCAGTCGCACGAGCTCTTCGAAGCCGCGGGCTTTCACGTGCGTCGCTGGGACATCGCCAAGACCCGCGGTCGCCGCCGGCCGCTCCGCTACGACGCGCGCACCGGCACGCTCGGCGTGTTCATCGCCAGCGAGAGCGACATCGACGATCTCATCCCCATCCTCACGGCGTACCAGCTCGAGTGGAACAAGATGCACGAGCGCCTCCGCGTGTTCGGCGCGGGGAAGACGTTCACGCGCCCCTCGGACGAAGAGCTCGCGCGCGCGCTCGGCCTCGCGGTGGAAGAGATCTCCACCCTGCACCAGGCCTTCAACAGCGGCCGCTTCGACGAGTCGCTCCGCGCCCTCGCCTCCAGGCCGTGCGACATCCACGTGCGCCTGCTCGCGGCTTCGTACTCGCAGTACCAGCGCTCGGCGCAAAGGTGGTGGAGCGGCATCGAGCCCGCGTACGTGCGCCCCACGCCGCCGCGTCGGCCGCCGGTCTACTTCGTGTCGTCGAACACGCACGCCATCGCCAACTTGGTCGGCGGCTACGCGCGCTCGCACAAGGACAAAATCCTCGGTTTTGCGCGCGATCGCGATCCCGAAGGGCTCCGCTCGGTCGTCGAAGCGGCGCAGGCGAAGGGGGACGAGGCCGAGATCCTCTCGCTCGTCTACTACATGCTGAGGAGCTACATCCACGCGCCGTGCGAAGAGGACCGCATCAAGGAGGTCCGTGACTTCGAGGCCGCCGTGGGGCTCCGTCACTTCTCCGAGCCGGGCCACATCGACGTCGACGCGCAGATCGTGGAGATCTCCAAGGTCGATCCTGCGCGCATCGATCCGCGGCTCGCCGTTCCCGGCATCGACAAGCTCGCCAAGAGCGAGGCGTACATCGTCAACATCGACTACCCGCTCGGCATGGCCGCCTACCACCTGCTCTCGCGCCTGGGCCAGGGGGTGGGCGAGCTGCGCGGCGTGTACGTGATGGGCAAGGCCGCCACCTTGAACGGTCGCGTCGGCGACGTCTCGCTCAGCGGCACGGTCTACGACGAGCACTCGCGCAACACGTTCCTCTTCCAGAACTGCTTCGGCGCGGCGCACGTGCAGCCTCACCTCCGCTTCGGGAGCGTGTTCGACAACCAGTCGGCGCTCACCGTGAGGAGCGCGTTCCTCCAGAACCGCCACTACATGAACGCCTTCTACCGCGACGGCTACACCGTGCTCGAAATGGAGGCCGGCCCCTTCCTGAGCGCGATCTACGAGCTCACGCACCCCACGCGCTGCCCGCGCGACGAGATCGTGCAGCTCGGATCGTCTGTGCCGTTCGACTTCGGCGTCCTTCACTACGCGTCGGACACGCCGTACTCACGGCGGCAATCCCTCCTCTCGAAGAGCCTCAGCTACTTCGGCGTCGACAGCACCTACGCGTGCGCGATCGCCATCGTGCGGCGCATCTTCGAGCAAGAGGTCGCGCGCGTCGGCGCGCTCTGAGCCTCTCTGTTTCGGCGCGTCAGCGGGCGCTGATGTAACGCGAGCGCATCTCCGACTGGATCTGCTCGGCGATGAGGCGCGCCTCGGGGCTCGCGTCGTCCGAGATGGTGAGCTCGATGCCGTTGGCGAGCTCGCGGTGCTCGACGCGCTTCTCGGCGTGGGCGCTGGCGGTGGCGGGGGTCGCCGCGGCGGCGGACTCCGACGTGGTGCTGGCACACCCAGTGACCAGGGCGAGCGTCCCGACGAGGGCGAGGGCGAGGGTCTTCTTGGTGGCGTTGACGAGGTTCATGTCTGTCTCCTTCAATCGGTTCTGAAAGGACAGAGTTCGGCCCTCCCCTCGTGTGAAGATCTTTTTTTCGGTAAGACTTCGGAATGGACGAAGCCGCGCGCGCCCGCCTCGAAGACGAGGTCCGCGGCCTGTCGACCGCCGGGGATTTCGACGCCGCCGTGACGCGGGCGCTCCGCGGGTATGGCCCGGAAATCTTGGGATTTCTCGTCGCCCTCCACCGCAACGAGCAGGACGCCGGGGACGTCTTCTCCTCGTTCAGCGAGGACCTTTGGAAGGGGCTCCCCAAGTTCGCCTGGGAGTGCACCCTTCGCACGTGGGCGTACACCCTGGCCCGCCACGCGTCCTACCGGTTCCGCAAGCGAGCCCACCGCGCCGCCCGGGGGAACGTCCCCCTCAGCGCCACCTCGGCGATCTCCCAGGTCGCCCAAGAGGTCCGCACCAAGACGCTCACCTACCTCGGCACCGAGCAGAAGGATCGCTTCGCCGCGCTCCGCGAGACCCTCCCCGAGGAGGACCAGGCCCTCCTCATCTTGCGGGTCGATCGCGGCCTCGCCTGGGATGAGCTCGCCCGTGTCCTGCTCGAGGACGAAGGCGAGGTCACGCCCGACCGCCTGAAGAAGGAGTCGGCGCGCCTGCGCAAGCGCTTCCAGCTCGTCAAAGAGAAGCTCCTCGAGCTCGGAAAGCGCGCGGGCCTCATCCCCCCGAAAGACGGCTGACGATTTTTCGTCACATCGTGCGCGCGCGGGACTCCACCCTCCCGTGAGCGGTCTACTCAACGCGACCTCATCCGCGCTAGGCTCGGATTTGCAGCATGAAGGAAGGCGCCGAGGGGGTGAACGAGGCTGCGAGCGACGACGAGGCGCTGGACGATTTGGACGAGTCGACCGACTCGGGCGACGACTTCCTCCGCGCGGTGGCGCGGGCTCCTTCGGTGGCCGAGCGGGTCCTCAGCGAGACGATCCCGCTCACGCGGGTCGCGCAGTTCCGCATCGTCGAGAAGATCGGCAGCGGAGGGATGGGGATCGTCTACCGCGCCGAGGACGAGAAGCTCGAACGCGTGGTGGCGCTCAAGGTGCTGCCGGGGAATTTCGACGACGACGAGGAGCGGCGTCGGCGCTTCCTGCGCGAGGCGCGGGTCGCGGCGGCGATCACGCACCCCAACGTGGCGGCGGTGCACGAGATCGGCGAGGCCGACGGGCGCATCTACATCGCGATGGAGCTCGTGCAGGGGGAGACGCTGCGCGAGCATCTTCGACACGGGCCGCTCGACGTGACCGAAGCGATCGAGATCGCCAAGAGCATCGCTCGAGGTGTGGCGCGCGCGCACGCGCGAGGGATCGCGCACCGCGACTTGAAGCCCGACAACGTGATGGTGGCGAGCGACGGCGCGATCAAAGTGCTCGATTTCGGCTTGGCGAAGCCGACGCGGGTCCGCGAGACCTCGGCTCCGACCGACGAGGGGGCGACCCAGACGAGCTTGCTCACGCAGGAGGGGCGAATCATCGGGACGCCCGGCTACATGTCGCCCGAGCAGGCGACGGGCAAGAACGTGGGCGTGCGCACCGACGTGTTCTCGCTCGGTGTGATGCTCTACGAGATGGTCACCGGCGCGCGCCCCTTCGGCGGCGAGACGCCGATGGACGTCGTGATCGCGACGAGCCGCGACACGCCGCTGCCGCTCTCGCGTCGCAGGGTCGATCTGCCGCGCGGGCTCGAAGCCTGCATCCAGAAGTGCCTGGAGAAGGACGCGAGCGCGCGCTACGCGACGGCCGACGAGCTCTTGGCGGCGCTCGAGGCGATCGACGTACGCGCGACCTCGTCGGGTGCGGCATCCAAATGGCGAGCGGCGGCGGTGGCCTTTGCCGCTGCGGTGGCGTTCGCTCTCTTGGTGTGGAGAATGAGCGCGGGGGACGCGCCGCCGCCGCCAGTAGCGAGCACGAATCCGCCACCTCCGGCGACGACCTCCGCCGGTGCGTTCCCTGCGCCGGTCGTCGCTCCGTCCGCCACGAGTCTCGCCGCCGAGGAGAGCACCAAAGAGCCTGCTCCCACCGCTCCGCCGACGCCGGCGACGTCGCTCACGTCGCGCGAGGTGCGGAGGCGCGCCGAGGCGCAGCACCGTCCCGACGCCGGAGCGACGGTCGCCGGGTCGACGGCCGTGAAGCCCGCCGCCGCCGCGCCGATCTCGCCCGGCGGCGTGATCCAAGAGTCCCCCTACTGATGCGAAGAAAAGCCATGCGCCCCCCCGTCGTCTCGCTCCTCTTCTTCTTGCTCGCGCTCTCTCCTCTCGCGCGGGCCGACGAGCCGGCCCAAGCCACGAGCCCCGCCGAGCCTCCCGAGGCCGACGCGACCGTCACCGCCGCGCGCACCGAGTTCAATCGCGGCGCCGAGCTCGTCAAAGCGGAGCGGTGGTCGGAGGCGCTCTCCGCCTTCGAGCACGCCGCGGCGCTGAAGCCGCACGCCATCGCCACCTACAACATCGCGCAGTGCCAGCGAGCGATGGGCCAATACACCCTCGCGCGCGGCGCGTTCTTGAAGGCGCTTTCGCAGGACGAAGCGGCGAGCGGCGCGGAGCTCCCGGAGTCGGCGCGCACCGAAGCCAAAGCGCTCCTCGGCGAGCTCGACAAGATCCTCCCGCGCGTCAGCGTCGCTCTGCATCCCGAAGACGCGGCGCTCTCCGTCGACGGTCGCCCGCTCGAACGGCTCTCGGACGGGACGTTCGTCGCCGGGACGCTCCCGCCCGGCCCGGGCGATGCGCCGAAGGCGAGTCGCTTCGTCGTCTTGATGAACCCCGGCGCGCACGTGTTCACGCTCTCGCACCGCGGCTACCAAGACGTCGTCTTGAACCGTACCGTCCCCCCGGGCTCCGCGCAGGAGGTGAAGTTCGAGCTCGATCGTCTCCCGGCGACGATCCACGTGACCTCGAACCTCGGCGACGCCGTCGTGCACGTCGACGACTCGGACGTCGGCAACCCGCCCGTCGACGTGTCGCGCAACGCCGGTCGCTACCGCGTGCGCGTGACACGCCAAGGCTACGTCCCCTACGAAGCCGAGATCGTGGTGCGCCCGGGCGAGCGCGCCGAGCTCTCGGCGGGGATGCGCGAAGAGAAGCGCGCCCTGACGCAGAAGTGGTGGTTCTGGACGGCGGCAGGAGCGCTCGTGGTCGGCGCGGCAGCCACGACGTACTTCGTGGCGCGCTCGCAAGAAGAGCCTTCGAGACCGGCAACCGACGGAGGGGGGCTCGGGTGGTCCTTGAAGGTGCCGTGAGGATCCGGAGAGGTCTTTTCGCGCTCCTCGCCAGCCTCGTGGTCGGTCTCGCCGGCGCGTGTGGTGGAACCGAAGCAACGCACGACACGTCGAGCGACGCTGGGACATCCGACGGCGCGACGGACCCCGACGCAGGCGCGGACGCGCAGCTCGCCTACCCGCCCGGTCCGTACGGTGGCGGCATCGGCGACGTCCTCCCCGACTTCACGATCCAGGGCTACGCGATGTCGCCCCAGGCGCGCGACTCGAGCCAGCTCCCGTGGCGCGAGATCCATCTCTCCGAAGCGCGCTCCCCTTCGTGCACGTGCATGATCGTCGTGCTCGGCGTGGTCGGCCTCCAGTGCCAGCCTGCGCTCCTCGAGGATCAACTCCTCGCCAGCGCCGTCGCCAACGATCCGTCGCTCTGCGTGCTCGTGGCCATCGGCGCGAACTTCGACGGCGAGAACCCGACCGACGGACCGCCGTGGGTCGTGAGCCCGCCGACGCGCAGCGACGTCGACACCTTCACCCAATCGAACCGAGAAGACTTCCCCATCGGCATCGTGACCGAGAGCTCGCGACAAGCGCTCTCGGCCAAGAACGCCCCCTTCGACCCGCTGAACTTCATCGTGCGTCCCTCGGACATGCGCATCCTGGCGATGACAGCGGGCATCGGCACGCCGCTCGTCCAGACCGCCAAGGGGATGTGCGCGCACCCTCCCCCCTCCGTCGAGACCCTGTCCGCCGGGGTCACGCCGCGCAAGATCGTCGACGACGACGGCGAGCTCTACTTCACCGACGACGAGCGAGGGGTCCTTCACGTGTCTACCGCCGGCGGCGCCACGACGGTCGTCACGGCGACGAACGGACCGGCCGACGCCCTCGCCGTCGACGCGACGAGCGTCTACTGGGCGACCCACGACGGGAACGCTCCGTACACCATTGGCCGCGCGCCCAAGACGGGCGGCGCCTCCACCGTGATCGCCTCGAGCGATGCGGGGTTCCGCAGCATCGCGGTGGACGCCGACAACGTGTACTTTGCACGCGACGACGGTGTCGTGGGGAGCGTTCCCCTCGGCGGCGGCTCGGTCACGACCCTCGTAAGCGGCGAGTCCCAGCTCGGGTCGCTCGTCCTCGACGACACGACCGTCTTCTTCGTCACCGGCGCGAACGGCGAGGTCGCCTCGGTCCCAAAGTCCTCGGGGGCGCGGACGTCGCTCCTCTCACCCAGCATGCCGACCAACGTCTGGAGCGGCGCGACCGGTGCCCTGAGGGTGTCGGGGAACGGCCTCGTGGCCGCGGCGCAGGGCCAGATCTTCCCGTTCCCCAAGGGGGGGACGCAGTGGCCTCCGCTCGCTGCGGACCCGGGGCTCATGCGCGCGAGCGCGCTCGCCGTGAGGAACAACGGCGATGCGGTCGTCGGCGTCGGCGATCCTTTGCTCGGTCCCGGCCTCATCGCCCTGGACCACGCGAGGGGCCTCTCGCTCATCACCGCGGGGCAGGACGGGCTCTACGATCTCACGGCCGATCAGCTCTACACCTACTGGACAGTGCGTGGCGACGGCACCGCGCGGAACGGTTCGGTTCGCCGGATCCTCCGATGAAGCGAGCCTTCGCGCCGGCGGCCCTCGCCGCAGCGCTCAGCGCGTGCGGCGGTCAGAAGGCACTCCCCGCGCACGGCGAGGCGCTCGTCGTCGTCGACACCGACTTGCCGGCGCCGGCCCTCGCCGGGCGCCTCCGCCTCGATCTCTACGCCGAAGACGGGACCTGGTTCGAGTCGCGCGACGTCGGCAGGACCGATCCCAGCGACTGGCCTTCGAGCTTCAGCGTCTATTCCGACGACGACGCGAAGGACAAGCTGGTGATGGCGCGCCTCCGCGTCTACCCCGACGGCATCGTGCGCGACTACGCCGGCGAGCGTTACTTCGCCCCCGGGGCCTACACGCCCGCGCATGCCGCGAGCTCGCTCGACGAGCTTTGCGCCAACGCGCCGCTGCTGCCGCCGGGCGGGCGCGTGACGGCACGGCGCGGGGGCACGGCGCTGACGCAGTCGACGACCACCGGCGCCCTCGAGTGCGACGATCCGGTGCGTGCCGGCTCGGTGGCCGCGCGCGTCGAGGTGAAGGAGCACGGGAGCTACCGCTTCGACGTGGCGTCGATGTTCCCCTTCGAGTCGGGGGCCACGCTCTTCTTACGTGCAACCTGCACAGATCCGACTTCGCAGATCGCCTGCCGTGGCGAGCCCAGCGCCGCGCCGCTCGCGCCCGGGCACTTCCCCCGCTTCGACGTCACGCTCGATCCTGGCACGTACTACCTCGTGACCGGCGGATCGCTCCCCGACTGGCCGGCCGACGTGACGCTCGAGTCGCTCCCCTTGGATCTCGCGGCGCTTCCGCCGGAGACCGCGGATGCCGGCGCCCCGCCTCCACCTTCCTCCGGCCCGCGCCTTCGTGGCCCGAGCGGAGGCACGACGAACGACGGCGGCGAAGACCCGACGCCGAAGACCGAGCCGATCCCGTCGGCGGCGGTCGATCGCTTGCTCCTCTTGCGCCTCGTCCCGGGGAAGCGTGGGCGCGTGCGTGTGACCTTGCGCGCTGCGTGCGTGGGGCACATGGCGCGGCTCGGCAGCACGATCGATCGGCCCGACGCGAAGACGGCGACGACGTGCCTCGACGAGGGGACGCTCGAAGCCCCGCTCGTGGAGTCGACGCTCGAGGCCGACATGACGCGACCGACCGACTCGGTAAGGGGGACCGCGTTCGTCAGCTCGACGTGCGCCGCGAGTGCCCCCGCCGGGACCGACGCCGTGTGCCTCCCCGGGTCGCTCTTCGTGCTCGGGGGGCGGCTCGTGCCGAGCGGCGTCGCTCTCGCCAGCTCGACGCCGGAGCGCATCGCCGCCGTGCGTCCGTTCTACATGGATCGCCACGAGGTCTCGGTCGCGCGCTTCCGAGCGTCGGGTGTCACGACCGACGCCCTCGGGCTCGTCGTCAACGACGGCTCCTTCGGTCAAAGCCACAGCGGAGACTCACTCGCCAACTACTGCTCGTATTCGACCGTGCCGGCCGGTCACGAGGACATGGCGCTCACGTGCGTGTCGTGGAAGGTCGCGCGCGCGTTCTGCCAAAGCGCCGGAGGCGATCTGCCGACCGAAGCGCAGTGGGAGTACGCGGCCGCCGCGGCCGGGCGGCCGTACAAGACGCTCTACCCCTGGGGCGACGACGAGCCCGATTGCACGCGCGCCGTGCTCACGCGTGTACAGGGACAAGCATGCGCTTCGCGGGGGCTCGGGCCGGACGTCGTCGGCGCGGCTGACCTTGGGGACGTCACCCCGCTCGGCATCGTCGGTCTCGCCGGCGGCGTGAGCGAATGGACGCGCGACGCCGGCGACGCTTTCGACGGCGCGTGCTGGCAAGCGTCGGGGCTCGTCGATCCGAGCTGCGACGATCCGATCGCCCCCTACCGCGTCCTCCGCGGGGGCTCGTGGACCACGCGGCCGACGGTGTCGACGGTACGCACGTTCCTTCCCGGCGAGCTCGCCGCCTCGGGGACCGGGACGAAGTCGAAGGCCGAAGAGCCGCCGCGGTCGGACGTGGGCTTCCGCTGCGTCTACCCGGGAGGTGCTCCGTGATCGGCCCGCGCCTCGCCTCCCGCGCGCTCCGAGGCCTGGCCTTCGCGCCGGCGCTCTTCGCCTGCGGCCCGCGCGAAGCAACGCCGCCGGGGCAAATCCTCCTCTACGTCGAGACCGACGCGCCTTTGCCGCCGCCGCCCGGGACGGCGTCGGATCCGAACGATCCGATCCCGCTCTTCGATCGCCTGCGCATCGACGTGATCCCGCCGGGGGCGACCGCATCGTGTGCAGGTTGCACGCATGAGTTCGACGTCGACCGCGACCTCGTCGGCGAGGGGCGAGCCTCGGTCGGCATCACGACGCCACCGGGGGCGACCGGGTACGTGGCGCGCGTGCGACTCTTTCGTGGCGCGTTCGTGGAGCTCGGCGAGCCGCGCACGGATGCATCGCTCGACACCTTCATCGCCCTTCCGCCGATCGGCACCGAGGGGATCACCTCGATCACCGCGACCCTTCGCACGGACGACGTGGCCCACCCGGTGGGGAGCCTCGCGTCGCCGGTCGCGGCGGCGGTGGGCGGGCCCTCGGGCCGCCTCGTCGGAACCTGGCCGGGCGCGGCGCGGAAGCCTTGCGTCGGGGATCCGCCCGAGGGGATGGCGTGCGTTCCGGGCGGTGCGTTCTGGATGGGCGATCCGCTGCTCCGCGGCGCCCTCGAGCCGGGAGACAGCGTCGTACTCCGCGTCGCCGTCGTCTCGCCCTTCTTCCTCGATCAGACCGAGATGACCGTCGCTTCGATGCGCGCGACCGGGCTCGCCTCCAAGATCGATCCCACCGGCTCGAGCGATCCGATGGTCAACCGCCCCGACGACGGTGCGCCCGGCTATCCGCTCCACTGCACGTACACCACCGCGCCGGGGAACGACGAAGCGCTCCCGACGAACTGCATCTCGTGGAACATGGCGCACGCCGCTTGCCAATCGCGCGGCGCGGATCTGCCGACCGAGGCGGAGTACCAGTATGTCGCCGGCGCGCTGCTCGGGCGTCGCTTCGTGTGGGGGACCGACGCGCCAAGGTGTGGCGACGCGATCTACGCACGCGCGCAAGGGTACATCGGGCCGGAGGAGAGCTGCCCGGGGCTGTGGGTGGCGCCTTCGGGGAGCGGCGCACGGGACCGGCTCGAGGTGCAAGGAGGCGAGATCGTCGACCTCGCCGGGAACGTCGCCGAGCTCGCGCGCGATCGATGGAACTTGTCGAGTGAGTCGTGCTGGCCGGTGGGGATTGCGTACGACCCCGAGTGCACGACCGCGAGCGCGACGTCGACCTTCACCCAGCACACGGTCGTGGGGGGAGGCTGGCTGTCGCGCGGCCGCGGTCTCGCTGCGGCGGCGCGGAGACCGACGGTGGACTTCTCGGCAGCGATGCACTCGGGCCCGGCCGGTGGTCCGGTGTACGCGCCCTTCATCACCAACGTGGGGTTTCGGTGCATGATGCAGGCAACACCGTGACGCGCACCCTGGCGCGTGGTCCGCGCAGAAGGGCGCTCGTCGCGGGCGGGCTCGCCGGCGCGCTCGCCGTGACGACGGCCGCCGCGTGCGGAAGCCAGAGCTCGGAGGCCGCCAGAGTCGGGAGCGACGCCGGCGGAGAAGCGTCGGCCGACGTCGACCTCGGCGACGCGAGCGACGGGGCGTTCCCCATTCTTCCCTACCCGCCCGGCCCTTACGGCGGCGGCGTGGGGGACGTGCTCCCCGACTTCACGGTGCAGGGGTACGCGCTCTCACGCACCGAGCGCGACTCACGCAAGCTCCCGTGGCGAGACGTTCACGTCGCGGAAGTGCGGAGCACGCCGGGGTGCGAGTGCCTCGTCGTCGTGGTTACCACTGCCGGAACGGGCTGCGGGCCGTGCGTCGACGAAGACCAGGCGCTCTCGGCGACGATGGTGCAAGACCCGTCGATCTGCGTGATGGAGGCGATCACGGTCAACTACGACGGCACGATCCAGTTCCCCGACATCGACGCCGGCCTCGTCCAGGGACCACAAGCGCCCACGCGCGCCGATCTCGACGCGTTCACCCGCGCGAACCGTGAGGCCTACCCGGTCGGGATCGTGACCTCGACGTCCGCGCGCGCGCTCTCGACCCTCCTCCAACCCCTCGTTCCGCAGAACTACATCGTCCGTACTTCGGACATGCGCGTCTTGGGAATGATCGGCGGCTCGGAGGGATCGGGCCGCGCGAAGATCGCCGCCGTGTGCCACGCCCCCCAGGCCCCGGTGGAGACCGTCGCGTCGGGGCTCCATCCCGGCGAGATGCTCTTGGACGGAGAGACCGTCTACGTCGCCGATTCCCAAGCCGGCGTCCTCGCGATCCCCGCGTCCCCCGGAAGCACGCCCGTCGTCCTCGCCACACCTCCCGCCGTTGCCCAGGCGCTGGCATTCGACGGGACCAACGTCTACTACGCGACGCGCGGCAGCGGTGCGTCCTTCGAGGTCGGAAGCGTGCCCAAAGGCGGCGGCGCACGGGTGATCCTCGACTCGGGGGCGAACGGCTACGGTGGCATCGCCAGCGACGGCACCTATGTGTACTTTACACGCGACGACGGGGTGGTCGCGCGCGTGCCCGGCGGCGGCGGAGGCGTGGAGATCCTCTCGAGTGGCGAGGCGAGCCCGACGAAGATCGTCGTCGACATCACCAACGTGTTCTGGCTCGACGCAGCGACCGACGAGGTCGTGAAGATGCCGAGGGGCGGCGGTCCCCGCACGTCGCTCGTCCCTCCGGGGAGCCTCCAAGTCGCCGGCCTCACCCTTCGTGTGGCCACGATCGCCAACAACGGCGGTGAGCTCCTCGTCGACGCCGGCGTCGCCGGAGTGCGAGGCGGCCTTCTCTATCGCGTACAAAAGGCGGACGGCTCGTCGCAGCTCACGGACCAGATTGGCCCGGCCGCGACCCTGATGTCGGTCACCCCGAGCGGGGCGATCGTCTCCTCCGCGTCGGATCCTGCGTTCGGGCCGGCGGTGATCGACGTGACCCCGTCCCGAGGCGGTCAGCTCCTCGTGATGACGCCGGGCCAGAGCAACGTGCGCGCGGTCGCGGGAGACGACGCGTACGTGTACTGGACCGTCGCCGCCGACGACCTCGCCAAGAATCCAAGCGGTGCGGTGCGGAGGATCAAGCGATGAGGGGCTCGTGGGTGCTCGCCTCTCTGGCGTGCCTGACCTCGGCTGCGTGCGGAGGGAAGGCTGCTCCGCCGGCGCACGGCGAAGCGCTGGTCGTCGTCGACACCGACTTGCCCGTCCCTACGCTCGCGGGGAGGCTTCGGGTCGACCTCTACGACGAGCACGGCGTGTGGTTCGAGTCGCGCGACATCGGGCGGAGCGATCCCAGCGACTGGCCCGCGAGCTTCAGCGTGTATTCGGACGACGACGCGCACGACAAGCGGGTGCTCGTGCGCCTGCGCGCGTACCCCGAGGGCGCAGTCCGCGACTACGCAGGGGAGCGATTCGAAGCGCGGGAGGACTACCGTGAGCCTCGCCCCGCCGCGAGCCTCGCCGAGCTCTGCGCGAACGCGCCGACCCTCCCGCTCGGGGGTCGCATCACGGCGCGCCGCGGGGGCGTGCCGCTCACGGAGATCGTCGCCGAGCCCCTCGCGCCCCTCGGCAACGAAGGGGCGTGCAGCCCGCCGACGAGGACTGGCTCGATCGCGGCGAAGGTGACCGTCGTCACCTCCGGCACCTACCGCTTCGACGTCGCCGACTCGCTCCCCTACATGGCCGAGTCGACCCTCGTTCTTCGATCGAGCTGCGAGGACCCGACCTCGCAGCTCGCATGCGCCGCGGAAGCCACCGCGCCGCCGTTCTCTTCGGGGCACCTCCCTCGCTTCGACGTTCACCTCGAGCCGGGCACGTACTACCTCCTCACCGCCGGCTCGCGCGCGGGCTGGCCGGCCGATCTCACCCTCGAGTCGTTACCCATCGATCAGCCGCTCCCTGCCGAAGCGCCCGGAGCCGACGCCGGCGCGCGCCCGACGAGCGGGCCCGTTCTCGTGCGAAGCGACGGGACCGCGGCGACGCCGACCTCCGAACCGGTGCCGACCGCCGCCGTCGATCGCCTGGTCCTCGTTCGCTTGGTCCCGGCGCAGCGCGGTCGTGTACGTGTCACGTTGCACGCCGCGTGCGCAGGCACCATGGCGCGGCTCGGTGCGGATCCCGGGATCCCCGACGCAGCGACGGCGTCGACGTGCGTAGACTCCGAAGGGACACGCGAGCCGCTCACGGAGGCTCCTCTCGAGGCCGACATGACGCGCCCCGTGGCGAGCGTCCACGGCTCGGCGGCTCGAGAGATCCCGTGCACGGGAGCTCCACCCGAGGGGGTCTCCGCAGCATGTGTTCCCGGTGGCGCTTTTCTGTTCGGCGGTCACCTGGTGCCGGCTGTGAGCGTCCTCGAGCTGGCGACTCCGGAGCGCATCGCTCGAATGACCCCGTTCTTCATGGACCGCTACGAGGTGAGCGTGGCTCGCTTCCGACAAGCGATGACCGGGGGCTTCGCCGTCGACCCCATGTCGATCGCCACGAACGACGGTCCGTTCGCGGCGCCCAACGGCGACCTCACCGGCTACTGCACGTGGAGCTCGCAGCCGCTCGGACGCGAAGAGCTTCCTCTGACGTGCGTGACATGGGCGACCGCGCGCGCCTTCTGTCGCTCGTTCGGCGGTGACCTGCCGACCGAGGCGCAGTGGGAGTATGCAGCCACCTCCGCGGGTCGGCCCCTCAAGACGCTCTTCCCCTGGGGAGACCAGGACGCGACCTGCGCACAGGCGGTCCTCGACCGAGCACCCGCGGCGCTCACGGTGGCCCAAGGCCGGTGCGCCGCGCTCGGCGTCGGTCCCGCGCCGGTCACCCTTGCCGGGGGAAGTGGGGGGCAAGCAGGCGACGTGACCCCGACCGGGATCGTGGGGCTCGGCGGAAACGTCGCCGAATGGGTGCGCGACGGCGGCGAGCCGCTCACGAGCCCGTGTTGGCGCGCCGCGGGGGCGACCGATCCGACGTGCGCCGAAGAGAACGCCCCGCTCAGGAGCCAACGAGGGAGCACGTGGCTGGACGACCAACGACCGAGCGCGAGCCGCACGGTGATCCCCGGCGACATCGCCGTGGGGGTGCCCCGTCAACTCACGGCGCAGGCGAACCTGGGCTTCCGCTGCGTTTACCCGGGGACAGCCCCGTGACGCGAAGCCTCCTGCGACGAGCGTGGCTCCTCGGCGGCGCTCTGCTCCTCACCTCGTGCGGCAATCGACAGACGGCACCGGAGGGTCAGCTCCTCCTCTATCTGAACACCGACGCGCCGCTCCCGGCGGCCCCCGGCGGGACCCTCGGCACGGGCGATCCCGTCGCGCTCTTCGATCGCGTGCGCATCGACGTGATTCGACCGGGCGAGTCGACCCCGTGCGAGGGTTGCACCCACGAGTTCGATCTCGATCGCGAGCTCGTCGGACAGGGGCGCGCGTCGGCGGGGATCACGACCCCCGTCGGAGCGGGAGGGTACGTGGCGCGGGTCCGCCTCTTTCGAGCGTCGTTCGTCGAGCTCGGCGAGCCCCGTCCCGACGCGACGCTCGAGACCGTCGTCGCTTTGCCCGCGGTCGAGCCCGAAGGTGTCCACGCCATCACCGTGATGTTGCACACGGACGACGTGGCGCACCCGGTCGGCACCATCGCGGCACCCGTGAGCCCCCTCGAAGGGCCCGCCACGCCCGGCGTCGCCGGGACGTGGCCGAGCGCTCGTCGTGTCCCCTGCGCGGGCGCGGCCCAGCCCGGGGAAGTGTGCGTTCCTGGGGGCGCGTATTGGATGGGCGATCCGGTCATGCGCCTCACACGCATTCCGGGCGATCCGATCGTGCTCCGCATCGCCGTCGTCTCGCCGTTCTATCTCGACGCCGCCGAGGTCACCGTGGCTGCGTTTCGCGGCAGCGGGCTCGCGACCAAGAGCGATCCGCTCGTCGGCACCAACGACGGCGCGCAAACGGCTGCACGATGCACATTTTCTGTCGACATCGCGAACCACGAAGGCTTCCCGCTCACGTGCATCAGCTGGTCACGAGCGCGCGCCTTCTGCAACTTGCGGGGGGCCGACCTGCCGACAGAGGCGCAGTTCCAGTACGCCGCGAGCCACCTCGGCACGAGCCGGTTCGTCTGGGGAAACGACGAGCCGAGCTGCGACGACGCCGTCTACGACCGCATCCAAGGGAACGGCCTCCCCGAAGAGTCGTGCCCAGGCTTCGGAGTCGCCATCCCCGGCTCGGGGCGAAGGGATCGCCTCGCGCTGCCGGGCGGGGAGATCGTCGACCTCGCGGGGAACGCGACCGAGTATGCGCAGGACGAATGGAACCTGTCGAGCGAGCTTTGTTGGGCCACCGGGGTGGCTCATGATCCGGTCTGCACGACCCAGAGCCGGGCGCTCGACTACGACGCGCACACGGTGGTCGGCGGTTGGTGGTACGCGGCACCGCCAACCCTCGCTGCGGCCATGCGGCAGCCGTCGTACGACTACCCCGCTGCGGTGAAGGGGGGTGCCAACGGAGGTCCGCTCTTCTCGTTCGCCGCCGCAGCGACCGGCTTCCGTTGCGCGCGAAGCGCGACCGAGTAGCTCCGGGCGGCGCGGGTCGGTGCCCGCGGCGCCCTTCGCCGCCCTTGGCCCTCAGCCTTCGTTCTTGCGCACGTACTCGAAGTCGACGGCGCGTCCTTTGATGCCCTGCTTGGGCGCAGCGATCCAGTTGGCCATCTCTTTCGGATTGGTGATGGGCTTCTGCATCAGGCTCATCACGTACGTCTTGTCGGCCTGGGTGGGGAGCCACTCGCCCTTCTTCGCTTCGAAGGCCTCGGCCGTCATCAGGTTGCCGTCGATGTCGCACGGGAGATTGGCGTAGAGCCCGATGTGCCGATGGAATCGGCGGCTCGGGAGGCGCAGGCGGAACTCGACGCCGTGGGCCTCGAGCGTGCGGTTCCACTTGTCGACGCCGCGCTGGCAGTCGGCCACGTAGTCGTCTCTCAGGACTTCGTTCATCGCGTTGCGGAGGGGGATCTCTTCGCGCTGGATGCGCGGGCCGGAGCCGTCATTTTTCACGTTGTCGAGCGTGTAGAATGCATCGAGCGCGCGGTGGTCTTCGTACTGCTCCTCTTTCGCGCGCCCCTTCAGACCGGTGGCGAAGAAGGTCGCCGCGTTCGACGAGATCTCGCCGCCGAAGAGGTCGAGCGAGAGCGTGTACCAGAGGTTCAGGTACTTCTGCATCGTCGGGAGGTCGACGAGGCCGAGCTTTCGCACGTCGTCCGGGTGCGTGACCTTGTGCTCCTTCATCATGTGCGCGGTGCGCTCGACCACGCGGCCCACGCCCGTCTCACCGACGAACATGTGGTGCGCTTCCTCGGTCAGCATGAAGCGTGTGGTGCGCGAGAGCGGATCGAACGCGCTCTCGGCGAGGGCGAGCAGCTGGAACTTGCCGTCTCTGTCGGTGAAGAAGGTGAACATGAAGAACGAGAGCCAGTCGGTGCACGGCTCGTTGAACGCGCCCAAGATGCGCGGCTTGTTCTCGTCGCCCGAGCGGCGCTCGAGCAGCGCCTCCGCCTCTTCGCGCCCGTCGCGGCCGAAGTGGCTGTGGAGCAGGTACACCATCGCCCAGAGGTGACGCCCCTCCTCGACGTTCACTTGGAAGAGGTTGCGAAGGTCGTAGACGCTCGGGCACGTGAGCCCGAGGAGCCGCTGCTGCTCGACGCTCGCCGGCTCGGTGTCCCCTTGGGTGACGATGAGGCGACGGAGCGCGTTCCGATGCTCGCCCGGCACCTCCTGCCACACCGGCTCGCCCATGTGGTCGCCGAAGCCGATGGTGCGATCCTTCACTGGATCGGCGAGGAAGATCCCCCAACGGTAGTCGGGCATCTTCACGTAGTCGAAGTTCGCCCAGCCGTCGGGCTGCGTGCTGATGGCGGTGCGGAGGAAGACGTCGTCCTTCTGGAAGCCCTCGGGCCCCATGTCCATCCACCACTTCAAGAAGTTCGGCTGCCACGCCTCGAGCGCGCGCTGCAGGCGCTTGTCGCCCGCGAGGTTGACGTTGTTCGGGATCTTCTCGTCGTTGACTACGGTGCTCATCGAAGACTCCTTCACGTCCTTCGGTAATCGAACTCGGGTCGCTCGGGCTTGCCGTACAGGGTGAGCGCGCCGCGCTCGCCCACGGCGTTGGGGCGCTGGAAGATCCAGTTCTGCCAGGCGGTGAGCCGACCGAAGATCTTCGTCTCCATCGTCTCCGGGCCGCCGTAGCGGAGCGAAGCTTCCATGCCGGTCATGGCGTCGGGGGACATGGCCGCGCGCTCTTCGAAGGCGATGCGGACCTCGTCCTCCCAGTCGATGTCGTCGGGGGCGAAGGTGACGAGGCCGAGCTCGTCGGCCTTCTTCGTGCCGATGGCGCCCGTCGTCTCGAGGACGCGCCCCACGCGCGAGGGATCGGCGAGGAAGCGCGATTCGAGCCGCGAGAGGCCGTTCCCCATCGGGAACGCGCCGGCGTTCATCGGCGAGACGTAGACGGCGTTCGCGTCGTCGGGATCTTCGAGCATGTAGACGCGGTCGGACGCGAGGGCGAGCTCGAGCAGCGTGCCGGCGAACGCCGATCCCGGCTCGATGAGCGAGAAGAAGCTCTTGGCCGACATGTCGAGGCGCTTGAGCACGCGCTTCACGAGGAGGCGCACCTCGGAGACGAGCCCGTCGCTCTTCTCCTTCTCGAGGAACGCGTCGACCGCGAGCACCGCCTTCGGATCGCCTTCGGTCCGGAGCTCGACCACGCCGATGTCGAGCTGGTTGAAGCGGAGCTCGAGGAGCGCGTCGTCGAGCTCGCGGAACGCGCGAACGATCCACGCGTTCGCCCCCGCCTTGGCGAGCTCGGCAGCCGTCATGGGCTCGGGGGACGACGGAGCGCGCACGGTCAGCGTCGCCTTCCGCGCCGTCTTGTCGAGCACGAGCGACACGTACTTGTACTCTGCACCCGTGTCGGAGCGCTTGGCCTCGAGCGGGGGGAGCGTCACCTTGGGGAACGACTTGCGGGTGGAGCGCGCGACCATCGCCTCGAGGCGCTTCTTCACCGCGTCCTGGAACTTCGCCTTGGCCGGCGCCTCGTCGACCAGATTCCACTCGAGGGCGCGCTTGCCGCGCACCCCTTCGGCCACGGTGGAGAAGACGTCGGCGAGGTCGCGGCGGATCTTCCGCTTGTCCACGAGGCGCGTGAGCCCTCCCGTGCCGGGGAGCACGCCGAGGAGCGGCACCTCGGGGAGGCTCACCGCGCTCGAACCGTCGTCGCCGAGGACGATCTCGTCGCAGGCGATCGCCAGCTCGTACCCGCCACCGCTCGCCGTGCCGTTCAGCGCGGCGAGGCTGGGGATGCCGCTCGCTTGGCTCATCTCCTCCAAGTAGAGGCGCGTCTCGTTGGTGAACTTGCAGAAGTTGACCTTGAAGGCGTGGCTCGAGCTGCCGAGCATGTAGATGTTCGCCCCCGAGCAGAAGATGCGGTCTTTGCCGCTGGTGAAGACGATGGCCTTCACCTCGGGGTGCTCGAAGCGGATGCGCATCAGCGCGTCGGCAAGCTCCACGTCGACGCCGAGATCGTAGGAGTTGAGCTTGAGCGGGTAGCCGGGGCGAAGGCCGCCATCCTCCTTCACGTTCATCACCAAGCGCGCGACCTTGCCGCCGTACTCGGCGGGGAGCTCGAGCTGCCAGTGGCGGTAGCGATCGGGGTGGGTCTCGAAGCGGACCGGATCGGCGGGGGGCGCGTTCTTGTTCTCGGCCATGGTCTTGGTTCTCGGCGTGCGCGAGGGGCGCGGGTTCGGAGAGGCGCGGTGACGGGTGACGGTTCGTACCCCGCGACCTGGGCGGCAGCAAGTAGCATACTGCATTTGCGATCCCATCCAACATGCAGTATGTTGCATGTATGAAACGCTCCGAGGGACCGCCGGTGGAGGACCGAGCGCCGCGCGGTCGCGCGCCGGCCCGCCGCACGTCGCGCCGTCGCCCGCCTGTTGCCGAGCCGTCGCCCTTGCCCAAGCAGCGCCTCTACCCGAAGCGCACGCGCCAGTGGCTCCTCCTCGCCGGCATCGCGCAGGCGATCCGTCTGCGGCGCGCCGAGCTCGGCATGACGCGCAAGGCGCTGGCCCGCGCGGCCCACGTGAGCGAGCGCTTTCTCGCCGAGGTCGAGTCCGGTGTGGGGAACATCTCGGTGACACGCCTCGCCGACGTGGCCGAGGCGCTGGGCCAGAGCCCGGCGGCGTTCCTCGCCACCGTGCCGAGCGCGGGGGAAACGCAGCGCGCGCAGGAGCGCGGCGTCGTCGCGCTCCTCGGTCTCCGCGGCGCCGGCAAGAGCAGCGTCGGCGAGCGGCTCGCGCGGCGCATGGGGGTCCCCTTCGTCGAGCTCGATCAGCTCGTGGCGCGCGACGCGGGGATGAGCCTCGCCACCATCTTCGAGGTGTACGGCGAGCGCCACTTCCGCAAGCTCGAGCGCGAGACCTTGTTGCGCTTCTTCGACACGACCAAGGCGGCGGTCTTGGCGACGAGCGGATCGATCGTGAGCGACGCCTCGACGTTCGATCTCTTGCGCAAGCGCTCGACCACGGTGTGGCTCAAGGCGCGAGCCAAGGATCACTGGGAGCGCGTGGTGGCGCAGGGCGACGGCCGCCCCATGCGCGGTCGCAAGAACGCGATGAGCGAGCTCGAGGCGCTCCTCGGCGCCCGAGCGCCGCTCTACGCGCGCGCAGCTCACGTCGTCGACACCTCGGCGGCTTCGCTCGAGGAAGCGGTCGAGCGCGCGGCGATGGCCGTGGGCGCCTGACGGGCCCACCTTCGTTCCACCTACCGCGGCGCGCCCTCCGCGAGTAGCCTGCGCGGCGGATGGAGCCGCACATGATCGAGAGCTACCTCGCAGGGAAGTGGGTTTCTGGAACCGGCAAGGCCGCGGTGCTCGTCAACCCGGCCACCGAAGAAGAGGTCGGGCGCTGTTCGACCGAGGGGCTGGACTTCGCTTCTGCGCTCGCCTTCGCTCGCAACGTGGGCGGCGCGGCGTTGCGCAAAATGTCGTTCAGCGCCCGCGGCGAGATGCTTCGCGCCATGTCGCGCGCCATCCACGCTCACCGCGACGAGCTCATCGGCCTCGCCATCCAGAACGGCGGCAACACGCGGAGCGACGCCAAGTTCGACATCGACGGCGCCTCCGGGACGCTCGCCGCGTACGCCGATCTCGCGCCGACGCTCGGCGACGGCCCGCTCCTCGAAGACGGCGAAGGGGTGCAGCTCGGGAGGAGCCCGCGCCTCTTCGGCCAACACGCCTTCGTGCCGCGCGAAGGGGTCGCCGTGCACGTGAACGCCTTCAACTTCCCGGCGTGGGGCTTGGGAGAGAAGGCCGCCGTCGCGCTCCTCGCCGGCATGCCCGTCGTCACCAAGCCGGCGACCAGCACCGCGCTCGTCGCCCACCGCATCGTGCAGATCTTGGTGGAGACGAAGGCGCTCCCCGAAGGCGCCCTCTCGCTCGTCACCGGGAGCGCCGGCGACATGCTCGATCACCTCGGCGGACAAGACGTGCTCGCCTTCACCGGAGGGAGCTCCACGGGGACGATGCTCCGCGGGGGCAAGGCGGTGCTCGCGAAGAGCGTGCGCGTGAACGTGGAGGCCGACAGCTTGAACGCTGCGGTGCTCGGGCCGGACGTGGAGGAGGGCTCGGACCTCTTGAACCTGTTCGTCGCCGACGTCGCGCGCGACA
Organism: uncultured Polyangiaceae bacterium; assembly: GCA_964531795.1. Classification (GTDB taxonomy): domain Bacteria; phylum Myxococcota_A; class Polyangia; order Polyangiales; family Polyangiaceae; genus CAZHHD01. The sequence goes on along the minus strand of CAZHHD010000016.1, from coordinate 3,696 downwards.
TGACGCAAAAGACCGGGCAAAAGTGCACTGCCATTCGCCGCGTGTACGTGCCTGCGTCGAAGATCGATCAGGTGCTCGCGCTCCTCACCGAGCGCCTCGCGGCGGTGAAGGTCGGCGACCCCGCGCGCGAAGAGGTCACGATGGGCCCGCTCGCGACCGCGCAACAGCTCCGCGACGTGCGCGAAGGGGTGGCGCGCTTGAAGGGCATCGGGACGTTCGCCTTCGGCTCACTCGATCCGGTGACACCGATTGGCGGCGCCGCGGGGAAGGGCTTCTTCCTCTCGCCCATCCTGGTCCACGTTCCCAAGCCCGAAGCGACCGACGCCGCGCACCAACACGAAGTGTTCGGCCCGGTCGCGAGCGTGATGCCCTACGACGGCAGCGCGAAGGAAGCGGTACGCCTCGTCGCCGCCGGCGGTGGTGGTCTCGTCTCGAGCCTCTACTCCGACGACAAGAGCTTCGTGCGCGACGTGGTGGTCGGCATCGCGCCGTTCCACGGGCGCGTGACGCTCGGCTCGTCGAAGATCGCGAGCCAGGCGATTCCGCCGGGCACGGTGCTCCCCCAGCTCGTGCACGGTGGGCCCGGGCGGGCCGGCGCGGGCGAGGAGCTCGGCGGGCGACGCGGCCTCGCCTTCTACATGCAGCGCGTGGCCCTGCAGGGCGACCGCGCCGTGCTCGAGGCGCTCCTCGGCAAGCGCGACTGACGGCCCTCCCGCGCGCTCTGCTGGGAAAATTCCTGGCTTTCGCGGGCACCCGGCCAGGGTCGACCGGCGAACCGGCGGGAGCCTGAACGTTTGCCTAGATCCCACCCCCAGTTCCCGTGCTACACCCGCGCGTCATGGGAACGTTTCGGTCGCGCGGGGTGGGGACCCTCGGGGCGGTGCTCGCCGTCGTGTGGGGCGCGTCGTGGGTGGGTTGTGGCGGGGGAAAGCCGGCGAAAGACGCGAACAGCGAAGAGCACGCGACGCCGACCGACGAGCCGCCGCCGAAGTGGGACACCTCTTCGGAGAGCGCCGACGACGCGCGCCACCCCGAGATCAAACAGAACGAGAGCTCGGACGCACCGCCGCCTCCTCAGAGCGCGCCGCAGAAGCAGCGCCGCTCGGACGAGTACGACAAGGAGGCGACCGAGACGATGCTCAAGCGCGCGACGCGTCAGGTGAAGGCGAACTGCGGCGCGGCGAAGAACGAAGACGGCAAAGCCGTCGGTCCGTGGGGGAAGGTGCAGATCACCATCAACCTCGGCCACAACGGGCACTCCAAAGAGGTGACCGTGCCGGCCCCGTACGACGGGCAGCCGGTGGGTCGTTGCATTGTGCAAGCATTCAGCAACCTGACCTTTCCCCCTTGGGCGGGGGCCGACACCACCGCGAACTGGGAAGTGGAGCTCGTCCAGCCCAAGTGAGGACCGGGCGCGCATCGCGCGTCCCGCCTCACGCACCGCCTTCGGTGCTCGAACGAGCGAAGCTCCCGAAGCCCACGAGCTAACGTGACGACCGGCGGCGAGGAGAGAAAAGATCGATTCGGCTGGGTCGGCCACACCATCGCCGACAAGTACGAGGTCGAGTCCATCGTCGGCGAAGGCGGCTTCGGCGTCGTCTACCGCGCGCACCACAAGGGCTTCGCCGAGGCCGTCGCGGTCAAGTGCCTGAAGGTCCCCGGCGCCCTCAAGCCGAGCGATCGCAAAGCCTTCCTCGAGACCTTCCTCGCCGAAGGGCGCCTCCTCCACCAGGTGTCGCGCACCACCGCCGACGTGGTGCAAGCGCTCGACGTCGGCGACGCGACGTCCCCGAGCGGACATTGGACGCCGTACATCGTCCTCGAGTGGCTCGACGGCATCCCCCTCTCGCGGGATCTTCGTGAGCGGGGGAAGTCAGGGCGCGGCGGGCGCTCGCTGGTCGAAGCCATCACGCTGCTCGAGCCGGCGGCGCGCGCCCTGGCCGCGGCGCACGATCAAGGGGTCGCGCACCGCGACATCAAGCCGTCGAACCTCTTCCTCGCCGATCTCGCCGGGCGGTCGACGCTCAAGGTCGTGGACTTCGGCATCGCCAAGGTCCTCACCGACTCGGCGACCGCGGCGCTCGCCACGACGACGAGCACCGACGACGGGCTCGGCGCGTTCACCCCGCGCTACGCCGCGCCCGAGCAATTCAGCCGCCGCTACGGCGCCACCGGCCCGTGGACCGACGTCTTCGCGCTGGCCCTCGTGCTGGTCGAGGTCGTGACCGGTAAGCCCGCGCTCGAAGGGGACGACGCGCCGCAGTTCTACATCGCGGCGAGCGACATCCTGCATCGGCCGACGTTGCGCGCCAAAGGGACGCCCACCTCGGACGAGGTCGAAGCGGTGCTGCTCCGCGCCTTCGCCGTCGATCCCAAGCGGCGCTACGAGTCGGCCGGCGAGTTCTGGGACGCGCTCGTCGCCGCTGTCCCCGATCTGCAGAGCCGCCCGCAGAGCATCAGGCCGCGCGGCAACGTCACGACGCCCGCGCCGCACATGGCGGAGAGCCGCTCGGATCTCGAGCCCTCGGGGATGAACTCGGCGACCACCGAGCGACGTCGCCGCGACGCGACGTGGTTCGCCACGCGCGCGGGGGTGGCGCTGGCCGTGCTCGGCTCGGCCGGCGCGTGCGCCTTCCTGTGGCTCGGCGCCAAGGAGCCGCCGCGCACGCCGGGCCCCGGCACGCTCAGCGTGATGGCGAGCGCACCCGACGCAGGTCGCCCGCGTGAAGCGCCGGTCGCCGAGCTCCCCACGCCGCCCGAAGGGATGGTGTACGTGCCTCCCGGTCGCTTCCGCATGGGGAGCGAGCGCGAGCCCAACGAGAAGCCCGAGCACTCGGTCGTGATCACGCGCGGCTTCTTCCTCGATCGCACCGAGGTCACCGCCAAGGACTACGCCGCGTGCATGCGCGCGAAGGCCTGCACGCCGAACCGCATCCACTCGAGCGATCCCGCGCGCGACGCGATCGTCTCGCAAGCGTGCAACCAGGGGAACGATCCCAAGCTCGAACGTCACCCGGTCAACTGCATCGACCAAGAGCAGGCCGATCGCTACTGCCACTTCGCGAAGAAGCGCCTCCCCACCGAGGCCGAGTGGGAGTACGCGGCGCGCGGCACCGACGGGCGCGTCTACCCGTGGGGGAACGCCCCGCCGACGACGTGCTGGATGGCGATCGTCACCGGCGCTTCGGGTGCGTGCGCGCGCCGGGGCACCTGGGAGGTGGGGACGACGGCCGACGGCAAGAGCCCGTTCGGCGCCTTCGACATGGCGGGAAACGTCTGGGAGTGGGTCGCCGACGGCTACGAGCAGTACCCGACGAGCGAAGTGCAAGATCCGCTGGTGCCGTCGACGGGCCCGCGCGGGGTCGTGCGCGGCGGCTCGTGGGACTACTCCGCCGCGTCGGCGCGAAGCACGTCGCGCCTCGCGCTCTCGAGGACGTTCGGTCAGACGAGCACCGGGATCCGCTGCGCGCGTAGCCTCGACGAGCCGCGCACCGACGGCGGCGGGCCCCCCACCGGGGCAGGGTCGGGAGGCGCCGCGGGCGATCCGGCGGGGACCAACCCGCCAAAATAATAGGAGACATCGCTCTCGCGTCGCTGTAGAGAGGCTGTCGCTTCGCTTGAGATTTCTAGTTCCCGGGGCCGTAGCTCAGCTGGGAGAGCGCATGCATGGCATGCATGAGGTCAGGGGTTCGATCC
>CAZHHD010000015.1:0-151378 GCA_964531795.1 uncultured Polyangiaceae bacterium | reverse complement strand
ACAAGGGTGGGCTAGGGGCCCGAGTCGAACGTTCGTCGGCATGCCGACGAACTTCGGACTCGGGACACTAGGACGCCCGTCCGCACTGCCGAGGGGCGAGCGTGCGTCGATGCGTTCTCGCCCCTTTCGCTCGGGAGTTGAACTACGCTCCGCCCGCTTCGCGACGTTGCGTCGCGACCAGAACGGGAGTCTTCACATGGGCACGTTGGCGGATTTCAAAGCGTTCGCGATGAAGGGCAACGTCGTCGACCTCGCCGTCGGCGTGATCGTCGGCGGAGCGTTCGGCAAGATCACCGAGTCGCTCGTCAAGGACGTGATCATGCCGCCGATCGGCCTGCTCCTCGGCAAGGTCGATTTTTCGAACCTGTTCATCAACCTCTCGGAGAAGCACTACGACACGCTGAAGGAGGCGAAGGACGCCGGCGTGCCGACCCTGAATTACGGCGCGTTTCTCCAGACGGTCATCGACTTTCTCATCCTCGCCTTCGCGGTCTTCCTCCTCGTCCGCTGGATGACCCGGCTCATCAAGAAGGAGGAGCCGAAGAAGGAAGAGCCGCCGGCGACCAAGGATTGCCCGGAGTGCACGAAGGCGATCCCGGTGAAGGCCAAGCGCTGCCCCGAGTGCACCGCGGCCCTCCCCGCCGCCGCCTGATCGGCGCAAACGACGACGCGCGCGGAGAGTCTCCTCTCGCGCGCGCGTTCGTTCGTGGTCTGTCGCGTGGAGCGACGCGTGTCGTCGAGCGACGGCGCGGGGTCGCGCCGCGCCCGTCAGTGCTTGTGGCTCTTCTTGTGCTTGAGGCCGCCCGTCGCCTTCACCGGAGTGATGGCGACGTTGGGCGCGGCCGGCGCGACGCCGACGCCGCCGAGCGGCGCGAGGACGATCTCGAGCGTGTCGCCCTTGGCGCGCACGATGTAATTCGGCACGCCGTCTTTGAAGCTGAGGGAGAGCTCGGCGCCGTTCCCCTCGTTCTCCACCTTGATGCTGGCGATGCGAGAGTCACGCGCCGCCAGTGGTGCCGCGGCCTCGAGCGAGCGGCGCCCGGGGATCTCGACGGTGAAGCCGGTGGGCTGCGGCGCGCCTTCGATCTTCTCGATGGCGCCGTCCATCTTGAGGCGGAGCACGTTCCCGTGGGAGACGGCGCCGTTCGTGAACGGGGTGACGGCGATGTGCTTCTTCTTCGCCGGCGCTTCGGTATCGCTCTCCTCGCCGTCGTTCACGAGCGGGGTCGCGTCGGTGACTTGGGGCCCAGGCTGCATCGGCATCGGCGGGGTGACGGTGAGGCCGTTGGGGCCGCCGGCCGCGGGGAGCGCACCGGTCGTCGGCGTCATCGCGCCGGGCATGCCGGGTTGCGCCGCGGGAGCGGCGGGCGTCGCCGCCATCGGATCGGTCGGCGCGGGGAGGTTCGCCGCGGTGGTGTCGGTCACCGAGCTCGCCGCCGCGGGGGGAGGCGCGGCAGGCTTCCGCATGGCGATGGCGCCGAGGAGCAGCGCCGCGCCGGCCGCCGCCCCGAGGGCGATCTTGCGACGGTTCATCTTCTTCGCGCCAACGGCGGGGTCGATGTCCTTCGTTGCATCATGCATTGAATCGCCGCGGACCACCTTGCGGCCGGCGGCGTGGAGCCCTCCGCCCGGGGGGGGCGCGGTCGTACGACGCGTGAGCGGAATCTCGGAGGCACGCCCCTCTCTGGCGGCGGCGCGCTTGGCGGCGAGGAGAGCCACCGTCGTCTTCGTACGCTTCAAGAACTCCTCGAGCGCGGGCGTGATCTTCGCCGCCGAGCGCGCGACGGCGCCCTTGAAGCGGTCGCCTGCGTTCTTCATCTGCTCCATCTCGGCCGCGTCGAGGTCGCCCTCGGCCGTGTCCTTCGCCATCGCCGGCGCCGATTCCTCCTCACCGTCGATGACGGTGGGATCGGGGGTCGGCTCGCGCGGGTCTTCGGCCTCGCAGGGGATCTCGTCGTCGTAGCGGAGGGCCACGACGAGCTGCGGCACTTGCGACTCGGGTTGGATCTCGACCTCGACGCGATCGATGCGCGCGGGGCGCTTCTCGCCGGTCTCGGCGTCTTCGAGCTCGAGCTGCTTGCCGACTTGAAGGAAGCCGAGCTCGCTGCCGACCATCAGCTCGGAGCGGCTGTCGCTCTTGATGCGCGCGCGCATGGGCGAGCCGAGCCCTTCGATGTGCAGGCGAACCTTGGAGCCAGGCGCACGGGGCCCAGGGGCGACGCTGCCGCGCCCGAGGATGCGCGAGAGGGCCATCTCCGCCTCGGGGTCGAGCCCCTCCACGAAGCGAATGCCGAACTCGCCGCCGCGCGACCCTTCTTGGCGCCAGACGACCTCGCCGGAGACGAGGACCTCCTCGCGCGCGTCGATGCGGAAGCAGCACGACAGCGTTTGGCCGATCTCCGGAAGGTACGCGGTGCGCAGCTGCATCCCGTCCTTCGAGACATCGACGGCGTCCGCTTCGAACGCGGGACCGAGAGCTCCGCCGACTTCCACCTTCGCTTCGAACGGAACACGCGTCGCGCCTTGTGCGCGGCGGTCTTGATCCTGCCCTTCCATCGACATGTGCGCCTCCACGTCGCGCCTCGCGCGCTCGTGGACTTGGCATAAGGAATGGCGGCCATGTGGGCCAAATTCTTGGCGGCGAGCCGCCCCCGCTCGACCTCTTCGCGCGCCGCTCCCGCCCCCCGCGCACGCTAGGCCGTGCCAGTAAACCCCTCGTCGCGAAGCGACGAGCTCGCCGAAGGCGAAGCGTGGGGGAGGCTCGTCGCCGAGGCGACGAGGGGGCGGGCACCGCCCCACCAGGGTGGCGCTCTAGCCTCGCGCTAGCGAGGCTTACAACGGAATGTTCGTGTGCTTCTTCGGCGGGTTCGTGTCGCGCTTGTCCTTGAGGAGCGTGAGCGACTGGTGAAGACGCGCGCGCAAGGTCCGCGGGTAGATGACCTCGTCGACGAACCCGAGCTCGGCCGCCTTGTACGGGTTGGCGAACTTCTCCTTGTAGTCGGCGACGAACTCGGCGCGCGCCTTGGCCGGATCGGCGGCCTTCGCGATCTCGTTCTTGCGGACGATGTTCACCGCGCCGTCGGGCCCCATGACCGCGATCTCGGCGGTGGGGAAGGCGAAGTTCAAGTCGGCGCGAATGTGCTTCGACGCCATGACGTCGTAGGCACCGCCGTAGGCCTTGCGCAGGATGACCGTGACCTTGGGGACGGTCGCTTCGGCGAAGGCGAAGAGGAGCTTCGCGCCGTGCTTGATGATCCCGCCGTACTCCTGATCGGTTCCAGGCAAGAAGCCGGGGACGTCGACGAGGGTGACGAGCGGGATGTTGAAGCAGTCGCAGAAGCGGACGAAGCGCGCGGCCTTCATCGACGCGTCGATGTCGAGCACGCCGGCGAGCACCTGCGGTTGATTGGCCACGACGCCGATGGCGCGCCCGCCCACGCGGGCAAAACCGACCACGATGTTGGCGGCGTACGCCGGAGCGATCTCGAAGAGGTTCCCGTCGTCGACCACCGCGCGGATCACGTCCTTCACGTCGTAGGGCTTGTTCGACTCGATCGGGATCATCGCGTCGAGCTCGGGGATCTCGCGGAGCGGAGGATCCTGCGTCGCCTTCATGGGCGCGTCTTCTTGGTTGTTCGAAGGCAAGAACGAGAGGAGCTCGCGCACTTGCGCGATGCACGTGCGATCGTCGGGCGAGGTGAGGTGGCACACACCGCTCTTCGACGCGTGCGTCGCCGCGCCGCCGAGGTCTTCCTTCGTCACCTCTTCGTGGGTCACCGCTTTGATGACCTCGGGGCCGGTGATGAACATGTAGCTCGTCTCTTCGACCATCAAGATGAAGTCGGTGATGGCGGGCGAGTACACGGCGCCGCCGGCGCACGGTCCCATGATGGCGCTGATCTGCGGGACGACGCCGCTCGCCAGCGTGTTGCGCAAGAAGATGTCGGCGTAGCCCGCGAGCGACTCGACCCCTTCTTGGATGCGCGCGCCGCCCGAGTCGTTGAGCCCGATGACCGGGGCGCCGACCTTGAGCGCCATGTCCATCAGCTTGCAGATCTTCTGCGCGTACGCGCCGGAGAGCGAGCCGCCGAACACGGTGAAGTCCTGCGCGAAGACGAAGATCTTGCGACCGTCCACGGTGCCGAAGCCGGTGACGACACCGTCGCCCAGGACCTTCTGGCTCTCCATCCCGAAGTCGGCGCATCGGTGCGTGACGAAGCGGCCGATCTCGTGGAAGGACCCGGGGTCGAGCAGAAGATCGATCCGCTCGCGCGCGGTGAGCTTGCCGCCCTCGTGTTGCTTCTTGATCCGCTCCTCACCACCACCGAGAAGCGCTTTCCGATTGAGCTGTTCCAGCCGGTCCGACGGGGATGCCATGGCTGTCGTATAGCGATACTCTTGGTTCTTGCCCATGGCCCGCTTCGACGCGCCCCTCCCCGTCCGCGCAGGCGACGTCCTGGTCGGGAAATACAAGGTCGAGCGCGTCCTCGGCGCCGGGGGCATGGGCTACGTGGTCGCCGCGCGGCACCTCGAGCTCGGGGCGCGCGTCGCCATCAAGCTGCTTCGCCCCGAGGTCCACGACGAGGACGCCCTCGCGCGCTTCTCGCGCGAGGCTCGAGCGATGTTCCGCTTGAAGAGCGAGCACGTCGGCAAGGTGCTCGACATCGGTCGCCTCCCCGACGGCTCGCCCTTCATGGTGATGGAGTACTTGGTGGGGACCGATCTCGGCGCCCACCTTCAAGCGCGGGGGAGGCTGCCGGTCCCCGAGGCGCTCGACTACGTCCTTCAGGCGTGCGAAGCGGTCGCCGAAGCGCACGCCCTCGGTATCGTCCACCGCGACATCAAGCCGCCGAACCTCTTTCTGAGCCGACGCGTCGACGGCAGCGCGCGCGTGAAGGTGCTCGACTTCGGCATCTCCAAGATCCCCGATTCGAGCGACGAGAAGATGCGCCTCACGCACGCGTCCACGATCATGGGCTCGCCCTTCTACATGTCGCCCGAGCAGCTGCGCTCTTCGGCCAGCGCCGACGCGCGCAGCGACGTATGGGCCCTGGGCATCGTCCTCTACGAGCTCTTGAGCGGCGCCGTTCCTTTCACGGCCGAGAGCCCGGCGGCGCTCTACGCCAAGTTGCTCGAGGAGGACCCTCGGCCGCTCCACGAGGTCGTCCCCGACGTGCCACCGGGGCTCTCGGCGGTGATCCACGCGTGCCTGGCGCGGAAGCCGGAGAGGCGCGTGCAATCGGTCGAAGAGCTCGCGGCGCGGCTCGAGCCCTTCGGCGGACCGGCGCTCGCCGGCGCGGCGGCGCGGGTGGCGGCGGTGCGCGCGGCGCTCCCACCGGAGAGCGCGGGCGAAGACGCTCGTATCGATCTCGCGTTGCACGGGCGCGCGCACGGCGAAGGGGTCGCGACGGGGACGGCCTGGGAAGGGTCGGATTCGTCGAAGCGGCGCGCGCGCCTGCTCTCGGCGGTCATCGTGGGGGGCGGCGCCGCGGCGCTCCTTCTCATCGGCGTCGTGTGGGCGCTGCTCGCGCGATCGGTCGGCGGGCCAAGCACCACGACGGCGAGCGTCGCAGCGTCGAACGACACGCGCGCGCCGGACGCCGCGCCCTCCCTCGCAGCGCCGGCGACGGTCGACACCAGCGTCGTCGCGCTGCCGAGCGCGCCGGTCGACCCCACGAGCCCGCGCACGACCCCACCGCGTGAGCCCGCGCGCCCCACGAAGACGGTCGTCCCCACCAGAGGCGCTTCGAGCGCTCCGCGCGGCGCCGCGTCGTTCGATCCTTACGACAGTCGCACCTGGGGGACGGCGCGGTGAAGCGGGCGGGGGGTCACATCGTGTCACGCTTGCTTCTCGGCGTCGCGCTTCTGCTCGCCGCGAGCCTGACGGCGGGGGCGGCGGGCGCACAGACGGCGAGCCGCGAGGCGGACGCGCAGCAGCTCTTCGACGAGGGGCGGAAGCTCGCTCTCGCCGGGAACTACGCCGAAGCGTGCGTGAAGTTCGCCACCAGCGACGAGCTCGCGCCGAGCGGTGGCGCGGTCTTGAACCTGGCCGACTGCTACGAGAAGACCGGGCGCACGGCGAGCGCGTGGGTGAAGTTCCGCGCCACCGCCGAGCGCGCCGACGCCGCCGGGCGGCCCGACGTGGCCAAGATGGCCCGCGACCGCGCGGAGCTCCTCGCGCCGCGCCTCCCGAAGCTGGCACTCGTGGTGGAAGAAGGGGCGCGCGTCCCTGGGCTCGAGATCCGTCGTGACGGTGAAGTGCTCCCCACCGGGGAGTGGGGTGCCGAGCTGCCGGTGGATCCGGGGCATCACGAGATCGTCGCCACGGCGCCGCATCGTGAGCGCTTCGCGCAGAGTGTCGATGTGCGCGAAGGCGATCGGATCGTCGTGCGCGTGGCACCCCTCCCGGAAGAGGCGAGCCGCCCTGCCGACAACGCAACGACAGGCGACACGCCGAGCTCGCCGCTCCGCACGGTCGGGATCGCCGTCGGCGGCGTCGGTATCGTCGGGCTCGGCCTCGGCACCGTCTTCGGCCTTCGGGCGATCGCCAAGCACGGTGACGTCGACAACGCGTGCCCGAGCGGCGTGTGCCCCGACGAAGCGACGCGCACCCGCGCGCGCGAGGACAACGACGCGGCCAAGAGCTCGGCGACGCTCTCCACCGTCGCGTTCACGGCGGGCGCGGTGTGCCTCGCCGCCGGCGTGACGCTCTACCTCGTCGCCCCGCGCGGCACGAAGCGGGACGGAGCGGGCGCGTGGCGTCTCGTCCCCTCGGCGAGCTCGAACGGCGGCGCGCTCTTCGCGACGGGGGCGTTTTGAGGCGGCGAGCCAGCGCCCGCGTCGCCGCGCTCGCGCCTCTCGTCGGGGTCGCGGCGATCCTTGCATCCTGCAGCCAACTGATCGGGCTCCGCGACGACCTCGACGTGGCCGACAGCGGCGGCGCCGACGCGCAAGAGGATGCGGCCCTCGACGTCGTCGCCCCGGGCGACGCGATCGCTCAAGGCGAGGGGGGCGGCGAGAGCGGATCCGATGCCATCGCCGACGAGACCGGGATCGACGCCGCCGTTCCCGCGTGCACGGCGGGCGGGGCGGGGCTTTGTCTCGCGCGCGCGCTCGCGAGCGTGCCCACGAGCCTCGCGGCCACGGGGCTCTTCGTCTACTACGCCGACAGCGCGCAAGGTCTGACGCGGATGGACGCGCAAGGACTCCCCGCGACGTACACCGCGGGGAGCGGTCTTCACGTGAGCTCGATCGCCGCGCTCGGCGCGTCGGTCGCGTTCGCCGCTTCGGGACCGGGCAACACGAACTACGTCGTGACCGTGACGGCGCTCGACGGATCGGGCGGCGGCGCGACGGCGGCGAACAGCTCTCCTCCGACGTCGGTGGCCCTGACGACGACGGCGTTCGGATGGGTGGCGGGGGCGAGCAGCCTTTCGGCGACGATCGCAAACCCGAGCGGCACCCAAAGCGCTCTTCCCTTGTCTTCGGCAAGCGCGATTTCGGGCGGCGGCGCGCTCTTCGCGCTTCTCTCGGCGGGGCCCAACTACTCGGTTCGCACGTGCGGGCCCGACGGCACCGGAGGAGCCACGTACACGCTCCCCGCCGGCGCCACCGCCGTCGCGGCCGTCGATCCGGCGGGCAACGCGTTTGCCGCGCACGCGAGCAACGGCACCACGACGCTCGAAGCTCTCTCGGGGGGCACTGGGACGAACCTCACGTCCCTCGCCGGCACCGCGCGCGGCCTCGTCGCCTCGGCGAGCGACCTGTTCGTCGCGCTCGATCCCGCGCCCGACGCAGGTGCGGGAGCGCTCCGCTCGATCGTGCGCGTGAGCCGCGCGAATCCGCTCATCCACGAGACCTTGCACGCGACGCCGAGCAGCGTGGGGCTCGTGGCGCACGACGGCACCTACGCCTACTGGGTGGAGAGCGCCTCGGCCTCGTCGTCGAAGATCTATCGCTGGAAGTGAGGGCGACGCTCGCGGACCCTCACGGCGGGTCGACGTAATCGACGAGCTCGCCACGGAAGGTGCGGAGCGTCGTCGTCCCTTCGCCCCGCGCGACGACGTAGTCGGGGAGGAGCGGCACTTTTCCTTTTCCCCCTGGCGTGTCGCAGATGAAGCGCGGGAGGGCGATGCTCGTGAGGCGCCCCTGGAGCGCGGCCATGATCTCGAGCCCGCGGGCGAGCGGCGTGCGGAGGTGCGACGTGCCGCGCACCGGGTCGGCCTGGAGAAGATAGTAGGGACGCACCCGCGCGCGCACGAGGCCACGGAAGAGCGCCTCGAGCGTCTCCTCGCGGTCGTTGATCCCGGCGAGCAGCACGGTCTGGTTCATCACCGGAAAGCCGGCGTCGGCGAGACGAGTGCAAGCTGCAATCGATTGGCGCGTGAGCTCTTTGGGGTGATTGAAGTGCGTCATCACCCAGAGCGGGTGGTGCGGCTTGAGCGCGCGCACGAGCTCGGCGGTGATGCGCATCGGCAAGGTCACGGGGACGCGCGTCGCCAGGCGGATCGTCTCCACCGTGGGGATCGCGCGCACCGCGGCGACGAGGCGCACGAGGCGATCCGTCGTCATCGCCAGCGGATCGCCGCCGCTCAGGATGACGTCGCGTACTTCGGCGTGCTCGCGGATGTACGCCAGCGCCGGCGCGAGCTTCTCGAGCGACACCGCGCCCCCGCCGTCACCGACCATGCGCGACCGCGTGCAGAAGCGGCAATAGACGGCGCAGCGATCGGTCGCGAGGAGGAGGACGCGATCGGGGTAGCGCTGCACGAGCCCCGGCGCGACCTCGTGCGCGACCTCGCCGAGCGGGTCGATCAGGTCGCCCGGTGCCTCGTGGGCCTCGCGCGCCTCGGGGACGCACTGCTTGCGCACCGGGCAGCTCGGATCGTGCCGGTCGCAGAGGGAGAGGTAGTAGGGCGTGATGCCGAGCGGCAGCCCCTCGCGCTCGGCGCGGCGCGCCCCTTCGAGCTCGGAGGGGGTGAGGTGCAGCGCGCGGCTGAGCGAATCGACCGTCGTCACCGCGTGACGGATCTGCCAGCGCCAGTCGTTCGGCCTCCGCGGCTCACGAGGCGGCGGCGCGGGGGCGAGCGCGAGCTTCACCGCCACGGTCAGTCCGTGCCTGCGTCCCCGAGATCGACCTTCACTTGCCCGAGAGCGTTGTCGTCGATCTGCACGGGGTACTGCGCGCGCAAGGTGGTGAGGAGCTCGTCCTCCTTCGCGTGGATCTTGTCTTGGGCGAGCTTCACGCGGATGCCGCGATCCGCCTCGGCGAAGGCGCGGTCGTGCGCGTCGGACTTCTGCGAGAGGCGGAGCACGTAGAACTTGTCACCGGACTTCACGACGTGATCGAAGATGCCTCCCACCTGCGGGATGGCGAACAGCGCCTCTCGCACTTCGGGGGGGACGCGGAGGCTCTCGCCGTGGGTGTCGCTCGGCGGGGTGACCATGCCGAAGTCCCCCGCGAGATCGACGGGCACGTTGGCCTTGGCTTGCGCGTCGATCGACTTCGCGCGGACGAGCTCGCCCCATTGCGCGGCGGTGGTGGTCTTCTTCGCTTGGTCGAGCACGGCGTTCGCCGTCGCTTCGTCCTTCAGCACGATGACCGACACCCGGCGGCGCTCGGGATCGCGATAGTCGGCGCGGTGAGCGTCGAAGTAGGCGCGGACCTCGGCCTCGGGGATTTCGTCGGGCGTCTGCGCCCCCTTACGCGCCTCGACGAGGAGCGCGTCGCGCAAGATGTTCCGCTGGTCCTGCTGCGCCGTCGGATCCTTGTCGTAGCCCTTCGCGCGCGCTTCGGCGGCGAGGAGCTCGATGTTGATCATCTCGTTCAAGAGCTCTTTGCGGCGCTCGGGCGACTGGTAGCGGAGCCTATCGAACTGATCCATGTGCTCGAGCGTGGCCACGTAGTCGCCGAGCGTGATCGTCTTGTCGCCGACGCGCGCGAGGACCTTGGCCGACTGCTCGGGGGTGAGCGAGGAGGTGGTGGCGTGGCCGCTGTCGGCGCCGCGCACGTCGTTGTCGAGCGCGCTCTGGTCGCACCCTTTGCAGCCGCTCGTGCCCACGAGGAGGAGCGCGCCGAGCACGGCGCCGCCGAGCGCGAGAACGCGCCTCATTTTTCCCCGGTTCGCGCCGCGCGCTGGGCCTCGCATGCCGCTAGCAAATACGGCGTGTTGCGGAAAATGTCGAGGCGGACTAGACCCTCCGATCGATGCGATCCCCCCTCGACCAGCGCGACGATCGCACGATCCCGCCGACGCCGCCCCACCCCAAGCTTCGCTACCGCCGCATCATTCTGAAGCTGAGCGGCGAGGCCCTCTGCGGCACCGAGGGCGGTTTCGGCATCCAGCCGGACATTCTTCGCGCCACCGCGGCCGAGCTCTCCGAGGTGCACGCGCACGGCGTGCAGATCGGGATCGTGGTCGGCGGCGGCAACATCTTCCGCGGCCTCAAAGGGGCCAGCGCGGGGATGGATCGCGCCCAGAGCGACTACATGGGCATGCTCGCCACCGTGGTGAACGCCCTCGCCCTGCAAGACGCGCTCGAGAAGGCCGGCGTCCCGACGCGCGTCCAGACCGCGATCGAGATCCGCCAGGTCGCCGAGCCGTACATCCGCAGGCGCGCCGTTCGTCACCTCGAGAAGGGGCGCACGGTCATCTTCGCCGCCGGCACCGGCAACCCGTACTTCTCCACCGACACCGCCGCCGCTCTCCGCGCGATGGAGATCCACGCCGACGCGCTCTTCAAGGCGACGAAGGTGGAGGGGATCTACGAGCGCGATCCGGTGCGCTTCCCCGACGCCACCATGTACTCGCGCATGACGTTCGATCGCTTCCTCGCCGAGCGCATCGGCGTCATGGACTCGACCGCCGTCACTTTGTGCCGCGACAACGCGATGCCCATCCGGGTCTTCAAGCTCACGACGCGCGGCAACATCAAGCGCGTGGTGTTCGGCGAAGAGCTCGGGACGATCGTCGAGGCGTGAGCTCGCGGCGCTGCGTGGCGGGCGAGCCGTGGTTCAGGCCTCGATCGCTGCGCGCACCAAGGTCGCGACCTCGGTGACCTCGGCCTCGTCGTAAGGACCGACCAGCATCGCGGCGTCGAGCACGCGCGCGTCGCTCGCCTGACACGCCTCGTCGAGGAGACGCCCCGCGGCCTCGTCGAGCCGCACGATCGCCAGAGATCCCGCCACCGCTTGCGGCCAGAGCGGCGCGTAGGCGGGGACGAGCGGGCAGACCACGATCTCGATCTCGAATCCTTCGCCGAGGGGGAGCTTGGTGACGACGTAGGGCATCGGCACGCTCGGCGGTGCCTCGCCAGGAGCTTCCGCGCCGTCGAAGCACGAGCAACAGTGGGCGATGACCGCCAAGCGATGCGCGGCGCCCGCGAGCACGAGCCGCGGGCGCCGAGGGACCGCCGCGCGCTGCGCCTCGAGGATGCGTGCACGAAGTCGTCCGAGCTGCTCGGAGGTGCCGAGCGGCACACGCTCGGCCGTGGACGGGAGGGCACGGATCCGCCCGGCTTCCTCGAGCTCGAAGACCGCGGCGAGGATGTCGGTGTCGCGGCCGGGCGCGACGTCGAGCAGATCCTCCAACGTGACCGGGTGACGGAGCTCGTGAAGGAGCGCGCGCGCGAGGGCGCTCGGCCGTTGCGGCGAGATGCCCGGCGCCTCGGAGGAGGTCATCGCCACGAGCGGGCGTCCCTCGAGATGGGCCACCGCCGCGCGCGCCGCGCGGAGAGCTTCGAGCGCTTCGGGCGCGCCGCCGAGGAGCTCGGTGGTGTCGACGCGGATGCGCCTTAGCCCCGGCTCGCGCGTCTCGACGAAGCTCGCCCCGAGCACCTGAATGGAAAGAATGCGAAGGAGCGCGCGCTCGCCGTCGGACCGTAGGTACACGGCGTCGAGGATCTCTCCTTCGGCGAGACGCACCTCGGCGGGCCCGCGCGGCGTGGTGAGGACGAGCGTGCCGCTCTTCTTCGCGCGCACGAGCTCGCCGAGCCGCGCGAGCGTGCTGGTCGCGGGCTCGTTCATGGTTCCCTCGTGGAGGAAGGCGGCGTCTCGAGGACGCGCGATTCGAGGAGACGACGCGCGAGAAGATCGGCGAGGAGCGGATCGGCCGCGTGCACCGCGCTGAAGCGATCACGCTCCAGCACGCCGGCGCACGCCCAACACCCGAGATCGCTCAACACGACCACGGCGTCGAGCACCGGTCCCTCGCCGAGGTCGGCGTCTACCTCGATGATTTGCGCTCCCTCGGGCGAGCTCCTCAGCGCTTCGCGCACGGCCGCGGAGAATCCGATCCCTCGCGCGGCGAGCGTCACGATGGACGTGCCGCCGGCGCGTCGCGCGTCGATCGTCGCGTGCTCGACCAAAGAGAGCGCCGAAGGGATCGCCAACGACAACGGGTACGGCGAGAGCACCCCCGCGTCGACGAACGGGCAGGCGAGCAACGCCGAGACGATCTCGCGGAGTCCCTTGTTTCCCAGGTGGAGCGCGCGCACCGCCGAGCCGCGGGCGAACTGCCTTCGCCTCCGCGCCGTCGAGAGGAGCACGTCGACCGTGGCGCCGTCGGCGGGATAGGAGGCGATGCCCGCGGGGCCGGCGCCGATGCGCCGACGACAGAGCTGTGCACCGAGGCGCCCCGTGTCGGGGAGCAGGAGCAACGCCTCGTCGTGCGCGGGATCGCGGCCGAGCACGTCACAGTCGCGCACGACCTCGGCCAGGCGCTCTTCGAGCGAGCCCGATCCGGCTTCGAGCGGCTCGGCGGCGTCGAACACCACCACCGAGACGTTCCTGCGGTGACGGCGCGCCTTCTCGACCTCGCGCGCGAACGTCGTGTCGAAGCGCTCGAGCGTCTCGAAGCGAGGGAGCGGCGGCGCACTGACGGGGCGCTGCTCGCGGGGTGCACTCGCGTCGGCGCGCGGGGTGAGGAGCGGACCCGAGAAGGCGACGAGCTCGAGCGCGGGGCCACGACGCTGCGGATCCACGCGGTCGAAGAGGGCCATCCCCAACGCGCGCGCGCCGCCGACGAGGGGGACGATCTCTCCTGGAGGGCGCGCGAGCACCTCGAGCTCTTCGACCGAGAGAGACGCGGGGAGCCCTTCGCCGCCGGCGGCACCGAGGAGCGTGAGACGCCCCGACTCGGTCGCGCCGTAGAGCGCCACGCGCCCTGCGCCGGCGAGGTCACGCAAGGCTTCGGCCGCGGACGACGCGATCTCGGCGGTGGTCGCTCGCGGCAGCAATTTCGCCAAGCGGACCATCGCATCGGCACGCTGACGAAGGAGACGAACTTCGCTCTCGAGCCGCGCCTGCAAGGCCAGAGAGCCGGTGCGCGCGCGCACTTCGCCGTGCGCGCGCAAGATCGCGTCGCCCGAGGTAGGGAGCGTGAGCATCCCCGCGGCGCCGAGCGTGAGCCCTTCGAGCGCGAGGTCGAGCCGCGCCGACGGCGCCAGGACGTACACCGCGAGATCGGGCCGCACCGCGAGGAGGTGGTGCACGAGCGCGAGCCCCGACTCCGGCCCGCCGGTCATGTCGACGAACGCGAGCGCCGGGCGCTCCGTCGTCGCCACGCCCAGCGCTTGACTGGCTTCGCTCGCCGAGAGCACGCGATCGCCGACCGACGCGAGCGCACGAACCGCGGTCTGCACGAGCTCGCGATCGGTCGAGACCACGAGCGCGGTGATCGGCGGGAGGCCGAGCGCCGTCGTCAACACGTGACCGTCCGTGGGGCGACGCTACCCCGAAACACGAGACGCGCCGGTCCGCGCATTTCTGCGCGCCCGCCTTCGTCGAGGGTCACGGCCAGCTCGCCGCCGGGGAGACGAACGCGGAGCGGGACACCGCGTGACGCCTTGCCCAAGGCCACGGCCACGGCAGCGACGGCGCACGCGCCGGTGCCGCACGCGAGCGTCGGCCCCACGCCGCGCTCCCACACGAAGACGTCGAACCCCTCGGCGACGTCGGGATGCGGGCGAACGAACTCGATGTTGGCGCCACGCTCGAAGGAAGGGTGCACCGCGAGCGCCGCGCCCAGACGCTCCATGTCGGCCCGGGAGCGCTCACCGAAGAGGATCGCGTGGGGGTTCCCCGCGTCGGCGAGGTGGAGCGTCAGTCGCTCGCCCGAGACCTCGATCTCGCGCTCGCCGAGCGTTTGCACGACGCCCATGTCGACGTCGACCCACGCTTCGCTCCCCTCCCCTTCGAGTGAGCAGACGCGCGGGCCCGCGTCGGTCTCCACCGTGCCGTGCCACGTACCTTCGGCTCCCGAGCGACGCGCGAGGTGGAGCGCGACGCAGCGAAGACCGTTGCCGCACATCTCCGGGATCGATCCGTCGGCGTTGATCACGCGCATGCGCGCCGCGTGTGCGGGATGCGCGGCGGGGAGCACGACGAGCACGCCGTCGGCGCCGATGCCGAAGCGTCGATCGCAGAGCTCGGACGCGAGCGCGAGCGGCACCTCTTCTTCCCGCTCCGCCTCGACGACGACGAAATCGTTCCCCAGCCCCTCGTACTTGATGAACGAGATCTCGCCCGACGGGCTTGCCCCGATGAACGGGACGGGGCGCGCTGAGTCGCCTTGGCGAGGGAAACCGCCCATGGACTGTGACGAAGAGGATATCCTCCTCCGAAGGCATGCGCACGATCGTCCTGAGCGGCTTCATGGCCACGGGCAAGAGCAGCACCGGAGCCCGGCTCGCCGCGCGGCTGGGCCTCCCCTTCGTCGACACCGATCGTGAGATCGAAAAGCACGCCGGCCGCCCGATCCCCGAGCTCTGGAAGAGCGAGGGAGAGGCGGCATTTCGCGAGCGCGAGGCCCTCGTGGTGCGCCCGCTCCTCGAAGACGGCGTCCCGCGCGTGCTGGCGTTCGGCGGGGGGACCGTGACCTCGCGCCCCCTCCGTCACCTGGCCCTCGAGCGCGCGGTCGTCGTGACGCTCACCGCCGACGCGCGGACCATCGTCGAGCGCGCAGGGGCTCTCGGCGCCCGCCCCAACCTCGACGCCGAAGATCCCCTCGTCCGCGCCAAGTACCTCTTGGAGATGCGCGCCGAGGCCTACGCCGAGTGCCATGGAAGCGTCTCCACCGAAGGGATGGACGTCGACGCCGTGGTCGACGCCATCGTGCCGATCGCCGAGCGCGATCCGGTCGTCGTGCCGCTGGGGAGCCGTACCTACCCGCTCGACATCGTGAGGGACCTCCCTTCGCGTCTCACCGACGCCATCGCGCGGCTCGCTCCTTCCTCGCTCGTCGTCGTGACCGACTCGGCGGTGCAGCGCGCTCGCGGCAAGGCGCTCGACGCCGCGCTCGCCCCCCTGGTCATGCCGATGCGAAGGGTGACGCTAGCGCCGGGAGAGGCGCACAAGACCATCGCCAGCGTGGGGGCGATTTGGGATGCGGCGCTCGGCACCGGCGTCGATCGCGACGCGTTGATCGTCGCGTTCGGCGGAGGCGTGGTGGGCGACTTGGCCGGCTTCGCCGCGTCGACGCTCCTCCGCGGCGTGCGCTTCGTGCAAGTTCCGACGACGCTCCTCTCGATGGTCGACTCGTCGGTGGGGGGAAAGACCGGCTTCGATCACCCCGCGGGGAAGAACCTCCTCGGCGCATTTCACCAGCCGAGCGCCGTGGTCGTCGACTTGGGGCACCTCGCGACGCTCCCCGCGCGCGAGCTCGCCGCGGGCCTCGCGGAGGTCGTGAAGATCGCGCTGGCGATGGACGCGCCGCTCCTCGAGACGCTCGAGCGCGACGCGAAGAAGCTCGCCGCGGGCGATGCCGAGACGCTCGCGCCGGTGGTGCGTCGCGCGATCGAAGCGAAGGCGCGCGTCGTACGCGACGACGAGCGCGAAGCAGGGCTGCGCGAGGTGCTGAACCTCGGGCACACGCTCGGTCACGCGCTCGAAGCGCACGGCGGATACTCGCGGCACCTCCACGGTGAAGCGGTGGCGATCGGCACCGTGCTCGAGCTCGCTGCGACGGCCCGCATGGGGAAGACCCCTTCCGAGCTCGTCCGCCGTGTGACCGATCTCTTGAGCCAGCTCGCGCTCCCGACGAGCGTCCCACCGGGCACGCTCGCCTCGGCCTGGTCTTATGTAAGCGCCGACAAGAAGCGCCGCGGCGGGGCGATTCGGCTGCCGATCGTCACGGCGGTAGGCCGCACCGAGGTCACTTCGGTCAAGCTGAGCGACCTCCGCGCGGCAGCTCTGACCTGAACGAGCGCGCGCCCACGCACCGACGCGCACTCGGTCGGAGGCGCGCAAGGCGCCTACTCGGTGGGAGAGTGACGCCTGGAATTTGGCAGCGTGAGGGGGCGCCAGCTACGCTTCTCGATGGCACTACTGCGCCACGCGCCTCGACCTACCGGAGGATGAACTCGATGAACCGTATCTGGGGGCATCTGCTCACCGGCACCCTGACCGCCGCCTGCTTGGGGGCGTTCATTGCAGCCTGCGCCCACGACGACAGCACCGTCTTCATTCGCGGCGTGCTCGCGCCACCGGTGACGGGCGCGCAGAACGGCGTGTGCACGTACCTCGCCGATCCGACCGCGCCCGAGCTCAGCTCCGGCACGCTCGATATCGCGCTCGCGCAGTCCTACCAAGGCAACATCTTGGTGGGAAATCAGATGTCGCCCAAGGCGGCGAGCGATCAGACGCGCACCGAGACGTCACGCGTGTCGCTGCAAGGCGCGATCGTCCATGTCACCGACGCCAGCGGCGCCGAGATCAACAGCTTCACGAGCCTCGGAACGGGGAGCGTCGATCCCGCGCTCTCCGGCCTCCCCGGCTACGGCTACGTCGCCGCCGTCTTGCTCGACTCGAAGACCGCCGACATCTTGCGCGGCTCGCTTCCTGCGGCCGGGTCCAAGACCGTCGTAGCTCGCTTCAAGATCTTCGGGCAGACTCTGGGCGGGCTCGACGTCGAGACCAACGAGTTCCAATATCCCATCTCGGTGTGCAACGGATGCCTCGTCAAGTTCCCGGCCGACTCGGTCGACCTCGCGCTTGCGCAGGCGACGGGCAAACCGAACTGCGCGGCTCCGCTCGCCGCGGGGGCCGCGGGTGGTGCGTGCTACATCGGGCAGGACGTGGCGACCGACTGCCGCCTCTGCCAAGGCCTCCCCGCCTGCGATCCGGCGACGCGTACCCCCTGACGTTCGCTGCACGAATGTCGACGTGCGCGTCTGCACGGCGACCCACCTCGCACGCGGGCGCTGCGTGCGCGGCGATGTTGTGCGCGCTGTTCGCGCGTGACGCACAGGCCGCTCCGCAAGCGAGCCTCGGCGTCGAGGTGGGCGGCGGCGTCACCGATCTGCGAACCGGCGGCCCGCATGGCGCCTTCGTGCTCGGCGGGCGCGGCGACGTCCTCTTCCTTCGATCGCGCGACCGCGACTTCGCCGTTGGACCGTACCTCGACGTCGGGACCGAAGCCTTCGCTTCCCTCGATCTCGGCGGCGGCGTCGAGGTGTTGATCCCGGCGATCCCGTCGGTCCCCTTCGTGCTCGCGGCGGGCGGTACCGCGCGTCACACCGGCCCCTTCGGCTGGGAGCCCGGGCTCTCGTCGAGCCTCTTCTTCGGGCCTCGCGGGTACAACTTCCACTCCTTCTACGGCATGGCCAACGGCCTCTTCGTCGAGGGCCGCTACGGCCTCGGGGACGGCAAGCAAGCCGACGTGCTCTTCGGCGCGCGCATCGACACCATGGTGCTGGCGATGCCGTTCATCTTCCTCTACGAGGCGATCGCGCACTGAGACGCGTGCACGCGGCGACGCGACGTCAGAACGCGCCGCGCACGCCGACCCAACCCCCTTGCGGGCCGGGCGCGGTAGCGACGGCGACCGACGGGCCCGGCGCATGCGGCGCGGTGAGGTACAGCACGACGCCGCCGGCGGCAGCGAGAACACCGACCGTGAACGCCACGGTCGACATCGTCGCAGCGGAGAGCGCGTCGGAGCGCGCTTGCGTGCCGATCGCGTCGCAGTGGTTTCCGTCGTGGCAGTGCCCGTCGGCGTTCGAGTCGTCGAGCTTCGACTTGGCGTGGAGGCCGAAGTAGGTCCCGAGACCGAGCCCCACGACGCCGACGCCCATGGCGCCGAGTCCGAGGAGGCGTTGCGTCTTTCCGTCGGAGCGCGGCGGCTCGTTCGGAGGAGGCGTGAGCGGCTGCGCGCCGGGCGTGGGGCTCGCGCCGAGGGGCGCGTCGACGAGCGGAGGGACCGTCACTTCGACCGGCGGCGCGCCGGCGGCGACGGCGACGGTCTGGGCCCACGGCTTCTTCCCCGGAGCTGCGGCGATGATGCGATGCGAGCCAGGATCGACCGGGATCGCCGCGCCCCAGAGCGGCTGCCCCACGACGCCGTCGTCGCGACGCACCTCGAGGCTCGGCGTCGCCGCGACGTCGGCGGGGACCAACACGACGAGCTTTGCGAGCTTGGGCTCGAGGACGGCGGCGCGATCGTGGGCGACGGTCTCGCGCGAGTCGTTGTTTCGCTTCGCCAGCGCCTCGGCCTCGCGAAACTCGGCCCAAGCGCTGGCGGTCTGACCGACCTTCTCGTGGCAGTCGGCAAGGTAGAGGAGAGAGCCGATGCCGGGGTCGAGCCGCACGCTCTCGGCGAACTTCGGACACGCGTCGGCGGTCTTCCCTTCGGCGAGGAGCTTCTTCCCGAGATCGAAGGCGGCCTCGGCGTCGGCCTTGTCCGCCTCGCTCTGGGCGTGCGCCCGCGGAGCGAGCGAGGTCGCGAGGGCCAGCGCGAGGATCGCGGTGAAGCGTCGCTTCGCTTCGCGCGTGACGGCTCGGGTACGAGATCGATCGAGGCTCATTTGCGCGTCCCGAAGTCGGTGACGGGTCCTCGCGTCGCGGGCGGCGTGCCCGCGGTCGCAGTGGGCTTCGCCGCAGCGCCCGTGGACGCCGTCGTCGCCGCCGGAGCGGGCGATGTCGCGCGCGGGGCTCGCAAGGCGTCGTGGCGAGGCGCCGGCTTGGCGACGACGGGCGCGACGGTCTTGGGCGTGTCGTCGACGACGCTCGGCGTGGGGGCCACTTGCTCGAGCGCGTGCGCCGAAGGAAGATCCGGCGTCGACACCGTCGGCGCGGCCGTCGGCGGGATGGCGGTCGCGGTCGTCGCGGTGTCCTCCGACTTGCCGCTTCGTGCGAGCGTCACGCCCAGCGCGACGACGAGGAGCGCGGCGACGCCGGCCCCCAGAAGGATTCCCAGGCGCGTGCCGTTGCCGACGGGCACGTGCATGTCCCCCGGATCGCTCGCGACGGGAGGACGCACGCCCGGGGTCGCGATCGGCGGCAGCGGGAGCGGCGTCGAGGTGACGGCGAGCGGCGTCTCGAGCGAGGTCGCGGCGGCGGGCGTCGACGTCGGCTCCGCGGAGAGCGTCGGCGTCGCGAGCGGACCCGGCGTGACGATGGGCGTCGGCGTGAGCTCCTGCGGCGGCGGCGTCGAAGGCGGCGCGAGCCCGGGCTCGGTGCGCTCGCGCGTGGGAGGGTTCGCGGGAAAGGCCGGAATCGCCCCTTCGAGCCGTGGCGAGCTCGCGCGCGCCAGAGGGCGCGCCGGGATCACCGAGGGCGCAGCGTGCCCGGTCAGAGCGATTTGCTCGAGGAGCGCGCGCGAGCGCAGCGGAGCAAGCGCGCCGAGCGCTTCGGCAAACTCCATCACGCTCTGGTAGCGATCGCTGGGCGTCTTCTCGAGGCACTTGAGGAGGATCTTCTCCAGCAGCTCGGGCGCGTCGGGGCGGACCGAGCGGATCGTCGGTGGAGGATCCCAGAGGACCTTGGAGAAGATGCGCGAGATCGAATCGGCGCTGAAGAGCGGACGACCGGCGACGAGCTCGAACAGCGTCGCGCCGAGCGCGTAGACGTCGACACGACCGTCGATCTCCATCCCTTCGCGGAGCTGCTCGGGCGCCATGTACGAAGGCGAGCCGATGACGGCGAAGGCGTCGGTCTTGAGCGGGTCGCCGGTAGCGAGGCTCGTCTTGCCCGTGAGCTTGGACGCGCCGAAGTCGAGCACCTTCACGACGAGCGCGCCTGACTTGGTTCGCGTGAGGAAGAGGTTCGCCGGTTTGATGTCGCGATGAACGATGCCGTGCTGGTGTGCCTCGGCGACCCCTTCGCAGGCCTGCAGGATGAAGTCGATTGCCTCTTCGACGTCGAGCGGTCCCCCCTCGTGCACGAAGTGCCCGAGGTCCTGCCCGGAGAGGTGCTCCATGACGATGAACGGAAGCCCGTGCCCCTCCGTTCCGAAGTCGAGGATGCGCACGACGTGATCGCTCTGGATGCGCGCCGAAGCTTTTGCTTCGCGAGTAAAGCGCGCGAGACGCTCGGCGTCCTCGGACACTTCGGACATCACTTTGATGGCGACGCGGTGCTCGAGCTGCGCGTGACGCGCCGCCAGGATGATGCCCATCCCGCCCGATCCGAGGATCCCTTCGACGCGGTACTTCTCGGCGAAGATCTTCCCCGGCTCGACGATCGCGGCCAGCATCGGCAAGGAGCTCACGGCACGTGCTCCGCGCTTTGCCCGGGCGCGCCGTTGCCCCGGCTCGTTCCCGCGGCACTCGGCTGCACGCGAGTGTCGGTCGCCGTCACTTGTCCGGCGTCGCCGCCTTGAAACACGCCGACCGACCAACCGCCCGCGCCTCCACCGCCGCGCGCACCCATGCCGCCCGTGCCTCCGCGACCGCCGGCACCGCCCGCGGGCCCGTTGCCTTGCGCGCAGACCGCGCCGCTGCACACGTTGCACGCGGGGCCGACGGCGCCCGCGTCGCCGTCGGACCCGACGCCGCCCGCACCACCCGCGCCGCCGTTGCCGCCCGCACCACCCGCGCCGGTCGTCACGGTGCACCCGACGAGCGTGACGTTCGCGTCCCACACGAAGACACCGACGCTGCTCCCGCCACCGTTGCCGGGTGCACCGCCGAAGCCGCCCGCGCCCGGGCAACCGGGAGGCCCGCCCGTGCCGCACGAAGACCCGCTTGCCCCGCCGCACACGAGCGCGGTGCAACCAAAGCAACCGGCGCACGCCGGCGTCGAACCGGCGGCCCCGGCGAGACCGAGCGCGCCGTTGCCGCCGTTGCTCCCGCCTGCCGAGGGGAAGTAGCCGTTCGAGTCGAAGCGGCCGCCGTCGGCTCCGCCGCCGAGCGCGGTCGACGGCGCGCCTTGTCCGCCGTCGCTCGGAGGGCACAACCCTACGCCAGCGTCGCCGATCGCACCCGCCTTGCCGTCGGCGCCGTCACCGCCGGGCGCGACATGAATCGTGACTTGCTCGAGCGTCAGGAGCGTCGTCGCTCCGCGCGCGAACACGCCGTAGAGCGACTCGCCGGGAGCGGCGGTCGCCTTCGAGTCGAGCGAGACGAGGCGCACCTTCGCGGTGCCGTCGTACTCGGCGTAGAGCGCGGCGCGCTGATCGTCGGGCGCGCGGACATGCACAGCGTCGCTCGGCGTCGACAAGCAGTTGCGAAGCCACTGTTGGCCAATGATCTCCCACGCGCCGTCGATGGTGAGCCCGGGCTTCAGACTGACGGACTCTTTGTAGTCGCCGTGAGCGACGTAGATGACTGTCTTTCCCGTGACGCTCGCCGCGCGGTCGACGGCGGTCTGAATCGTCGCGCACGGACCTTCGCGCGTGCCGCAGTCGGGACGGTCGCTCCCCACGACCGCGGCGACGAAGACTCCGATCGCGTCGTTCGGTTGCTCTGACGCGTCGGGCGTGCAGGGTGGCGCGTCGGGCGGGACGACGACGTCGGCGCCTCCGTCGACCGAAGCATCCCCGGCATCGCCCGAGGCGGTGTCAGGGATTCCCTCATCGATCCCAAGGATGGCGGCGCACGCGGTCAGTCCGAGGGCCGCGCCGCCGAGGGCAACGAGCGTTCGTGCGCGAAGGTTCATCGAGAGGGCTTCAGGAGCAAAGGTGTCGAACAGAATATCATGGAACGGGGGGGCCCTCGCTCGACCCGGGGAGCGAGTTTCTACGCCCGAGAGCCCTCGGCAGTCGCACCCCGAATTTGCGTGCATAGTGCACGCATTGTCGGGCTGGTGGGGCGCGAGCGGGGGGGTCGCGCAGGGCCAGCCATAGGGCGCGGGGGAGCTCGCTTTCGCGGAGAGTTCGGGCGACGAGGCGCGCCGCTGGTGCTATGGTCGAGGCCCCATGGAGCGTAAACCGATCCAGCTCCACATCGGAGGCCAGAGCTACAAGGTCGTGTCGTCCGCCTCGGAAGAGGAGCTGGCGCGGCTGGGGGCTGTGGTCGACGCGAAGATCGCCGAGCTGACCCCGCGTGGCCGCGCCCCGGCACCGCAGGCGCTCCTCCTCGCCGCCCTCGCGCTGGCGAACGACCTCGAAGAAGAGCGCGGGCAGCGCGACGCCCTCGAGCGGCGAACGCGGGACCTTCTCCGCCGTGCTTTGCTCCGCATCGACGACGCCCTCGACACGGACGGGGAACGCGCCGAAGCGCACTGAGGCGTTTCACGTGAAACCCCCGCTGTCGTACCTCCACGAAGAGCTCGACGCGCTCGCCCAGCGAGGGCTCCTTCGGCAGCGACGGGCGCCACGCCCGCCGGGGGTCTTGTCCTTCTGCTCGAACGACTACCTCGGCCTGGCCGAGGAGCCGCTCCCGCCCAGCGCACCGTCGGGCGCCGGCGCCGCGCGCCTCGTGGCCGGCGACCGTCCCGCCCATCGCGCCCTCGAGCAGGCGCTCGCCACCTGGCTCGGGACCGAGGACGCCCTCCTCTTCAGCAGCGGCTTCGCGGCCAACCTCGGACTCGTGTCGGCCCTCGCCCGGCCGGGCGACACCCTCGTGAGCGACTCCCTCAACCATGCCTCCATCGTCGACGGGTGCCGGCTCGCGCGCGCGCAGGTGACCGTCACGCCGCATCTCGACGCGGAGGCCGTCGACCGTGCGCTCGCCCGCCGACCCCCCGGCGGCCGCGCCTGGGTGGTGAGCGAAAGCTACTTCAGCATGGACGCGGACTCGCCCGATCTGCCCGCGCTCCGTCGCGCCTGCGACGCCCACGGGGCCGCCCTCCTCCTCGACGAGGCCCACGCCCTCGGTGTGTTCGGACCGGAGGGGCGTGGTCTGGCCGCGGCCGCCGGCGTGGTCCCCGACGCCATCGTCGGGACGCTCGGCAAGTCCTTCGGCCTTGCTGGGGCCTTCGTGGCGGGGAGTCGCGATCTGATCACGTGGCTCTGGAACACCTCCCGCCCCTTCGTCTTCTCCACCGGGATGAGCCCGGCGGTTTGCGCCGCCGCCTTGGCGCGGCTCCCCGTCCTTCGGACCGAGCGCGACCGTGCGGCGCGCACCCTCGCCCTCGCCGCCCAACTCCGGGAAGGGCTCGCCCGGCGCGGCCTCGAAGCTCGCGGCCACGGGCACGTGGTCCCCCTCGTCCTCGGGACCCCCGAGCGCGCCGTCGCCACCTCGCGGCGCCTCGCGGAGCTGGGCATCGACATTCCCCCCATCCGCCCCCCGACCGTCCCGACGGGCACCGCCCGCTTGCGCATCGCCCTCACCGCCTCCCATCAGGAGACCGACGTTGCCGCGCTCCTCGACGCGCTCGTCGTGGCGCTCCGCCCATGAGCCGCCTCGTCGTGACGGCCGGCACGGGGACCGGCATTGGGAAGACGCACGTCACCGAGAGCCTGGCCCTCTGCGCCGCCCTCCGGGGGATAGCCGTCGCCGCGTGGAAGCCGGTGGAGACCGGCCTCTCCGTCGGCGGCCCCTCGTCGGGCGACCCGCCGTCTTCGGGGAGCACCCCGGTTCCGACCACCCGCCGCTCGCCACCCGGGGGAGATACCCCCCAGGCCGATTTTGCTCGCCTCCGGGCCGTCTCGGCGTTTCACGTGCAACATCTCCTGGAGCCTCTCTTCGCCTACGAGCCGCCGGTGTCGCCCCACCTTGCTGCGCGCCACGCGGGCCGCCCCATCGATCCCGACGCCATCGTCGGTCACGCCGGCCGACTACGTGCCGAGCTCGGCGCTCAGGGGCTCGTGTTCCTCGAGCTCCCCGGCGGGCTATGCACCCCCCTCGCCACCGACCTCCTCAACCTGGACCTCGTCGACCGCCTCGCGCCGGACGTCCTCTGCCTCGTTGTCCCTGACCGTCTCGGCGCGCTGCACGACACCCTGGCGGTGTGGAAGGTCCTGGCGACCCTCTCCTCGCCGCCTCCCGTGTACCTGGTCGTGAGTACCCCCGAGACAGCCGACGCCTCCACTGGGACCAACGGCAAAGAGCTGCACCACTTCCTGCCGACGACGACGCGCATCATCACCGTGCCGCGCGCGGACTCCGTGGACCTCGCGCGAACGGCCCACCTGTCCGCTTTTATTGACCTTTTTCTGCGCGAGAGCTGATCTCGCCGCGTCGGCCCCGGCTGAGCGCGACCCGATCCTCCGCGGCCGCCGCCACCGCGGGGTCGTGCGTGACGACGACGACGATCGCCCCCGCCCGCGCCTCCTCCTTCACGATCTCCACCAAGCGACGCGTCGACTTCGCGTCGAGCCCCGCCGTCGGCTCGTCCAACAAAATGAGGCGTGGCCGATGCACGAGCGCCCGCGCGAGCGCGATGCGCTGCCGCTGGCCGCGCGAGTACGTCCGCATCGGCCGCTCGCAGAACGAGTCGAGCTCGAACCGCGCGCGCGCGACGTCCATCGCCTCGCGCGGATCGCGACGGTGAAGCCTCGCGGCGAGCTCGATGTTCTCCCGTCCCGACAGGTCCAGGTACGAGAGCGCGTCGTGCCCGAGCCACCCGAGCGACGCCCGAACCTCGTGCGCCGATCGTCCCAGCTCTCCGTGATCGACCCTCCCGGACGACGGCCGGGCCAGCGTCCCGACGATCGACAGCAGCGTCGACTTCCCCGCGCCGTTCGGCCCCTCGATGACCGAGAGCCGCCCCCCCTCGAAGCGCGCGCTCACCCCGACGAGTGCGCGCACCGCGCCGAACGTCTTGGTGACCGAGTGCACCTCCACCGCGAGCGCCACGGCATCACACTCGCAAGAGTCCCCGACACGCGCAAACTTTCTCCGCCGGGGCGCTCCACGCGCCGGGCCCCGCCCCCCTCTGCGCGACCTGGCAAGCCTCCGCGAGCCCCCCCGCATCGCGCGCCCCCGGGCCGGCCAATCGCCCCTCGGAAGATGAGGCGCGCCGCAGGGACGTGCTAGTCTGACGCCATGACCGCTGCGGCCGCGGCGATGACCGAAGAGCTCCCGTTGATCCAGAAGCTGCGCGAAGCAGTGGAAGGGGCTCTCGAGGGGAAGCAGGAGGCGGTCGAGCTCGCGCTCGTCGCGCTCTTGGCGCGCGGTCACTTGCTCATCGAAGACGTCCCCGGCGTCGGCAAGACCACGCTCGCTCGCGCGCTGGCCCGCGCCGTGGGCGGCGAGCTACGGCGCGTGCAGTTTACAAGTGATTTGCTCCCGAGCGACGTGCTCGGCGTCTCCATCTTCGATCAACGGAGCGGCGAGTTCGTTCTCCGCCAAGGTCCCGTCTTCGCCAATGTGCTCTTGGCCGACGAGATCAACCGCGCGAGCCCGCGCACGCAGTCGGCGTTGCTCGAGGCGATGAACGAAGGCCAGGTCTCGCTCGATGGGCAGACGATGCCCTTGCCCGATCCGTTCTTCGTCATCGCCACGCAGAACCCCCAAGACTTCGCGGGGACGTTCCCGCTCCCCGAATCACAGCTCGATCGATTCCTCCTGCGCGTGCGCATCGGGTACCCGCCCCCGCAAGTCGAGATGCGCCTCCTCGCCGAAGGGCAGACCGACACCGCCCGCGACACGCCGGTGGTCCTCGACCCCGCGCGCCTCGTCGAGCTTCAGCGCGAGGTGCATCGCGTGACGCTCGACAGCTCGCTCTGCACCTACCTCCACGCGCTCATCCAGGCGACCCGCTCGGCGCCGTCGCTCTCGCTCGGCGCGTCCCCGCGCGGAGCCATCGCTCTCGGCAACGCTGCGCGCGCGCGTGCGCTCCTCCGCTCGCGCACCTACTGCATCGCCGACGACATCCACGATCTCGCCGTCCCTGTGCTCGCGCACCGCGTCCGCCTCGCCAGTCACGCCGAGGGCTTCGTCCCTTCACGCGACGAAGCCGAGACCACCGTGCGCGAGATCATCGGGCGTATCCCCGTACCGCTTTAGGCGCCGATGGCGGAGACCGCGCGTCGCACGCCGCCGCCCGAGAGGAACCCGCCCGGTCCGATCCGGACGGTCACGGCGGACGGGCGCCCGCTCTCCCGCTGGCGCCGCGCCGTGCGCCCGTCGCGCAAGCTCAAGTTCACCCGTGAGGGGAAGTTCTTCGTCGGCATCACGCTGGGCGTGGGGTTCGCCGCCATGAACACCGCCAACAACCTCCTCTACTTGCTGCTCGGCATGCTGCTCGCGCTCATCGCCGTGAGCGGCGTCATGAGCGAGATCTCGCTGCGCGATCTCTCGGTCGTAAGGCGCCTGCCGCTCCGCGCCCAAGTGGGGAGGCCGCACCTCGTCGAGATCGAGGTCTTCAACCACAAGAAGCGCATTCCTTCGTACGCCATCGAGGTCGAGGACCTTCGCGCCGGTCAGCCGGCCGACAAGCGTTGTTTCTTTCTGAAGATCAGCCCGCGCTCGGCGCAAGTCGCCGCGTACCGGCGAACGCCCACGCGGCGCGGTCGCGACGAGCACGTCGGCTTCCGCATCGCCACGCGCTTCCCCTTCGGCCTCTTCGAGAAGTCGCGCGAGATCCGCGCCGAAGGGGACCTCGTCATTTATCCCGCCGTCGATCCGGTCGCGCCGCCGCCGCCCACCGCCGGCCGTCAGCCGGGCGGGGAGGGGTCTTTCGGGCGTGGCGCCGGCGAAGAGTTCCTCGGCCTCAGGCCGATGCGCCAAGGCGAAGATCCGCGCGACATCTATTGGCGGAAGAGCGCGGCGGTCGGTCAGCTCGTCCTCCGCGATCGCGCGCGCGAAGCGAGGCCGGACGTCGCGCTCCCTCTCGACGTCGTGCGACCCGCCTCGGCGAACGAAGATTGGGCCGCCGCCTTCGAGCGCCGCATCCGCGACGTCGCCTCACGCGCCGTCGCTCACATCAAGCGAGGCGACGCGGTCGTCGTTCGCACCACCGCCGGCGGCGCGGCGCGCGCCGACAAGAACGCCGGCGCCGATCCGATCCTCCGCTACTTGGCCCTCCTCGAGCCGGTCGACGCCAAGCCCGACGCGTCGGCCAAGCCCCTCGCCACGACCGCCGCGGCGAACGCGAGGACCGCGTGAAGTTCGGCCTCGTCCACCGCGTGATGACCGACGCCCTGGCGGCGCTCGGTGTCCTCGCCGTCGTGAGCACCGCGTCGATGTCGCCGTGGACGAACATCCTCCTCCTGCTCGGGCTCGTCCTCGCGCTCGCCATCCCCGAGCGTTGGCAGAGCCTCCCGCCGCTCCGCCACTTCGCCGCCGCCGCGCCGGTCGCGCTCTTCGTGGTTCAGGGTGCGCGTCTCTTCGCCGGTCGGCCCACCCTCGACGTCGCGGTGGAGTTCGCTGCGCTCCTCCAGATCATTCGCCTGGCGACGCGTCGAGGCGCCGCGCACGACCAGCAGATCATCGTCCTCGCGCTCCTGCATTTCGTGGCCGGTACGGTGCTGGGCGGGGGCCTCACGTACGGGATCTGCTTCCTCGGGTTTCTCGTCGTCGCCCCCGGCGCGCTCGTGCTCTCGCACCTCAGGCGCGAGGTCGAAGGCAACTACCGCCAGGGCGCGCGCGATCGCACCGGGCTCCCGGTCGACGTGCCGCGCATCCTCCGCAGCCGGCGCGTCGTCGGGCGCGGCTTCCTCGGCGCGACGTGCCTCATCTCGGTCCCCATCTTCCTCTTCACCGCCGTGCTCTTCGTGCTCTTCCCGCGCGTCGGGCTCTCGCTGCTGCTACTGCCGCGCCCCTCGGTCGGTCGCATGATCGGCTTCACCGATCACGTCGACCTCGGCGAGGTCGGTGTACTCCGCAACAATCCGTCGATCGCCCTCCGCTTCGACGAGCCGGGGCTCCCCGATCCGCCTCCGCCGAAGCGCGTGCTCCGCCTCCGCGGGACGGCCTTCGACACCTACGACGGTCGCGCCTGGGCTCGGACGACGAGCGACCACCGCGCCCTCGACCGCGGGGGCAACGGAGAGACCCTCGCGCTCTCGCGAAGGCCCGATCCCGAGCACGACAAGAAGATCGTGTTCGACCTCGAGCCCATCGATCCGCCCGTCGTCTTTCTCCCGCCGCGCGCGGTGGGGCTGAAGCTCCGCTCCCAAGGGCAAGCGCTCCTCTCCGAGCCGGTCTCTCTCGTCCCCGGTCCCGAGGGTGAGGTCCGCTACTCCGGCAACGAGTCGCGCGGGATCCACTACGAGGTCTACCTCGCGAAGGACAACGAGCCGATCGTCGAGCCGATGTCGGCGACCGACCGACCGCGGTACCTCACCGTGCCGAGCGCGCTCCCCCCGCGCATCGGCATGCTCGCGCACGAGTGGGCCGACGCCCAGCCCAACGACTACTTGAAGGCGAAGTCCATCGAGGAGCACCTCCGCACCGGCTTCAAGTACGACGTCGCCTCGCCCTCCGGCGGAACGAAGCAACCGCTCGACCACTTCCTCTTCGAGTCGAAGCGCGGGCATTGCGAATTCTTCTCCACCGCAATGTCGATCATGCTGCGCGAGGTCGGGATCCCTTCGCGCAACGTCACCGGCTTCGTGGGCGGCACGTACAACGCCTTCGGGCACTACTACGCCGTTCGCGAGGGCGACGCGCACTCCTGGGTCGAGGCGTACATCGACGACCCGGTGCACCCCGGTTGGCAGACCTTCGACCCCACGCCCCCGGCCGGCGCGCAGCCGCTCGAGAGCACCACCGGCGCGCTCGTCTACATGCGCGACTTCATCGAGGCGCTCTCGCAACGGTGGAACCGCTACGTCGTCGGCTACGACCTTCGCACGCAGATGCGCATGTTCGAAGGGGCGAGTCGTCGTTACGACAACCTGCGCGCCACGATCGGTCTCGACCACGGCCTCGGCGAGAAGCTCACGCGCGCGCACGTGCTCGCGGGCATCGCCCTGGTCCTCGTCACGGTCGGCTACGCGTCCTGGAAGCGACGCGCCTCGAGCCCGAAGGTCTCGGCCAAGCGCCCGCCCAAGAGCCCCGAAGAGAAGCGCCTCGAGAGCGCCGCGGCCCTCTACCGTGCGCTCGAGGGCGCGCTCTCGGCGCAAGGCATCGCGCGGCCCCTCGCGCTGCCGCCGCTCCGTCACGCCGAGCGCTTGGAGGAGACGAAGCACCCGCTGGCCGACGAGGTGCTCGCGCTCACGCACATCTACATCGAGGCGCGCTTCGGCGGCGCCGAGCTCACCGAGAGCGCTTCACGCGACTTCGAACGACGCGTGCAGAAGCTCCGTAGCCTGCGGCGCGACGAGGCGACCGGCGCGACAGCCTGACGTTCGTCAGCTCATCGCGCGCGGTGCGAACGTGAGCTCCCCGGTGGGACCGCGGTCGACCTGGATGAGCGTGCCGGGCGCGAAGTCCCCCGCGAGCACCCGCTTGGCGAGCGCGTCCTCGAGGTGCCTTTGGATCGCGCGCTTCAAGGGGCGCGCGCCGTACTGCGGATCCCATCCCACTTCGGCCAAGTAGTCCTTGGCGGCGTCGGTGAGCTGGATGGTGAGGTCGCGACGCGCGAGCCGCTCGCCGAAGCGCGAAAGCTGGATGTCGACGATCTTCCGGAGCTGCGAGCGCTCGAGGTGCGAGAAGACCACCACCTCGTCGAGGCGGTTCACGAACTCCGGGCGGAACGCCTGGCGCACGGCTTCCATGGCCGCGCGTCGCACGAGCTCGCGCTTGTCCTCGGGGTCCAAGTTCGTGCGGTCTTCCACCGCCTGCATCTGCGCCGAGCCGATGTTCGACGTCAGGATGAGGACCGTGTTCTTGAAGTCGACCGTGCGGCCTTGGCCGTCCGTCAGTCGGCCGTCGTCGAGCACCTGGAGCAGCACGTTCCACACGTCTTGGTGCGCCTTCTCCACCTCGTCGAAGAGGATGACCGAGTACGGGCGACGACGAACAGGCTCGGTGAGCTGGCCGCCCTCCTCGTACCCGACGTAACCCGGCGGCGCGCCGATGAGACGCGAGACCGAGTGCTTCTCCATGTACTCGCTCATGTCGAGGCGAATCATGGCGCGCTCGTCGTCGAACAAGAACTCGGCGAGGGCGCGGGCGAGCTCGGTCTTGCCGACGCCGGTGGGGCCGAGGAACAAGAAGCTTCCGATGGGGCGGCGCTCGTCGCCGAGACCCGCGCGCGAGCGTCGGACGGCGTTGGCCACGGCGACGACGGCCGCTTCTTGGCCGACGACGCGGGCTTGGAGCCCGGCCTCCATGTGAAGGAGCTTCTCCATCTCTCCCTGGAGCATCTTGCTCACCGGGATGCCGGTCCACTTGGCGACGATGCCGGCGATGTCTTGATCGGTGACCTCTTCCCGGAGGTACGAGGTCTTCTCCTGGACCTTGGCGAGATCCCTTCGCAAGGACTCCACCGACTTCTCGAGCTCGGGGAGCCTGCCGTATTTGATCTCGGCCGCGCGCCCCAAGTCGCCCTTTCGCTCGGCGACCTCTTGCTGACCGCGGAGATCTTCGACCTCGGGCTGGACCTTCTGGATCTTCTCGATGATCTCCTTCTCGCGGAGCCACTGGGCGCGCATGGCGCTCGCGCTCTCTTCGAGCTCGGCGAGCTCGCGCTTCACCGCTTCGAGCCGCGCCTTGGAGGCGTTGTCGCGCTCCTTCTTCAGCGCCTCTTGCTCGATCTGAAGCTGGGTCATGCGGCGCTGCACGGCGTCGATCTCCGCCGGCATGCTGTCGACTTCCATTTTGATCTTGGCCGCCGCCTCGTCGATGAGATCGATGGCCTTGTCGGGCAAGAAGCGCTCGGTCACGTAGCGATCGGAGAGCGTCGCCGCCGCCACGAGCGCCGCGTCTTGGATGCGGATGCCGTGGTGCACCTCGTAGCGCTCCTTCAGGCCGCGCAAGATGGCGATGGTGTCTTCGACGGTGGGCTGGACCACGAAGACCGGTTGGAAGCGGCGCTCGAGCGCGGGGTCCTTCTCGATGCGCTTCCGGTACTCGTCGAGCGTGGTCGCGCCGATGCAGCGGAGCTCGCCGCGCGCGAGGGCGGGCTTCAGCAAGTTCGCCGCGTCCATCGATCCTTCGGCC
Source organism: uncultured Polyangiaceae bacterium (assembly GCA_964531795.1). GTDB lineage: Bacteria > Myxococcota_A > Polyangia > Polyangiales > Polyangiaceae > CAZHHD01. The sequence goes on along the minus strand of CAZHHD010000015.1, from coordinate 120,226 downwards.
GCGCCGGCGCCGACGATGGTGTGGATCTCGTCGATGAAGAGGACGATCTGCCCGCTGGCCGACTCGACCTCCTTGAGCACCGCCTTCAAGCGATCCTCGAACTCGCCGCGGAACTTCGCCCCGGCGACGAGCGCGCCCATGTCGAGCGAGACGAGGCGCTTGTCCTTGAGCGACTCCGGCACGTCGCCGCGCACGATGCGCTGGGCGATCCCTTCGACGATGGCCGTCTTGCCGACGCCCGGCTCGCCGATGAGCACGGGGTTGTTCTTCGTGCGGCGCGAGAGCACCTGCATCACGCGGCGGATCTCTTCGTCGCGACCGACGACCGGATCGCTCTTCCCCTTGCGCGCTTGCTCGGTGAGGTCGCGGCAGTACTTGTCGAGAGCCTGGAACTTCCCTTCGGGATCGCGATCGGTCACGCGCTGGCTGCCGCGCACGGCAGCGAGGGCGCGGAGCAGCTTCTCGTAGGTGACGCCGCCCGCTTGCTCGAGCGCGCCTTGCACCTCGCGATCGCCCTTGGCCATCCCCAGCACGTAGTGCTCGACCGAGAGGAAATCGTCCTTGAGCGACTTGGCCTCGTCCTCGGCCTTGCGCACGACGTCCATCACGCGACGCGAGAGTCCGGGCTCGGCACCGCCCGAGACCTTGGGCAGACCGGCGAGGCGCCGCGCGATCGCTTGCGTGAGCGCCGCTGGATCGCCGCCCGCCTTCTGCACGAGAGGCGAGGCGACGCCGCCCTCTTGCTCGAGCATCGCCACGAGCAGGTGCTCGGGCGTGAGCTCGGGATTGCCCGCGCGCGCGGCGCGGTCGAGGCCGTCACGGAATGCCTCTTGGCTCTTGGTGGTCATGCGATCAGGGCGCATTGGACTTCTCTTCCCCTCGGTTCTGGTTCGAAAGGGAACGTAAGGCGAAGCCGCGCGCTCGCAAGAGGAGTGCCGCTCGCGACGCTACGGAACGCAGGCGCCTTCGGCGTTCGACCAGACTTGGCTCACGAGCCAGCCGTCGACCCCCTTCGATACGGGGAAGTTACAAATATCGGCGACCTCGCCGCCGCCGGCGCGCTGGTCGGCGTCGTTCTCGCTGAACCAGCCCTCGCCGGGGATCGGGTTCGTCGCCGTCTCGGCGAGCTCGTGCGAGATGGCCAGCGCGCTCCGACCGAGGCGACACGGCGGCATCACGGCGTACGGCTCGAAGCCGTCGTATCCATGATAACCACCGGCGTCGATGCACGTCTGAAAGACGTGGGAGCCTTGATTTCCCAGGCTCACGTTCACGCCGTTGGGGAGCATCACCAGGTAGGCGTCGGCCGGCGGGATCATCGGGCCGGCGTCGGTACCCGCCTCGTCCGAGGCGTCGAGACCCCCTTCGCCCGAGGGCGGCGGCGCGACGACATCCACGTCACCGGCGTCCGTGGGGGGCGTGCCGCCAGCGTCGACGAGGTCCGGGTGCAAGATGGCGGCGAGCCGCTGATCGAGGTCTTGCGACGAGATGAGGCCGTCGACCACCGTCCCCTGCGGGAACAGCGCCGACGTCGGCACGCGCACGCTCGTGAGCATCGTCCCCGGGTTCACCCCGTACTGCGCGAGGATGTTCCACCAACTGCTCGAGACGAGCCAGGTGACGAAGTCGTCGACGTTGGGCGCGCCGTCGACCCCCTCCTCGCCGACGTACACGACGCGCAACTTCATGTGCGCGAGGACCACCCCTTGATGTGGCATCATCCGACGGAAGCTGGCGTCGGCCGAGGCCTCGCTCGACCCGTCGCGCGACGTCATGCCGAAGCCGCCGTCGGCGCCGGCGTCGACCGTCGCGTCGCCTTGCGTGTCGCCCGAGCACGACGGCAAGCTCGCCGCGCCGAAGGCCACGGCGGCGAGCATGCTCACCGGCACGAGGAGGACGCGGGGGCGCATGGCCCTCGGATCTTACGCCTCTAGCCCACCCTCGTGGGGTCTTGCGACCCCCTCATCGCGAAGGGAGCGACAGCGACCGAGCGAGGGGGAGCGCGTGCTCCCCACGAGAGTGGCCTAGTTCCTGAGTCAGAAGGCTCGGCGCCGAAGGCGACGAACCTCGGACTCAGGACACTAGATGTCGAGGTTTCGGACGTTGAGCGCGTTGTCTTCGATGAAGACGCGCCGCGGCTCGACCTGATCGCCCATCAAGATGGTGAAGATCTGATCGGTCTGCACCGCGTCGTCGAGACGCACTTGGAGCATCACGCGCGCGTCGGGGTTCAAGGTCGTCTCCCAGAGCTGCTCCGGGTTCATCTCGCCGAGACCCTTGTAGCGCTGGACGTTCCAGCCCTTCTTGCCACGCGCTTCGATGTGCTCCCAGAGCGCGTCGGCGTCGTCGAGCTGCGTCTCCTTCTTCGCCGCGGCGGCGGCAGCGGCGGACGTGGGCGCGGCCTCGCCTTCCTTCTCCTCGCCCTTGAGCTCGCGCGCGAAGTAGGGCGCGGGGCCGAGCGATCGGACGTCCTGCTCGATCGAGTAGAGCTCTTCGTACTCCGCCGACTCGACGAGGTTCCAGTCGACGACGGTGGTGCGCGCCGCCGAGCCGGGGCGCGGGTTCACGGTGATGGTCGCAGCTCCGTGCTCGACCTCCCAACCGATGTCCACGGTGAGGGGGAAGATGTCGGGGTAGCGCTTCTCGAGGTACGCCTTGATCGCGGGGACCGAGGCCTCGACGCGCTTGCGCTCGCGGAGCTCGATCTTGCCGAAGCCGGTGGCGCGAAGCACCGCGGCGACGATGCGCGCGTCGGCGCGGCGCTCGATCTTGGAGAGCGCGCGACGGAACATGCGCATGCGCTCGGCGAGCCGAAGGAGCGGCTCGCCCGAGAGGGTGATCCCCTTCGAAGCGCGCACCGCCAAGCCGTCGACCCCCTGCTCGAGGAAGAAGCGATCGAGCGCCGCCTGATCCTTCATGTAGAGGCTCTTCTTCCCCTTCCAGGCGCGGAAGAGCGGGGGCTGTGCAATGTACAAGTACCCGCGCTCGAGGATCTCCGGCATCTGCCGGTAGAAGAAGGTGAGCAAGAGCGTGCGAATGTGGCTGCCGTCGACGTCGGCGTCGGTCATCAGCACGATCTGGTGGTAGCGGAGCTTGTCGATGTCGAAGTTGCCGCCGGCCTCGGGGCTCCCGATGCCGCAACCGAGCGCGGTGATGAGCGTGCCGATCTCTTGCGAGGAGAGCATCTTGTCGAGGCGCGCGCGCTCGACGTTCAGGATCTTCCCCTTGAGCGGCAAGATGGCCTGAAACTTTCGATCGCGGCCCTGCTTGGCCGAGCCACCGGCGCTGTCTCCCTCGACGATGTAGAGCTCGGCCTGCTGCGGGTCGCGCGACTGGCAGTCTGCGAGCTTCCCCGAGAGGCTCGTGAAGTCCATCTGCCCTTTGCGCACGACCTCGCGCGCCTTCCTGGCCGCCTCGCGGGCCTTGGCGGCGATGATGGCCTTCTCGATGATCTTGCGCGCCGTCTGCGGCGTCTCCTCGAAGTACTGCCCGAGCTTCTCGCCGACGATGGTCTCGACGATGCCCTTCACCTCGCTCGAGACGAGCTTGCTCTTCGTCTGCGAGTCGAAGCTCGGGTCGGGGTGCTTCACGCTGATGACGGCGGTGAGCCCTTCACGGATGTCTTCGCCCGAGAGGCCGCTCTTCACGTCCTTGAAGAGGTTCTGCCCGGTGCCGTAGGCGTTGAACACGCGCGTCAGCGCGGCTCGAAGCCCGGTGAGGTGGGTGCCGCCGTCCTTGTTGTGGACGTTGTTCGTGTAGCAAAAGATCTGCTCGGCGTAGGAGCTGTTCCACTGGAGCGCGATCTCGACGGCGACCGGCTGCGACTCGCCCTCTTTCGGCGCCTCGGCGTTGATGTAGACGACCTTCTCGTGGACCGGCTCCTTGGCCTTGTTCAAGAGCTCGACGAACTCGGCGATGCCGCCTTGGTACTCGAAGCGCTCCTCGCGGACCTTGCCGCCGCCTTCGTCCTCGCGCTCGTCCTTCAGCAGGATGACGAACCCGGCGTTCAAGAACGCGAGCTCGCGAAGCCGGCTCGCCAGGATGTCGTACTTGAACTCGACGATCGTGAAGATCTCGGTGTCCGGCTTGAAGGTGATCTTGGTTCCGGTGCGATCGCTGTCGCCGATGACGGCGAGGGGCGCTTGCGGCACGCCGCGGCGGAACTCTTGGAAGTAGACGTGACCCTCGCGACGGATCTCCATCTTCAGCCACTCGCTGACGGCGTTGACCGCGCTCACGCCGACGCCGTGGAGACCGGCGGAGACCTTGTAGCTCGAGTGGTCGAACTTGCCGCCGGCGTGGAGCTTCGTCATGACGAGCTCGGCGGCGCTGATGTCGCGCCCGAGCTTCTTCGACTCTTCGAGGTGCTTGCCGGTGGGGATGCCGCGCCCGTTGTCCTCGACCGTCACCGAGCCGTCGAAGTGGATGGTGACGTCCATCTTCGTGCAGAAGCCGCCGAGGTGCTCGTCGACCGCGTTGTCGACCGCCTCCCACGCGAGGTGGTGGAGGCCGGAGCCGTCGTGCACGTCCCCGATGTACATGCCGGGACGCTTGCGCACGGCCTCGAGCCCTTCGAGGACGGTGATGTTCTCACTGCCGTAGCTCGAGGCGGGGGGGACCGATCCGGTAGCGGGGGTTTCGGGCGGAGTCTGAGTCATTGTGCGATTCGTTTCAGCGTTTGAAGGGGGAGGGGTTACTGCGTTTGATTGTGCGATGTCCCCCAGCGCCCGGGGAGTATACCCCGAGGCCCCCCCGGCCGCCACCGGATCGAGCGGACTTTCATTCTATGAATTTCAGTACTTAGACACCTTGTGACGCGCCGCGCGCCCCCCCTCGTGCCGGAGCGCGTCATCGACCTCGAGCGACGGCTCGGGTCCGCCACCCGACGGGATCGATCTTTCGCGGTATTTCGTCGCTTCCCGCGCCCTCGGTCGACGGTCGGCGGTCGACGTGTTCGCCCGCTCCACGCCCCGCCCAGCGTCGCGCGGACGCGCTCACGCCGCCGACTGTCGCGTCACGCGTCCCGCCTGGACGAAGAAGTCGGCGCGGTCCCCGGGCTCGGAGAGGCGCCGCGTGTCGATGAGCTCGGGGCGCGTCGTCGTGAGGAACACTTGCCCCCGCTGCTCGTGGAGGAAGTCGAAGAGCGAGGCCGTGCGATCGCGATCGAGCTCGCTCGAGACGTCGTCGAGGAGCAAGATCGGGCGCACCCCGCGGGCGCGGGCGACCACTTCGATCTCCGCCGCTTTGAGGGCGAGTACGACGGCGCGGTGCTGCCCTTGCGAAGCGACGCCGCGCGCCGGATGGTCGTCGATGGTGAGCGTGAGATCGTCCTTGTGCGGACCTATCGACGCGCTCCCCCGTCGAAGATCGATCGCGCGCGCTTCGGCGAGCGCGCGGCGGTACGTCGCTTCGTCCTCGGGCACGTTGGTGCGGTGCGAAGCTTGGAGCACGAGCCCCGGCGCGGCGATGCGCGCGAAGCTCGTCACCGTCGCGGGGGCGAGCGCCTCGGCGGCCCGCGCGCGCGTGGCACGTACGGCGAGCCCGTGACGCGCGATGAGCTCTTCCCACTGTTCGAGATCGCGCGCTTGTACGCCGCGCGTCTCGAGCGCGCGCTGACGCTCGCGGAGGGCCCGCGCGTACGACTCGAGGACGGCGATGGAGCTCGGCTCCATGTAGAGCCCCACGCGATCGAGCAGCCGTCGTCGCTCCGAGCTCCCCCCGGTGGAGAGCGCGACCTCTCCCGGATGAAAGATGACGACCGGCGAGGTGACCGCGTACGCCGCGAGCGACGGCGGGCGCTTGCCGTCGATCTTCGCGTGACGTGTCCCCCCGCGGATCCCGAGCGTCTGCTCGCGCTCGGCGGCGACGTCGTGGGCCCCTACGTCCCCTTCGGCGAGGGAGAGGCGCACGCTCGCGACCTCCGCGTCGTGGGCCACGAGCTCGGCGGCCTTCGACGTACGAAAGCTCTTCGACGTGGCGGCGACGTAGATCGCCTCGAGGAGGTTCGTCTTCCCTTGGCCGTTGTCGCCGGCGACGACGTTGAAGCGCGGGCTCGGCGCGAGGTCGACCTCCGCGAGGTTCCGAAACCCGCGCACCGCCAGCGAGACGACGGACAGCGGCCGTTGCAGCTCAGATCCTCATCGGCATGACGACGGCGAGGAAGCTCTTCTCGCTCGCCGGACGCACCACCGCGGGGTCGAGCTCGCCCGAGAGCGAGAGCGCGACCTCGTCTTCGTCGAGCGCGCCGAGCACGTCGAGGAAGTACTTGGCGTTGAAGCCGATGGTGATGTTCGCCCCGCCGTACTCCACGGGGACCTCGTCGAAGCCGTCACCGCTCTCCGGCGACTCGCTGGTGATGCGCATCGTGCCGCCGGCGATGCCGAGCTTCACGCCGCCGGTGCGCTCGCTCGCGGCGATCGACACGGCGCGGAGCGCGTCGGCAAACGGGGCGCGCGGGACGCGGACCTTCTTGTCCGAGCTCGCGGGGATGACCTGCGCGTAGGGCGGGAACTGCGCGTCGACGAGCTTCACGCTGAACGACGTGCCGCCGCCGCCGCTCGCGCCACCTTGCGGCGGGACGACGAAGAACGCGTTCGAGCCGCTCTGCGTGATCGAGAGCTGCGGCTTTCCGTCCTTCGCCCCCGGCTCGCCGAGGATCTCGTCGCACAAGCGACGGAGCTCCTGGATGGCCTTGAGCGGGATGAGCATCGTCGCCGACGCCTGACGCCCTTCGACCTTCACTTCCATCTTCGACAAGCGGTGGCCGTCGGTCGTGACCATGCGGACCACGTCGCCGTCCCACTCGAAGAGCGCCGAGTTCAAATGCGCGCGGGTCTCGTCGGTCGAGATCGAGAAATGCGTCTTGGCGATCAGCTCGGCGAGGACCGAGACCTCGAGGGCCAACGTGGGAGCCCCCTCTGCGGGCACGGGGAGGGGGGGAAAATCGTCTCCCGGCATTCCCCTGAGGGTGTACCGGCGGGCGGAGCCCGAGGCCTTCAGCGTGGTCGTGGCGTTGTCCTGCGAGGCGATCTGAATCGGCCCGTCGGGCATCATCTTCACGCGCTCGAGGAGATCCTTCGCGGGGACGGCGACGCTCCCGCCCTTCGACACCTCGGCGGGAATCCGCCCCGAGATGGCCAGGTACAGATCCGTGGCCGCCAGGCGAAGGGCGTTCGGCCCATCGACCGTGAGGAGCACGTTCGAGAGCACGGGCATCGTACTCTTGCGCTCGGCGACCCCCTGCATACGGCTCGTGAGCTTGAGCAGGTCCTTCTTCGCTACCGTGAGTTCCATGGACGGGGCCCTCAAGGCGAGTCCGACTGGACCGCCAAGAATGAAGACTCTCTTCTTCTCTTATCTCCCTTAGATGGAAATCTTAGTGGTGTCGATAGGGCCCGTGGAGAGCGTGGAGAGTCTAAATTCTGCTTATATATCGATAATTTGGATCCCAACCTGCTTGGGGGCGTTTTCGTGGGGAAACAGGGGACTGGCGTGTGTGAATGTAGGGGTAGGCGTTTTCCCGAGGGCCGCCCACGTCCTCCTCCCCAGACTTCCAGGCAAGTTCCCCACAGCGTCCAACGCCCGCGCGTAGCCTCGCGAGAGGGCCGCTCCTCGCCAGCGTACGGCGTCGGCGAGGTCGAAGCTCGTCGAGGGCGCAGCAGCGGGTGAGAGAGGCCTCTACGCGAGCGTGCGGGCGATGGCGTCGATGATCTCGCGGCGGGCGCGCTCGTAGGTCTTGGGGCCGACGTCGCCCGCGGCGTGGGCGCGCTCGAGCCCTTCGAGATCTTCGAGGAGGCGGTTGCGATCGCGCTTCTTCGCTTTGGCGTCGGGGGCGCTGCGTCCGGCGAAGTTGAGACCGAGCACGAGACCGAAGAGGGCGACGCACCCGGCGATGCCGCTCGCCACGAGGTGGGCGACGCCGCGCGTGGGGATGTCTTTCAAGGAGATGCGGATCTCGTCGAGCGGGCGATCGGATCGCACCATCTCCTTCTCGGTGACGAGGATGCGGTTCCCTTGCATGTCGGTCGTCGCCTGCCCCGGGGGGAAGCTGTCGACCACGAGGCTCATTTGCTGCGACGCCGCGGCCATCACGCGTGACTGCGCCATGTGCGGCGGTGCGCCGATGGCGAAATCGATCCGCTTCTCGCCGCCGTAGGGGAGCTGGTAGCGGAACTCGATCTCGTGGCGGCCCGGCGGGAACGTGCCGTGGAGCTTCGCCCCCTTCTTGTCGATGCCGTCGACCCCTTGGTCGCTCATCATTTGCTGCGAGGTGAGAGCGGTGAAATTCTCCGGCAAGGGGAGGATGAGATCCTGCGGGACCCAGGTGGTCTTGCCGAAGTTGAAGAGGTTGACGGCCTCTTGGATCTGGACGCGATCGTCTTTGAGCTCGATGTAGATGAGCGTCTGCGTGACGACGAGCGCCTGGGTGACGTCGTGCGTGACCGGGTACATGTGGAGCACGACGCTCCGCCCCTTTTGCTGCGTGAGCTGGAAGGGCATCGCGGCGAAGGTGGCGCCGTCCTTCGGCACCGTCACGCGGTAGGCGAACTGGCTCCCCGTCTCGAGGTGATCGAAGCGGAGCTTCCCGTTGCCCGACGTGTCGCCGGTGAGGTGCTTGCGGCTCTCGCCTTTGGCGATCGATTGATTCACGACGCCGAGGGTGACGCTCGCCCCCGCGACCGGCTTGTCGTCTTCGTTGCGGACTTCGATCTCGATCGAGCCCGCCGGGAGTCGGTCGCTCTCCTCTTCGGTGTCGGGCCACGGCTGGAACATGCCGGGGACCGCGCCGCCGTGAGGATTCGCCGGCTCGGCCTCGTCGTCACCTTCGCCGCCCTCGCCGCCGACCATCGGATGGCCGGGAGGCATCGGTCCGTCGTCGGGGGTGCCGGGGGGGAGCGGCGCGGCGCTGGCCGTGGGATTCGCGGCGCGCGCTCCGCCGTCGGCCGCGTGCGACGCGACACCGACGGTCATGACCGCGCCGAGCAGCGAGATGGCGAGCGAGCGTCGCGCGAGATCAACCCGTCGCATCGCTGACCTCCTCGTCCGCCTCTTCTTGCGTGAGTCGCGTCGCGCACTTCTTGCAAAACGTCGCGTCGACGTCGTTGGCGGTGCCACACGAAGGACACGTCGGCTTCGCCATAGCCTTCGGTGCGGAGGTGGCCGCCGGCTCTTCGGTGCTCGCGACCTTACCGTCGGCGTCCGCCTTCTCTTCGGTCGCGTCCGCCTTCGCGACGCCGAGGCCGCGCTTCTTCAAGTACGCCGCGGCGATCTCTTCGGCCCGCTTGCGGTAGGGGGCGACCTCGTCGTCCTGCTGGCGCAAGATCGCCTTCGCCTCGTCGCGGTAGCGCGCCGACACCTCGAGGTAGTCGTCTTCTTCGAGCTTGCCGACGGCGCGCTCGTTCTCGAGGTCCTTGAGCGAGCGGAGGACGCGCTCCTTCTTCTCCGAGAGGTCGTCGTGGCGCCTCGCCGATCCGAGCTCCTCGAGCGCCGTCGGGAGCGGCGCGTCGCCGCCCAAGGTGCGGAGGCTCGCCCAAAAGAGGACGATGGCGCCGAGGAGCGCGCCGCCGGCGAGCACCAGGATCGCCGGGCCGATGCCGAAAGCGAACCCGACGCCCAGCGCGATGAGCACCGTCCCCGCGGGGAGGCCGATGGCCACGTTGCGTCCGAGCGCCCGCTCTTGCGCCGCCGCGAGCGCCGCTTCTTCCGCGGCCGAGCGTTTCCGCTCCTCGCGCGCGCTCGCCTTCTTTTCCAACGCTTGGCTCTCAGCCATCGAGATCGCGCAGCTCCTCGTCCAGGCGACGGTCGTAGTCGTCCTTCGGCGACGCGTCACGCTTGGCGGTGGGGGTCTCCTTCTTTCCGCTGGTCGTGCCGCCGCCGGTGCCTCCCTGTCCGCCGCGCCAGCGCTTGATCATCACCACCAGGCCCGCGCCGCCGGCGACGATGGCGACGAGCGGTACGGCGTAGATCGCCCGGAGCGCGCCGGTGTTCGGCGGCACGCTGAGCGCTTCGTTCCCGTACTCCTTTTGGTACTCGAGGATGATCTGATCCTTGCTCTCGCCGGCGCGCATCTTGGCGCGGATGTTCTCGCGCGCTTCGTCGGCCGTCTCGCAGGCGCAGGTGGAGAGGAGATCACGCGCGCACGAGCCGCACATGCAACGCAGGTTGTTGAAGATGTCCTTCTCGACCGGGTTGTCGATCTTCACCGTGCCCGAGTGGAGGCTCGAGGTCTGCGCGCGCGCCGTGGCGGGGAGCAGCGCCAGGACCACGCCGAGGCTGATGCTCGCCGCGGCCCCCGCTGCTCCGCGGGCGAAGGCCCACGCGCGTGACTCCTCGGGCTGGAGCTCGGGCCACATGCAGAGGCCGCTGCCGCAGATGAGGATCATCGCGCCGAACCAGATCCACGAGACCAGCGGGTTGATGTGGATCTGCAGCGAGGCGAGCTTCGTCTGTGGATTGATGGTGCCGACGACGAGGTAAAGATCGTCGCGGATCGAGTGCATCATCGACACTTCGGTCGTCGGTGACTCGGGCATCTTCTTGTAGATGAACTTCGCCGGATTGAGCTGACCGCGGACCTTGCCGTGCTGGCTGACGCGGATGTCGGCGAACACCATGCGCTTGGTGTTGTCGACTTCCATGCGCGGGCCCACGTACTCGAGCGTGTAGTCCTCGACCTGGTAGGTCTGGCCGGGAGACAGCGAGGTCTCCTTGTCGACCGTCCACGACTTCCCGGTGAAGCCGAGCATCATGACCACGATGCCCATGTGCACGATGTACCCGCCGTAGCGCCGCCGCGAGGCAGCCGAGAGCGAGACCATCGTCACCACGAAACCGGGGACGAGGCCGGCGTACCAAAGGATCGCCGGGACGGCCTTGTTCGCGCCGCTCTTCGCCCGCGCGCGGAAGAGCATCACGAACTCCTGCACGATGACCGCGGCGTTGAAGGCGCAGAGCGAGAAGCCGAGGAGCGGCGTGACGGCGTTGAAGGCGCGGAGCCCTTGGCCGAGAGGACCGTCGTAGATGGCGTCGGTCCAGACGATGGCGGGGAAGCCGAGCATCTTGCCGAGCGCGAGGTGAAGGACGGCGGCGATGCCCATCGTCACCGTGGGGGCGACGAAGGCACGACGAAGCGCGGCCTGGCTCGTCTTCTTCCAACCGAAGAGGGTGCCCACGCCCATCAGCGTGAAGATGACGAGCGCGATCGGCTGGACCCACGCGTTGTAGTAGGGCGGGCCGACGGTGACCTTCTCGTTCCACACCGCCTCGCTGATCATCGGGAAGGTCGTGGCGACGAGCACGAAGCCCATGAAGCCGAGGAGCCCCCAGTTGTTCAGGAGGAAGGTGAACTCGCGCGAGAGGATCGACTCGATCTGCGGCCTCTCGGAGGAGGTGTCGATCCCCCGCGTGACGCGGCGGAAGACGAGCTCGAGCCCGGCGAAGACGAGCCCGCCGGCGTACACCGCGATCAGGATCGCGCGGTAGACCTGGGGGATCTCGAGGTGCGCGATCCCCCACGAGCCGGGCGCCGCACAGACGAGCATCCCCCAGCCGGTGAGCACCGAGGCCTCGCGGATCTTCGCGTGCGGCTTCATGTTCCTGAGCTCCGGCCAGCGGAACATGATGAGCGTGAAGACGACGACGAAGAGCAGCGCGAGGAAGTAGACGAAGTAGGTGCCGATCGACGACTGCGCGAACGAGTGCACGCTGGCGATGGCGCCCGAGCGCGTGAGGAACGTGCCGAAGATCGTCAGAAAGAACGTCATGCTGACGAGCACGATGTTCCAGACCTTCAAGAGCCCGCGGCGCTCTTGGATCATCACCGAGTGAAGGAACGCGCTCGCCGTGAGCAGCGGCAGGAACGCGGCGTTCTCCACCGGGTCCCAGGCCCAGTACCCGCCCCAGCCCAGCTCTTCGTAGGCCCAGAGCATTCCCAGCGTGTTGCCGATGGCGAGGAAGAGCCAGGAGAAGAGCGTGAACTTGCGGCACGCCACGAACCACTCGCTGTCGAGGCGCCCGGTGACGAGCGCCGCGATGCCGAAGGCGAAGGGGATCGTGCACCCGACGAAGCCGGTGTAGAGGCTCGGCGGGTGGATGATCATGTAGAAATTCTGGAGCAGTGGGTTCAGCCCCTCGCCGTCGGGGCGCGCGCCGGCCACGCTCGTGGAGAACGGGTTCGCGGCGAACGCCATCAGCACGCAGAAGAAGAGGACCACCGCCATGAGCGTGGCGATGATGTACGGCTGGAGCTCGCGGAAGCGGTTCCCCATCCAGCGGACGCAGACGCCGATGTACAAGGACAAGAGGAACAGCCACCAGAGGAGCGAGCCGTCTTGTCCACCCCACAGCGCGGTGAGGAGATACGCCGTGGTCATCGACCGGTCGGAGTAGTGCGCCACGTAGCGGAGACGAAAGTCGTGGCTCACGAAGGCGTAGGCCAGGCAGAGCACCGTGGCGGCGACGAGGATCACCGTGCCGTACGCGCCGAAGCGTGCGGCTTGCAAGGTTCTCGGCTTGCCGTTCGCACCGGCGGTGAGGCCGACGGCGAAGGTGTAACTGGCGACCACCATGACCGCGAGCAGCAGGGTGCTGCCGAAAACCGGAAACGTGCTCCACAACATGGCTAGGCCTCGCGAGGAGAAGGCGGGGAGGATCGAGATCCATCCGTCTTCTTTTGGTCTCTTCTCGGACGGGGGCTCACGCAGGTCGCGTGAGCTCTCGACTTCGTGAGCTCTGCTCCCTGAGTTCGAGCGAATTCGCGCGGACGCACGGAGCCTTGAAGATGCTCTCTAGGGAAAAACTTGGCGAAGCTTAGCACGGAGACCTCCGCCGCCTCGGGTGGAGCCTGGAAGATCCACGCGGCCCTCCTCGTCGTGCAGATCGCCTTCGCGTCGCAGGCCGTCGAAGGGAAGGTGGCGATGCTGCCGCGCGCCGAGGGGGGCGAGGCGATCTCCCCGGCGGCGCTCGGGATGGCGCGCATGATCGCCGGCGCGCTGTTCTTCCAGATCGTCGGGCGCGCGCTCGGGTGGATCGCTGCGACGACGCGTCGCGAAAAGATTGCGCTCGCCGCGCTCTCGGTGCTCGGCGTCTCCTTGAACCAAGGGCTCTTCTTGGTGGGCCTGCGTTCGACGTCGCCCGTCTCGGCCGCGCTCCTCAGCGTCACCATCCCGGTCTTCACCGCGATGCTCGCCGTGCTCTTCCGCCAAGAGCGCGCGTCGTGGCGCGTGGGCTTGGGGCTCGCGCTCTCCCTCTCCGGCGCGCTGTGGCTCACCGGCGTGCGCGACGTCGATCACGGCGCGCTCATCGTGCTGGCGAACTCGCTCTCGTACGCCGCGTACCTCGTCCTCGCCAAGCCGTACATCCAACGTCTCGGCGCGATGACGGTCGTCGCGTGGGTGTTCGTCTTCGGCGCGGCGGCGTTCTCGATCGTCGGCGCCGTGCCGCTCGTGCACGCCGTCCCCGAGCTCACGCCGCGCGGCGTCGTCTTCGTCCTCTACATCGTGGCGATGCCGACGGTCGTCGCCTATTCGGCGAACGCGTGGGCGCTCGGGCGTTCCACCGCCAGCCTCGTGACGATCTACATCTACCTCCAGCCGATCTTGGCCGCGCTCCTCGCGTGGTTGCAGCTCGGACACGCGGTGAGCTCGCGGCTCTTCGTGGCCGCGGCGCTCATCTTGTGCGGCGTCACGATCGTCGTGCGAAGAGGTCCAGCACCTGCCCGAGGCGCGCGAGCCCTAAGGTGAGCTCGGGCTCGGGCAAAGACCACGCGAGACGAAACCCGTCGGGCATCTCGAAGAACTCGCCCGGTGTCACCGCCACACCGAGCTCGTCGAAGCCGCGATCGAGCGCGAGGCGGAGCGCGCTCGGCGCGGAGAGCGCGCCGCCCGCTCCCGGGCTCTCGCGAAGGTGCGCAAAGCCGAAGAGCCCCTCGGCGGGATCGCTGAACGCGAGATCGTCGCGCGCGGCGACCCACGACGCCACGAGCCTCCGCTTGTCCCCGAGGAGCGCGCGAGCGCGTTCGGCGAGGCGCGGCACCGCACGGAAGGCGAGCACGCCGAGCGCCGCGTGTGCGAGCGGGAGCATGCCGCACGTCGCGAGGACCGCCGCCTCGGCGCGGGCGATGGCCTCGCGCGGCCCCGCGAGCCATCCGAAGCGATGCGCCCCGAGCCCGTAGCACTTCGTGAGGCTCGAGACGCCGAGCACGTTGGTACCGAGGCGCGTGGCGCTCCCCCGCCATACGCCGTCGGCGGAGGCGAGGGCGTCGAACGGCGCGTACACCTCGTCGACCAAGAGCCACGCGCCGCGAGCCGCGAGCCGCGCCGCGAGATCGCCGAGGACCGGGTCGGGGGTGCGCACGCCGGTGGGGTTGTGGAGGTTGCTCACCACGACGAGCTTGGTTTGCGGCGTCACCTTGGCCATCACCGCGTCGGGATCGACGGCGTAGCGATCCTCGCGGCGGCGCACGAACCGCGCGACGTGCGCGCCCAATCCGCTCGCCGCGCGGACGAGCGGCTCGTAGCCGGGAGACTCGACGAGGATCTCGTCCCCCGGCGAAGCGACGCTGGCGTACGCCAAGAACACGGCGTGGGCCGTCCCCAACGCGGGGATCACGGTCTCCTCCGCCGCGTCGAGGTGGCGAGCGATCGCCGACCGCAGCTCGGGCCAAGCGCGAGGGTCGTCGAGATCGGGCGGCGCGCCGAGCTCGGCGAGCGGTACGCGCGCGATGCCGCTCGTCGCCAGATCGAACGCGGCCTTCCCGTGCCGCCGAATGGCCCACGCCAGGTACGACGGCTCGTCGAACATCGAGCGCGCTCAGCCGAGCGCGACGGAGATGAGCTTCCCGAGCTCCTCGCAGCACGACTCGTACTTCAGGTCACCGCCGCCGCTGCGCCCGACATGGATGCGCACGTCGGTCGGCCCGCGGTGATGCTTGGGGCAGCGCACGTTCACGAGCTTTCGCCCGACGTCCTCGCCCATCTTGAGGAGCGCCGCGGCGACGCTCGGATCCTTCACCTTGTCGGCGGGGGTCTCCTTCCCCTGCACGCTGATCGTCACGCGCACCGGCACCATGAAGCGAAAATAACCGATCGATTGCGACGCGTCGACCGCGCTCGCGCACGGCAAAAAGCGGTGCCCTCGCTCCCCTCCGCGCGGGCCCTCGCGTCCGCCGACGACGCGGCGTCTACTTGGACGCGACCTCGAAGGTGGCCTCGCGGATGACGTCCGCGTGCGCGCGCGCGAGGCGCATGGTCCCCTTGGCGGAGGTCCCCGCGAGGGTCCCTTCGAGCGTCCCGGTGAAGCCGTCGTCTTTGGGATCGTGCCTTGCGATGTGCGCGGCGAAGTGATCTCCCGTGACGCTCCCCTCGAGCATCGCCGGGCCGAGCGGGCCGCCGATCGAACCGTGCACGGTGCCGCCGGTGATCTCGATCGAAATCTCGCCGTCGCCGAGCCCTTCCTTGGACTCGTCGCCGCGCCACTTCGTCCCCGCCCACTCGCCGCCGTCGGGGACGAAGATCGTCCCCGCGGAGCTCGTGTACTTGCCGTTCATGCGCGTGACCTTGGGCTCGGTGCTGGCAGAAGCCGACCCGGCGGCGCTCCCCGAGGCGCTAGGCGAGGCGCTCGCCGTCGGGGTCGCCCCTTTGGTGTCGGGCTTCGAGCAGGCGACGGCGAAGAGCAAGAGGCTCGCGCCACCTGCGGCGCCAAGTCGTCGAAGGGCGTCGCGCGTTCGCCGCGTCATCGCCCGTCTCCCCGCGCCACGATGCGTACGCCGACCTCGCCGTCGATCTCGACGAGCTCGCCTCGCGCGACCTCGGCGCTTCCGACGCGCAGCGAGACCGGCGCGCCCACGCGCTGGCCGAGCGCCACGACGTCGCCGCTCTTCAGCGCCGCCCACTCGCGCGCCCGGAGCTCGACCGAGCCGATCTCCACCCGCACGACGACCGGGAGCTCTCCCGCGTTCTCTACCGCCACGTCGTTCCCCATGCCCAGATCCTCGCCGTCTCCACGTACCACGACCTTCCCGTCGGCGCCGAGATCCGCGGCGAGCCCACGCGTGCAACCCGGCGCCGCGAGCATCACGCGCCCCGTCACGCCAAGGGCGCCGCCGGGCGTGACCGAGCGCGCGCCGGGCATCCACGCGTCCCCCACGCGGAGCGCGAGGAGCTCGGCTTCCGTCCCCAGCGACGCGGCGAGGACGACCGGCATCGCGAGCTTCGCTTCTCCGAGACGCGCGAGATCCGCCACGTCGAACGCCGCCGCCGCCGCTGCGCCGAGCACGCTTCGCGCGAGCCCGACGCGCGCGAGGTACGCGTCGTCGTCGACCCACGCGTGCACGTCGGCGAAGGCGAGATCGTCGTGGTAGCGCCGCGCGGCGTCCCACACGTGCGCGCCGTCGCCGGCGGAGAGGACGCGATAGAGGCTCGATCCTCCGGCGCGTCGAAGCGCGGCGGTGACGACGGCGGCGAAGGCCCCCGCTACGGCGGGCGGGAGCGGCGCGTCGGGTGAGGCGAGTCGCGGCGCGGGTCGGCCGAGAGCGCGCGTCACGAGCGCGATCACGAGCGCGCGCTCCGCTTCGATCACCGCGCGCCACGGGGCGTCCACCTCTTCGACGAGGACGGCGAGGCTCCCCGCGAGCGGCTCGATCTCGGTCGCGCTCCCTGCGCTTCGCAGAGAGACTCGCGCCTCACCGCGGACGAGCTCGCCGAGCGCGCGCGTCAGGCGATCGCCGCCGAGCTTCGACGAAGCGAAGCGCGTGAAATCGACGCCGAGGCGCGCGCTGTCGCGCGTGACGCTCGCCAACGTCCCCCAAGGGAACGGGCGCACCCGCCCTTCACGCGCGGAGGCCGGCACGATCCCTGGCACGCTCAGCCCCCCTTCACCGCCGAGAGCGTCCAGTGTCGGTCGCTCGTCATGGTGAGGTCGCGCGTCGTGATGCCGAGGTCGTCGGCGAGCGTGCGCACCTCGTCGAGGGTCAGCGCCGCGTGGAGTGACGCCGCGAAGAGATCGCGCTGTCGCTCGTGCCGCGCCTGCGCCGCGGGATCGAGCCCCGCGGGGACGCTGGCGTACTGCACGACGAGCGCGTCGAGGGTCGCGCGATCGTCCGGTCGCACGAGGTCGCGCACGAAGAGCAGGCCGCCACGAGGGAGCACGCGCCACATCTCGCGGAGCATCTCTTTGGGCTCGGGGATGTGGTGCAGCACCGTGTTGGAGACCGCGGCGTCGAAGGCGCCGTCGGGGAAGCCGCTGTGCTTGGCGTCGCGTCGCTCGAGCGTCACGCGCGTCGCGAGGCCGGCGGCGGCGACGTGCGCTTGGCCGAGCGAGAGCATGTGCACCGCGAGGTCGATGCCCGTCACCGCGAGATCGCCGGCGAGCCCGCACACGACGACGGGGATGCGCGCCGTCCCGCAGCCGACGTCGAGCACGCGCGTGATCTTGCGCGACACCCGCGCGCGCGCGGCGAGAAAATCGTCGCAGAAGGCGCGATTCACCGCCTCGAAATCCATCGCGTCGTAGTCGCCCGCTTCGACCGACGTATCCATGACTTCGGGCTCGAGGGTGCGGGGGATCACGTGGACGGTCACTTTCGCGTGCGGGGGCGGGGGAGGCAAGTGGTAGGATTTGCACCATGCGCGCGCGCTCTCTGCCTCGCTCCGTCGGTGCGGCCTTCCTCCGAACGCTCGCGCTGGCGTGCACGACGCTCGCGGTGGCTTCGCCGGCGTTCGCCGAAGGGAAGTCGGAGGCGAAGGCCGCCGCTCCCACGCCCGGTCACGACCCCAACAACGTGACCGGCATCAGCGACGCCATGGTCGAGGTCGTCGCCGGCAACGAAGCGTTCGTCGCCAAGGATCTCTCCGGCGCCGTCGAGCACTACAAGCGCGCCATCCAGGTGCAGCCGAAGAACCCGCTCGGCTACTTCATGCTCGGCGAAGCCCAGCTCGCCATGGGCAACCCCGACGAGGCCGAGCAATCGTGGAAGGAGGGCGACGCCGTCGCCGATCCGGTCCCCGAGGTGAAGTCGCGCATCCTCTTCGCCGTGGCCGATCTCAAAGAGCGTCAGAAGAAGTGGGAAGAGGCGCGCGCCGGGTGGCAGAAGTTCACCGACTACGCGAACCTCAAAGGGGTCGGCTACCCCGAGTCGGGCGCCGCGCGCCTGAAGGCGCTCGACACGATGATGAAGCAGGAGAAGGCGTACGAGGTCGTACGCCAGCGCATCGCCGACGAGCGCGCCGCCGCGGCCAAGGGGCCGGAGACGGCGCCCCCGGCGACGCCGCCGAAGAAGAAGTAGCTCCCTCGCGCGCGAGGCGCGTCGCGGGCTTCCGCGCCCGAAGCGTCGGCGCCCGAGGAGTCAGCGCCCGAAGAGAATGTCGCGCTCGACGAGCGAGTCGGCCTCTTGGGTGAAGCGCTGGAAGCTCGTGTATTCTGCACCTGGTTGCACGCGCCCCTCGGGGATGTCGACGACGCGATCGAGGTAGAGCGCGTGACCGTGCACCGCGTCGGCGACCTTGACCACGCGCTCGCCGTCCTTGATGTCGCCGCCGGGGAGGCTTGCCGGCATGCGCAGGCTCTCGGGGACGACCACCTCGAACTTCACTTCGACGTGCGACGACGTGCCGATGAGGAGCGGCGTCTGACGTGACGGGAGCTGCGCGAGCTGGGCGATGTGCAGCGGGAAGAGCGCCTTCAGCGTGAGCCCGTTGCCGCCGGGGCGCGCGAGCTGCGGCACCTCCGCCGTCACTTTGAGGACGAGCGGCAGGTCGAAGTTCTCCTTGTTCTCGATCTTGAGATCGCGCAGGCGCGCGCCGGGGAAATTGCGGCCGAGGAGCCGCCCCTCCACGAAGTCGTGGAGCTGCGAGGCGGGCACCTTGTCGAAGACGCTGCGCATCGAGCTCGCGAGCTTGCCCGAGTACACTTGGTCGAGCTCGATGAGCCCCGAGCCGTCGTCCTTGAGCGTGGCGCGCCCTTGGAAGGTGAGGCCGTCCACCGCGCCGCCGTTCGGCGTCGTCTCGCGCGGGGTGCCGGGGACGAGGCGCACCGCGGGCTCGCCGCGGAACTCCGCCGGCAAGTAGCCGAAGGGGGCGAACTTGTCGCGCGCGGTGAGCCAGCGCGTCCCCTTGTTGGTCGAGACGCGGAGCACGAGCCCGTCGAACATCTCCACCTCGCTCATCTTGCCGATGGCCGGCATGGCGAGGCGGTTCTTGGCGACGGCGATCTCGACGGGGATGCCGAGCTGACGGAGCAAGTGGAGGAACGCCGCTTGGCGCGAGCCGCTCCGCCCGGTGAGGACGCGACGCCCGTCGCCTTCGTTGCCGTCTTCGACCTGCGTGAGCACGTGACGGTAGGCGCGGCGAGCGCGCTCCTCGGTGTCCTTCGCCGGGACCCCCTTCACGATCTGCTCGGCCAGCGCCGACAGTCGCGGATCGAGCGGCGTCTCGTCGACGGCGACGTCGACCAAGCGATTGAGCGTGTCTTCGAGAGAGATCCCCCAACCGATGCGCACGCTGGGGAGGAACTCTTGCGGGCGGACGCTGTCCGGCTCCTCGGGCGCGGGGGGGGACTCGTCGACGCGCCAGCGACGCTCGACGAACGTGCCGATGAACTTCAGCGTGGGAGAGGGGACGGCGCCCCGCGTCTCGACCTCGAGCGGTCGATCCTTGGGCGAGAGCACGACGAACTCGCTCCGCCAGTAGCCCTTGTCGGCCTCGCGGAAGAACCACTGCGGTCCGCGGTAGCGCTTCCCCTTCTCGCCGTCGCCTTGCGTCGGGGTGACGTGCTCGACCTCGACGTAGTCGCCCACCTCGAGGTGCGGCATCGTGAGCGTCGGCTTCCCCGCGACGGGCTCGGGCTCGAGGACCGATCCGTCGGGCTTGATGACGCGCATGCGGAGGACGAGACCCGACGGCGGCGGCTGCTCCGATTCTTCGCCGATGGCCTCTTGCGATTGGATGCGTTGGATCTCGTGCTCGAGCATCTCGCTCGACCCGTCGGGGTGGATCCAGAGCGCCGAGTAGTCGAGGACGCGGGCGGCGTTGCCGTCCATGTGCTTCCCCTTCTTCTCCCACGCTTCGAACTCGCGGATCACCGCGCGGCCGTCCATCCGGTACGGCTCGAGGTACGTCGCCCCCTCGACGAGCGAGATGGCCTCGCGCAAGTCCTCGCCGTTCGCCCCCGCTTGGAGCGCGCCGGCGAGCGCGTGACGAAGCGCGTCGGTGTCCCCCTTGGCGAAGGCGTGATCGGCCAGGCGGAAGCGCGCCGAGGCGTCTTCGGGGTTCTTGGAGAGCGCCTTCTCGAGCTGCGCCGCCGCCGCGCTCGGATCGCCCGCGCGCGCGAGCACGTCGGCGATGCGTCCGGCGATCTCCTTGCGATCCGGCCTTCGCTTCTGCAGGCGCTCGAGCTCGGCGATGGCCGTCTTCCAGTCGCGGCGCTCGAGGGCGCGATCGAGATCGACCTCGGCTTCGGGATCGAGCTGCTTGATGCGCTTGGCCACGCGATCGGCCTCGGAGACCGGGCCGTCCTCGTCGAGCGCGGAGAGGTAGATGCGTAGCGCGCCGACGTCGTCGGGGAAGCGCTTCGACAGATCGGCGAGCGCGCCCATGCGCTCGGCGCGCCACGAGAGACGCCCGTAGAGCCGCGCGAGCCCCTCGAGCACTTCGGGCTCGTCCTTGAAGCGATCGCCCAGCTTGCGGAGCGGCTCGACCCCTTCGACGAGCCCTTTCTGCTCGGCGTCGTCGAGCGCGAGCCACGCCGAGGAGAACCAGAGGTCCTTGTCCTTGGCTACGGCGCGGAGACGAAAGTTGCGCTCGTTGCGTCTTCGCACTTCGTCGGGGTAGGCGGCGTCGCCGCGCGCGAACTCGCCGGCGGCCGCGAGCGCGAGAGGCGCGGCGTCTTCGGGGGTGACGAAGGGATCGAGCATCGCTGCGGCGACGTCGTCCATGCCGTCGGTGTGCGCCAGGTAAGCGGTGAGGAAGCCTTGGAGCGGCGAAGAGGCGCGCCGCGCGCGCACGATGGCGTCGAGCGGGTTCGGATCCCCCACCACGCGGGGGGGGACGAGGCCGTACGGGCGCGTGTCGTCGAGATCGGTGGTGAGCTGCGCCGAGGTCCCGTCGGGCGAGAGCATGCGGATCGTCGACGCGTCGTTGAGGACGCGCCCGAGCACGCGGTGCCGCCCCGCGCCCACGTGGACGCGCGCGCCGTAGCGTTGCCACACGCCCCACTCGCGCAGATCGCGCTCGACGACGGGGACGTCGTCGACCCACACCTTCACCGCGCCTTGCACGGCGACGATGAGATCGCGCTCGCCCTTCGTCTCGAAGTACGTCTCGGCGTAGAACACGCCTTCGCCCGCTTGCTCGCTCGAGGCGGCGAGGCAGCGATGCTGCTCCACCTTCAAGATGTGCGGCGGCGTTCCGCGCGTCGCTTCGGCGGGCCACGAAGGGGGCCAAGGCCCGGGCTGCTCGGCAGCGAACGCGCGACGGCGATCGACCGAGGTGCCGCGTCCGAAGGGGCCGGCGAGGCGCACCTTGCCCGCGCACCCGACGATCGATCGCGTCCACGCGTCGTAGGCGTCGCCCGTGAGGCCGCCGTTCTTCCCCAAGGCTTCGAGCGTGGACCACTCGACGAGCTCGGCCACCGCGCGCCAGCCGAGCGCGCCAGGGCGGGCCATCAGGGCCTCGAGATCTTTCTTGTAGAGTGCATAGAGATCGGCGACCGGGGCGCGAAGATCGTGCAGGCGGCTCGCGGCGTACCAGCCGACGATCGGGGCGTCGGGGTCGTCGCTCTCGGCCGCGGCCTTCAGCGTGGCGACGAACGACGCAGCGGCGACCTTGGGCTCTCCGTGCGCGGCGCTGCCGATGGCGAGCGCGAGGCTCCCGTACATGCCGTCGTGCGACACCTTCTTCAAGCGCGCGAGCGCGGCGCTCGTCCCCGGGCCGTCGCCTCCGGGCATGGTCATTTCGCCGAGGGCCCAGCGGCCGACCTCCTCACCGTCGCTCGAGCTCTTGCCGGCGGAGCGCAGCGAAGCGAGCGGCGCGCCCGCCGAGACCGGCGGCGGCGTGGAGGAGCACGCGCTCGCAGTGGCGACGAAGGCGCCGAGTGCGGCGACGGTACAGAATCGAACGTTCTTCTTCTTCATGACGCGGTGGGTTTCCCGACGAGTTCTTCGAGCCACTTCAAGATCGCCTGCACGGTGCGCTCGAACGACGACGGCGCGCCCTCCTTCGGCGGTGGTTGCCATGCGCTCGCCATCAGCGCGTCGAGCGACGAACGCGGGATGAACGCACCGCCGCAGTCGCCGCAACGGAAGATGAGAGGTCCGGTGCCGAGCAAGCTCTCGAGCACGAGCCCCTTCAAGCAGCGAGGGCACCCCGCGCCGACGAGCCCCACTTCGGCGGTGGGGAGCCCCGGCCTCACGCTGAGGGGTCCGACTTCGGTCGCCACGTGCGGGAGCTCGCCGTCGAGCCAGTCGACCCACAGACCCTTGCAGTCTGCACATACGTCGACGGTGCAGTCGGCGAGCAGGCGTGACTCCATGGGGACGGCGCAGCGCGGGCAGCGCGCCGACGCCTCGCGGTAGGTCGCCTCGTTCATCGCGACGCCCCGGCGACCACGAGGCGCTGGCCGAGAGCGCGGTCGACGGCTTCGCAGAAGGCGCGGAAGGCCGGGTACTCGGCCACGGGGATACGGGTCTTGTCCATCGTCACCTCGGTGCGGACGCGGACGGTGCTGCCGGTGTCGCCGCCGGTTTGCTCGACGTCCACCTTGAAGGTGCCGAAGGGGGTCTTCCCCTCGGCGCGCGAAGGGAGGCTCACCACGCGTGCGCCGCGGGGGAGGTGCACGGTCCAATCGCTCCGCGTCGTCGACTGGGCGCGAAGCCGAATGTCGAGGTGACGCTGCGAGAGCGACGCGAAGTCGCGGACCATGTGATCGCTCGGGCCCACCGGCACGCTCAGGCGATCGCCTTCTTTGCGTGCGAGCTGGGGGACCTTCCCCTTGACGTGCAAGGTGACGGGGCGCTCGACGTCCTCCATGTCGCTGGCGTCGACGTGGCTGACGTCGATGCCGGCGAACTCGGAGGCGAGGTCCTCCTGCACGCGCTCCTTGCGCGAGGACTCGGCGTGGTAGCGCTGCCGCCACGAAGAAGCCGCGGCGCCGACCACTTCGTTCTTCCAGTCGATGACCGCCGCGCCGCCTTCGGCCAGCGTGGCGTCGACGACGCGCGTGCTCACGCTCTCGCTCGCCGGCGGATCGGGGAGGTGCACGAGCTTGGCCTTGCCTTCGTTCACCTGCAGCGCGAGCGAGCCGCGGTCCATCGCCGGGAGCTCGTTCGAACCCGTGTATTCTGCAGTTCCGTCGAGGTAGAGGTCGAGCGAGGGGACGTAGGCGATGGCGTGATCGAACGGCGCGAGGCTCGCCGGATACGTCTCGAAGTCGCCGCGGAGCCCGGTGCGCACGATGACGATCGTCGCCGGGATGCCCGCCTCCTTCAGCATGGTGACGATGAGCGTCGCCTTGTCTTTGCAGTCGCCGAAGCCGCGCGCGAAGATCTGCGCGCACCGGTACGGCTTGAAGCCGTGGATGCCGAACTCGAGCGCCACGTAGCGCGTCTTCTGCACGACGTAGTCGTAGACGGCGCGGACCTTCTCCTTGTCCGTCTTGAGTCCCTTCGTGACCTCGGCCACGCGCCTTCGCACTTCGTCGTCGGCGATGAACTGATCTTTGACGAGGCCCCAGTACCACTGCCCCATCTCGTCCCACGTCTTGTAGGTCGAGACGTGCACGTGCCCGAGGATCTCGGTGTACGGCGGCGCCTCGGCCTCGGGCGCGACGGGCGGGACGTCGGTCGCGGTGAAGTGGAAGACGCGGCTGTCCCCCTTCTCTTCCACCGTCTTCTTGAGGTTTTGGACCTTCGGCTCGTTGAAGTAGAAGGTGCGGCTCTTCGGGGTGATGAGCACGTACTCGGCGCGCGCCGTGGGCTCGCCCGATTGGAGGTAGGTCACCTCGCCGAAGTAGTCGGCGAAGGCGTTGCGCGCGGCTACGTCCTCCACGCGGTAGCGGAGCTCGACCACGTCCCCGGCGGAGAGCTTGGGAAAGCGCACGTAGAAGGCGCGCGCGCTGGTGTAGGTGGCGAGCTGCGGGTTGTTCGCCGGGCCTTCGCCGCTCTCGCTCGCGTCTTCGACTTGGCCGTTCTCGTGGTAGACGCGCGCGCCGCGGAGCTGCACCGCTTCGCTGTCGGCCTCGAAGCCGAACCCGTAGTCGCGCGCCTCTTCGGCGGCGGCGCTGGTGAGCGGCTGGAACACGATCTGGTGGAAGCGGCTCGCGAGGCCGTTGGGGAACACCGTCGTGACGGTGAGGTTCACGAGCGTGCGCTTGTCGTAGCCGCCCGGCTTGTCTCCGCGTCGCGCCAAGAACTCGCTCGAGGGGCGCGCGTAGGTCTCGTCGGGGCGCGGCTTCTCCGGCTCCATGTGCGCCACGTACTCGCGCACGTCTTTGTCCTGCGGCTTCAAGGTGAGGATGCGGCGGAGCAGCTTCACCTGCTCCTCCTTCTTCCCCTCGAGGGCGTAGGCGTCGGCGAGCTGGCGGAGGGTGTCGGTGTCCTCGGGCGCGAGATCGAGCGCGCGCTTGTACATGCCGACGGCCTTGGCGCGATCGCCCAAGACGAGGTGGCTCTTGGCGGCGACGCCGAGGATGGTGGGCTCGTCGGGGTTCGCGGCGACGAGGCGCTCGATCCAGCGCTCGGCGGAGGCGACGTCGCGCTGGGCGATGGCGAGCTCCACGTGACCGCGGGCGAACCCGGCGTCGTCGAAGCGGAGCTGGGCGTAGCGCTCTTCGAGCTCGCTCGCCTCCATGGTGCGATCTTGTTGGCGGAGCGCGCCGACCATCGAGCGAACGAGCGCGACGCTCTTCGGCCTTCGCGTGAGCGCGCTCGACAAGAAGGTGAGCGCCGTCTCTTTCAGGTTCGCCTCGCTGTAGAGATCGAACCGCGCCAGCGTGGCCGGCACGTCGTCGGGATCCATCGCCAGCGCCTTGTCGAAGTAAGGGACGGCGTCGCGCCAGTTCGATCCGGTGCGCACGTGATCGGCCCGCGCCAGCACGACGGCGAGGCGATCCTCGGCGCTCGCCCCCTTCTTGGCGATGGCTTCGGCGCGCTCGATCCAGATCGCCTTTTGGTTGCGGCTCTCCGAGAGCTCACCGGCGAGGAGGAGGCGCGGGATGGTCGGCGCGAGATCGGCGGCCTTGCGCGAGATCTCGCGCGCCTTGTGCTCGCTCGGATCGTCCGACGACGTGAGCACGAGGTAGCGCGCGTAGGCCTCGAGGAGCGCGGCGTTGCCCCCTTTGGCTTGGCGCTCGAAGGCCTGGAGCGGCCCCTCCACGCGCGCGGGGGTGCTGGTCTCCTTCTGCGCCTGCGCCTCGGCCCCGTGGGACGCATCCGCGGAGGTCGTGAGCTTGGCATCGGGGGCGCCGTCGGGGCCGGCGAGACGCACGCTGATCATCGGAGCGTCGTCGTCGCCGCACGCCTTCACGAGGAGACGGTTGTAACCTGCACGCAACGTGACGCTCGCCGCCATGCGGTCGGCCTCGAGCGAGCGGTACTTGTCGTCCTTGAGGACTTCCTTCCCGTTCCAAAACACGCGCATCGCGCCGGCGCTCCCGGCCCACACCGAGATGGGGCGCGTCGAGGTCCCCTTGAGTGCGTCGTCCTTCACGTAGCTGAGGGCGTAGGCGCAGGCGTTCTCCGCCGGCCGGACCATCGCGCCGAGATCGAGCCAGCCATAAGCCGCGCGCGCCGGTGAGACACGCCACGAGACGCTGCGCTCTTTGCCTTCGAAGGCGCGATCGAGCGTCGCCACCGTGCCGTCTTCGGGGCCGTAGGCGCGGTCGAGCCCGCCCTTCCCCTCGTTGTCGAACGGCCCGACGACGAGCCAGCTCTTCACGTAGCCGAGCTTCTGCACGCGCGCCTGCGCGCCGTCGAGGTCGCCGCGACGCCGTCGCGCGTACGCGTGGAGCAGCCCGGCGTAGGCGCGAACGGGGGCGGCGACGCCCGCGCCCTCTTCGATTTCGGTGAGAGCCTCTTCGACCTCGGTCGGGTCGCCGCGGTCCCACTCCTGCCAGAGCTTGCGGAGGGCGACGTACGCGAAGGGGCCGCGGGCGGCGAGGGCGCCGTCCTTGAGCTCGTGGATCTTTCCCAGGTGAAGCGCGATGTCCGCCCGCGCGCCGCTGGCCGCGAAGAAGGGGGCGAGCAACGCGAGACACACCACGAGGGCGGAGGCGGGGCGTCGGGGCACGTGGAAACCTTTGCAAGCCGCGGCCGTCCTCTTATAAGAGCGGCCGAGAATGTTGTCGGGACTGATCAAGACGCTGCGCCCCCACCAGTGGGTGAAGAACCTCTTCGTCTTGGCGCCCATGTTCTTTCACAAAGACGTCTTTCTCTCCACTCCTGCGGGTCCGGCGCTCAACCTGACCGTCGCCGGCGAGGCGCTCTCGGCCACGTTCGTGTTCTGCCTCCTCGCTGGGGCGGTCTACACCATCAACGATCTCGCCGACGTCGAGGCCGACCGCGCCCACCCGGTGAAGAAGCACCGCCCCATCCCCAGCGGCAAGGTGCCGGAGGGCGTGGCGCGCGTCATGGCGCTCATGCTCGTCGTGCTCTCGCTCGGCGGCGGCTTCCTCCTCGACTGGCGCTTCGGCGCCGTGGCGCTCGCCTACTTCGTGGAGAACCTCCTCTACACGTTCAAGCTGAAGAAGGTCGCCTACCTCGACGTGACGCTCATCGCCCTCGGCTTCGTGATGCGCGTGCTCGCCGGCGGTTTCGCCACGCACGTCACGGTCAGCGTCTACATGTTCGCCTGCACCTTCTTGCTCGCGCTCTTCCTCGGCTTCGGCAAGCGCCGCCACGAGCTCGCGGGGGAGAACGTCGAGAAGCAGAGGAAGGCGCTCCAGGCCTACAGCGCGGGGAAGCTCAACGCGGCGCTCGCCCTCACCGGCGGGGCGACCGCCGTCACCTACCTCGCGTACACGCTCGATCCCGCCACCTGCGCCTTCTTCAACACCAAGGCGCTGTGGCTCACGGCGCCGTTCACGGTGTTCGGCATCATTCGCTTCCTCTTCTTGGTGTCGGGGCGCGCGGGGCGCGGCCTCAAGGCCGAGAGCCCGACGCAAGAGATGCTGCGCGACGTGCCGTTCGTCCTGAACCTCGTCTTGTGGGTCGTGGTGATCGTGGCGATCATCTACCAGCTTCGCCCCAGCGTCGGCGGCTCGGCCTAGGCGCCCTTCACCTCTTCCGGCGTCGCCGGCAAGTTGGCGTTCGCGCGCGACCGTGCGCATGCTTTCCCCATGAGCGGCACGCCTGCCCTCCCGGAAAAGCCTGGCGCGTGGGTCGACCTGGGTCTGACCTTGCCGATTTTTCTCGTCTACCACCTGGGCGTCGTCTTCCTCGACATCCACAACGCGGCGGACGTCGTGACATTCCAGATCATGCGCCTCGCTGCCGGGAGTCGCGGGCTCTACCTGCTCTTCACCGCCGCCATCGGCGTGGTCTTCACCGGGCTCTTCGCGTGGCTCGGTCGCGGCCATGCCTTTCGTCCGGCGAAATTCGTGCAGATTGCAGTCGAAGGGGTGGCCTACGCGTTCCTCATGCGCCTCGCCGGCTCGTACGCGGTCCAGGAGCTTGCCCAGGTGACGCCGAAGGCCGCGCCCCTCGCGCCGCACGCCGCGCACGCGGTCATCGTCGATCCGATCGTGCAGGCCGCGTCGTCGCCGATCTCCCACGCCGCGCCGGCCACGAGCGGCGTCTTCACCGGGCTCGTGATGTCGCTCGGCGCGGGCTTCTACGAGGAGCTCGCCTTTCGCGTGCTGCTCTTCGGCGTGGGGGCGAAGATCGTGGTGTGGCTCTTCGCCAAGGAGCGCATGGGGCTCGTGACGGCGGCGCCGAGCGGGCTCTCCTTTCGCTCGGTGCTCGTCGTCATCGCCTGGGGGATCGTCGGCGCGGCCCTCTTCAGCGGGATGCACTACGTGGGCCCGCTGGCCGACAACTTCGTCCTTTCGTCGTTCGTCTTCCGCTTCGTGCTCGGCGTCGTGCTCACGCTCATCTACGGGCTCCGCGGCTTCGCCGCCGCGGTGTGGGCCCACGCGGTCTACGACCTATCCGTGCTCGTGCACTTCTGACGTCTGCGCCGTGTCGCTCTCACGCAAGCGGAGCGCAAAGAAGAGCGCCACGGCCATGCCGAGCGCGGCGGCCACGTAGGGCGAGCGAGGCCCGATGGCGCCGTAGACGAACCCGCCGAACGCCGGACCGACGACGCGCGCGAGGCTCGCCGCCGATTGGTTCGTGCCGAGGATCGCCCCCTGCTCGTGCGCTTCGGCGCGCTTGGAGACGAACGCCGAGACCGTCGGCTGCGTGATGCCGTTCCCCACCGCCAGGACCGCGCACGCGCCGAAGAGTGTTCCCAGGCCGAGCGAAGGCGAGAGCGCGTAGAGCACGAAGGCCGCCCCCTGGAGCACGATGCCGGCGCGGATGAGCGGCGCCTCGCGGAAGGCCTTCGCCAAGCGTCGGATCAAGCCGCCCTGCACGCCGGCGCTCACCACGCCGGTGAAGGCGAGCAAGAGGCCGGTGCGGAGCTGGTCCATGCCGAACAGGTCCTTCGTGAAGTAGCGGAAGGTCTGATCGAGGTTGGTGAAGGCGAGGATGATGAGAAAGTTCACCAGGATCGCCCGCGCGAGCGCCGGATCGGCGAAGGCGCGCCTCGCGGCGTCGAGGTTCAACGGCGATCGACGCGCCCCCTCCGGCGCGGCGGTGCGCGCGCGCGCGCGGACCTCGTCGGAGAGCGACTCGGGGAGGCCGACGGCGACCCACACGAAGTTCACGAGACCGAGTGCCGCGGCGACGAAGCAGGCGACCCCGCCTTGGCGGCCGTTGACGGCGATGCGCCCGAGGATCCCGCCGACGCCGGGGCCGAGGATGAAGCCGAGCCCGAAGGCCATGCCGATCATCCCCATGCCGCGCGCGCGATCCTTCTTGGTGGTGATGTCGGCGATGTACGCGCTCGCGGTCCCGAGGTTCGCCGTCGCGACGCCGCTGACGATGCGCGCGACGAAGAGCCACGCCACGCTCGTGCCGTAGGTGATGGCGAGCCCCAGCCCAGCCATGGCGAAGACGTTCACCCCGACCGACCACACGAGCACCGGCCTTCGCCCGACGCGGTCCGAGACGCGCCCCCACACCGGCACGAAGAGAAACTGCATCAACGAATAGACCGCGCCGAGCAGCGACCCGACGAACGCCGTGGTGTGGAAGCCGTCGCGCGCCTCTTCCGCAAGAAACGGCAAGACGAGCCCGAACCCCAGGAGGTCCAAGACCACCGTGAGGAAGATCGCGCCGAGGGACGGCCGTCGCATCGGCCGGTGTCTACCACATCGGACGTGAGGCACGCCGTCTCGACCTCGACGCAGCCCGTGTGCAGGCCTCGGCGCAGGATTGATGGGCGCGCGGGGAGCTGTCACACTGGCGGCGATGCGACGCCTCACCGCCGCGGCGTGCGCCTACGGGCTCCTCGTCGCGACCGGGATCGGCTGCGGCCTCGACATCGCCGGCACCGACTTCGGCGACTACGCCCCGTACGGGGACGGCTCCACCGACGTCGTCAACGACACGACGGTCGACACCGGGACCGATGCGCTCGGCGACAGCGCGAGCGACGTCGGCACCGACGCGGGCTCGGACGTCGTGGGCGACGGCCCCCTCCCCGACCTTGGGCCGATCGATGCAGGATGCACGCAAGCGATCTTGCCCTTGTGCGACGACGACGCGGCCTCGTGCGGCGGCGCCTCGCTGTGCGCGCCGGCGTTCCCCGCCGGGTGGCACGTCGTGAGCTTCGGCGCGTCGGCGCCGGTCACGTGCCCTACGGGATTTGCCGCGCCCGCGGGGCGCGCCCAGGTCGCGCTCTACGACGCCTCGGCTCCCGCCTCCTGCGCGTGCGGATGCACGACGACCCCAGGGAGCTGCGCGGGGACGGTCACGTCCTCGGTCGGCGCCGCCGGCGCGTGCCTCGTCGACGCCGGTGACATCCCGGCGAGCCCCGGCTGTGCGGACATTTCGCTGACGACGGTCGCGAGCTTTTCGGCGCAGGTGAACCAGGTCGCCAGCGGCTCCTCGTGCACCCCCACGTCGGCGGCGCTCCCCCCCGTCGATGCCGGCATCGCGCACCTGTGCGAGCTCGCCGACGCCTCGACGCTCTGCCAAGGCCACCGCTTCTGCGTGCCGCTCGCCACCGGCTCGGACCGCGCGTGCATCTCGCACGACGGCGTCGCCGCGTGCCCGAGCGGCTTCCCCTTCGTCGTTGCCTCCGACATCGCCGACACGCGCGCGTGCGGCTGCGGGTGCGCGACCACCGAAGGCACGTGCAACGGGCGCGTGCAGCTCTACCAAGACGCCGGCTGCCAGGGCCCGGCGGATCTCACCATCGACTACGACGGCGGGTGCACGACGATCACGCCGCCGAGCATCGCCGACTACGGATCGATCAACCTCGATCAGGCCGCGGTGGTGGGCGCTTCGTGCACCGCCTCGGGCGGCCTCGACGGCTCGGTCGACGCTTCGGTCGCGACGGTGTGCTGCTCGACGCCGTGAGCGCGCGGCGAGCCGCTCCTCGAGCGTGAAAGGTCATGCGCGGCGCGCGTGCACGAAGGCTTCGACGTTCCCCTTCGGCCCCGGGAGCTTCGAGTCGCACTCGCCGAGCACCTCGAAGCCCGCGTCGGATACGGCGCGCACAGCGCCGGCGATGGCTTCGGCGCGCGTGGCTTCGTCGCGGACGACGCCGCGGCTCTCGGAGGCGATCTCGCGACCGACCTCGAACTGCGGTTTGATGAGGGCGACGAGCTCGCCTCCTTTGCGCGTGCAGCGCGCGAGCGCCTCGGTGAGGTGATGAAGCCCGATGAACGAGGCGTCGACCACGCTGAGATCGACCTCGCCACCGAGGCTCTCGGCGGTGAGCGTGCGTCCGTTCGTCCGCTCCATCACCACCACGCGCGGATCGACGCGGAGCTTGTGCGCGAGCTGTCCGTAGCCGACGTCCACGGCGACGACCTCGCGCGCGCCACGCTGAAGAAGACAATCGGTGAAGCCTCCGGTCGAAGCGCCGAGGTCGAGGCAACGGAGCCCTTCCACGCCAACGCCGAAGTGATCGAGCGCCCCCGCGAGCTTCACGCCGCCGCGCGACACGTACGGATGATCGGCGGTGCGGAGGCGCACCTCGGCCTCTTCGCGCACCAGCGTTCCCGCTTTGTCGACGCGCGTGTCGCCGATCCAAACGTCGCCGGCGAGGACGAGCGCCTGCGCGCG
Source organism: uncultured Polyangiaceae bacterium (assembly GCA_964531795.1). GTDB lineage: Bacteria > Myxococcota_A > Polyangia > Polyangiales > Polyangiaceae > CAZHHD01. Next base: position 88,902 of record CAZHHD010000015.1, on the reverse strand, counting down.
TGCGCGCGTCGGGGCGAGCCCCAGCGTCACGAGCAGCTGATCGATGCGCACCTTGCCCACCGGCGAAGTCTAGCGAGTGCCGCGCGCCTACGGAATCGTCGCTTCCGGGTGAATCGCGCGGGCCATGACGGCGACGGCCTCGCCCACGCGCGGCCCGGGGCGGAGCACGCTCTCGTCCGAGAGGGGAACGACGCGTCCTTCGCGCACCGCGCGGAGCTTCCCCCAGCCGGGCGCGTCCCGGTTGATGCGCTCGGCGCCGTGCGCTTCGGCGATGGCGGCGTTCACCACGACGTCGGGATCGAGCGCGAGGACCTCTTCGACACCGAGCACCGGGTAGCGCCCACCCGCTTGCACGGCGTCGTCACCTCCGGCGCGCGCGACCATCTCGGCGCCGAAGCTGCCGGGGCCAGCGACCACGATCGGCGCGAGACCGAAGACCAGGAGGACTCGCGGTCGCGGGCTCGCGGCGACGGCGCGGGCCACCGCCTCTTCGCGCGCGTGCATCCGATCGACGAGCGCCGCGGCCTCGCGCGCGTGCCCGGTGCGATCGCCGATGCCGCGCACCATCACGTCGATCTCGGCGAAGGTCTCGGTCTCGGGCATGTAGGTGGCGATGCCGTGCGTCGCGAGCTGCTCGGAGAGCGCGGGGCCCGAAGGTCCGCGCGCGCCGACGACGAGCGCCGGGCGCAGCGCGAGGATCGCCTCCAGGTTCGGATCGGTGTACCCGCCGACTTGAGGGAGCGCGAGCACCTCCTTCGGGTAGTCGCAGTAGCGCGACCGCCCGACGAGCCGCTCCCCTGCGCCGATCGCGTAGAGCGTCTCGGTCGTCGACGGCGAGAGCGACACCACGCGCGCGGCGTCGATCGTCTCCGCGTGCGGCGCAGATTTCTTGCAGGCGAAGCCGACCGCCGCGAGCGCGAGGAGCAGGACCGCGCGAGCGGTCGCGCGTGCGAGGCGTGCGGTCAACGACGACGACGGCGACGGAGGCCAACGAGCGCGAGGCCGAGGACCGAGACGCCGCCCTTCCAAGGCACCGGGTGCGTCGGGCCGTTCGCCGAAACCGAGCAGCCGCTCTTCGTGGTGGTCGTGCTCGCGGGGTTGTTGTTGCCCGAGCCGTCGTCGGCGAAGCAGTCACCGCCGTTGTCGGCGGCGACGCACTTGTAGCCGCTCGGGCACGTGGTCGGGCTCGCCGCCGGATCGCAGGCTTCGCTGCACGTGAAGTTCGTCCCGTCGACCGAGAGGCAGCTCTTCGACTTGCAGTCGGTGTCCTTGCTGCACGTGTCGCCGATCGCGCCGTTGCCCGGCGTCGACGTCGAAGCTTCGCCCGCGCCCGCGTCCTTGGGGGTCGAGGGGGGCGCCGGTTGCGTCCACGGCGGCAGCGGATAGCCACCGAGCTGCGACGCGGTGTTCACCGTGGAGAGGATGAGCGAGCGCCACACGTCGAGACGCGTGTAGATGCCGTTCTTGCAGGTGGTTCCGTCTTGCCCGCCGCGCGAGAGGACGCCGAACGACTCCGGCGCCGTACCGAAGGTGGCGGAGTTGTACGCGCTCGATCCGGAGTCGCCGCCGCACGTGCCGTCGCCGGTCACGAACTCGTTGGCGGTGATTTGCGTCCCTTGGAGGTTGCCGCAGTCGCGCAGCTTGTCGCCGGGGATGCAGGCGATGTCGATGTCGCCTTTGTAATGGCGGACGCCCGGATCGCCCTGGCCGGCGGCGGTCTCGCCGTAGCCGATGGCGTTCTCCAAGTAGCCGTAGCGGTTGTCGGTCATCATGTACTGGCCGACGGGGGTGACCGGCGTCGCCTCCGACGCGGGGACGTTCGACGTCAGGATGAGCAGCGCGAGATCGTTGCCGCAGACCGAGGTGTCGGTCGGCGTGATGACGCCGCCCTGCGCGACCGAGCGCACCGGGTGCCAGTGCGTCGCCGTCGACATGTCGGTGTCGGTCGTGATGCTGAGCGAGCCGTTCGACGCGCCGAACTTCGACGTCGCGCAGTCGATTTGCTCGGGTGCATGTTGCACGCAATGGCGCGCGGTCACGACGAGGTTCGGGGCGATGAGCGCGCCCGAGCAGAAGGCTTGGCAGGGGTACTTCCCGCCGGTGCCGACGCCGGCGATGCAGACGCCGACGGCGAACGTGTGGGTCGAGTCGACGGTGCCGCCTTGAATGGCCTCGGACGTCGCCTTCGCGCTCTCGCCAGGAGGGGGCGAGCTGCTGCACCCGCCGAACGCCAAGAACATCCCACAAGCGGCGAGCGTCGTTCCGAAGCTACGAACCTTCATTCTCGAAGACCTCCACGTCGGTCGTGCGTGCTCCCGAGCCTCTCGCCATGCAGCGATCGACGCGCCCCCCGAGCCAGTGTCCATCCTAGCGTTTGCGCTCCTCCGGGCAACACGGCCCCCGTCGCTTCGGCGTCTCGCGTCCGACGAGCGCATTTCAAAGGGTATTCAAGCGGTTGAGCGCAAATTCCCGGGGCGCCTTGTCGCGGCGCTTGGCCGAGTTCTTGGCCCAACGCGCCCCTCCGTGGCTCTTTCGCGGGGACTGATGTCCCTGGCCGTCACTTGGAGGAGGCTTCGATGAAGAGAATTGCTTTGGGGATCCTGGCCGCGTCCGCCGTCGTCGGCGCCGCTTCTTCGGCATACGCGCAAGACACGCAAGCCGGCGCGGGAGCGTCGGTCGGCACGAGCACCGCGCCTGCTGCTTCGGCCACGGTGACCCCGGCGGCGACCCCGCCTCCTCCGCCCCCCCCGCCCGCGCCCGCCGCGGCCGAGAAGAGCGACAAGGACGACGACGGTATGAACGACCACGACCGCGTCGTCGGTCACCTCGCCGTCGGCTTCCTCGGCGTGTCGCAGCTCCCCATCGGCTCGATCGGCACCGGCGCCGGCGCCACCGTCCAGCGCGACAACCTGAACGCCCCCACCGTCGGCGTCCGCTACTGGCTCAACAAGAAGATCGGCATCGACGCCGGCCTCGGCCTCGCGTGGACCGGCGGCGTCAACAGCACGAACGCCAACGGCACCGACGTCGCCACCGCCGATCCGCCGAGCCGCTTCGGCGGCGCCGTGCACTTCGGCGTCCCCATCGCGCTCGCCAACGGCAAGCACTACACATTCGAGGCGATCCCCGAGGCCAACGTCGGCATCACCAACGGCTCGACCAAGCTCGGCAACAACGACGTCACCTTGAGCGGCTTCCGCCTCGACGCCGGCGGGCGTGTGGGCGCCGAAATCTACTTCGGCTTCATCGGCGTGCCGCAGCTCTCGCTCCAAGGGAGCGTCGGGCTGAACTTCCGCTACGAGTCGGCGAAGGTCAGCACCAGCGCCAACGGCAACAACTCGAGCGCGTCGGTCGTGACGCGGACCCTCGGGACCACCGTTCAGAGCGATCCCTGGGCTCTGTTCGTCAACAACATCTCCGCGTTCTATTATTTCTGATGATGCGAAAGCTGCTCGCCTCGTCGATCGGGATGCTCGGTCTCCTCGTCGCGTGCAGCGGCGGGAGCGCGCCCGACTCTCCAACCGGATCCGGGCGCGAGCCCGGATCGTCGGCGCGTGAGCCCGGTGCCGCAGGGCCCGAGAGCGCGTCGAGTGGACAAGATCCGGCGCCGTCGAACGGCGACGCACCGGGCTGTCTGAAGTGCGGTCAGCTCTACAAGTGCCAGGCGACGTTGCCCGGTGAGCTCTCGGCGAGCACGAGCCTCATCGCGCTGCCGGGCGAGGGCTGCCCGGTCCCCACGAATCAGACGACGAATCAGACAGACACGCCCAGCGCCGGGTCGGCCGGATCGAGCAACTCGGGATCGAGCAACTCGAGTGGGACCAGCGGATCGAGCTCGAGCGGTTCGAACGGCTCGAGCGGCGGCAAGAGCAACTCGCAGGACACGGTGTACCTGCAGTTCTCGTGCGGTGGAGCGGTTCGGGCGGTCGGAGCCGAAGACAACGCCGTCATCGGCACGTGGAGGGACACCGGTGACGGTGAGCTGCTCGCGTGCTTCGGCGTCCTTGGCAGCAACGTGTGCGTCGTTTGCTCCGAGGCGACCGCGTCGAGCCAAGCCACGGGTGGCGGCACCTCGACGGGCGGCAGCAAAGGGACGAGCACGTTCGACGCCGGATCCGGCGGCGGCTGATACGATGTGGGAATGACGAGGGGCGCGTTCGCTGGATCGTTCGCGCTCCTCGCGTTCGTCGCGCTCGTTGTCGCGTGCAGCGGCGGGAGCGCGCCGTTCACCGGCTCGGGCGTCGGCCAAGATTCGCCCAACTCGGCGAGTGGGCAAGGTGGTGATGCCCCGCAGTGCTTGCCGTGCGGACAGGTCTACAGTTGCGACGCGACCTTGCCACCGAAGGATCCACGTCTTTCTCCGACCACACTGCACGTGAACGCGATCGCCGACTCGCCCGGGTGCCCCTCGAGTGTCGGCGCCCCGCAAGACGTCGATGCGGCGTCCATCAGCGAGGTGTTTGCCTGCGGGGGTGCCGCCAAATCCGTGGTCCATCCCGACCTCTCCGGTTCGTGGAAGGCGAGCGGAGCCGACGGAGTCACGGCGTGCCTCGACGACGTCGTGCAAGGCGATGACAACCAGGTGAAGCAGGTCACCTTCTGCTTCACCTGCATCCCGTCGTCGTCCTGAGCTAACCTCGGCCCGTGCGTTTCGTCCGCATCGAACTCGGATCGGGTCCGACGCAAGATCGTGGCCCCTGCTTCGCGCGTGTCGACGGCGATCGCGCGCACCTCTTCGACGCGGCTCCCTGGAGCGGCGGGGCGGAGACCGGCGAGGTCGTCGCTCTCCGCGACGAAGATCTGCTCGCGCCGTCGACGCCGTCGAAGATTATCTGCGTGGGCCGCAACTACGCCGCGCACGCGAAGGAGCTCGGGAACGAAGTCCCGAAGCAACCGCTCCTCTTCTTCAAGCCGCCGTCGTCGCTCCTTCGCCCCGGCGGCACCATCGAGCTCCCGAAAGAGAGCACGCGCGTCGAGCACGAAGCCGAGCTCGCGATGATCATCGGGCGCCGCGCGCGGCGCGTCACGCCCGAGCAGGCCATGGCGCACGTCTTCGGCTACACGATCGCCGGCGACATCACCGCGCGCGACCTTCAAAAGAGCGACGGTCAATGGACGCGCGCCAAAGGCTTCGACACCTTCTGCCCGGTGGGGCCGTACCTCGAGACCGAGCTCGACGCACGCGACGTGCGCGTCACCTGCGCCGTGAACGACGTCGTGCGCCAAGACGGACGCACCTCGCAGATGATCTTCTCGCTCGCCGACGTCGTCTCGTACGCGAGCCAAGCGATGACCCTCGAACCGGGCGATCTGATCCTCACCGGCACGCCGGAAGGGGTCGGGCCGCTCGTCTCGGGCGATCGCCTGCGCATCGAGATCACCGGGCTCGGCGCCCTCGTCTGCGACGTGCGAGGGTGACGTGAACGACCGCGCGCGCCGGTCTCCGCTGACCGCGGCGCTGGGCTTGGCCATCGTCGTCGTCGTCGTCGCGGCGGTGGTGGCGGTGCGCGCGCGGCAACGCGAAGGCTCGTCGCGCTGCGGCGTGGGCTTCGTCGCGCGCGGACCGCGCTGTGCGCCTTCGCCGCTGGCGCTCGGTGCGTGCCCGCCGCCGCTCGTGCTCGGTCCGCGCGGATGCGACGCGCCCGACGTTCGCGTCTCGGTCCCCGCGGTCACGATGAACATCGGTCCGTCCGATTGGGAAGCCGAGGGGCGCGTCGCGCCGCGCACCGTCACCGTCGCCCCCTTCGCGCTCGACGCCTTCGAAGCGACCGAGGCCAAGGTGGCGCTCGTGCTTCGTCCGAACGACGCGTCCCCGGCGATCGATCGCGACGGGCCACGCGCCGCGTCCGGGCTCTCGCGCGACGAAGCGGCGGCCTACTGCGCCGCCCGCGGTGGACGCTTGCCGACCGAAGACGAATGGCTCGCCGCCGCCGCAGGTCCGGCGTCGCATCGTTATCCCTGGGGCGACACGGGGGCGGTGTGCCGGCGCGCGGCGTGGGGGATCGCCGCGGGCCCGTGCGGATCGGGCGCGACCGGCCCCGACACCGTGGGCGCGCACCCCGACGGCGACGGCGCCGCCGGCTTCCACGACTTGGCGGGCAACGTCGGCGAGTGGGTCGCCCCCGATCCGAGCGCCCCCGCGCGAGGCGTTCTTCACGGAGGCTCCTGGCAGACGACGCTCGCCACCGATCTTCGCACGTGGGCGCGCCGCGAGATCGACCCCGCGTCGCACGACCCTTCGGTCGGCGTGCGCTGCGCCTACGACGCCGCCAAGGCCCCCTAGACGCGTGAGGCGCGCCCCGCCCCGACTGCCCGCCACCCGCTCGACCGAGGCGTGCAATCTGAAAGGCATCATGTACGCTGGCTGACCCGCCCATGTCGTCCGTCGTGCTCTGCATCGGGACCGAGCTCACCCGCGGTGAGCTCGTGAACACCAACGCCGCGTGGCTCGCCGCGGGGCTCACCGATCTCGGCTTCGAGGTGATCGAAGAGGTCGTCGTCGACGACGACAAGAAGCGCATCCTCGCTGCGCTCGATCGCCTCGGACGTACGGCGAAGGTCATCGTGTGCACGGGGGGCCTCGGCCCGACGACCGACGACCTCACCACCGAGGCGGTGGCCGACGCCGTGGGGGTGCGCCTCGTGCGCCACGAGCCGTCGCTCGATCACATTCGTCGTCGCTTCGAGCGCTTCGGTCGCACGATGAGCGAGTCGAACGCCAAGCAGGCCGATTTCCCCGAAGGAGCCGACGTGCTCCCCAACCCGGTGGGGACGGCGCCCGGCTTCTCGCTTCGCATCGGTCAGGCCACGGCGTTCTTCATGCCCGGCGTGCCGCGCGAGATGAAGCAGATGTTCGAAGAGCAAGTGGCGCCGCGCATTCGTCCGCTCGCCCCCAACGACTCGTACCAAGTTCGGCTGCGCACCTTCGGGCATCCGGAGAGCGTCGTGGGAGAGAAGCTCGCCGGCGTCGAAGCGGCCTTCCCCGGCGTGACCATCGGCTACCGCGCGCACTTCCCCGAGGTCGAGGTGAAGGTCTTGGCGCGTGGCCTCTCGCAGTCCGCGGCGCGCGACCTGTGCGAGCGCGCCACGGTCGAAGTTCGCTCGCGCCTCGCCGACGTCGTCTATGGCGACGGCGACGACACCTTCGCCAGCGTCGTCGGTCGCGAGCTCCGCGCGCGCGGGCTCACCCTCGCCATCGCCGAGTCGTGCACCGGCGGGCTCGTCGGCCACATGGTCACGCGCGAGCCGGGCGCGAGCGAGTTCCTTCTCGTCGACGCGGTGACGTACGCCAACAGCGCGAAGTCGCGTCTGCTCGGTGTGGACGAAGACGTGCTCCGTGGCCACGGCGCCGTCAGCTCGGAGGTCGCAGCGGCGATGGCCGAAGGGGTCCGTCACGTCGCCGGTGCCGACGTCGCGCTCGCGCTCACCGGCATCGCCGGGCCGAGCGGCGGCACCGCCGAGAAGCCGGTGGGCACGGTGTTCATCGCCGTCGCTTCCCCTTCGGGCCTCGTCGTCAAAGAGCGCCATTTCCACGGCGATCGCCACCAGATCCAGACCCACGCCGCGTACGCCGGCTTGCTCCTCGTGCGCCAAGCGCTCGCGTGAGCTCGTGGACTCGGCGCGCGCCTTCTTCGCTCTGAACCTCGACGTCACGACGATCCGTCGTGTGGTCGAAGCGGTGCACGCGGCCGAAGAGCGCGCGCCCCTCGGCCGCCACGCGCGCTTCGTCTCGCCGACGAAGATGCACGTCACGGTGCGCTTCTTGGGGGCGATCGATCTCGCGCTGGTCCCCGCGCTCGTCGACGCGGTCGAGCCGCTCACCTTCGCGGCGCCGCCTCGTCTGACCGTAGCGCGCGCCACGGGGTTCCCCGAGGTAGGCCGCGCGCGCGTGGTCGTGCTCGAGCTCGACGATCCGCACGAAGATCTGGCGCGCCTCTTTCACGCCGTCGACGAGCGCGTGGTGGAGCTTGGTCTCCCGGAGGAGGCGCGTCCCTATCGTCCGCACCTCACCGTGGCGCGGGCGAGCTCGGCCGTCGACGCACGCCCCTTCGCCGAGACGTTCGGTGCGATCGACCTCGCCGCCGCGTCGGTCTCCGAGCTCGTTCTGTACCGAAGCGATCTCGCCTCCTCCGGGGCGGAGTACACGTCGCTCGCGCGCTTCCCGTTTCGGCCGTAGTCCGACGTTGGCGAGGTTCTCCGCCGTCGTGGCGCCAATCCGAGGACGCTACTTCGCGATCGCCGCCGCCCACTTCCGGGCCGCGGCGCAGTTGCCGGCGGACGACCAGTCGCCGGTGGCGTTCGTCTTGGTGGGGCCGGCCACGATGACGAGATCGCGCCCGCGGTGAATCAGAAGGAGAGGACCGAGCTTCGCGCGCTCGATGCAGAGCCCCTCGCCCGGCGCGGGGTCCTTGTCTTTGGCCGGACCGACCTTCGCTTCGAGGCCGGTGGCGATCGGGGCGAACGCCTTCGTCGCCCAGAGCCCCTCGTTCGCCGCGGTGCCGGCGTCGTAACGGATCTTCCAGCCAAGGGCGTAGACGTCGTCCTTCTTCGCCAGGACGATGCGATCGCCACCCCAGTGCTCGGCGGCCTTCGCGGCCTTGTCGAGATCGATCCACTCTTCGAACGCGAGGCGCACGCCGAGCTCGCCGTAGGTGTCGGTGTCGGCGGCGGTGAAGCCCGCGCCCAAGTCGGCGAGCGGCAAGTCGGCGACGGGGATGGGCGGCTCGTGCGCGTCGTACTTGTCGAGGTGGAGGATCTGCTCGCTGGTGGTGGGCGGCGCCTCCCACACGCGGTCGACCTCCTTCCACCCGCCGCGCCGGCGGAGGGCGTGCACGAAGCGTGTACCATCCACGTAAGGGGCGACGAGCGAAGCGCGCATCGCGTGGGGAGCGTCGGCGCCGGGCCCGGAGTTGATGCTCCCCATCACCTGCTCGCTGAAGATGTCCTCGGGGATGTCGAGCGCCGTTCGCCCCGAACCGTCGAGCAGCACGTCGAGCATCGCGCTCGTCGCGTCGCCCTCGGCGAGCGACGACGTCGCCGTCGACTGATCGCCTTGGCCCGGCTTGTACTTGCTGCGCGGCCCGAGCCCGAAGTGCATGTCTTGCAGCGCGTGCACGAGCTCGTGGGCGAGCGTGGCGCGCGCGTTGTCGCCGTCGAGATCGCCGGCCATGTACATCGTGCCGTCGGCCGGCTCGTAGAAGCCGGCGAGCTGCGCCTCGAGCAGCTTGAACGTCGCTGCCTCGTAGTTGAACTCCATCGGCACGAAGCCCAGGAGCTGCAGCACCATCCCCTCGTTCTTGATCGCCTCGGTCGGCACTTCGCGCGCGACGTGGGCCTTCACTCGCGCGAGCAGCGCGTCACGCGACATGACCTTGCCCGGCACGTCCTTCGTGGCCGCGAGCGCTCGCACGGCGCTCACCTTCTTGAGCATCTTGGCGATGAGGCGCTCTTGGCGCTTCACGTCGTCGGGGTTCGGCGCTTTGCCTTCGCCCGCCGGCTCGGGCGCGTGGGTGATGGGCTCCTCCGCCGTCTTCGGCGGCGGCGGCGCTTTGGAGCTGCAGGCCGCGAGACTGGTGAGGAGCGAGGCAGCGACGAACGTCGCGGCGAGCGCGCGCCTCACGAGTGCACCCCCTTCTCGGCGTGGCGACGAATCTTGGTCACCGCCTCGGCGTAGCTCGGCTTCGTGAAGATGGCGTGGCCGGCGACGAACGCGCGGACCCCGGCGGCGGCGGCGCGCTCGGCGGTCTCTTCGGAGATGCCACCGTCGATCTCGAGATCGATCGCGCGACCGCTCGCGTCGATCATCTCGCGGATGGCGCGCACCTTGGGGAGCACGACGTCGAGGAAGCTCTGCCCGCCGAAGCCGGGGTTCACGCTCATGACCAGGATCAAATCGACCTCCGAGAGGACGTAACGGATCGTGTCCTCGTGCGTCGCCGGGTTCAGCACGACGCCGGCGCGCTTCCCCAAATGACGAATGTGCTGCAGCGTCCGGTGCAAGTGCGTGCACGCCTCGACGTGCACCGAGATCGTATCGCTCCCCGCCGCGGCAAACGCGTCGATGTACTTCTCCGGCTCCACGATCATCAGGTGCGTGTCGAGCGGGAGCTTCGTCGCTTTGCGGAGCGCCTTCACCACCGGCGGGCCGATGGTGATGTTCGGCACGAAGCGCCCGTCCATCACGTCGACGTGGATCCAGTCGGCCCCTGCCGCCTCGACCGCGTGCACCTCTTCGGCGAGCCGCCCGAAGTCGGCGCTCAGGATGGAAGGGGCGATGACGACGGGACTTCGAGGAACGTCCTTCATTGGTGTAAGAAGAGTATCTACTTCGCCGGCCTGCCGCTGGAAACTGGCCGTCTTAAAGAACGAGAAACGGATCGCAGCGGGACAGGGTCAAGAGGGCGCGCATGCATACTCGTCGAATCACCAAGGCGGATTTCGACCAGATCGTGGCGGTGATCGATCGCTGGTGGGGTGGTCCTATCTCGACCCTGGCGCACCCGATCTTCTTCTACGAGCTCGGGGACCACGCCCTCATCGCCGAAGAGGGGAACGAGATGATCGGCTTCCTCCTCGGCTTCGTGGCGCATCAGCCGGTGAAGACGGGCTACGTGCACCTCGTGGGCATCCACCCGGATTTTCGCCGGCGCGGCGTGGGCCGCTTGCTCTACCAGCACTTCACCGAGGAGTGCGTGCGCGTGGGGTGCGTGCGCATGAAGGCCATCACCACTTTGGGCAACGAGGGGTCGATCCGGTTCCACGAAGCGGTGGGCTGGAAGGCGGACGAGATCGAGGACTACGCCGGCAAAGATCGCCGTCGCTTGGTCTTCACGCGCGAGCTCGACGAGGCGCGCCCGGGGGCGCCGGCGAACGGCTGGAAGAACTGACTCCGACCACGCTCCCGCGAGAGCTCGTGGAGCGACGTTGCGGATCGAGGCTTGTCCTGGGGGTGTTCTGGGCGTAATGGCTGGGCGATGAGCCCCGCCGCGCCGAACGACCCGCCGGTCACCGTCCACCACCTCCGCGAGATCGGGCTCTTCGGCGCCCTCTCCGACGAAGTGCTCACGCATCTTGCGTCGACGCTCAAGACGGTGCGCGTGCAGCCCGGCCAGTCGATCTTCAAAGAGGGCGACGGCGCCCGTGAGATGTACGTCGTCCTCGACGGTGAGGTCGAGGTGCTCAAGCGAAGTCGCCGCGGGCGTGACATGCGCGTGGCGATCCTCGGCCCCAACGACGCCTTCGGGGAGATGTCGCTCATCGACGTGCAACCGCGGTCGGCGACGGTGCGTGTGCTCGCCCCGACGCGCCTGCTTCGCATGACGAGCGAGGACCTCGACGCGCTCTACCGCCACGACCTGAAGTCGTACGCGCTCATCACGCTGAACATCGCGCGCGATCTTTCGCGCCGCCTGCGCGTCACCGACAGCATCCTCGCCGACTTCACGGCCAACGTGCTCGACGAGTACGTGGTCGGCACCGGCAAGGGCTGACCGCGGTCGCGGCGCTGAGTCGCTATACGAACGCTGGGAACGCGGGCGCCGCGATCGAGCCGCGTCAGCCCGCGCCGTCGGCCGCGTCGAGGTTTGCGTCGCCGCTGTCCCCTGCGTCGCCCGCGTCGCCGTTGCCGCCTTGGAACGTGCCGCCATCGCCGGCGTCGTCGGCCCCAGCCGGCACCGCGCCGGAGTCGTCGTCGCTTGCCCCTGTGCCCTTCAAGTCGGCGTCGGACCGCCCCTCGCCCGCGTCGTCGGTGACGAAGCCCGGCGGGATGGGCTGCGGGTTCAAGCTGCACGCGGCGAGCGCCGCGGCGACCGCCACCACGAGGGCGGCGACCGCGAGCGCGCAGCGCCCCAAGCGCCGCCCCGTCGTCGGGTCCGTGGGGGTGCGCTGAATCATCCGCCACCGTCCGAGGCGTCGTGCGGCCCGGCGTCGCTCGCGTCCGCGCCGCCGTCGGCAGGCGGGACGCCCGTGGGTGCGTCGCTTCCGGTGTCGCCGGTGCGCGCCGCGTCGAGGCCCGCACCGCCGCCGCCCCCTTCGCCGACCGCGCCGTTCGAGTCGCTGCCGCCCGGCCCTTCGGGGACCGCGCCGTCGACCTGATCGCCCGGGGGGATCGGCTGGGGGTTCAAGCTGCACGCCGCGAGGCACACGCTCACCACCGTCGCGAGGAGAACACCTCCCGCGGTCAGACGGCGTACATGGAGCGAATTCGCGGACATGGGCTTGGGAACCTAAAGTGAGTCGGAGGCGCCGGGCGGCGATCGCACGACGCGCAAAGGCGAAGAAAGCATCCTCGGTGCCACCGCTCGACCCCCTCAATATGGCCGACTTTCCATGGAAGGGCGAGGCCGAAGCGTGACACCGACGACCGGGTGGCACGTGTTGGCACAGGCCTGGCGCGGGTCGATCGGGGGCCCGCTGGGCCTATCCCTCCATCGGCCGCGAGCCCACGCGTTTGTAAGCATGCTTACAAACGCGTCATGACCCCGGCCGGGCCTCCTGGTACGAGGAGCCCATGCCCCCCCTCGCCGTGCGCGCGACCGAGCTCGTGAAGCGCGTGCGCGACGGACGCGGCCGTCGGACCGTCATCGACGGCGTGTCGCTCGACGTCGCCCGCGGGGAGCTCGTCGTCCTCCGCGGGCCGAGCGGCAGCGGGAAGACGACGCTCCTCGCGCTCGTCGGGGCGATGCTCTCGCCCACGAGCGGCGAGGTGCACCTCGACGGCGAGCCGACGTCGCGCCTCCGCGAGAGCTACCGCGCCGCCGTGCGCCGTCGCAAAGTCGGCTTCGTCTTCCAAGACGTGCAGCTCGTCGAAGGGCTCTCGGCGCGCGAGAACGTGCTCCTCCCGTGCGTCCCCGACGGCGTCACCGCCGCCGACGAGGCGCGCGCCGACGCGCTGCTCGCGCGCTTCGGGCTCTCGGACCTCGCCGAGGCGCGGAGCGGCGCCCTCTCCGGCGGCGAAAGGCAGCGCGTGGCCCTCGCGCGCGCACTGGTGCGCGATGCGCCGCTCCTCGTGCTCGACGAGCCGACGGCGCACCTCGACGACGCGCGCGCCGAGGAGATCGTGAAGGACCTGGCATCGCTCGCCGGCGAAGGTCGCGCGCTCCTCGTCGCCACGCACGACCCGCGGGTCGCCTCGGCCGCGGGGGTCACGCGGACCTTGGACCTCGTGCAAGGTCGGCTCGGCGCGGCGCTGCCCGCTTCGTGAGGCGACCCAGCTTGCGCCCCGTCGCCCCTCGGCACCACACTGACGGTGGCTCTCTCGGCCGCACGAAGCGGCTCTCGGAGCGATCGGAGATGCGCGCGTGAACCTCCTCGAGCCGTGGGTGCTGTTGCCGCTCGTCGCGAGCCTGGTGGCGGCGCTGCTCTTTTTGCGGGCCGCGTTCACGTCGTGGAAGGTGCTCCGCCACTTCGACGTCGCCAGCGCCGTCGAGGGGCAGCTCGCGCTCGAGCGCCAAGTCGAGCTCTCCTCGACCTTCGTCCGCGTCGCCACGGCGGCGCAAGTCGGCGGGCTCGTCTTGACGGTGCTCGCCGCCGATCGCCTCAGTCACGGCGTGCGCGGCGCCATGTGCGCCTACGGCGTCTTCCACGCGAACGAGTGGGGGCCGCGCGCGCTGGTCGCCACGTTCGTCGTGGCGCTCGTCGCGGCGGTCGTCGCCCAGGTCTACGCCTTCGACGCGAGCCTTCCGCGGCCCGATCTCGTCCGCCCGCTCTCCTGGCTCACCTTGGCGATGGCGCCGCTCGCGCTCGTCGACCTCGCGCTCAAGGCGACGTTCCTCCTCGGCCTCGACCTCACCGTCACCGCGTCGTGTTGCTCGATCGAGCTCGATCCGGTCGCCGCCGGCGCGGGGGGCTATGCGTCGGGCCCGCGCGCCCTCGTGACCCTGCTCGCGCCGGCGCTCGTCGTCGTGACCGTCGTCCTCGCGCTCCTCGCGGCCAAGCGACCGCGCCTTCCGCTCGTCGTCCTCGCCGCGGCGGCGGCGCTCTCGGCGCTCCCCGTGGTCTTCGCTGCGGTCATCCTGGAAGTCGCTCCCTACGCGTTCGAGCTCCCGCACCACGACTGCCCGTTCTGCCTCCTCAAGGCCGACGTGCTCGGTCTCGGCTACCCGCTCTTCGGCGCGATCTTTCTCGCGGTCGCGTGGGGACTCGGCGCGGCGCTCTCGTCGCTGCTCGGTCGTCGCGCGGATCGCCGGGCCGTCGAGGCCTTCGTGAAGACTCGTCTTCGTCGCGAGGTCTACGCGTGGGGCATCGCGCTCGTCCTCGGTGCGGCGCCGGTCGCGCGCTACTTCCTCGTCAGCGACGGGAGGTCGCTCTTCCCGTGAAGCGGCGCGGACGACGATCTCGGCCTGCGCCCGCACGCCTCACGCGTCTGGCCGTCGTCGGCGCGCTGGCCCTCACGACGCTCGCCTCTGCCGCGTGCCACTCGACTCACGAAGAGCGCTGCGCGCGGTGCGGCATGGTCATCGCCCCGAAGAGCACGTGGGAGGCGGATCTCGTCGCCCAAGACGGCACCACGAAGCGCTTCGACACGCCGCGCTGCGGGCTCCGCGCGCTGCTCGAATCGGAGCACGCCGGCGGTCACGCCACGTTGCGCGTGCACGAGTTCTATTCGGGCGAGGTGCGCGACGCGAAGGACGTGGTCTTCGTCGTCGGCAGCGACGTCACGGGTCCCATGGGGAAGGAGATCGTCCCCGCCGATCCGTCGCGCGCCGCGAAGCTCTCTGCCGACCACGGCGGAAGGCAGACCGTCGCGCTCGCCGCCGTCACCGACGACGTGCTCCGCGGTGACACGCCATGAGCACCACGTCGCCGCCGGCCGCGCCTCCTGGACCTCCGCCCGACGACGCGTCGTCCCCCGAGCTCGCCGCGGAGCTTCCGCCGCGCGTGCGTCGCGTGCTCGAGCTCGTGTACGGCGTCGAGGGGGTCACCTCGGCGCGCGTGTGGCACTGGGACGAGCGCTTCGCCATCGGCGTGAAGGCGTCGTCGAGCGTGGTGCCGGCCGAGCTGCTGCGTCGCGTGGAGCACGCGGTCGCAGGCGTGCGCGAGCCCGGCGAGTCGTGGGAGTTCGGCTTGCTCGAAGAGTGACGCGCGCGACGTGTCGCGGCTCACGGTGAGGCGCTCGTCGAGCCGCAAAAAAAAGAGAGCGGAGGCGAACCTCCACTCTCTTCTTCGAAGCTCGAACCGCGTCGGGCGCGGCTCGGGCGGGCCGTCAGTTCGAGACGAAGATCGACTCGATCTCGTTTTTGACCTGCTCTTCGGTCTGCTCGCGCGCGATGGCGATTTCCTTCACGATGAGCGTGCGCGCGGTGTCGAGCATGCGGCGCTCGCCGAACGAGAGCTGCTTGTCGGTCTTCAAGCGGTAGAGATCGCGAAGGACCTCGGCCACGTCGTAGATCGAGCCCGTCTTGATCTTGTCCATGAACCCGCGGTAGCGGCGGTTCCACGTCTGGTTGTCGAACGCGATCGTGCGCTCTTTGAGGATGTCGAAGATCTCGCGGATCTCCTCCTCGCTGATGACCTGACGAAGACCGACCGCGCTCGCGTTCGAGACCGGCACCATGATCTTCCGGTCGGTGTCGAGGATGCGCAGGACGTAGAAGCGCTGGCGGCTGCCGGCGATGTCCTTCTCCTCGATCTTGATGACCTCGGCGACCCCCTGAGCGGGATAGACGGCCTTGTCACCGACCTTGAACTTGACCTCGGTACCAGCTTGCATAGCGTCTCCTTGGTTGGGACTTCGTCGAGCCGGGCGCCGCGGAATGTTGCCCCGCGGCACCTTCGAAACGTTTGAACTTGGCTCGAGTCGGTCGAGAATCTGCGGGCGGGCGAGTCGTAAAGACACCCCCCGGTGCGACGACGAAACGATCCGGGAAACTGTTTGTTCCCGTGGGCGCGAAACCCTTCCGGATTACGAAAAACGCAGGACGTGGTGCGCCTCTAGCGCGGAACGTCCCCTCCGATGTCTGTCGGTGCGCTCAACAGCGGACAAGGAATCAGGCGAGCGCACTCTAGTTCGTGATGACGCCTTCTGTCAACTACTTTGTGGCGGGGTGCGTCACCAGGCTTTCGGGTCGCTCTCGGGTCGGTGGGTTTCGAGCCTCCTCAGCTGCTCGCTCGCGAACGGGGACCGGTCTTCGGTGGGACGTGCGTGGGTGCCGGGTCGTCGCGGGCTTCGTCGTGGGTGCGCGGCCTTCGTGTGGCCACATAGACCTACACCGTAGCAGACGAACCGGGTCGCGCAAGGGCGAGGTCGAGAGCGAGCCCCCAACGCACGCCACGATCGGAGATTCGCAGGCTTTTTGCCCCCATTTGCTCGAGCAGGGTCAAGACGACGAGCCCCCCGGCGACGATGACGTCGGCCCGCTTCGGGTGGACGCCGGGGAGGGCGCGGCGCGCCTCGAGGGGGACGCTCGCCAGGCGCTCCACGACCTCGCGCACCGCCTCGACGCTCATGCGGTGGCCGTGCACCCGCGCGCCGTCGTACGTCGCGAGGCCGAGCTCGACGGCGGCGAGCGTCGTCACCGTGCCGGCGATCCCCACCGGCTCACGCGCCGCCTCACCGAGCGGAGGGAGCGCTGCGAGCGACGACGCCACGTCCTTCACGATCGCGTCGCGCTCGGCGGGGCTCGGCGGATCGCTCCGCACGTGGCGCTCGGTCATGCGCACGCTGCCGACGTCGAAGCTCCGCGCGTACGTCAGCGTCGCGCGCCCGCCCTCGCCGCGCGTGCCGCGGACCACTTCGGTGCTGCCGCCGCCGATGTCGAACACCAAGACGTCGCTCGTCGCCGCCTCGCCCTCGAGCCCCACGAGCGCGCCGGCGAACGTGAGCCGCGCCTCCTCGTCGCCCGACACGACGCGCGCCGGAACGCCGAAGCGCGCGAGCACGTGATCGCGGATCGCCTCGCCGCCGCCGGCGTCGCGCATCGCGCTCGTCCCGACGACGTCGACGCGCGTCGCGCCGAGGCGCTTCACGATCGCCGCGTACTCGTCGAGGCATGTGCGCGTGCGCTCGACGGCCGCCGGCGCCAGTACGCGCGTACGGTCGACCCCCTCGCCGAGCCGCGTGATGGTCGCGTGCTCCTCCACCGCGACGAGGCGCGTCACGCTGACGCTCCGTGGATCGATCTCGGCGACGAGCAAGAGAACCGTGTTGGTGCCGATGTCGATGGTGGCGACGCGCATGCGAGGGCTCCGTGGGGCCGAGCTCGGCCGAGTGGGCGCAGACAAAAAAAGAACGGGGCCGATCGTACGATCGACCCCGCTCGAAGGGACGCTCAGTGTGCGCGCGTCACTTGATGGCGTTGAGGTTCAGCATCTCCTCGACGTTCGGCTGGACGACCAGCTCGACGCGGCGGTTCTTCTGCATCTCGTCGGTGGTCTGCTTCTCCATCGTGCCGGCGATGGGATCGGTCTCGCCGAAGCCCGACGCGCCCCAGTGCTTGGGATCGAGGCCGCCGCCGCCCTTCCCCTTGACCGTCGACTGCGGGCCAATGAGGTACAGGAGAACTTGGCGCGAGCGCGCGAGCGAGAGCCCCCAGTTGTCGTGGAAGGGGCCGCCCGGCGGGTACTTCGCGTTGTCGGTGTGACCGGCCACGAGGAAGTTGCGGCTGGCGAGATCCTTGTCGCCGCGCACGACCTCGGCGACCTGCATGAGCACGTCCTTGCCGCCTTGCTTCAGCTCGTCCTTGCCCGAGTCGAAGAGCACGTCGCCGGGGAGCTGGATGACCATGCGGTTGTTGCGCACGACGACCTTGAGGCCGACCTGCGTGAGCTTGTCGAGGCGCGACTTCAAATCGCGGAAGCGCTGCTCGATCGCCGCGAGCTGATCGGCGCGCTGCTTGTACTCGGAGAGCGCTTGCTGGAGGCGCGAGGTCTCCTGCTGCGAGCTGATGCCCGCTTGTTTCAACTGCGCGCGAAGACCTTCCATCTCCGACTGCGAGTCGTTGAACTTCGACTGGTCTTGCGCGATCTGCGCCTTCGCCGCCTTGAGGTCGGCAGCAAGCTTGTCGATCTCGCGCTGCTTGGCCGCCATCTCTTCGTCGGTGTGGCCGCAACCGGCGAGCACGAACATGAACACCGCGAGCGCCGCGTAGAGACCTCTCGTCACCATCGATCGTTGCATGAGCCGGCTACCTCCTCGGACGTCGGAAAAAGAACGTTGAAGATCGCCTCGGCGCGCCCGCGCGAAGGCCGCGCCGAAACTAGGCGCGCGAGCTTTGGCCCGTCAAGCCGTGCCGCGCCGTCGACACGCGGAGGGGACCTCGGCACGCGCGAGAAGTCCGCCCTCCGACGACGCCACCGACGTCCCGCGAAGAGCGCCGTGCGCGATGTCACGGGCGACGAAAAAAAATCGACATCCCCCTCACTCGAGATTGTCCGGGGATCGCTCGATCGTGGTTCGCGACACACGCACAAAACCCTGGAAATTCCCGTCTAGAAAGCGCAAACCCCGATAGGCAAGGGGGATCGTGGGGGTGGGCAAATTTTTTGTTTGACACCTGACGTAGGTGACCATATAAGCCATGTAACACCTGTTTAGGAGGGTATACATATGGCTGCTAAGAAGGCTGCGAAGAAGGGTGCTGCGAAGAAGACCAAGACCACCAAGAAGGCCGCTGGCAAGACGGCGAAGAAGAAGCCGGCGAAGCGCAAGGCTGCCAAGAAGGGTGCCAAAAAGGCTGCTAAAAAAGCTGCTAAGAAAGCCGCCCCGAAGAGGGCGGCTGCGAAGCGCTCGTCGGGTGGCGGCCGCAAGTCTTCGGGCGCGAAGGCTGCTCCCCCGGCTGGCGTGCCGTCGATGTTGGGCGGCGCCCCGACGTCGAGCCATGGGCTCGACGACGGCGAAGAATAGGCAGCACTTTTCTTGAGTTAGTTCTGGGACGGCTCACGCCCGCGCAAGCGGCTGAGCCGTAACAGGCAGAAGGGCGCCTCGCTCCAACCGGCCCCTCCGCTTTTCGGCGGGGGGCAAACCGGGAAGAGTTGGCGCCCTATCTGTTTTGTCTCTCAATCTGAACTTCGTTCGGATTCTTTGGGGTGGCAAGCCGTGGTGCGCGCCCCGACGCCGGCCCCCCGATCCCCGGCCCCCGCGGTCCGCGAGCGTCCGGTCAGCCCGTACCGAGGTACAGCTTGAGCGCCTCGGCGGCGGCGCGTCGATCGAAGGCGAGCCCCGCCAGCTCGTCGCGACGACCGATGTGATCGAAGAGCTCGGTCAGAAAGACATAAAACTGCTCCGCCTCTTCGGTCGCGCGCGCGAGCCGCGCCGGATCGAGCAGGTCCGACTCCTCGAGCGCGCTCATCGCGTCCATGAACGCGTCGACGCGCGGGTAGTCGGCGTTCCGCAAGAGCGGGTAGCCCATGGCGCGGAAGTACGCGAGGAACTCGCGCACGAAAGAGAGCGGCGAGACTCCGCTCCATCGCACTTCGCCGGTCGGCACCGCGCGCGCCTTCTGGGCAAAGGCGCGGACGATTTGCGCGAACATCCACACGTCGCGTCGCAAGCGCTCGGAGAGCGAGCGCCGCGCGGCGTCGTCGTCGAAGACGCGGGTGGTGTCGCTCCGTCCCCCGATCGACTTGGCGAGAAAGAGCACTGCGTTCTGCAGCGCGGGCCTCAAGTTCTTCACCGTGCGTTGCGCCGCCTCGCGGAGCGCGTCGGTCGGCGTCGCCTTCTCCGGCGAGGGGAAATCGTGCTCGAACGCGCGCCGGAGCTCGAGGCGCAAGTTCGCCGCGACCCCTTCGAGCGTCGCCCGCGTCTCGAGCAGCCGGTGCCCCTCGACGAGCAGCGCCTCGTAGCGATCGCGCACCTGGTTCGCCGGGATCTTGAAGAGATCCTTCTCGTAACCGTCGGCGAGGAGCGGTCCCGCGCGGTGGCGTAGGTAGCCGGTGAGCGCGCGCGCGTCGGAGCGGAGCACGCTCAAGACGAGGTGCACGACGCCGCTCGTGCGTCGCCCTTCGCTCGTGTCGCGGATCGCGTGCTCGAGCACGTTCAGGTAGCGCAGCATGCGGAAGAGCGAGAGAAAGCTCAGCGCCACGAGGCGTCGCGCTTGGTCCTGCGGCACCGAGCGCGTCAGGTCGAGGATGCGCGTGTTCGTGATGCGATCGAACTCGGGGCGGAACTCGAGGGCGTTCAGCGGGTTGAAATACACCGACCGCGCGATCTCGCGCTGCGCGAGGCCGAGCAGCGCGTAGAACAGTCGGAAGGGGACGCGCGGAAGCCGCGAGACGCCGCCCGCCACCTCCAGGAGGTTCGCCAGCGAATGGCGCAGCACCGAGAGCGACTCCACCGGCGAGTCTTGCGGCGTGCTCTCGTGGCTCACGAGCTTCGTGCGCGCGGTGTCGTCGGGGAGCACGGTCTCGAGGTAGCGCTGAAAGACGAACGCGCGCTCGCCCTCGCCGTGGAGCGTGCGGCAGAGGATGACGATGCGTCCGAGCCCTTCCCGGGCGATGGCCAAGGGCTGGCGGAAGTCTTGGGCGACCACCGGCGTGCGCCGCGCCGGGCCGGGGTGATTTCGCGGATTGGCGAAACAGGCGATCCCTTTGAGCAGCACCTCGAGCTCGAAGAGCACGTCGTCTTTGCGATCGACGGTCAGCTTCGAGAACCATGCCTCACGCTCGAGCGCGTGCTCGCGTTTGAGCCCGCGCGTGCCGCGAAGCAGCTCGGCGTAGGCGTCGCGCTCCGTCGGAGCGAGCGAGCGAGGTGCGAAAGACTGGCTCACGTGGTCACCGCGAAAAAGGGTAGCAGGGCTCGCACGCGGGTGTGTTGCCCCTCCTCGGCGAGTCCTCGCGCGCGCTCTGGGGGGGAGCAGATTCGCGCGCCGACCTTCACCGCCGGCACGTCAGGGCTTCTTCGGCTTCGCTCCGGTGCGCGGCAAGAGCGAGTCGAGGCGGCCGACGCGCGGTCCCAGCATGCGCGCCATCACCTGCTCGACGTCGCGCTTCTCGCGCTGCGCGAGCAACGTGATGTCGAGCGCGACCTGGCTCGCGGCTACCTCGGCGATGGCCATCGTCTCGCTCACGACCGCGCTGTCGGTGTCGCGCTTCTCGGTCGCACCGATCACAGTGCGTCGATCGTCGGCCACCACGAGCAAGCGGTGCTTCCAGAAGCTCTCGAGCTCGTCTTCGGCGAGGCCGTAGCTGAAGACGTCGCCGGGGAGCTTCGGCAGCGCCGCGTGCGAGAAGACCACGACGAACACGCCGCGCTTGTCGGCGCGCGCGAGCTCGGGCGCGAGGATCGAGATCTCGCGCGGCCATCCGCTCACCACGAGGCGCTCCTTCGCGCTCCGTACGATGTGCTCCGCCTCTTCGAGCACGCGCTCGTAGCCGCGCACGCTGAACGCGTCGGGTGTCGCCGGCTTCGCGTCGAGGCGACGAATCGCCTCCGCCATCGCCGCCGCCGAGCCGTCGAAGCGACGACGCAGCACCGCGAGCACCTCCTCCGCCGGTGCCGGGGCGAAGCGCTCTGGCGTGCCGGCGATCGATCGCGCGGCCCCCGCCTTCACGAGCCGGCGCAGCACGCCGTACACCGCCGAGCGTGGGATCTGCGCGCGCACGCCGACCTCGTAGCCCGTAGCCGGGCTCTCCACGAGCAGCGCCGCGTACGCGCGCGACTCGTTCAGACTGAAGCCGAGCGCGCCGAGCGCTTGCACCAGATCGCCTTCTGCCTCGGGCATCGCTCCTCGGGTGTACCCGGGAAGCTCGCGCGAGCGCAAACGCCGCGCACGAGGAACCGCCGTTCAGCTGTAGAAATGAAAAAGCACGTCCTCGAAAAAAATTGGCTCCGTCAGGCGATACCTGGCTAGCCTTCGTGCGTATCCAATTCGCCCGCCAGTGCATCGACGAACCCGTTCCGCGGGGAAAGCGCTTGCTTTGACGAAGTCGCGGGCTTCACGGAGGAACCTGAATATGAAGATGGGTAAGGCACTCGCGGTCTCCGCGGTCTCGGGAATCCTGATGGGCGTGCTCGCGGGCTGCGGCGGCGACAAGCCGGCGGACCCGAAGGTCCCCTCGACCGACACGGCGGCGCCGGACGGCACCAAGGCGAGCTGCAGCGGTAAGGACGGCACGCCGGCCCCCGCGGGCGGCGATGCGACCAAGAGCTCCTGCTCGGGCAAGGGCTCGTGCTCGGGCAAGTCGGACAGCACCCCCCCGAAGACCAACTGAGAACGGTCCTCGCGCTTCGGCGTGAGGCAAAGCGCGGCGCCAGGTCCTTCACGGGGCCTGGCGTTTCGCTTTTCACGGTGGCAGCTTTCTCCAACGAACGTGGGCTTTCGCGAACGACATCGCATTCCGGACTTGGGGGTCGGCATCGGCTGCCGCTCCAAGCACTATCCGGTGATCTTCGACGACCGTCCGGCGATGGACTGGTTCGAGATCATCAGCGAGAATTTCATGGCCCCCGGCGGGCGCCCGCGGCGGAACCTCGAGCGCTTGCTCGAGCACTACCGGCTCGTGCCGCACGGCGTGTCGCTCTCGATCGGATCGACCGATCCCATCGACGAAGATCACCTGGCGAAGCTCAAGGCGCTCGTCGACCGCGTGAAGCCGCCGTGGTGCTCCGACCACCTGTGTTGGACCGGCGCCGCCGGCCGTGACGTACACGATCTCCTGCCGCTGCCGCTCACGCGCGAGTCGCTCGACCACGTCGTCGAGCGCGTGCGCCGCGTCCAAGGGACGCTCGAGGTCCCCTTCGCCCTCGAGAACGTGTCGAGCTACATGACCTACCGTCAGAGCTCGCTCGCCGAGTGGGATTTCCTGGCCGAGGCCGCCGAGCGCGCCGACTGCGGCATCTTGCTCGACGTGAACAACATCTACGTGAGCGCCAAAAACCACGGCTTCGACCCGGACGCGTACGTCGATGCGATCCCCAAAGACCGCGTCGTGCAGATCCATCTCGCCGGCCACACCGACAAGGGGAGCTACCTCCTCGACACGCACTCGGACCACGTGGCGCCGCCGGTGTGGGACTTGTACCGGCGCGCCCTCCGTCGTCTTGGCGCGGTGTCGACGCTCGTCGAGTGGGACGAAGACATTCCTGCGTTCGAGGTCGTGGCCGAAGAGGCGGCGCGTGCGCGCGTCGTGCGTGCCGAGGTCTTGGGCGAAGCGAAGCGTGAGGTCGCGGCGTGGCCTCCGCAATGAAGGGCGGGGAGGGGAGCGCGCGCGAAGCGCCGTCGCTGGAGCAGGCCTCGCTCGTCGAGGTGCAGACCTTCCTGGTCCAGGCGGTGCAGCACCCGACGGCGCTCGCCGACCACCCGCCGCTCGCCGCGCGCGCGCACGAGCTCGCCACAGGGAGCGCGCGCCTCTCGCCGGTCGAGCAGGTCGACGTGTACCGCGAGCAGTTCTGGCTTCGTCATGTCGCCTCGCTCGAAGAAGACTTCCCCACGCTCGTGCACCTCCTCGGGCGTGACGGCTTCGCCGATCTCGCGCGGCGCTACTTGGCCGCGCACCCGCCGACGGCCTTCTCGCTGCGCGATCTCCCCGATCGCCTCCCCGAGCTCGTGGCGCGCGAAGCGCCGTGGGCCGAAGATCGCCTCCTCGCCGATTGCGCGCGCACCGAGTGGGCGTTCATCGAGGCCTTCGACGCCGCCGACGCGCCGCCGCTCGACCTCGAGAAGGTCGCCGCGCTCCCCGAAGAGGCGTGGGCCTCGGTGGAGCTCGTCTTTCATCCATCGCTCCGGCGCCTCGCGCTCGCGTATCCGGCGCACGACTACCGCGTGGAGGTGCGCGAAGGGAAAGCGCCGCCTCGCCCTTCGCCGCGCGAGGTCCACGTCGTCGTCTTCCGCGCCAAAGACGATCGCGTGCGCTACCTCGAGGTCGATCCGCTCCCCTTCGCCCTGCTCGAGCTCCTCGCCGCGGGGGTTCCGCTCGGCACGGCCGGGGAGCGCGTCGCCGAAAGCTCCGGCCAAGGCGAAATGATCGAAGCGAACATCGGCGCCTGGTTCCAGGCGTGGACGAGCTACGGCTGGATCACCGATCTGCGCGTGGCCGCGACGTGACGGCGCGTGACCGCTCGGTCTCGCGCGCGCCTCTCCAAACCAGTTACTTCCCCGAGCTCTTCGGCTGCTGCTGCGCCATGTGCGGGTGGAAGTTGAACGGGTAGTGCGTGCGGGTCTCGAAGCCCTTGTCGCTCTCGGCGAATTTGATCTTCTTGATGATGGCGACGATGCAGTCGCCGACCGAGGTCTCGTGGATGGTGCTCTTCGCGTCGTCCACCGAGATGTCGCCGACCACGCCCTTGGGATCGATGACCCACTTCACGTCGAGATCCCCCTCGATGCCGGGGTGGCTCTTGAGCCCGTCGTCGTAACACTTCCGCGCTTCGTCCCGGTGGGCGACGACGAGCGCTTGGATGTCCTCGCGGCGACGACCGACCTCACCCTTGGCGTCGGGCTTGGGGCCGCCGTCGGTCTTCACTTCGATCGAGGTCGTCCCCGATTTGGTCTCGAGCTTGGCGCCCTGAAGGTCGCCGTTGTTCCCGAGCGTGGTCGTCGTGGTGGTCGTGGGACCGGCGTCGGCGCTCGCCCCGCTCGATCCGCCCGAGGGGTCGCCCCCCGCGGCGCCGGGGCCCGCCCCCTCGCCGTTCGCGCTGCCCGGCGGCTTGGCTGCGGCGTTTCCGCCACCACAAGCGACGAGGCTGGCGAGTGAGACACTTAGGAGCGTGACCGAGGCGAAGGCGTAGGCGCGCATGGGGAGAACCTTACCCTTTCGTGCTCGCCTCGACGACCCCCCGTTCGCGTGCTTGGATTCATGCCGTGGCGACCTCCAAGCCCCCGAAGAGCGATCCCCCGCGCCGCGAGCTCGGCCGTGCGGGGCGATACGATCTTCTGCTCGAGGTCGCGTCGGGGGGAATGGCCACGGTGTACCTCGCGCGCGCGCCGCTCGACGTCGATCCGGCGGCCCCGACCGCGGTGGGTGGCGGCCAGCTCGTCGCGGTGAAGCGCCCGCACCGTCACTTGGCGAACGACCGCCCCTTCGTCGCCATGCTCCTCGACGAAGCGCGGCTCGCGTCGAAGATCTTCCACCCCAACGTGGTGCGCGTGCGCGAGCTCGGCTTCGAAGAAGAAGAGCCGTTCCTCGTGCTCGACTACATCGAAGGGGCGAGCCTCTCCGACTTGCGCAAGCAGCTCGCCGCCGCCGAGCGCGCCGTCGACACGCGCGTCGCCGTGCGCGTCGTGCTCGACGCTCTCGCCGGGCTTCACGCCGCGCACGAGCTCGCCGACGAGAACGGGCGCCCGCTCGGCATCATTCACCGCGACGTCTCCCCCCACAACGTCCTCATCCGCTACGACGGCCGCGCGCTCCTCGCCGACTTCGGCGTGGCCAAGGCAGAAGATCGCGTGCAGACCACACGCACCCACGAGGTGAAGGGGAAGCTCGCCTACCTCGCGCCCGAGCGAGTCGACCGCCGCCGCTTGTGCACGAAGCAGAGCGACGTCTTCTCCATGGGGGTCGTCCTGTGGGAGTGCCTCGCCGGTCGGCGCCTGTTCCGCGGCGAAGAAGCGCTCGAGACGCTCCAGCAAGTCGCGAGCATGCCCATTCCGCGCCTTCGCAAGCTCGGCGCCGACGTCTCCGAGGGGCTCGACGCGGCCATCGCCCGTGCGCTCTCTCGCGACATGTCGGAGCGCTTCGCCACCGCCGAAGATTTTGCTGCCGCGATCCGTCGCGGCGCGCGCCCCGAAGAGATCGGGCGCGCCGAGGACGTCGCGCGCGTCGTCGAAGCGGTCTTCGCCCCGCGCTTGCAGCAGCGTCACGACGAGCTCCGCCTCGCGCTCGGATCCCAAGAGGCCGAGCGCGCACTCGTCGCCACCGGGCTCACGCCGCGCGCCCGCGCCCCCGTCGACCTCGATCCAGGGAGCGCCGTCCTCTCGGCCATCGCGCCGCCGGCGCCGAGCGAGCGCTACGTCTTCGATCAGGGGCTCCCCGAGGTGAACGCTCCGCCGCGTCGTCGCGCGTGGCCCGTCGCCGGGGGGGCCATCGCCGCGTTGCTCGTCGGCGTGACGTCGATGATCGTGCTCGCTCGCGGGGCGCGTGAGGATGCGCCAGCGACGGCGCTGGCCCCCGCGGCCAGCCCTGCGCCGCTCGTCGAAACGGCGAGCCCTCTGCCCGTCGTCGCGCCTCACGTCGAGGACGAGGACGTCGCGCGTGCCGACGGCGGAGCGCCGCTGGTGCTCGCCCCCGATCCGCGCCCCGTCGATCCCCCCTCGCGCGCCCCGACCAAGCGCAACCCGCGCCGCCGCACCCCGGCGCCGCTCTCCACCACCGCCGACGGCTTCACCAAGGTGCGATGAGCCTTCGCCCACGCCTCGCTCTCGTCGCCTTCGTGCTCGCGGCGTGCGCCGCCGTGCCCCTCGCGTGCAACGGCGACCCGACGCTCGTCGTGTGCCGTGACGTTCCCGACGGCGGCTGTCCCATCCAGGAGAACGCGTGCTCCGACCCCGCGTGCGTCGCCGTGTACGCGTGCGATCACGTGAGCGGCACGTGGTCTCTGGATCACACGTGCCCGCCGCATCCGCCGGTCGATGCAGGCCCCGACGTCGCGCCCCCCGAAGCGTCGCCGCGCGACGTCGACGTGGACGTGCCCGGCGCATCGGGCGGACCGGGCTGTCCGGACCTCGAGCCCCCCGATTGCCCGCTGGCCACCGCCGCCGCGTGCCCGACCGATTGCTGCGGCTGCGAAGACCTCTACGTGTGCCAGGGCGGCGGATGGACCGCGTGGGGCGCGTGCGTGAACGGCGCGATCACCAAGAACCCGTAGTGTCCTGAATCAGAAGTTCGTCGCCTTCGGCGCCGAGCCTTCTGATTCAGGAACCAGGTCACCCTGGTGGGGAGCTTGCGCTCCCCCTCGCTCGGTCGCCGCAGGTTCTCACTCCTCTTGCATACCAGCGAGGCCGTGCCAGTGAACGGCTCGTGCAGCGCACTAGCTCGCCTTCAGGAAAGGATCCCACTCGCGGAAGCGCGAAGCCGCGCCGAGGAGGATCTGCGCCGCCGTCGACCACGTGGGCCGGAAGGGGCGGCGCGCGAGGCGCATGTTCGCCTCGTCCGGCGTCTTCCAACCCTTGCGCAGGTTGCACACCCGGCACGCGGTCACGAGGTTCTCCCACGAGTCGGCGCCGCCGCGAGAGCGCGGGAGCACGTGGTCGATGTTCAAGTCGCGGAGCGGCGGCCTCTTGCCGCAATATTGGCACTGGTGCGCGTCCCGGAACATGAGGTTCCGTCGTGTGAGGCGCACCGTGAGGCGCGGCGTGCGATCGTAGCTCGAGAGGTGCACGACCCGCGGCACGCGGAGCGCTCCGCCGACGATCGGGACGACGTCGTCGTCGTCGCGCACCGGGAGGGTGCGCCACAGGTCGAAGTCGTAGGGCTCGCCCGCTTCGTCGAGCGCGAGCGCCGCGCCACCGTAAAGGAGGACGAAGGCCCGCTTCACCGTGGTGAGCTGGACCGGCTGAAAGTGCTTGTTCAGCACGAGCACCGGCAGGCTCAAGACATCACTCATGCCACACCCCAGTCTAGCACGAGGATCCCGAGGCGGCGCGGAGGGGGTCCCGCGCGGCTCCCTGTGGAGAGAAGCAATTTGACGGAAGGCGCGCGCGGCTCAAGAATCTCAGATCATGACGTCCCCCGACGACGACCGCGCCAGCGACCCCTCCGAGTCCGCCGCCTCGAAAGAGGGGATGGCGGTCCCCGTTCGGCGTCGCGCCCGCGGTGAGGCGGAGGTCGACTCCGGTGCACGTCGGAAGAACCTCGTGCTCTTGATGGGGCTCGTGGGGGTCGGTGCCGCGGTCGCGGTGCTCGCGCTCGGCGGCATGAAGGACAAGGCGATCTACTCGAAGCCGGTCGACCAGCTCGTCGCCGCCAAGGCAAAGTTCCTCGACCGCCCGGTGCGCGCCGAGGGGAACCTGGTCCACGGATCGCTCGTGAAGCGCGAGTCGCCTTGCGAGTACCGGTTCACCATCACCAAGAACGGGGTCGATGTCCCCGTGCGCTACGCGCAGTGCGTCGTCCCCGACACCTTCCGCGACGTCCCCGGCATGGACGTCGGCGTCACCGTCGAGGGCGAGCTCCACGCCGACAACACCTTCGAAGCGACGAGCGTGCTCGCCAAGTGCCCGAGCAAGTACGAGATGAAGCAGCGCGCGCAGAACGGCGAGCACATGCCCGACTACGTGGGTCCTACGACCGTCAACTGACCGGTCTCGTGACGACGTCCGCGTACTGGATCTCGGATTTTGCGGCGCGCGCCGGCCTCCGCTACGAGGCCGAGCCCGACGAGCGATGGATCCGCGCGTGGGAGCCCTACGTCACCTTGCGTGTCCCCATCCGCTACGAGCACATGCTCGAGGCGACGGGCGCTTCGGGCTCGGTGACCATCGCGCGCATGGTCGTCCTCGCCGAGCGGCAGGTGGGGAACGTGAAGCAAGAGGTCGAGTGCTCGGCGTGGATCGCCATCGCGCAAGACACACGCATCGACGCCGTGGCCGCCGCCGCATGGGACCCGCAGCGTGTCTTCGCCGAGGCCCCCGAGCTCGTCACGATGCCGCGCGCATCCACCGGCGACGCCGAGTTCGATCGCGCGTTCGCCGTCTTCGCCCCTTCGCCCGCCGAGGCTCAGCGCGCCCTCTCCGGGAGCCTCCGCCGTCTCGTGCTCGGCTGGCGCGCGCCCGTCCACCTCGAGCTCCGCAAAGGGGGCTTCGTGCTCGCCCCCGTGGCTCTTGGGCCCGACCCCGCGTCGCTCGACTGGCTCCTCCGAGCGGTGCATCTTTTCGGGGAAAAAGCCGCGCGCCGCTGACACGTCGTCGCGCGGGCACGGACTCGCAACTTCCCCTCGACATCCCGTATGCTAGGGGCCCCATGCGTCTCTCCTTTCGCTCGATGGGCCTTGCGGCCTTGCTCGCGAGCGCCGTGACCGTCCCCGCGCTCGCACAGCAGCCGACCTCGAGCACCTACCCCACCTGCCCCGGGTCGGTGAGCAGCGCCGACAGCGAGGCCGCGCACGGTCTCTACGTCGCGGGGAAGCGATCCTTCGACGAGGCCGATTATCCGACCGCGATCTCGCTCTTCAAGGACGCCTACAAGCGTGACTGCACGAAGCACGAGCTCTTGAACATCATCGCGCGGAGCTACGAGCTCAAAGGCGATCGCGCCGAGGCGATCAACGCGCTCGAGACCTACGTGAAGCGCGGCAAGCTCTCCGACTCGGACAGCGACGCGATCCAAAAGCGCATCGCCAATTTGAAGCAGCAGCTCGCGCAACAGCCCGTCGCCGCCGCCAGCGCGCCGCCCACCGCCACGGCGCCGACGGCGACCACCACGACCACCGCGCCGCCTCCTCCTCCGCCCCCGCCCGCCGAAGAACGTCACCATGGCGTCGCGCCGTGGATCGTCGTCGGCGCGGGCGCAGCGATGGCCGTCACCGGCGTCGTGCTCGTCGTCGTCGGTCTGAACAAGATCGGCCAGTCGCGTGATCTCTGCCCCGGCTCGGGGAGCGATCGACTGTGCCCCGACCAGTCGGCCACCGGCGGCCCGACCTCGGATCAGAATCGCCAGACCGCGACCGATCTTCAGTCGCAAGGGAACACCTTCGGAGCCATCGGCGGCGTCGTGGGCGGCGTCGGTGTCCTCGCGGTGGCCGGCGGGCTCGTGTGGCACTTCGTCGAGCCCACGGGGCCCGAGCATCCCGCGACCGGCTTCGGCGTTCGCCCCGAGGTCGCGCCCGGCTACGCCGGCGCCTCGCTCGGCGCGCGCTTCTGACGCGTCATGGGGGGCTCCGACGTCCGCAACAGCACGGTGCAGGGGGGCAAAGAGGAGCTCCGCGCCTCGGTTCTCAAGACGTACCTCCTCCGCCTCCGCTCGGAGAAGGGCGAGCGCAACGCGCGTCAGCTCCTTCGTGAGGCGGGGATCGATCCTTCGCTCATCGACAACGAGATGGGTTGGGTCAGCACGCTCGCGGCCAAGCGCGCGCTGAAGGCCATTGCCCGCGAGCTCGGCGAGACCGCGCTCAGAAAGCGCGGCGACTGGGTCACGCACCCCGAAGCGCTCGGCACCTACGTGCGCATGCTCCGCCTCGCCGAGGAGCCGATCGACGCCTACCGCTACTTGGCAGCCCACGCGCGCGAAGTGACGCGCGTCGGCCAGTGGGAGCTCGAGGAAATCGGCGGCAGCACGAAGAAGAACGAAAAGTCCGGCAAGCGCGAGAACGTGCAGAAGGTACGCATGACGTACCGCCTGCGTGACGACGCCGGCGACGACGCCGATCTCGCCGACTTGAAGGACGAAGATCTCCTCTGCGCCGCGCGCGAAGGCGAGCTCGCCGCGGTCACTCGCATTTGGGGGCTCCCCGACGCCACGGTGACGCACGAAGGCTGTCTCGCGAAGGGGGGCGAGGCGTGCGTCTACCTCGTCTCATGGGAGGCGGCGCGTCCTTGGCGCGGCGTCCCCGTGGCGGCAGCGGCCGCGGGCGTCGTGTGCGGTGGCGTGGTCGCGCTCGCCGGAGGATGGCTCGCTGGTGCGCTGGCCGCTGCCTTGGCGGCGACGCTCGGCGGTGGGCTCGGGTTCTTGTGGGGGCGCTCGCGCGCCGACCGCGTGGGGCGCGCGTTCGAGAAGAACCGCATCGCCGCGCTCGAGCGTGGCCTCGAGCTTCGCGGCGACAACACGAGCGCCACCCCCGGGGAGATGACCGGCACCGTGCTCGGCGGCAAGTACCGCATCGGTCGCAAGATCGGATCGGGAGGCATCGGCGTCGTCTACTCGGCCGAGCACACGACCCTCGGGCACGAGGTCGCGGTGAAGGTCTTGCGCGGCGCCGCGGCGCGCGACGGCGGTGAAATCGCCCGCCTTCGTCGCGAGGCGTACATCCAAGTCCACGTCGAGCATCCCAACGTCGCCCGCGTGCTCGATCTCGATCAGATGCCCGACGGATCGATCTACGTCGTCATGGAGCGCCTCGTCGGAAAGTCGCTGGCCGACAAGCTCGGTCGCGAGGCGGTCATCGCGCCGGGCTTCGCCATCCCCGTGTTCATCGAGGTGTGCCGCGCGCTCGCCGCGGCTCACAAGAAGGGGGTCGTGCATCGCGACCTCAAGCCGGGGAACATCTTCTTGTGCGAGGACGGCACCTCCAAGGTGCTCGACTTCGGCATGAGCAAGCTCCACACCGCCGAGTCGCTCACGCAGGCGGGCTACACGCTCGGTACGCCCGAGTACATGGCCCCCGAGCAATGCATCGGCGCCCAGGTCGAGGCGCGGACCGACATCTACGCGCTCGGCGTTCTCATGTACGAGGCGCTGACCGGCGAGCTCCCCATCACCGCGACGAGCCGGCGCGAGCTCCTCGACTTGCACCAGCGCAAGGTGCCGATGTCGATGCGTGAGCGTCGCCCCGATCTGCCCATCCCCGAGGCGCTCGACGCGGCCGTCATGCAGTGCCTCAAGAAGAAGGTCGGCGAGCGTCCGCGGAGCGCCACCGAGCTCGCCGCGATGCTCGAAGCGATCCCGCGCGAGGGGCTTCCGACGTCGTACCCCGCGGGGACCGGCAGAAGGCCGCCGCCCGTGGTCTCTCCGCCCACGACGCTCTCGGCGGCGACCCCCGCGCAAGTCGACGCGGCCACGAACGAAGCGCCCAAAGATCCGCCCCCCGAAGCGCCGAAGAAGGACGCGGTCGAAGGGTAGCTCGACGAGCTCGGTCGTCGTGGGGCGCGTCGCGCTTCGCGGGCGCGAAGCTCACCTTCGCAGGAGCCAGTAGAGCCCAGCCACGCTGAGGGCGATGATGACGAGCGCGGCGCCGACGACCGCGAGATCGGTGGTGGACCACGCGCTCTTGCGACGCCCCGCCGCCGGCGAGGTGGTGTTCTCCACCCGCGCGATGGGTGCCGCGGCGCCCTTCGTCGAAGGGAGGGCACGCTCGCTGGGCGCCGGGGGTGGAGCTTCGCTGCGCTCGGCGCTGCTCGGGGGAGCCGGCGGGACGTCGTCGATCGCGACCGGCTCGTCTTCGCCCGCTTCGAGCTCGGCGAGCGCCACCGCGACAGGTTCTTCGAGCGCGATGACCGTGCGACCGGCGCGCAGCATCGTGGCCGCGCGCCACGCCACGTCGCGGCCGGGCGTGATGGGGGCGTCGCCCAGATACACGCCGTTCTTCGCGCCGAGATCGCGCACGAGCACCGCGCTCCCCCGTCTCACGACTTGCACGTGCTCGCGAGAAGCGTCGGCGTCGGCGAGCGGAAGATCGCACGACTCGCCGCGTCCGATGACGTAGGCGCGCCCCTCGTCCTCGAGCGGCAAAGTCGCGCCGAGGTCGGGCCCCTCGACGACGCGCAGCTTGGCGATCGTGTCGTCGCCCATCCCGCGCATCGCCTCGGCCACGAGCGCCATCGCCAGATCGCGCGTGGCCATGGCCAGGTCGCGGGTGGGCGGGCGCTGATCGATGCGCACCTCCATCCAGACGCGGCCCACGCGGATCATGTCGCCGTTCTTCAGCGTGCGTGGCGTCTGCGGGGCGAGGCGCGCGCCGCCGACGAACGTGCCGTTGCTGCTCCCTTCGTCCACCAGCGCGTGGCCGCCGGCGTCCACACGAATGCTCGCGTGACGATGGCTCACGCTGGGATCGGGGAGGCGCACGTCGCATCCGCTCCCTCGACCGATGACGACACGAGCGCCGTCGAAGGTGAGGGAGGGGGACTCTCCGGAGCGAACGATGAGGGTGAGGGACATCCGACGCGGCGCGAGGCGCGAGAGGTCAGCGAGCCGGGATGCTCTTGAGCGAGGGCGAGAGGTCCTGCACGCGCCGCTCGGTCCAGGCGATGACGTCCTCGGCCACGTCGCGCCCGACGTGCTGCGAGAGCTGTTGAATACCGGTGGGGGAGGTGACGTTCACCTCGGTGAGCTTCCCCCCGATGAAGTCGAGCCCCACGAAGAAGAGCCCTTCGGCGCGGAGACGAGGCGCGATGTCGACGATGACGGCGCGCTCTTCGGCGGTGACCTCGCACGGCTCGACCGAGCCGCCGGCGTGGATGTTCGAGCGAAGATCGTCGGCGCGAGGCACGCGGTTGATCGCGCCGAGGAGCTCGCCGTCGAGCAAGAGGACGCGCTTGTCCCCTTTGCGCACCGCCGGCAGGTACTGCTGCACCATCGCCAGCGTCGTCCCTTCGCGCGTCAAGGTCTCGACGATGACGCGCGCGTTCTTGTCGTTCTTGTCGAGCATCATGACGCCCGCGCCGCCGGCGCCGTCGAGCGGCTTGATGACCCCCGCGCCCCCCACCGAGTCGACGAACTCGAGGATGCGCGCCTGGCTCGCCGAGACGAGCGTCTTCGGCATGTGCCGCGCGAAGTGAAGGGTGAAGAGCTTCTCGTTCGCCTCGCGGAGGCCGCGTGGATCGTTCACGAGCACGGTGCGCCCGCGGGCGCGCTCGAGGAGGAGCGAGAGGTAAAGGTAGTGCGCGTCGAACGGCGGGTCTTTGCGGATGAAGACGGCGTCGGCGTCGGCGAGCCGCATGTCCTCGGCCTGGCCGAAGCGGAAATACGGCGCCTCGGGGAGCATCTCGATCGGCTTCACGCGCGCGAAGACGTCGCCCTCGACCGAGTAGACGTCCCTGACCTCGGCGTGAAGAGAGACGTGACCGCGTTTCTGCGAGGCGCGCTGGAACGCGAACGTCGTATCCTTGTCCGGCTGGAGCCGATCCATCGGATCCATCACGTAAACGAATCGCATGAACGATCTCTCCTCCAGCCAGCATCGGGCCCACGACGGGTGCCGCGCTCCCCGCAGCGTACCAAAAGAGCCCCGCTCCGTGCGTCGCCGCGAGCCGTCTTTTGCGCGCGCAACCGCGTTGGCCGCCGGGCTCCTTGCCTCCCTGCTCGTCGCCGCCATCCCTGCCAGCGCCGCCTACGGCCCGGCCGCCGAGGGGAGCGCCGTCGCCGTCACCACCGACAACGCGATGGCCACCACCGCCGCCCTCGACGCCATGCGCGCCGGGGGGAACGCGTTCGACGGGGCCATCGCGGCGGCCCTCATGTTGGGCGTCACGAACCCGGTGGCCAGCGGGCTCGGCGGCGGCGGGTTCGCGCTCGTCTACGTGAAGAAGGAGCAGAAGGTCATCGCCCTCGACTTCCGCGAGTTCGCGCCGGAGAAGGTCGACGCCGAGAAGCTCCTCGGGCGCGATCGCAGCGCCGTCATCGGCGTCCCCGGGGAGCCGGCGGGCCTCGCCTGGCTCCACGACCACTACGGCCAAAGGTCGCTCGCCTCCGACGCGCTCCCCGCGGCCGACGCCGCCGCCCGCGGCTTCCCCCTCGGGCGCCACATGGCCGACCTCCTCCCCAAGGTGAAGGATCACGTCGAGGTTTCGCCCGAGCTGGCGCAGGTCTTCTACCCCGGCGGCGCGCCGCTCGCGTACCGCGCGACCGTGCGAAGGCCGGAGCTCTCGCGCACGATCCTCCGCTTCGGCGCCGAGGGGGCGAAGCCGTTCTACGAAGGAGACATCGCCGCCAAGATCGTCGCTGCCGCGCACGCGGTAGGGGGAACCCTCGAGGCCTCGGACCTTGCAAAGTACAAGGTTCGCGAGCGCGCCCCGCTCACGCGCACCTTCGGATCGCGCACGGTGCACACGATGCCGGCCCCCTCGGCCGGAGGCCTGATGCTGCTCGAGACCCTCTCCATGTACGGCGCCGACAAGTCGTCGCCCCTCGCCGCGATGGGCTTCGGCTCGAGCCAGTACCTCCACGTCGTCGCCGAAGCGATGCGCGGGGCAGTGGCCGACCGGCTCCGCCACGCGAGCGATCCCGACGTCGAGCCCGGGGTGGCGGCGGCGTACGATCAAGCGCTCGCGCCGGCGCAGCTCGCGGCGCGAAAGGCGCGCATCGATCCGATGAAGACGCTCCCCGCGCCGTCGTTCAAGACGCGCGAGGCCGGCACGAGCCACCTCGTCGTCGCCGACGCCGAAGGCAACGTCGTCTCGCTCACGACCACGGTGAACGGCCCCTTCGGCGCGCGGGTGATCGCCGGCGACACCGGCATCGTGCTGAACGATCAGCTCGCCGACTTCTCCTCGCCGAAGGACATCTCCGGCCTCGGCGTGGTCGGCTTGGGCCCGAACCGCCCACGCCCCTTCGCGCGTCCCGTCTCGAGCATGACGCCGACGATCGTCCTCGACGGCGGCCAGCCGATCTTGGCGCTCGGCGGGTCGGGCGGCATGCGCATCGCCACCAACGTGACCGAGGTCGCCCTCGCGCGTCTCGTGTTCGACATGGATCCCGCCGCGTGCGTGAGCGCGCCGCGCGTGGCCATCAACTCCACGAACAACGAGCTCCTCGTCGAGCCCGAGATCGCCGAAGACGTGCGCGCGGGTCTCCGCACGCGAGGCGAAGACGTGAAAGACGAGCGGTTCCTCGGTACCGCCGTCCAGCTCATCGCCTGGGATCGAAAGGGGAGCGCGCCGCGCGTCCTCGCCGCTACCGATCCGCGGAAAGCAGGGCTCGCGGTCGCGCAGTAGTTATTTTTCTCCCTGAGTTCCCATTTCCACGAGCTGGCGCATTAACACGGGGAAAGGGGCGCTTCGCTTGGCACTCTCTACCTTAAATCTTCTGCGCATCCTCGCCCTCGCGGCGATGCTCCTCGCCCTCGCGTCTCCGGCGCGCGCCGAGGACGTGCTCCCCACGGCGCCACGACCGTTCGCCTACGGCATCCTCGTCGGGTCGAACGTCGGCGGCCCCGGACAAGAGACGCTGCGCTACGCCGAGGACGACGCGCGCCGCCTCGCCGACGTCCTCCGCGACTTGGGCGGCACGCGCGAGCCGAGCCTTCGTGTCCTCACGCGCCCGAGCGCGCACGACGTCCTCGCCGCGCTCGACGACGTGGCGGCCAAGCTCCGCGCCCACAAGGAGCGCGGCGAGCAGGCGGTCTTTTACTTCTATTACTCGGGCCACGCGCACGCCTCGGCGATGAACCTCGCCGGCGAGGAGCTCGCCGTGGCGGATCTCCGCCAGCGCCTGCTCGCGCTCCCCTCCACGCTCACCGTCGTCGTCCTCGACGCGTGCCAGAGCGGCGCCTTCGCCCGCACCAAGGGGGCCGAGCCGGCCGCAGACTTCTCCTACAACTCCGTCGCGCGGCTCACGACCCAGGGGGTGGCGGTGATGGCGTCGAGCTCGGCGCAGGAGCTCTCGCAAGAGTCGGAGGAGCTTCGTTCGAGCTACTTCACGCACTACCTCATCGTCGGGCTCCGCGGCGCGGGTGACTCCGACGGCGACGGCAAGGTGTCGCTCGACGAAGCGTACCGCTACGCGTACCGGCGCACCCTCGCGGCGACCTCGCGCACGCAAGTCGGCGGGCAGCACGTGACCCTGGAGACCGACCTCGCCGGTCGCGGCGACGTTCCTTTGACGTACCCCATCGACGCGCGCTCGCGCCTCGTGCTCCCCGCCGCGCTCGACGGGCGCGTGCTCGTCACGCAAAAAGGGAGCGGCGCGGTGATGGCCGAGGTGCAGAAGGCCAGCGGATCGGAGGTGCGCCTCGCGCTCTTGGCCGGCCGCTACCAGGCGCTCGTGCGCGGGCTCCACGGCGCTTCGCAGTGTGACTTCACCCTTGACGACGGGCACTCGACCTCGCTCGACGACGTCCCGTGCATGTCGGTGCGCGACACACCGACGACGAAGAAGGGGGGCGAGGCCGAGGGGCCCTACCGCCGCGAGGTCGATCGCTGGCAAGCCGAGCTAGGCTTGGGGCTCAACTTCGAAACACGTGGATCTTACACGGATCGCCTCGGAGAGTTCGGCTACCAGCGGCAGACCGGATTCATCGACACGCCGTCGGCGCGCCTCGCGCTCGCCGTCTCGCGCGAGTTCCTCCCCAACCTCGCCGGCGTCGTCTCGATCCACACGCTGACCCACGATTCTTACGAAAGGCACATCGGCACGGAGCGCGATCGCCTTCGCTACGACGGCTTCGCCGGCACCGCGATGGTGCGCGCGCAGGCGTACGTCGTGGGGTCGTGGCTCGGCGTCTACGGAGAGGCGGGGCTCGGCGCCGGGCTCGGCCACACCACGTTCACCACCACCGGTGCGCCGGCGCCCGCCCTCGACAACTCCGACTCGCAGTGGGGGATCGTGCTCGGCGGTGCGGCCGGGATCGCCTTTCGCTTTCCCCACTACCTCACCCTCATCGTGCAGGGGGGCTACGAGTACGCGCCCCTCATCAAGAACCTGATCGGAGACACGCTCGACGCCGGCGGTCCTTCGATGATGCTCGGCTTTCGCTTTCGCGCCCAATGAAGGAGACGACCATGACGCGCGCTCGCACCCGGACCCTCGTCGCTCTCGCCCTTGCGCTCGCGGGGCTCGTCGTCGCCTGCGACGAAGACGTCCTTCAGGATCCGAACTTCCATCTGTGGTGTGGTGACCACCTCTGCTCGTGGGAGCTCGAGCAAGGGCACGTGAAGCGCATCCCCACGTGGCACGAGGACGACTACGGCGTCGAGCTCGTCGACACGCCGACGGCGATGTCGCAGCTCTCGCACGAGAGCCCGAACTGCCTTCGCTTCACCACCGTGGCGCGCATCGACGAGCGGGCGCAGGTCACGCTGGACGTCGACTTCGACGACGACGGGAGCGTCGACTTCAGCTACCCGATCCCCACCTCCGACTGGCACCAAGTGGAGACGCTCATCACGCCGCCGCCCGGCTACAGCGGCGCGCGCTTTCGTGTGGTGAAGCACGGGAGCGGCGTGGCCCAGCTCGCCATGCTCCGCGTGCAGTCGACGACGGGGTGCGCGCCGGCGCAGGCGGTACACTTGCATGATCTCCCCATCGGCGAGCGGTGTGGCGGCGACGGCACCGAGTGCAAGGGGGGCCTCTGCTGCTTCGGCGTGTGCTCGGAGTGTTGCCCGGACGCCCAGCTGTGCGCCGGACCGAGCTGCGCGGCGCACGCAGCGTGCGCGGGCTCTGCCACGTGCGCGATGGAGCCCGGGGCCACCGCCGACTTCTTCTCTCCGTTCCCCCTGCAGTGCGCACCGGGACAGCACCTTGGCGCGGCCGGGGCCCCGTGCATCCTCGACACCGACTGCGCGTCGTCGTCGTGCGACGGCGCGTCCTTCCGCTATCGGACCACCGGCACCACGACGGACGCCGGCCTCGACTGCGTACCCGCGGCCGGATCGGGCCCGCTCGGCACCACCGACTGCCGCGCAATAGCGGCGCGAGGCGGCACGTGCAGGTAGCGTATGCCTCTCTCGCTCGATGGACCTCTACCAACGCTACGGACGCGCGCTCCTCCGCAAGGCCGAGCGCATGCTGAGGAGTCGCGCCGACGCCGAAGACGTCGTGCACGCGCTGTTCGTCGACCTTTTGGAGAAGCGAGACGCCGTCGTGGACCTTCCGTACCTCTATCGCGCCGTGACGAATCGATGCCTCGCGCTCCTGCGTGACGCTTCGAACCGCGCGCGCCTCCTCGAGAGGAACGACGTCGCGCTCCGGGGCCCGGCGCGCACACCGCTCGACGACCAAGTGCTCGATCTGGCGTTCGTGGTCACGCTCGTGCGCGAGCTCGACGAGCGCGACGCCGAGGTGCTCGCCTACCACTTCCTCGACGACATGGGACAAGAGGAGATCGCCGATCTCCTCGGCGTGAGCCGCAAGACGGTGGGCCATCGCATCGCCGCCGTGCGCGACGCCGCCAAGCGCCTCGCCGGCCAGAACGCCTCCGAGCCGGCCACTCGTGAAGAGGATCCGTCGTGAGCGCGTGCATCGACCGTCCCATCTCGTGGCTCGAGCTCGAGCGCTACGATCTCGGAGAGGTCGCGCCGGCGGAGCACGCGCGCATCGAGGCGCATCTTCGCGCGTGCGCGGCATGCCGCGCGTGCCACGAGGAGATCACCGCGGGGGCCGTGCGCGAGCTTCCGCCGTTGCCGGCGCGAGTGAGCGTCCTTTCGCGTCGCACGATCGGTGCGCGCGTGTTCGCGCTGGGCGGCGGCTTGGCGCTCGCCGCGCTGGTCCTCCTCGGGGTGCGCTTCGGC
Source organism: uncultured Polyangiaceae bacterium (assembly GCA_964531795.1). GTDB lineage: Bacteria > Myxococcota_A > Polyangia > Polyangiales > Polyangiaceae > CAZHHD01. Next base: position 49,933 of record CAZHHD010000015.1, on the reverse strand, counting down.
GGCGCGCCGACGGTCGTCACGACGGGGGGCGGCGGCGCCGTGAAGGGCGGAGGCGACGTGGTCCTCTCGCTCGTGCGTGAAGGCGACACGGCGTGGGCCAGTGAAGCGGGTGTGTTCAAGAGCGGCGACCGCTTCAAGGCGCTCGTCACCTGCCCGCCCTCACTCGCGGCTTCGTGGGACCTCGTGGTGATCGATCCTTCGGGCGCGTCGCTCCCGCTCGATCCGCCGCCGGGCCGCGTCGCGTGCGGGAACGAGGTGCCGCTGCCGGGCGCGTTCCGCCTGACCGGTCTCGGCGCGGTGGAGATCTGCCTCGTGTGGAGCGAAGGCGGCTCGCTGGATCGCAACGCCCTCGCGCTCGGCGGCGCCAGCGCTCTCGACCACGTGCCGCACACGTGTCAGCGACTCGAAGCGACGCCGTAGCGCCGAGGATCAGTTCCCGTCTTCGGCGTAGACCGCGAGCTGCGCGCTTCGGTCGGTGTCCATGTCACTCGCGACCGCGTAGCCGACGCCGCCGTTCTGCGTGACCGCCACCGAGTAGCCGTTGGAGCGGCCCACGCGGACCTCGGCGGTGCCGACGGCGTGCGGAGAGAGCTCGTCGCCGTGCACTTGGATCAAGTGCGGATCGTAGATGAGCACGCTCACGCGCCGGGTCTCGGCGCCTTGGCCGATCTCGTATTGGAGCATGGCCGCGCGTGCGCGGTTCACCGGGATGAGGCGACCGCCCACGAGGCGCGCGCCGGCGCGCTTCTCGAAGCTCGCCGTGTGCACCGGCACGCCGACGTACTGCTCGAAGGCGCGCACGTCTTTCGGATCGGTGCGCTCGGGGGGGAGCGGGTTCGAGTGCTCGGAGACGAGCTCCTCGAGCAGCGCGTCGTCGGCCAGGCCGCCGCGCACCGTTTGATCGGCCGTCGTCCGCGCGATGGGACCGCGGGTCGCCGCACCCCACACGAGGGCCAACGTAGCCGCGCTCGCCAAGGGGACGATCGTGCGCCACGACGCGCTCGAACGACGCGCACGACGCTTGGCGTCTTCTTCACGCGCGGCACCCCGCGTGGCTTCGGCGCCCATCGCCGCGGCCATGCGCTCACGCATCGCGTCGCGGGCCGGGGAGGGGGCGCTCGCTTCGCCGCGGACCACGCGCTTCAGCGAGGCGCGGAATGCTCTGTCGAGCGCCACGCGCTCGCGACAGGTCTCGCAGTGCGTGACGTGCTCTTCCACCGTGAGGAGCGACGCAGGCTCGAGCTCACCGTCGGCGTACGCGCCGAGCAGGTGGCGGAAGTCCTTGCACGTGCCATCGACCATCGTCATCCCACGCCTCGTTTCTTGGCGCGGTAAGCGGCCATGTCGGCCGGAGGCGGCGGGGCAGCGCTCGCCGCGCGCTCTCCCACCTGGTCTTCACCCTTCACGATGCCCATGTGGAGCGCGTGCGCGTAGAGCGAGCGCTGGAGGAGCTTTCGCCCGCGGTGCAGGCGGCTCATCACGGTGCCGATGGGGCACCCCATGATCTGCGCGATCTCCTCGTACGAGAACTCTTCGACGTCGCACAGGATGACCGCCATGCGGAAATCGGCGGGGAGCGCGTCGAGGGCGCGCTGCACCTCGGCCTCCACGATCGGCGTCAGGGCGATTTGCTCGGGGTCTCGGAGCTGGCGCATCGTCGATGCGCTCACCCAACCGTCGGCGAGCGGATCGGCGTCGGGCCCGTCGAAGAGCGCGCGCTCGAGCCCGCCGCGGCGGTACTTGTTGATGAAGGTGTTCGTCAGGATGCGAAAGAGCCAGGCCTTGAGGTTCGTCCCCGCCTGGAACTGATCGCGCGCGCGCATCGCCTTCACGAGCGTGTCTTGGACGAGGTCTTCGGCCTCGGTGGGGTTGCGCGTGAGCCGGCACGCGACGGCGTGGAGCGCGTCGAGGTGCGTCAGCGCGTCCTCGGCGAAGGCGTCCGCCTCGCTTCCGCGCTTTCCCGATTTGACCCCGCGGGTCCCTGCGAACATCGACATGGCGTGCTCTAGCGCCCCTTTCAGCTTCCGAAACCGGGGCGGAGGGGGAAATATTCCAGGCACTTGCCCGAGGTGGCGCCCCCCCGACCAAGGTGGCCCGGGAGGGGGGCCGGCGCAAGGGTCGAGAGGTTCAACATCTTGGAATTACGTTACTTTCCTTTGAGCTTCTTCTCCAGATCGTCGATGCGCGCCGAGAGGCGTTTCACCTCGTTCTGAAGCTGCTGCCAGGGATTCAGGCTGGGCAAGAGCACCTTGATGCGCTCGTCCATCTCCTGCTTCCAGTCGTCCAGGGTCTCTTTGGCCTGATGGACGATGCCGGGCTTGCCGTCCTTCATGTCTTTCGACTCTTTGCTCTCGACTTCGACCTGGGGCGGCGGCTCGCTCTTCGCCTTTTCGTCCTTCGCACCGGGGATGAGCCGACCGATCGGCCCTTCGCGCAGCTCGGAGAGGACCTTCTCGGTCCGCGTGTGAATCAGCTCTTTCAAGGTCTGCAGCGGCACGTTGCGGCTGTGCGCCTTCTGCTCCTCGTAGATGATCTGCGCGAGGGTGACCTCGGTGAGGTCTTCCTTGCTGTTGTTGTCGATGATTTGCACCTCGGCGCCGCTGCGCACCATCTCCGCGATTTGCAGGAGGGTGACGTACCGGCTGTCCTTGGTGTCGTAGAGCTTGCGGTTGGAGTAGCGCTTGATGACGCGCCGCCCTCCCGACGCTTGGCTCGCTTGGCCACTGGCCGCGCCGTCGGCGCTCGCCGCGGTCGCGGCGGTCTCGGGCTTCGTTTCCACCGTTGTCTCCTGTTGCCTTGAGGGTACCTTGACGCAGCGAGACATGCCGGACAAATCGCGGAAGGCTGAACAGGCGCGCCCCGTGGGCGACGCGCCGGCGCTCGAGGCCTCGGCGGTGACGGTGTTCTACGCGGGGGCGAAGGCCGCGTCGGCCCCTTCCGAGCGCGCACCGGCGCTCCGCGACGTCACCTTGCGCGTGACGCCGGGCGAAATGGTGGCCGTCCTCGGCCCCAACGGCGCCGGGAAGACGACGCTCCTCCGCGTCCTAGCCGGCACCCGCGTCGCCGATCGCGGCGTGGCGCGCCTCTTTGGGGACGACCTCGCCAAGCTCACGCGGCCCGAGATCGCCAAGCGCCTCGCCGTCGTGACGCAGAGCGAGCGCGTCGCCTTCGGCTACCGCGTGCGGGAGGTCGTGATGATGGGGCGCGCCCCGCACCAGGCGGGCTGGCTCACCGCGCGACCGGAGGACGAAGCCATCGTCTTGGAGGTGCTCGACGCGTGCGGGCTCCTCCCCCTCGCCGATCGGCGCGCCGACACGCTCTCCGGCGGCGAGCAGAAAAGAATGCAGATCGCACGTGCCTTGGCGCAGCGCCCGAAGGTGCTGCTCCTCGACGAGCCCTCCGCCTTCCTCGACGTGCGCCATCAGATCGCCGTGCATGATCTGCTTCGCCGCCGCGTCACCGAAGACGGTCTCGCGTGCGTGGTGGTGATGCACGACCTCGCGCTCGCCGCGCGCTACGCCACGCGCGTCGCGCTCCTCGCCGAAGGAGAGCTGGTCGCCCTGGGCACGCCCGACGAAGTGCTGGTCGCCGAGCGCCTCCGCGCCGCCTTCGACGTGGACATCGAGGTGGGGGTGCACGCGCCCACGGGTGCGCGCTTCTTTCTCACCGGGCACTAGAGCGCATTTCGCAACCGTCGCGAGCGCCACGAGGCCAAGGCGGGCCCGAGCACGAAGCGGAACAACGTGGCGGCGTTGAGCACCGCGCGCCAGGCTCCGAGGGCTCTCCCTCGCGCCATGGTGTATGCAACATACTGCATATGTCATGGCGCCATAGTGCAGTATGTTGCGTGATGAACCTCTGACGACACCCCCGCCGAGGCGCCGCGCGTCGAGCTCTACCCGGTGGATTGCATCGCTTGCCCGGTGGGCCTCGCGGACCTCGCCGCGCTCATCATCGTCCTGCTCGTGCGGAGGGGGGCGAGGTTACGAAATGCGCTCCAGTGATCCGAGCCCCGCGCGGCGCGGGGCAAAGCCTCAGAGCACCTGCTTCAGGATCGCTTCGAGCTCGGCGGCGTCGGTGAGGCCCACGCGCGTCGCCACGACCTTCCCCTCGCGGGAGAGGACGACGAGCGTCGGCAGGTTCTGCACGCCGTAGGCGTCGGAGGTGACGTGGTCGTCGGTGACGATCGGGTAGGTGATGCCGTGGCTCTTCACCCACGCTTGCGCGTTGCCGTCGCCGTCGTTCGTGTCGACACCCACGACCACGAGCCCGCGATCGGCGTAGCGCTGCGCGAGGCCGTCCAAGATGGGCGACTGCGCGCGGCAGGGGCCGCACCACGTCGCCCAAAAATCGAGGATGACGGCCTTCCCCTTCAAGTCGTTCGTCCCGAGCGCGGTCTGCCCGGCGGCGGGCGCGTTGGCCACGACCGGCAACGAGAACGTCGGCGCGACGTTCCCTTCCGTCACCCCGGCGTGTCCACGAAAGAGGCGCGGCAAGAAGGCGAAGCCGAAGAGGAGCCCCAACACGAGCAGGGCCACGGCCAAGGGATACAGCAGCCCGCTCGAGGCGTCGGACGTCGGAGCAAGGGGTCGTTCGGTCATCGTGCGGCGCTTGCCAAACTAGCACACGCGCCTACGGCTCGCTGGGCGTGCTGATCGACACGCCGACCTCGAGGGCGCGGTCTCGGGCGTCCTTGGCCATTTGGAGGAGCGTGGTGCGAAGGCCGGGCAAGTGGACGAGGAAGCGCGCGCCGCCGAGCGGGCTCGCGCCGACGTCGATCGATCCGCCGTGCTCGACGACGATCTTCTTCACGATGGCGAGCCCGAGCCCGGTGCCGTCGGCCTTGGTGGTGAAGTACGGATCGAAGACGCGGGCGATGGCGTCCTCGGGGATCCCCGGTCCGTCGTCGTCCACGGTGATGACCGCGCCGGGCCCCTCGGCTTCGGCGGTCACCACCACGTGCCCCAACACCGGGATGTCCGTCGTCCCCGGGAGCGGCGTGAGCGAGTGCTCGCGCGCCTCGCGGATCGCTTGCACGGCGTTGCGCACCAGGTTCACGACCACGCGGCGAAGCATCTGCCGATCGATGGCGACGTCGAGCGGGCCCTCGGGGAGCTTCCACGTCACGTCGACGTTGGCGGCGGTGACGTCGACCCCTTCGCCCGGCCCCTCCTCTTCCAGGTGACCGAGCTGCTCCGAGCACTCGCGCAAGAACTCGCGCAGGCTCTGCTCCTTCAGCTCGGCGTGGGGGAGCCGCGCGAAGTTGGAGAAATCCCCCACGAGCCGGCGCAGCGTGGCGACCTCCTCTTCGACGATCTCCACCGTGGTGTCGAGCAGCGCGCGGAAGCGCGGATCGTCGCCGTTGTACTTGCGGTGGCACTCCTGCACCGCGAGCTGGATGGGCGTGAGCGGGTTCTTGATCTCGTGCGCGAGCCTCCGCGCCATCTCTTGCCACGCGCCCATGCGTTGCAGGAACTCGATGCGCGCGCGTGACTGCGTCACGTCGATGAGCATGCGGTTGAACGTGCGCGCCAGGTCGGTGAGCTCGTCCGAGCCGGTGACGGGGACGCGCACCGAGAGATCGCCGGCAGCGACGAGATCGATGGCGGCGGCGAGGCGGTTGATGCGTCGCGTGACCCCGCGCGCGAGGAGCGTGCCGAGGAGCAGCGTGAAGAGCAGCGTGATGCCGAGGAGCGCGGCGAAGGCGTAGATGTATCCTGCATAGACTTCGTCGCGCGACTGCTCGAGCTGGTGGTAGCGGGTGACGAGCGTGCCGTTGGTCTCGAGCTCGTCGAGCCGCTTCCGGTCGACGGCGAAGGTGGCGGTGATGGAGGGGGGCGCGGCCTCGTCGGAGAGCGGCCGCGTGACCTCGAGGCTCTTCTCGATGGCCTCGTTGACCGGGCGACCGCGGTCGCGCCGCGCCAAGGTGTTTCCGTCGGCGTCGTCGATGCGCAGGCTGACGAGCTCGGGGAAGTGGGGGAAGAGCGCGTCGAGCTCGGACTCGACGAGCTCGGTGTTCCGCTTCTTCGCCGCCTCGCGCAGCACCTCGTCCGCCGCGAGGGCGTCCGTCTGGTGGCGCATGTCGTCTTTGATCGCCTTGACGTAGTCCTTGTAGACGTCGACGCCGCGATCGAGCTGTTGGCCTACTTCGGGGTTGAACCAAATGGCCGAGGCTTGCTTGAAGAGCGAGCTCGCGAGCAGGATGCCGGCAGCGAGCGGCAGGATCGCGCTGAGCAAGATCGCCAGCGCGAGCCTTCGCTCGGTTTTTCCCGGCACGCGGAACGCCACGCGCGAAGCATAATCCCGAAGGTTGGTTCAGGGGGCGATCGTTCCGTCCGGATGCACCGCGAAGCGGAAGCTCGGATCGGACTGGAGCGACTGATAGTCCATCGCGTCGATCTCGATGGTGCCGTCCTGCCGCTGGGTGACGAGGCCGAAACCGTAGTTCCCCGAGCCGGTGAGGGGCGCTCCGCCGTTGCCGAAGATGACCTGCTTGGTGCTGCGGTAGTGGCTGTACGTGTGCGTGTGGCCCACGATGGCGAGCGTCACCGGGTGGGCCGCCATGATCGACTCGCTCGGCGACACCCCCGGCGCCTCGCTGACCAGCGAGGACTCGTGACGGATCACGAAGGTGTACGTCGTCGGTTGCGAGAGGGTCGTCGTGAGCCAGGACGCTTGGGCCGAGTCCCACGCGTTGGCGGCGATGAAGACGAACTTGGCCGTCCAGCTCTTGTCGGAGGCGTCGATCTCGATCGAATAGTAGGGCTTCGTTTGGTTGATGGGGCCGAGCATCTTGGAGAGGAAGCTCGTGTAGTTGCTCGTGACGCCGGTGGTGTTGCCGCTCCCGCAGTTGGAGGCGGTCATGCCGTTGCACTCGTGATTTCCCATCGCCGGGAAGAGCACGCCGGAGAAGTTCTTCCGCGCCGTGAGGTAGAGATCGAACTGCGGGCCAACGCCAGCGTTGCTCGGATCGGCGAAGATGTAGTCTCCGGTCGAGACCGCGAAGAGCGGCTTGGGGCTCAGCGACTCGATGTCGGTGTAGATGCGGTCGATGATCGCCGACGGATACCCGCTGGTGTCGTTCACCGTCGGCGGGCGCGTGTCGCCGACGACGGCGAAGAAGAGGCGCGACGCGGTGCCGCCGGTGGGTCCGACGTTGCCGGTGATCGGTCCCGAGCCGGCGTCGAAGGCGCACGCGCCACTCGGCGGCCCCGAGCTCCCGCAATTCGTCGGAGGTGCGTGGCACTTGCTCGTCGAGTTGTCGCACCACCAGCCTCCGTAGCAGCCGTTGGGTTGACACGCGTGGCCGCCGCTCGAGGTGCCGGTGCACGACGTGCACGACGATTTCTCCGGGGGACCGACCATGGTCCCGCATTGGTTGGGATCGCCGGCGTCGGCCGAGGTCGACCCGCAGGACGCGGGGCCTCCGTCGTTGCCCACCGACGCGCCGCACGCGTCGTTGTTGGGGACGCACACGCTCGACTGATCGCCGGCGGCGGTGGTGACGACCGTGCACGTGCGATCCGAATCGCACTTCTCGCCTTGGGCGCACGAGGGGGCGCAATAGATGTCCGACCCGAACTGGGCGCACACGCCGCCTCCGTTCGCTTTGCAGTCGTCGTCGCTCACGCACGCCGGGCACACCTTGGGGTCGACGCCCCCTTCGCCTTGCCCCGTACCGCCGTCGTCGGTGGCCGAGACGGTGGCGGCACACGCCGCGAGCACGAGGGTCGCCGCGCCGAACGTCGCCACGCACGCGCCGGCGGCGCGCAGCGCGAAGCCCGCGTTCCCGAGGAAGAAGTCTCGTCGCATCGCCTATTCTCCGCTCCGCCCCGAGGCCAAGGTCACATTCCCCCGCCACGATCCACAGCGCTTCACGCCGTCGCGCGGCGTGTCGCATCGCGCGAGCTCGAGGGCGATCGCGCCCCCCGCGAGATCGAGGCGCGCCATGGGGATCGCCAGCTCGACCTTCCACTCTTCGTCGTCGATCGCGTCGTCGTTGGGGAGGCCGTCGACGTCGACCGCCGCGCGCGTTCCTGGCGGCGCGCCTTCGACGTGTCCGTCGGCGCTCACCATGAAGCTCGTCCCGCCGACCTTCACCTGGAACGCGTCGCGGAGCGGACCCGTCGTGTCGATCCTCTCGTCGGCGGCGTAGAGGCCGAGGTAGAGCGTCCCCTCACGGAAGGTGACGCGCGCCTCGGAGAAGGGGCGCGCTGCTTCCCCGGCGTCGTCGAGGAACGCGCCGGTGCGAGCCGCGCGGGTCCATGTCGCCTCGTCGAGCTCGCCGTCGACGGCGATCGGGTCTTCGGTCTCTTGAGCGAGGAGCGGATTCGGGTTCGGTCGCACGCGAGCGGCCGCCGCCACGTGAGACGCGCGGGCCGCGGGCGCGATACTCGGCGCGTGGGCGCTCGACTCGGCGCGACCGGCGACCGCGAGCGCCAGCACGACACCCACGGCGCCGCCGAGGAGGGGAGAGCTGACTTTCGGGGAGAGCTTCATGGGCGGATCTCGTGTGGCAACCAGGAAAATGTCCCCCCGGACGACGCGAGATCATCCCAAGCGCGTCTCAGTCGGGCTCAGGGGCAGTGCGTCAGCGGCGTGTGGCAGTCGCGCGTCGCCGTATTGCACCAAAACCCCCCGTAGCAGCCGTTCGGCTGACAGCCCTCGTCGCCCTTGAAGCACGCGCGACAGCCTGCGTCGACGCTCGGCCCGACGGTCGCGTCGCAGCGATCGAAGGGGGCCGCGTCGATCGGGGGGGCGGTGGCGCTGTCGCCTCCGCCGTCGCTGGTGCCGCCGAGGTACACCGATCCGCCGCACCCCACGAGCGCGAGCGCGGCGAGGAGCAGACGTAGCCCGCGCGACCTTCCCTGCGTGACTTCGCGCGCGCGCTCAGGGCGAGGCGAAGGTGCGGACGTGGGCGGCATGCGGACTGCCAGGATACTTCGCGAGGAAGCTCTCCGCCGCCCTCCGTGCGCGATCCGCGTCGCCTTGCCGGGCGATGGCGTCGATGCGCACCACCTCGGCCTCCTGGCGAAGCGCGCCGTCGGGGAATCGCCTTTCGCACGCGAGAGCGAGGCGCTCGGCGCCGGGTGCGTCGCCCGCAGCTAGCGCTCCGCGCGCGCGATCGAGCTCGGCGATCTGCTGCGCGAGCGCCGGGGGCGGCGCGCTGCTCGGCGCGGGATCGGCATGGTGGCGCGCCGTCCGCGAAGGGTCGATCGTCGCCACCGGGAGCGCTTCCACCGCGAGGCTCGGAGGCGCCGCGCTCGCCGCCGGTGGAGCGAGTGCAGCGGGGGCTTCCGCGGTCGTCACCGCTCGGGGCGCGGCCTTGGCGGGCGTAGGTGCTTCGTGCGCGCGGAAATGGTTCACGCCGATCGCCGTGCCGGCGAGGAGCGTCGTGACGAGCAACGCCTTGGTCGTGAGCGAGAGCGCGACGCCTCCGGCCTTCGGTGCGATCGACGCTGCCGCCTTCGCTGCGCCGTTCGTCGCTGCGGTCGCGCCGATGGGCAGCGCGGTGCCCACGCCGAGCGCTGCCAGCACACGCGCGCGCGCGGCCGGATCGGGCTTCTCGTCCTCCCACGCGCGGAGGAGGTTCGCCTCGTAGGACGACGCTTCGTCGTCGAGAAGCCGCACCGGATCGGTCACGACCGCCTCCCCTCGCGCGCTCGATAGCGCTTCACTTCGGCATGAAATTCTTCGCGTGCGCGTCGGAGGCGTGAGGCCACCGTTCCCGCTGGGATCTCCAAGAGCTCGGCGATCGCCGCCGAGCCGAGCCCCTCGAGCTCGAACAAGACGAACACGGTGCGCAGATCCACCGGCAACGCTTCCAGGATGCTCTCGAGCGCGGCGCGGGCCTGCTTCTTCACGAGCTCTTGCTCGGGATCGGCAGCGCCGTCGACCCCCTTGGCCAATGCTTCGGCGTCGAGGAGCTCGCGGTTTCGCCCTTGCGAGCGACGAACGTTCGCCGCGACGCCCCGCGCGGTCGCGAAGAGAAACGAGCGCTCCGATCCGTGCGCGATGTCGTCGAGCTTCTGCGTGGCGATCCAGAACACGTGCTGCGTGGCGTCGTCGGCGCTCCCCGGGCTGACGCCGAGACCGCGGAGGCAGCGCCAGATGAAATCGAAGTGCTCGTCGACCATCCGCCGGATGCGCTCTTCGGCCTCGCGCGATCGCACCGCCACCCGCGGCATCTCCGCCGGGGTCGCCATCGCCGCGTCGGGCGGCGGGCCGAGGTGCTGGGCCAGGGTCATGCTGAGCATGTCTTGGCGCTGGATGTCCGCCGCCGCCACCCCCGATCACCTAAAAGACGATCCCGACGCTCACCGCCCCGCCGCCGGCGAGCACCGGGGCGCGAAAGACCGTCTGCTCCGGCAGCACATAGAAGCGGTCGCGGAGGAGCGGAGCCACGAGCGTCGCCTCCGCTTCGGCGAAGCCTGGAGCGAGGAAGGTCCAGCGAAGACGCAACGCCGCGCCCAGCGCGACCCACGCGCGCGCTTCGTCGATCGCCGGGGTGACGCCGCTCCCCTGGGCGTCGAGGCTTCCGGCTTCGACGCGACCGCACGCCGAGAGACGCAGCGCTTGCGTCGTCTCTCCGAGAGGGCAGAGGTCCAGATCGGCGGCGGTCCAGGTGAAGCTCGCGGAAGGCGATCCCGACGCGCTCGCGCCTCCACGCGACAAGCGCGCGCGCGCGGCCAGCGTCGAACCGCTTCCGAGGACGTACGCGACCTCGGCGAAAGGGCTGACGACGGGGGAAGGGCGCGGCGCAGCGCCGAGAAACATGCCGACGCCGACGCCGAGCGCGACTTCGGCGTGGGCCGGACGCGCCCCTCGCGTCTCTCCGTCGGCCGGCGTCGGCTCGCGCTGCGGGGCGCTCTCGCGCTGGGTCGCCGGTGGAGGAGGCGCGGTTGGTGCGGGCTTTTCGGCGCTGGGGCGCGCGGGAGAGGTCGCGTCGGTCGCGCCCCCTTTCGCCGCTTCACCGGGGCTCGGGCTCGCGGCGGCGGCCGTCTCCGCCGGCCTCGTACCACCTTCCTCGATGGCGAGCGCGGCGACGAGCGCGAGCCCCGAGCTCACGACCTCGCAGCTCTCTCCGTCCACGGCGCGCGTGGACGTCGTGCCGTCGAGCTCGCGCACCACGAGCGTGCCGCGGAGCTTCTTTCCCGAGCCGTCGATGCGCACGACCACCGTGCGCGCCGGCTCGCTCCCCGCGGGGGCGCGCAAGGTGACATCCACGCGCGACCGCAGCTCGGCGTCGAAGACGTCGCGCCGCGGGCACGCCTCGCTCGCGTAGTCGATGCGTACGCGTCGCTCGTCTTTGGCGTCAGCGGCGCGGGGGATGAGCCAAAGCGACGCGGCGCTCATGAGGAGGAGCTTCCCGCGTCGCCGCACGCGCTCAGGCTAGACGACCTTCGCCGACCTGTCCGGCGTGCGAACGCTCGCTGCTCGTGCGAAGGTGCCGCCAATGCGCGCGCGACTGCCGGCCATCGCGGGGGCTTTGCTCTTGGGATCTGCGGCGTTCGGCCCCGGCTGCTCCTCGTCGAGCGCCCCCTCGTACACCCCTCCACCGGCGAGCGCGATCGTCGTCGATCCCGGCCCGTGGAAGATTCGCAAAGAGGTCCTCACCGTCGCCGGCGTCACGCCCCCTCCGAATCCGCGCGGTCCTGCCACGCCGCCCGAAGAGAACGCGCTCCGCGTGGTTCGCTACCGCGTCGACGCCACGCCTCCCAAGCCTGCGCGCGCCGTCGTGGTGATGATGCCGGGGGATCTCGGCGGCGCCGGCTCGTTCGACGCGCTCGCGCGCGCGATCGTCCGGAGGAGCGCCGAAGGGTCTTGCTCGGGCTCCCGAGCCTCCCCAAGATGACCGACCGCGCGGCCTTCGGCTTCGCCTTCGACGAGGCTTCGAGCAGCCTCAGCTTCGCGCAGATCTCCTGCGGCGCGGCGCGCGGCGGCCCGGTCACGCCCTACCAAAACGCGCTCGGCACGATGACCGTGCAACCCGAGCGATCCCAACGCCACCTACGCGTGGACCGACTACGCCGACGTCACGCCACGCGAGGCGACGTCGATCGACGACGCCGCGCGCGGTTGGTACGAAGGGCCGGGGGTGAACTTCGCCGAGTGGTACTTCCCCGCGCGTCTCACGCTCGACGCCAACGCCGCCGGCACGCTCAACGTGAAGACGGACGACTGGCGCGCGACGAAGTACGGGCTCTTCGCCGCGCACGGCGACGCGATCGACGTGCCCATCCTCGCGGTGGCGATGGGCTACTACCACGGCGACGTGGCGGTGTACGGCGCGCTCCAGAAGCTCGCCGGGCCGATCGGCGCCGGCCGTCCGCACGCGGGGGCCTCACGCCAAGACTCTGCGGCCTTCAGCTCCGTCGGCTATTCGACGCTCACACACCTGGACGGTCTCACCGGCGCCGACGACGCCGGCACGCCCGTGCGCGATTGGTACGACCGACTCGCGGCGTTCGTGCGCGACGCGACGCCGCCGGGCGGCGTGGTGATACCCTGACGACATGCTCCTCGCGGAGGTGCGCGTGCGTGGCGTGGGGCCGCTCGACGACCTCACGTTCCGCTTCATGGACGAAGGGGCGGCGCGCCCGCGCCCGCTGACGATCCTCTTCGGCGGCGCCGGGGTCGGCAAGACGTCGCTCCTCGCGGCCATCGCCTGCACGCGCCCCGCGCACACCGTCGTCCTCCCGCGCCGCGCGAGCGAGTCGGACGATCCGCCGATGGCCATCGCCGACTGGATCCTGGGCGACGACGATCGCGCGCGTCCGCATCCGCTCCGCCTCGTGACGCCGAACGTCCTCGTCCCCGGCGAAGACGAAGCGGTCACGCTCACGCGCCGCCGCGAGCAAGTCTTGTTCGATCGCCGTACCACCGAGGGGGGCTTCGTGTTCGTCGGCTTCTCCGGCGCGCGCTGGTTCGCCAAGACGCCGATCGCCCTTTCGGCGCCCGAGCGATCCATCGGCCGCTACGATCCGCGCGCCCCCACCTTCTTCGACGACGCGAGCCGCGCCGACATCGCGCGCGAGACCAAGCAAGTGCTCGCCTACGCCGCCATCGGAGCTGCCCTCGCCGGTCCGACCGGTGCGCACCGCGCGCGCGCGTTCGACCAGGCGCTCCGCGACGCGCTCGCGACCGTCCTCGAGCCGCTCGGCTCGACGTACCTCGGCGCCGATCCGGCGAGCTTCGAGCCGATGTTCGAGAGCGAAGGCCGCGGCGTGCGCCCCTTCGACGAGCTCCCGCACGGCCTGCGCCACGTCATCGCCTTCGTCGCGCTCCCGGTGCGCGCGCTCTACGCGGCGTATCCAGAGGGAGATCCGCGGACTGGGGAGGCGGTGGTCGTCCTCGACGACCTCGAAGCGCACCTCGACGCGACGACCTTGCGTGCCGTTCCGCGCGCCCTCGTGCGAGCGCTCCCCCGCGTGCAATGGATCGTCACGACGTCGTCGCCTGCGGTCGTCGCCGGCGCCGAAGAAGGCGCGGTGCTGGCGCTCCGCAGGCTCCCTTCGTCACGCAGCGTGGAGCTCTTCGACGGCGACCTCGCGACGCTGCACTGAGAGGCGAGAGCGCGCTCGCGTCCGTCGCCGCTCCGCCACCGCTCCTCCCTGACGCGTGGCTACGGCCCCCACCAAAGCAGCTCGTGGGTCACCTGCTTCTTCTCCACGGCGCACATCACGCGGAGTCGACCTTCGGCGTCGAGGCGCACGACCGGGTCGGGGAACGAATCGGCAGGGAAGAAGGCAGCCTTCTGGAAGCCTTTGGCGTCGAGCCAAAAGAGGTGGAGCCCCCCTTCGCCGGGGCCGAAGAGAAGGAGCATGCGCCCTTCGCCGAGCCACACGAAGTCGAGCCAGCGGAAGCCGATGTCGGCGAACCGCTCGGGCGAGGGGAAGTCGTGGCCGAGGTCTTTCAGCTCGGGGAGGTGCGCCTTGAGATGTTTGTAAAGTACATCGTAGCGAGGCTTGGTGATGCGCGGGAGCCGCCGGTCCGGCGGAGCGATGACCGGGAGCGACCCGAGGTCGGCGCTCGGCACCTCGACGAGCGCGCGGTAGCGATCGGCGAGACCGCTCGCGCCGGGGGCGAAGGCGTCGTCGGCGAGTGACTTGAGCCACCACTGAAAGACGGCGAGCTCGCCCTCACCGGCCGCGGACTTGAGCTCCACGAGGCTCTCCCACAGCGGCCGCCGCAGAGACCAGCGCGCCTCGCGCCCGCGCCGTGCGCATTCGCCGACGTAGGCCACGCCGTGCACGACGAGGTTGAAGAGCTCGTTCTCCGCCGTCCCCTCGGCGCCGCGCGCGAGCCAAGCGTCGCGCCGCTCGCGCGTGAGGGCCGCGCCGAGGCGATGCACGCTCGCGTCGCTGAAGTCGAGGGCGAGGTCGACCCCCTCGAAGAGCGACGGCGCCATCTTCACGAACACGCGCGCGACCTCCTCGAGCTGCGCGGCGAGTGCTTCGTTCTTCCCTGGGTTCGCGTCGGTGATGCGCGCGCGCGCGAGATCGGCGCGCGCGTCTTCGGGGTAGAGCGGCCAGAAGACGCGGTGAAAGAGCCGTTCGGCGTCGAGGGGGGGAGAATCCACGGAAGGAGCGACTATACTCGGCCTCGCGCATGTTCACGGCCGACGTTCGCTTCGAGGGCTGGACCACCGAAGACTGGCGGCGATTTTTGCACCTCTGGAAGCCGCGCGCGGCGCGCGCGGAAGAGGAGGCGAATCGACCGCGCGGTGGGGTCATCGTCGTGCACGACGGCGTGCGCGTGCGGAAGCTCCTTCACACCAAGAAGGGGCGCTTGCCGCCGCCGAAGCCCGATGCACCGATGCCGGGCGACGAGGCGCCGCTCGCCCCCTCGCCCCCAACGCTCGCGCGCATCGCCGAGGCTGAAGGGGCCAGCTGGGGGCTCTCGGCGCATTTCGGCTCGCTCGACGAGGTCATGGAGCGCTTCGGCGCGCGCGCTCGTCGCGGCGACGATCTCACGACGCAAGCGCTCCTCCTCGCCGGGATCGTGCGCGAGATGATCGACGAAGGGGCCATCGAGACCTGGCCGCGAAGGCTGCGGGGGATCCCGCTGCCCACGACGCCGATGGTGCAACGCACGCTCGACTCGGTGTGCGCCGACGAGCACGCCATCGCCCTCGCGCTCTTCAAGGACGGCGCGCTCTACACGTCGTTCGTCGCGCGAAGGCGTGGCTACGCCTTCGACGTCGTCGCCGGCCCCGGGCACCTCCGCACCCAGATGGGGCTCCTCTCGGGAGACTTCCGTCGCGACTACCGTCACTTCGTGCGTGCGGTCGAGGCCGAGTATGCGCCGCTCTCGTTCGGCTGCTTCGCCGAGGCCGACGCCTTCCGCGCGCTCCAGCTCGACGCGCGGCCGGGCGCGTGGGGACGTGCCGTGGCGGTACGTGACGTCGTGCTCTCGCCCATTCCCACCGCGGTGGGGCTCGCGCTGGGCGCCGACGGAGCGCGCCTCGCGTGGGACAAGATGCGCGTCGTGCGTCGTCGCGTGGATCCCCACGGCCTCCTCGATCCCTTTGTCGACGGGCTCCGCCATCGCGTCGCGCAGGCGGCGGGCGATCGCGCCGTCACCGGCACGCTCGGCTTCGATCCGATGGCGGCGCTGCGGGCGTTGCTTCGTCGCTGACGACGCGCCTCGCGCGAAGTGCGTGCGTTCTACATCAATCGGAGCCGGCGTCGGCGGGCGCGCTGGCATCCGGCGGCGCGGGGTGCGTCGAGCCGCCGTCGTCCAAGCAGTAGTCTTCGCGATCGGCGGCGGCGATGGCCGCGGGGCACGCGCCCACGAGCCCGCTCATGTCGAACCCCGGCGGGTAGGGCGGGCACTCCGTGGAGATGTACGCGAGGGGCGGACCGCCGTCGTCGGGCTTGGGGCTCAAGGCGCACTTGCGCGCGCAATTGAGCCCGGGATCAGTGCCGTCGACGACGTCGACCCCGGTCGGATCCAAGAGGCACCCGCGCGCAGGATCGAACGGGCGCGCGCTGTAGGTGTGCGCGCCCGAGCCCTTGCACGCAGGCGCGAGCGCGGCAAAGGCGATCGCCGCGCCGAGCGCGAGGGCCGCTCCAAGAAGCGCCTTCATGCGGGATCGATCGTGCGGATGCGGAGCTCCGCGAGCTGCTCGGGGGTCGCCTTGTTGGGAGCGTCGGTCATGAGGTCCGAGCCCTTTTGCGTCTTGGGGAAGGGGATGACATCGCGCAGGCTGTCGGCGCCGGAGAGCAGCATGCTCAGGCGGTCCATGCCGATGGCGATGCCGCCGTGCGGAGGCGCGCCGAAGCGGAGCGCGTCGAGCAAGAAGCCGAACTTCTGACGCGCCTCTTCGTCGGAGATGCCGAGCGCGCGGAACACCTTCGCCTGCACGTTCGGATCGTGGAGACGAATCGACCCGCCGCCGATCTCGAAGCCGTTGAGCACGAGGTCGTAGCGGTAGCAGAGGACTTTGCCCGGATCCTTGTCGAGCAAGTCGACGCAGTCGTCGTGCGGGCGGGTGAAGGCGTGGTGCGCTGCGGCCCACGTCTTCTTCTCGTCGTCGTACTCGAAGAGCGGCGGGTTCACGACCCAGAGGAAATTGAATTTTCCGCCGTGTCCCCCCTCCGGGATCATCTTCAGCTTCTTGGCGAGGTGCGTGCGGAGGTTCGCCATCACCGTCTGCACGACGCTCTCCTTGCCGAACTGGAAGAAGAGGTAGTCGCCGTCTTTGGCGCCGGTGGCCTCGTTGATGGCCTTGCGGAGCTCGGGGGTCACGGTCTTCGCCAGCGGCGACTGCACCCAGTTCCCCTCGGCGTCGAGCTTGGCGCGCGCGAGACCGCGGGCGCCCATCCCCTTCACGAAGTCTTCGAGCTTGTCGATCTCGGTGCGCGAGAGCGTGACGCCGTTGGCGACGCTCGGCACCTTCATCGCCTTCACGATCTCCGCCGGGAGATCGCGCCGGTACTGGCCGCTCGTGAACTTGTCGGCGATGTCCTTGAAGAAGGGGATGCCGCCGCCGCCGTGCTCGATGACGAGGCCGGTGACGTCGGTGTGCGGCATGTCGAAGCGGAGGTCGGGCTTGTCGTTGCCGTACTTCCCCATCGACTCCTCGAAGGGCATCTGGGGGAAGCGCCCGGAGGGATAATTCTCGTGCAGATCGATGCCGAGGACTTCCTTCCACACGCGGAAGATGAGCCCTTCCATCACGCGGAAGACGTCGTCCTGGTTCACGAACGACATCTCGACGTCGATCTGCGTGAACTCCGGCTGGCGATCGAGGCGAAGGTCCTCGTCGCGGAAGCATTTGACGATCTGGAAGTACCGGTCGAAGCCGGCCACCATGTAGAGCTGCTTGAAGAGCTGCGGGCTCTCCGCCAGGGCGAAGAATTTCCCCTGGTGCATGCGGCTCGGGACGAGGAAGTTGCGGGCGCCGCCCGGCGTGTACTTCACCATCACCGGCGTCTCGAGCTCGAGGAAGCCGTTGTCGTCGAAGTAGCGACGCGTCACCTGGTGGATGCGGTGGCGCACGCGGAGCGTCCGCTGCAGCGGCGCACGACGAAGGTCGAGGTAGCGGTACTGAAGGCGCTTCTCTTCGGCGGTGTCGAGCTCGTCGGTGATCTCGAACGGCGGGGTGTCGGCCTTGTTGAAGACGGTGAGCTCGGCGACGTGCACCTCGATCTCGCCGGTGGGGAGCTTGGGGTTCTTGTTCCCGCCGCGGCCCACGACGACGCCGCGAATGCCCACGACCCACTCGGTGCGGAGCGCTTGCGCGGCGTCGTACGACTTCCTCGGGAGATCGCCGTGACCCTTCAAGTCGGGGTCGAAGACGAGCTGGGTGATCCCCTCGCGATCGCGGAGATCGACGAACACACACCCGCCGTGATCGCGGTAGCTCGCCACCCACCCGAAGAGGACCACTTCTTTCCCCTCGTCGGCAGCGCGGAGATCGCCGCAACGGTGGGATCGCTTCAACTCGTCGATGAACCTGGCCACGAGAACCTCGCTGTCCCTCGAAAACCGCCGCAGACGCGGCGAAAGAAGGACGGCGAAGATAGCGGAAAGGCGTCCTCTTCGCGAGGGGCGGGCCGCTCGGTGCGCCCTGCCCTCGGGGGGCCTCTGCACCGCCGCGCGGAAACTTGCCCCGCGAAGCCTCTGGGCTCTAGGCGAGAGACATGGAGCCCGGCCGGCGCACGCGCGTGGACAGCGCCCTTGCCGCGCTCGTCGTCGCTCTTCCGGTGGCCCTCGCGGCGCTTCACGCGCTCCCTTCGCCCGACTACGCCCACGACGTACCGTCGCTCCGGGTCGTGGGGCTCGGCTACGCCGGCCCCTTCCACGCCGTCGACGCGCTCTTCGCGTCGTTCGCCCTCGCGCTCCCCTTCGGCACCGAGTCGTTTCGCGCGTCGCTCGCCGGGGCCGTCGCCGCGGGTCTCGCCGGCGCCGTGCTCTACGCGATGACGCGCGATCTGCTCGCGCGCCTCGCGCCGCCCTCCTCGCTCGCGTACGCCGTCGCGGCGGTCGCGTCGCTGGCCGCGACGCTGTCGCCTGCGTGGCAGCTCGAAGCAGGGGTGGTGGGTGGCGCTGCGCTCGGTGCGTCCCTCGCCTTCGCTCCGGCGGCCGCGCTCGGATCCGACGAGGGGCAAATCGTCCAACGCCTCCCGCGTGCCGCGCTCTTTCTCGGGCTCGCGCTCTCCTACGATCCGGTGGTCGCCTCGGCGGCGCTGCTCGGCCTCGTCCCTTGGCTCGTCGCTCGCGGCGTCGCCCTCCGCGCGCTCCGCGGAGCCATCGCACCGTTCGCCCTCGGCGCGGTGCCGTGGCTATATGCGCTCGCGCGTTCGCGCGCCTCGGTGTTCGCGTTGGGATCGGGGCTCGCCGTGGGGAAGCTCGGCGACGAGCCGCTCCTCGCGCCCGCTTCGCCGGTTCCGTTCCTCCACGATCAAGTCGGCTGGCTCGCGCTCGTCCTCGCGGTCGTCGGCGCGGCGCTCGCGATCCTCGCCCCCAAAGCGCGGCGCGCCGGTCTGTCGGTGCTGCTCGTCGCCCTCGCGGGGATCGTCGGCGTGGCGACCGGATTCGCTGCCGGGCCGACGCACTTCGCCGCCGCCTCCCTCGTGGCCGTCGCCGCGCTGTTCGTCCTCGCCGGAGTCGCGATGCACGCGCTCCTCCTCGCCGTCTCGCGCGCCGAAGTGCCGTTCGCGCGCGCTTCGGCGGTGATGGTGCTCCTCCTCGAGCTCACCTTCCCGGCGATCGCCGCCGACGACGCCGGGCTCCGCGCCGAAGCGCGCGAGCGCGCGGCCTCTGCTCCGTGGGACGACCTCGTCCTGGCGCGCCTCCCCTCGCGCGGCGCGATGCTCCTCGCCGATCCTCGGCTCGTGCGTCACTTCGCCGCCTCGCGGGCGCGGGGGGCCTTGCGCGGTGACGTGTCGCTCGTCGCGCTCCGCGATCTCGGCGGTCGTGCCGCGCTTCGCGAGCTCTCGCGGGACGCCGACCTCGCGCCGCTCTTCCGTGACATGGCGCTCCGCGGTGCGCCGGGCGAGTTCGCCCTCGCGAGCCTCGCGGCCAAGCGCGCCGTGGCGATCGAGATCGATCGCGCATGGGAGAAGCCGCTCACGCGCCACCTCGTCCCCGAGGGCTTCCTCGATCGCTTCTCTCCCGAGCCTCGCGCCGGGAGCGATCGGAAGCGCGGGCTCGACGCCTTCCTCCCCGAGCGTCAAGCGATGGCCAAGCTCGTGACCGCCCCGCGCGACGAGGCCGCGTGCGCCATGCTGGCGACGCTGCTCCGCGCGCGCCTCTACGGCCTCGCCGCCGCGGGTGAGCGCGAGATGCTGCCGCGCGCCGTCGACGACCTTCGCGCGTTTGCCCCGGAAGATCCCTTGGCCAACGCGATCGTCAAACGGGTCGCGACGACGCGCGGGCCGCTCGACGTGGAAGGGCTACCGCCGTGATTCGTGCGAGCGGAGCGACCAGCCGATGAGCTTGTAAAGTACACGCGCCCCGACGTTGGCGTCCCATTCGTCTTCGCCGCTCGGATCGGGGGCGACCTCGTTCACGTCGAAGCCGACGATGACCTTGCCGGCGCGGACGACCGCGCGGAGGAGGGCGTTGGCCTCTTGGAAGGAGAGACCGCCGGGGACCGGCGTGCCGGTGTGCGGGCAGAGCACCGGGTCGAGGCCGTCGATGTCGAAGCTCACGTACACACTCGAAGGGAGGCTCTCGGCGATGGCGCGGAAGCGATCCTCGAGCTTGGCGGCGAAGCGCGCCGACGCGAGCTCGACGTCGTAGTGCGTGCGAATCTTCCCGCCGCTCTCGCCGATGCGGGTGTGCTCCTCTTCGCAGAGATCGCGGATGGCCACCTGCGTGATCGAGGCGACGCCGGGGATCTTCCGCGACACGTTCTCCATGATCGACGCGTGCGACCACTCGAAGCCCTCGTAGGCGCGGCGGAGATCGGCGTGGGCATCGACGTGCAGCACGCCGAGGCCGGGGTAGCGCTCGGCGTAGGCGCGGAGCGCGCCGAAGGGGGTCGAGTGATCGCCGCCGACGAGGCCGACGATCTTCTTCGCGTCGAGGAGGCGCTGCGTCGTTCGGTAGACGCGATCGTTCAGCTTCTCGCCGAGGGCGTTCACCTCGGCGAGCGCGGCCCTTAGCGAAGCGTCGCCCTCGATTCTCCCGCCCACCGCGATGATCTTTTCGGCGTGCGCGCGGGCTTCGCGGTTCCACGCGTGGATCTCGGCGTCCTCGCCCTGGAGCGCGATCCCGGCTTCGTACGGGCGCCCCGTTTCGACGTCGAAGAGATCCACTTGGCGTGACGCCTCGAGGATCGCCGCCGGCCCCTTCGCCGTCCCCGGACGATACGAGGTGGTCGCGTCCCACGGCACGGGGACGAGCACGACGCGCGCGTCTTGTTCGGTCGTGTCGAGGCCGAAGACACCGGAGTCGGCGGCGGCGGCGGCGTTCGGATCCAAGGCCATGGCGTCGTCCTACCACGCTCGCCTATCGTGTCGACATGGCGACGGTGCGAGGGGAACAAGGGCGCGCGCAGGTGGAGAAGCTCCGAGCGGACTTCGCGGCGCGAGGGATCACCAAGGTCAAGGTCGGCGGCTTCGACGTCGACGGCGTGCTGCGCGGAAAGTACGTCTCGCTCGACAAGTTCTGGAGCGTCGTCGAGAGCGGCTTCGGCTTCTGCGACGTCATCTTCGGGTGGGACATCGGCGACGTCCTCTACGACAACGCCAAGGTCACCGGCTGGAGCACCGGCTACCCCGACGCCCACGCGCGCATCGATCCTGCGACCTACCGCGTGCTCCCGTGGGAGCAAGGGACGGCGGCGTTCCTCGTCGACTTCACGAGCCGCGCGGCAGCGCCGACGAGCGCCGACGAGAAGCCCGGGAGCGCGAAGAAGGGGAAGGCGAAGACGGGAGCCAAGGCGAGCGCCAAGAAGGCGAGCGCCGCCGCCGAGCTCGTGGAGGTCGATCACCCGGCGTGCCCACGCTCCCTCTTGAAGCGGGTGATCGCGCGCGCGGCGAAGATGGGCTTCAGCGCCACCTTCGCCGTCGAGTTCGAGTTCTTCCTCTTCAAGGAGACGGCCGAGTCGCTCCACGAGAAGGGCTTCCGCGGGCTCACGTCGCTCAGCCCGGGGATGTTCGGCTACTCGTGGGTGCGCGAGGGGCAAAACAGCGATCTCGTCCACGACATCCTCGACGAGATGGCCGCCTTCGACATTCCCATCGAGGCCATTCACACCGAGACCGGCCCCGGCGTGTACGAGGTGGCGATTCGCTACGACGAAGCGCTCCGCATGGCCGACAAGGCGGCGCTCTTCAAGAGCGCGATGAAGCAGGTCGCCGCCGAGCACGGGCTCTCGGTCACCTTCATGGCCAAGTGGAACGCCGACCTCCCCGGGTCGAGCGGGCACCTCCATCAATCGTTGTGGAAGGCGGGGAAGAACGCGTTCTACGACGCGAGCGCGCCCGACAAATTGAGCCGCACCGCCCGCCACTACCTCGGCGGTCAGCTCGCGCTCATGCCCGAGCTCACGGCGCTCTACTCGCCGACCATCAACAGCTACAAGCGCTACGTGCCGGGCGTCTGGGCGCCGCTCACCGCTTCGTGGGGGATGGAGAATCGCACGTGCGCGATCCGCGCCATCCCCGGCGACGAGAAGAGCACGCGCCTCGAGTACCGACAGACCGCGGCCGACATCAACCCGTACATCGCCATCGCCACGTCGCTCGCCGCCGGCCTCTACGGCATCGAGCACGAGGTGAAGGCGCCGGCCGAGGGCCGAGGCGACGCTTCGCGATCCGACGCCGGGTTCGCCGCGCTCCCTCGCACGCTGAAGGAGGCGACCGCGCTCTTGGCGAAGAGCCGCGCCGCGCGCGAGATCCTCGGCGAGCCGTTCGTCGACCACTACGTGCGCACCCGCGAGTGGGAGGTGCGTCAGTACGAGCGCGTCGTCACCGAGTGGGAGCTCCGAAGGTACTTCGAAGCGATCTGACGAGCGCTGCGTGGTCTGCGCTACATCCCGGCGGCGCTGCCGCAGGCGGCGCTCGGGCTTCCGCCGTGTCGCTCCCTGGGACCCTGGGACCCCGACATTCGTCCAAGCTAATATTGGTTCCAGCTAATATCACCTACGTCACCCACGTGGGCGAAGGCCGGCACCCGCGGACCTGTGCCACGGCGTGCCGTGGGAGGCGCGCCCCCACGCCAAATGTCGCGCGCGGGGGCGAGCCGATCGGCGTTCGCGCGTGCCGCAGCGGGGCTCGTCGCGGGCGCGTGCGTCACCGGGCGGTGGCACTGCCGTTGCATCGATCCGGGCATGCGTCACTCGCTGTTCGTGGCCCTCGCGCTCCCTCTCTTCGCCCTCGCGCCCCTCGCTCTCGCGGCGGGCTGCAGCGGATCGACGACCGGCACCGGGGGGAACGGCGACGGCGGAACGAACGGCGAGGGGGGACCGACCGGCGACCATCCGATCAACGCCGCCGACTACGATCAGTCGTGCACCACGTCGGAGGACTGCACCGCCGCCGTCACCGGCGACACATGTGCATATTGCAACTGTCCCAACGACGCCGTCGCCTCCTCGGCGAAGTCGAAGTACGACGCCGACTACGAAGCGCTCCACGCCTTGTGCCCCAAGCAGACCATCGGCGTCTCGTGCGCCGCCTGCGCCCCGGTGGCGACGATCTGCCAAGCGAAGAAGTGCGTGCTCCAGAAGTGCACGAACGGCACGCTGGACGCGCACTCGTGCATCGGCGAGACCGACGCGGGAGCCGACGCCACCGGCGAATGAAGTAAGCTCTCCCGCGTGACCCTCCTCGGCGCGCGCGATCTGCACAAAGCCTTCGGCGCGCGAGCCGTGCTCGAAGGAGCTTCGGTCGCGATCGACGAGGGCGAGAAGGTCGGCGTCGTCGGCCACAACGGATCGGGCAAGAGCACGCTGGCGCGCATCCTCGCCGGGCTCGAGCCGCCGGACACGGGCACCGTCGCGCGAAGGAGCGGCGCCGCGGTCGCGTACCTGGCCCAGGAGCCGGTGCTCGATCTCGAGCGCACCCCGCGCGAGATCGTGACCGCCGGGCTCGCGGCGTGGGCCGACGCCAAGGCGCGCTACGAGAAGGCGTCGGAGGCGATCGCTCATGCCGGCTCCGAGGCCGCCGTCTCCGCCGAGCTCGCCAAGCAAGCCGCCGCCAGCGCCGATCTCGAGCGCCTCGGCGGGTGGGATCGCGCGCACGACGTCGACGCGATCCTCGGGCACCTCGGTGTGACCGATCTCGACGCCAAGGTCGGGACCTTGAGCGGCGGCGGCAAGCGCCGCGTCGCGCTCGCCGCGCTCCTCGTCGCGCAGCCCGATCTGGCGATTTTGGACGAGCCGTCGAACCATCTCGACGCCGACACCATCGCCTGGCTCGAGCGCTACCTCGTCGAAGCGTACAAAGGCGCGGTGCTCCTCGTGACGCACGATCGCTGGCTGCTCGATCGCGTCGCCGATCGCACGCTCGAGGTCGACGGAGGCAAGGTGTTCGCCTACGACGGCGGCTACGAGGACTACCTCGCGGCGAAGGCCGAGCGCATGGCGATGGCCGAGCGCGCAGAGAAGAACCGACAGAACTTCCTCCGCACCGAGCTCGACTGGCTTCGCCGCCAACCGAAGGCGCGCACCACCAAGCAAAAGGGGCGGATCCAGCGCGCCGAGGCGCAGATCGCCGCGGTGCCGCTCGCGCAGCAGCGCGCCGTGGAGCTCTCGGCGGAGGTGAGCCGCACCGGAAAATCGGTGCTCGATCTTCGCGGGGTGAGCCTCCGCTTCGGCGAGGGGGCGAGCGCCGGTCCGTGGCTCGTGAAGAAGCTCGACCTCGCGCTCTCGACGGGCGATCGCGTCGGCATCGTCGGCCGCAACGGTGCGGGGAAGACCACGCTCCTCCGCGCCATCCTGGGGGAGCTCAAGCCCACCGAGGGAGAGATCGTCCTCGGGCGCAACGCGCGCATCGGCTACCTCGACCAGACGCGGAGCCTCCTCGACGACGACGCGACGGTGTTCGACGTCATCGCCCGCGCCATCCCCGAGAGCGCGGGGGCGCGCATCGATCCGCGCACCTACCTCGAGAAGTTTCTCTTCGACGGCACGACGTCACGCAAGAAGGTGTCGGCGCTCTCCGGCGGCGAGCGCGCACGTGTCGCCTTGGCGCGCCTCCTCGCCAACGAGTGCAACCTGCTCCTCCTCGACGAGCCGACGAACGATCTCGACGTAGCCACCCTCTCGGCGCTCGAGGAGATGCTCACCTCCTACGGCGGGAGCGTGCTGGTGGTGACGCACGATCGTTACTTCCTCGATCGCGTGGCCAACGGCATCTTGTGCTTCGAGGGGGAGGGGCGCGTCACCCGCTACGCCGGCGCGTACCAGGCGTACGCCGCCGCCCGCGAACGCGAAGAAGAAGAGGCGCGCCTCGCCGCTGCCGAGCGCACCGCGCGCGAGCGCGCAGCCAAAGAGCCGAAGAGCGCCTCGGCTCCGCCGAAGGCCAAGGGGCTCTCCAAGAACGAGCAGCGCGAGCTCGACGGGCTCTTCACCAAGATCGAAGAGGCAGAAGTTCGCGCCGCCGCGGTCGAAGCGGAGCTCGCCGATCCCAAGCTCTACGAGCGCGTCGACCCGCGCGTCGCCGAGATTCAAGCGCGGCTCGTGACCGCGAAAGACGAGGTCGCGAAGCTCGTCGCCCGGTGGGAGCACCTCGAGGCCAAGCGCGACGCGTAGAGCCCTCGCCGCCCGACGTATATACTTCGGCGCCATGGCCAACCTCGTCACCTGGTCCTTCCCCACCACCATCGTCTTCGGCGCGGGGGCGCTCGCTGCGCTGCCCGACCACGTGAAGCGCCTCGGCAAACAGCGCGCGCTCCTCGTGGGCGATCCGGGCGTCGTGAAGGTGGGGATCGCCGAGCGGGTGCAGAAGGTGCTCGAAGCGGCGGGTGTGGCGACGAGGATCTTCGACGCCGTCGACGCGAACCCGGTGGAGAAGAACGTGGTCGACGGTGTGGCGGCCTACCGCGCGCACCAGGCGGATCTCATCGTCTCGGTGGGGGGCGGAGCGCCGCTCGACACCGGGAAGCTCATCGCCCTCCGCACGACGCACGATCGGCCGCTCGTCGATTACGACGACGCCACCGGCGGTGATCGCTTCATCACCTCCAACGTGCCGCCGATCATCACCGTCCCCACCACCGCGGGGACCGGGAGCGAGGTCGGTCGCTCGGGCGTGCTCACGCTCGAAGCCACCGGACGCAAGACCGTCATCTTCAGCCCGTACCTCCTCGCCAAGGTCGCGCTCCTCGATCCCGAGCTCACGCGCACGATGCCCAAGCGGGTGACGGCGGCGACCGGCTTCGACGCGCTGACGCACTGCCTCGAGGCGTATTGCTCGCTCGGCGATCATCCGATGGCCGACGGCATCGCGCTCATGGGGCTCGAGCTCGTGGCCAAGCACCTCGTGCGCGCGGTCGAGCACGGCGACGATCTCGAAGCGCGCGGCGGCATGATGAAGGCGGCGATGATGGGCGCGGTGGCCTTCCAAAAAGGTCTCGGCGCCTGCCACTCGCTGGCCCACCCGCTCTCGAGCGAGAAGGACATGCACCACGGGCTCGCCAACGCGCTGTGCCTTCCGGCGGTGGTCGAGTTCAACATGAGCGTCGCCGGTGACAAGCTCGAGCGCGTGCGCCACATCCTCGACGCGAGCGCGAAGACACCGGCCGAGGCGGTGAAGAACCTCCGCGTCAAGGTCGGCCTCCCCGCGGGGCTCGGCGCCGAAGGGATCCGTGAGAGCGACGTCCCCAAGCTCGCCGACAAGGCGATCGAGGACGCGTGCCATCGCTCGAACCCGAAGCCGACGACGCGCGACGATCTCGCGAAGCTCTACCTCGCTTCGCTCTGACGTCGGGCGCGCGCGGGCTCCGCCTCGGCCCGCGCGCACCCGAGGCCGCGCACCTGATCCGATTTCCAGCGGTGTTTCCCGCGTTCTCGCGCGCCAGGGGGAGCTACGCCTGGTAGACTCGGCCGGTCATGCTCCCCGAGAAGAAGCAGGTGCTCATCGTCGACGACGAGCCGAACCTGCGCAAAATCCTCTCTGCGCAGCTCTCGCGGGACGGCTACGACGTGCTCACGGCGGAGGACGGCGAGCAAGGTCTCCAGATCTTGCGCGAGCACCACATCGACCTCGTCGTCACCGACCTGAAGATGCCCAAGGTCGACGGCATGACGCTCCTCCGCGAAGCCCTGCGCGAGGATCCCGAGCTCCCGGTGGTCATGATCACCGCGCACGGCACGGTGGACACCGCGGTCGAAGCGCTCAAGATCGGCGCGTTCGACTACCTGACCAAGCCCTTCGACAAAGACGAGGTTCGGCAGATCGTCGGCAAGGCGCTGAAGACGCGTCAGCTCGCCGGCGAAGAAGCCTCACCGGCTCAAGCCGCGCCGGGCGCGCGCTTCGGCATCATCGGCAGCTCGCCGGGGCTCACCGATCTCTACGCCGTGCTCGAGCGCGTCGCCGACACACCGACCACGGTGCTCATCACCGGCGAGAGCGGCACGGGCAAAGAGCTCGTGGCCCGCGCGCTCCACGACCACTCGTCGCGCAAGGACAAGCCGTTCATCAAAGTGAACTGCGCGGCGATCCCCAAAGAGCTCATCGAGAGCGAGCTCTTCGGCTACGAGCGCGGCGCCTTCACGGGAGCCGTGTCGAGCAAGCCGGGGCGGTTCGAGCTCGCCGGCGGCGGCACGCTGTTCCTCGACGAGATCGGCGAGATCCCCGTCGAGATGCAGGTGAAGCTCCTTCGCGCGCTCCAAGAGAGCGAGTTCGAGCGCGTCGGCGGCATCAAGACCATTCGCGTCGACGTGCGCCTCGTCGCCGCGACCAACCGCGACCTGAAGAAGCTCATCGCCGCTGGATCGTTCCGCGAAGATCTCTTCTACCGACTGAACGTCGTCCCCATTCGCCTCCCGGCGCTCCGCGAGCGCGCGACCGACATCCCCGAGCTCGTGGAGCACTTCCTCACGAAGTTCAACGAGCGGCTCAAGAAGCACGTCATCGGCGTCGAGCCCGAGGCGCTCGATCTCTTGGCGGCGTACCCTTGGCCGGGGAACATTCGCGAGCTCGAGAACGTGGTCGAGCGCGCCGTGCTCTTCTCCGACGCGCCCAAGGTGAAGGTCGAAGATCTTCCGCCCGAGGTCCGCGGCGGCACCCAAGGCGTCTCGTCGATCCCCGTCTCCGACGCCGATCTGCAAGCCGCCTTGGCGAGCGAGGGCGGTTTGAAGGAGCACGTGAAAGTGGCGATGAGCCGCCTCGAGCGCGAGCTCGTGAGCCGCGCGCTCTCGCAGACCGGCGGCAACGTCACCCACGCCGCGCGTCTCCTCAAGATTTCCCGCAAGGGGCTGCAGCTCAAAATGAAGGAGCTCGGGCTCCGCGAGGGGACCGGCGAGAAGGGGGAGTAGTGCGCCGTCTTCTCTCCGCCCGCGCTCGCGTGCCCGCGCGCTCCTCTGCGCCGCTCGCCGCGCTCGTCGTCGTCCCCGCCTTCGCCGCGGCAGCGTGGGGGTGCACGCGCTCGGATCCGGGGAGCGTGACCCCTGATCGATCGCGTGACGCGGCCATCGCCGCGGTCCCCTCGGCCTCGCCTTCTGCGGCCGACGCGCCCGGAGCTCCGCGCGCGGGGATGATTTGGATCCCCGCGGGCGTGCTTCACGCCGGCACGCCGCCCGATCGCACGCCCCGCATCGCCGACGAAGAGCTCCCCGGCACCGAGATCCCGATGGGCGGCTTCTACGTGGACGCGCTCCCGTACCCCAACGAAGCGGGCGCGATCCCGATGTCGAACGTCACGCGCGACGACGCGGCGAAGCTCTGCGAAGGGAAGGGGAAGCGCCTCTGCACCGAGTTCGAGTGGGAGCGCGCGTGCAAAGGCCCCGACAACACGAGCTACGAGTACGGCGACGCGTACCGCGCGGCGGCGTGCGGCACGGGCATCACGGTGGAAGAGTCGGCGCGGCACCCGAGCGGCGAGCACGTGGGGTGCAAGAGCGGCTTCGGCGTTCTCGACATGCACGGCGAGGTCTGGGAGTGGACCGACAGCCCCTGGCGCCGCGGATCGAAGTCGGAGCTCGGCGTGCTTCGCGGGGGAAATTCGCGTGCGGGAGAGCTCGTCGGACGATGCGCCAACGCGCTCGGGCGGAACGTCACCAGCAAGAGCGCGACGATGGGGTTCCGCTGCTGCGCCGGAACGAAGAACGCGCAAGAGAACGAGCTCGTGGTGCGTCCGGTCACGCCGCTCGAGCGCAGCATGAAGCCGAAGGAGCTGGCCAGCGATCTCATCCCGCTCGGGACGGAGAAGTGGGGGAGCGCGGGCGCGGGCGCGTTCGTCCCGGCGTCGGCGTGGACGTGGCACCCGGTGGCGAACGAAGAGCTCGTCATCGCTGCTGGATGCGCGCACCCGCCCGACGCTCCGGGCAAGAAGGGGGCGCGGTGCGGCGTCATCATCGCGCGTGTCGACTCCGGGCGTGCTCCGAGCGAGGCGGTTCGGGCGGCGAGCGACGGCGGCGCGCCTCCTCCCTCCTTGGGCGCGCCGCTCCCCGTGGCCACGCTGCTCGAGATCGACTCCGGTCACGTCGCCGCCGACGTCGCTCAGTTCGGCGAAGCGCGTCACCTGCGCATGCGCGGCCTCGACACCTACGGCACCTTCCTCCGTGAAATCACCTACGCCTACGGGCGTGTCGAGCTCGGCGAAACCAAGCGGCACTGAGTGAGATACGCTCGACGAAGATGAGCGCACCCCGCTCCGAGCTCGATCGCGTACGCGCAGAGCGTGATCTCTTTCAGCGCTTGCTCGAGCTCGGGCATCAAGAAGATCTCACGCCCTTCCTCGAGGGAGCGCTCGACCTCGTCCTCGAGGCCACGGGGGCGAAGCGCGGCTACCTCGAGCTCACCGGCGGCTTCCACATGGCGCGTGGCTTCACCGAGTCCGAGCTCCTCGGCGTGCGTCAAGAGATCAGCACCGGCATCGTCGCGCAGGCGCTCGCCACCGGGCGCACCGTCAGCACCGCCAGCGCCGTCGACGATCCGCGGTTTCGTGATCAGAAGAGCGTGCAGGCGCAGAAGATCCGCGCCGTGCTCTGCGCGCCGGTGAGCTCGCTCGGCGTCGTGTACCTGCAAGGCCGCGACGCCGCCGGTCCCTTCCCCGAAGAAGACCGCGCGCACGTGGAGACGTTCGCGCGTCACTTGGCCCCCTTCGCCGATCGTCTCCTCACGCGTGCGGCGCCAGAAGAGGACGCGACGCGCGAGCTCCGCGCGCGCCTCCCCAAGCTCTCCATCGCCGGCACGAGTCGCGCCCTGGCGGAGGTGCTGCGTCAGGTGCTCGTCGCCGCGCCGGTGAACGTCCCCGTGCTCGTCACCGGCGAGACCGGCACCGGCAAGACGGCGCTCGCCCGCGCGCTCCACGACGCTTCGCCCCGCGCGCGCGCCCCCTTCGTCGAGATCAACTGCGCCGCCGTCCCCGAGGCGCTCTTCGAGAGCGAGCTCTTCGGCGCCGAGAAGGGCGCGCACAGCACCGCCACGAAGCGCGTGGAAGGGAAGATCGACGCCGCGCGCGGAGGGACGCTGTTCCTCGACGAGATCGGAGAAATGCCCCTCGCCCTCCAGGCGAAGCTCCTCATGTTCCTCCAGAGCAAGAAGTACTACCGCCTGGGGAGCTCGACGCCCATCGACGCCGACGTCCGCGTCGTCGCTGCGACGAACGCCGACCTCGAGTCGCTCGCGCGCGAGAAGCGCTTTCGTGAGGATCTCTTCTATCGCTTGAACGTGCTGGCCATCGCCGTGCCGCCCCTGCGCGATCGCGTGGAGGACATCGGGCCCATCGCCGACGCCGTCGCTGCTTCGCTGCTCGAGCGCGAAGGTCGCGGCGCGCCGCTCTCGCGCGCGGCGCATCGTGCCCTCGCCGAGGCCGAGTGGCCGGGGAACGTGCGGCAGCTCGAGAACGTCGTGCAGCGTGGGTGGGCCACGGCGCTGGCCGACGGGAGCGCGGCCATCGAGCCGAAGCACCTCTTCCCCCAGCGAGCGAAGACAGGCGGAGAGAGCGAGGGCGAGCCGCTCGGTTACCAAGAGGCGACGCGCGCCTTCCAGGCGAAGTTCCTTCGCGAGGCGCTCGAGGCGACGAGCTTCAACGTGAGTGAGACGGCGCGGCGCATCGGTCTCGCGCGCTCACATTTGAATGACTTGATCCGCGTCCACGGCCTCACGCGCACCCGCGGGACGTGAGGGATGACGGAGCGCGAAGAGCCGGCTCTTCGTGGCGGCGGGCTCGCGCCCGGATCGACCGTCGGCGCGTACCGCATCGAGCGCGTGCTCGGGAGCGGCGGCGCGGGGACCGTGTACCTGGCCGAAGAGACGACGAAAGAGCGTCGCGTCGCGTTGAAGGTCCTCCGCTTGGGACCCGAGCACGAGAGCGTCGCCGGACGCGCCCGGCTCGAACGTGAGGCGCGCGCCGCCAACGAGGTGCGCCATCCGGGCATCGTCGAGGTCGAATCGATCGGTCATCTCCCCGACGGGCGCCCCTACCTGGTGCTCCCCTTTCTCGAGGGGAAGACGCTCCGCGAAGAGATCGCCGTAGAGGGAGCGATGCCCCCGCGCGAAGCGTGGCGTGTGGCGCGCGAGCTCGCTCTTGCGCTCGGCGCAGCGCACCGCGCGGGGGTCGTGCACCGCGACCTCAAACCGGACAACGTGTTTCTCGAGGAAGCGGACGGCGGTGCGCGCGTGCGCGTGCTCGACTTCGGCCTCGCCAAGTTCGATCCGCTCACCCACGGCGGCAACGAGGCCGAGCTCGTCCGCGCGCTCACGCGCTCCGAGGTCACCGTCGGGACGCCGGCGTACATGGCGCCGGAGCAATGGTGGAACTCGGGGGTGGGCCCGGGGACGGATCAATACGCGCTCGGGGTCGTGCTGTTCGAGATGCTGGCCGGACGCGCGCCGTTCGACGCCTCGAGCATCGCGGAGGTGGTGCAAGCGCATCTGCACGGCGTCGTTCCTACGCTCGAGGATCGCGGCGCGCCGTCCGGGACCGACGCGCTCTTGGCCCGCGCGCTCGCCAAGAGCTCCGACGACCGCTTCCCCGACCTCGACGCGCTCGTCGCCGCTGGAGACGCGGTCTTCGGCGTGCCCGAAGCGCGTCATGTCTCCGCCGAGGTCGGCGTTTCCCCAGCAGCGTCGGTCGACCTTTCGTCGCCGCGTGTTCCCCGCGCCGTCCCCGCGCACGTGGCTTCCGCCGGCCTCGTTCTCGTCGTTGTCGTCCTCGTGGGCTACGCCGGCGCCGCGCGCCACGATCCGCGCGCGTGGGTGATGCTCGGCGGCGCGCCCCAGCTCGTCACGCTCCTCGTCTTCGCGTTGGGGCTCGTGCTCCTCCCGTGGGCTTCGCGTCGTCGTTCGAGCGCCTTGGCCATGTCGCTCGCGCTCCTCCCCGCGGTCCTCGGCGAGCTCGGCACCTTCACCGATTGGGCGATGGTCGAGTCGGTGCTCCCGAAATTCCCCGACAAGCTCGCCGCGGTGCACGAGGGGATGTACGAGGCGAACCTCGCGCGATTCCTCGGCGGCGCGCTCTCGGTCGCGCTCCTGACGTCGTTCGGCGCGCTCGTGGGGCTCGGCACCTACCGCGGTGACGAACGCGCGGTCCTTCGCGCCAGGCCCGATCCCGCGGCCCGCGTCGATCTCGCGCTCGGGGCGGTGCTTCTCTTCGTCGTGACGCCCGCGGCCGCATGGCTCGGTGCCCCTTCGGCGGCGTGGATCGCCCTCGTCGCCGCCGTTCCTCTCGCGCGCGCCGGGGCGTTCGCGCGCTTCACCGATCGCGCGACCCCTGCCGTCCGCTTCGTCGTCGAGGCGCTCCCCATCGTCCTCGCGCTCGCCGTGGGCTTTGCGCGCATCGAGGCCCGCGAGGCCTACCTGTGGACCACCGGCGCGACGCGCGCCGAGCGCGCCGCCGAGATCGTGGCCGCCGCGTCCGAGCGTCGCCTCACCGCGCTCTTGGCCGTGGCCGTCCTCGCGCTCGTCGCCTATCCGATGGGGCGTCGTGCACGCGCGGCGCTCCGCGCCCCTTCGCGCCGCGCCGTCGTGCTTCTCGCCGTGATGACGTCGTGCGTGCTCCTCGACGTCGGCCTTCGCGCGCGGGTGAGCCGCGTGGTGGACGATCTTCGTCACGCCCTCGAGCCCGAGTTCACGCTCTATGCGCACCTCGATCCGCCGCTGGGGGATCGCCTGGACGCAGCGACGCACCGGCCGCACGCCGCCCCCGCGGTGCAGCTCGCGCGCGGCGCCATCGCCGTCAACGCCAAGGGGGTGGCGCCGGTCGCTGCGCTTCGTTCGACCGAAGGCGCGCTCGTCGTCGGGGCAGAGATCCACCGCGCGCTTGCTGCTGCCGTCGCCGACGCGCCGACGAAGAGCGCACCCGACGCCGTCGACTTGGCGATCGTCGTCGACCGCGAGGCACGCTACGCCGACGTGCGACGCATCCTCGAGCTCGCGGCCAGCGCCGGGGTCGTCCGCGTCGAGCTTCTCCTCACGCGCGGCGCGGCGCCGGTGCTCGACGAAGGGGGGCCTCCCGAAGCGGCGTACGTGCTCGAAGGGGACTTCGTCGCGCTCCCCGCGGTGCTCGATCCTGCCGGCGCCTCACCGGATCCGGCGGCGTCGTTCGAGCGCGTCGCTCCCGACCTCGTCGACGTCGTCGCGCGCGGAGGCGTCGTGCGCCTCGCCTACGGGCACTGACCTCCTTTCCGGACAGGGGCCCTGGCGAGCTGTCCTCTCGAGCGGCCACATCGGCTCGCATTTCGCACGAAATGCTGAAAATTGAGTCGAATCGTGCGTGGCACGCGCGTCGCAATGGTCGTCTCCGTCGGCAACGAAACGCCGCCAAGGAGAGACCGCCATGAAGACCTTCGTCACCCTCGCCCTCGTCGTCGCCTGCGCCAGCTCGATCGCCTGCAGCCAGACCGCCCCCACCGGCTCCGCGTCCTCGACCGTGCAAGCGGAGGAGGCCGTGAGCTACGGCACGATCGTCGGCAAGTGGCAGTTCGTCTACGACGACGCGCGGCGCAAGGCGGTCGAGAGCGAGCTCGAGCAGCAGATCTCGGATCCGTCGAAGCTCGCGCAAGCGAAGAAGGAGGCCGAGGAAGAGGCCGCCTCGTCCGAGATCGAGTTCACCGCCGACCACACGTACATCTCGCGCATCGGCAGCGAAGAGATCCTCCGCGACACCTTCTCCGTGCAGAACGGCACCGACGGTCACTCCCTCGTGATGACGCGGACCTCGTGGTTGAAGCGCGTGGGGCTCGGCTCCATCACGGTGAAGGTCGTCGACAAGGACGCCATCGTCATGGTCGACCCCAAGAAGGGGGACCTCCTCTTCAAGCGCGCGAAGTGAGCGCGGGACCGGCGCGGCGGGCGAAGGCTCGCCGCTACTCTTGGCCGAGGGCTTCCCGGAGGCGGCCGGGGAGCCCGGCGTCGTCGGCGCTCGCCGCATAGAGGACGCGCGCGCCGACGGCCGTCGCGACCTCGATCTGGCGCGCCACTTCGGTCGGGCTCCAGGTGGCGTCGAGCACCACGAGGGTGGGCATCACGATGGGCATGCGCGTGATGGCGGCTTGCGCGTGCGGCGCGCGGAGCACCGGGAAAGGGTCGAGCGCCTTGCTGCAAGCTTCGGTGACCGCCTCCGTCATCCCCACGAGCAGGACACAAGGCACCCTCTGAGACTCACGCGTCGCGAGGGGATCCATGGGCTCATCTTGCGGGACCTCGCGGGGCGACGCAACCGCCCCGCGCTTCGCGCGCTTTCCCCGCGTTGCCCCCAAAAGGCCCCCCGCTCGCTTCAATTCACCTTGGGGATGCAGCTGCAGCCCGACACGCCGCCGTTGCAGTAGCTCGCGCCGCCCAACGTGCAGGCGACGCCGTTGCAGCAATCGGCGCCGGTGTTGCACGACTGGCCGTACGCCGCGCACTGAAGGACGCCGGCGTCGTTGACCGTCGCGCCGCCGTCACCGCCGCCGCCCGTGACCGTGGTCGTGCCGCAGGTGCCGAAGGTCTGGCCCGGCGGGATGACGCAGGTGTAGCCGACGCAGCAGTCGGAGGTGGTGGTGCACACTTGGCCTTGCGGCTGACACGCTTCGCCGCCGTCGACGGCCGAAGGCGTGCCGCAGACGAAGCCGCCCGCGTCCGCCGGGAGGCAGAGCGCGCCGTTGCAGCAGTTGCTCGAGTCCGCGCAGCTCTCGCCCTGGTTGCGGCAGGGGACGCCCGGGCCGCCGACGACCTTGCAGCGGGGGACGGCGTTCTTGTCCGGCGTGCAGTCGGACTTCGAGCCGAGAAAGTCGCAGCAATCGTTGCGCGCCGACGAGATGTCGCAGAGCCCGTAGTTTTGGTAGTGGCAGACGTTCCCCTCGGGGTTGCACCCGTTGGGGCCACGGCAGATGCCGACGGTGAAGCCCGGCTGAATGACGCAGGTCACGTTGCCGTAGCCGGGGATACCGGCGTCGGCCACGCCGGGGATGGCGCCGCCGCAGCAGTCGCTCGTCTTGTGGCAGAGGTCGCCCTCCACGTGGCAGCCGTTCGCCGGCTGGCAGATCTTCACGCCGGTGGGGGCGTAGGGGGCGCACTCGCGGCTGCAGCAGGTGCCGCAGTCGTTGCACACGACGCCGTCGACTCCGGTGCAGTTGGCCGGGCCGGAAGGTTGCGTATTGCACGTACCGATGGTCTTGCCGGCGGCGATGGTGCAGACCCCGCCGCAACAGTCGCCGTTCGACGAGCAGGCGTCACCCGGCTGCACGCAGTACGAGGAAGCGAGCGCGCACTTTCCGCCGGTGCAGAGCTTCGAGCAGCACTGCGTGTCCGCCGTGCAGTCGTTCCCCGCGGTCTTGCACGAGCCGTTGAGCGGCGTGCACGTCTTGCCGCCGCCGTCACTCCCGCCCCCGCCGCACGTGCCGCCGCAGCACTCGGTGTTGGTCGTGCACGGCTTGTTGTCCGAGACGCACGCGTTGGCGCCGCACGTACCGTTGGCGTTGCACACGAGGGTGCAGCAGTCGGTCGCCGCGCCGCACTTGGCGCCGCCCGCCAAGCACTTGCCGACGGTGGTCGTGCACGTCTTGCTTGCCGGATCGCACACGCCCGAGCAGCAGTCGGTTCCTTGCGCGCACGTCTTCCCGGAGACCTCGCACCCCGGTACGAAGGTGCCGCCGTCGTCGCCGAACGCGCTGTCGTCGCCTGCGGCGGCGTCATCCCCGCCCGCTTCGACGCTCCCCTCACCGCCGGCGTCGTTGACCGTGCCGTCGTCCGACCCGCAGCCGATCGCGTGCACGCCGAGCGTGCAGGTCAGCGCGGAGAAAATGCCAATCAGAAGGACGCGCGTCTTCATGCGAGCGAGTATGCCGCGTCGACTTCCGCGCCACGACCGTGCATCGCGGCGGCGACGTCGTTTTGTGCGAGGGACGCGCACCCGGTTGGCCAATCGAGTGACCGGTCCCGTCGTGACCGCGCTCGCCTCGCCGCGCGCACCGTGCGACGCTCTCGGCGTGCGCTCTTCGACCTCTTTGCGGACGATTCCCTGGGTTTTCTCGCTCCTCGCGCCGGTCTTCGCCGCCTCGTGCGCCGACGACGTGACCGCGCCCGCTGCGCCGGCCCACGCCGACAGTGGCACTGGGGCCTCGGGTGACGCTTCGCCCGAGGGGAGCACGGTGGTCGACGGTGGCAGCAGCGACGCCGGGCCCGATCCGCGCGCGGCCGAGCTCCACGATCGCGCCGACGCCCTCGCGGCGACGATGATGCTTCGCTACTGGACGCAGCTCCGCGACGCGACGAACGACAGCTACTGGACCTACGCGAACGACTGGGACGTGATCCTCGACGCGGTCGATCGCCACGGCGCCGCCCGCTACTTGGGCGCGGCGCGCATGTTCTACGACGTCCAAGACGCGCGCGGCTGGTCGCGTGACTTCTACGACGACGAGAACTGGATGGCGCTGGCCCTCATCCGCGCGTACGACGTCTTCAAGGACCCCGCGTACCTCAATCGCGCCGTCTCGCTCTACCTCGACATCGAGAGCGCGTGGGACGAGACCTGCTGCGGCGCGCAGAAGGGGGGCATCTGGTGGCGCAAGCAACACGACGCCAAGGTGACCGCCATCAACGGCGGCGCGATCATCACCGGCGTGCGGCTCTACGAGCACACCCAAGACGCGAGCTACCTCGCCTTCGCCAAGAAGGTCTTCGCCTACTGGTCGACGACGATGGTCGATCCCGCGAGCGGGCACGTCTACGACAACATCAGCTCTGCCGGGCAGATCAACACCACCTGGTCGTTCACCTACAACGAGGGGGTGATGATCGGCGCGGGCGTGGCGCTCGCGCGCGCGACCGGTGACGCGAGCTACCTCGCCTTCGCCCACAAGGTTGCGGGATACATGCTTTCGCACGAGTCGGCTCAAGGCACCGCCGGCACCTTCTTGAGCGACGGCAAGTGCGGTAAGCCCGGCGGCGACGACGGCGAGCAGTTCAAAGGCATCGCCGCGCGCTACCTCGCGCTCTTGTACGAGGCCGATCGATCGCACACCGAGTACCGCGATTTTCTCGTGCGGAGCAGCGACGCGTTGTGGGCCTCGGCGCGCGACGCGCAGAGCGGGCTCGTCTCCTGTGACTGGGCAGGGCCTTACGACACCAACACGAACAGCGTGAACTCGCTCTCCTCGGCGGCGATGACGACCGCGGTCACCGCGCGCATCCTCGGGCCGGCGCCGGCCGACGCGCCGCTCACGTGGCAAGTCGAAGAGGGGGAGCTTCACGCCGTCGGGCTCGAGGCGAGCCACACGGGCTTTCACGGCTTCGGCTACACCGCGGGGTGGAACGCCGACGGCCAATGGGTCGACGTGCTCGTCGATCTGCCGCAGGCCGGCACCTTCGACGCGCAGCTTCGTTACGCCGCCGCGACCGACGCGAGCCGCCTCCTCTACGTGAACGGCGCGACGCTGAAGGCCGACTTCGCGTTCCCCACGACCGGCAGCTACGACGCGTACGGCACCGTTGGTACGACGCTCAGTCTCCCCGCCGGCCGGAGCACGGTGTCGATCATCTACAACGGCGGTCAGGGGAGCCACGGCTACCTCAATCTCGACGAGATCGTCTTGACGAAGAAGCCGTAGCTCGCGCCGGACGCGGGCCTCGGCCTAATACTTCTTGCGGGGCGGCGGCGGCGGCGGCTTCACCGGCGGCATCGGCGCCGCAGGCTCGGGTGCGCTCGCCGACGGCGGCGGCGGCGGGGGAGGAGGAGGAGGCGGCGGCGGCGCAGGCGGTTGGTTGATCACGACCGGCGGCGGCGCGGGCGCGTCTTCCTTCGGCTTCGCCTTGGTGAGCTTGATCGCCTTGCCGTGAATCTCGGCGCAGGCCTTGTCGCCCGTCGTCTCGGTGCGCGTCCACGTCACGAGGATCGTGTCGGCGTCTTTCACCTTCGTGAGCGCGTCGTAGATCGCCGTGCTCACCGCGTAGTTCGCCAGCGTCGGCAGCATGTCGCCGGTGCGGTTCACGAACGGCAAGTACCCGAGCGCGTGCGCGGTCTCGTTTCGATCGAAGCAGCCCTTGCCGTCGGCGTCGCCGAGGATCTCGAAGTCGAACGCACCCACGACCGGGGGCTGCGCGATCTTCGGCTGCACCGAGATCACCCCCTCTGCTTCCTTCTGCGCGTCGTACGTGGGGGTCATGCTGGCCTTCGGCGGCGGCCCACAACCGAGCACGAACCACGTCAACGAAGGCACCAGCACCCCACCGAAGAAGATCCTCTGCCGTGTCATCGATCCCATTCCCTTTCGAAGCCCGCGAAGGCGTGCGACGCACGCGAAGGGCCACCCTCAGACGTAGCTGAAGCGGAGCGCAGTCGTCATCCCCTTCGCGCCGAGATACGGCGCCTGACTGCCGTGTGTAGTCCGCGCCCTGCGCCCCGAGGCCTGCATGGAAAGTCGTCTTTCCAGGTCACTCGGCTTTGGGGTCGGGGCGCGGGGAACACGGGATCCGGGGCGTGTGTGGGCGCGGCGAAAGGGCGGAAAAATCCAGGCTCCGTGCTCGGCACTTGCCTTGCTCTACCTCCCGGCATGACCCGCTTCCTCGCCCTCCCGGTGCTCCTCGCGGCGTGTCTTCTCGCCCCGTCTGCGCCGGCTCGCGAAGCCAAGGTGCGGATCGCCGCCGTGACGCTCCACGCCGTCGAGCTCGACGAGGGGACCGTGCGCACGGCGCTGGGCGAAGAGCTCGAGGCGCTCGATCAAGCGCGCCCGGCGAAGCGCGCCGCGGTGCTCACCGTCTCGGTGGCGAAGCACGCGCACGACGACGGCGCGGTCGAGTACGTGGTCTCGGCGGTCGTCGGCGATGCGCAAGGTGGTCGGATGCTCGGCATGGTCGAAGGCCACGCGCACGCCACCGGCGATCACGCGGCGTCGCTCGACCGTCGCATGTTGAAGCTCGCGGCGCACGGCGCGCTCCAGCAGCTCCCGGCCGTTCTTCGCTGAGCGCGCGTCACCCGAGCGCTGCGAGCCACTCCACGAGCGCGTCGGTCGCTTCGGCGAACACCTCGTCGCGCGTGCGGCCGGTCGATTTGGGGACCGCGAAGCTGTGGTCGGCGCGATCGAGGAAGCGGAGCTCGGCGCGCTTCATCCCACGCGCGGCGCGACTGATTTCGTCGACCGTGCCGAACGCGTCGTTCGTGCCCGAGACGAAGAGCGTCGGCACGTCGATCGCGCCAAGGTGAGCGACGCGGAGCTCGTCGGGCTTCTTCGGCGGATGCAGCGGGTAGGCGAAGAGCGCGAGGGCGTCGACGCGCGACTTGCCCTGAGCGACGACCATCGACGCGAACCGACCGCCCATCGAGCGACCGCCGACGACGAGCCGAGTCCCCTCGGGGGCGCGCGCCCGCGCCACGTCGATCGCCGCGCGCCACGTCGCCTCCAACACCGGCGCGCGGTCCGGGACGCGCCGCCGCGCCTCCATGTACGGGAACGCGAAGCGGAGCGTGGCTATGCCGGACCTCGCGAGCGCTTGGGAAGCAAAGACGCCGAAGGGATCCGCGAGATTCGAACCAGCCCCCGGCGCGTACGCGAGCACCCAGCGGGCGTCCGGGACCTCCGTCCAAACGGCGGAGACCGAGCCCGCGCCGGGTACCTCGAACGACGAAGCAGGGAGCGGCATGACGACCTCCGCGAACCGTAGTACACGAGGGGGGTCAGAGGAGGTCTTCCAGATGATGTCTTTCATGCTTTCGCGTCGTGTCGTCACCGGTCTCGTCCCCTGGGTCGCGCTCTGTGCGGTCCCCCTGGCTGTCGCGTGCAGCGGCAGCACCGACAACACCACGGGCACGACCGACGCCGGCACCGGCTCGGACGGCGCCAGTGGCTCGGACTCGGGCGGCGGCGGTACGGACTCGGGCGGCGGCGGCGACGCGGGCACGGGTGACACCGGCGCCGACGCGAACGTCGTGTGCAACACGCTCGTGAACGACGGCCCCTCGGTTCCGCTCAACCTAGTCACGGCGGCAGCGCCGGCGGCGACGGGCGGCACGATCGGCGACGGCACCTACCTGCTCAGCGACGTGACGGTCTACGGAAGCCCGGTCGCGACCTCGATTGGCACCGCCAAGGGGAAGTTGAAGCTCACCGGCAACGTCGCCGACATCATCGTCGACTCGAGCGGCAAGACCACGACGTCGTCGTCGACGTTCACGAAGAGCGGTCACACGCTCGCCGCGACGCAGACTTGCCCGACCGCGCAGATGCAGAACATCGACTACAGCGTCGTCACGTCGGACGCCGGCAAGCCGGCGATCGTCCTCTTCCTCGACGTTCAGGGGAAGACGGCGGGCGAAACGTTCGTCATGCAGTGAGTCGAGAGGCCGCGTCGATCGCGCGTCCACGGGCGCGCGATCCGCGGCACCTCGCACGTCGTCGCGCGGCGCTCGTCCTCACGCCGAGTCGCGCCGCGCTCCTCGACGCTTGGCACGCCGCGCGACGATCGCGTCGTAGGCGCGCTTCACCGCCATGAAGGCCAAGGGCGAGCCGCCGTGGTCCGGGTGGTGCTCGAGGGCCCGCTTCCGAAACGCCGCCCGCACCTCCTCGAGCGAAGCCGACGAGCTGACCCCCAAGACCGCGTAGGGATCGACGGGTCGCGGCTTGGCCTTGTCGACGCTGCGCGGCGCGCGCTTCACGAAAGGCGGCAAGCCCGCGCGCACGCGCACCCAAGCCCCCGCCCAGCGCCCCTCGATGGGCTCGAGCGGCATTCCCGCGGCCTTCTCGGCGAGGGCTCGCGCTTCGTCCTCGGTGCGCGCGCCGCCATTCCACGCGTCGGGCGCGCGAAACGGCGACGCGCTCGGCGCCCCAGTCCACCACGCGCACCAGAGCACGCGCCTTCTTTTCGTGCGCGTCGTGGCGAAGACACCTCGGATGAGCGCGTCGCTCATGCCTCAGTAAAGCGCGCGCGCGTCGCGGTCGCAACGAGGGTCGTGGTGTCAGAAGAGGATCCAGACCACGGGTGCGCTCGCCGTGAAGCGTGCGTCGTCGCGGTCGAGGTGGATCCACGTGTCGGTGGCTTCGAGCGCGATCTCGCGTCTGCTCGCGTCGCGCACCGTGACAGCGGTGAGAGCGAACACGGCGCGGTGTCGGTAGACGAGCGCGTCGTGCGCGAGCGAGACGTTCGGCTCCGCGACGCCGACCGCGACGTGCGCGCGCGCACGCGCCACGTGCGACATGACGTTGAGAT
The DNA here is from genome assembly GCA_964531795.1 of uncultured Polyangiaceae bacterium. Lineage (GTDB taxonomy): Bacteria > Myxococcota_A > Polyangia > Polyangiales > Polyangiaceae > CAZHHD01. The sequence continues at coordinate 8,681 of CAZHHD010000015.1, read as the reverse complement.
CACGCGTCGAGCCCGAGCCTCGCGTGTGCATCGGTGCGTCGCCGGAGAAGGAGAGGACGTGATGTTGGAGGAGCGGCATCGTGGGCCCAAGAGAGAGGTCGCTCGCGTCGAGGGGGATGAGCGCGCGAAAGTAGCCGGGGAACCGCGAGAACTCCTGCTCGCCGTCGATCCGCGCGACGCTCAGGCGAAGGTCGAACCCCTCCGCAGAATCCTCCCGCGTGGGATCGCTCCATCGCCAGATCTCGTAGGTGACGCCTCGCCCGTTCTTCCACGGCTGCTTCGCCCAGGTGCTGGGCTTCACGACGACACCCTCCACCTGTGCGGCTCCTCCAAGCACGTTCGCTTCCCAAAGCCGAGCGTATCTCGGAGTGCGCGCAGAGACGCACGCGTTCGAGGCTTGGCGCGGTACGCTCTCGCCGTATCCTTGGCGCATGCCAAGCCGAGACGACGCACGCAGGAGCAGCCTCGCAGCGCTCCTCCGGGAAAATGGATTCACCGGAAGCGCGCCGACCTTTCGCCGGTTCGTCGGCAAGGAGTTCGTCGCCGTCGTGAACCTCCAGGCGAGCTCCGGTGAGGTCTACGTGAACCTCGGAGCGCACTACCGCTGGCTGGAAAAGCCCGCGTCGTGGGAGGGGATCAAGGAGTACGAGTGCGCCTTCCGTGCGCGGCTCGTCGACTTCGCGGCGAACCAACTCTTCTCGTTGAAGGACGAAGCGAGCGTGGCGGCGCTCGTCGAGATGATGAAGCTCGAGGGGCTCGTGTTCTTCGACCAGCTCGAGCCGGAGCACATCGCCAAGACCACCAAGGCGCTCGCGCGGGAGGGCTACCAGAGCTTCGTGCCGCTCGGGATCCCCGCCGGCCCAGCGACGTGGGCCAAGGTCGCCGCGCACCTCGGCGACGCGGCGTCGAAGAAGCGCTTCGAGGCCCAGGAGCTCCGCGAGACGCGCGCACGCGAGAAGGAGCAGGCCGAAGAGAGCGCCGCGGCGGTCGAGATGACCTACTCCGACTATCGCGCGGCCAAGAAGGCGGGAAAGCCCCTGCCGAAGGTGCTCCGGCTGGTGTTCGACACGTTCGACACGAAGCCGAAGAAGGCGGCGAAGAAAAAGCCCGTGGCGAAGAAGGCGAAGAAAGGGACGGAGACGAAGAAGGCGACGAGCGCGTCGAAGGTGAAGCCCGCCTCGCGGCGAAGAGCTCCTCCTTCGGTCACCAGGTAGGCCGCGCCACGTTGGGGAACGGGCCGTGCGCCTTGATGTAGGCGTTCACCTCGTCGGTGGTGAAGACGTCGCCGCTCGCGTTCACGTTGGCCCAGGAGATCATCTGCGCGTCCATCCCTGCCGGGGCCACCTTCACGCCGAGGTCGTAGGTGGCGGCGAGCGACGGCGTGCGCGCACTCTTGTAGTCGGGTGACTCGACCGCCGGCTGAAACGGCACGCGCCCCTGGTACTTCGCGTCCTTCAGCCACGCGTAGAACGGCGCGTTCTCCATGGGCGCGAGATCCGGGCAACCGAGGCCCACGTGCGGCGTCGCCAGCGCGAAGTCGGCGAGCTTGCCGAGCGAAGCCGCCGTCGTGTCCGATCCGAAGGCGGGGAGAAAGTTCGTGTACTGGAACGCGAGCTTCGTGGGAAAGGCGTGCACGAGCGCACGCAAGTTCTCTTCGATCGCCGCTTCGTAGATGGGCGCCGTGTAGCCCACGCTGGGCAAAGGGAGCGCGGGGTTGCTGCTGCAAGCCGTCTCGGGGAGGTTGATGCCGGCGATGGCTCCGGCGTGTGGGCTCGAGGCGAAGTGCTGACCGATGGCGTCGAACCAGGCGTGGAGGCGCGCGGCTACTCCCGGGACCCAAACCATCGCCGTGGTGCCGTTGCCCATCGGGTACGAGCCGCACACCTGGCCGGCGTCGCCGCCCGAGACGCACCAGGGCCCCGCGCCGAGCAGGTAGGCGGGGACGGGCTGCGACGTGTCGAAGGTCTTGTATTGGAGGAAGAGAATGATCTTCTTCCCGAGAGCGTCGGCCGCGGCGACGTCGGCGTCCATCTTGGCCATGCAGCCCGAGTAGTCGTTCTGCGCGACCTCGCAGTCGTGCCACAGGTAGCGCACTTGAACGCCGACGAAGGCATCGCGCGCGGGGCTCGAGAGCTGCGTCGTGATGTCGCTCGCCGTCGTGGCGTCGATGAGGAGATAGTTGCCGGGGAACCAGTCGAAGGCCCCGGACGCAGCGTCGCCGCCGCTGTCCTTCTTCGCGCCGGAGTCGTCGCCACCACCGCCCCCGGAGTCGCCCCCGCCGCCCGACGATCCGTCGCCGGCCCCCGACGATCCGTCGGCGCCGGCGGCGTCCGCGTCGACCGCCACGCTGCCGTCGTTGCCGCTGCACGCCAAGAAGGTGAAGGCGGTGAAGGTCGTGCAGAGGAGGAGAAGGCTCGCGCGGGGAGCGATGTGTCGCATGGGCTCACTCCCCAAAAGCAGCAACGATGCCATGGCCAACGCGTGCTCACGCACGGAGAAACGCACCGAATCCTGGGTGCTACGATCCGCCGCGTCCTGGACGCCCGCGATGCCAGGTGGGTGGACACAAATCTCGCGACCTGGTCGCGGCTCGTGGCTCCAAGGGGAGCTCCTCGTCCTGGTAGAAGAAGGAGAACCCGTGCCGCGATCTCGATCCCCCGTCATGAGCCGCGTGGCTCCCGGCGCCACACGCTTTCGAGCTGCCCTCGCCGCCTCAGGATTCCTCGCGCGTGCCGTGGCGGTCTTGGGATTGGCCTCGACCTTCTTGGGTACGACGCCTGCGTGCGCGGCGAAGTGCGAAGACATCCCCGGGAGGCAAGGGTTCGGCATCACGCCGGAGACCTTCCACGCGGGCAGCCGCGAGGCCGGCGACGCGCAGACGTTTCAGGAGTGGTACGCCCACGTCGCTGGCGAGCCGTGCGAGCAGGCGTGCACCGACCTTGTCGGCGTCGAGCCCATCACCGTCTCGAGCTGCGCGACGACGAAAGAGAACGACGACGCGGGGGTGAGCACGCTCTCGGTGATCTGCGAGTACGTGCATCACTCGTGCGATCAGAACCCCGGCTGCGGGGGGTAGTGGTGCCCTCCTTGTCGAATCGCCGAGGCGCCAACGACGGCCGCTTCTTCCGACGCAGCGCAACGTCGTGCCCGCACGGCTCAGGTGTGTCACAATGATCGCGAGGCGAGCGCATGGGGGATGAGAAGACGCGTCGGCCGAAAGAGAAACACGCCGGGCCTCCGAAGTCCGTGGACGACGAGCCGCTTCCGAAATACTCGAAAGAGGAAGAAGCGCCGGACTCGTCCCGTTCGACGGTGGTGCGCATGCACCTGAACGAGGAATGGAATCACCTCGCGACCACGCTCGGTTGTGATCCGATGGACACGAACCCTTCGATCCGGACCGCCGGGCTCCGCGCGGTCGTCGACGAGCTCGCGGACGAAGAAGGGCTCTCGGACGAAGAGAAGAAGAAGAGGCGGAAGCCCGCCGTCGCGAGTCCCGCGATTCCGCGAGCTCCGGAGACGCCTCCGAAGAAGACGTAGCGAGGCGGTCGGGGCTCGGCGGAGTGCAAGGCGTGGGCGTGCAACCCCGTCTGCCGCGCCGGCGTGCGCACGCGCTGAGCAAAGGGGGCGAGCACCGGGCGATGGAAGCTCCGGCGACCAGGATCGCCCCCGTCGCAGGTTGCATTCGGAGGCGGCGGTCGGACGCGATCCAGTGCCTGGCTGCACGACCCTCGAAGCGCTGGAAATAATGGGGTTCCGCGCGTGGCTTGGCCCTTGCTCAGGGATCCTGCATGAAGCAGATCGCTCTTGCCGCTCTGGCTTCGCTCTCGCTCTTCGCCTGTGCCGCCGCCGATTCTGGCGACGCCGCCGATTCCGCAAGCGAAGCGGTCTACGACACGACGACCGACTTGCGGGCGGCGAGCTGGAACGTGCGCGACATCTCGACCGACGGAGTGGCGAGCGGTGACGCCAAGGTCTGGGGCGTGCGACGCGACGCGGTCATCGCCAAGATCGTCGCCGAGCGTCCCGACGTCCTCGGTCTCCAGGAGGCGAGCTGCAGGACGGGGTCTGGACTCACCGGTCTCGTCGACGGACCCTCGCAGTGCCTGGACCTGCTCAACGGAGTGAACAAGGCCGGCGGCTCGTACGCGATCGTCGACAGCGATCCGACCTCCTCCGCGGGGACGCGGATCATCTACGACACGAACCACCTCAGCCTCGTCCGGCACGGCGTCTACCTCTTCCAGGCCCAGGTCACGGGGATCGCCCCGCGCTTCTTCGTCTGGGCCGTGTTCACGCACCTCGGAAGCGGCGACCAGTTCTTCTTCGGCACGACGCACCTCGCAATCCAATCCGCCGACGTGCAGCGCGCGGAGTGGAAGGAGATCATCACACAGACCAAAGCGCTCCACGGCGCCCTGCCGGTCGTGATCACGGGCGACTTCCAGGCGTCCAAGTTCAAGGTGCCGGCCGACGTGATGCTCCCCGCCATGAAGTCGGCCGGCTTCGGCGACGTCACGAATCAAAAGTTCGGCACGGCGTACGTGACGAACCCGCGCGCTCAGCACACGACCAACAAGTGGATCAACTCGGTCAACGAGTTCGACCGCAACGTGGCCGATCACGCGTTCGAGGACGACCACTCGAAGTACGGCGACAACATTGACTGGATCTTCGCGACCAACAGCCTGCCGGTGAAAAACTGGAAGGTGATCCTCGATTTCAATCCGACGACCCTGAAGATCCTCGGCACCATTCCTTCGGATCACGACATGGTCGAGGCGCTCATCACGCTGCCGTGACGCCAAGCGATCCGCTAGAGCCTATGAGATGCGCTCTAGAAGCACGTCAGCTTGCCTTGGAGCACCCCGGGTTGATCGGTGCGGAAGGTCAGCCCAGAGTCCTTCGTTCGGCTGTCGACGTTGGGGTCAGGGTCGAAGCACCAGACGGTGAGCTCCGCGTAGACGAGCTCACCGTTGGCTTGGAAGTCGCCGATCGTGCCTGTCCCGTCCATGTCGACGGTCGCGCCCGACTGCAGCTTCTGCACCGTGCCGATGATCGAAGCCGGGGTCGTCGAGGCCGGCGTCGCCCCCTGCACGAACTTGGTCAGAACAGCATGGCCAATGTCCTGGCCGACGAAGGGCTTGTCGGGCGGGAGCGAAGCGATCCCGTAGGCGAGGTAATAGAAGAGATCGTAGTTCTGCGCGCCGAGGCCGTACTGGCCCTGATCCTCGGGGAAGGTGGCGTTGAATCGATTGATGAACGTCGCCAGGCGGTGGTCACTCGTGGGCCGGCCGGGGCGCTCGCCGAGAAGGCGCTTCGTGCCGTTGGGTTGCGTGTCGAGGAAGGCCGCCAGCGAGCTCGTCGAAGCCGACGGCCCCACCGAGTACAGCGGGTGGATGCTCGCCTCGATGGCGTCGATGGCGAACTCCTCGGACGAGGCGAGCAAGACGATGTCGGGGTTGAAGGCGACCATGGCGGCCACGGCGCTCGCGAGCGTCGCGGAGGAGGCGCCGTCGGTCCTCGTGTCGCCGAAATCGAACTCTTGGTAGTTCTTGCCGTTGTCGAGCGCCGACTTTCCGTTGAAGACGAGGTGCTGGAAGAGAAGATCCACGGACCCTTGATCGGTGGCGAGCCCGGAGGCTCCCATCGCGACTTTCACGTCGCCGGTCTTTCCCTGGGCCCTCAAGATGGCCTCGAGCTGGGGCACGATGAGAGCGCGTAGCGCAGCGCCGGGCGGGTTGCCGTTGGTGACGAGGAGATCGTGGGTGTCGCCTTGGAACCCAGGAGAGCTCGAGTCGGTGGTGAACACCGCCATCTTCTTCGGCGAGCCCTTGGTGATGGCGTAGTTGATCCAGCTGCCACTGAGGGGACCGATCGTCGCCTTCACGTCGATATCGACCAAGTGATCGATGGCGTCGTGGATCTGATCTTGGTGAGAGAGCGGCACGTTGCAGGCCACGACCACGATCGGGCGCGGATCCTTGTGACCCGGTATCGGCGGGAGCCCGCCGAGCGCGCTACGGAAGTCGCGGCGCGCGAGCTCGATGCCGTCTTGGCCTCCGTGAAGCACGGGCGTCCACGTCATCCACGGCGTGCCCAGCAGGATCATGTCGTCGTTCGCGGTGTCGCCGGGGTCGGCGAGCAACGTCGGGCAAGTCGCCGTGAGCAGCGCCTTGCACGCGTTGTCCTTCGGCTCGGCTCCGCGCTGGCAGAAGTACGCTTCGGAGCCCGCGCGCTGGATGCACTCCTTGTTGGTCGCGCAGTACCCGTCGATCGGGACGCAGGTATGGTTGGGCCCACAAGCCGACCCGGCGTTCTTGCTCGAGCAGTCGAGATCGACGATGCAGCGATTGGTCACGTCGCCGTGATCCTCGAGCTTGACGATCGCCGTGCACGAGCTGGCCGAGAGGGTGAGAAGAAGCGCGGGCGCGGCGGCCAACGCGAGCCCTACGTACCTCATCCGTTTAAGGTAGAGGCAGCTCAGCGTTACGTATAGCTCGTTTGGTAAGTGAGACCGAACGTCTCGAGCGCGCGACCGCCCCGCCGCCCCGCCAACGAAGCTAACTACCGAGAAGTGCACGGGAGGGGAGTCGAACCCCTACGTCTTGCGACGGCGGAACCTAAATCCGCTGCGTATGCCAATTTCGCCACCCGTGCCGGTGCACGTCGATCATACCCGACGCGCGTAGCTCGCGCGATCGGCGCTCACCGCGAGCGCGCGTGGATCCGTCGAAGCGACGCGGAGCCGCTTACGGGCACTGATTGGTCGTCGGGCAACCGCCGCCGTCGGGGAACGGGCAGCAGACCCACGCGCACGCGGCGCCGCCGTCGCCGACGACGATGGTGGTCGACGCGCTGCCGCCGTCGCTCGCGCCCAGCTCGCCGCCGCCGTCGAGATCGCCCGCGGTGTCGTGCCACGGCGCGGGGCCGAGGATGAACCCGCCGAGCGGCGACGCCGACAGGTGCACGGTGCCGCCGTTCGCCGCGCACACCGTCTGGTTTCCCGCGGTGAACGCGGTGCCGCCGTCGATGGACACCGAGCACCAGTTGAAGACGTCCTTCACCGTGAGCGTCACCGGGCACGCGGCGTCGTTCGCGTCGGGGTGAGCGTCGGCGGCGCCGGTGTCTTTGGCGTCGACCGTGCTGGAGTCGAAGACGTCGTTCGTGGCGTCCACCACGTCCGAGCCGCTCGACGCGTCGGCCGAGCCTTCGGCTTGGCCGGTCGTGTCGGCGGCGTTGGCCGCGTCACCCTCCACCGGCACGTCGTCGATGAGGCTCAGCGGATCCTCGGTGGTGCACGCGAGGAGCGCGGCGCTGGTCGTGGTGGTGACGATCGAAACGAAGAGAAGCGTGCGGTTCATGAGGCCCCCTCACGGGACGACGGCGCGGCCCCGAGATCAGCGATTCTGCGCCCACAACGGCCTCGTGGAAAGGCTTCTGACGTTTGTCACCTCTCACGTCGTGCGACGTGGCGCGCACTCTGCTGCGCGCGGCTCTCGCTCCGCTACTCGGCGTCCATCGCGTGACGCGAATAGGCGACGGCCTGATCGAAGCTCGCGCGAAGGTGTGTCGCCATCTCCGCCGCGCTCGTAACGACCTCGAGCTCGTCGCCGAGCACGTCGCGGAGCGCAGGATCCTCGGCGCACAGCGCGTTCACGCGTGCGTAGGTCTCGGCGCTCGTCACGAGCGAGGGGCCGGCGTCGGAAGCCGCGACGAGACCCCCGGCGTGGGCGACGTCGAACAAGAGCCGGCACGCAGCCTCGAGGTCTCCGCGGACGACGGCCATCCCGAGCGCGGTCATGTCGACCGTGGCCTTGCCCTCGATCGAGACGACGCCGCTGCCGCGCGCGTCGAGCCGCCCGCCGTGACGCGCCACCGCCTCGAGCACGCGCGCGCGCTCGTCGTCGGACATCTCCATCGGGCGGGTCATGACGTGCTCGCGCGTGAACGGATTGACGACCTCGCGCGGTGCGCCGGCGCGCGTGGGGATCAGATGAACGTCGAAGCCCATGCCTTCGCGTGCCACGCGCCGACAGCGCTGTAAAGCCCGCGCGGCCGCTGCGACGCACGCACGAGTCGGGGAGCGCGCGCGCCCGACAACGACTATCCTCGCCGCTTCTCAGCGAGGAGTGAAGCCATGCCCGACCCGATCCGCACGCCGAAAGACATCGACACGTCGCGCTACAACACGCGCCTCGACAACAAGTACGGCTACCTCGAGGTCGTCGACATCCCGCGCGAGGTCTCCGAGCACGCGCCCTGGTTCAACCAAACCCTCACCCAAGTGAACGACGCCGTCGTCCGACTCGGGATCCTCGAGGGCGAGTACCACTGGCACAAGCACGACGAAGAGGACGAGTTCTTCCTCGTGCTCGAGGGGCAACTACTGCTCGACGTGGAGGGGCGCGGCACCATCACCCTCGACAAGCACCTGGGCTACACGGTGCCGAAAGGGACCGTGCACAGGACTCGCTCGCCGTCGAAGACCATCGTGCTCATGGTCGAGAAGGCGAGCGTGACGCCGACCGGCGACTAGCGCGTGCGTAACTAGAGCGCATCTCATAAGCTCTGTGCACTCGTGACACGTTCGCGATCCCCGACGGGGGACGAACCTGCACGAGTGCCTAGAGCGCATCTCATAAATCGCGAGGTCGTAAGCGATCGAAATGTCTGTGCAA